>NZ_JBQZFT010000003.1:0-650048 GCF_052692115.1 Serratia sp. TSA_105.2
GGTCGCGGTCAGCCCAGTGCGGGTTAGTCGGGTTGTGGTTGAGGTAGTCACGCCACAGGACTTCGGCGATGTCCGCCATGCCCATAGGGGCTCCCGGGTGGCCGGAATTTGCTTTTTGTACGGCGTCCATGCTGAGTGCGCGGATGGCGTTGGCAAGCTCTTTACGAGAAGACATAACGAAACTCCAGTACGGTTACAGTTGAGCGACCAACATGTCTTCCAGCTTCTGCTGGTCGACGGCGAACAGGCGAATGCCTTCGGCGAGTTTTTCCACCGCCATGGCGTCCTGATTGTGCAGCCAGCGGAATTCCGCTTCGGCCAGCGGGGCAGGTTGATGGAAGCCCTCGGTAGACGGGGTCAGCTTGCGCTCGACCGGCTGGTCGCTGTTTTTCAGCTGTTCAAGCAGGTTCGGCGCGATGGTCAGGCGATCGCAGCCGGCCAGCGCCAAAATCTGCTCAACCTTACGGAAGCTGGCGCCCATGATCACCGTCTGGTAACGATGACGCTTGTAGTATTCATAGATGGCACGCACCGACTTCACGCCCGGATCCTGATCGGCATCGTAGTCGGCGGCAGGCTGTTTGGCCTGGTACCAGTCATAGATGCGGCCGACGAACGGCGAGATCAGATACACGCCGGCTTCGGCGCAGGCGCGGGCCTGGGCGAAGGAGAACAGCAGCGTCAGGTTGGTGTTGATGCCTTCTTTTTCCAGCTCTTCGGCCGCTTTGATGCCTTCCCAGGTGGAAGCCAGTTTGATCAGGATGCGCGATTTGTCGATGCCCTGTTCCTGATACATGGCGATCAGCTTGCGCGCTTTGGCGACGCACATGCCGCGATCGAACGACAGGCGGGCGTCCACTTCGGTGGAGATGCGGCCCGGCACGCTTTTGAGGATCTCGACGCCGATATTGACCGCCAGCTTATCGCTGGCGTTGATCAGCTGGGTTTCCTTGCTGCCGCCCTGGCGGCGGGCATACTCCAGCGCTTCGGCGATCAGCGCTTTATACTGCGGCAGCGCGGCGGCTTTCAGGATCAGCGAAGGGTTGGTGGTGGCGTCCTGGGGTTCGAACTGGCGGATGGATTCGATATCGCCGCTGTCGGCGACTACCGTGGTCAGCTGCTTGAGTGCGTCTAATTGATTCATTGATAAGCTCCTTGACCAAGCTCAACGTAGGGAAATGAGAACCTTTTTCATCGTAGGGGGAACACACTGCATCATCGGGTTGGGAATGAAAATGCGCTTTTTCTGATTGTTGCGATGGATAATAACAATGAATGCCGAATAAACCCAGGCGGGGCGCGGCTTGCGGCGGTGGCAGGCGAAGGGGCGGTAGCGAGAGAACCAAAAAAAGAAGGGTTCAGCGCCAGGCTGAACCCTCAAAGATCGCCTCATTTGGCCGATTATTTGCTCAGGTTGACATCGATCGCCTGGTAGAAGGCGTTGGCGGTGTCGGCTATATCCCACACGGCAAGGATCACGTGCGAACCGCTGCGATCTGCCGGTATGTTGCACTGGTGGGTCACCTGCGCAGCAGGGATGGCGCCGCCGTCGTTGAACTGGCAGAACGGCGTCAGGTCAAAGGAGGCGCGGGTCAGCGGTTGCGAAGCGTCCCAGTTCGGCTTGGTGATGAAATAGCGCCAGCTGGTGGTGCTGTGACGCGCGGTCAGCTTCCAGGTAAAGGAATTCGGGCCGGTTTTCAGGTTGAGCTTGTTCCAGCGCGTCGGCGTTTGCTGATCCAGTTCGAAGAAGGTGGACTTGTCGGCGCTGGCGATATGGCCGTCAGCCGGACCGGCCTGCGGGAAGCCTTTCAGGCCTTCGACGCTCTGCGGTTCATACTGCACGCTGCCGCACTGGGTATTGAGCTGCAGTTTGCACTGATAGGCGCGGCTGGCCGGCGATTCGACATAACCGTGGGCATTCGCCTGTTGCGAAACGCCGAACATGGCCGCGCTCAGCAGGCCCAGAGAAAGCAGGGTACGGGAAGTTTTGTTCATAAGTCACTCCTGACTGAAATTATGTTGTAAGTTGAGCGTATTTCACCGACAAAATGAGAGGCTAATAACGTAATTGGAAATAACCATTTCTGTCGGCTTGTTTTATTTTTATCATTCTGGTTGTGCAGCAGAGCGGAATGTTTTAGCGGCTATTAACGAAAAATATTATGATGACGATCTTTGATCGTTAGGCCGAATTTATTTAACTTTCACAATGTAAAAGCACGGCGCTATGATGAAATTTATATCAGGTAGTGATGAATAGTATTTAAGATAGCGCTCTCATTTATGAAGTATATTGCTTGTTGCCTTGAGCACCCTTGTTCGACTTGATCGATTTTTGTGCGCCACCACCTTGGGGATTTAGTGTCATTTTTCTTATTTTATTTTAAAGAGGAATTTGTATGACTAGATTATCCCTGGACGCGATTAAAATAATCAGCACCATCAAGAGCACCGGCTCTTTCTCTATGGCGGCGGAGGCGCTGCATAAAACGCCTTCGGCGATCTCTTATCGGGTTTCCAATATTGAAAGCAAACTCTGCGTGAAACTTTTTCATCGCAATGGCCCCATGATTACCCTGACGGATGAAGGGGAGTTTCTTCTGCAGGAGGGCAGTTGGATATTAAATGCGGTGCAGGATCTGGAAAGTCGGGTAAGAAACATCCCCAAGCTGGACAATAATATCCGCCTGGCGGTGGACACCTTCTTCCCGCTGGAGACCCTGACGCAGGATATCCGCGACTATATTCAGCATTGCCCGAATGCCAATATTTCGGTGCAGCGGGAAGCGCTGAACGGCACCTGGGATGCGCTGAAGAACAACCGGGCGGATCTGATCATCGCCATCGGCCAAATTCCCGACAGCGTACAGGCCAAAACCCTGATGCTCGGCAAGCTCAACTTTGTGTTGTGCGTGTCGCCTTCGCACCCGTTCGCGGCGCAGAGAAAGCCGGTGTGCAAGAAGCAGCGCTTGAACGACATCGTGGTCGCGATCGCCGACAGCAGCCATGAACTGCCCAAACGCAATCACGGTACGCTGCCTCTGCAGCGCCAACTGGTGGTGTGCGACGTGGAAAGCAACCTGGCGCTGCTCAAACGCGGCATCGGCCACGCTTTTCTGCCGCCGTCGCTGATTGAAAAGGAGCTGGCCAGCGGCGAACTGGTGACGGTGCCGGTGGAGATGCAGAAGGGCGACGAAATGATTTGGCTGGCGTGGCATCCGGCCAGTAAGGGCGCCGGGTTTAACTGGTGGCATGAGCGGCTGACGCGCAAAAGCGATGTTTACAGCCTGATGGGCCGGGAAGTGGTGCGGGATGGCGGCTATCCTTGGTGCCACAACTGAAGGGATAGAAACGAAGGGACGCGAAAATCAAACGGTTAACTCAATGAAAACCCCGCAGCGTTCGGCTACGGGGTTTTTTTATGGCTTAGGCCACGCGGCCCACCTTCAACCAGGCGCTGTCGGAACCGGGCGCCGAGGTGATATAGCCCCACTTGGTCTGCCAGACGTAACCCTGATAGGACACCAGCGCGCCCTGCGCGTAAGTGGTGCCCGGCACGTAGGCCGGTGCCGTCATGATCGGCAGGTTGCCGGGGCCGACGCCGGTGTAGCGCAGGCCGGTGCCCATATCCAGCTGGCTGTCGTCGTAGTCTGCGGCGTTGAAATAGCGATCCAGCGCGGCCAGCAGATCGCCGTTGCGGTTGTCTTGCCCCAGATGCCAGAACATCACGCCGCCCAGCTGCTGCTGCTTGATGTACTTCGCTTTGTATTTGAAGCTTTCAGCATCGTCATAGGTGACGAACAGCCCGTTCTGCGCATGGTACAGGTAAGGGGTTTTGGTCTTGTCGTTCCACAACCGCTGATAGCCGTAGTTGCCCTGCAGCATCTGCTCCAGCTGGCGATAGGAGGCGATGCGTGGATCCTTGTCGCGCACGCACTCTTCGCAGCCCACCAGCCAGTAGTCGGTGCTCGGATACGGATCTTCGCCCGGCGTGCTGTGGCTGCTGTACTGGCCGCCGTTGCTGCCGCTGACGCCTTTGAAGGCGCGGCCGTAGAAGGGGACGCCCATCACGATCTTGGCGCTCGGCACGCCTTCCATCATCAGGTGCTGCTGCACCGCGGCGTCGACCGTCAGGCTGAACGGGCTGGGGAAAGCGCGGGTCAGCTCTTCCCAGCTCCAGCCCAGATTGGCTTCGCGCAGCGCGTTGTAGAAGGTCGGCCCGGTCGCATCGCCGAACAGCGCCGCCTGGTGGTTGGTGATCTTCTCCCAGGGGCCGGCCAGATCGTAGGTCATCAGGTTGATGTAATCGAGCGGCGCGACGATCTGCGCCAGTTTGCTGTAATAACGCGACAGGAAGAAAGCGCCGCCGGCGCCGGCGATGGTTAACTGATACGGCAGCGCCTGGCGGCCGTCGGCGACGGTTTGCTGATTCAGCAGGGTGCGGATCTCTTGCAGCGCGGCGATGAAACCGTCCACTTCTGAGGCCTGCGGGTACTCCCAGTCGATGTCCACGCCGTCGAAGCCGTAATCCTTCATGATGCGCACGCAGGATTGGGCAAACTTGGTGCGCGATGCCGGGGTCTTCACCGCGTTGACGTAGTTGGCGTGCGACACGCCCAGATCGTTGGAGTAGTACCAGCCGCCGATGGAGAACATGATGCGCAGGCGGGGGTTGTGCGCTTTGAGCGCGGTCAGGCGATTGACCACATCACGCGCCTTGGCGTCGTTGGTGGCCGGATCCCAGGCGCATTCCAGATTGCTGTTGATATCCAGGAACGAGAAGTTGATGTGCGTCAGCTGTTTGGCTTTGGCCGGCGTGATGTTGGAAACCGGGAACGGCACGACGGACGTATCGGACTCGGTGTAATTATTGATTTGGTTGGTCGGAATAAAATAATACCCAATAACGGCTTTGCGTGTGGACATGGCATTTCTCCAAAGTGGATGTTTTTATGATAGGGAACTATTTCCCGCAGCCATTAATGTTTATTTTCCATGAAAACAAAAGTCGAAATAAATCACGATAACAATGAATTTTTATTCACTGCCGTACAAATTGGCGGTTATGCGTTGTGCCAGCGCTCAGCATGAATGAATTCGACCATAGGGTCTGTATTTATTCATTTGCTTTGTCATAGCATCCTTAACTAGATTCTGATTATCCGATGACCCACCGGCCGTGATTGGCATTTAATTAAAAATAAAAAAGGAGATGAGCTATGTCCAGCATAGAGCCTGACGCTGTTGGCTTAATAGTCCAGCGAGTATGTGAATATCTTCAGCCGGTATTAAACGCCATTTTGGCCGGCGTAATGGCGTTATTGCACGGCGCCTATCGCAACGTGGGCATTCGGCGGCGTTTATTGAATGCGGCGATGTGCGCGTTATTGGCCTGGACGGTGCGTGATGCGCTGGCGCTGATGGGCCTGGAATTAAAGTGGGCGAATTTAGCCAGCGTGCTGATTGGCTTTATGGGGGCGGATTACATCAACGCCTTAATTAAGAAATTCATTGGCAAAAAAACGGGGTTTAAAAATGTTAAATGACATCGAAGATATTCGTTTTACCGCCCGCAGCGAAGAGAACCTGCGCGGCGTGCACCCGGATCTGGTGCGCGTTATTCGTTTGGCGCTGCGTTATTCGCTGGTGCCGTTCTCCGTCAGCGAGGGGCTGCGCAGCATGGCGCGCCAGCGGGAAATGCTGCGCGCCGGCAGTAGCCAAACGTTGCGCAGTCGCCACCTGACCGGTCATGCGGTGGACGTGGTGGCGATGCCGGCGGGCGTGGTCTCCTGGGAGTGGGATTACTACGCGCAGATTGCGGTGGCGGTGCGGCGCGCGGCGCGTGAATGCGGGGTTAACGTCGAATGGGGCGGCGAGTGGAAAACCCTCAAGGATGGCCCGCATTTCCAGTTGGCGTTCCGGGATTACCCGGCATGAGCGGCTGGCTGCAAAAACTGATGCAGGGCGGGTTGCTGCTGCTGTTGCTGGCGGCCATCTGCCTCGGCGGCTACAGCTCGCTGCTGTCGCACCAGTTGGCGTTCGCGCGGCAACAGGCGGCAGAACTACAGAAAAGCCTGGCGCAGCAGGCCGGGCTGATCGCCACCCTGCAGACCCAGGATGCGCAAAACCGCGCGCTGATGGCGGCGCAGCAGCGGCAGGAACGGCAGCTGCGCCAACAACACGAGGCTTATCAGAGGAAATACCGTGAAGCGATTAAAAACGATCCCTGCGCCGCTCAGCCTCTGCCTGGCGCTGTGTTTGAGCTCCTGCGCCCGGCCGCCGGCGCCGCAGGCCGTGCCGCTGCTGCCCCCTGAGTCGGTGTTTGCGCCTTGTGAGCAACCGCAGCTGCAAGGGGAGACCTGGGGCGATGCGGTAAGCTATACCCTGGCGTTACAAACCTCGTTACACATTTGCGCCAGCCAGGTGGAGACGCTCAACGCCTGGCGCGCCACGCTGCCGTCGCACTGACGGCGACGTTTCTCTGCTCGTCCCGCAGACCTTCTTTTTTTACTTTTAAAACGGCCTTTCGGCCAAGGTTATGGCGTGCTTCAAAGTTTGTGATGTTTCTCTCACTATACTTCAAGGCTGTGCCCTGTCATTGTACTTGGGCGCCACGGCCCACGGCAGGGCGCAGCCTCAAAGCCTTACCTCAACATAAAAGCAAAAAACAAAGGAATCCATAATGGACGAACAGCTCAAACAGAGTGCCCTTGATTTCCATCAGTTTCCTGTCCCAGGGAAGATCCAGGTTTCCCCTACCAAACCGTTGGCGACCCAGCGCGATCTGGCGCTGGCCTATTCGCCGGGCGTCGCCGCGCCTTGCCTCGAGATCGCCGAAGATCCGCTGGCGGCCTACAAGTACACCGCGCGCGGCAACCTGGTGGCGGTGATCTCCAACGGCACGGCGGTACTGGGTCTGGGCAATATCGGCGCGTTGGCCGGTAAGCCGGTGATGGAAGGCAAGGGCGTTTTGTTCAAGAAGTTTTCCGGTATCGATGTGTTTGATATCGAAGTGGATGAGCATAACCCTGACAAATTAATCGACATTATCGCCGCGCTGGAACCGACCTTCGGCGGCATCAACCTGGAAGACATCAAGGCGCCGGAGTGTTTCTACATCGAACAGAAACTGCGCGAGCGCATGAAGATCCCGGTGTTCCACGACGACCAGCATGGTACGGCGATCATCACCACTGCGGCGGTGCTCAACGGCCTGCGCGTAGTGAAGAAGAATATCTCCGACGTGCGCCTGGTGGTGTCCGGCGCCGGCGCGGCGTCCATCGCCTGTCTGAACCTGCTGGTGGCGCTGGGGCTGCGTCAACAGAACATCACCGTTTGCGACTCCAAGGGCGTCATCTATAAAGGCCGCGACGCCAACATGGAGCAGACCAAAGCCGCCTACGCCATCGAGGATAACGGCCAGCGCACGCTGGGCGACGCCATCCCGAACGCCGACATCTTCCTCGGCTGCTCCGGCCCGGGCGTCCTGACGCAGGATATGGTGAAAACCATGGCGCGCGATCCGCTGATCATGGCGCTGGCTAACCCGGAACCGGAAATTCTGCCGCCGCTGGCCAAAGCGGTGCGCCCGGACGCCATCATCTGTACCGGCCGTTCCGACTACCCGAATCAGGTGAACAACGTCCTGTGCTTCCCGTTCATTTTCCGCGGCGCGCTGGACGTGGGTGCCACCACCATCAACGAAGAGATGAAGCTGGCCTGCGTGCATGCCATCGCCGATCTGGCGCTGGCGGAGCAGAGCGACGTGGTGGCTTCCGCCTATGACGATCAGGATCTCTCCTTCGGGCCGGAATACATCATTCCGAAACCGTTCGATCCGCGTTTGATCGTCAAGATCGCGCCGGCGGTGGCCAAGGCGGCGATGGATTCCGGCGTGGCGACGCGCCCGATCGAAGACTTCGACGCCTATGTGGAGAAGCTGGCGGAGTTCGTCTACAAAACCAACCTGTTCATGAAACCGATCTTCTCGCAGGCGCGCAAAGAGGTGAAGCGGGTGGTGCTGGCGGAAGGCGAGGAAGAGCGCGTGCTGCACGCCACGCAGGAGCTGGTGTCGCAGGGGCTGGCCTTCCCGATCCTGGTCGGCCGCCCGAGCGTGATCGAGATGCGCCTGAAAAAACTGGGTCTGCAGCTGACGCCGGGCAAAGATTTCGAAGTGGTAAACAACGAGTCGGATCCGCGCTTTAACGAATACTGGGGCGAGTACTACCAGATCATGAAACGTCGCGGCGTCTCGCAGGAACAGGCGCGCCGCGCGGTGATCGGCAACCCGACGCTGATCGCCGCCATCATGCTGCACCGCGGCGAAGCGGATGCGATGATCTGCGGCACCATCGGCAGCTACCACGAGCATTACGACGTGGTGAAGAACGTGTTCGGCTTCCGTGAAGGCGCGCACGTCGCCGGCGCGATGAACGCGCTGCTGCTGCCGAGCGGCAACACCTTTATCGCCGACACCTACGTCAACGACGATCCGACCCCGGAACAGCTGGCGGAGATCACCCTGATGGCGGCGGAAACCGTGCGCCGCTTCGGCATCGAGCCGAAGGTGGCGCTGCTGTCTCACTCCAGCTTCGGGTCTTCCGACTGCCCGGCGGCGCGCAAGATGCGCAAAACGCTGGAGCTGGTGAACGAGCTGGCGCCGGAGCTGGAGATCGACGGCGAAATGCACGGCGACGCCGCGCTGGTGGAGAGCATCCGCCACGATCTGATGCCGGACAGCCCGCTGAAAGGCTCGGCCAACCTGCTGATCATGCCGAACATGGAAGCGGCGCGCATCAGCTACAACCTGCTGCGCGTCTCCTGCTCGGAAGGGGTGACCGTCGGGCCGGTGCTGATGGGAGTCGCCAAGCCGGTGCACATCCTGACGCCGATCGCCTCGGTGCGCCGCATCGTCAACATGGTGGCGCTGGCGGTGGTGGAAGCCCAGACCGAACCGCTGTAAGCCCGGGTTGAGTGACTGGCCCCCTGCGCCGCTGGTGCTGGGGGCTTTTTTATGCCTTGCAGCGTGCGGCGATGGCGCGGATATCCTGCGGGGTGGTACGGCAACAGCCGCCGATCAATTGTGCGCCGAGCGTGCGCCACTCCGTCGCCTGATCGGCCAGGCTGCCGTGCTCGCCGCCGCAGGCGTGCCAGGTTTTGCTCACCGCATCGTAGTGCTCGCCGGAGTTCGGGTAGACCAGCAGCGGTTTATCGGCCAGCGCGCCCAGCTGGCGCAGCGCCGGGGCGACCTTGTCCAGCGCGATGCAGTTGATGCCGATGGCCAACACCTGCGGGTTGCCGCGCAGCGCGGACAGGACCTCCGTCAGCGGCGTGCCGTCGCTGAGGTGTTGGCTGTCGCGCAGGGTGAAGGCGAACCAGGCGCCGAGCGTCGGGAATTCCTGCAGCAGCGTCAGCAGCGCCTGCAGTTCGGCGAACGACGGCAGCGTTTCGCAGGCCAGCAGATCGACGCCGGCGGCGGCCAGCGCGGCGATGCGCGGGCGGTGGAAGGCAATCATGTCGTCCTGCGCCAGCCGGTAGTCGCCGCGGTATTCCGAGCCGTCGGCCAGATAGGCGCCGTACGGGCCCACCGAACCGGCGATCAGCAGCGGCGCGGCCTGCGGGTGCGCGGCCAGATAATCGCGGCGCGCCCGCTGCGCCAGCTGCACGCTTTTGGCGATCAACGCCAGCGATTGCTCCTGATCCAGGCCGCGGCGCAAGAAGCCCTGCGGCGTGGCCTGATAGCTGGCGGTGATGGCGCAGTGGGCGCCGGCGTTGAAATAATCGAGATGCACCTGATAGATAAGCTCAGGATTTTCAATCAGCACCTTGGCTGACCACAGCGGATCGGTCAGATCGCAGCAGCGCGCTTCCAGCTCGGTGGCCAGCGCGCCGTCCAGGATCAGCGTGGGGTGTTCGGCCAGCAGGCGGGCGACGGGGTTGTTAACCGACATGTTGTTCTCCCAAAGCGGTTTTTTGCCCGGCGCGCCGGGTCAGGAAATAGGTGAGGTAACACAGGGCGACGAACGGCAGCCCGCAGTAGAGCGCAATGCGCTGCTCCGGATCGAACGCCAGCCCGATGCAGGCCAGCAGGCACAGCGCAAAGCCGAGGATTGGCGTCAGCGGGTAGCCGGGCGCGCGGTATTTCAGGCCGCTTATCGGCTGGCCGCTGCGCAGGTAGGCGCGGCGGAAAGCAAAGTGGGCCGCGCAGATGCTCAGCCACACCGCCACCACCGCAAAACCGGAGATCGCCGACAGGGCGACGAACACCGTGTCCGGCGCGATCACGCTGGTCAACAGCGCCAGCACGCCGCCGAGCATGCTGAAGGTCAGGGCGTTGATCGGAATGCCGCGCGCATTGACGCGCGCAAAGTAGGCCGGCAGGGTGCGCTGGTGGGCCAGCGACCACAGCATGCGCCCCGAGGCGTACAGGCCGGAGTTGGCCGCCGACAGGATGGCGGTCAGGATCACGAAGTTGAAGATATCGGCGGCGTAAGGCACGCCGATGCGTTCAAACACCAGCACGAACGGGCTTTTGACGATCCCCGCCTGATCCATCGGGATCAGCGCCGCCAGCACGAAGACCGTGCCGATAAAGAACAGCATCAGGCGGATCACCGTAGTGCGGATCGCCAGCGGCACGACTTTTTCCGGGTTCTCGGTTTCACCGGCGGCGATGCCGATCAGCTCCGTGCCGGAGAAGGCGAAGTTCACCGCCACCATGGTCATCAGGATCGGTAGCGTGCCGTGCGGCAGCCAGCCGGAAGCGGTCAGGTTATGCAGGAACGGCGCTGGGGTGCCGTCTTTCATCGGCAGCAGGCCGAACATGGCGGCGCCGCCCAGAATGATAAACGCCAGAATGGTCACTACTTTGATCAGCGAAAACCAGAATTCGCTTTCGGCGAAAAAGCGGGTGGTCACCACGTTGAGCAGGAAAATGGCCGCGCAGAAGATCAGGCACCACAGCCACACCGGCGACTGCGGGAACCAGTACTGCATGCAGAATCCGGCGGCGGTCAGGCTGGAGCCGAGCGCCACCGTCCAGGTGAGCCAATACAGCCAGGCGACGGCATAGCCGGTGGCCGGCCCCAGATAGCGCGAAGCATAGACGTGAAAAGCGCCGGTTTCCGGCATCGCCACCGACAGCTCGCCCAGGCACAGCATCACCAGATACACCACCAGCGCACCGATCAGGTAGGCCAGCAGCGTGCCGAGCGCCCCGGTGGTGGAGATGATGTAGCCGGTGTTGAAAAACAGTCCGGTGCCGATCACGCCGCCCAGCGACAGCATCACCAGGTGCCGGGCCTTCATGCTGCGTTTGAACTGTCCTGCGGCGGGTGCCGATGGTTGCATAATAATCTATCCATATAGACGTCTAAATATCTGAATGGCTATTGGTTATACCCGCAATGCTTTTTCAACGCAATGCGCAGCCGGCGATCGGCGCGTAAAAAAATCGTTAAGCCGGATCTATATGCAAATGATAATTATTATCTATAATGTCGCCATTTTCGATAATGGGGCAACATGATGAGATACCTGATTTTATTGGCGGCGTTGGCGCTCGGCGCCTGCAGCCAGGCGCCGGTGAAGGCGCCGGCCAACGACGTCGCGAGTTTGGGGAGCATCACCGATCTGCACAGCGGCGCGACCCTGACGCCGGAGCAGCTGTTGACGCGACTGGCACAGTAGCCGCGGGTGATCCTGGGGGAGAAGCATGACAATCCTTACCACCATCAGATTGAGCAATGGCTGGTGCAGCAGCTGCCGCTGCGGCGGCCGCAGGGCAGCGTGCTGATGGAGATGATCAACCCGAACCAACAGGCGCAGGTCGACAAGGTCAAGCAGTGGTTGCAGAGCGATCCCACGGTGCGTGACGGCCGCGTAGCGGAGCTGATCGCCTGGCAGCCGGGCTGGAAGTGGGCGCTGTATGGCGGGGTGACGATGGCGGCGATGCGCGCGCCTTACCCGCTGTGGTCGGCCAACCTGGATCGCAGCGAGATTACGGCGTTCTATCAGCAGCCGCAGTTCCCGGCGGGGCAGCTATCGGCGCAGCCGGCGGTGCGCAAGGCGCTGGAAGAGACCATCCGCACTTCGCACGGCGGCCAGATTGGGGCCGACCAGCTACAGGCGATGTTGGCGATCCAGCAGCAGCGCGACCGGCGCATGGCTGAGCGCCTGCTGGCGGCGCCGACGCCCGCGCTGCTGATCGCCGGCGGCTATCACGCCGCCAAATCGGTGGGGGTGCCGCTGCACGTGCGGGATCTGCAACCGGCGGCGGCCCCGACGGTGCTGATGCTGGCGGAGCCGGGCGTACAGGTTGATGTGAACACCGCAGACTACCTGTGGATCACACCATCAGTGAAATGAATACGTTAAGACAGTGAAAAGGGGTGTTAATTATAGTTGCAAATGATTATCATTAGTAAATGTGATCTGCAATCATTCGCAATTAAGCAAGCTAATGCCCCTATGTTAAGTCAGTCTTACTCCCTCCCGGCCTTTGAACTGCCGCAGCCGCGCTGGGCGCGCGGCCTGCTGTTCGCTCTGGCGGCACATGCAGCGTTGGTGCTGCTGTTTTACTGGCCGCAGACGGCGCTGGAGCCGGTGGTACTGCCACCGCCGGCGGTGATGATGAGCTGGGCGGCGCAGATTGAAGCGCCGGAAAGCAAGCCGCTGCCGCTGGGCGTACAGCAGGCGGAGTCCGCCGCGGCGCAGCCGGCGGAGCAGCAGCAACAGCCGGATCTGCCCAAGCTGGCGCGCGCCGATAAAGCAAAAATCGTGACGGCGCAGAAGAAGCGCGCCGAACACCGCCCCCCGCAAAAATCGCAGCCGAAGCCGCAGGAACAGGCCAAAGAGACGCGCAATGCCGCCGCGTCCAGCGCCGCCGCGCCGCAGGCGCAGACGCTTTCCCACCAGACCGCCGCACCGATCAACAGCGACGCCAACAGCAACGCGCAGGCCAAACTGTCGTGGGAGAGTCTGGTGAAAGGCAAACTGAACCGCATCAAGGATTACCCTTTGGATGCCCGCAGCCGCCGGCGCAGCGGCATGCCGCAGGTCAGCTTCAGCGTCGACGCGCAGGGGCGGGTCTCGAACGTCATGCTGCAGGTGCGTTCCGGCACCGCGTCGCTGGATCGGGAAGCGGTGGCGGTGGTGTCACGCGCCCAGCCGTTGCCGCCGCCGCCGCCGGAGATGCTGCAGCAGGGGGCCGTCAAGGTGACGATGCCGATCGATTTCAATCTGGCGGAGCTGAATGCCCGCCGTTAATGCCCGCAGGCGCCGCATCGCCGTCGTGCGCCTCTTCAAACTTCGTGAGGGATTATGAATCCGCTGTTATTCACCCCGCGCCGTCGCATCGCGGCCGCGCTCTGGCTTTCTTTAGGCATCGCCGGCGCCGCGCTGGCGCAACCTCAACCGCAGCCGCCGTTGGCGGAGCGCGCGCCGAAAGCGCTGACGGCGCACGGCGAGACGCGCACCGACGATTACTACTGGCTGCGCGACGACAGCCGAAAAGAGCAGAAGGTGTTGGATTACCTGAAGGCGGAGAACCGCTACACCGAGCAGATGATGGCACCGTACCAGAAGCTGCGCGCCACGCTGTATCAGGAGATGGTGGGCCGCATGAACCCTGACGATCGTTCAGTGCCGTATCAGCTCAATGGCTATCGCTATCAGGAAAGCTACGCCGCCGGTAAAGATTTCGCGCTGTATCAGCGCCAGGCGCTCACCGCCAACGCGCCGTGGCAAACCTTGCTGGACGCCAATCAGCGCGCGGCCGGCCACGCCTACTATCGCCTGGGGGCGATGGATGTCAGCCAGGACAACCGCCGCCTGGCGGTGGCCGAAGATCTGCAGGGCCGCCGCCAATACCGCATCTCCCTGCGCGAGATAGGCAGCGAACGCTGGTCGCCGGAAACGCTGGAAAACACCTCCGGCAACATGGTGTGGGCCAACGACAACCAAACCCTGTTCTACGTGCGCAACCACCCGCAAACGCTGTTGCCATACCAGGTCTATCGCCATCAGTACGGTACGCCGACGGCGGAAGATAAGCTGGTGTACCAGGAAAACGACCCGGCGTTCTACCTCAGCCTCGGCCGCTCGTCCTCGCGTGATTACCTGATTCTGACCATCAGCGGCAATACCACCTCCGAAGTGCGCCTGATCGACGCCAACCAGCCGCAGCGCGAGACGCAGCTGTTCGCCGCCCGGCAGAACGGCCGCGAGTATTATCTCGATCACTACCGGGGCGAGTTCTACCTGCGTTCCAACCATCAGGATCCGAACTTCGGCCTGTACCGCACGGCGGCGGCGGGCAAACCCTGGCAGACGCTGATCGCACCGCAGGCGCAGCACGAGGTGGAGAACTTCAGCCTGTTCCGCGACTGGCTGGTGGTGCAGGAGCGTGCCAACGGGCTGGTGCAGCTGCGGCAAATCAGCTGGGACGGCAAAACCGAGCGCGCCATCCCGTTCGACGACGCCAGCTACATGGCCTGGCTGGGCTATAACCCGGAGCCGGACAGCGATCGCTTGCGCTACGGCTATTCGGCGATGACCACGCCGACCCGCACCTATGAGTGGGATCTGAACAAGGGCGAGCGCACCCTGCTGAAGCAGCAGGAAGTGAAAGGTGTCGATCCCAGCCTGTATCACAGCAAGCGCATCTGGGTCACGGCGCGCGACGGCGTGAAAGTGCCGGTCTCGCTGGTGTACCGCACATCGCTGTTCAAAAACGGGCATAACCCGCTGCTGGTGTACGGCTACGGCGCTTACGGCATGAGCATGGATCCGGCGTTCAGCGCCAACCGCATCAGCCTGCTGGATCGCGGCTTCGTCTATGCGCTGATCCACGTGCGCGGCGGCGGCGAACTGGGGCAGAGCTGGTACAAACAGGGCAAGCTGACGCACAAACCGAACAGCTTCAACGACTTCATCGACGCCACCCAGGCGCTGATCAAAGACGGCTACGGCCAACCGGGGCGCATCTACGCCATGGGCGGCAGCGCCGGCGGCTTGCTGATGGGGGCGGTGATCAATCAGGCGCCGCAGCTGTACAACGCGGTAGTGGCGCAGGTGCCGTTCGTCGACGTGGTGACCACCATGCTGGACGACAGCATTCCACTCACCACCGGCGAATACGAGGAGTGGGGCAACCCGCACCAGCCGGCCGCCTATGCGCTGATGAAGTCCTACAGCCCATACGACAACGTGCGCAAGCAGCGTTACCCGAACCTGCTGGTTACCAGCGGCTTGTACGACTCGCAGGTGCAGTATTGGGAACCGGCCAAATGGGTGGCGAAGCTGCGGCGCTTCAAGCAGGGCGATTCGCTGCTGCTGCTCTCCACCGACATGACCGCCGGCCACGGCGGCAAATCGGGCCGCCTGGCGCGGCTGGAAAACGGCGCGCTGGAGTACGCCTTTATTCTGGCGGCGGATCGGCAGGCGCAGAAATAACCTTTAGCGCCGCGGCACGCTGCGGCGCAATAAAACAATAACAACCTTTTACCGCGCGTTTCGGCGGGCTTTTTGCTGGGCATTGTCGGCCATCAAACCTTATTGGCTATTTCTGGGGATATATGAAAATCAAAATGATAGCGAGCCTGATCGGCGCGGGACTGGCGCTGTACGGGCCGGCTGCGGCCGCGCAGGAACAGGCGGAAAATAATAAAGGCAGCGTGGCGTTCAGCCCGCTCAACGTCTCGGCCGCCGACAGCGGCAAAAGCAGCGAAAAAGACGCGTTGGCGAGGCCGGGCGCGTTCAGCTCGCGCGATGAAAACAAGAATCTGGAGTCGGTGGACAGCATTCTGCGCAGCATGCCGGGCACCTATACCCAGATCGATCCCGGCCAGGGATCGGTCAGCGTCAATATTCGCGGCCTGAGCGGCTTTGGCCGGGTCAACACCATGGTCGACGGCATCACGCAAAACTACTACGGCAACTCGCCGAGCGACGCAGCGCACGGGGGATTGCCCACCAGCCAGTTCGGGGCGCTGATCGATCCTAACTTTATCGTCGGCGTCGACGTGGCGCGCGGCAATGCCACCGGCTCCGCTGGGGTGAACGCGCTGGCGGGCAGCGCCAACTTCCGCACTATCGGCGTGGACGACGTGGTGTTTTCCGATAACCCGTTCGGCGTGCGCACCAAATTCTCGGTGGGCAATAACGGCATCGGCCGCAGCGGCATGATCGCCGTGGGCGCCAAAACCGCCGCCTTTGCCGACGGCGGCAGCCTGGGGGCGATGGCGGCGATCAGCGGCAGTTCCATCACCTCCAACTACAAAAACGGCGCCGGTTTCGACAGCGAGATGTTCAACGTCGATAAAACCTACCGCCAGAACCCGAAATCCCAGCTGTTCAAGGTGGACATCAAGCCGGATGCCTTCAACAGCATCGAACTGTCGGCGCGCAGCTACCAGAATAAAATCACCCGCCGCCACATCGACAGCGACGATTTTTACCTTAAATATCACTACGCGCCGTTCTCGGAACTGATCGATTTCAACCTGACCGCCAGCACCAGCCGGGGTGAGCAGAAATTCATGTCCGACAACATGGCGGGATTCAGCGACAGCACGGCGAAAAACATCTCCGATGCGCTGGATATCAACAACACCAGCCGTTTCAGTCTGCAGGATGTCGATTTCGCCTTCAGCTACGGCGGCAAGCTGGTGCGCAACGAGTATAAGAAAAAGGCCTCCGGTTTGGTGACGGATGACAATCAGGCGGAAAGCATGCCGGTGGGAATATCGGGCAAGCAGGATATCTCCAGCCTGTACAGCGGGTTGCAGGCCAACTACGGCATCTGGCAGGGGAATTTCGATCTGAACTACACCGCCTATCGCCTCTCCGGCTATAAGCCGGCCTGTGACGAGCGCGTAGAGTGCTTCCCGCAGGGCGCCGGCAATATCAACCGCAACGAACAGGGTTTCAACCCGTCGGTCATGCTGTCGGCGCAGGTGACGCCGTGGCTGCAACCGTTCGTCAGCTACAGCAAGTCGATGCGCGGGCCGAATATCCAGGAGGTGTTCTTCGCCAACAGCGGCGGCCAGTCGATGAACCCGTTCCTGAAGGGCGAAAAAGCGGAGACCTGGCAGGGCGGTTTCAATGCCAATGCCCACGATCTGTTGTTCAAGCAGGACAGTTTCCAGCTGAAAGCGGTCTATTTCGAAACCAGAATCAAAAACTACATATCCAGCCAATCCTACCTGGTGTGTAAAAACCGCCAGAAGTGCAACCGTTCGCAGGCGACGCAGGAAGAGTGGGATAACGCGGACGTCAACGTCAGCATGACCATGTACAGCAACGCTCCCGAACCGGTCAAAATGCGCGGGGTGGAGCTGGAAGCGCTGTACGACGCCGGTTTCGCTTTCACCAAGCTGTCGTTAAGCAAGGAACATACCTCCCAGCCGACCAACCAGGCCAGCAACGAATTCGGCGCGGGCGATGTCAGCGAACTGCCGGAATTCTACTTCACGCTGGACAGCGGGGTGCGCCTGCTGGACGAGACGTTAACGCTGGGCGGGGTGGTGAAATACACCGGCAAATCGGTGCGCCTGTCGCCTGATTCCATTCGCGATGAAAACGAACAGTTGATGAAGGAGCCAGCGCCGCATATTCCGACCATTATCGATCTGTACGGCACCTATCAGGTGAATCGCAATCTGCTGCTGAAGCTCAGTGTGCAAAACCTGATGGACAAAGACTACTCGGACGCGCTGAACAAGATGAACTCGCTGCCGTCGCAGTCGCAGGACTTCACGCCGACCAACACTGCCCGTGGACGCACCTATATCTTCGGCGGGGAGGTGCGCTTCTAAACCGCAGCGAGGCAGGGCGCAGTTACTGCGCCCGTTTCGCCTGCAGCAGCCATTTGTCCAGCTCGTTGGCGAACTGCTGGCGGTCGCGCTGGTTCAGCGCGTTCGGGCCGCCGGTTTGGATGCCGCTGGCGCGCAGGGTATCCATAAAATCGCGCATGTTGAGGCGCTCGCGGATGGTGTCCGGCGTATAGCGCTCGCCGCGCGGGTTCAGCGCCACCGCGCCTTTCTCTATCACCTCCGCCGCCAGCGGGATATCGGCGGTGATCACCAGATCGCCCGCTTCGCAGCGGCGCACGATCTCGTTGTCGGCCACGTCGAAGCCGGCCGCCACCTGCAGCGAACGAATGTACTTCGAGGGCGGCGTGCGCAATGGCTGATTCGCCACCAGCGTCACGGTGATGGCGGTACGATCGGCGGCGCGGAACAACACCTCTTTGATCACGTTCGGACAGGCGTCCGCATCGACCCAAATCTGCATCATTTCGCCCCCTGCAGCCAGTCGCGCACCGGCAGGAAATCGCGCGCCAGCGCCGCTTCCGGGCTGCCGCCTTCCGGCTGGTAGTTATATTCCCAACGCACCAGCGGCGGCATCGACATCAGAATGGACTCGGTGCGCCCGCCGGTTTGCAGCCCGAACAGCGTGCCGCGATCCCACACCAGGTTGAACTCCACGTAGCGGCCGCGGCGATACAGCTGGAACTGGCGCTCGCGCTCGCCCCAGCTCAAGGCCTTGCGTTTTTCGACGATCGGCAGATAGGCGTCGAGGAAGCCCTGGCCCACCGCGCGGGTGAAGGCGAAACAGTGGTCGAAGTCCGGAGTGTTCAGATCGTCGTAGAACAGGCCGCCGATGCCGCGTGCTTCGTTGCGATGCTTGATGAAGAAGTAATCGTCGCACCACTGTTTGTATTTGGGGTAGACGTCGTCGCCGAACGGCGCACACAGATCGGCCGCGGTGCGGTGCCAGTGCACGGCATCCTCTGCGAAGCCGTAGAACGGCGTCAGATCAAAGCCGCCGCCGAACCACCACACCGGCGCTTCGCCTGGCTTTTCGGCGATGAAGAAACGTACGTTGGCGTGGCTGGTGGGCACGTAAGGGCTGAGCGGATGGATAACCAATGAGACGCCCATCGCCTGGAAGCTGCGCCCGGCCAGTTCCGGACGGTGCGCGGTGGCCGAGGCCGGCAGGGTGGCGCCGGAGACGTGCGAGAAGTTGACCCCCGCCTGTTCGAACACCGCGCCGTTGGTCAGCACGCGGCTGCGGCCACCGCCGCCTTCTTCACGCGTCCATTGGTCTTCGGTGAACACGGCGCCGCCGTCGGCCTGGGCGAGCTGCGCGCAGATGTGATCCTGCAGCGCCAGCAGGAAGGATTTTACTTCAGCGATGTTAGGTAAACTCATGCGGGGTCTTTATAGCGTCTGGCTGAACAAGGCGCTGAGTATACTCTTATTCGCCGCCCGCGGCATCAGCGGGGTTTGCGCTGGTGGGCGTCGAAGTAGTCGAAGAAGTTGACGATGCCGTCCGCGATGGCGCGGGCTATTTTCTCGCGAAACGCGGTGGTGCCCAGCAGCCGCTCTTCGTTCGGGTTGGTGATGAACGAGGTTTCCACCAGCACCGAGGGGATGGACGGGGATTTTAACACCGCGAACGCCGCCTGTTCGGTGCTGTCGCTGTGCAGGTGGTGTACCGGGCGGATCTGGCCGAGCACGTGGCGGCCGAGCGTCAGGCTGTTGTTGATGGTGTCGGTTTGCACCAGATCGAACAGCACCTGCTGCAGGTAGTTGTCCTGATCCTTGTACTTGCCGCCCGCCACGTCGTCGGCGGCGTTTTCACGGTTGGACAGGTAGCGCGCCATGGCGCTGCTGGCGCCGCGGTTGGAGAGGGCGAACACCGAAGCGCCAGAGGCCGAGGGGCTGGTGAAGCCGTCGGCGTGAATCGAAATGAACAGGTCGGCCTGGTGCTGGTGGGCGATCTCCACCCGCTGGAACAGCGGAATGAATTCGTCTTCTTCGCGCGTCAGGCGCGCCTCCACGTGGTCATGCTCATGCAGAAAACGGCGCACGTGGTTGGCGATTTCCAGCACGATGTGTTTTTCCTGTGAGCCTTCGTGGCCGACCGCGCCGGAGTCGATGCCGCCGTGGCCGGGATCGATCATCACCCGCTTTTTGCCGCCGGCCGGTTTCGCCGCCGGTTTGCTGTGCTGATTGCGCAGCAGGCCTTCCGCCCTGGCGCTGCGGTTTTTCACGCCGAACAGCGCTACCGTCAAGCCGGAAAGCAAAAGTTGGCGTCGCGTCGGGGAAACGGCAAGCGGCTTAAAATTGAGGAATTGTTTACCCTGCTTTTTCATTACGCAACGCTCCATCGACGTTTCTATTTTGCGACGTTATATCGTATTGATAATCATTAATCGACCCGATAACTATTTCCATTTATTACGCCTGTTACCGGCGATTTCTGGGCAAATAGCGCGGTAAATCGCAGTTTGATATTGCGTAAGTGAATAATCACGCGATAATCAGATAAACACCTTAATTAACAGCGGCCAACATCGATGGAAATTCGCGTATTTCGACAAGACGACTTTGAAGAGGTCATTACCCTGTGGGAGCGCTGCGATTTGCTGCGGCCCTGGAACGATCCGGAAATGGACATCGAGCGCAAGCTGAACCACGATCCGGAGCTGTTCCTGGTGGCGGAAGTCGGCGGCGAAGTGGTCGGTTCGGTGATGGGCGGTTATGACGGCCACCGCGGCTCGGCGTATTACCTCGGGGTGCATCCCGATTATCGCGGGCGCGGCATCGCCAATGCGTTGATCAACCGTCTGGAGAAGAAATTGATCGCCCGCGGCTGCCCGAAAATCCAGATTATGGTGCGTGAAGACAATGACACGGTGGTCGAAATGTACGAGAAGCTCGGCTACGAGATCCAGGGCATCACCAGCCTGGGCAAGCGACTGATCGAAGATCAGGAATATTGATCGAGCGACGGGCGGCGGCATTGCACCGCCCGTCGCAGTGCATTACGGCAGCTTTTTGACGGTTTTCACGTCCACTTCGACGCTGTTCCAGTCTTTATCCACTTTGCCTTCCAACTGCACCTTGTCTTTCGGCGTAACGGTTTGGCCGTTCCAGCGTTTGCGGTCGATATCGACCGTCAGGGTGCCGGTGGCGTCGCGGAAGGTATAGGTTTCGTCGCCGATGCGCTGTTCGATGTTGCCCTGCAGCATCACCCAGGTGTCGTCGCTCAGCGATTTCACCTTGTCCACGGTGGTCAGCGCCGCGCTGGGGCCGGAGAAACCGCCTTGTGCGGTGGTTTGCGTTTGGGCCTGCGGCGCGGCCGGATCGAGGAACCCGCCTTGTTGCGCCAGTACCGGTGCGCTGCACAGCGCGATCAGAGTGGCCAGAGTCAGTTTTTTCATGTTGCGCTTCCTTATCGTTATCGAAAATCACATCCCGCTGATATCGGGTTGCTTGCTGAGTGATAAGCATTAAAACACGCCGATCTTAAGAGCTTCTTAAGCCGACGCATTGAAATTCACGCCGCCGGCGCCCATCTGTAGCCATAGTCTTTATTCTGTTGGCAAGGAACGATCGTTGAAGCCATTCTCACCCCGGTTTTCCCCGGATGATTACGACCAGCACGGCGCGCTGCGGCTGCCGCTGGGATTTTGGGCCGTGCTGGTTCTGCAGGCGCGCACCTGGCTGCTGTTCGTGATGGCCGGCGCTTCGCGTGAGCAGGGCGAAAGCTTGCTGGCGCTGTTTTATCCGGATACCCAACGCTTTTGGTACGGCATGCTGCTCGGTCTGCCGGCGGCGCTGGCGTTTTTGCTGAGCGGCCGCCGCCACCAATGGCCGCGGCTGTGGCGCGGCTGGCGCTGGGGGCTGGTTGTCTCCGTGCTGGCGTCGCTCGGCGGCTCGCTGTTCAGCCTGTGGCGCCAGGACGGCGATGCGCCGGGGCTGGAGCTGGCGTTGGCGCTGCTCGATGCGCTGGCGCTGAGCTATCTGCTGTTGAATGCGCGCCTGAAAGCCTGCTTTGCGCCGGCGGAGCACGCCGACTAATTGCCGAGAAGTGCGGCACTTTTCGCATTTTCCGCACTCCAAGCTGGCAACCGTTGGCGTAGTGCGGCCCGTTGTGAGAGGCTGGCACGCAGCAAAACGCCGAGTGCGGCAAGGGCGGGCTACCGCCCCGCGCCATTGATGTTTAAGGAGCTAGAGATGAATATTCGCCCCCTGTTGTTAGGGCTTCCGCTGTTACTCACCGGCTGTTCGAGCATGTCCAATTTCTCCTGGTCCAGCCTGTCGCCGTTCAACTGGTTTGGCAGCAGCCTGGAGGTCGGCGCCAAGGGCGTCGGCAAGCTCAACGCCGGCACGCCGATGTCGGAAAGCGCTATCAATGACGGGCTGGACGGCAACTACCGCCTGCGCGGCGGCATGGCGACCAGCAACGGTCAGATCGTCTCTTATTATCAGGCGCTGTCCGGCGACGACGTGAAGCTGGTGATCACCGGTGAACCGAAAGGGCGCCTGCAGCGGGTGGACGTGCTGGATCCGAAAGTGGCGACGGAGTGGGGCAACAAGCTCGGCACGCCGTTCGGCGATATGTACAGCAAGGCGTTCGGCTCCTGTAAACCGGGCAGCGGCGAAGACGCCGGCAAAGTGGAGTGCGTGGCGGAGCAGAGCAAGTACGTTACCTACATCTTCAGCGGCAAGTGGGCCGGGGCGCAGGACATCATCCCGCCGGACGACACCCTGAAAAGCTGGACGGTCAGCAAAATCATCTGGCACGCCAAGCCGCAGCAGTAACATGTTCAACGGGCGCCGGTTCACGGCGCCTGCCTTTTCAAGCCATTACCCCTATTTTCTTTGCGCTGCTGCAAGGCAATCGCCCGTGCTTGCGGTATGATAGCGCGCGTTTGTAACAGGGAACCCGCGCGTCAACCGCCATACCTTACCTGTTGCCGGATTCTGGTATTGAGGATAACAACATGACACAGGTTCAGAGCGGCATTCTGCTGGAGCACTGCCGTTTCGCCATTTTTATGGAAGCCACCGTACAGGGTGAATTCGCCGACTTGCGCCAGGGCTGCAAGCAGTTTTGTCAGACGCTGAGCGAGCTGCAGCAGCAGTTCCCCGATGCGCGCCTCGGCGCGGTGATCGCTTTCGGCTACGACGTTTGGCACGATCTCTCCAGCGGCCAGGGCGCGCAAGAGCTGAAACCGTTCACGCCGCTCGGCAAAGGGCTGGCGCCGGCCACCCAGCGCGATATGCTGATCCACATCCAGTCGCTGCGTCACGACGTCAACTTCACGCTGGCGCAGGCGGCACTGGCGGCGTTCGGCAACGCCATCAAGATTGAAGAAGAAACCCACGGTTTCCGTTGGGTGGAAGAGCGCGATCTGAGCGGTTTCATCGACGGTACCGAAAACCCGCAGGGCGAGCAGCGCCCGGAAGTGGCGACGATTGCCGAAGGTGAAGAAGATGCAGGCGGCAGCTACGTGCTGGTGCAACGTTACGAGCACAACCTGCGCCAGTGGCAGCGTTTTACCACCGAACAGCAGGAGCAGATCATCGGCCGTACCAAGCACGACAGCGAAGAACTGCCGGCCGATCAGCGCCCGGATACCTCGCACGTCAGCCGCGTCGATCTGAAAGAGAACGGCAAGGGCCTGAAAATTTTGCGCCAGAGCCTGCCTTACGGCACCGCCAGCGGCAAGCACGGCCTGTTCTTCATCGCCTATTGTGCGCGCCTGCACAATATCGAGCAGCAGCTGCTGAGCATGTTCGGCGATCTGGACGGTAAACGCGACGCGATGCTGCGTTTCAGCCGCGCGGTCACCGGCAGCTACTACTTTGCGCCATCGCTGACGCGCCTGCTGTCACTTTGACGCCGTTGCCGAAGCCGGTGTGCCGGCTTCGGCCCGTTTTCCCGCCCCGAAAACACCTCGCATTCCCTGCCTTATAGCGTTTGATGCTTGTAAATCACTAAACGGTATATAAAAGCGTTACAGCTCCGCACCGAGTTATAAATACACTGGTCGTCAATAAGGCGAAAGCCTGAAGGAATGACTCAGTGATAAGGTGCAGAATGAAACAAAACCGGGTTAAAAATCTCGTGCTGAAAGGTTGGCTGGCGGCTGCGCTGTTGGCGAGCGGCGCCGCGTCGGCGGCGGAATTGCTGAACAGCTCTTATGACGTTTCCCGTGAATTGTTCGTCGCGCTGAATCCCGGCTTTGAACAGCAGTGGAATCAACAGCATCCGAACGACAAGCTGACCATCAAACAATCGCACGCCGGTTCCTCCAAGCAGGCGCTGGCGATCCTGCAGGGCCTGCGCGCCGACGTGGTGACGTACAACCAGGTGACCGACGTGCAGATCCTGCACGATCGCGGGCAGCTGATCCCGGCGGACTGGCAGGCGCGCCTGCCGAACAATAGCTCACCGTTCTATTCCACCATGGCGTTTCTGGTGCGCAAGGACAACCCGAAGGGCATCCACACCTGGAACGATCTGGTGCGCGACGACGTGAAGCTGGTGTTCCCGAACCCGAAAACCTCCGGCAACGGCCGTTACACCTATCTGGCCGCCTGGGGCGCCGCCAGCCAGGCCGACGGCAACGACGCGGCCAAGACCCGCGCCTTCATGACCCGCTTCCTGAAAAACGTGCTGGTGTTCGATACCGGCGGCCGCGGCGCGACCACCACCTTCGTCGAGCGCGGCTTGGGCGACGTGCTGATCAGCTTCGAGTCCGAAGTGAACAACATCCGCAAGCAATACGGTGAAGACAAGTACGAAGTGATCGTGCCACCGGTCGATATTCTGGCGGAGTTCCCGGTGGCCTGGGTCGACAAAAACGTCGAGCGCAACGGCACCGAACAGGCGGCCAAAGCTTATCTGAACTATCTCTACAGCCCGGCGGCGCAGCAGGTGATCACCAGTTTCTACTACCGCGTGTATGACCAGAAAGCGATGGCGGCGGCGAAGGGGCAATTCCCGGACACCCAACTGTTCCGCGTGGAAGATCAATTCGGCGGCTGGCCGCAGGTGATGAAAACCCACTTCGCCACCGGCGGCGAGCTGGATCAGCTGTTAGCTGCAGGGCGCAAGTAAATGTTGGCGTTGTCGTCCAGTAAGCGGGTGCTGCCCGGATTTGGCCTAAGCCTCGGCAGCAGCCTGTTTTATACCTGTTTGATCCTGCTGCTGCCGCTCACCGCGCTGGTGATGCAGCTGGCCCAGATGAGCCTGGCGCAATACTGGGAAGTGATTTCCAACCCGCAGGTGGTGGCGGCGTATAAAGTGACGCTGCTGGCGGCCGGCGTCGCCAGCCTGTTCAACGCGGTGTTCGGCATGCTGATGGCCTGGATCCTGACGCGCTACCGTTTTCCCGGCCGTTCGCTGCTGGATGGCCTGATCGATCTGCCGTTCGCGTTGCCGACCGCGGTGGCCGGCCTGACGCTGGCGGGGCTGTTTTCTACCACCGGCTGGTACGGTCAGTGGCTGGCGCACTTCGACATCAAGGTCACCTTCACCTGGCTTGGGATCGCGGTAGCGATGGCGTTCACCAGCCTGCCGTTTGTGGTGCGCACCGTGCAGCCGGTGCTGGAAGAGTTGGGGCCGGAATACGAAGAGGCAGCCGAGACGCTGGGCGCTACGCGCTGGCAGAGTTTCCGCCGCGTGGTGTTGCCCGAGGTGGCACCGGCATTGCTGGCCGGCACAGCCATCTCCTTTACCCGCAGCCTGGGCGAGTTCGGCGCGGTGATTTTCATCGCCGGCAACATCGCCTGGAAGACGGAAGTGACCTCGCTGATGATTTTCGTGCGTTTGCAGGAGTTCGATTACCCGGCGGCCAGCGCCATCGCCTCGGTGATCCTGGCGGCGTCGCTGCTGCTGCTGTTCAGCATTAACGTATTGCAAAGCCGCTTCGGCAGACGTTTGGGAGGAGGGCACTGATGGCCGATGTTTCCGCCTTCAACGGCGCCGAGCGCCCGCGCGTCAACTGGGGCAAGTGGACGCTGATCGCCATCGGCGCGCTGTTCTCGGTGCTGCTGCTGGTAGTGCCGATGATGTCGATTTTCGCCGAGGCCTTTTCCAAAGGATTCGGCGCGATGTGGAACAACTTGCTCGATCCGGACATGCTGCACGCCATTTGGCTGACGGTTTTGATCGCGCTGATCACCGTGCCGTTCAACCTGGTGTTCGGCACGTTGCTGGCATGGCTGGTGACGCGCTTCGCCTTCCCCGGCCGCCAGCTGCTGCTGACGCTGATCGATATCCCGTTCGCCGTTTCACCGGTGGTGGCGGGGCTGATTTACCTGCTGTTTTACGGCAGCAACGGCCTGCTGGGCGGCTGGCTGGATGCACATAACATCCAGATCATGTTCTCCTGGCCGGGCATGGTGCTGGTGACCATTTTCGTCACCTGTCCCTTCGTGGTGCGCGAGCTGGTGCCGATGATGCTCAGCCAGGGCAGCCAGGAAGACGAGGCCGCCATTCTGCTGGGGGCGTCCGGCTGGCAGATGTTCCGCCGCGTGACGCTGCCCAACATTCGCTGGGCGCTGCTGTATGGCGTGGTGCTGACCAACGCGCGCGCCATCGGCGAGTTCGGCGCGGTGTCGGTGGTGTCTGGTTCGATTCGCGGCGAAACCTACAGCCTGCCGCTGCAGGTCGAGCTGTTGCAGCAGGATTACAACACCGTCGGCTCCTTTACCGCTGCCGCCCTGTTGACCCTGATGGCGATCGTTACCCTATTTTTGAAGAGCGCGCTGCAGTGGCGTCTGGAACGTCAAAACGCGCGTCTCGAGCGGGAGGAAAATCATGAGCATTGAGATTAACGGCATCAACAAGTACTTCGGTCGCACCAAGGTATTGAACGATATCTCGCTCGATATTGCTTCCGGCGAGATGGTGGCGCTGCTCGGGCCGTCCGGTTCCGGCAAGACCACGCTGCTGCGCATCATCGCCGGGCTGGAAAGCCAGAGCGGCGGCAAGCTGGGCTTCCACGGCACCGACGTCAGCCACATGCACGCGCGCGACAGGCGCGTGGGCTTCGTGTTTCAGCACTATGCGCTGTTCCGCCATATGACGGTGTTCGACAACATCGCTTTCGGCCTGACCGTGCTGCCGCGCCGCGAGCGGCCGAACGCCGCGGCGATCAAACAGAAAGTCACCCAACTGCTGGAAATGGTACAGCTGGGCCACCTGGCCAACCGCTATCCGTCTCAGCTGTCCGGCGGCCAGAAACAGCGCGTGGCGTTGGCGCGCGCCCTGGCGGTGGAACCGCAAATTCTGCTGCTGGACGAACCGTTCGGCGCGCTGGATGCGCAGGTGCGCAAAGAGCTGCGCCGCTGGCTGCGTCAGCTGCACGAAGAGCTGAAGTTCACCAGCGTGTTCGTCACCCACGATCAGGAAGAGGCGATGGAAGTGGCCGACCGCATCGTGGTGATGAGCCAGGGCAATATCGAACAGGTCGGGTCGCCGGAAGAGATTATGCGCGAGCCGGCCAGCCGCTTCGTGCTGGAATTCATGGGGGAAGTGAACCGCCTGAACGGCGAAATTCGCGGCTCCCAGCTGTTCGTTGGCGCGCACCAGTGGCCGCTGTCGTTCCAGCCGATGCACCAGGGCAGCGTCGAGCTGTTCCTGCGCCCGTGGGAAATGGAAGTGGCGACCGAGAGCAGCGAGCGCTGCCCGCTGCCGGTGCAGGTGCTGGAAGTCAGCCCGCGCGGCCACTTCTGGCAGCTGACGGTGCAGCCAATCGGCTGGCATCAGGAACCGATAAGCCTAGTGCTGCCGGAAGGCAACGCCACGCCGGTGCGCGGCGGCCGTTATTACGTCGGCAGCCTCAATGCGCGGCTGTATGCCGGCGATCGGTTGCTGCAACCTGTTGCGTTAGCCAAAAGCGCCTGATAGGTTTTAGCAGCCCTTTTCTTCAAGGCAACCCCCGGGTTGCCTTTTTACTTTACGCACACCAACACAGGCAAAGATCGTGACAACGCTCGAACAATGCATCGGGAACACCCCGCTGGTACAACTGCAACGGCTGGCCGCCCAGGCAGGCAGCGAGGTATGGGTCAAACTGGAAGGCAATAACCCGGCGGGATCGGTGAAGGATCGCGCCGCGTTGGCGATGATCCAGCAGGCGGAGCTGCGCGGTGAGATCAAGCCCGGCGACGTGCTGATCGAGGCCACCAGCGGCAACACCGGCATTGCGCTGGCGATGATTGCTGCATTGAAAGGCTATACGCTGAAGCTGCTGATGCCGGAGAACATGAGCCTGGAGCGGCAGGCGGCGATGCGCGCCTACGGCGCCGAGCTGATCCTGGTCAGCCGTGAGCAGGGGATGGAAGGGGCGCGCGATCTGGCGCTGGAGATGCAGCGTCAGGGGCAGGGCAAGGTGCTGGATCAGTTCAACAATCTCGACAATCCCTACGCCCACTTCACCACCACCGGCCCGGAGATTTGGCGCCAGACCGAAGGACGCATCACGCACTTCGTTTCCAGCATGGGCACCACCGGTACCATTACCGGCGTGGGCGGTTATCTGAAGAGCCAGAATCCGCAGGTACAGATCATCGGCCTGCAGCCGGCAGAAGGCAGCAGCATCCCCGGCATTCGCCGTTGGGCGCCCGCTTACCTGCCGGGCATTTTCCGCCCGGAGCTGGTGGATCAGGTGCTGGATATCGAGCAGCGCGATGCCGAGCAGACCATGCGCCAGCTGGCGCAGCGTGAAGGCATCTTCTGCGGCGTCAGCTCC
Organism: Serratia sp. TSA_105.2; assembly: GCF_052692115.1. NCBI lineage: Bacteria > Pseudomonadati > Pseudomonadota > Gammaproteobacteria > Enterobacterales > Yersiniaceae > Serratia > Serratia sp. TSA_105.2. Next base: position 28,562 of record NZ_JBQZFT010000003.1, read on the forward strand.
GGCGGCGCGGTGGCCGGCGCTCTGCGCGTCGCGGCGGCCCACCCCGGCAGCGTCGTGGTGGCGATCGTCTGCGATCGCGGTGACCGTTACCTCTCCACCGGCGTTTTCGACTGAATGTGCCCTCCCGGCGGCGCGTTCCGCCGGGAAAACCCTTCCCATTTCCTTTTGACTGACGGCATAGCCGCCCCGCCTGCCTGTGCGCCAATACCCTGACTGAAGTAGAGAAATTGCGCGACAGCAGCCACAATAACGGTGGCGAGACGCGAACCGCGATGTGTAAGGATTGAGTAAAACCGGCTGCGGGCCGGCGGAATTGGCGGGAAAATAACGAAAATCGGTGAAGGAGCAAGGCATGAAAATTTTACTGGTCGACGATGACCTGGAGCTTGGCACCATGCTGAGCGAATACCTGACGGGCGAAGGTTTCGACGCCACGCTGGTGCTGACCGGCAAAGCGGGGGTAGAGGGCGCGCTGTCGGGCGATTATACCGCGATGATCCTCGATATCATGCTGCCGGACATGAGCGGCATCGACGTGCTGCGCGACGTGCGCAAAAAGAGCCGGCTGCCGATCATCATGCTGACCGCCAAAGGCGACAACATCGATCGGGTGATTGGCCTGGAGATGGGCGCCGACGATTATATGCCCAAACCGTGCTATCCGCGCGAATTGGTGGCGCGTCTGCGCGCGGTGCTGCGCCGTTTCGAAGAGCGGCCGCAAGAGGCGGACGACGAGGCCGCCATCAGCTTCGGCGAGCTGACGCTTAACCCTTCAACCCGCAGCAGCGAATGGCGCGGTAAGGCGTTTGATCTGACCGCTTCGGAGTTCAATCTGCTGGAGCTGTTGCTGCGCGCGCCGGATCGCGTGGTGTCGAAGGACGAGCTGTCTGAGAAGGGGCTGGGGCGCCCGCGTGAGGCCTATGATCGCAGCGTGGACGTGCACATCAGCAATATCCGCCAGAAGCTGAGCGCGTTGGCCGGCAGTAAGCTCAGCATTGAGACGGTGCGCAGCATCGGCTATCGCATTCGGTAAACTGACATGCGCGGAAGACTGTTCTGGAAAATTTTGCTCGGCTTTTGGCTGACCTTTCTCATCATGACGCAGGCGCTGTGGGTGGCGTTTTCTCTCTATGGCGATCGCTATGTGCCGCCGGAGAACGCCATGGCGCGGCGGGTGATCGGCCTGCAGCTGACCTCGGCCGCCACCCAGTTGCGCAGCGGCGGCATGCCGGCGCTGGAAGCCCTGATGCGCGACTGGCCCGAGGACGACAGGCGTTTGCTGTCCGTGACGCCAATGACCCAACCGCCGCCGCCCACGCCGGAAGAACCGGCATTTGAAGGGCGGCGGATGCCGAAAGAGATCACTGCCTGGGTGCAGACCGGGGAAGGGCAGGGATACTGGCTGAGTTATAACGTGCGCGGGCTGCGGGAAGAGTATCGGCCGGAGCGGCGCTCCCATTTCTTCAACATTCCTGCGCCGATGCTGTGGGTCGGCGGGCTGGGCGGTTTGCTGTTCAGCGCCGTGCTGGCCTGGAACCTGACCCGGCCGATGCGTCAGCTGCGCGGCGGTCTGGATCGGGTGGCGCAGGGCGATCTGTCGGTGCGGCTGTTCCCGAAGATGCGGCGCCGCCATGACGAGCTGTCCGACGTGGCGCGCGATTTCGACACCATGGCCGAGCGGCTGGAACTGCTGGTCAGCGCCCGCGAGCAGCTGTTGCACGACGTTTCGCACGAGCTGCGTTCGCCGCTGGCGCGCCTGCAGCTGGCGATCGGCCTGGCGCGGCAGAATGCCGGCAACGTTGAAACCTCGCTCAAGCGCATCGAACACGAATCGGGGCGGCTGGACAAAATGATCGGCGAGCTGCTGGCGCTGTCGCGTACCGAACACAGCAGCCTGCCGGACGAGGAGTATTTCGATCTGTACGGCCTGGTGGATGCGGTGGTGAGCGATGCGCGCTACGAGGCGCAGGTGCCCGGCGTGGATATCGTGCTGCAGGCCGAGTCGGACGTGGAGTACACCGTCAAGGGCAATGCGGAGCTGATGCGGCGAGCGGTGGACAACATCGTGCGTAATGCGCTGCGCTTTTCCAGCCACGGCCAGCGGGTGACGGTGGCGCTCACGCGCGTCGATAACCAGTTTCAGATCGCGGTCAGCGATCAGGGGCCGGGGGTCGAGGAGGCGAAGCTGTCGAGCATCTTCGATCCGTTCGTGCGCGTGAAGTCGGCGCTGTCGGGCAAGGGCTACGGCCTGGGGCTGGCGATTACCCGCAAAGTGGTGCTGGCGCACGGCGGCCAGGTTGAGGCGCGCAACGGCGATAAAGAGGGGCTTGTCATTACCCTGCGCATCCCGCGCTGGCAATAATAGACTATCTTACTTGCCATTTTGAACTAGGGCAGTGCTCGCCTTCGTCACGTACTGCGTGTACGCTCCGAAGGTTGCGCGCTGTCCATGTTCAAACTGCCTGCGCCGATAATGTCTATTATCCGCGGTATACCCAAAGGGTTTCGGGGGGAATCCCCGGGAGCTTACTCCAGTAAGTGACCGGGGTGAGCACGTGCGGCCAACAACGCTGCGGTTCGAAAGACGAAGGGGATAAAAAAACGGCGCCGAGGGCGCCGTTTTTCTTGCTCATCCGCGCTTACTTCTTGATACGGATGATCGGGGTTTCGCCAACGGTCACGCTACCGGACAGTTTGATCAGCTCTTTGATCTCGTCCATGTTGGAGATAACGACCGGCGTCAGGGTAGACTTGGCTTTCTCTTCCAGCAGTGGCAGGTTGAACTCGATAACCACGTCACCTTTCTTGACGCGCTGGCCTTCTTCGGCGATGCGTTTGAAGCCTTCGCCTTTCAGTTCTACGGTATCGATGCCGAAGTGGACGAACAGCTCAATGCCGCTGTCGGATTCGATAGAGAATGCATGGTTGGTTTCGAAAATCTTGCCGATGGTGCCGTCGACCGGAGCAACCATTTTGTTGCCGGCCGGTTTGATGGCGATACCGTCGCCAACGATTTTTTCAGCGAACACTACGTCCGGCACATCTTCGATATTGACGATTTCGCCAGAAAGGGGAGCGACGATCTCGATAGTGCCCGTGTCTTTCTTGTCATCAGAAACCAGAGATTTCAGTTTATCGAACAAACCCATGATCTTCTCCTAAGCATTAAATTGGGCGGCGTTCCAGTGTCGTGGAAGTTTAGCAGAGCGTTTTTTCTTCGATGAATTTATTGACGCAATTCATCAGGTCTTGTGCCGTTGGCTGTGCCAAGGCCTGCGCTGCCAACGCCTTCACATCTTCGAAATTCGTGTTACGAATAATTTTCTTGATGCGCGGGATTGAAATCGCACTCATGCTGAACTCATCCAGCCCCATGCCCAATAACAACAGTGTAGCACGCTCATCGCCAGCCAGTTCGCCGCACATGCCGGTCCACTTGCCTTCCGCGTGAGATGCATCAATAACCTGTTTGATCAGGCCAAGCACTGATGGGGACATCGGGTTATAGAGATGAGAAATCAGCTCGTTGCCGCGATCTACCGCCAGAGTATACTGGGTTAGATCGTTTGTCCCAATACTAAAGAAGTCGACTTCTTTCGCCAGGTGGTGAGCGATGACCGCCGCAGCCGGTGTTTCCACCATCACGCCCACTTCGATGCTCTCGTCAAACGCCTTGCCTTCTTCGCGCAGCTGCGCTTTCAGCGTCTCGATTTCGCCTTTCAGATCGCGCACTTCTTCCACGGAGATGATCATCGGGAACATGATGCGCAGTTTGCCGAACGCCGAGGCGCGCAGGATGGCGCGCAGCTGGGCGTGCAGGATTTCACGGCGGTCCATCGCGATGCGGATGGCGCGCCAGCCGAGGAACGGGTTCTCTTCCTTCGGCAGGTTCATGTACGGCAGGTCTTTGTCGCCGCCGATGTCCATGGTGCGGACGATCACGGCCTGCGAGCCCATGGCTTCCGCCACGGCTTTATAAGCCTGGAACTGCTCGTCTTCGGTCGGCAGCGAGTCGCGGTCCATGAACAGGAACTCGGTACGATACAGGCCGACGCCTTCCGCGCCGTTGCGCTCTGCACCCGCGACGTCGCGCACGGTGCCGATGTTGGCGCAGACTTCAACCTGATGGCCGTCCAGCGTAATCGCCGGCAGATCCTTCAGCTTGGCCAGATCGTTTTTCTCGGTGATGTATTGGTTCTGGGCGGCTTTCAGCTGATCGATAACGTCAGCGGTCGGGTTAACGTAAATTTTGTTGTTAACCGCATCCAGAATCAGGTAGTCGTCGTTTTTCACCTGCTTGGTCACGTCGCTGGTACCGACGATCGCCGGCAGCTCCAGGGAGCGCGCCATGATAGAGGTGTGGGAAGTCCGGCCGCCGAGATCGGTAATGAAGCCCAGCACTTTGTCCAGGTTCAGCTGCGCGGTCTCTGACGGAGTCAGATCGGTGGCCACCAGGATAACTTCGTCCTGAATGGAGCCCAGATCGACGATCGGCATGCCCAGAATATTCTGCAGCAGGCGCTTACCGATGTCGCGCACGTCGGCGGCGCGTTCTTTCAGGTATTCGTCGTCCAGCTCTTCCAGCGCTTTCGCCTGACCTTCGATCACGGTGTAGGCGGCGGCGTCTGCGGAGGCCAGATCGTCTTTGATTAGGGCTATGATTTCCTGCTCAAGCTCTTCGTCTTCCAGCAACATGATGTGGCCTTCGAAGATAGCTTCCTTCTCTTCGCCGAAGGTTTCGCCAGCTTTGGTCTTGATCGCTTCCAGCTGTTCGGACGCTTTCGCGCGGCCGGCCAGAAAACGCGAGACTTCCTGCTCTACTTGATCAGCAGAGATTTTCTTCCGGTTGATGACGATGTCGTCTTCTTTCAGCAAGAGAGCCTTACCAAAAGCGATGCCCGGTGATACTAAAATGCCTGAAATCATAACCCTACCTTACTCTTGACTGGTGTTAACTAAAAAGACGGGCCGATTACTCAAGCTCTGCCATCAGTTTTACCAAGTGTTCAACGGCTTTCTGCTCGTCTTCACCTTCAGCTGAGATGGTCACTACGGTCCCTTGAGTCAGCCCCAGAGTTTGCAGTTTGAACAGGCTTTTAGCGCTGGCGCTTTTGCCGTTGGAGGTCACGGTGATGTCAGACGCGAAGCCTTTGGCTTCTTTAACGAACTGAGCGGCAGGGCGAGTATGCAGACCATTCGGAGCGGTAATAGTAACTTCTTGCTGGAACATTGATGTTTCCCCAACTTATTGGATTAATGTTGTGGAGCTAAAGTTTAGCCCAGGGGCCTGACTTTAGCTTGTCTGGTTATAGCGCCTGACTATGGACAGGGGCGAACGTTGATGCAACAGAAAACGACGCGTTAGGCACTTCAGATCAAAAAACTCGGCTTTAGACGTCGTTCCAATCCGCTCCCCATTATGCCCGATTCGACGCGTCGGCGACAGATGAGTAAATCGATTCAGCCTTGACCGGGCTCGGGGGGTGATTAATTTTGCGCATCGAAATAATGCACCGTTAAATACTAAAGCCGACGGGCAAAAGCAATCTTGGACTGCTATAAAGTTTGATCCAGTCCACAAAAAAGCACCCCGCAGGGTGCTTTTTTAGCGATTTGTGCAGTGGCGGAATTACTGCTGCAATTCCTGCTCGGTGAACAGATCGGCAAACAGCGCGGTGCTCAGGTAACGTTCGCCGGAAGAGGGCAGGATCACCACGATGGTCTTGTCGGCGAACGCCGGTTCTTCGGCCAGTTTCACCGCCGCCGCAACCGCTGCGCCGGAGGAGATGCCCGCCAGAATGCCTTCTTCGTCCATCAGGCGGCGCGCCATGCTGATGGCCTCGTCGTTGGAGACTTTCTCGACGCGATCCACCAGGTCCAGGTCGAGGTTGCCCGGAATGAAGCCGGCGCCGATGCCCTGGATCTTGTGCGGGCCCGGTTTCAGCTCTTCACCGGCCAGCGCCTGGCTGATGACCGGCGAGTCGGTCGGCTCGACCGCCACGGTGGTGATGGCCTTGCCTTTGGTGTTCTTGATGTAGCGGCTGACGCCGGTCAGCGTGCCGCCGGTGCCGACGCCGGAGATGAACACGTCGACGTCGCCATCGGTGTCTTCCCAGATTTCCGGGCCGGTGGTTTTTTCATGGATGGCCGGGTTGGCCGGGTTGCTGAACTGTTGCAGGATCAGGTAACGGTTCGGGTCGGTGGCGACGATCTCTTCGGCTTTGGCGATAGCGCCTTTCATGCCTTTCGCCCCTTCGGTCAGCACCAGATTGGCGCCGAGCGCCTTGAGCAGCTTGCGGCGCTCGATGCTCATGGTTTCCGGCATGGTCAGCGTCAGCTTGTAACCGCGCGCGGCGGCGACGAAGGCCAGCGCGATGCCGGTGTTGCCGCTGGTCGGCTCTACCAGCTCTTTGCCGGCGGTCAGCACGCCGCGTTGTTCCGCATCCCAAATCATATTGGCACCGATGCGGCATTTGACGCTGAAGCTCGGGTTGCGTGATTCAACCTTGGCCAGAATGCGTCCGTTGCCGATACGGTTCAGACGAACCAGCGGCGTATGGCCGATTGTTAATGAGTTGTCTTCATATATCTTGCTCATAGCCCGTCCTTTAACTCTATGAAAATGTGGGGAACATCGAAAGCATACGCTAACAGTACCGGCAGGGAAGTAAAGAATTGGTATATCTATATGTTATTAGGAAATAAGTTTTAAGCACAATGATAAGGGCGCGAAATGCGCGCCCTGTCGAAAATTTCCGCGCTATCGGCGGTAAAAAACGGCGGTTATCGGACGAATTGCGAGCGATAGCGATCGACCCACATCGCGGTGGCACCGCAGACGGCGACCGGCAGGATCACCAGGTTGAGGATCGGGATCATGGTGAACAGGCTGACCAGCGCGCCGAACTGCAGGTTGTCGGTTTTGTGCTGGCGCAAGGCGCGACGCATGTCGACAAAGCTCACCTTGTGGTTGTCGAACGGGTAGTCGCAATACTGAATCGCCAACATCCAGGCGCTGAACAGGAACCACAGCACCGGCGCCACCGTCTGGCCGATGCCGGGCACGAAGTAGAGCGCCAGCAGCAGCAGCGCGCGCGGCAGGTAATACATTAGCTTGCGCCATTCGCGTGCCATGATGCGCGGCAGATCTTTGGCGATGCCGAGCAGGCCGGTGTCCGGCAGCGGTTTGCCGGTCAGGCTGCCTTCGAGCTGCTCGGCCAGCAGGCCGCAGAACGGCGCGGCGATCAGGTTGGTGAGGGTGCTGAACAGATAGCTGAACACCAGCAGCACCGAAATGACCGCCAGCGGCCACAGCAGGTAGCTCAACCATTGCAGCCAGTCGGGAACGTGGCTCATCATCGTCGGGATCCAGTCGCCGAGCCGGCTGAACAGCCACCAGAAAGCGGAACCCATCAGCAGCACGTTGACCAGCAACGGCAGGACCACATAGCGTTTAATCCCCGGGCGCGAAATCAGGCGCCAACCTTCGGCGAAATAGTGAATGCCGCTGGTCGAACGGGAAGGGGGCTGCGTATAGGACATATCTTAAGTTATCTCGTTGTCTGAACAGGCATCATTATCATATAGGGATGATTTTCCACTGGCTAGGGTAGGGTTGGCTGAAAAACCAGCAGAAAAAGGCAGTATAATCATCTTTATTGGCATAAAGTTCAGCACGGACTTGCACTTGTGTGCGCGGGCAAATAGAGTTAAAGAGTGAATGTTTGCCGCGGTGGCAATGTATTGGAACAACAGAGATAGCAATGATGCAGGATTTGCGTCTGATATTAATCGTTGTTGGCGCGATCGCCATAATAGCGCTGTTATTGCACGGTCTGTGGACCAGTCGCAAAGAACGGTCAGCGCTCTTCCGCGATCGCCCAGCCAAACGTTCCCAAAAGGAACGTGAACAAACTCCGATCGACGATCTCGAAGAAGGCGTCGGTGAGGTGCGCGTACGCGCCGCTCACCCGCAAGACGAGCCGTCATTCGGCCATTTCGATGCCGCACGCGAAGAACCCGTGGCCGCGCCGAAGCCCGCTCCGGCGGCTGCGCCAGCGCCCCGCGCCGTTCAACCGGCTGCCCATCAGACGCCGCCTCCGCTGTCTCAGCGGCCGGAGTATGATGACATCCTGCTGAACAACTACGCGCCGGACGAAGAACAGGCCGAGCCGCAGCAACCGGCCGCGCGCCGTGAGCCGCGCGTCGACGATCTGCCGCATGAACATGAACACGAGGCGCCACAGGGGGCGGAACCGGCATTCCACGCCGATCCGGCCCCTGTGCAGCAAGCGCCGGAAGTGAAGCCGGCGCAGGAACCCGCACCGCAACCGGCGGCTGCGCCCATTCAGGCTAAACTGAAAGAGACCGTGCTGGTGCTGCACGTCGCGGCCCATCAGGGCGGCGTAATCGGCGGCGAAGTGCTGCTGCAGAGCGTGTTGCAGGCGGGCTTCCAGTTTGGCGAGATGGGCATCTTCCACCGCCATATCAGCCCGGCCGGCAGCGGCCCGGTGCTGTTCAGCCTGGCGAACATGGTCAAGCCGGGGTCGTTCGATCCTGACATGATGTCCGACTTCTCCACGCCGGGCGTGTCGATGTTCATGATGGTGCCGTCTTACGGCGATGCCAATCAGAACTTCAAGCTGATGCTGCAGTCGGCACAGCGCATCGCCGACGACGTGGGCGGCGTGGTGCTGGACGACGAGCGCCGCATGATGACGCCGCAGAAGCTGGAAACCTACAAAGCGCGTATCCGTGAAGTGTTGGAAAACAACGTCTGACCGGGTTGCCGCGCGCACTGAACATCCGTAACAACAAAGCCCCCGCTAGCCGGGGGTTTTTTATCTTTGATGGTGAGCCATGGAATCGATAATCCAACAAATCAATCAACTACGAGCCACACTGCGCCATCATGAATACCAGTATCATGTGCTGGATGCGCCGGAAGTGCCGGATGCGGAATATGACCGCCTGATGCGCGAACTGCGCGAACTGGAGAGCGCGCATCCGGAGTGGGTCACCGCCGATTCACCGACCCAGCGCGTGGGCGCGGCGCCGCTGGCGGCGTTCGACCAGGTGCGTCACGAAGTGCCGATGCTGTCGCTGGACAACGTGTTCGACGAAGAAAGCTTCCTGGCGTTTTACAAGCGCGTGCAGGATAGGCTCAAAAGCAGCGATCCGCTGACCTTCTGCTGCGAGCTGAAGCTGGACGGCCTGGCGGTCAGCCTGCTGTACGAAGACGGTGAGCTGGTGCGCGCGGCGACGCGCGGCGACGGCACCACCGGCGAGAACATCACCACTAACGTGCGCACCATCCGCGCCATCCCGCTGCGCCTGACCGGCGACAATATTCCGCGCCGGCTGGAAGTGCGCGGCGAAGTGTTCATGCCGCAGGCCGGTTTTGAACAGATGAACGAAGAAGCGAGGCGCAAAGACGGCAAGGTGTTCGCCAACCCGCGCAACGCCGCCGCCGGCTCGCTGCGCCAGCTCGATCCGCGCATTACCGCCAAACGCCCGCTGACCTTCTTCTGCTACGGCGTCGGCCTGCTGGAAGGCGGCGAGCTGCCGCGCAGCCATTTTGAGCGCCTGATGCAGTTCAAGGCCTGGGGTCTGCCGGTCAGCGATCGCGCCCAACGCCGCACCGGCAGCGAGGAAGTGCTGGCGTTTTATCGCCAGGTCGAGCAGGACCGCGCGCAGCTCGGTTTCGACATCGACGGCGTGGTGATCAAGATTGACGATATCGATCTGCAGGAAACGCTGGGCTTTGTGGCGCGTGCGCCGCGTTGGGCGACGGCGTTCAAATTCCCGGCGCAGGAGCAGATCACCGTGGTGCGCGAAGTGGAGTTTCAGGTTGGCCGCACCGGCGCGATTACGCCGGTGGCGCGCCTTGAGCCGGTGCTGGTGGCCGGGGTGACCGTCAGCAACGCCACCTTGCACAACGCCGATGAAATTGAGCGTTTGGGGCTGCGCATCGGCGATACGGTGATCGTGCGCCGCGCCGGTGACGTCATCCCGCAGGTGGTGGGGGTGCTGGAAGATCGTCGGCCACAGGATGCGCGTGAAGTGGTGTTCCCGCTGCACTGCCCGGTGTGCGGCTCCGACGTTGAGCGCGTGGAAGGCGAGGCGGTAGCGCGCTGCACCGGCGGTCTTATCTGCGGCGCGCAGCGCAAAGAGGCGTTGAAGCACTTCGTTTCCCGCCGCGCGCTGGACGTTGAAGGCATGGGCGACAAGATCATTGAGCAGCTGGTGGACAAAGAGTACGTGAAGAACCCGGCCGATCTGTTCCGCCTGTCCGCCGGCATTCTGACCGGCCTGGATCGCATGGGGCCAAAATCGGCGCAGAATCTGGTCAATGCGCTGGAGAAATCCAAACAGACCACCTTCGCTCGCTTCCTGTATGCGCTGGGCATTCGCGAGGTCGGCGAGGCGACCGCCGCCAACCTGGCGGCGCATTTCGGTTCGCTCGAGAAACTGTTCGCCGCCGATATCGAGGCGCTGAAAGAGGTGCCGGATGTCGGCGAAGTGGTGGCCAAACACACCCGCAATTTCCTCGATGAAGCGCTCAATCAGCAGGTGATCAACGAGCTGGTGGGCGCCGAGATCGGCATCCACTGGCCGGCGCCGGTGGTGGTGGTCGCCGAAGAGATAGACAGCCCGTTCGCCGGCAAAACCGTGGTACTGACCGGCTCGCTGAGCCAGCTGTCGCGCGACGAGGCCAAAGATCGCCTGACGGCGCTGGGCGCCAAGGTCAGCGGCAGCGTGTCGAAGAAAACCGATTTGGTGATCGCCGGCGAAGCGGCCGGCTCCAAGCTGGCGAAGGCGCAGGAGCTGGGTATCGCCGTGATCGACGAAGCGGAAATGATCCGCCTGCTGGGTGACTGATGGAAAAGGAAAACCTGCTGGAGATCGCCAATACCGTGATGCCGTTCGGCAAGTACCAGGGGCGGGTACTGATCGACCTGCCCGAAGAGTACCTGCTGTGGTTCGCCCGCAAGGGCGAATTCCCCAAAGGCAAGCTCGGCATGCTGATGGAGATGACGTTGGCGATTAAAATCGAAGGGCTTGACCACCTGGTCAAGCCGCTGAAGAAAAGCTGATCTGACGGGCCTTGGCCCGTCTTTTTTTACCCGCGCGACGCCTGCGCATTGGCGTTAGGCACCGCCTGTTGCGCCCGCTGCTTGCGCTGATACCTTTTCGCCAATACCGCACAGGTCATCAGCTGCACCTGATGGAACACCATCAGCGGCAGCACCATGATCCCCACCGTCGCCGCCGGGAACAGGATATTGGCCATCGGAATGCCGTTCGCCAGGCTTTTCTTTGAGCCGCAGAACACGATGGTGATCTCGTCCGCCTTGCTGAACCCCAGCCAGCGCGCCATGTAGGTGTTCACCACCAGTACGATCGCCAGCAGCACGATGCTGCCGCCGACGATAAACGCCAGCGAGCCGATCCCCACCTGATACCAGATACCGTGCGTGACCGCCTCGCTGAAGGCGGCGTACACCACCAGCAGAATCGAGGTCTGGTCGGTTTTGCCGATCAGCGGGCGATGGCGCTCGATCCAGCCGCCGATCAGCGGCCGCAGCAGGTGGCCGGCGACGAACGGCACCAGCAGCTGCAGCACGATCGAACCCACCTGCCGCAGGCTACCGGTATCGCCGTGTACGTTCATCAGCAGGCCGACCAACAGCGGCGACACGAAGATCCCCAGCAGGCTGGAGGCGGAGGCGCTGCACACCGCCGCCGCCACGTTGCCGCCCGCCAGCGAGGTGAAGGCGATGGCCGACTGCACGGTGGCGGGCAGAATGCACAGGTAGATGAAACCGGCGTACAGCTCGGGGCTGACGTCGATCGGCGCCCACCAGGCGAACAGCATCCCCAGCGCCGGAAAAATGATGAAGGTGCTGAACATCACCCACAGATGCAGCCGCCAGTTATTGCTGCCGGCCAGGATGGCCTCGCGCGACAGCTTGGCGCCGTGCATGAAGAACAGCAGGGCGATGGCGGCGATGGTCAGGGCGTTGAGCCAGCCGACGAACTCGCCGCGCGCCGGCAGGAACGACGCCAGCAGCACGGTGGCAATCAGCGTCAGGGTAAAACGATCGGGCAGGAATCTCATGGCGATGCGCTCGGGTAGAAAATCGATGGGGCTATTCTCCCGCGTGGGCATATAATAATTAAATTGATTTATTTAATTCATCTATGAATAAAACACATGAATTACTCACTCAAACAGCTGCGGGTGTTCGTCGCTGTCGCCCGCCACGGCAGCTTCAGCCGCGCCGGCGAGGCGATCGGCCTGACGCAATCGGCGGTCAGCCACAGCGTGAAAGAGCTGGAGGCGGAGGTCGGCGTGCGCCTGCTGGATCGCACTACGCGTGAAGTGGTGTTGACCGACGCCGGCCTGCGGCTGGCCAACCGGGTCGAAAGGCTGCTGGACGAACTGCAGGCCGCGTTGCTGGATGCGCGCAGCTTTGGCGTACAGCGCAGTGGCACGGTCCGGGTAGCGACGAGCCAGACCATTTCCGCCCATCTGATGCCACAGTGCATCGCCGCCGGCGAGCGCGAATACCCGGAGATCCGCATCATGCTGCGCGATCAGGCGCAGCAGCAGGTGCTGCACAGCGTGCGCAACGCCGAGGTGGATTTCGGCATCGTGGTCGATCCGGTGCAGGCGGTGGACCTGGAGTGCGAAGCGGTGCTGCATGAACCGTTTTTGCTGCTGTGCCGCGACGACCACCCGTTTGCGGCGCAGCAAGAGGTGCGTTGGTCGGCGTTAAACGGCTGCCGCCTGGTGTTGCAGGATTATGCGTCGGGCAGCCGGCCGCTGATCGACAGCGCGCTGAGGCAGCAGGGTGTGGAAGCGCAGGTGGTGCAGGAAATCGGCCATCCGGCCACGCTGTTCCCGATGGTGGCGGAGGGGATTGGCATCAGCATCTTCCCGGCGTTGGCGCTGCCGCTGCCGGAAGGGGGGCGGCTCCGGGTGCGGCGGCTTGTGCCGGAGATCAATCGCGCGCTGATGCTGGTGCGGCGCAAGAATCGCTCGCTGACGCCGGCGGCGGAGGCCATCTGGCAGGTCGCGCGTCAACAGGCGGCGGCGCTGCACCAGCGCCGGCAGGAAAACGCGGAATATTGATTCAGATATAGACGTCCACCGCGTTGAGCGGCGTCGGGCGGTTTACGCCGTCGCCGGCTTGCGCCGCGGCTTTCTTCATTTGCTCCTGCTGCTGCTTTTCCATTTCTTCTTTCTGGATGCGCGCGATCTCGGCCTGCAACATCTTGATCTGCGCTTCGATCAGCTGTTTCTGCTTCTCGATCTCTTTGGGATCGGCGCTGGAGTCCTTCAGTTCCACCAGCTTTTGCTGCAGAGCCTGAATCTGCCGGTTCAGCGCCTTGATGCGCGCCGAGGCGCGGCTTTCGTTGAGATTTGCCGGTTCGTCATTGCCGTTGGCGCCTTCGCTTTTCTTCGCCTTGCCGCCTTCCGGCTGGTTGTTGACCGGTTTGGCCATCAGCAATTCGCCCTGATGGCCTGGCGCGCTGAAGACCTTGCTGACGCCGGGAACGGTATTTTTGATCGGTACGATCATGGTGATGGTGGTCGACATGGATGCTCTCCCTGAGTCTGGCTATCGCTGTTCAGGGTATCGGCAGCGGTGGCTAAATCTTTACCTGCCGCAGGTGCGGCCAGCGCTGCAGCCAGCCTTTGTCGAGCACCCGCTGGGCATAGGCCGCGCGATCGCCGTTTTTCACATTGAAGGTGATGGTGTTGTCGAACAGCGCTGCGAGCCCGAAGGGGGCCACCAGCGTGATGCTGTCGTCGGCGTTCAGGCGCGCGCCGATCGCCGTTTCCACTTCGGTCCAAAAGCTGATGGCCTCTTCGCTGTCGCGGTAAGGCGCCCGGCCGCCGCGCAGGTGCATGCGCGCCTGATTCTTGACCGACCACGGCTGCGGCAGCCTTTGGTGCAGCCGCGCCTCCAGCATGCGATCGCGCTCGGCGTCCGCACGCTGCGCATCGAAGTGGATCACGTCGATATCGTTGAGCGGCGTGGGTTCCTTATAGCCGTGGCGCCGATCCCACACCAGGTTGCGTACGAAGCCGGCGCCGAGGCACCAGTCATTCAGGCCGAGCCGGCGCACGGTGCGCAGAGCGGCCATGCGAGCGTCATCTTGTTGCAGCCAGTCGATAATTTGCCGTTGCGGATCCATCACCCCTCCTGTTTTCGCGGCTACTGTAACCCGAAGCGGCGGCGGGTGAAATGGGGGAAAGCGCGATGGCGGCGATCGCGTGCAAAATAATTTTCTTTTCCCACTGACTACACTTGGTGCAGGGCTTTTATCTCGTCACTCGGGGCAAGGGAGGGGGCTATGTATCAGGCAACGGTGGGCCAACGCGGCTATCGCTTTGGCGATCTGCGTCAGCTGATGGCGAAGGCTTCGCCGGCGCGTTCCGGCGATTATCTGGCAGAGGTGGCGGCGCAAAGCGCCGAAGAGCGCATGGCGGCGCGCCTCGCGCTGGCGGACTTGCCGCTCAAGGCGTTCCTGCAGCAGGCGTTGGTGCCCTACGAACAGGACGAGGTGACGCGCCTGATTATCGACGGCCACGATGGTGCCGCCTTCGAGCCCATCTCGCACCTCACGGTCGGCGATTTTCGCGACTGGCTGCTGAGCGAGCAGGCGGACAGCGCCATGCTGGCGCAGGTGGCGGCCGGCATCACGCCGGAGATGGCGGCGGCGGTGAGCAAGATCATGCGCAATCAGGATCTGATCCTGGTGGCGAAGAAGTGCCGGGTGGTGACGCGCTTTCGCAATACGATTGGCCTGCCGGGCCACCTCAGCGTGCGGCTGCAGCCCAATCACCCGACCGACAGCCTGCAGGGTATCGCCGCCAGCATGCTGGACGGCCTGCTGTACGGCAGCGGCGACGCGGTAGTCGGCATCAACCCGGCCAGCGACAGCCTGCCGCTGCTGGAAAAGCTCAACTACATGCTGGACGACGTGATCCAGCGTTTCGCCATTCCCACCCAATCCTGCGTGCTGACCCACGTGACCAACACGCTGCGGCTGATGGAGCGCGGCGCGCCGGTGGATCTGGTGTTTCAGTCGATCGCCGGTACCGAAGCGGCCAACCGCGGCTTCGGCATCAGTTTGGCGCTGCTGGCGGAGGCGCAGCAGGCGGCGCTGAGCCTCAGGCGCGGCACGCTGGGCGACAACGTGATGTATTTCGAAACCGGGCAGGGCAGTTGCCTGTCGGCCAACGCCCATCACGGCGTCGATCAGCAAACCTGCGAGGCGCGCGCCTATGCGGTGGCGCGCCATTTCTCGCCGCTGCTGATCAACACCGTGGTAGGGTTTATCGGCCCCGAATACCTGTATGACGGCAAGCAAATTATCCGCGCCGGGCTGGAGGACCATTTCTGCGGCAAGCTGCTCGGCCTGCCGCTGGGCTGCGACGTCTGCTACACCAACCATGCCGAAGCCGATCAGGACGACATGGACACGCTGCTGACGCTGTTGGCCGCCGCCGGATTGACGTTCCTGATCGGCGTGCCGGGCGCGGACGACATCATGCTCAACTACCAAAGCACGTCGTTCCATGACGCGCTCTATATCCGCGAGCTGCTGGGGCTGAAGCACGCGCCGGAGTTCGCCGCCTGGCTGGCGACGATGAACATTACCGACGAACGCGGGCGGCTGCGCGACGCTGCCGCCAATCATCCGCTGTTGCTGGCGCTGCAGGGAGAACGCACATGAGCAAACCGGTGCACGTCAACAGTTGGGAGACGCTGCGCGCCTTTACCGACGCTCGCATCGCGCTGGGGCGCACCGGCGCCAGCCTGCCGACCGACGAGCTGCTGCGCTTCGGGCTGGCCCATGCCCAGGCGCGCGACGCGGTGCATCAGCCTTTCGACAGCGAGCGGCTGGCGGCGGATCTGCACGATGCCGGTTGGCCCACGCTGGCGGTGCACAGCCAGGCCGCCGACCGCGCCGCCTATCTGCGCCGACCGGATCTGGGGCGGTGGTTGGCGTCGGATAGCCGCAGCCTGCTGCTCGGTTCGCCATCGCGCCGCGTCGATCTGCTGCTGATCGTGGCGGACGGCCTTTCCTCCAAGGCGGTGCACCGCCAGGCGCTGCCGCTGCTGCAGGCGCTGCGCCCCTATCTCGATACGCTGGGGCTGACCGTTGCACCGGTGGTGCTGGCGCATCAGGCGCGGGTGGCGCTGGGGGATGAGATCGGCGAATGCCTGCAGGCCCGGGCGGTGGCGGTCCTGATCGGCGAACGGCCGGGGCTGTCGTCGCCGGACAGCCTGGGCGTTTATTTGACCTGGGGGCCGAACACGGGCAGAACGGACGCCGAGCGCAACTGCATCTCCAACGTGCGCCCCGAGGGACTGGATTACCCACAGGCGGCGTTCCGCCTGGCCTGGCTGCTGGAGCAGGCGTTCCTGCGGCGGCTGAGCGGCATCGAGCTGAAGGACGAGAGCGACAACCCGGCGCTGCACGGCCGGGTGACGCCGCTTTATCCCCAGCTGGGCGGTTGACCGATGGTTTGCTGCAGCAGGGCGGTGAAGGCCGCCAGCCGGGCAGACACCTTCGCCATCGGGCGCAGCAGATAGATGCCTTGCCGCTCATGGCGCGGATCTTCCAGCATTTGCACCAGTTGCCCGTGTTGCACGTCCGGCCCCACCACCCAGTTGGGCAGGAAGGCGATGCCGAGCCCGAGCAGTGCGGCCTGGCGCTGCGCGGTGAAGTCGTCGCAGCGCAGCGCCATGGTGCAGCGGCTCATCAGCGCCGCGTCGAGGATCTGCGCCCAACAGGCCGGCTGCTGCTTGTGGTAGCGGGCGATCAGCCGATGCTGCGGCAGCGCTTCCAGATCGTCCGGCAGGCCATAGCGGGCGACGTAGGCGGGGCTGGCGCACATCACCCAGCGTTGGGTGGCGATGCGGCTGGCATACAGCGCGCTGTCCTTCTGCTCACCGATACGGAGGGCGGCGTCGAGCCGTTCCTGCGTCGGATCGGTCAGGCGTTCGGTCAGATCGAGGTCGACCGACAGCTGCGGGTAGCGTTCCGCCAGCGTCGGCAGCAGCGGCAGCACATAGGTTTTGCCAAAGGTCGGCAGGCAGCTGATGCGCAGCGTGCCCTGCGGCGTTTCGTTCAACGCGCTCAGCTCGGCGCGAAGGCCGGTAATGTCCGTCATCAGCGCGGCGGCGCGCGTCAGCAGCAGTTCGCCGGCGTCGGTCAGCAGCAGGCCACGGGTGGAGCGCACGAACAGAGCGGCGCCGAGCGCGCTTTCCAGGGCATCGATGTGGCGCACCAGCGAGGAGGGCACCATGCCCAGCCGGCGCGCGGCGGCGGAAAAGCTGCCCAGGCGGGCGACGTCGAGAAAAATTGGCAGATGTTCTACATAGCGGGCGTCATTCATTTTTGCATTATATGCAAAAGCGTTTCTTATGAATACCCGCTTCTCTGCCGACGGCGCGGCGGCTACTCTGGCTGCGGGTTGACGACGGGCTTCAAGGCCGTCCCATCCCGGCCGTATAGAGAGAAAACGCATAAACCTCGCGGCGCTTAGCACTAAATAGCAGATGTTTTTCCCAGGCTGCGCGAGCCGCCTGCGGAGTTGATTGTCGCTCCAACACCAGATTAACCGTTCAATTTGATAACCGGTTCAGTCTCAATGATTAGTAAGCCTTTACTTTATCTCATTCTGATCTGATACCTGGTTATCGGCCGGCCAGCCGTGCCGGTTTTTTTGTCGCCTTAGGCTGAATCGTTCCAACTGATGAACGCGCCTTGGGGGACATCTTGGCTCACCGTCGGTGGGCCTTTTGAACGCGCGGAACCGCGATCCCGCGCTGGTGGAGGAGTCAGTCATGAACGAAAAACACGGGTGTTCCTGTGCGCGCCATTTGGCGCAGGGTTTTGCCAGGCAGTCGATCAACGCCGGGGAGGGCGAAATCTATCAAATCTCGCTGATGAGCGCGCTCATCGACGGGGTTTACGAGGGGGATACCACCATTGCCGAGCTGCTCAAGCACGGCGATTTCGGCCTTGGCACCTTCAATCACCTGGACGGCGAACTGATCGCCTTCGATCAGGAAATACACCAGCTGCGCGCCGACGGCAGCGCCCGGCCGGCCGGCCTGCAGCAGAAAACCCCCTTCGCCGTCGTCACCTTTTTCCAGCCCAGCGTCAGCCAGCAATTCGACCGGCCAATCACCAAGGCGCAGCTGCACCAGTGCATCGACGAGCAGGTCGCCTCGCCGAACCTGTTTTGCGCGGTGCGGGTCGACGGCGAGTTCAGCCACGTGGAAACCCGTACCGTGCCGCGCCAGGAGCGGCCCTACCGCCCGATGCTGGAGGCGATAGAAGAGCAGCCGACCTTCTCGTTCCATCAGCGGCGCGGAACGCTGGTTGGTTTTCGCTCGCCGGATTACATGCAGGGCATCGGCGTGGCCGGCTATCACGAACACTTCGTGACCGACGACCGCAGCGGCGGTGGCCACGTGCTGGACTACCAGCTCGATCATGGCCGTCTGCAGTTCGGCGTCATCACGCGTCTCAATCTTCAGTTACCGCATGATGCGGATTTCTTGCGCGCCAACCTCTGCCCAGAGGATTTGGATCGCGCGATTCGTTCCGCCGAGGGCTAACCCCGGCGATCGTTTTCTTAGGAGGTGGAACCATGGCACAGGAAAAAACAGGCAATGACTGGCAATGCGGCGCCGATTTGGTGGTGAAAAACCTGGAAGCGCAGGGCGTCAAACACGTTTTCGGCATTCCGGGCGCCAAGATCGACCGGGTGTTCGACTCGCTGGAGGACGCGCCATCGATTGAAACGGTGGTGGTGCGGCATGAGGCCAACGCGGCCTTTATGGCGGCGGCGGTCGGCCGCTTGACCGGTAAGGCCGGGGTGGCGCTGGTCACCTCCGGGCCGGGCAGTTCCAACCTGATCACCGGGCTGGCCACCGCCACTTCGGAAGGGGACGCGGTGGTGGCCTTCGGCGGGGCGGTGAAGCGCGCCGACAGCCTGAAGCAGACGCACCAGAGCATGGATACCGTCAGCATGTTCCGGCCGGTGACCAAGTATTGCGCCGAAGTGCATGCCGGTTCGGCGATTTCCGAAGTGATCGCCAACGCCTTTCGCCGCGCCGAGTTCGGCCGGCCGGGGGCCTCGTTCGTCAGCCTGCCGATGGATATCGTCAATGAACCGGTCAGCGCGCCGGTGCTGGCCGGCTGCCGCTTGCCGCGCATGGGGGCCGCGGCGGCGGACGACATTCAGGCGGCGGTGAAACTGATCCGCCAGGCCAAATGCCCGGTATTGCTGCTCGGCCTGCAGGCCAGCCGGCCGGAGAACAGCGAGGCGGTGCGCCATCTGCTGTACCGCACCCATATGCCGGTGGTCGGCACCTATCAGGCGGCTGGGGTGATCGACGTCAACCACTTCGCCCGTTTCGCCGGCCGCGTCGGCCTGTTCAACAACCAGCCGGCCGATCAGCTGTTGCAGAAGGCCGATCTGGTGGTGAGCGTCGGCTATGATCCGATCGAATACGATCCCTGCATGTGGAACAGCCACGGGCGGCTGAAACTGGTGCACATCGACGTGCTGCCGGCGGATATCGATACCTGCTATCGGCCGGACGTCGAGCTGGTGGGCAACATAAGCGCCACGCTGAACATGATGACCGAAACGTTCACTGAGGCGGTCTGCGTACCGCCGGAGGTGGAGCTGATCCTCACCGATCTCGGCCGCCAGCGTACCGAACTGGCGGAGCGCGCCGCCCGCCGCGGCGGCATGCCGATCCACCCGCTGCGCATCGTCAAGGAGCTGCAGGACATCGTCAGCGACGACGTAACCCTGTGCGTGGACATGGGCAGTTTCCATATCTGGATCGCCCGCTACCTGTACAGCTTCCGCGCCCGCCAGCTGTTGATCTCCAACGGCCAGCAAACCATGGGGGTGGCGCTGCCGTGGGCCATCGGCGCGGCGCTGGTTCGCCCCGGCGATAAAGTGGTGTCTATCTCCGGCGACGGCGGGTTCATGCAGTCGAGCATGGAGCTGGAGACCGCGGTGCGGCTGAAAAACAACATCGTACACGTCATCTGGGTCGATAACGCCTACAACATGGTGGAGATGCAGGAAGTGAACAAATACCAGCGCAAATCCGGCGTTGAGTTTGGGCCGATTGACTTCAAGGCCTACGCGGAATCCTGTGGCGCGGTCGGTTTCGCCGTGCAGTCGGTGGACGATCTGCGCCCGATGCTGCGTAAGGCGATGGCGATCCAGGGGCCGGTGGTGGTGGCCATTCCGGTCGACTACGCCGACAACTATAAGCTGATGGCGCAGATGAACTTCAGCCAGATGATTTAATTTCATCATCATCGGGCGGTTTCACCGGGGCAGGCCGCTTGCGCGTCTGCCCGTTTTTATGCGCGGATTTTGTCCTTTACATCGCTAACTGCATGATTTATTGCTATCCGTTGGGCTGTTTTTTCACCACTGGGGATAGCGCAATGAAAAGAAAAGCAATAACGATCGGGCTGCTGGCGTTGGCGATAGCCGGCGGTGCGCGGGCCAATACGCTGGTCTACTGTTCCGAAGGCTCGCCGGAAGGCTTCAACCCGCAGCTGTTCACCTCCGGCACCACGGTGGACGCCAGTTCGGCGGCGATCTACAACCGGCTGGTGGACTTCAAACCCGGCACCGTCGAGCTGCAACCCAGCCTGGCGGAAAGCTGGGAAGTGAGCGAAGACGGCAAGCGCTATACCTTCCACCTGCGCAAGGGTGTGGCATTCCAGAGTAATAAATATTTCACGCCTACCCGCGATTTCAACGCCGATGACGTCATCTTCTCGTTTATGCGGCAGAAGGACGCCAACAACCCGTATCACAAGGTCTCCAACGGCGCCTACACCAACTTCGAGTCGATGGAGTTCGGCACGCTGATCGACCGGATTGTCAAGGTGGACGATCACACCGTGCGCTTTGAGCTCTCCCGCGCCGAGGCGCCGTTCGTCGCCGATCTGGGCATGTACTTCGCCACCATATTATCGGCGGAATATGCCGACGCGATGCTGAAGGCCGGTACGCCGCAGCGGGTGGACAACGATCCGATCGGCACCGGGCCGTTCCAGCTGGTGCAGTACCAGAAGGACGCGAAAATCCTCTACAAGGCGTTCGATCGTTACTGGGAAGGCAAACCGAAGATCGATCGGCTGGTGTTCTCGATCACGCCGGATGCGACGGTGCGTTACGCCAAGCTGCAAAAGAACGAATGCCAGGTGATGCCGTTCCCCAACCCGGCGGATCTGGCGCGCATGCGGCAGGACGGCAACCTTCAGGTGATGGAAAAATCCGGCTTGAATATCGGTTTCCTGGCGTTCAATACCCAGAAAAAACCGTTGGATAATGTCAAGGTACGCCAGGCGTTGGCGCTGGCGGTCAACAAGCCGGCGATCATCGAGGCGGTGTTCCACGGCGCCGGCCAGCCGGCCAAGAACCTGCTGCCGCCGACCCAGTGGGGCAGCAACGCGCAGCTTGAAGACTACCCGTATTCGCCGGAGCGGGCGAAGCAGCTGTTGCAGGAAGCCGGGCTGGGGCAGGGGTTTGACATCGACCTGTGGGCGATGCCGGTGCAGCGGCCTTACAACCCCAACGCCAAGCGCATGGCGGAGATGATCCAGGCCGACTGGGCCAAGATCGGCGTGCGCGCCAAAATCGTCACCTTCGAGTGGGGCGAATATTTGCAGCGGATTAAAAACGGCGAGCACCAGACGGCGCTAATGGGCTGGACCACCGCCAACGGCGATCCGGACAACTTCTTCGGTCCGCTGTTCACCTGCGCTTCGCTCGGCGGCTCCAACTCAGCGAAATGGTGCTACAAACCGTTCGACCAGCTGATCCTGCAGGCGCGCGAGGAGAACGATCACGCCAAGCGTGTGGCGATGTACCAGCAGGCGCAGGTGATGATGCACGATCAGATGCCGGCGCTGATGATCGCGCACTCGACCATTTTCGAACCGATGCGCAAGGAAGTGAAAGGTTACGAGATAGACCCGTTCGGCAAACACATCTTCAAGCAGGTGTCGCTGGAGAAGTAACGAAAAGGCCGGGGTAACCCGGCCTTTTTCATGCCTGCGGCGCGTCGCAGTGGTAGCGGCCGCGCGGGATCACCAGCGGCGTGTGGGACAGCGGATCGTCGATGATCATGCACGGCATGCCGAACACCCGTTCCACCAGCTCGGCGGTGATGATTTCCGCCGGGTTCCCCTCCGCCACGATCTTGCCGTCGCGCATGGCGATGATATGATCGGCATAGCGGCAGGCGTGGTTGAGATCGTGCAGCACCGCGATGAGGGTTTGGCCGCGCTCGCGGTTGAGCTGGCGGAACAGATCCAGCAGCTCGATTTGGTGCGCGATGTCCAGATAGGTGGTCGGTTCATCCAGCAGCAGCAGCGGCGTTTGCTGCGCCAACGCCATCGCCACCCAGACGCGCTGGCGCTGCCCGCCGGACAGCTCGTCGACGCTGCGATCCGCCAACTGGCTGACGTTGGTGGCCGCCATGGCGGCTCCCACCGCCTGTTTGTCGGCCTGCGTCCACTGTTTCAGCAGGCTTTGGTGCGGATAGCGGCCGCGCGACACCAGGTCCGCCACGGTAATGCTGTCCGGTGCGATCGAGGTTTGCGGCAGCAGGCCAAGCTCGCGCGCCAGCGCCTTGGTGGCGAAGTTGCTGATATTCTTGCCGTCCAGCATTACCTCGCCGGCGCTGGGTTTCAGCAGGCGGCACAGGGCGCGCAGCAGCGTCGATTTGCCGCAGGCGTTCGGCCCGACGATCACCGTGAAGGCGCCGTCGGGGATCGCTACGCTCAGATCGTCAGCGATGATTTTATTGTCGTAGCCCAGCTTCAGGTGCGAGGCGTGCAGGCGGTGGCTCATGGCGTTATCACTTTTCATTATCTGCGGGCCTCACGGATGAGCAGCCAAATCAGGTACAGGCCGCCGATGCAGACGGTCACAACCCCGACCGGCAGTTGGATCGGCGCAAAAAGATGTTGGGACACCACGTCGGCGCCGAGCAGCAGCGTCGCGCCCATCAGCGCCGAGGACGTCAGGGTGACCGAGGATTGTCCGGCCAGGCGGCGGGCGATCTGCGGCGCCGCCAGCGCGATAAAGGAAATCGGCCCGGCGGTGGCGGTGACGGCGGCGGTGAGGGTGACGCCGAACAGCATCAGCCACAGCCGGCTGCCTTCGGCGTTCACGCCCAGCGCGCGCGCCGTGTCGTCGCCCATTTCCAGCAGCTGCAGCCGTTTGCCCATCAGCAGCGCGGCCGCGGCCGCCAGCACGATGAACGCCGTGGCGGGCTGGGCTTTCTGCCAGGTCATGCCGTTGAGCGAACCGGCCTGCCACATGGCGGCGTCCATGGCGCGCTCCAGCGAGGCGGTGATGATCAGCCAGGTATTGGTGGAGACCAGCACCGCGCTGATGGCGATGCCGACGATGATCAGCCGGAAGCCGGCGATGCCTTGGCGCCAGGCCAGCAGGTAGATGGCCAGCGCGGCGAGAATGCCGCCGGCCAGCGCGCCGCCGGCGATGTAGTAATAGCCGCCGTTGAACAGGGTGATGGCGATCAGCGCGCCGGTGTAAGCCCCCATGTTAAAGCCAATCACGTCCGGGCTGCCGAGCGGGTTGCGGATAATCGACTGGAAGATGGCGCCGCTCATGCCGAGTGCGGCGCCTAACAACAGCGCCATGGCGATACGCGGCAAGCGCCATTGGGTGACCACGGTGACCAGGTTTTTCGGCGCCTCGCCGCTGAGCGCGGCAAAGACCTGTTCCAGCGAAAGCTGCAGCGTGCCGTAGCACAGCGCGGCAACGGCCATTGCCAGGCACAACGCCAGCAGCGAAAGATTGACCAACAGCAGGCGCAGCGGCATGCGCCAGTTGATGACGCCGTCCGGGCGGCCGATATGCAGCGTGTGCGGCAGACTCATCACAGACCCCCCAGCGTTTTCTTGCGGCGCACCAGCCAGATCAGCACCGGCGCGCCGATGAAGGCCGCCACGATGGATACCCGCAGCTCACCGGCCGCCAGCAGACGGCCGACCACGTCGGCGCACAGCAGTAAAATCGGCGCCAGCAGCATGGAGTAGGGCAGGATCCAGCGCTGGTCGGGGCCGACCCACCAGCGGGCGATATGCGGCACCATCAGGCCGATGAAACTGATTGGGCCGACGGTGGCGGTTGCCGCGCCGCACAGCAGCGTGATGGCGATCACCGCGACGATCTGAGTCAGCACCACGCGTGCGCCGAGCGCGATAGCCAGATCTTCCCCCATGCCGATGGTATTCAGCGGCCGGGCGATGAGCAGCGTCAGCAGGCAGCCGAGCAAAATGGCGGGGGCGGTAACCGGCAGCGTGGACAGCGTGCGGATATCCAGTGTGCCGGCCTGCCAGAAGCGCAGTTGGTCGAAGGTTTGCGGATCGATCAGCGACAGCCCGGTGGTGATGCCGATCAGCACCGCGCCGATCGCCACGCCGGCCAGCGTCAGCCGCACCGGGTTGATGCGCCCGCCCGCCAGCGTGCCGATCAGGTAGACCAGCAGGGTGGTGAGGGCAGCGCCGACGAAGGCGTAGGCCATATAGCTTTCGGTGGTGGCCGCGCCGAAAAACATGATGCCGATGACCACGGCGAAGCTGGCGCCGGCGTTGATGCCGAGCACGCCGGGATCGGCCAGCGGATTGCGCGTTAACGCCTGAATCAGCGCGCCGGCGGCGCCGAGCGCCATGCCGGCCAAAATGCCGGCCAGCGTACGGGGCACCCGGGCGTTGAGAATGATGGTGCTGTCGGAACCGCTCGCGGCGCCCTGCAGGCTGAGCCAGACGGTATGGAAGGGGATGGCTTTGGAACCCAGCATCAGGCTGGCAATGATGCACAGCAGCAACAGCGCCAAGCCGATACCGAACCCGGCGATGCGTTTGAAGCCACTGGCGTAAGCTGCGTGCGGTGCGGACGAAAGCGTCCGCTCAGTCGGAGTGGGTACGTTCACACCGGTAACTCCTGTATGATTTTTATTCTCATTGTTATTTGCGTTCATGCGGGTGCTAATAGTAGCACGAGTTTACGCCCGCATGCACCCGCCGGTTGGTGGCGCAGGTGCATTGACGATGTTAATAACTATTGATATTTCAATTGATTGAATGTGAACGGTTGCCCTGTTTATGGCAAACGTCGGCAGGAGGTTGGCCCGCCGACGGCGTGGTTCAGGGCTTTTTGAACAGCCGTTCGATTTGGTTCAGCATGTTGGTGGCGCTGTAGTAATCGAGACGGAAAGTGTCGTTGCCGACGGCGTAGACGTGCCGCTGTTCCACCGGCTCCAGATGTTTGAGGAACGGGTTGGTCAGCACCTCTTGCACTTTACGCTCGTTGGTGGCGAACAGGATCAGCGTTTTGCCGTTCAGGCCCTCGGCCATTTTTTCGCCGGAGATCTGGATGATGTCATGGCGTTTACCCATGCTGGCGTTGCCTTTGGCGCTTTCCGGCGGGGTGGCCAGTTGGAAGCCGAGCTGGGTCAGCAGCTTGCCCTGGGCGGAACCCGGCGTCCACAGCATGGCCTCGCGGCCGTTGTCGGCATACACCAGCGGGGTGGTCGGCTGCGGCGGCAGCGCGATCGCCTGCTTCACTTGCTCCACGCGCTGTTCGAAACGATCTTCCGCCTGTTTGGCGCCGGCTTCATGGCCGGTGATCTCGCCGAGCTCGCTGGCCAACTGTTGCCAGCTCTTGTCGCCATAGTCGAGCACCAGCGTCGGCGCAATGGCCGACAGCTGGTCATACAGTTTCAACGCCGAATCCCCGCCGGTGGCGGCGACGACAATCAAATCCGGCGCGGCGGCGGCGACGGCTTCGGCATTGGGCTCCACCTGGTACAGCCGTTCGACGTGGCGCTGTTTGGCCACCTCGCTCCACTGGGTAAAGAAGCCTTGTTTATCGGCCACCAGGGGATTCGGGCTGGTGGCGGCGCTGGCGACCACCGGGGCGTCGATCGCCAGCAGCGTGCCGGTGATGGTGACGCTGGTGGACACGATGCGCTGCGGTGGTTTTTCCAGCGTGAATTTCCCTTTGGCGCTGTCGATGGTGCGCGGCCAACTGCTGTCGGCAGCGGGGGCGGACGGTTTCTGCCCGTCGTTCTTCTCGTCCGGGCCGCAGCCGCTGAGCAGCAGGCTGGAAGTGGCGATAAATGCAATGAACAGCTGGCGTAAGGATAGGGTCATGAGCGGGCTCTTTCTTTCCTTGAACTAAGGCGTATCAATCCGGCGGCGGATTGGCTGCGTGGTGGATGCCCGCTAATTTACCATTCAAGTCGCCAAAATGATAACCATTCGTATCTCAGCGCGTGGTGGCTGGATAAAGAAGAAAAGGGGGGGGCGAACCGCAGAAACGAAAAAAGCGCCAAAAGGCGCTTTTCTCTGAATTGGTGGGTCGTGCAGGATTGATTCGGCCTGTGGCCTCACCCTGCGGGCAACGCTGCGCGTTGTCGTATCGCTGCGCGATGCTCGAACCTCTACGGCTCTTCATCCTGCACGACTCGGTGAACTCTGTCGGCAAGAAGATGAAGTCGGGTTTAGGTGGCGCAGAAACGAAAAAAGCGCCAAAAGGCGCTTTTCTCTGAATTGGTGGGTCGTGCAGGATTCGAACCTGCGACCAATTGATTAAAAGTCAACTGCTCTACCAACTGAGCTAACGACCCGCAGAAGTGGTGGGTGATGACGGGCTCGAACCGCCGACCCCCTCCGTGTAAAGGAGATGCTCTACCAACTGAGCTAATCACCCACTTCAGGACTTCCAGGTACTGCTAAACGAGATAATGATGGTGGGTGATGACGGGCTCGAACCGCCGACCCCCTCCGTGTAAAGGAGATGCTCTACCAACTGAGCTAATCACCCTCATTCGTTCTCATTTTTTCTCAACAAGATGGTGGGCGATGACGGGCTCGAACCGCCGACCCCCTCCGTGTAAAGGAGATGCTCTACCAACTGAGCTAATCGCCCCGTCTTGTTGGAGTCGCATTATAGGGATAGTTCAAAGTGAGTCAACGGTTTTTAAAGTGATTTCAATCGTTCGCCGCAAATTTAGGCAGGGCGCGATAATTATCGCCAGCGCCGCCGATTCTTTGCGCAACGCTATGCGAAACTCGCCGCAAAACGCGCGAAATCGACCGGTGCAATATCGTGTCGGCGTTGAGGAATTAGCGCGTGGTGATACAATGTCGTCCACTCTTTTTTCAATTCCGAGCAATCGTCGGCCATCGCCGACACGCGTTGCGTAATAAGGCAGTGAACCCAATGAAAATCAAAACCCGTTTTGCACCGAGCCCGACCGGCTATCTTCACGTCGGCGGCGCGCGTACCGCACTTTACTCTTGGTTGTTCAGCCGCCATGCGGGCGGTGAGTTCGTTCTGCGTATCGAAGATACCGATTTGGAACGCTCTACCCAGGACGCGATCGACGCAATTATGGATGGCATGAACTGGTTGAACCTGGATTGGGATGAAGGCCCGTATTTCCAGACCAAGCGTTTCGATCGTTACAACGCGGTCATCGACGAGATGCTGGAGCAGGGCACGGCCTATAAATGCTATTGCTCCAAGGAACGTCTGGAAGCGCTGCGCGAGAAGCAGATGGAAAACGGCGAGAAGCCGCGTTACGACGGCCACTGCCGCGACAGCCAGTGCAGCCACACCGACGACGAGCCGCACGTGGTGCGCTTCCGCAACCCGCAGGAAGGCTCGGTGATCTTCGACGACAAAATTCGCGGCCCGATCGAATTCAGCAATCAAGAGCTGGACGATCTGATCATCCGTCGCACCGACGGTTCGCCAACCTATAACTTCTGCGTCGTCGTCGATGACTGGGACATGGAAATCACCCATGTGATCCGCGGCGAAGACCACATCAACAACACCCCGCGCCAAATCAACATTCTCAAAGCGCTGGGCGCGCCGGTGCCGGAATACGCGCACGTGTCGATGATCCTCGGCGACGACGGTAAAAAGCTGTCCAAGCGTCACGGCGCGGTGGGCGTTATGCAGTACCGCGACGACGGCTATCTGCCGCAGGCGCTGCTGAACTACCTGGTGCGTCTGGGCTGGTCCCACGGCGATCAGGAGATCTTCTCCATCGATGAGATGAAAGAGTTCTTCACGCTGGAAGCGATCAACAAATCCGCCAGCGCGTTCAACACCGAGAAGCTGCAGTGGCTGAACCACCACTACATCAACCATATGCCGGCGGAAGAAGTGGCGGTGCATCTGGCATGGCACGTTGAGCAGCTGGGCCTTGAAACCCGCAATGGCCCGGAACTGAAAGACCTCGTCAAGCTGCTGGGCGAGCGTTGCAAGACGCTGAAAGAGATGGCGGAGTCTTGCCGTTACTTCTACGAAGACTTCAGCGAGTTCGACGCAGACGCTGCCAAGAAGCACCTGCGCCCGGTGGCGCGTCAGCCGTTGGAAACAGTGCGCGCCAAGCTGGCCGCCATCACCGTCTGGACGCCGGAAAATGTGCATGACGCCATTCAGGGCACGGCGGATGAGCTGGGCGTCGGCATGGGTAAAGTCGGCATGCCGCTGCGCGTCGCGGTGACCGGCGCCGGCCAGTCGCCGGGCATGGACGTGACTGTGCATGCGATCGGCCAGAAGCGTTCGCTGCAGCGTATCGATATGGCGCTGGCTTACATCGCCGAGCGCGAAGCGCAAGCCTGATTAGGCTGAGACGCCAGACGCCATAAATGAAAAAGCCCCGTGGAGCGATCCCGGGGCTTTTTCCATGGCGGTGTGTCAGGCTTGCTCGCCGGCCGGCAAACCCGGGCGGTAGGCGAGGAAATACATCAGCCCGACAAAACCGGCGCCGCCCAGCGCGTTGCCGAGAAATACCACGACGAAATTGGGCAAATACTGCTCCCAGCCTATGCCGCCGGCAAAGATGGCCGCCGGGATGATGAACATATTCGCCACCACGTGCTGGAAGCCGATGGCGACAAAAGCCATGACCGGGAACCACATGCCGATCACTTTGCCCGGCACATCCTTGCTGGCGAAGGCTAACCACACCGCCAGGCACACCAGCCAGTTGCAGCCGACGCCGGAAATGAAGGCGTGCAGGAAGTCTGCATCCACTTTGGCCTGCGCGATCGCCAGCGTCTTATGCAAGAACGCGCCTTCGGTCAGGCCCAGCAAATGACCGAAGAAGTAGGCGACGGCCAGGCTGCCGGCCAGGTTGGCCAGGGTGACCCAAAACCAATTGCGCAGCACGGCGATGGCGGGGATTTCGCGGGCAAACCAGGCCATCGGCAAGGTCATCATGTTGCCGGTCAGCAGTTCGCCGCCGGCCAGAATGGTCAGGATCAAACCGATAGGAAAGACCGCGGCACCCAACAGGGCGCCGAAAGAGCCCCATTCGGCCGGCAGGGTGCCGATGACGTGAATATCCAGCAGAAAGCCGGTGGCGATAAAGGCGCCGGCGAGAAAGCCCAGAATCAACAGATTAGCGAGAGGGGCGCGGCTTTTGTTTACCCCGGCCTGAACGGCGAGGGCGGCGATTTCTTTTGGTGAATGCAAAGACATGACGGACTCGGTTTATAGTGATGAAGTTTATGGCGCGGGCAGTCTATGCCGCTCGGGAGTCCGACTCAAGCGCATTTCGCTAACATTCCGTTAATTAAAAATCAACGTGATATGCAGGGTCTTTTGCCACTTTGAGATGTAGCGCGCAAAATGGATGAACTCTGCGCAAAGTGATGATTTTTTGGTGCCAAACATGCTGATTTGGCGGCTTTTTCAACGCTTGATTCAGTAATTCAATTTAGCCGTTGACAGCTTTGAGTGGGTTTCATATTATGCGCCCCGTTCACAGCACAAAGTGATTGTGGAACGGGGCTATAGCTCAGCTGGGAGAGCGCTTGCATGGCATGCAAGAGGTCGACGGTTCGATCCCGTCTAGCTCCACCAACCTTCTTCTCAGAGAGGTTGGGGAATACCGTAACGCCGGTCAAAGCGTACCACTTTTGTGGGGCTATAGCTCAGCTGGGAGAGCGCTTGCATGGCATGCAAGAGGTCGACGGTTCGATCCCGTCTAGCTCCACCACCATTTAAAAAGCCGACCTTAGGGTCGGCTTTTTGCTTTGCGTCATTTCACCTTCGCTGAATGCAGGCCAACAAAAAAGGCGCCCGTAGGCGCCTTGTTATCGCAGTAGGTTCGAGGCTTAGCCCAGCACCAGGCCTGCGATGGAAGCGGACAGGATGCTGACCAGCGTAGAGCCGTACACCAGCTTCAGGCCAAAGCGCGACACCACGTTCCCCTGGTGTTCGTTCAGGCCTTTGATCGCACCGGCCACGATGCCGATGGAAGAGAAGTTGGCGAAGGACACCAGGAACACCGACAGGATCCCCAGGCTGCGCGGCGACAGCTCGGCAGACACTTTCTGCAGCTCCATCATTGCCACGAACTCGTTGGAAACCAGCTTGGTGGCCATGATGCTGCCAACCTGCAGGGCTTCGTGTTTAGGAATCCCCATGATCCAGGCGAACGGATAGAAGAAGTAGCCGAGGATTTCCTGGAAGCTCAGGCCGAAGATGGCGCTGAACACACCGTTGAGCGCGGCGATCAGGGCGATGAAGCCGATCAGCATCGCGGCAACGATAATCGCTACTTTGAAGCCGGCCAAGATATATTCACCCAGCATTTCGAAGAAGCTCTGGCCTTCATGCAGGTTGCCGAGGTGCAGCTCTTCTTCTTTATTGGTGTCGTACGGGTTGACCAGCGACAGCACGATAAAGGTGCTGAACATGTTCAATACCAGCGCCGCCACCACGAACTTGGCGTCCAGCATGGTCATGTAGGCGCCGACGATGGACATGGAAACCGTAGACATCGCGGTCGCCGCCATGGTGTACATGCGCTTTTCCGACATCTTGCCCAGGATATCCTTGTAGGCGATGAAGTTTTCGGATTGGCCCAGGATCAGCGAGCTGACGGCGTTGAACGACTCCAGCTTGCCCATGCCGTTCACTTTCGACAGCACGGTACCGATAATGCGGATGATGAACGGCAGCACCTTGATGTACTGCAGAATACCGATCAGCGCCGAAATGAAGACGATCGGGCACAGCACCTTCAGGAAGAAGAACGCCAGGCCTTTGTCGCCCATGCCGCCGAATACGAAATCAGTCCCTTGTCCCGCAAACCCGAGCAGTTTGTCAAACAGCGCGGCAAATCCTTTTACGAAGCCCAAACCCGCTTCCGAATGCAGGAAAAAGTAGGCCAGCAGTACTTCGATAACCAGTAGTTGAATAACATAGCGAATGCGGATGCTTTTACGATCGCGGCACACCAACAGGGCCAGGATCGCCACCACCACTATCGCCAACGCAAAGTGCGCAATATGGGACATGTTTGCTCCAAATTTGAGGCAGGCTGAATTTCGGCTGTCATTTTATGTAACGCTACGTTTAAAAACGAGACTTCTATTGCAAATATGGAAAATCATAGCGGGAGTTCTCCTAAAGTGTTGCGCAAAAGCATAAAAAATCAAGACGTTAAAGCGGCAATAGGAAATTCGTATTCTTGTGCTAACCTGTCTTTCAGGGGTATTGCAGCCCAAATCCCATCAGAAAAGCACGGAAATCGGCAAGCTCCGCGCTGAACCCTTCGATAAAACCGTTAATGTTGGCTATTACAGAGATAAGTTTTACCGCTCTAAATGCGCTTGATAATTATTATCATTTATATAGAGTGGAGATAAACGTAATTTCAGTAAGGGTTCAACATATGCTGAACAGTCGCGTGGTTGAAACCACCTCCGGTCGCTCCGCCAGAAAAATCAAACTCTCGCTGATGGGGCCCGCCTTCATCGCCGCTATCGGCTATATCGATCCCGGTAACTTCGCCACCAACATCCAGGCCGGCGCCTCGTTCGGTTACAGCCTGCTGTGGGTGGTGGTCTGGGCCAACGTGATGGCGATGCTGATCCAACTGTTGTCCGCCAAGCTGGGCATCGCCACCGGGAAAAACCTGGCCGAGCATATTCGCGATCGCTTTCCGCGGCCGGCGGTGTGGGCCTATTGGGTGCAGGCGGAGATCATCGCCATGGCGACCGATCTGGCCGAGTTTATCGGCGCGGCGATCGGCTTCAAGCTGTTGCTCGGCGTGTCCCTGTTACAGGGCGCGGTGTTGACCGGCATCGCCACCTTTTTAATCTTGATGCTGCAAAAGCGCGGGCAAAAGCCGCTGGAGCGGGTGATTGGCGGCCTGCTGCTGTTTGTCGCCGCCGCTTACATCGTCGAGCTGGCGTTCTCCCAGCCGCAGCTCGCGCCGCTGCTGAAGGGCATGGCGCTGCCCGATCTGCCTAACGGCGATGCGGTATTTCTGGCCGCCGGGGTATTGGGCGCCACCATCA
Source organism: Serratia sp. TSA_105.2 (assembly GCF_052692115.1). Lineage (NCBI taxonomy): Bacteria > Pseudomonadati > Pseudomonadota > Gammaproteobacteria > Enterobacterales > Yersiniaceae > Serratia > Serratia sp. TSA_105.2. Next base: position 61,010 of record NZ_JBQZFT010000003.1, read on the forward strand.
TGCCGCATGTGATCTACCTGCATTCGTCGCTCACCCAAATCGGCGGCGAGCACGACAAGGCGGAGCGCTATGCCGCCACCAAAGTCGATGTCGCCGTGGCCATGACCATTGCCGGTTTCGTTAACCTGGCGATGATGGCCACCGCCGCCGCCGCGTTTCATTTCAGCGGCCACAGCGGCATCGCCGATCTCGACGTGGCTTATCTGACGCTGCAACCGCTGCTCGGGCAAGCCGCTGCCACCGTGTTCGGCCTGAGCCTGGTGGCTGCCGGCCTCTCTTCCACCGTGGTGGGCACGCTGGCGGGGCAGGTGGTGATGCAGGGGTTCGTGCATTTCCATATTCCGCTGTGGCTGCGGCGCGCGGTGACCATGCTGCCATCGTTTATCGTCATCATGCTGGGGATGGACGCGACGCGCATTCTGGTGCTGAGCCAGGTGCTGCTCAGCTTCGGCATTGCGCTGGCGCTGGTGCCGCTGCTGGCTTTCACCGGCAATCGGGCGCTGATGGGGGAAATGGTCAACGGCCCAGTGGTGCAAAACCTGGGCAAGCTGATCGTGCTGGTGGTGGTGGGATTGAACGGCTATCTGCTGATCGGCAGCGTGCTGTAGGCAAAAAAACGCGGGCCGGCATGGTGCCGGCCCGTCGCCGTTAATCGCGGTCGTCATCGCCGTGGCGGCGCCAGCGATCGCGGTCATGATCGTGGTGGTGTCTTTTCTCTTTCTTCCAATGGTGCTTATCGTAATGCTTGTCGTATTTACGATAGCGTCCTTCATGATAGTAATAGTGTTTGCGCCAGTAGTCGCGGTCGCGCCAGCGATAGCCGTCCCAGTAGTAACCGCGACGGCTGCGGTCGCCGAGATAGCGCCCCTGATGGCCTTGCCACCAGTCGCGATCGCGCCAGTCGTAACCGTCCCAGTAACGGCCGCGATTGTCCTGATCGCCGATGCGCAGTGAAACGCCCGGCATCAGATCGATGCTGATCCCTTCGGCGTGCGCTTGCTGTGCGGCGGGCAGTACCGTCGCCGCCAAGATGGCGGCCAAGAGCAGAGGTTTAAACATGACTTCTCCTTTCCGCTTGCGCGGCCTGGCCGTTTGTCACTTTATGAAGCGCGTTCATCAGTTTAAAAAAGCGGCCTTATCGTTATTTTTGCTGCAATATCGGCATCATAGCGCTGGCGCATAGGGTTGAATCTGAGAGCCACTCTGAAAACGGCGACGAAGGCCAAGATTTGAGATTTATCTGGGACATCGCCGCTCGATTGAGCGGCGTTATTTGTAAACGATTACAGTAGGATTTGCTCGATCTGAACGAGCTCTTCTTCACTGAAGTGACGATTGGCCAGCATGCCTACCGCGTCTTCTATCTGCGCATTCTTGCTTGCGCCGATCAGTACTGAGGTAACGCGATCGCCGCGCAGCACCCAGGCCAGCGCCATCTGCGACAGCTTCTGCCCGCGTTGCCGCGCCAGCGCATCGAGGCGGCGCACCTTGTCCAGCCGCTCGGCGGTCAGTTGCTCCGGCTGCAGGAAGCGGCTGCCGCTGGCGGCGCGGGAATCTTGCGGAACGCCGTGCAGGTAGCGGTCGGTCAGCAGGCCGCCCGCCAGCGGCGAGAAGGCGATCGACCCGACGCCATGCTCCGCCAATGTATCCAGCAATCCCACCTCCGGCGTGCGTTCCAACATCGAATACTTCGGCTGGTGGATCACACACGGCGTGCCGAGCCGCTGCAGAATGTCGAACGCCTGCCGTGCGCGTTCGGCCGGGTAATTGGACAGACCGACGTACAACGCTTTGCCCTGGCGCACCAGCAGATCCAGCGCCGCCATGGTTTCTTCCAGTGGCGTGTCCGGATCCGGCCGGTGGTGATAAAAGATATCCACATAGTCCAGCCCCATGCGCTTCAGGCTCTGATCGAGGCTGGCGACCAGGTACTTTTTCGAGCCCCAATCGCCGTAGGGGCCGGGCCACATGGTGTAACCGGCTTTGGATGAGACGATCAGCTCATCGCGCCAGGCCCGCAGATCGGCGTTGAGTATGCGGCCAAAGTTCTCCTCGGCGGCGCCGGGCGGCGGGCCGTAATTGTTGGCCAGATCGAAATGGGTAATGCCGCGATCGAAGGCGCAGCGGATCAGAGCGCGGGCGTTGTCGTACAGCGTGGCGTCGCCGAAGTTGTGCCACAGCCCGAGCGAGACGGCGGGCAGCTTCAGCCCGCTGCGGCCGCAGCGCCGGTATTCCATATCTTGATAACGCGAGGGGGAGGCTTGGTAGGACATAGTTATCCTTGTCGGCGAGAGGTGAAGTGCTCTGAGTGTATACGTTTTCACACCGCGCTGCCGGGGGAGCGATCACAGCGCCGGCATGTAACGCCAGGTTGCCGATCGAGGCCGGAGCGTTTGTTCGAAATTTGAACGGCATCTTCGATACTTAAAGATAACCGCTCCAGCTGCAGACAGGTGATGATCATGACTCAGACCTATACGGTGGCCGATTATCTGCTCGATCGTCTGGCCCAAATCGGCATCCGTCATTTCTTCGGCGTGCCGGGGGATTACAACCTGCAATTTCTCGATCACGTTCTCGCTCATCCGCACATCACCTGGGTAGGCTGCGCCAACGAATTGAACGCCGCCTACGCCGCCGACGGCTATGCGCGCTGCAAACCGGCGGCCGCGTTGCTCACCACCTTTGGCGTGGGGGAGCTGAGTGCGTTGAACGGGGTGGCCGGCAGCTACGCCGAATACCTGCCGGTGATCCACGTGGTCGGCACGCCGGCCCAGCGCGCCCAGCGCGCCGGTGATTTGCTGCACCATTCGCTGGGGGACGGTGACTTCACCCACTTCGCCCGGATAGCCAAAGAGGTGACCGTCGCGCAGGCCGATCTGACCGCCGACAACGCCGCGATGGAAATAGACCGCCTGATCGGCGTTGCCTTGCTGGAACATCGCCCGGTTTACCTGATGTTGCCCAGCGACGTCGCACAAGTGCCGCTGCCGAGTAAACCGGCGCCGCTGATGCTGCGCCAGGCCAAACTGTCGCAGAGCGCATTGCAGGCGTTTATCACCGCGGCGCGCGAAAAGCTGCTGTCGGCGCGGCGGGTATCGCTGTTGGCGGACTTCCTGGCCGATCGCTTCGGTGCCGAAGCGGCGCTGGACGAGTGGCTGCAGGAGGTCGACATTCCGCACGCTACGCTGCTGCTCGGCAAAGGCGTACTGGATGAGAACCGCGCCGGCTTTGTAGGGACTTACTGCGGCGGCGCCAGCGATCCGGCGGTGAAACAGCTTATCGAAAATGCCGATGTGGTGATCAACGTCGGCGTACGTTTGACCGACACCATTACCGCCGGTTTCACGCATCATCTGCCGGTGGAAAAATGCATCGATATTCAGCCGTTCGAAGCCTGGGTCGGGCGGCAGCGCTTTAGCCGCATTCCGATGCGCGAGGCGGTGCAGGCGCTGCATCGCCTGAGCCTGTCGATGGCGTCGCGTTGGCCGTTGCCGCCGATCGTCCGCCCGGCGCTGCCGGAAGGCGATGGGGAAGGGCTGGATCAGCACGCCTTCTGGCGGCAGATGCAGGATTTCCTGCGGCCCGGGGATATCGTGCTGGCCGATCAGGGCACCGCCTGTTTCGGCGCGGCGGCGCTGACGTTACCGCGCGGCTGCCGCCTGGTCGTGCAGTCGCTCTGGGGATCGATCGGCTATACCCTGCCGGCGACGTTCGGCGTGCAGACCGCCGAACCGCTGCGCCGGGCAGTATTGCTGATCGGCGACGGCGCCGCGCAGCTGACCGTGCAGGAACTGGGTTCGATGCTGCGCGACGGGCTTAAACCGGTGATCTTCGTGTTGAACAATCAGGGATATACCGTCGAGCGCGCCATCCACGGGCCGGAGCAGCGTTATAATGACATCGCGCGCTGGAACTGGACGCAGTTGCCGTCGGCGTTGGCCGGCGAGCGGCCGGTGAGGGCATTGCGGGTCAGCGAACCGGACGGATTGCGCCAGGCGCTGCGCGAGGTAGCGGACGACGATCGGCTGGCCTTCATCGAAGTGATGCTGCCGAAGATGGACATGCCGGAACTGCTCGATACCGTCTCACGCGCCATTCAGGCGCGCAACGCCGCCGCTTAAGGCAGGGTGTCGCCCAGCAGGCGCTCCAGCATCCAGAACCCCGCCGGGCCCGGCGGGGTCAGTTTGGACCATACCGCATCCACCGAAATCAGTTTTGGCCAGCCGCGCGGCCGCAGCTGAGTGAGCCTGCCGTGGCCGTATTGCTGCACCAGCCAGTGCGGCAACACCGCCCAACCGAATCCTTGTTCCGACATCTCCAGCAACAGCAGATAGCTGGGCGCCGACCAGACCAGGCCACCCTGTCTGGCCGCTTCGGCGCCGGTGTAGGTATTCAGGATCAGCTGACGGGTGCTGGACAACTGCTCCGGCGTCGGCGCGGCGACGTGCGCCAGCGGATGCTGATGGGCGACGAACAGCCCCATTTCGGTCTGTTCCGGCAAGCGGGAGAAAGCGATATCCGGCGGATAACTTTTTTGCACTTCCACCATGCCCAAATGCGCGCGGCCGCTTTGTAGCAGATCGATAACGTCGCCTTCCTCGGCGATCATCCATTCCAGCTCAATCTCCGGGTAGCGCTGTTCGAACAGCTGCATCAAACGATCGTGATGCTTGGGCTGGTAGGTATCGGAAAACACCATGCTCAGGCGCGGTTCAACCTCGCCCGCCAGCTGAATGCTCAGGGCATCGAGCCGTTCGCTGGCCGCGAGGATCGCCTGCACATGCCCCAGCACTTTGCGGCCGGCGGCGGTGAGCACCGGCTGACGCGCGCCGCGATCGAACAGCGTCAGCGCCAGGTCGGCCTCCAGATTGGCGATGGCGGTGCTGATGGTGGATTGGCTTTTGCGCAGCTTGCGCGCGGCGGCGGAAAACGAGCCGAGGGCGGCGGCTTCGACAAATGCGTGCAGCGCTTCCGGGGAATAGTGCATGATCTATCTACTTTATCGATGGAATCTATTTTTAATCTACCCAAAAAAGCGATGATAATCACCTGGCTTTCGCAACAACTGTCGAAAAAAGGTGATGTATGCAACTGCAAAACAAGTCTCTCATTGAACGTATCGTCCACGCCGTCGGTTTCGAGGCCATCGCCGTGATGGTTTGCGCCCCGCTGGGCGCGTGGCTGCTGAACCGCTCAATGGTGCAGGTCGGTGCGTTGGCGGTGATGCTCTCCACCGTCGCGATGCTGTGGAATATGGTTTATAACACGGTGTTCGACCGCCTGTGGCCGGTCAGCCGAGTGGTGCGTAACCTGAAAGTGCGTGCGCTGCACGCCGTCGGCTTTGAAGCCGGTTTTATCCTGATCGGCGTGCCGATCGCCGCCTGGATGCTGAGCATCTCCTGGGCACAGGCGTTTATGCTGGAAATCGGTTTCTTCCTGTTCTTCCTGCCGTACACCATGGCCTATAACTGGCTGTACGACACGCTGCGCCAGCGCTGGTTCGAAGCGCGCCAGCCGATCAATTCCGGCGCCAAATAAGGCGTCGTCAGCCCGGCGATTCTCAGGTAAGGTCAGAGGATCGTCGGAAATGCTGAGGAACGAATGATGAAAGTGTTGGGCTTGCTGGGTGGCATGAGCTGGGAATCCACCATTCCTTATTACCGCACCATCAACGAGCAGGTAAAGGCGCGCCTCGGCGGGCTGCATTCGGCCAAAATCGTGCTCTACAGCGTCGATTTTCAAGAGGTTGAACGCCTGCAGCACCAGGGCGATTGGGACGGCGCCGGCCGATTGCTGGCCGCCGCCGCGGTGGCTTTGCGCGCCGCCGGCGCCGAAGCTGTCGTGATCTGCACCAACACCATGCACAAGGTGGCGGAGGCGGTCGAGCAGGCCAGCGGCCTGCCGCTGATTCACATCGCCGATGCCACGGCGCTGCAGGTGCGGGAAAAAAACATTCGCCGCGTCGGGCTGCTGGGCACGCGCTTTACCATGGAGCAGACCTTCTATCGCGGCCGCCTGCAGGAATTGCACGGCATCGACGTGGTGACACCGGTCAGCGCCGATCGCGACATCGTACACCGCATCATCTATGACGAACTGTGCCTGGGTAAAATTCGCGACGCCTCGCGCGACGAGTATCGCCGGATCATCAGCGATCTGGAGCAGCAGGGCGCGCAGGGGATTATTTTCGGCTGCACCGAAATAGGCTTGCTGGTGAGCGAGCGGGATGCGTCGGTGCCGGTGTTCGACACCACCGCGATCCACGCCCGCGCCGCCGCGGCGTTCGCGTTGGCCTAATCGTCGTGCGGCGGCTGCCGGCGATTCACCAGCATCAGCGGTTTGCCCGCCAGCGCCAGCCAGGCGGGCAGCATCACGATGCACAGCACCGGCAGCAGGTGCAGATCCGGCACCACCGCCACCGCCATGAACAGGCTGAGCCAGCCGTCGCGCGTGACCACCAGCACCAGCCCCATGATGGCGCAGGAGACGGTGATCGCCGCCGGCACTGCGGGAACGTGCTGGTGCAGCATCAGCCCCAGCGCCACGCCGACGAACACCGCCGGGAAGATGCGCCCGCCGCGAAAGCCGCTGGCGGCGGCGATCACCAGCGCCGCCAGCTTGGTCAGGGTAATGGTCAACAGCGCCGGCACGGAATAGCCGTCGTCTGCCGCGAGGCGCTTCATCTCATCCAGCCCTTTAAACAGGGTAATCTCTCCGCCCACCAGCGCCAGCAGGCCTAGCACAAAGCCCCCCAGCCCTAACATCAACACCGGGTTCTTCATCGAATGGAACAGGCGGTGAACGTGCGGGAAGCACCACAGCGCCACCATGCCGAGCGCGATGGCGATCAGCGCCACGATGGCGCCGCTGAAGATGTCCGGCAGCCGCGTCACGTCATAGGCGTCGAGCTGCAGGGCGAAATTGGGCACGAAGAACATCTGGGTGGTGACCGCGCCGGCGGCTGCGGCGACCAGCGGGGCGAACAGCCGATCCCACAACGGCGTTTCGTTATTGCCTGCCAGGGTTTGCGAGAAGATCAGCGCGGCGGCGACCGGCGTGCCGAACATCGCGCCGATGGTGCCCGCAGCCGCCAGAATGATCCAGTCCATGCGCGGCACTTTCGGCAGCAGGCGCGCACCGGCGGCCGCTACCAGCGCGATATTGATGGCGGTGATTGGGTTCTCCGGCCCCAGGCTGACGCCGCCGGCCAGGCCGACGATCAGCGCCAACCCCAGCCCCGGCAGAGCGGAGAGCGGCAGCGGCATGCCGATCAGCGATTCCGTCGCCGGGTCCGGCCCGGCGTGGCCCGGCATATAGCGCACGATAAGGCCGACCGCCACGCCGGTCAGCGTCAGCATCGCGACCGGCCACCAGGGCGACTGGGCGTCCAGGCTCAGCGCATCGGGCAGCGTTACCCACAGCCATTGCTGCAGCGCGGCGGCGACTTTCATCACCAGCAGCAGCACCAGACTGGAGGCGGAACCGATAATCAGCGCAGGCAAAGCAAAGGCCAACATGGCATTGGCGCGCGGATGCAGCATGGATAATCCTTTGTCGATGCCTCCCGGCAGGGCAGGGAGAGCGGGTGATTGGGCAGTGGCCACAGCTTGCCAGACTATCGGCGTGCAGGCACGCATTGATATTGCCCGGCGCCGATGACGGTTAACAGTTGTCGGGGGGCGTTTTTTGCCGCAATTTGTTTCAAATCGTGGCGTCGCAGGCCAGCTGAAACGTTTTTTGTGATCCGGATCGCTATTGGGGTGCAGATCCGAGGCGGGTGATTGTTGTTTTTGCAGCAGGATTTTACAGTGTGGACAGCTTTTTATTTTTCATTTTGCGGAGACGAAATCAATGACCTATGCCCTCGTGGGTGATGTTGGCGGCACCAATGCCCGCCTGGCGTTGTGCACTGTTGCGACGGGTGAAATTACCCAGGCGAAAACCTATTCCGGCCTGGAGTTTGACAGTCTGGAGGCGGTGATCCGCCAATACCTGAAAGAGTGCGATATCGAGGTGCAGGACGCCTGTATCGCGATCGCCTGCCCGGTGACCGAAGACTGGGTGGCGATGACCAACCACAGCTGGGCGTTCTCGATCCAAGCGATGAAGGCCAGCCTGGGGCTGAGCCACCTGGAAGTGATCAACGATTTCACCGCCGTTTCGATGGCGATCCCGATGCTTTCACCGGATGACGTGCTGCAGTTTGGCGGCGGCGATGCGCAACCGGGCAAACCGATCGCTGTGTATGGCGCCGGCACCGGGCTGGGCGTCGCCCACCTGGTGCACGTCGATCGCCGCTGGGTCAGCCTGCCGGGCGAGGGCGGCCATGTCGATTTCGCGCCGAACAGCGAAGAAGAAGACATCATTTTGGAGGTGCTGCGCGCGGAAGTGGGGCACGTTTCCGCCGAGCGCGTGCTGTCCGGGCCGGGCCTGGTCAACCTGTATCGCGCCATCGTCAAGGCGGACAACCGCCTGCCGGAGAAATGGGAACCGAAGGACATCACCGAGCGGGCGCTGGCAGACAGCTGTATCGATTGCCGCCGCGCGCTGTCGCTGTTTTGCGTGATTATGGGGCGCTTCGGCGGCAACCTGGCGCTGAATCTGGGCACCTTCGGTGGCGTGTACATCGCCGGCGGCATCGTGCCGCGCTTTATGGAATTCTTCAAGGCCTCGGGCTTCCGCGCCGCTTTCGAAGACAAGGGGCGCTTCCGCGACTATGTGCGCGAAATCCCGGTGTTCATGATAACGCACGGCCAGCCGGGCCTGCTGGGTGCCGGCGCGCATCTGCGCCAAACGCTGGGCATGCACCTGTAAGCTCAGAGGCGGGGCAATAAAAAAAGGGGCGCAACCCACAGGTTGCGCCCCTTGTCGTTTTTGCGGTGTATCAGGCTTTGGCCAGCTCCGCCGTCTGGGTGGTTTCTGCCGTTTCTGCTTCCACCGCCTTCGGCGCTTTGATGAACAGCGTAATCAGCAGAGAGGCGGCGGACAGAACGCCAATCACCATGAAGGTGGCGTGGAAGCCGCCGAAGTATTTGGCGACGAACGAACCGGCCAGCGCACCCAGGCCGAAGCCTTGGTAGATGATGCCGTAGTTTTTGCTGTGGTTTTTCAGGCCGAAGAAGTCGCCGACAATCGCCGGGAACACGGTGATGTTGCCGCCGAAGCAGAAGGCTACCGCGCCGACACAGATGAAGAACAGCGTGTGGTTCAGGGTCATGAAGCTCAGCGCGACAATCGCCAGCACGGTAACCAGCATGGTGAAGCTGATGACGCGCATACGGCCCACTTTATCGGACAGCGTACCCAGGATGATGCGGCCGGCGGTGTTGAAGATGGCGACGGCGGACACGGTGTTGGCGGCGGTGGCCAAATCCATCCCGGCCAGTTGAACGCCCATGTCTTTCACGATGCCGATGAGGTACAGACCGCTCATGCAGGCAGCGAAGAAGATGGTGAACAGCAGGTAGGCTTCTTTGGTGGCCAGCATCTGACGCACGCTGTAGTCGTTACCCAGACCGTTGGCGCCTTGCTGCGCGGCATTGGTCGCCAGCACCGGCTCTTTCAGCAACAGGGAGCCGACGACGATCAGGCCCATCACGATGGCGCCCCAGTAGAAGAAGGCGCCGGAAACGCCGACATCGGCGATCAGGGCGGCGTTGACGTATTTGAACAGCAGGCTGCCGCTGCCGAAGGCGCCGACGGAGATGCCGGAAATCAGGCCTTTGTTGGCCGGGAACCATTTAATCAGGTTGGACAGGGTGGAGATGTAGGCGATACCGACCGCAAAGCCTACTACCACGCCGGCCAGCAGGTAGATCATGTCGAGCGAGCTGACGTGGGCGCTGGCGATAAGGCCCAGGCCGACCAGAATACCGGAACACAGCGTCAGGTTGCGGATGCCGAAGCGTTCTTGCAGCTTGCCGGCGAACAGCGTGGCGAAGGCCAGGAAGAAGCTGGTGATGGAGAAGGTGGTGGCGACATCCGCCAGCCCCCAGTGGAACTTGTCGACCAGCGGCTGGTTGAACAGGCTCCAGGTGTAGATGGTGCCCAGACCCATCTGACAGATGATGGTGCCGAGAACGATTAAGCTGCGATTTGCCGGTTTGGTGTTCATGGCCGGTCTCCTTCCTGTGTGTGCGTTGCCGGGCGTGAGCCGCTGGCTGAAATTTGCGGGGTGAAGCAGGGTTCCCGCGGTATGGGCTTATTATATGGCCGGCATCTCGGGTGGGCGGCGGATCGGGAATGAGTTGCACGACGGAAGGAATGAAATGCATGTTATGCGGCGTGAGTTGCCGTTTTTGCGCCGAAAAGCGCATGAAATGCCGTGGGTGGCACGTGATCTACATCAAAGATATCAACGATTTATTGTTAACTTCCGGTGAACGATTGTGGTGAAATTGTGAAGGATGCGTCTGAAAGGCGTAAATCGGCATTGCGCCTATAGAGCGGCGATGAGCGCGGGACTATGTTATCTGCGATCGGACGAGGTCCGCTCTGCAGGAGTCCATGAAATGAAAAAAACGCTGTTGTTACTGGCCGCGCTGCTGGCGCTGCCGCTGGCGAGCCAGGCCGACGTGTCCATCGGCGTGAACGTGCCGGGCCTGTCGTTGCATATCGGCGACCGCGACAATCGCGGCCACTACTGGGACGGCTATCGCTGGCGCGATCCGCACTGGTGGGCCGATCACCACCGGTATGAACGCCCGCGCGGGTACTATTATGGCCCGCCGCCACGGGTAATTTACTACGGGCCGCCGCGGCGCGACTGGCGTGACCGGCCGCATTACCGCATGCCGCCACCGCCGCCGCCCGGCTATTACTACCGTCCGGGCCCGCGCTGGTAAGCGCTTACAGGCGCATCAGCTGGCGAAACTCTTTCACCTTGCTGCGGCTGACCGGCACTTCAAACTCAAGATCGCTCAGCCGCAGAATGTAGGTATTGTTGAACCAGGGCACGATCTCGCGGATCTTCGCCAGGTTAACGCAGTAAGAGCGGTGGCAGCGGAAGAAATGCGCTTCCGGCAGCCGGCCGCAAAATTCGGTGATGTTCATCGGCATCACGAACTCTTCCCGGCGGGTATAGACCCGCGTCACCTTTTCATCGGCGGCGGCGTAGTAGATGTCGTTGATGTCGGTAACGATGATCCGCTCGTCTTTAATCAGGTTGATGCTGTGGCTGCCGCGGCTCGGCGCGCTGGTCGATTCCGTCGCGCCGGTGGGGCGTTGATGCAGCGCCTCCAGTTTTTGCAGCATGGTGACGATGCGCGCCTCATGATAGGGCTTGAGGATATAGTCGAACGCCTCTATCTCGAACGCTTCCACCGCGTGCTCTTTATAGGCGGTGATGAACACGATCGACGGGCGATGCGCGAACTTGCTGATGTTTTGCGCCAGCAGCACGCCGTCCAGCGACGGGATGTTGATGTCGAGGAAAATGGCGTCGACCTGGTGGGTTTGCAGGTATTTCAGGACGTCGAGGCCGTCCTCGAAGGTGGCGACAATATCGATATTGCTGTGTTTCTTGATCAGGTAGCTGAGTTCTTCCTGCGCGAGGAATTCGTCTTCCACGATGATGGCTTTCATGAGGCCTCCCCGACCGGCGGCGCGCTCGGTTCCTGATGCAGCTTGCCGCCGTTTTTGCTGATGTAGAACGCGATTTCGGTGCCTGGCTCCAGGCGGCGGATATGCAGCCCTTCACCGTACAGCAGCGACACGCGGTGATGCACATTGAGCAGGCCGATATTGTGGCCCGGCATTTCGTTGCGTGCCACCCGGTCGATGGTTTCCTGGTTGATGCCGTGGCCGGTATCCTTCACCGAAATCTTCACCCGGTCGCCCTGATCTTTCACCGCGATCACCACCACCCCTTTCCCCTTGCAGGGCTGGATGCCGTGCACGATGGCGTTCTCCACCAGCGGCTGGATCAGCAGGCTCGGAATGCGCACCGAGACGTCGTCGTCGATGTCGTAAATCACCGTCAGCTTGGCGCCGAAGCGCGCCTGTTCGATGGCGATATAGTCCTGAATCTGATGCAGCTCCTTGCGGATATCGATCAGTTCGTCGTTCAGTTCCAGGTTGTAGCGCAGGTAGCGCGACAGGTTAATGATCAGCTGGCGCGCGGTGTCCGGATTCAGGCGAATAGAGGAAGAGATGGCGTTCAACGCATTGAACAGGAAGTGCGGGTTAATCTTGCTCTGCAGCGCGCGCATTTCGGCCTTGTCCGCCATCTGGCGCAGGTGCTCGATGCGGGAAACCTCCATCTGCGTGGAGATGATTTGCGACAGCCCGACCGCCATCACCTTCAGCGTGTTGGTGATTTGGTGGGCGTGGCAGTAGTAGATTTTCAATGCGCCGGTCACTTCGCCTTTTTCCCACAGCGGCACTACCAGCTGCGAATGGATCTGCGGCGCGGCCGGGTTCTCCAGGTTGTTCTTGATGATGATCTTGCCGTGGCGAATGCTTTCGCGGGTGACGCGGCTCAGCCCTTCACGGCCGATCGGGTAAGCTTCGCGCCCTACGCCCACGTAAGCCAGCACCTGATGGGTATCGGTGATCGCCACCGCGTCGGCACGGATGTCCTGGCGGATGATATCGCAGATGGTGGCCAGCGATTCGCTGTTGATGTTGCGGAAATAGGGCAGCGTCTTGTGGGCGATATCCAGCGCCAGCTTGGCCTGGCGCGCGGCGATCACCTCTTTTTCATCCTCGACGCTCTGCACCAGCAGCACGATCAGGCCGATGCACACCGTGCCGAGGATCATCGGCAGGGCGATCTGCGACACGATGTCCAACCCAAGCTCGGTCGGTTTGGCCCACAGCACGATCAGCAGCATGGTGAGGGATTCGCACAGCATGCCGCCGACGATGCCGGCGCGCCAGCGCTGCTCTTTTTTCACCTTGAGGTTGATGTAGCCAGCGCTGATGCCGGCGATGATGCTGGTGATAAGACAAGGCACCGAGGTGATGCCGCCGATGTCGATCAGATAGCGGTGCACCCCGGCGACGATGCCGGTGACGATCCCCACCCAGGGGCCGAACAGGATGCCGCCGGCCATGATGGCAATGACGCGCACGTTAACCAGCGACCCTTCGACATTGATGCCGGAGTAGGTGCTGAACAGCGCGAACAGCGAGAAGATCGCCGTGACGATGCCGAGCTCGAGCGGCGTATGGTCTTCTTTTTGCAGCAGTTGGCGGAACAGCCGGGTGCGGGTCAGGAAAAACAGACAGATCAACATCAGCGCGGCGCGATCAAACACCGCCAACAGCATTTCAAAAAAAGGGTGCACGACGGGTTCTCGCTGCGGCCTACGGATGGCGGCAGTATACCACAGCGAAAGGGGCCCGTGGCGTGCGCCACGGGCGGGGGGATCAGCCCATGCCGAGCTGCGTTTTGCCCAGCGGCGTCAGCAGGTCGACGGTGGCGCGGCCGTCGAAATCCACCTCGAAATCGTCGGGGGCGAAGTCCGGCGGCGTTCTGCCGTCGATAAAGCTCGGCAGCTGGCGCTGCAGATAGGCATCGTTTTTCTCGCAGCCCGGCGCGGCGGCGATATACATCACGTTGCTGTCGAATTCGCCGTTATGCTCGTTCTCCACCGCGTGGATCACGTCGCAGTGCCAAAACACCGTGTCGCCCGGCTCCAGATCGGGAATAGGGGAAATCCCACTTAATAAAAGGGGATGCCATTTTTCCGAGATCGACAGCGCGCGGCCCGGCGCCGCATCGCACAGATCGTCGTCGGCGACGTCGTCCTGCAGTGCGCGCAGCAGCACATAGGCCATGGCGTTGGCGATCGGCACCAGGTTCAGCGTGCCGGCGTTGGTGCGCTGCGGCGTCAGCGCCGTCCAGCCCTGGAAGGTGCGGAACATCGAGCAGACCGCCGGGGAGGCTATCTCGCGCACCTCGGTGCGGCCGTCGGCGGCGAAGGGGTCGTACTGCTGCCAGTCGCCGGAGAAAACGTGGCGATACACATAGCGGAAGTTTTCGTCCAGCCAGCGCTCGATGGTGCCGCTGTCGACGTGCGGCGACAGGCCCAGCGACGAGGAGTTCGGCGGGCGGCGGCGGGTGCGATCGGCGTAGGTGGCGACGCGGGTCGGATCGAAATGCTGTTTGCCGTTGCTCTCGGTGGCCCACAGGCTGTTGAGGAACACTTGTACCGCATGCATGCGCGCATCCTGCCGCGCTTCGACCTGCGGTTTCGACCAATAGATGCCGTAGATCTGCGGTTTGCTGGCGGCCAGCTTGCCGAAATAGTTGTCTTCGGCGGCGTTTTTCAACCGCTCGACGAAGTTGTTGCGCTCGAGGTAGTCGCCGATTTCCCGGTTCCAGCCCTCGGCCTTGGCGCGGGGAAACACGCCGCGAATGGCGCAGGCGCCGCGCTGTTTGATCAGCGCTATCTGCTGCTCGCTGACGCGTTGCTGCAGGATATCTTCCGCGTCGATCTGCGGCACCGGATTGTGGCCGGCGGCCAGCTCGCGGCGGATCTGTTCGACCTGGCCGCGGATGTTCTCTTCCAGCGCCAGAAACACGTCGCGGTAGTTCGGCAATGCCTGGCGCAGCTGGCGTTTGACGTTAACGATCGTCTGCGGAATATCGTCGATGACTAAAGAGGCCATGGTGTTCTCCTCGTGCCGCGTGAGTGACTGCGGCGAGCGGTTGTAGGGAATCGGGCAAGACGTTATGGTTTTGTGGTTTTAACGTGAATGATTATCGGCAACCCATCGGGGAAAATAAAGAGATATCTTTCATTCGTAAGTTCCTCTTTTTCGTTTTTCGGAGGTTTTATGAAGCTGGTCACTGAACGTCTGAGCTTGCAGCCGATAACCGCCGAGGATTGGCCGCTGTTTTTGCGTCTGTACCAAGATCCCGAGGTGATCCGTTACATCTCCGATCCGCGCAGCGAAGCGGAGATCCGCGCCCGGTTCGAGGAGCGGCTGCCGACCTGGGACAAACACGGCGAGCAGTGGCTGTGTCTGGTGATGCGTGAGAAGCACAGCGGAGAAGCGGTGGGCATTACCGGTTTTCGCCCGCAGTGGGTGCCGTATCGGCAGGCGGAAGTGGGATACGGGAGTTTGCCTGCCGGGCAGGGCAAGGGCTATGGCAAGGAGTCGCTGCGGGCGGTGCTGGATTTTGCGGTGAACGCCTGCGGCTTTCACAAGCTGACCGCCACCGTGACCGCGGGCAACCTCGCTTCGCGCGGCCTGCTGGAATCGTGCGGCTTTCAGCTGGAAGGCACGCTGCGCGACAACTACCGTCTGGCTGGGCAGTGGTGCGACGACTGGCTGTTCGGGCTGTTGGCGGCGGAGTTTCAGGGCGGCAAATAAAAATATCGCGCCGGGTATCGACAAGCTCGTCGGCGCTGCGCTATGTTCGATATTCGGTCAGTTCGCTGGCCAGCGTCGCTCGGACGGTCCGGGCGCTAACGTCTATCGAGGAATCCCCTATGGCTGATAACAGTCCACAGCGCCGTTTTACGCGCATTGAACGTCTTCCCCCTTACGTATTCAACATCACCGCCGAACTGAAGATGGCCGCACGCCGTCGCGGCGAGGATATTATCGACTTCAGCATGGGTAACCCCGACGGCCCGACGCCGCCGCACATCGTGGAAAAACTGTGCGCCGTCGCCCAGCGCGACGACACCCACGGTTATTCCACCTCGCGCGGCATTCCGCGCCTGCGCCGCGCCATTTCGCGCTGGTATGCCGATCGTTATCAGGTGGATATCGATCCGGAAAGCGAAGCCATCGTCACCATCGGTTCGAAAGAGGGGCTGGCACACCTGATGCTGGCGACCCTCGATCACGGTGATACCGTACTGGTGCCGAACCCCAGCTATCCGATCCACATTTACGGCGCGGTGATCGCCGGCGCTCAGGTGCGTTCGGTGCCGCTGGTGGACGGCGTGGATTTCTTCGGTGAGCTGGAGCGCGCCATTCGGGAAACCATTCCGCGTCCGAAAATGATGATCCTCGGCTTCCCGTCCAACCCGACCGCGCAGTGCGTGGAGCTGGATTTCTTCGAGCGGGTGGTGGCGCTGGCCAAGCAGTACAACGTGCTGGTGATCCACGATCTGGCCTATGCCGATATCGTCTATGACGGCTGGCAAGCGCCGTCGATCATGCAGGTGCCGGGGGCGAAAGACATTGCGGTGGAGTTCTTCACCCTGTCGAAAAGCTACAACATGGCCGGCTGGCGCATCGGTTTCATGGTCGGTAACCCTGAACTGGTCAGCGCGCTGGCGCGCATCAAGAGTTATCACGATTACGGCACCTTTACGCCGCTGCAGGTGGCGGCCATCGCCGCGCTGGAAGGCGATCAGCAGTGCGTGCGCGATATCGCCGAGCAGTATCGGCAGCGCCGCAACGTGTTGGTGAAGGGGCTGCACGAGGCCGGCTGGATGGTGGAAAATCCGAAGGCGTCGATGTACGTGTGGGCGAAAATTCCCGAGCCTTATGCCCACCTCGGTTCGCTGGAGTTCGCCAAACGCCTGCTGGCGGAGGCCAAGGTCTGCGTCTCGCCGGGCATCGGCTTCGGCGACTACGGCGATACCCACGTGCGCTTCGCGCTGATCGAGAATCAGGACCGTATCCGCCAGGCGGTACGCGGCATCAAGGCGATGTTCCGCGCGGACGGTTTGCTGAAGCCGGGCAAGGCCGGCAGCGCCAAATAATCCTGTCAGGCCGGGCGTTCGCTCGGCCTTATTTTTTCCGTCCCAAGGTTTTCTTCATTATTTCCCCATTATGCTCATCTACGCTGAATTTTATTTTTTGGATAGAGTGTATGAGCAACCGCTACGCGCGATCGCAGATCGTTTTACATTGGCTGACGCTGCTGATGGTGATCCTCACCTATGCGGCGATGTTGCTGAAAGATTCGGTGCCGGAGGCGTGGGTGCCGATGGTCAAAAATCTGCACTTTAATTTTGGGGCTTCGGTCTTTGCCCTGATGCTGATTCGGTTGGTGGTGCGTTCTTTCCACACGCCGCCGCCGACCACCCCCCCGCTGGAGGAATGGCAGGAGGTAGGCGCCAAGATCTTCCATTGGCTGCTGTACGTGGTCTTCCTGATGTTGCCGCTGCTGGGCATGTTAACCCTGGCCTACGGTGGGAAATCGTGGTCTTTGCTGGGCTGGCCGTTGCCGCAGTGGGTGACGCCGGATCCGGTGATGCGTCGGTTGGTCAAAACGGTTCATGAGGCGCTGGCAAACGTCGGCTACTTTATCATTGGCGCACATGCGCTGGCGGCGCTGTATCACCACTATCTGCGCAAGGACGATACCCTGCGCCGCATGATGCCGGGCAAATGATCGAAACGACAAAGGGACGCTTGCGCGTCCCTTTGGCTGTGTTCCTGGTCAGGCTGCTGTCAGGCAACCATCAACATGAAGGTGCCAACCCAGGCAACCAGCATGAATGACACGCCCATCAAAAAATATTTCACTGAACAACTCCTGTCTGGAGTCCTCGCCAGCAATGATCCCGATTGTTGTGCTGAGTATTTTATGGGCAACCTGCTTGTCGGGCGGATTCTTCCAAGCGAAAGAACAACGTCCTCGAGCGCGGGTTGTCCGGTTGTCGCGCCTCATGCTCCGTGAGGTAAAATCCGAACCGCGACAGGATCGGCGCTAATGTACTCTCAATACTGGTCTGATTTCAATACTGTGTTTTTGATCACAATTTTCGGCTGTTTTTTGCACAGTGCAGACTGTTTTATAACGCTTTTTATGGGCAAGCGACAGGAAGTAGCCTGCCGCTGCGGGTTTTAAAATCGGGGTATTACAATGCGGTGGCAGGCGCTCAAGCGACGGCGTTGATGCCGGTCACCAAAATGGCCCAAAAAACGAGACAAGACAGCAGAATAACGGCCCAAATATGACGGCGACTCCACTCCATTTTTAGCCTTCGTTGTTGCGACAAGTGATTAGGTAACGATCATATCGGCGCACAATGGGGAAAATTTAGCCCCATCGGATAATATTTCGCTTACCTGCCGCTAACTTATTGGCAAACTTCGCTTATTGTCACGCGCACTTCGTAGCCCAGCAGATACAGCGCCTGCTCCAACGCCTCAACCTTCGAGGCGTAGCCGAGATCCAGCAACCGCTCCATTTGCCCGCCGTTGAAGCCCAGCTTGCGTGCCAGCTCCGCTTTGCCGGTGTTTTTGCGCAGCATGGCGTTGTGCAGTTCGATCTTCAGCGCCACCAGCGCCGGCAGGTGTATCCTCAAGTCATCGGTTTGCAGAGGGGAAGGGGCGGGCAGGGCCAGCCCTTCGTCCATCGCGGCGGCGATGGCGGCCAGCAGGCTTTCCTGCGCTTCCAGCTCGATGTCTTCACGTTTATAGCAGGCCGATTGCCACTCGGGGAAATCGTGAAAACCGATCTGCCAGGCGTCGCTGTCGCTATCGAAGGTGTAATGGGCGGGGTAGTGGCTGTACATGGCAATCCCTGATTGAAGCCTGAATGAGGCGCTATTGTGACGGCGCGGCCGGCGGATAGCCATAGCCTTGAGCGGAATGGCGCTCAATCGGCATGTTCACGCGGCTTGCGGCGCAGCCCGCCCGGCGGCAACAGCAGGGCGCAGATCATGACGGCCAGGCTGAACAGCGGCAGCCAGCGCGCCACCGGGCCGGGGGAGTAGTTGTTGAGCACCGAGCAAACATAGCACGCCACGGCCAGCCCCCAACCCGGTAGGCCGATATCGTTGAGCCGAAACGCGGTTTTGGCCATAAACCACGTCACCAGGCCGAAACAGAACAGCGCCCAGACCATAATGCACAGCAGGTACAGCAATACCGAGACGAATTCCTCGGTATCGCCGTGCGCATGGGCGCGAAAATGGTTTTTATCCAGGTAGGTCGACAGAAACGACAGCAACAAGATGCCAACGGCGAAGATCGCCAGCGAGAAAACAAAGGGTTTGCGCGAGATGCGCCCACGGTAAAGATCTTTGGCGAGTTGTCCGAGAGATTCCATTACAGTCCATTGTCGTGATCATTGCGGCGATAGCCGGATGGCAAGCAGCCGGGCATTTTATCGGGGTAAAAGGGGGCGTCAAGGTGATAATTTTTCTCATTTAGTCACGGTTGAGATTCCGCGCGGCTGCACCGGGTGTCCTTTCTCCGTGCAAAACGTCACAATTTGGCACGTTTGGCTACCTGACGCGGTAATTGGCGGCATAATCCTGTTTGTTCGCGTTGAACAATGCATTAACATAACTCACACTTATCTCTTGCATGGCTATATGGATATCCGATGCGTCACCTGGTCGCGCTTTTACCGCTGATTACCTTGCTTGCTGCCTGTAGCAGCACGCCGAAACCCAGTCCCACCGCTACGCCGCAGGGCACCCCGGTAAAGGGCGGCTTTTTGCTGAGCCCGGCGCACAGCGGCGCGCCGCTGGGTGGTGATTTCGCCAATAACCCGAATACCGCGCGCTTTATCGATAAGATGGTGCAGGAACACGGCTTTGATCGGCAGCAGCTGCACGACGTGCTGGCGCAGGCACGGCGCCTGGATTCGGTGCTGCGGCTGATGGACAGGCAAGCGCCGACGCCGTCGACCCAGGGGCCAACCGGGCCGAACGGTTCTTGGCTGCGCTACCGCAACAAGTTCATCACGCCGGATAACGTGCAAAACGGCGTGGTGTTCTGGAATCAATATCAGGATGCGCTGCAGCGCGCCTGGCAGGTGTACGGCGTGCCGCCGGAGATCATCGTGGGGATTATCGGCGTGGAGACCCGCTGGGGCCGCGTAATGGGTAAAACCCGCATTATCGATGCGCTGGCGACGCTGGCCTTCGACTACCCGCGCCGCGCCGATTACTTTGCCGGTGAGCTGGAAACCTTCCTGCTGATGTCGCGCACCGAAGGTGACGATCCGCTCGAACTGCGCGGCTCCTTCGCCGGCGCGATGGGCTATGGGCAGTTCATGCCTTCTTCCTTCAAGAGCTATGCGGTCGACTTCAACGGCGATGGCCATATCAACCTGTGGGATCCAGTCGATGCCATCGGCAGCGTGGCCAATTACTTCAAGGCGCACGGTTGGTCCAAAGGCGAGCCGGTCGCGATTCAGGCCAACGGCCAGGCGCCGGGGTTGGAAAACGGCTTCAAGACCCGCTACTCGGTCGCTGCGCTGGCGGAAGCCGGCCTAAGCCCGCAGGGTTCGCTCGGCGATAATCAGGAAGCCAGCCTGCTGCGGCTGGACGTCGGCACCGGCTACCAGTATTGGTACGGCCTGCCGAACTTCTACACCATCACCCGCTATAACCACAGCACCCATTACGCCATGGCGGTATGGCAGCTGGGCGAAGCGGTAGGGCGCTCGGCGCGCGGCGGTTTCTGACGCTGCGCCCATAAACGAAAAAGGCCGCTTGCGCGGCCTTTTTTACGTTCTGAGTATCAGAAATCGTAGCGTAGACGCACCACGGTCATATCGCCGAGGTTGTCGGTGCTCGATGTCAGCACATGCTCTACGTCAACGCGGAAGCCGTAGTCAAACTGCACGGTAACCCCGAGGCCGTTGTCGATACGCTGGTAGTTGCGGCCGCTGACGTATTCCAGGCGATCGCCCATAAAGTACGGCATCACCGATTTCACCGCGTACTGGCCAACCGGCACGGTATAACCGGCCAGGTATTCGATCCCCCACGCATCGCCGGCGAAGTAATTATTGACGTCGGCTTTCTTGGTGGTCAGGAAGTCGTGGTAGTAACCGCCGCCGAAGGTGAGGGTCCAGTTGTCCGGTTTCCAGCTGAGGGCGGTGCCGACGATGTTCTGATCGTAGCTCTTGCTGCCGCTGGTGGACGGGTTGCGCATTTCGGCGCGGGTGTAGTTCCAGGCGGTGCCCCAGGTCAGATCCTGCGTAATGTGGTAATCCACGCCCAGTGAGCCGCCGCCTTTGCGCTTATAGCGCAGGCCGTTGCCCGGCAGGTAGTCGCTGTCGCTGAACAGGTACGACGCATAAACGTCCGCATCGCCGAAGCGGTTCTTGTACTTCAGCATTTTGCGTGAACGGTAAGAGCCGTCGTAGTCGCCGTTGATGCCGTTGCCCGGCGCCTGGGCCAGCATGTCGTAGTCCCAGATATCGGTCTTGGCGCCCACCACGTCATAGTAAACGCTGTTCTGCTGGCCGAAGGTCATCTGGCCCCAGGTGTTGCTTTTCAGGCCGGTGTACAGCATGCGGCGGCTGGTGTTTCTCGCGCCGTCGGCATAGTGATGATCCCAGTCGAGCAGTGCCGGAATGTTCACGCCCAGCTCGTAGTAGCTGATCCAGCTGATATCGTCGAACAGGTAGTAGTCCGCCGCGAAACGGAAGCGGGTGCCGCCGTCGAAGCCGTTACGCTTGTAGGAGCCCTTGTCACCGTCGCCCGTCATGTTGTTGAACTGCGGACGGATGCTGCCGCCAACGGTGAAGTTCAGACGGCTGAGCGGATCGCCGGCCTGTGGATCCTGCTTCAGCAGGGTGATTTCCGCCTGAGCGGCGAACGACGCGCTGCCGATCGCCAGACCCAGCGCCACTGCTTGAGTCAATACGCGCAATTTCATTGCCATGTGTTATCCCTGTTTTATGTATGACCGCCCCCATCAGCGCCGCCATGCCGATGTTTTGCGCAGAACGCTGCGTTTTCACGCATTTTGACGGTTTTTTCTGGTGTTTTAGCGGCGGGCCGCATTTGTAACATAAACGGTGGGATAAAGAATTACTTTTCTTGCTAATTATTGGCCGGTTTTTGACCATTTCGTGCGGTGAAAAGGGCCGTTTTTCATGCCTCTCGATTCGGATGAATTCATCTAACGCCAAGGTTTATATTTTTCATTTGTCAGTCATTGGCGTCAGCCTGTAATTTTAGTCGTGCAAGAGATAATTAATTTCAGCCTGTCACCGGAGTATTAACGTTAGCCTTTTTCTGCGTAATCGGCCGGCAGGAATATGCGATTGGGAGGTCGCCATGAGAAATCTGTTCATGTTGTTAGTGGGGTTATTTTCATTACCGGCGATGGCGGCGGAGTCGCACGTTTGTCATTCTCAAGCTTATGATTATGCAGAGGTTAGTAAGCTTAGGCTGTCGGATGACACCCTGTTCACTTGCCGCGGCGTGGGGCGCCTGACGATCCCTGAATTAGCGCGTAAAGGATGGAAGGTGATTCATCTGACGCAGCAAACGGAATATACCGACTCCGTCGATAGCGATGGTGAGGTTATTAAGCTTTATCAGGAAATCGTGGTTTATAAAGAATAACGCGACGGTTGCCCGTTATTATTCTCACGGCGGCGAGAACCCTATTATGAATGCGAGAATTGGAATCGACGGCAGGGCTGCCGCCGCGATGGTGATGCTATGCGCCATCTGGGGAATGCAACAGGTGGCCATCAAGGCCGCCGAGCCGGATGTGTCGGCGGTGCTGCAAATCGCCATTCGCTCGGGTCTTGCCGCGCTGGCGGTTTACCTGCTGGCGCGCGGCCGCGGCGAGCGCTTCACCTGGGATCGTGCCACGCTGAGCGCCGGTTTGAGCGTGGGGGCATTGTTCGCGCTGGAGTTCTTTTTTGTCTCCGCAGGGCTGCGTTACACCAGCGCCTCGCATATGGCGGTGTTTTTGTACACCGCGCCGCTGTTTTCCGCCCTTGGCCTGCATTTTCTCCTTCCTCAGGAGCGCCTGTCGCCGGTGCAGTGGCTGGGCATGCTCATCGCCTTTGGCGGCGTGGTGCTGGCCATATCGGGCATGGCTGAGGGAAGCGGCGGAGCCGATCGGCTGAAAGGCGATCTCTACGGCCTGCTGGCGGGGATCGCCTGGGGAGCCTCTACCCTGGTGATCCGCACCACGCGCCTGGCGGAGTGCCCGGCCAAACAGACGCTGCTGTGCCAGTTGACGGGCGCCTGTGTGCTGTTGTCGTTGCCGGCGCTGGCGACGGGAAACCTGCATTTCACCCTGAGCCCGGTGGCCTGGTACAGCCTGGTGTTCCAGACCGTGGTGGTGTCGTTTTTCAGCTACCTGATCTGGTTTTCGCTGCTGCGTCGCTATCAGGCCTCCTCACTGGGCATTCTCACCTTTATGACGCCGGTATTCGGTATCCTGGCGGGGGTCGTTATTCTCGGCGAGCCGTTGCAAATTGAGTTTGTATTGGGGGCCGTGCTGATCGTGCTGGGATTAATCGTGGTGAGTTGTTCTTATCTTATTTATTTTGACCGAAGGGTGGCACCCAAAATATAAATTATGGATGTTGATGTACAGAACTATCAAATAAGCTGCGAAAGCCAATTCATTATTCAGCTGCAAATATCCCGCTATGCCTGGGGCGTGCCGCTGATTACGCTCAGCGATAACGGTGATTTTACTGTGATACGAAGCCGAGGCTGGTCGAGGTTGGCTAATGGGATGCAATTGGAGGTTTATTATTTTGCCAATAATTCCCTGCTTACCTGGGATAAAAACCGCAAATATATCTCTTATTCAAAGGCCGGCCGGCTCTACGCCTGCGCGCTGCATTTTTCTTATTCCCCCAAAATAGAGCGCTAACCCTCTGGCCATCAGACCAGAGGGGCGATTTTCATGATCCACTGTTTAAATGCGAGGATTTTCGGCCACTGCCGCTCGGAGATGGTCGAGGTAAAATAGCAGTGCTCGCAGGGCACGGTCATGTCGGTGAACGGAATGATCAGCTCGCCGCTTTTGATCCAGTCCTGCACCAGATTGAGCCGCCCCATGGCGACGCCAAGGTGCCGCGTGGCGGCCAGCACCGCGAGATCGGAGCGGTCGAACTCCATGCTCTTGCTGTCGGTATCCAGCCCCAGCACAAAGTGTTGCGACCAGGTTTGCCACTCGTCTTCGCCGGAGTTGTAGCGATCGTGCAGCAGCGTGCAGTGGGCCAGGTTTTCCGGCGCATCGTACAGGCTATGTGCGGCGGCATACTGCGGCGTGCAGATCGGCACCATCGATTCCTGCATAAAGGCTTCGTCCAGATGCCGCCCCGAGGGCAGTTTGCCGAAGTACATCGCCAAGTCCACGCCGCGGTTGGCCAGGTTGATGATCTCCTGCCCGGTCAGAATGTTGAGGTGAATGGTGGGGTGCTGGGCGATAAAATCGCCGATGCGCGGCAGCAGCAGGCATTGCACCAGAGAGGGGTGCGAGTAGAGGGTCAACGTCCCTGTCAGCTCGCGATTTTTGATGTCCAGAATTTCCTGATTCAGCGTGTTGAAGGAGCTGTCCAGCGCCCATTGCATGCGCTCGCCCTCCGGCGTCAGGGTAATTCTGCGATGAAAGCGCTGGAATAGCAGAAAACCCAACTCCTTTTCGAGCAAATTAATGCGATGGCTTACGGCGCTGGGGGTGATCGACAATTCTTGCGCCGCCAGCGCAAAAGATAAATGACGGGCGACGCATTCGAAAGTATGCAGCCGGGAAAATTGATAGCTGGTCAGCGGGGTGGCCCGCTGTGAATGTTTTTTACTGGGGAACATGCTATTTCTCCGTGCGCGCAATGCGCCAATATTAACACTTAATGGCATGAGTGATAAACCCAAGTTGATTAATATGTTCAGGTTATATATCAGGGCCCTGTTTACTGATTACCGTCATAGATTTTAAGGATTAAGATGATGAGATAACATGAACCGATAAATGACTTGTCTGCTGGCAGACTGAAATTAGAAATTGACGAGGTCTGACATAAACCTGTTAAAGATAAATGTGACGTAGAAGGAGAAACGGTGAAAAATAAGGCCGTTATTTCTTACGCACGTATCGGTCCAGTAGCGCTGTAGGTATGATGAAAAACTGGCTCGTCCAGTGACGTTCACTGACAGACGAAGGGAAAGCCAGTAGCAAGCCGAAGGGAGGCCATTGTGCAGTTGATTTATTTTATGTCGGAATCGTTGGCGCCGGAGAAATTCGCCCGCATCCTCAATCCCGCCGATGCGCGTTATGAGCTGGAGCGACATTACCTGTTCGGCGGTTCGTCCATGTCGTCAATATCGAGCAGGCACACTATCACGCGCAATACGCAGTCCGGTATTGGCGTATCGAGTTACCGGGAAGATAGCGGCATGAAGCGCGGCGTGTTTGACGAACTAAAACGCGGCAGTTTGCTTGCCGTCGATGCAACTATCGGTGCCTGGAGCCCCGTCAAATATCCGTTTTTCATCAATGCGCAAGGGCGCCTGCAGCGCTATCCCGGTACTGTATTACCGCCGCAGTACCCAGTCGAACGTATAATTCAACGTTATGAAGAGATGATCAGCCGATACGCCGCCAGGCCTAAACCAACTTCCTTGCCCCCGAGACAAAACACCGCTAAAAATCCGCCGCTGATGCAGGCGGTGGCCGCCGCCGTTGGCTCAAGCCTTACCGTCATCAAAGAGGTCGTTCGCCCAATGAGCAAACAGGAGCGTTGGCAGGCGAGAAAATATCTGATTGGTCGGGGGGAGCGAAGTATCTATCCGGATGCGCGGATTGCGGCGCAACGCCTGGCGCAAAATAACGTCGCGGTGGAAAAGGCCAAGCTGGCGCAGAATGTCTATAACACGACCAATCCGTTGGCGGCTACGCCTGGCGTGCCGGAAGGATGGCGGGATGTGAGTAATGACGGCGGTTTTTTGGAAAAATTGGAACTTCGCAGGGACATGCTTTTTGATAATGAGATCGAAGCAAACTTTTTGTCGAGAATTTATGCACCTGATAGAGCCGTGTTTGGCGATGATATGAATCCGACAGTCGTCTTTCGCGGTTCAAGAATGCCTGAGCTCCCTAATGGCAAATTGAATGCGGCGAAGAAGCTATTTATCGATCGTGAACTGCCGGAGATAAAAAATCTGGAAGACTGGACGAATAATTTCAATCAAGGTCGGGGGGCTGACTCTGAATATTATAAAAAGGCTGTTGCTATAGGTAAAAGGTTAGATGGCTCTACAACAAAAATCGATATTTCAGGGCATTCTCTGGGCGGCGGTTTGGCTTCTGCTGCATCCATTGCTAGTGGTAAGCCAGGGTGGACATTTAATGCTGCGGGGTTGAATTCGAGTACCGTGGAAAAATATGGCGGTTCCTTGGTGGGCCGTGAAGATATTATCAACGCCTACCGGGTGAAGGGCGAAGTTTTGACGAGGTTACAGGAAGTCGATCTCAGGCAAGATTTTATCGACGTTAATGGCAACCTTGCGTTATTGGCCGCGAAGGAAAAATTATCGTCGCATTTGCCGGATGCCGTTGGTGTTAAACACACGCTTGATGGCGGTGTGGGCAATATGGGTGACCGACATGGCATCCAACAAGTGATAGACTGTATCGAACAGGAAAAAGACGATGATATCGCCACAATCGGTCACAGGATATAGAAGCTTAATGAGACAAGTTTTTAACGTGTTCGCAGCGCTGTTCATCGCGATTGGATTGATGCTTACAACCGGATGTAAGGAGAAAGGAATGGACTTGCCGCCAGAAGGTTACTTTACAGGTCAACAGCTTGTGTTGGCTAAGGCTATCCGCGATGGGAATATCGGCGACATCAAACGTCTGGCGAAAGAGACGGATCTGAACAGCCCCGGTGAACACGATATGACATTATTGTTTTATGCCCTGGCGACGTCGACTCATGACAATGCCACGCCGGAACGGCTGCAGATTGCGACTGAGTTGGTAAAGGCCGGAGCCGATCCACTGCAACCTCGCCCCAATGGCGGTGCCAGTCCTGCTGAATGGATGGCAAAATTAGACAACGGTATTTGGTTAAAGGCATTGCTTGATGGGGGATTGTCTCCAGATGCTCGGGGCAAGGTAGACGAGTTACCTATCATATTTCAAACGTCAAAAGCCAGTAACTCAGAAACCCTGAAGGTTCTGGTTGCACATGGTGCGAACTTAGAAGCAAGAGATATTCTTGGCCAAACCGTGGTGATGGATGCTTTTAGGTATTCATCATTTGATAATGTTAAGTATCTTCTTAATAACGGCGCTAATCCTAACCCCATAAATAAGAAAGGCGTTTCCTTAGTTGAGATGGTCAGTAAAGAAATAAAAAGCAGCAAAGAAGGCGGGGAGTATAATGACGAATGTCTGACCATCAAAAAAATGATGATCGAACGTGGGGTGAAATGGCCGAGGTCATAATTTTCGGACGCTGTGATAGATAGGGTATGGAAGAAATTTTTCCTGTATTGAAACAAAGGCAAGCCATGGATTTCTATGAATATTGATTGAATAAATCGATAAGGTCGCTCATCTCGCCCGGCTTTATTGCATGGCCGAAAAGAACCGCGCCCGGTGGTGACCCTCCGAGCGCGGCATTCAGGGAAAGACAGTGTGCTGGTCGGCGCGCATCAACGGCGGCGCAGCAGCAGGCCGGCCAACAGGCCAGCGCCGGCAATGAGGGCTAATGCGGCGAGGGGGTTTTTCTTCATCATGCTGCCGGCGCAGCTCAGGGCGTCGCCGTATTTTTCTTGCAGCGCACCCGCTGCATAGCGCGTGGCGCCTTCGGCCTGCAAACGTTCATTTCCGGTGACGTCGCCCGCCATTTCCTGCGCTTTGCCCGCCACTTTTTCCATCATGCCATTGGCTTTTTCGCTGTTCATTATGATGCGCTCCTAAGGTTCGATCCGTTTGGCTTCCGCACAGGGCGAAAGCCTGCATTTGCACCTCCATGTTATGCACTTCACGTTGTGCCTATAAGGGGCGTTTGCATTGGTGCAGATAGTGCATTTGCAGGGCTACTTGCCGTTCCTGGTGGCCGGGCCGCCGGTAAACAGCCCGCGCTCCCTGGCCCAGACGATGGCTTCGCTGCGGCTGTGCACGCCAAGTTTGGAATAGACCGTCGCGACATGATTGCGAATGGTGTTGAGCGCCAGATTGAGACGCGCCGCGATTTTCTTGTCCGGCAACCCCTCGCAAATCAATTCCAGCACATCGCGCTCGCGCGGCGTGAGATCGCTGGCGTTAAATCCGGTCTGATCGGGCCGGTTGATGCTTTTCACGTTGGCCAGTTTTTCAATCAAGGTTTGGCTGAACCAGGAAGCGTCCTGCATCACTTCTTCGATGGCGCTCACCAGTTCCAGCTCCGAGCGTTTGCGTTGGGTAATGTCCATGAGCACCAGCAGGTAGCAGGGCGCATTGTGAATGCTGATGGCATCCGCCGAGGCCACGCAGTCGATCGACTCGCTCCCTTTCTTGCGCACCCGGATGTCCAGCCCTTCGACGTTACCGCTTTTTTCCAGCGCGGCAAACAAACGGCGGTTCGCCTCGGGATCGTCAATAAATTGGATCTCATCGACCGTCTTGCCGATCAAGGCTTCGGCGTCGTACTCGGTGGTGCGGGTGAAGGCTTCGTTGACGTCCAGTACGCGCCGCTCGTGCGCCGTACACAACAACGTCGGCACCGGGCTCAGGCGAAATGCCTTGGCGAATCGCTCTTCACTTTCCCGCAGCGCCGATTCCGCCTGGCGCCGGGGTTCGAGATCGGTAAAAGTGAACAGCATGCAGTCGTCTTCATTGAAGTCCAGCGGTTGACCGGCAACCACCACCAGCTTGCTTCCGCCGCCGGGCAGTTTCAGCTCGGCCTCCATCTGCGGAATGGTCGCGCCTTCCCCCAGGCGCTGAATCGCCAGCTCTTTGTGCTCCGCCTGTTCTAAAACGTCGAGTTCATAAACCGAACGCCCCATGACCTGTTCACGCTGGTAACCGGTCATATCGAGGAACCCCTGATTGACCTTGACGTAACGCAGGTCGCTTAGCCGACAAATGACCGCCGGCGCCGGATTGGCGTTGAAGGTTTTTTCAAAGCGCTGTTCGGCGCTGGCCCACTCCGTCGCGTCGCTCAGGATCAGCGCCAGCAGCTCCGGCTGCCCCTGCGCATCGGTGATAATCAGGCTCCGCAAGCGATGTACCCAGAAACTCTCCGGATCGTCGACCTGCCGAACTTCCACCACCACATCGGTGAAGGTCTCGCCATCGGCCACCCGGTTCAGCGGGTACTGTTCCGGCGCCAGCGGGTGATTGTTGCGATAGCGTAGGGCAAACCGCGCCGCGTACTCGGCGGCATTGGCCCCCAGGGCTTTCTGGTGGCTCACGCCATGCATGGCCAACGCGGCTTCGTTGGCCCAGAGCAGCGTTTGATCGGTATCCGTCAGGATCACGCCGTCGGACAAGCCGGAGATGATTTGCTGCAGGTGGCCGCGGTGGGTTTCGCTGGCCAGGACGGATGGGTTCATGTGCTCTCCGCTAGACAGAAGGGGGAGCGGCCTCTGACGGGGGCCGCGGGTTACGCTACTCGCTGAGCAGCTTAGTGCATAACGTGCGTATTCGCAGGGTGTGAATGCACTAGTCATTCTGGCGCAAATGAACCGGGACGGCCGACGACGCCGCGCGGCAGACTGGATTTGTCTGCGCGGTTATCCGCCGTGCGTGCAATCACTTGTCCAGAAAATATAAGGAACAACGATGACCACTGTCTATGAATCAAATCGCTTTGCGTTTCAGGTGTCATGGGGCTCGATATTGGCCGGGAGTGCCGTGGCGCTGGTGACTTATCTGATCTTCAGCGTGCTGGGTACGGCTGTCGGTGCCCAGGCCGTGGATATGATGCAAAAGGGCAACCCGCTGAGCGGCTTTGGTACCGGCACCGGGATCTGGCTGCTGGTTTCAACGCTGGCCTCGCTGGCCGCCGGCGCGTTCGTCGCCGGCCGCACCGCACCGAATCGCGGCGGCTTGCATGGCCTGCTGAGCTGGGCGATCACCACCTTGCTGACCACCTGGCTGGTGGTTTCATTGGCGAGTGGCGTGGTGGGGCTGGCGGGCAGCGCGGTGGGCAAAGGGCTTTCGCTGGCGGGCAGTGGCCTGGCGGCGGCAGCGCCAAACGTGGGCGAAGGTCTCAAGCAACAGCTGGATAAAAAGGGCATCAGCCTTGACTGGGGAAGCCTGGAAAACCAGTTGGACGCCACGCTCAAGCAGACCGGCAAGCCGGAGCTGGATCCGGTTCGGTTGGAACAGAAGGCCGATAGGGTGACCGCCGACGGCAAGCAATCGGCCATGGACGCGGCGACCGATCCGGCGCGGGCCGCCTCCGAGCTCAAGCAGTGGTTCGACCGCGTCAAACAGTCCGGTGAGCCGACGTTGAGCGCCGCCGACAAGGATGCGTTGGTGAATATCGTTGCGGCGCGCACCGGCAAGAGCCGTGATGAAGCGAGCCAAATCGTCGATAACTACGCTCAGGCTTACCAGCAGGCGGTGCAGAAAGTGGAGAAACTCAAGGCTGAGGCCGAGCAGAAAGCGCGTGAAGCGGCCGATGAAGCGGCTAAACAGCTGTCACGCGCCGCATGGGGCTCGCTGTTGGTGCTGCTGTTGGGCGCCGCGCTGAGCGCCGGCGTGGGGCGGATTGCCGAATCAACCCGCCGCACCCTCGCGGTAAGTTGAGATGAAAAAAAACCTGTCGTGCATCTCGCTGAATTATCGAAAAGTAGCCGGAGCCTCTGCGCCCGTGCTCGTCATCGATTTTTGCAACGAGAACAACGAGCGCTATACCCTGCGCTACAACCTGCCGCCGGATACCCCGGAACGCACCGAGCGGCGGGTGTCTTTGCTGCTGTATCTGTTGCGTAAGCACAGGTCCGCAGAGATCGACAATCTGGCTGATTGATCAGACCGTTAATGAAAAGCCCGGCTTTGTGAGCCGGGCTTTTTGCTGCGCTTGGGCAATAAAGCACGGCGCAAGCAGACAGGGCACTCTTACGAGTAAAGGGGAGGCGGTTCAGCGGGGCACCAGTGGCGATCCAATTGACATGGAGGGAAAATAGGGCATCGAACAGGGGTTGTTGAAACGTCGATTATTCACCGTGCGGGAAAAGATAAAAAAGAAACTCTCAATGACGATCTGCGATTATCGGTCCCGTGGTTAAGGTCTTGCGCTTATCCACCGAATCTTCCTTCGCCACCGTTCATACTTTTTCGTATTCGGCCCAATAGTTTTATCAACCGGCCAAACAATAAAACACGATTTAATTTGTGATGATGAAATTCCTATTCGGTCATGCCCGTGGAGCGTAAAAAACACGTTAAGATAAAATAATTAACATAAAGTGTGATTCACCCTGGCGGGGCAAATGCATCTTTAATGGATGCACTTTGCGTGGCGCATTTTTTATTCACGGATTTTTCGCAAGCTTATTTATATAACATGATCATTTTCAGTTATTTATATGATGACTTTTCCTATGCCGTAAAAATTGCATTGACAGGGTGATTTTTTTAGGATTAATCTTAATGACTTGATTTGAGAGGTTAACGATTTTAATAAAAAGGACACAATCTTTATAAAGGCAGGGAGCGCTCATGGATTATAGAAAGGATATTCTTGTACAGGTCTTGGAGTATATGGAGAAAAATATTATAGAGGGGCTTTCCGTTGATAAGGTTTCCATTATCTCGGGTTACTCTAAATGGCATTTACAGCGGTTATTTAAACATTATTTTGGCATTACGTTAGGGACTTATATCCGGAATAGAAAGCTGAGCCGGTCCGCTGTCCTGCTCAAACAGCATCAAGGTAACATATTGGATGTCGCCCTGGCATCGGGCTTTGCTTCTCAGCAATGCTACACGCGGGCATTCAAACGTTTCTTTGGCGAAACGCCCAACAGCTTTAGAAACAGCCGGGGATGGGATTTCTCCACCCAGATCCCACCGTATGGCAGCGACAATAAACCCTATTTTTATCATACGGTCATGCCGGATGACATCGACATGTTGAAGCAGTACAAGGCATTGATTTTCCACTCCGTCAGGAAGTACAGAGATGCCAGTGACATTACCCAGACGAATGATAAATGGCTAAGTAAAAATGGGAGGGCTTATAGCGTAGAAAAAAGAAAAGGGGGGAGGTCGCATGCCAACGGCAAGGAGCAAGAGGTTTTTCATTCCATATTTAACTTCTATATACCCATGGGGAAATATATTGTCATTCCCTTTATCGGGGAGCTACCTGAGTATATTGCCTTTTTTGAGGGTATCTATGACGCCCATCTGCCGGCTATTAATGTCAAAATGAGGGAGAGCTTTTTCATCGAATTATACAGGCACGAGCATTTAAACAGTAAGATCATCAATGTCGATATACTTATTCCTGTGGCGTAGTGTTGAGGAAAGGAGGCACCATGAGTATAGATAAACCCTCTGGCTCGATTAATAAACACCGCCGCGCGCTCTTTATGCTACCTTTAACGTTGCCTGCCTTTGGCAGAGTGAACGTTAAAGGTTTAGGCAGGCAGGCTATTCAATTAGCGCTGGCATTAATGCTCTTCATGTTTTCAGGAAATGCGATGGCAAATAATCGGGAACAGCATCAAATAGCGTTAGTTGGCACCTGGACCCATATTCCGGATGCGCCCGTGGTGCAGAAACCGGCGCACCCCAGTGAAGGGCTCTATCGTCTGGCGGTTAATGGCGATGGCACGTTAACGCTGCTCGATGCCATTAAAATGAAAAGCCCGTCGTGGATCGCCACATCCCGCGATGGCCGTTTCGCCTATGCCACCAATGAGGAGGACGCGGGAACGGTGACCGCCTTGGCGATAGACCAGGCTGGCAGCCTGCGGGTGCTGAATACGGTGAGCAGCGCGGGTCGGCAGCCGACGCATGCCACCCTCAGCCCGGATGGCAAGTTTCTGTTGGTCGCCAACTACTCTGTCGCCAAAGGCGGCGCGGGGGTGACGGTATTGCCGATTGGCAGCGACGGCAGGCTGGGTGAACGCGTACAGCATTATCCGTTTACGCCCGGTTCCGGCGCCGTGCAGGGGCGCCAGGAAGGCGGGCATGCGCACTCCACTACCTTCAGCCGCGATGGCCAATACCTGTACGCGGCGGATCTCGGGGGCGATAAGCTGCACGCCTACCGCTATCGCTCGGCTAACGCGCAGCCGTTGCAGGCGGATGCTTCGCGCGATGTCGCCTTTGCGCCCGGCGCCGGCCCAAGGCACATGGTGTTCTCGTTGGCAGGCGACTATGCCTATGTCATCACCGAAATGGCGGGCGAGATCGAGGCGTTTGCCGTTAACGACAATCGATTGACGCGGCAAGGAAAAGTGAAACTGAACGGCGGCCTCGATTCGGCGGAGGCGAAAAGCGGTGGGGCCATTATCCTGAGCCCGAGCGGCAGATATCTTATTGCCACCCATCGCGGCACCGATAACCACCTGCTGGTATTAAAAATCGGCAGGGACGGGATGCCGGGCGTGCCGACGCGCTATGAGGCCGGCGGCATTGAGCCGCGTGCGCTCGCTTTCGATGCCGGCGGTAACCATCTCTATGTGACGAATGTATTCACCAATAGCGTGACGCTGTTCGATTTCGATGATGAAAAGGGCGAGTTGCAGGCCAGAGGGCAGGCGGCGACGATTTCAACGCCGACGGATATTAAGTTTTTTAATTAATGCCAATTATAACGCCTGGGGGAAATCGGGTCTGAACAGGGAAAAGGGGGATTGCGGGTACAGATGATGGGGAATGGCTGGATTAGAAAGAATGGTGTCCCCGACTGGAATCGAACCAGTAACTAGCCCTTAGGAGGGGCTTGTTATATCCGTTTAACTACGGGGACGCTGCGGACCGGCAACCGAAGCTGCCGGGGCATTATACCTTTTTTTACCCGCAGAATAAGCGCTTAGCGGCGCGTTTGCTCAATACCTCGCCAGTTCGCGCCGAAATTTCCTCGGCTAACCGACGGCGATCACGGTTTTTCCCCGCCGTGGCGCCGCTTTTCCTCTTGCCGACGCGCGGCCTGGTTTTTGGCGCTCAAATCGTTGCGGATCTGCGCGTGGCTTATCAGCGCAAAGATAAAGGTGCCGCCGATGATGTTGCCCGCCAGCGTCGGCAGGGCGAACGGGTAAATGAATGCTTGCCAGCCAATCGCGCCGTTGAACACCAGATACAGGATCTCGACCGAACCGACCACGATATGGGTCAAATCGCAAATCGCCACCAGGTAGGTCATCAGCACGATCACCCAAATTTTCGCCGCGCCGGCGGCCGGGATCATCCACACCATGGTGGCGATGATCCAGCCGGCCAGGATGCCGTTGGCGAACATCTCTCCCGGCGTATGGCGCATCACCTCTTCGCCCAGACTGATGAAGGCGCCGCGCGTTTCGGCGTCGAACAGCGGCATATGGGTAAACGCCAGCGCCGCCAGCCCGGTGCCGATCAGGTTGCCGAGCAGCACCACGCCCCACAGGCGCAGCAGGATCAGCAGGTTGCGCGGCGTGGGTTTATGCATGATTGGCAATACCGCCGTGACGGTGTTTTCGGTAAACAACTGCTGGCGCGCCATGATGACAATGATGAAACCGAAGGTGTAGCCGAGGTTCTCGATGAAAAAGCGGCTGGGATCGTCCGGCAGGCGGGCGTGGAAAATGCCTTTTGCCGCCAGCGAGGCACCCATCGACAGCCCGGCGGCGATCGCCGACCATAGCAGCGCCAGTCCGTCGCGTTCCAGCTCTTTTTCGCCTTCCATCCGGATCTGCTCATGCACCGCCGCCGCGCGCGACGGCAAATTCTCTTCCCTGACTTCGATTTCGTGCTTGCCCTGTTCCTGTTCTTCGCTCTCTACCTGCATCGTTTCATCCGGCTCGTGATTCTGGCGTTGCTGCTCGCTCATGCTGTCGCTCCTGCTCAATAAGGGTGAGTTCACGTTATTAAGCGTAGTTGCCCGGCCCAAATGCGGCGAAATACAGAAAAAGGTAACAAGAGTTAAAATCCGCCGATTTTTTCCACGCATTCTTGATCCTGCTCGCCATATTGGTCCGTCGGCGCGCCCGCCGCGGGCTGCGTGCGGGGAAAGGCTTATGCTATGATTCGCTATCCCAAAGAAAAATATGAGTTCCCCGATGCTGGAAGCCAAAAGTCTGAGTTGCGTGCGCGATGAGCGCATCCTGTTTAGCGAGCTAAGCTTTTCAGTTCAGCCGGGCGATATCATTCAGGTAGAAGGGCCGAACGGCGCGGGTAAAACCAGTTTGCTGCGCATTCTCGCCGGCCTGGCGCGGCCGGACGGCGGCGAGGTGTGCTGGCGCGGGCGCAGCACGCTGCGCGATCGTGCGGGTTACCAGCAAGATTTGCTGTTTATCGGCCATCAGCCCGGCATCAAAGCCGTATTGACGCCCTTCGAAAATTTGCAGTTTTATCAAGCGGTGCGCGGCACAACCGATCATCCGGCCATCTGGCGCGCCCTGGAGCAGGTGGGGCTGGTGGGTTACGAGGATCTGCCGGTGGCGCAGCTTTCCGCCGGGCAGCAGCGGCGCGTGGCGCTGGCGCGGCTGTGGCTCAGCGCGGCGCCGCTGTGGATCCTCGATGAGCCGCTGACGGCAATCGACAAACAGGGCGTAGCCGAGTTGATTAGCCTTTTTGAACAACATGCACAGCGGGGCGGCATGGTATTGTTGACCACCCATCAGGATTTGGCCGGCGTCAGCCAAACGGTGGGTAAAGTTCGTTTGGCGGAACATGACGCGGGGAGCCTGTGATGTTTTTGACCCTGGTGCGCCGCGAACTGAAGATCGCCTGCCGTAAAGGTTCGGAGATCGTCAACCCGCTGTGGTTTTTCCTGATTGTGATCACGCTGTTTCCGTTGGGGATTGGCCCGGAGCCGCAGCTGCTGGCGCGCATTGCGCCGGGCATCGTGTGGGTGGCGGCGCTGCTGGCCTCGCTGCTGTCGCTGGAGCGGCTGTTTCGCGACGACTTCCTCGACGGCTCGCTGGAGCAGCTGTTGCTGCTGCCGACGCCGCTGCCGATGACGGTGCTGGGCAAAGTGTGTGCTCACTGGGTCGTGACGGGGCTACCGCTGCTGATCCTGTCGCCGCTGGTGGCGCTGCTGCTGTCGCTCGATATGCAGACCTGGCTGGCGGTGGCGGGGACGCTGCTGCTCGGCACGCCGACGCTGAGCCTGATCGGCGCTATCGGCGTGGGGCTGACCGTCGGCCTGCGCAAAGGAGGCGTGCTGCTCAGCCTGCTGGTGCTGCCGCTGTATATCCCGGTGCTGATCTTCGCCACCGGCGCGATCGACGCCGCCTCGATGGGCATGCCGATCGACGGTTACCTGGCGATACTGGGCGCGATGCTGGCGGGCAGCGTGACATTGGCACCGTTTGCCACCGCGGCGGCGCTGCGAGTGAGCGTGCACTAGCTAACGTATTGAATGAACAGACGGGGCAAGGCCGAGAAGAGCGTACCCCGCAGAAGATTTTCGCCGTTTCGATCGCTCGGGGCGGCCGACGCATAAAAATTACCGTGAGCACTGACGACAATGTGGAAATGGTTACATCAACTGGCGCGGCCTGAACGGCTGTATCACGTCTGCGGCCGCTTTGTCCCCTGGCTGGGGCTGGCGGCGGCGGCTTGCCTGCTGCTTGGCTGGGCATGGGGCTTTGGTTTCGCGCCGAAGGATTATCAGCAGGGCGACAGCTTCCGCATCATTTATATTCACGTGCCGGCGGCCATGTGGTCGATGGGCATCTACGCCTCGATGGCGGTGGCGGCGTTTATCGGCCTGGTGTGGCAGATGAAAATGTCCGATACCGTGGTGGCGGCGATGGCGCCGATCGGCGCGGTGTTCACCTTTATCGCGCTGGTGACCGGCTCCGCCTGGGGCAAGCCGATGTGGGGCACCTGGTGGGTGTGGGATGCGCGTCTGACCTCCGAGCTGGTGCTGCTGTTCCTTTATATGGGCGTCATCGCGCTGTACAACGCCTTTGAAGACCGCCGCCTGGCGGGCCGCGCCGCCGGGATTCTGGTGCTGGTGGGCGTGGTGAATATCCCGATCATCCATTTTTCGGTCGAATGGTGGAATACGCTGCATCAGGGCTCGACCAATATGCAGCAATCTATCGCGCCCAGCATGCGCACCCCGCTGCGCTGGGCGATCCTCGGTTACCTGCTGCTGTTCGTCACGCTGACGCTGATGCGCCTGCGCAATCTGATCCTGTTCCAGGAGCGCCAGCGCCCGTGGGTCGCCGGGCTGGTGAATAAGGAGCGTCAGTCATGAACGCCGCATTCGATTCCTGGTCGGCGTTTTTCGCCATGGGCGGTTACGCCTTCTATGTTTGGCTGGCGGTCGCCGCCACGTTGATTTCGCTGTTGGGGCTGGTGGCGCACACCCTCTGGCAACGGCGGCAGTTGCTCGCCGAGATCGGCCGCCGTCAGGCGCGCGAGCGGCGCATTCGCCATGCGCAACAATCAAAACAAAAATCCGCCGCACCGCGGGAGAAATCATTGTGAATCCACGTCGTAAAAGCCGCCTTTATCTGGCGATCGTTGTGCTGATCGGCATCGCGCTGACCGCGACCCTGATGCTGTACGCGCTGCGCTCCAACATCGATCTGTTCTATACCCCGGGTGAGATCCTGCAGGGCAAGGGCGAAAATCATGAGAAGCCCGAGGTCGGCCAGCGGCTGCGCATCGGCGGCATGGTGATGCCCGGCTCGGTGAAACGCGATCCCAATACGCTGCAGGTCAGCTTCAAGATTTACGACGCGCGCGGCGCGATCGGCGTGACCTACACTGGCATTCTGCCGGACCTGTTCCGCGAAGGGCAGGGCGTGGTGGCGCAGGGCGTGCTGGGTGAGGGCAACGTGGTCAATGCGCGCGAAGTGCTGGCCAAACACGATGAAAAATACACGCCGCCGGAAGTGGCCGACGCGATGAAAGAGAACCACAAAGGCCCGGCGGAAGCGTATAACGCGCCGCAGGCGGAGGGCGCCAAGTCATGATGCCGGAATTGGGCAGTTTTCTGCTGTGCCTGGCGCTGGCGATCGCGCTGCTGCTGAGCATTTACCCGCAGTGGGGCGCGGCGCGGCAAGACCGCCGCATGATGGCGGTCGCCCGCCCGCTGACCTACGGCATGTTCGCCGCGATTGCGCTGGCGTTCCTGTGCCTGGTGCACGCCTTCGTGGTCAACGATTTTACCGTCGCCTACGTGGCCACCAACTCCAATACCCAGCTGCCGGTGTATTACCGCATCGCCGCCACCTGGGGGGCGCATGAAGGTTCGCTGCTGCTGTGGGTGCTGCTGCTGAGCTGTTGGTCGCTGGCGGTGGCGTTGTGCAGCCGGGCGATGCCGCAGGATGCGGTGGCGCGGGTGCTGTCGGTGATGGGGATGATCACCGCCGGTTTCCTGCTGTTCATTATCATGACCTCCAACCCGTTCACTCGCACGCTACCGAATTTCCCGATCGACGGCAGCGATCTCAACCCGCTGCTGCAGGATATCGGCCTGATCTTCCACCCACCGCTGCTGTATATGGGCTACGTCGGCTTCTCGGTCGCCTTCGCCTTCGCCATCGCCTCGCTGATGGCCGGCCGGCTCGACACCGCCTGGGCGCGCTGGTCACGCCCGTGGACCACCGCGGCCTGGGTGTTCCTCACGCTCGGCATCGTGCTCGGATCGGCCTGGGCCTACTATGAGCTGGGCTGGGGCGGCTGGTGGTTCTGGGATCCGGTGGAGAATGCCTCCTTTATGCCGTGGTTGGCCGGCACCGCGCTGATGCATTCGCTGGCGGTGACCGAAAAACGCGGCACGTTCAAAGCCTGGACGGTGTTGCTGGCGATCACCGCCTTCTCGCTGTGCCTGCTGGGCACCTTCCTGGTGCGCTCCGGCGTGCTGGTCTCGGTGCACTCCTTCGCCTCCGATCCGGCGCGCGGCATGTTTATCCTCGCCTATCTGGTGATCGTGATCGGTGGTTCGCTGCTGCTGTACGCGGTCAAGGGCGGCCAGGTGCGCAGCCGGGTGCAGCATGAGACCTTCTCGCGCGAGACCTTCCTGCTGGGCAACAACGTGCTGCTGATCGCCGCCATGCTGGTGGTGCTGTTGGGCACGCTGCTGCCGCTGGTGCACAAACAGCTGGGGCTGGGCAGCATTTCGATCGGCGAGCCGTTCTTCAACACCATGTTCACCTGGCTGATGGCGCCGTTGGCGCTGCTGTTGGGCATCGGGCCGCTGGTGCGCTGGCGGCGTGATGAGCCGAGCAAGCTGTGGCGCCGCCTCGGCGTGGCGCTGTTGGCGACGCTGGTGCTGTCAATCCTGCTGCCGTGGCTGCTGCAGGACAGCATCGCCGGCATGACGGTGGTGGGCCTGATCATGGCGCTGTGGGTGATCATCCTGACGCTGATGGAGCTGCATGAGCGCGCCACCCACCGTCACGGTTTCTGGCGCGGGCTGCGCCAGCTGTCCCCCAGCCACTGGGGCATGGTGCTCGGCCACCTCGGCGTGGCGGTGACGGTGATCGGCATCGCCTTCAGCCAGAACTACAGCGTGGAGCGCGATGTGCGGATGAAGGCCGGCGACAGCGTGGATATTCACAACTATCACTTCGTGTTCCGCGACGTGCACGACATTCGCGGTCCGAACTACAGCGGCGGCGTCGGCATCATCGACGTCACGCGCAACGGCAAACCGGAGGCGACGCTGCACGCGGAGAAACGCTACTACAGCGTGGCGCGCAGCATGATGACCGAAGCGGCGATCGACGGCGGTTTCAGCCGCGATCTGTACGCGGCGCTGGGCGAGGAGCTGGAGGACGGTTCCTGGGCAGTGCGCCTGTATTACAAACCCTTCGTGCGCTGGATTTGGTTCGGCGGCGTCTTTATGGCGATCGGCGGCCTGCTGTGCATCCTCGACCCGCGTTACCGCATGAGCAAAAAACTCAAGCGCGAAGGCAAGCTGGAGGCGCAACCATGAATCGTAAGCTGCTGTTTATCCCGTTGGTCCTCTTCCTGCTGCTGGTGGCGGCGCTGATGGTGCAACTGACGCGCAACGCCGGCGGCGAAGATCCGACCATGCTGGAATCGGCGCTGATCGGCAAACCGGTGCCGACCTTCAGGCTGGAATCGCTGGACCAGCCTGGCAAAACCTACGATCAGGCGGTGCTGCGCGACGGCAAGCCGATATTGCTCAACGTCTGGGCCACCTGGTGCCCGACCTGCCGCGCGGAACACCAGTACCTTAATACGCTGGCGGCGCGCGGCGTGCGGGTGGTCGGCCTGAACTATAAAGACGATCGCGCCAAGGCGGTGACCTGGCTGAATTCCCTCGGCAATCCCTATGCCCTCAGCCTGTACGACGGCGACGGCATGCTGGGGTTGGATCTCGGGGTCTACGGCGCGCCTGAGACCTTCCTTATCGACGGCCAGGGGATTATTCGCTATCGCCACGCCGGCGACATGAACGAGCGCGTTTGGCAGCAGGAAGTGCTGCCGCTGTATAAAAAGTACGGGGGTGAGGCATGAGGCTGATTGTCCTGCTGTGCGCCGCGCTGCTGAGCTGGAGCGCCGCCGCGGCGATCGATACCTATCGCTTCAACTCCGTCGAGCAGGAGCAGCAGTATCGCGAGTTGACCGAACAGCTGCGCTGCCCGAAATGCCAAAACAACAGCATTGCCGATTCCAACGCCATCATCGCCGCCGACATGCGCACCAAGGTGTACGAGCTGATGATGCAGGGGCAAAGCAAGCAGCAGATCATCGATTATATGGTGGCGCGCTACGGCAACTTCGTCACCTACGAGCCGCCGGTAACGCCGGCGACGCTGATCTTGTGGATCGGCCCGCTGCTGTTCGTGCTGATCGGCGGGGCGGTGGTGATCCTGCGCGCCCGTCGCCGGCCCGACGCGGCGGTGGACGACGCATTCTCCGAACGGGAACGGCAGCGCCTGGCGGCGCTGTTGCAAGAGACTGACAGGAAGAAACCCTAATGGCTTTTTGGCTGATTATTTGCGTGTTGCTGGCCGGCGCCGCCGCGTTATTGGTGGTGCCGGCGATGCGCCACGGCAAGCAGAGCGCCGCCACGCGCGATGCGTTGAACAAGGCTTTTTATCAGGATCGCCTCAGCGAGCTGGAGCAGGACGAGCAGCAGGGCGTGGTGGCCGAGCGCCCGGAGCTGGTCAAAGAGCTGCAACAGAACCTGTTGAACGACATTCCCGTCGAGCAGGCGGCGCAAGCGAAGCCGATCAATCGCTGGGCGCTGGTGCCGGGCGTGCTGTTATTGCTGGCGGTGACCGTTGGCTTTTATCTGAAAACCGGCGGGTTGGCGCAGGTGCTGGACTGGCGTCTGGTGCAGGCGCAAATGCCGGAATTGCGCGAGCGCGTCGCCAATGAGCGCGCCAAGCCGCTGAGCATGGAAGAGATCGCCCGCCTCGGGCTAGGGCTGCGCACCGCGCTGCAGCAGGACGATCGCAACATCAACGACTGGATGATGCTGGGGCGGGTCGGCAT
Organism: Serratia sp. TSA_105.2; assembly: GCF_052692115.1. NCBI lineage: Bacteria > Pseudomonadati > Pseudomonadota > Gammaproteobacteria > Enterobacterales > Yersiniaceae > Serratia > Serratia sp. TSA_105.2. The sequence goes on from NZ_JBQZFT010000003.1 coordinate 102,242, forward strand.
GGCACTGAATAACGCCACCACGGCTACGCAGGCGTTTGCCCATGCTTATCAATTGGATCCGAATAGTCTGGAAGTGCGGCTCGGCTATGCCGAGGTCTTGACGCGCTCCAACGATCCGGAGGATAACAAGCGGGCGACGCAGCTGTTGCGGCGCATGATCGCGGAGAATCACGGCGATCCGCGGGTGCTGAGCCTGCTGGCGTTCAATGCCTTTGAACAGGGCGACTTCAAGCAGGCGATCGGCGCCTGGCAGGTGATGCTGCAGCTGCTGCCGGCCAACGATCCGCGCGCGGAGGTGATAAAGCGCAGCATTGCACAAGCAAAAGCCCAGGCCGGCGGAGAAACTGTTAAACTGAATGTGACCGTTTCGCTGTCACCGCAGGCGGCGAAAGCCCTGCCGCCGCAGGGGACGCTGGTCATCTCGGTTACCGACGGCGCCAGCCCGGTGCCGGTGGCGGTAAAACAATTGCCGCTGAGCCGTTTTCCGCTGTCTTTCTCTCTGGATGACAGCAACGCCATGATGCCCGAGCGTCTACTCTCGGCACAGCATCAGGTGCAGGTGCGTGTGCGCCTCTCACAGGACGGATTGGCCACGCCGCAGCCGGGAGACTGGTTCGGCGAAAGCTCGCTGCAGACATTCAGCGGTAAAGAGCAGGTTAGCGTTCAGATAAACAAGCAGGTCACTGAAAAATAAGACCGAACGTGTTTTTATGGAGAAAAATATGAACTTTCGCCTGACTGGGGTGGCATTCGCAACGGTATTACTGGTGGGCTGTGCCAGCGCGCCAGACAACGATCCGCAAGGGCGTTCCGATCCTCTGGAAGGATTTAACCGGACGATGTTCGACTTCAACTACAACGTCCTGGATCCTTATATCCTGCGCCCGGTCGCGGTGGCCTGGCGCGACTACGTGCCGATGCCGGCGCGTAACGGCATCAGCAACTTCACCTCCAACCTGGAAGAGCCGGCCAGCATGGTCAACGCCTTCCTGAAGGGCGACCCTTACCGCGGGATGATCCACTTCAACCGTTTCTTCCTGAACACCCTGCTCGGGATGGGCGGCCTGATCGACGTGGCCGGCATGGCCAACCCGAAACTGGCGCGCGAAGAACCGAACCGCTTCGGCAGCACGCTGGGCCATTACGATGTGGGTTACGGCCCGTACGTGATGTTGCCGGGCTACGGCAGTTTCACGCTGCGTGACGAAGGCGGCGATTTTGCGGATACGCTGTATCCGATGCTGAGCTACCTGACCTTCTGGATGTCGGCGGGCAAATGGGTGGTCGAGGGCATCGAAACCCGCGCCCAACTGCTGGATTCCGACGGCCTGCTGCGCAACTCTTCCGATCCTTACATCATGGTGCGCGAAGCTTACTTCCAGCGCCACGATTTCATCGCCAACGGCGGCTCGCTCAAGCCGGAAGAGAACCCGAACGCCAAGGCGATTCAGGGCGAGCTGGACGAGATCGACTCGCAGTAATCACGGGCGTTATGCCAATGAAAACCCGCCGTCAGGCGGGTTTTTTTATGTCGGCGGCAAGCGACGGGCAAAAAAAAGCGCCCCGCGGGGCGCTTTGGCTTCTTTCTCAAGCGAGATTAGAAGCGGTAGTTGAAGTTGGCGCCGTACAGCCAGGCTTTACCTTCAGAGTTGAAGGTGTAAGGGCCTTCTTTGATGGTGACTTTCTGGCCGTGCATGTAGGAAATGCCGACGTCAACCGACGCGTCTTTGTTGAACGCGTAAGAGGTACCTGCGCTGATCCAGAAGCGGTCCTGATCCGGAATGGAGATGGAACGGTTCTGTGCCGGCACCGGGCTGTCATCGAAGGCGACACCGCCGCGGAAGGTCCAGTTGTCGTCGTAGAAGTAGGTGGTACCCAGCGCGATGCGGTAAGCGTCTTTGAAGCCTTCATGCTTTTCGAACAGCGTCTGGCCGTTGTTGCCGGTGGCTCTCAGCTCCTGGAACTGGCTCCAGCTGGTGTACGCCAGGCTGTAGTGGATGGCCCACTGCGGCGCAACTTTGTTGTAGCCGGACAGTTCCCACATCTCTGGCAGGTTCAGATCCAGAGAGCCGGGGATGGTGCTGCCGTTGGTGCCCAAAGGCAGGCCGAGGGAACCCAGAATTGGGTTATAGGCCGATGGCAGGCTGCTTTTGTAATCGCCGTCAAACTTGATTTTGACTTCGGAGCGATAGGTGAAACCGTAGCGGTTGTTTTCGTCCACTTCGTACAGGATGCCGGCGTTCCAGCCGTAACCCCATTTATCGCCTTTCAGATGCGAAATTTGGGTATCAGCCGGGATCTGTGATACCGGGCCGGCTAGCTGCGGTGGTAATTGGCCGGAACCTGCGATCAGCTTCGGCAATTCACCGGCGTAGCGTTCCAGTTTGGCTTTGGCGTACACCGCATCGAAGCCCAGACCGAAGCTGAAGTGTTGGTTCAGACGGTAGGCGCCGCTCAGGTTGAGGTTAACGGTAGTCAGATCGGTCTTGCCGCCGTAAGCGCCGGCGGTATAGCCGTCGTTGAATTCGGTCGCCAGACCGTAGTTGCTGGTGACCGAGCCGCCTACGGCGAACTGATCGTTAATCGGGTGAACATAATGCAGGTTCGGCACCCAGGCGACAGGGGCGATATTTTTTGAGTCCAGGCTGGCACCGGAAGGCGATTTGCCGGTAATGTCAACGTCCGGGTCGATGAAGACTGCGCCGATGGAGAGTTCCGGGCGGGTATACATCATCAACAATGCCGGGTTGCGGCTCGCCGAGGCCGCCGTATCCGCCATGGCGCCTTCGCCAGAATACGAACGTCCTAAACCAGCTGATGAGAACTCATTCAGCTGGAATCCTGCGGCAGACACGTTTGAAGAAATAATTGCCACTGCAGCTGCGAGAGCTGATTTAGTCAATAGGTTTTTCTGGCTCATGACCAAAACCTCATTATGTGTTTATTATTTAAACTATTGTTACACGAGGTAACAAGGAGCGCGGGATTGTAGGGTCCGTTATCGTTCAGACAAATCAGACCAGTGGCTGAAGTATAGGTCTGACCTGTGAAAATGTTGCAAGTTTGTTTTTGAAATATTTCCAACCTGATATCAAAAAAGAGATCTGCTTAACAAAAAGCCAGCGGTAAATAACAAAATTCTTACCATTCCTTAGCAGGCGCTCATTTTTATTTGTGATTTCCATCACTTAAAACACCCAATAAAAGTAAGTGCTAGTGATTGCCGGCGTGGAAGCGTAAAATAACCGCAGAATTTTGTGGCTTTGTGCCGGTGAGTAAAACGGCAATTTGGGCTGATAACCGAGGCCCTTGAGGAGAACCAATCATGTCAGATGCAATTAATAAATGCAGCGCCCAGGAAACCGCCGCGTGTTGCTGTGTGGATGTCGGCACCGTGATGGATAACACCGATTGCACCGCGTCCTACAGTCAGGTGTTCAGCAATCAACAAGATGCGGAGGCGATGCTGGCTGCCCTGAGCGAAAAGGCGCGCGCGGTAGAATCCGACCCTTGTGACATCAGCAGTAGCATTAAACCGGTTGACGGCGGCGTGCAGTTGGAGGCCGATTTCACCTTCGCCTGCCAGGCGGAAACCCTGATCTTCCAGCTCGGCCTGCGTTAATCCCCGCTTTACCCCCCGGCGCCGCCTGCCGTGCGTCGGGGATTGCCTTCCCTACATCGCCCCCCGATAGAAAGTGCGCCTGCTCGCAGTTTTGATCTCTGCCGGTTTGCCAAATGTAACCGTTTGGTTAACAATGACCTCATCAGGTCAGACCTCTTTCTGCCCATTGCGCTGACGTTATTTTCTTCAGGAGCATTTATGAGTAAGGCACTGCCGTTGGTGACCCGTCATGGTGACCGCATTGCGATTGTGAATGGACTGCGTACCCCCTTTGCCAAACAGGCGACTGCCTATCACGGCATTCCGGCGGTGGATTTAGGGAAAACGGCGGTGAGCGAGCTGTTGGCGCGCAGCGGTATCGATCCGCAGCTTATCGAACAGCTGGTGTTCGGCCAGGTGGTGCAAATGCCCGAGGCGCCGAACATCGCGCGTGAAATCGTGCTCGGCACCGGCATGAGCGTCCATACCGACGCCTACAGCGTGTCGCGCGCCTGTGCCACCAGCTTCCAGGCGATCGCCAATGTGGCGGAGAGCATCATGGCCGGCAGCATCAGCGTCGGCATCGCCGGCGGGGCGGACTCTTCTTCCGTCTTGCCGATCGGCGTCAGCAAGGCGCTTGCTCGCACGTTGGTGGACGTCAACAAGGCGCGCACGCTGTCGCAGCGTCTCAAGCTGTTCAGCCGGCTGAAATTCCGCGATCTGATGCCGGTGCCACCGGCGGTGGCGGAGTATTCCACCGGACTGCGCATGGGCGATACCGCCGAGCAGATGGCGAAGAGCCACGGCATCACCCGCGAGGCGCAGGATGCGCTGGCGCACCGTTCACACGAGCTGGCGGCCAAGGCCTGGCAGCAGGGGTGGCTGCGCGACGAGGTGATGACCGCCTACGTGCCGCCTTACCGCGCGCAGCTTTCTGAAGACAACAACATCCGTAAAGACTCCAGCCTGGCGTCCTACGCCAAGCTGAAGCCGGCGTTCGATCGCAAGCACGGTAGCGTCACCGCGGCCAACAGCACACCGTTGACCGACGGCGCGGCGGCGGTGTTGATGATGAGCGAGTCGCGCGCCAAAGAGCTGGGGCTGCAGCCGCTGGGCTATTTGCGCAGCTTCGCTTTCGCCGCCATCGACGTGTGGGAAGACATGCTGCTGGGGCCTTCCTACGCCACGCCGCTGGCGCTGGATCGCGCCGGTATCGGCCTGGCCGATCTGACGCTCATCGACATGCATGAAGCTTTCGCCGCGCAAACGCTGGCCAACCTGAAGATGTTCGCCAGCGAAGAGTTCGCCCGCGAGAAGCTTGGCCGCAGCCAGGCGATCGGCGAGGTGGACATGGACAAATTCAACGTCTTGGGCGGTTCCATCGCCTATGGCCACCCGTTCGCCGCCACCGGCGCGCGCATGATCACCCAGACACTGCGTGAGCTGAAACGCCGCGGCGGCGGGCTGGGCCTGACGACCGCCTGCGCCGCCGGCGGGTTAGGGGCCGCGATGATCGTGGAGGTGGAATAATGAGCTTTGAAAACGCATTGCATGAACAGCGCGCCAAACCGTCGGCCTTTCAGCTGACGCTTCGCCCCGACAACATCGGCGTGATCACCATCGATGTGCCGGGCGAAAAGGTCAATACGCTCAAGGCCGAGTTCGTCGAACAGGTTAACGACGTGTTGATCCGGGCGCAGCAGCATACCGCGCTGGAAGGGCTGGTGATCGTTTCCGGCAAGCCGGACTCGTTTATCGCCGGCGCCGACATCACTATGATTGCCGCCTGCACCAGCGCCAAAGAGGCGGAAACGCTGGCCAAGAAAGGGCAGAGCACGTTGGCGCAGATCGCCGCCTTCCCGGTGCCGGTGGTGGCGGCCATTCACGGCGCCTGCCTGGGCGGCGGCCTGGAATTGGCGCTGGCCTGCCACGGCCGCGTCTGTTCATTGGATGACAAAACCGCACTCGGTCTGCCGGAAGTGCAGCTGGGCCTGCTGCCGGGCTCCGGCGGCACGCAGCGCTTGCCGCGCCTGATCGGCGCCGCCAAGGCGCTGGACATGATCCTGACCGGCAAGCACATTCGTGCCCGTCAGGCGCTGCGCATGGGGTTGGTGGACGACGCCGTGCCGCAGTCGATTCTGTTGCAGACCGCCATCGAGCGGGTGAAACAGGGCTGGAAACATCAGCGCGAGCTGCCGTGGCAGGATCGCCTGCTCAACGGCCCGCTGGGCAGAAACCTGCTGTTCAGCATCGTGCGCAAGAAAACGTTGGCGAAAACCCACGGCAACTACCCGGCGGCGGAGCGCATCATTCAGGTGGTGCGCACCGGGCTGGATCACGGCAGCGCCAGCGGTTATGAGGCCGAAGCGCGCGCCTTCGGCGAACTGGCGATGACGCCGCAGTCGGCGGCGCTGCGCAGCCTGTTCTTCGCCTCCACCGCGCTGAAAAAAGAGCGGGGCGGCAATGCCCAGCCGCATGCCCTGCACCGCGTCGGCATTCTCGGCGGCGGTCTGATGGGCGGCGGCATCGCCTGCGTCACCGCCACACGCGGCGGTTTGCCGGTTCGCATCAAAGACATCAATGAAACCGGCATCAATCACGCGCTGAAATACAGCTGGGACGTGCTCGGCAAGCGGGTGCGCAGCAAGCGCATGCGCTCGGCCGAGCGGCAAAAACAGATGATGCTGATCTCCGGTTCTACCGATTACACCGGCTTTGAACAGGTGGATGTCGTGGTCGAGGCGGTGTTTGAAGATCTGGCGCTGAAGCAGCAGATGGTGGCCGAGGTCGAAGCGAACTGTGCGCCGCATACCGTATTCGCTTCCAATACTTCCTCGTTGCCTATCGGTCATATCGCCGAAAAAGCCCAGCGGCCGGAGCAGGTGATCGGCCTGCACTACTTCAGCCCGGTGGATAAAATGCCGTTGGTGGAAGTGATCCCGCATGCCGGCACCAGCGAAGAGACCATCGCCACCACCGTGGCGCTGGCGCACAAGCAGGGCAAGACCGCCATCGTGGTGGGCGACAGCGCCGGTTTTTACGTCAACCGCATCCTGGCGCCGTACATCAACGAAGCGGCGCGCTGCCTGCTGGAAGGCGAGCCGATGGAGTCGCTGGACAAGGCGCTGGTGGACTTCGGTTTCCCGGTCGGCCCGATCACTCTGCTGGATGAAGTGGGCATCGACGTCGGCACCAAAATCATTCCCGTGCTGGTCGAGGCGCTGGGGCCGCGTTTCGCCGCGCCGGCTGCGTTCGATGCGGTGCTGAAAGACGGGCGCAAAGGGCGCAAGAACGGCCGCGGCTTCTATCTCTACCCGAGCGAAGGGCAGCAGAGGCAGCGGCGCAAACGCGCGGATACCTCATTGTATACGCTGCTCGGCGTCACGCCGAAGGCGCACATGCTGCCGGCGACCGTCGCTCAGCGCTGCGTGATGATGATGCTGAACGAAGCGGCGCGCTGCCTGGATGAAGGCGTGATCCGCAGCGCGCGCGACGGGGATATCGGTGCGGTGTTCGGCATCGGCTTCCCGCCGTTCCTCGGCGGCCCGTTCCGCTATATGGACGAACTCGGCGCCGAGAAAGTGGTGAAGACGCTGGACTACCTGCGCCAGCAGCACGGCGAGCATTTCGCCCCGTGCGAGCGCTTACAGCGCATGGCGCAGCAGGGCGAGCGCTTTTACCCGCTGGGGAGCTGAACGCAGGGCGGCCCGATTTGCACTATAGTTGCAACAGGGCCGCGTTGTGATCGCCATCACTCCTTGCAACAGCGTCAGCCGGTGAGGCTGTACAGCAAGGCGCAGGCAGCGGTAAGTTAGCTTGACCGCCATCAATAAATTTCATGGCGGCAAGGTTAAAATTTAACCCGTTGAATTGCTTGTTCTGTGAGCAATCGAGGTTTGCCCGGAGAGGATTGCTGTAAAAAACAGCGTTTTCTTTACGCAAACTTTCAGGCAAAATGCCCGGCCGCCATAAAGAGACGGCGCGTTATCGTTTTAAAGCTTTGGCTTTGGGTTGTAAAACTCGGCGGTACAGCACGCACGGCGTTTCTGTATAGCGTTACTTTGTCAACAACAGCGGTGCAATATGCAAGTTTTGATTATGCGTCACGGAGAGGCGGCGCTCGAGGCAGCCAGCGATGCGGTAAGGCCCCTTACCCTATGCGGCCGCGACGAGTCCCGTCAGATGGCGGCCTGGTTGAACACCAAGTCTGTGGATATTGAACGCGTGCTGGTCAGCCCCTATCTGCGGGCCGAACAGACGCTGGCGACGGTGCGTGAAGCCTTGACGCTGCCGGAGGGCGAAGAAGTGCTGCCCGAGCTGACGCCGGGCGGCAACGCCGAACAGGTCGGCAGCTATCTGCAGGCGCTGGCGATGCAGGGGGTGAGCTCGGTGCTGATCGTGTCGCACCTGCCGCTGGTGGGCTATCTGGTGGCCGAACTGTGCCCGGGCGAGTGCCCGCCGATGTTCGCGACCTCGGCGATTGCCAATGTCGATCTGCCGGCGGACGGCAGTTACGGCAAGTTTGAATGGCAGGTCAGCCCGTCGCAGGTGATGGCCAAAGTGTGAGCCGCGGATGCGGTGCGGAATAAACTCAGGGCGATGTCTGACATCGCCCTGAGTCGTTTCTGCGGGCCTACTCGGCCAGCTCCACCAACAGCAGGATGGCGGCGTTGCCGCCCCATTCCTTCGGCGCCTGGTGGAACGCCAGCACGTCGGGATGCTGCGCCAGCCACAGCGGCGTTTGCTGTTTGAGAATGTGCTTGCCGTGCCCGTGCATCACGCAGGCGCAGTGCACGTGTTCGCGTTTGCAGGCGGCGATCAGCGCCCCCAGCTCCTGCTTGGCCTGCAGCTGGGTCAGGCCGTGCAAATCGAGAAACAGCTCCGGCGAGTAATCGCCGCGTCGCAGCTTCTTCAGCTCATACGGGCTGCTGCCGGGGCGCACGTAGCGCGTCGGGCCTTCTTCTTCCAGCTGCGGCTGGTATTCATCTGAAAAATAATAGCTGGCATCGACCTGCTCCTGCAGCAGCCGCTGCGGGGCAATCTGTTTGACCTTGGGTTTTGGCGGGCGGTGGACGATGGTGTCCTGGCGCAGCTTTTTCGCGCCCGCCACCGACTCTCTGAAGAGCTGTTGTTCGTCTTTGCTCAGAGGGGGCTTGTTCTTCATGCTTCATTCACCGGAAATCGTTTATTTCGCTAGTTTACCTTGTGAATGAGCGCTGTCGACGCAAAACTCGGGCCAGAGTGAAAAGCGCGAGGGGCAAGCGTGATTTGTCGCGGGCTTCATGGCAAACTATGCGGCTAAATCATGAAACACAGCGCCTGCCGGAGGGCAAATTGGACAAAATTTTCGTCGACGAAGCAGTGAACGAACTGCACACCATTCAAGATATGCTGCGCTGGACGGTAAGCCGCTTCAACGCCGCCAATATCTATTATGGTCACGGAACCGATAATCCGTGGGACGAAGCGGTGCAATTGGTGCTGCCAAGCCTGTTCCTGCCGTTGGACATTCCGGAGGACATGCACACCGCCCGTCTGACCTCCAGCGAGCGCCATCGCATCGTTGAGCGCGTGATCCGCCGCGTCAACGAACGCATCCCGGTCGCCTACCTGACCAACAAGGCCTGGTTCTGCGGCATGGAATTCTACGTCGACGAGCGCGTGCTGGTACCGCGTTCGCCGATCGGCGAGCTGATCAACGATCGCTTCAGCGCGCTGATCCCGCACCCGCCACGCCATATCCTCGACATGTGCACCGGCAGCGGCTGCATCGCCATCGCCTGCGGCTACGCTTTCCCGGAAGCGGAAGTGGACGCGGTGGACATCTCCAGCGAGGTGCTGGCGGTGACTGAGCGCAACATTCAGGCGCACGGCGTCGAACACCAGGTGATCCCGATCCGTTCCGATCTGTTCCGCGACGTTCCCGCGATCCAGTACGATCTGATCGTCACCAACCCGCCGTACGTCGATGCGGAAGACATGTCCGATCTGCCGCAGGAGTTCCGCTTTGAGCCGGAGCTGGGCCTGGCGGCGGGCAGCGACGGCCTGAAGCTGGTGCGCCGCATCCTGGCCTGCGCGCCGGACTACCTGACCGACGACGGCGTACTGATTTGTGAAGTGGGCAACAGCATGGTACACCTGATGGATCAATATCCGGATATTCCGTTCACCTGGCTGGAGTTCGAAAACGGCGGCGACGGCGTGTTCATGCTGACCAAACAGCAACTGGTGGATTGCAAGGAACACTTCAGCCTCTACCGCAGCTAAACCGCATTTTCAGGGCCCGCATGGCGGGCCTCATAACGATAAAAGACTAACGGTAAGGAGCCGTGATGGCAGGAAACAGTATTGGGCAGATTTTCCGCGTCACCACCTTCGGTGAATCTCACGGGGTGGCGCTGGGTTGTATTGTCGACGGCGTGCCGCCCGGCATTCCTCTCACCGAAGCCGATTTGCAACACGATCTGGACCGCCGTCGTCCGGGCACCTCGCGTTACACCACCCAGCGTCGCGAACCGGATCAGGTGCGCATTCTCTCCGGCGTATTCGAAGGCGTGACCACCGGAACCAGCATCGGTCTGATCATTGAAAACACCGATCAGCGCTCGCAAGACTACAGCGCGATCAAAGACGTGTTCCGCCCGGGGCATGCCGACTACACCTACGAACAGAAATACGGCCTGCGCGACTACCGCGGCGGCGGCCGCTCTTCGGCGCGCGAAACCGCCATGCGCGTTGCGGCGGGTGCTATCGCCAAGAAATACCTGCAGCAGAAGTTTGGCGTGCAGGTGCGTGGCTATCTGGCGCAGATCGGCGACGTGACCTGCGAGCTGAAAGACTGGGAACAGGTAGAGCAGAACCCGTTCTTCTGCCCGGATCCGGACAAGCTGGAAGCGCTGGACGAACTGATGCGCGCATTGAAAAAAGAGGGCGACTCCATCGGCGCCAAGGTCAGCGTGATTGCTGAAAACGTGCCGGTTGGCCTGGGCGAGCCGGTGTTCGACCGCCTCGACGCCGATCTGGCGCACGCGCTGATGAGCATCAACGCGGTGAAAGGCGTGGAGATCGGCGACGGGTTTGCCGTGGTGACCAAGCGCGGCAGCGAAAACCGCGATGAAATCACCCCGGAAGGCTTCCAGAGCAACCATGCCGGCGGCATTCTCGGCGGTATCAGCAGCGGCCAACCGGTGGTGGCACATCTGGCGCTGAAGCCGACCTCCAGCATCATGGTGCCGGGCCGCACCATCAATCGCCAGGGCGAAGCGGTGGAAATGGTCACCCGCGGCCGCCACGATCCGTGCGTGGGCATCCGCGCCGTGCCGATCGCCGAAGCGATGATGGCGATCGTGCTGATGGATCACCTGCTGCGCCAGCGTGCGCAAAACGGTGATGTGGTTTCCGACGTGCCTCGCTGGTAATCGCCATGAGAAACTGGATGTTGGGCCTGGTGGCCCTGACGGCCTCCGCCTCCGCCATGGCGCTGACGCCGTGGCAGAAAATCGATCATCCGGTGGCCGGTGCGCCGCAGGCGGTGGGCGGTTTCGCCAACGGCTGCGTCATCGGCGCCCAGCCGTTGCCGCTGAACTCACCGAACTACCAGGTGATGCGTACCGACCAGCGCCGTTATTTCGGTCACCCGGACTTGCTGGCGTTTATTCAGCGCCTCAGCAGCCAGGCGAACCAGAAAGCGCTGGGCACGGTGCTGATCGGCGACATGGCGATGCCGGCCGGCGGGCGCTTCAGCAGCGGCCACGCCAGCCACCAGTCGGGGCTCGACGTCGACATCTGGCTGCAGCTGCCGCGTCAACGCTGGAGCGCGCAGCAGCTGCTGAAGCCGCAGCCTATCGATCTGGTGTCAAGTGACGGCAAGCAGGTAGTGGCGCGCCAATGGCAGCCGCAGATCGAGTCGCTGATCAAGCTGGCGGCGCAGGATGCGGACGTGACGCGCATCTTCGTCAATCCGGCCATCAAACAGCGCCTGTGTCTGGATGCCGGCGCCGATCGCGCCTGGTTGCACAAGGTGCGGCCGTGGTTCGGTCACCGCGCGCACATGCACGTGCGCTTGCGTTGCCCGCCGGGCAGCCTTGAATGTAAAGAGCAAGATACGCCGCCGCCGGGCGACGGCTGCGGCGCCGAACTGGCGAGCTGGTTCGTGCCGCATCAACCGAACGCCAAACCGGGTAAACCGGTGCCGCCGCCGTTACCGCCGACCTGTCAGGCATTGCTGGATAATCACTTCGCAGCGGAATAATACATGGACTGGTTCGTCATCGGCCCCGAGATGCTCGGGGTGTTGTTTGCAGTAGCGCTGCTGGCGGGGTTTATCGACTCCATCGCCGGCGGCGGTGGGTTGCTGACGGTACCGGCCTTGCTGGCGGTGGGGGTTCCCCCGGCCCAGGCGCTGGCCACCAACAAACTGCAGTCGGTCGGCGGCTCCTTCTCCGCCAGCCTGTACTTTATTCGTCGGCGTGCGGTGAATCTCAACGACCAGAAGCTGACGATATTTCTGACGCTGATCGGTTCGATCGTCGGCGCCATTCTGGTGCAGCATATGCGCGCCGATGTGTTGCGGCAGATGTTGCCGCTGCTGGTGATCGGCATCGGCCTCTACTTCCTGCTGATGCCGCGGCTGGGTGAGGAAGATCGTCAACGTCGCCTCGGCGCCCTGCCGTTCGGGCTGGTGGCCGGCGGCTGCGTCGGGTTTTACGACGGTTTCTTCGGCCCCGGCGCCGGGTCGTTTTACGCGTTGGCCTATGTGACGCTGTGCGGTTTTAACCTCGCCAAGTCCACGGCACACGCCAAGGTGCTGAACTTCACCTCCAACGTCGGCGGGTTGGCGCTGTTCATCATCGGCGGCAAGGTGGTGTGGAGCATCGGTCTGGTGATGCTGGTGGGGCAGGTGCTGGGCGCGCGTCTGGGCGCCCACATGGTGCTGACCCGCGGGCAGAAGCTGATTCGGCCGATGATCGTGATCGTCTCGCTGGTGATGAGCCTCAAGCTGCTGTACGACAATCACGGCGCGGAAATTCAGCAGTGGTTGACCGCCCTGATGCACGGCTAAAGATGAAAAGTGGGCGCGGCTTACGCGCCCTGTCTTATCGGGTATAATGGCCTCCTTATTTTTGTGGTTATAGAGTTTTTATGTCAGACATGCAGACCCGTCATCGCTATGAACAGCTGATAGAGATCTTCAATCAGTGCTTCAGCGATGACTACAACACCCGCCTGGTGAAGGGCGACGACGAGCCGATCTACCTGCCGGCTGACGACGAACTGCCGTATCACCGCATCGTGTTTGCCCATGGTTTCTACGCCAGCGGCCTGCACGAAATCTCGCACTGGTGCATCGCCGGCGAAGCGCGCCGCCAGCTGGTGGACTTCGGTTACTGGTATTGCCCGGACGGGCGCGACGCACAAACCCAGAGTGAATTCGAAGCGGTAGAGATCAAACCGCAGGCGCTGGAATGGATGTTCTGCGTGGCGGCCGGTTTCCCGTTCAACGTCAGCTGCGACAACCTGAACGGCGACTGTGAGCCGGATCGCATCGCGTTCCAGCGCAAGGTGCGCGCCCGGGTATTGGCGCTGCTGGAGCAGGGAATACCCACACGGCCTGCGCGCTTTATTCAGGCGTTGCAATCGTTCTACAATACGCCACCGTTGGCGGCCGAGCATTTTCCGTACCCGGAAGATCTCAACTGACGCCACAGCCCGCTATTTTATGAGGAAATTTGATGATCGCAGAATTCGAAGCGCGCATTTTGGCGCTGATTGATGACATGGTAGAGCACGCCAGCGATGATGAACTGTTTGCCGGTGGCTACCTGCGCGGTCATCTGACGCTGGCGGTGGCCGAAGCGGAAGAGCAGGGTGAGCACACTGCCGAAGCGCTGAAAGCGCGGGTGGAAGAGAGCCTGCATAAGGCGATCGCCGCCGGGGAACTTTCGCCGCCGGATCAGATCCTGGTGCGCGGCATGTGGGAAAACCTCTATCAGGCCGCCACGCCTGCCGCCTGACCGCTATGCCGGGGCGCATCATCGCGCCCCTCATCCATGAATTACACCGCACGCCCTTTCAGCAGCTTCCGTACCCACATCCGATTCGGATTCAACGCCGCCAGCAGGCGCGCATCACCCGGCAACGGTTCGCCGAACAGCTGCGCCGCCAGAATTTCCGCCGCCAGCGGCGCCGAGCACAGCCCGCGCGAGCCCAACCCGCCGATAGCGAACAGGCCGGGATAGACCGGCGCATCGGCGACGGTTTCGCCGCGCTGGTTCTGCCGCTGCAAATCCTGATACTGCGTCACCGTGGCCTGATAGTCCGGCAGCGCGCCGACCATCGGCAGATGATCGCGGGTGGCGCTGCGCACGCCGCAGCGAGCCAGGTGAGCGCTGACGTCCACCTGCTGCGGCCAGGCCTGTTCCGGCAGGCAGCGCAGCAGGCGCTCGCGGTTTTCCTGTTGCTCCTGTTCGCGGTAGTCGGTGACGGTGTCGCCACGCTGGTAGCTGGCGCCGATGCAGTGTTGGCCGTTATTGGCGTTGACCGGCGTCAGGTAGCCGTCGTAGCACAAGACCTGCTTCAGTTGACCGAGGGCCGGCGAGGTTGGGATGTGCGACACCTGTCCGCGCACCGAGTACAGCGGCAGGGCTTGCGTCGGCGCCAGCTCGGCCAACCGATGGCCGTTGGCCAGGATCACCGTCGCATGGCGGCGGCTTTCGCCGTGAGCGAAATCGATGCGCCAGCCGTTTTCTTCACGCGCCAGCGCCTGCGCATCGTGCCGGTAGTGGCAGACCAGACCCTGACGCTGCGCCAGCGCGATAGCGCTGCGCGTCAGCTCGGCCGGGCAGAGCCAGCCGCCTTGCGGGTAGGTGATGCCGCCAAAGCCGGTATCGACGCCGCACAGTTCGCTGAGCGTCTCGCGGTCGGCCGCCATCGCCAGCGCCGGCGGCCAGTCGGTTTTCAGCATATTGGCGATCTTGGCAGCGCTCTTTTCGTCGTAGGCCAGCTGGCTGACGCTGCACCACTGGTGATCAAAGGTGACGCCTTGTTGCAACAGGGTGTCGTATTGGCGACGGGCGAAGGGAAACGCGGCGCTGAAGAAGCTCTCCAGCGCGTCGCCGCTGCCGTTCAGCAGAGGATAAATCGCCCCCTGACGGTTGCCGGAAGCGCCCTCGGCTGCCTGCTCGTCGGCGCAGTACAGCGTGACGCTGGCGCCGCGCCGCAATAAGGCCAACGCGGTGAGCGCGCTGGCGACGCCGCCGCCAATCAGGGCGATATCGGCGGTGTTGTCCGCCGCCGGACGCCGATACCAGGGCGCCGGGTGGGGCGTGGGGGGCGCATCGGCCGGCAGACCGCCGGCGAGCATCTCACGTTTTTGGCCGAAGCCTTTGCAACGGTTGACCTGAAAACCGGCCTGTTGCAAGCCGCGGCGCACGAAGCCGGCGGCGGTAAAGGTGGCGAAGCTGCCTTCCGGCCGGGCGAAACGCGCCATGGCGGCGAACAGTTGCTCGGTCCACATGTCGGGATTTTTGGCCGGCGCGAAGCCGTCGAGGAACCAGGCATCGATCTGGTTATTCATGCTGGCGTCGAACTGAGGCAGCAGTTCGTTGACGTCGCCGAACCACAGATCGAGCGTAATACGGCCTTCGGCCAACAGCAGGCGATGGCAACCCGGCAGCGGCAGTGGCCATTGGGCGCGTAGCTCGTCGGCATAGGGAGCCAGCTCCGGCCAGCGCGCATGCGCCGCCGCCAGATCGGCCTGCTGCAGGGGGAACTTTTCGAAGCTGATAAAGTGCAGGCGTTGCAGCGCGGCGTCCGGCTCGGCCTGGCGGAAGCCCGCGAAGGCCTGCCACAGCGTAAGGAAATTGAGCCCGGTGCCGAATCCGGTTTCCGCCACCACCAACAGCGGGCGCGGGTGAGTGGCGAAACGCTGCGGCAGCCGGTTGCCGTGCAGGAAGACATAGCGGGTTTCTTCCAGCCCATCCTGATTGGAAAAATAGACGTCATCAAACTGTTTCGAAACAGGTGTACCCTGTTCGTTCCAGGTTAGCGTTGCGGTTTGGATGGGGGCGTGGTTCACGGTCAATAGCTCGAAATTCAAGGGATGTCGCGAATTCTAACGGCGCTGGCGCCCTGGCGCAAACTGGACAACAATAAAGCTGAAAAACGCTGATCGGACTTGTTCGGCTTACATCTGTACGCTAAAGTGCGATGCAAAATCCCGTAGGTAAATAGTGGAAGAGGTATTGAATGAAACGTGCAGTGATTACTGGCCTGGGAGTTGTCTCCAGCATTGGTAATAACCAGCAGGAGGTCCTGGCGAGCCTGCAGGAAGGACGTTCTGGGATCACTTTCTCCCAGGAACTGAAAGATTCCGGCATGCGTAGTCACGTATGGGGGCAAGTTAAGCTCGACACGACCGGCCTGATCGACCGCAAGGCGGTGCGTTTCATGAGCGATGCTTCCATCTATGCTTTCCTGGCGATGCAAGAAGCGATCGCTTCTTCCGGCCTGAAGGAAGAAGAGTATCAAAACAACCCGCGCGTGGGCCTGATCGCCGGTTCCGGCGGTGGTTCTCCGCGCTTCCAGGTGTTCGGCGCCGATGCGATGCGCAGCCCGCGCGGCCTGAAAGCGGTTGGCCCATACGTGGTCACCAAAGCCATGGCTTCCGGCGTGTCCGCCTGCCTGGCGACGCCGTTCAAAATCCACGGCGTAAACTACTCCATCAGCTCCGCTTGCGCGACCTCCGCACACTGCATCGGTAACGCGGTTGAGCAAATCCAGCTGGGCAAGCAGGACATCGTATTCGCCGGCGGCGGCGAAGAGCTGTGCTGGGAAATGGCCTGCGAGTTCGACGCGATGGGCGCGCTGTCCACCAAGTACAACGACACGCCGGAAAAAGCCTCCCGCACCTACGACGCCGATCGTGACGGTTTCGTCATCGCCGGCGGCGGCGGTATGGTGGTGGTTGAAGAGCTGGAGCACGCGCTGGCGCGCGGTGCGCATATCTACGCAGAAATCGTTGGCTACGGCGCAACGTCTGACGGCGCCGACATGGTTGCCCCTTCGGGCGAAGGCGCAGTGCGCTGCATGAAGATGGCGATGCAGGATCTGGATGCGCCTATCGACTACATCAACGTGCATGGCACCTCCACGCCGGTAGGCGACGTGAAAGAGCTGGGCGCGATTCGCGAAGTGTTCGGCGACAATACCCCGGCTATCTCCTCCACCAAGGCGATGACCGGTCACTCGCTGGGCGCCGCAGGCGTGCAGGAAGCGATCTACAGCCTGCTGATGCTGGAGCACGGCTTTATCGCGCCGAGCATCAACATCGACACTCTGGATGAGCAAGCGGCGGGCATGAACATCGTGACTCAGCCGACTCAGCGTGAGCTGACCACCGTGATGTCCAACAGCTTCGGCTTCGGCGGCACCAACGCCACCCTGGTGATGCGCAAACTGGCGAAATAATTCCGCCTGAGCCTCACCTCGCCATCAAGCCCGCGTTTTCGCGGGCTTTTTACTGCCAGAACCCCGCTGGCTGGGCGCTCGGAGTTTTCCCAAATCACATCCCCTGACACATCATTACCTCGCCATTACATGCGTTGGGCATACAATAGCCAGGTAGCGTGATTATCGCTCGGCGTAGCTTTCTAAAGTGATCGAACATTGAGGCAAGAAGTATGAAAAAGTTAATTGCGGTTGGGTTACTGTCGGCCGTGCTGGCCGGATGCGCCACCGATTCCCCCTGCGTTCCGGTCTACGATGATCAGGGGCGTCTGGTGCACACCAACACCTGCATGAAGGGCACCACTCAAGATAACTGGGAAACCGCGGGCGCGATCGCCGGCGGCGCGGCGGCAGTGGCCGGTCTGACCCTCGGCATCATCGCGCTGACCAAGTGATCGGCGCGGCGCCTGCGGGCGCATGCAACCAGCCCGGCCATTGCGTGCCGGGCTTTTTTTATTTCACTGCACCAAAAACGCCTTGAACTGCGGCGTCATCACGGCGCTGAAACCGTCATCGGTTTTGCTGATCAGGTAGACCGCCAGCCCCTTCTCTTCGGCAAGCTTCAACGCTTTATCGGTGCCCAGCACCATCAGGCCGGTATCCCAGCCGTCGGCCTCGAGCGCGGTGGGGGCGATCACCGTGGCGGAAACCAGCCGGTGGTTGATCGGCCTGCCGGTGGTCGGATCGATGACATGGGAGTAGCGCTGGCCGTTTTCTTCAAAGTAGTTGCGATAGCTGCCCGCGGTGCTGATGCCGTAACCGTGCAGATCCACCAGCGCCTGCACCGCATTTTCACGGTCGGTCGGCTTTTGGATCGCCACCCGCCAGGGTTTGCCCTGGCCGTTGACGCCGCGTGAAGAGACCGCACCACCGACCGATACCAGGTAGTTGGTAATGCCGTTACGATTCATCAGGTGCACCAGTTCATCGGCGCCGTAGCCTTCGCCCAGCGTCGAGAGATCGACATACATGTCCGGCAGATCTTTTTGCAGCCACTCCCCGCGATTGTCGCTGATCAGCTTCAGGTGCTGCAGGCCGATGCGCTGCTTCGCCGCGTCGATCTGCGCCTGTTCCGGCACCTTGACCGGATGCTTGTCGGGGCCGAACCCCCACAGGTTCACCAGTGGGCCGACGGTGATGTCCATGGCGCCGCCGGTATCGCGGCCGATGCGCTGAGCCATCAGTACGATGTCCGCCATGCCGCGCGGGATCGGCTGCGGTTCGAGGCTGGCGCTACGGTTAAATTGCGACAGCACCGAGTCGGCGCGGTAGGTGGAGATATCGTCGTTGGCCCGTTCGAGCACTGCGTCAATCTGCCGCTGCAGTTCTTGCTTGCCGATCGCGACGTCACCGCTGACTTTAACGCTGTAGAAGGTGCCCATGGTCTTGCCGTCGATATCGATTTGCGGGCGGGAGGAGGCATCGTCGCAGGCGGCGAGCAGGGCGCATAAGGCGCTGAGCAACGCCCCTTTGGCGAACAGGGAAGCCATAACATGTCCTTTGAAAACGAGAAAGCCGCTACAAATAAAGTAAAGTGCGGCAAATGGAAAGCGGATAAAGGTAAAATAGCATTTTGCTGGCGTTGCGGCTGCGCCTGAGATAACGTCTCGCTCATGCTTTTCGCTGAGGTTTCAAGCTGCCGCCATGAGTTCAACCGCGATTTCCCGGCTTATCCATCCCTTTGTCAAAGACCGTTTCCTGCATGTGCTGTTGCTGGCCGGCGCAGCGATGTTCGCCTTTCATCCGCAGCCGCTGGCGGCGGTGGGCGGTTTCATCGACGGCCGCACCCTCATTACTCTGTTGGGGCTGATGCTGCTGACCAAAGGCGTTGAGGTCAGCGGCTACTTCGACTTCGTGGGCCGCAAGATTATCAACCGGTTGCACAGCGAACGGCGGCTGGCGCTGTTCCTCGTGTTTTCCGCTGCGCTGCTGTCGTCGTTTCTGACCAACGACGTGGCGCTGTTTATCGTCATTCCGCTCACCATCACGCTGAAAAAACTGTCGGCGCTGCCGGTTGGCCGTTTGATCATCTTTCAGGCGCTGGCGGTGAACGCCGGTTCGCTGCTGACGCCGATAGGCAACCCGCAAAATATCCTGCTGTGGAGCCGCTCCGGCCTTTCTTTCCTCGGCTTCATCGGCCAGATGGCGCCGTTTGGCGCCGCGATGATGCTGAGCCTGTTGGTGTTGACCTGGTTCAGCTTCCCGGCGCGCGACATCGTGAAAACGCCGAATACCGAGGGCTACCCCTATCAACGGCCGCTGTTGCTGAGCTGCGTGGGGCTGTATGCGATCTTCCTGCTGTGCCTGGATATCGGTCTGCCGCTGTATGGGCTGCTGGCGGTGTTCGCCGGCTTTTTGTTGCTGGCGCGCCGGGTGCTGTTGCAGATCGACTGGAGCCTGATTTTCGTGTTCGCCACCATGTTTATCGATGTCGGCCTGTTTACCCGCCTGCCGCCGCTTCAGCCAGCGTTTGCCGCTATCGCCGGGCTGAACGACGGCGGGGTGTATGCGCTGGGCGTCGGGCTGTCACAGATCGTCAGCAACGTGCCGGCCACCATTTTGCTGCTCAACTATGTGCCCTCCAGTGCGCAGTTGGCCTATGCGGTTAATGCCGGCGGCTTCGGGTTGGCGATCGGCTCGCTCGCCAACCTGATTGCGCTGCGCATGGCGGGGGAGCGCAAGATCTGGTTGCGCTTCCACTATTACTCGCTGCCGCTGCTGGCGTGGGCCGCGCTGGTCGGCTGGCTGTTGAGCTAACTCTGATTACCGCTCTGCCGGGCGGCCAACAGGCAAATGCTGCGGGTTACCTGATAGGATTTCACGAAGGCGCTGACGGGTAAAAACTCGAAGCGCGAGTGGAAGTTATGCGCGCCGGTGAAGTAATTGGGCGTCAGGATGCCGCGGCTCGAGAGCGCCGCGCCGTCGGTGCCGCCGCGCATCGGGATCACCTTTGGCGGGATGCCGTGGGCGGCAAGGGCGCCAAAGATCAGATCGATGGCGCGCCGATCTTCGCCGATGGCGTTGCTGATGTTGCTGTAGATGTCGCTGATGCTGCAGCTGACGTTGGCGCGCGGATAGTTGGCCGCCACCTGACGCACCGTTTCCTCAAGGCGGGCTTTGCGCGTCTCGAAGGTTGCGCGATCGAAGTCGCGAATCGACACCTTCAGCGTCGCCTGATTGGCATTGGCGGCCAGATCGGTGAACCAGAAATAGCCCTCGCGCCCGTCGGTGTGTTCCGGGGTATCCTGTACGTCGAATCGGTTGATGATGTCGTTGGCGATGCGTATCGGGTTGATTAACACGTTTTTCGCCGACATCGGGTGGGCTGTCACCCCCTCGATGCGGATCTCCGCCGACGCCGCGTTGAAATTCTCGTATACCACTTCACCCAGTTCGCAGCAGTCGATGGTGTAGGCGAAATCGACGGGGAAACGCTGCAGATCCAGCGCCTTGGCGCCGCGCAGGCCGATCTCTTCATCCGGCACGAACGCCACCACGATATCGCCGTGGCGATCGGCGGCGGCCAGGTTGGCCAGCAGTGTCATCACCACGGTGACCGCCGCCTTGTTGTCGGCGCCCAGCACGCTGGTGCCGTCGCTGAACAGGATCTCTTCGTTCCGGTAGGGCAGGATCTCCGGGTGCTCGGCGACCCGCAGCCAGATGTCTTGCTCGGCGTTCAGGCATAAATCTTCGCCGGTGAAGCGCAGGCGCTGCGGGCGAATCTCGGGCGACAGGCCGACGTCCACGGTGTCGATATGGGTGATGAAGCCGATGCGCGGCGCGCCGGGCTGGGTGCCGGGCTTGCGGGCGGTGACGGTGGCGTGCTCGTCTATCTGCACGTCGGCCAGGCCGAGCCGGCGCAGCTCTTCCGCCAGCAGCTGCGCCATCTCATGCTGCCCCGGCGTGCTGGGCAGGGTGGTTGCGGCGGCGTTGCTCTGGCTGGTGACCGCCAGGTAGCGGAAGAAACGTTCGGTAAGCTGTTCGGCAATCGGGCTGGTCATCGGAATTCCTCGCGGTTGGCAATCTACCGGTTTTAAAACGAAATCAGCCGTTTGTCCAACGGTGCAATGCGTAAACCGCCAGAATGCGAAGCATCGCGCAGAAACGAAAAATAGCGGTGCAACTAGGAAATAGTCGCAGGTTTCTGCGGCAAAATCGGTGTTAGCTGTGGGCCGGGAAGCACCTACATAACACTTATCTGTCCCTCAAGGATAATTCATGCACACCGGTCACGCTCTGCTTATCACCTTACTGTCCCTGGGCATCTCTCACAGCGCCTGGTCGTCTGCCGATACCGGGCACGCCAACAGCAACGCCAACAGCCGCGAAGTGGCCAGCGCGTTGGGCGGCCTGAAGAACAAAACCTACGAGCTGGAGCAGGCGCCGAAGATCCGCGTCGCCAGCTTCAATATCGCCGCCGGCAAGGTCAGCGACATGACCGCCATTGCCAAGGCGATTCGCGCGATGAACGTTGACGTGGTGGCGCTGCAGGAGGTGGATAAACTCACCGCTCGCAGCGGCCGGGTCGATCAGGCGGCGGAACTGGCGAAGCTGACCGGCATGCAGGCGGTGTTTGGCCGGGCGATCGATTACGATGGCGGCGAATATGGTCTGGCGTTTCTCTCGAAGTATCCGCTGCACGATGCCGTGATCTATCCGTTGCCGTCCGGCCAGCGCGAACAGCGCATCGCCTTCAGCGCCAAGGTTGACGTGCCGGAGTTCCCGGCGCCGATCACCCTGTTCAACGCGCACCTCGATACCAAGGAAGATCCGACGATGCGCCTGGATCAGGTGCGGGAGCTGAACGATCGCGCCATCGAAGTGCGTGGCATCAAGCTGCTGTTCGGCGACATGAACGATGTGCCGGGCAGCGTGACCTGGCTGGAGCTGAGCCGCTATTGGAACGACATCATGCCTAACGGGCTGGACGGCCGCAGCTGGCCGGCGGAAAACGCCGAGATCAAGGTGGATTACCTCTTCACCGGCAACGCGCAGCGCTGGCATCTGGACAGCCTGACGGTGCCGAACGCCAGCGGCGACTGGAACGGCGTGCATTGGCCGGCGGTAAGCGACCACCTGCCGCTGGTGGCGGAGATGCGCCTGACCGAGCAATAAGCGGGTGGGGTTCCATTGGGGCCGCGCTAAGCCACGGCGATCTGTGCCAGCCGCTCGACGGCGCTGCGGATCTCGCCCGGCGTCAGGGCCGAAAAGCCCAGCAGCCAGCCGTCGCGCTGCGCCTGTGCCGTCTGGTATTGTGTCGTCAGCCCGGGCGTGAGGATGCCGAGCTGCCGCGCCTGTCGGCTGAGCGCCGCCTCCTGGCCGGGCGGCAGCCAGACGCTGAGCTGCAGGCCGCCGCCGGCGGGAGCGGCCGTGGCGAAGTGGCCGAGTTTTTCGCGTACTTCCGCCAGCAACGTATCGCGCCGGCTGCGGTAGAGCTGGCGCATGTAGCGGATATGCGCGGCAAAGTGCCCCTGGCGGATGAACTCGGCGGTGACCGCCTGCATCAGCTGCGCGCTGTGGCCGTCATACACCGTGCGCGCGGTAACGAACGCGTCAACCAGCGTGGGCGGGACGATCAGGTACGCCAACCGCAGCGAAGGGAACAGCGATTTGGAGAAGGTGCCGAGGTACAGCACCCGGCCACGGCGATCCAGGCCCTGCATCGCCGGTATCGGCAGGCCGTCGTAATGAAACTCGCTGTCGTAATCGTCCTCGACGATCCAGGCCTGCCGCCTGTCCGCCAGCGCCAGCAGCGCCAATCGGCGCGCCAGGGTGAGCGCTGCGCCGGTTGGGTATTGGTGCGAGGGCGTCAGATAAATCAAACGAGGGTCGGGCAAGGAGGGGTCAGCACGCAGGCCGTCGCCGTCCACTGCGACCGGTGTCAGGGCGGCTCCGGCGCTGATAAAGGCGTTTCTTGCCCCGGTGTAACCCGGTTCTTCCATCCAGACGCTGTCACCGCTGTCCAGCAGCAACGTAGCGATCAGCTGCAGCGCCTGCTGCGAACTGGTCAGCACGATAACCTGCCGTGCATCGCAGATCACGCCGCGCGTTTGGTTGACGTGGGCGGCAATCGCTTCACGCAGCGGCAAATAGCCCTGCGGGTCGCCATAGCGCAGCAGGCTTTCTCCCTGTAGCCGCAGGCGCTGTGCGGTCAGTTGCTTCCACAAGGCCAGGGGAAACGCACGCAGATCCGGCGAACCGGCGGCAAACGCCTGTGGCTGCTGCGGATCGCGGCAGCCGCCGGTTTGCACGATCTGTTGGCCGCGCTGCGAAAGGCGCGGTATGCCGACGCCGGTCGCCGGCGGCGGTGATTTGGCGATGATAATCGCCACAAAGGTGCCCTGGCCGACGCGGCGCTGCAGATATCCCTCCGCCTCCAACTGACCGTAGGCCGCTTCGACGGTTACCCGCGAGAGGCCCAGATCGCTGGCCAGCACCCGGCTGGAAGGCAGGCGTTGCCCAACGCTCAATGCACCCTGGTGGATGGCCTGCCGCAATGCGCCGCACAGGCGATCGCGCAGCGTGCCGGCGGCGTGGGGCGATTGCTGAAACAACGTGACCAGCGAGTGCCGCATAATGGGTCTTATCACGGTTGGTAAATGGGTATCAATCATAAGACCAAAATGGGGCACTATTGTCATCTGTCTTGATGCACGGGAGTGAATGGTATGTCGAAAGAATCATTGGTGCTGGCTTTTCCGCCGGCGGCGCCGGAAGAGAGCTTGGCCTACCTGGCGGCCAAACTGAGCCGCTATGCGGATGCCTGGGACGTGGCGGAGGATCTGCGCAATGGCGTGGACGGGATGGTGGTGATCGACACCCGCGCGGAGGCGATGTACGCCGCCGGGCATATTCCCGGTGCGCTCAGTTTGCCGCATCGCCTGATGGATGAAGCCGGCACGGCGCAGCTGGATCGCGAAAAAGTGTATGTGACCTACTGCGACGGCATCGGCTGCAACGGTTCCACCAAGGGCGCTTACAAGCTGGCGAAGCTGGGATTCCGGGTGAAGGAGCTGATCGGCGGGCTGGACTTCTGGCTGCGCGACGGCCATCCGTTGGCCATCGGCGAACAGCCGGGATCGTTGCGCGATCGGGCGGCTGTTGAGGATTGCGGCTGCGCCTGAGGCGTTAAAACACCAGCGCCAGCACGACGGCCAGCGCCAACAGCAGCAGGATCAACGCGACGGCGGGTTTGCTGAGCGCTTTTTGCAGCGGCAGCGGCAGGGCAGCGATCAGCGGGTTGAGCAGCGGCTGCGGATCGACAGGGTGGCTGACGATAGCCTGGGCCTGGCCGGCTTTTTCCAGGCGGCGGGCAAACAGTTGATGAATGGCGTCGCTCATTTGCGGATGCGTCAGCGGCGCATTGGCGCCGCAGTTGAAGCGCGCCTGGCAGTAGTCGTTCATCTGCTGCAGCTCTTGCTCGTCCGCCGGCTGTTTGAGCGCCGCCAGCAGATTGTTCAGCGTCGGTGCGCTCTGCGGGCTGAGGGCCACCTTCACTTGCAAGAATTGGTTTAACAGCTGGAAGTGGCGCGCCGGCAGCGGATCGTTGGTTTTCACGCCCGCCAGATCAAACAGCGTTTGCCAGATTTTAGCCGGCGCTTCACCGGTGGCGGCGCTGAGTTTGGTTATCTGCTGCTGCAGGCTCTGATGCTCTGCGGGCAGCAGCGGGCGATCGCTGGTGGCGGTTTGCTGCGGCTGGGGAATGGCCAGGCCGCCGGTCTGCAACAGATTCAGCACCTGCTGCAGCTGTGGTGGGCTCAGCTGGCTCAGTACCGTGTGGCCGAACTGCTGGCGAATAAAGTCGCTGACCGCCTGGCGGTTGTTGCCCTGCGGCAGCAATTCGGCCAGCTGTTGCAACAGCTGGCGTCCGGCGTGGTTTTGCTGCGCCTGCGTCAGGCGCGTTTGCAGCAGCTGTTCCGCCGGTTGAAAATGGCGCGCCAGCAGTTCACCGCCGTTGTCGGCGCCGAGATCGTGGCGCAGAGTTGCCCAGATCTCCGCCGACTTTGCCGGGCTGAGCGTCATGATTTTCACGATCAGCTTTTCCAGCGTCGTGCGCTGTGCCGGAGAGAGGGGTTGATCGTCAGTGGCCGCCGTTTTGCCCGGGGAGGGAGGGCGTTCGCCGGCGATTGGGGTGCCCGGCCCACTCAAAGGTTGCATATCACCAGTCCTTCGCTGTGTATCCCCGCAGAATGCCTGGAGGAGAGAATCATCATCGTACCCGGCGAAAAGCGCAGGCTTACCCACTATGATACCTGTAAATCACCGCCATCAATACCGTCGCTCAGACATTTCTTTACCGACAAAACGTTGCTAATCGCGCCCGCGTCGCTAAGATAACCCCAGACCCGAACATGAGGATGGCATGGTTAAACGGCAGCGGATTGCAAAATGGTTTTTATGCCTGGCTTGCCTGGTGGTGCTGACGTGCATGACCCAGCGCATGGCGGGCCTGCATGCGCTGCAGCAAACGCTGGGGATCCCGGCGGCCACCGCCGTTCAATCCGGTGACGCCGCCGCTGAAGCGCAGCCGACGCCCTGTGAACTGAGCGCCAAATCATTGCTGGCCGCGCCGCCGGTGATGTTCGAAACCGTGCTGTTCGGGCTGGGCCTGCTGCTGGCGCTGTTGGCGCCGACCATCGCCGCGCGCCTGCGCATTCCTCCTCCTCGTGCCATTTCACCGCCCACCCTCAGGGTGCACCTTCGATTATGCGTTTTCCGTGAATGAGTTAATCGCCCGTTTTTCGCGGTGAATTAATCATTTATGGAGAATTAACATGTTGAAAATTATCAGGCTGGCCTGCGCTTGCCTGTTTATGCTGTGGCTGCCTGCCTTGCAGGCGGCGGACAGCGGCTGGCTGCAAAATCCGGCCAACGATCATGCCAAGGTGCGGCTGCGTGCCGACACGTCACAGCCGGGGCAGACTCGCCTGCTGCTGTCGGTCGAGCTGCAAAAGGGCTGGAAAACCTACTGGCGTTCCCCGGGCGAAGGCGGCATCGCGCCGGCTATCGTCTGGCAGGGCAACCCGCCGCCGGCGACCTGGCACTGGCCGACGCCGCAGCGTTTCGAAGTGGCCGGTATTTCCACCCAGGGCTATCACGATCGGGTCACGCTGCCTATCGTGATGTCAGGCCAGGTAGCCGGCCCGCTGGCGGGCACCCTGACGCTATCCACCTGCAGCAACGTCTGCATTCTGACCGACTACCCATTCAGCCTGGATCTGACGACGCCGAACGATCCGCAGTTTAACCACGACTTCGCGCAGGCGATGGGGCAGGTGCCGATCGCCGCCGGGGTGGCGGAGAGCGTCAAGGCTGGTTACCGCAACGGCGAGCTGCAGATTTCCGCCGAACGCGCCGCCGGCTGGCAACAGCCCGCGTTGTTCTTCGATACGCTGGCGGATGCGGATCTCGGCAAGCCACAGGTCGAGACCGACGGCGCTCAGCTGTTGGCGCGAGTACCAGTCAGCGACGGTTGGGGCGATGCGGCGCCGGATCTGCGCGGCAAAACGCTGACGCTGGTGATCGACGACGGCGGCATGGCGCAGCAGATTACGCTGCCGATTGGCGATCCGCTGGCCGCACCCGCCGGTGCGGCATTCCCGCTATGGCAGGCGGTATTGATGGCGCTGGCGGGCGGGTTGATCCTCAACCTGATGCCGTGCGTACTGCCGGTGCTGGGCATCAAGCTTGGCTCCATCCTGCAGGTGGAACGGCGCGATCGGCGCAGCGTGCGTTTGCAGTTCCTGGCGTCGTCGCTGGGTATCGTCGCCTCGTTTATGGCGTTGGCTTTGCTGATGACGCTGCTGCGGCTCGGCAACCATGCGCTCGGCTGGGGCATTCAGTTCCAGAATCCGTGGTTTATCGGCTTTATGGTGCTGGTGACGCTGCTGTTCAGCGCCAACCTGTTTGGCCTGTTCCATCTGCGCCTCTCGTCCGATCTGAACACGTCGCTAGCCACCCATAATGGACACGGTCTGAGCGGCCATTTCTGGCAGGGCGCGTTCGCCACGCTGCTGGCGACGCCGTGCTCGGCGCCGTTTCTTGGCACGGCGGTGGCCTTCGCGCTGGCGGCGTCGCTGCCGGTGCTGTGGGGCATGTTCATCGCGCTCGGCATCGGCATGAGCCTGCCGTGGCTGCTGATCGCCGCCTGGCCATCGCTGGCGCTGCGCTTGCCGCGCCCTGGCCGCTGGATGAATACCGTCAAGCTGGCGATGGGGCTGCTGATGCTGGCGTCGTCGCTGTGGCTGCTGAGCCTGCTGAGCAACCATATCGGCGTGCAGGCCACGCTGTGGCTGGGGGCGTTGGCGCTGCTGGCGTTACTGCTGGCGGTGTGGCGTCAGCAGGGCGCACGATTGGCAGCCAAGCTGGCGGCGGGCACGTTGGTGTTGGCGGGGGTGGCCTTACTGGCCGGATCGCTGACCGCCGGCCTGTGGCGCCAGCCGTTGCAGGATCGGGTTCAGTGGCAACCGCTGAGCGAACAGGCGATTACCGAGGCGCTGGCCCAGCATAAGCGGGTGTTCGTCGACGTGACCGCCGACTGGTGCGTGACCTGTAAAGCCAATAAATTCAACGTGCTGCTGCGCGATGACGTACAGCGCGCGCTGAGCGCCGACGACGTGGTCGCGCTGCGCGGCGACTGGAGCCGCCCGTCGGCCGACATCAGCGCCTTCCTGCAAAAGCGCGGCAGCGTCGCCGTGCCTTTTAACCAAATCTATGGCCCCGGCAGCCCGGACGGCGAGGTGTTATCCCCGCTGTTGACCCGTGACGCCGTACTGCAAACGCTTTCCCATGCCAAAGGAACCGAACAATGAAAAAGCTACTGATTTTACTGATGATCATCGCCGCCCCTGTGTGGGCCACCGAGCCTTTCACCCCGGCACAAGAGGCGCGTATCAAAGAGATGATCCGTGAAACGCTGGTATCCAACCCGGACATTCTGGCGCAGGCGGTGGACGCCTGGCAGCAGCAAACCGCCGGCCAGCAAATCAGCCAGGCTATCAAGCAGAACGCCAAAACGCTGTACCAGGATCCGGCAAGCCCGCGCCTCGGCGCCGCCAACGCCAAACTGACGCTGGTGACCTTTACCGACTATAACTGCCCGTACTGCAAGCGTTTTGATCCGATGCTGGAGAAGATCGTCAAGCAATACCCGGACGTGGCGCTGGTGGTGAAGCTGTTGCCGTTCAAGGGCGAAAGCTCGGTCAGTTCGGCGCGCGTGGCGCTCACTACCTGGCAACAGCACCCGGATCAATTCTGGGCCCTGCACCAGCGGCTGATGGCGAAAAAGGGCTTCCACGACAACGCCAGCATCGCCGCCGCGCAAGAGAAAACCGGCGTCAAGGCGGTGGCGCCCAGCGAACAGAGCATGACCACGCTGCGCACCAATATGGCGTTGGCGGAGCAACTGGGCGTGCAGGGGACGCCGGCGACGCTGATCGGCGATCGGATGCTGCCGGGGGCGGTGTCGTATGAAGAGTTGGAAGCGATGGTGAAACAGCAGCTGGCGAAGGCCAACAATGGCTAAGCTCAAGCGCTGGGGGCGCGAGTTGTTGCTGCTGGCGCTGATCGCGCTGGCGGTGGTGACGGTGATGGATTGGCTGAACGCGCCGCAGGCGCCGCCGGCCTTCGATGCCCAGACGCTGACCACGCTGGACGGCGAGCGTGTGTCGTTGGCGCAGCTCAGCCATGAGCGGCCACTGCTGGTTTACTTCTGGGCCAGCTGGTGCGGCGTCTGCCGTTTCACTACGCCGGACGTCGCCCGCTTGCAGGCGGCGGGCGGCAACGTGTTGACCGTCGCGCTACGCTCGGGCGACGATCTCCAGGTGAAAAACTGGCTGGCACGCAAACGGCTGGCGCTGCCGGTGGTCAACGATCCGGCCGGTACGCTCTCGGCGCAGTGGCAGATTGGCGTGACGCCGACCTTCGTGGTGGTCTCGCAGGGCAAGGTGGTGCAGAGCACCACCGGCTGGACCAGCTACTGGGGGATGAAGCTGCGGTTGTGGTGGGCCGCCGTCTAACCGGCGTTTTTCTCCGTTATCACTTCCTCAATCGCCCGGCACAGCCGGGCGATACCTTCTTCAATCTGCGGCGGCGAGTTGGCGGCGAAGTTCAGCCGCAGGCCGTGCGCACCCAGCGGTTCCTGCGCATAAAAGCATTCGCCGCGTGCGAAGGTCACGCCGTATCGCCAGGCGACCGGCATCAGCTCGGCGGTGGTCACCGCCGCCGGCAGCGTCAGCCAGATAAACAAGCCTCCCTGCGGCGTTTCAAAGCGGCACCCCGGCGGCAGCCGCCGTTGCAAGGCATCAATCATCACCTCCAGATGGCGGCGGTAGACGCGCCCGGCGCGCCGCAGCTGCTTGTCGTAGCGGCCGACGGTGACGAACGCGTCCAGCGCCCGCTGGATCAGGCTGGAACTGGTGAAGCTGTCGACGTGTTTCAATCGCGCGAAACGCTGATACTGTTCGCTGTCCGCCACCAGATAGCCGATGCGCATGCTGGGCAGCAGCATTTTGGAGAAGGTGCTGACGTAGATCACCGCGCCCGGCGGCGCCAGCGCGCGCAGCGACGGTAGCTGTTTGCCCTGATAACGCAGATCGCCGACGAAATCGTCTTCCAGGATCACCACGCCGGCTTGTTGAGCGATCGCCAGCAGGCGTCGTCGCCGCGCTTCACTCAGGCAACGGCCGGTCGGGTTGTGGAAATTGGGGATGATGTAGATCAGTTTAGGGCGGTGGCGCGCCAGCAGCTCGGGCAGCCGCTCGACCAGCATACCGTGGCGGTCGCCCGGTACGGTGACGATATTGACGCGGTGCTGGCGCAGCAGGCCCAGCGCTTCGGCGTAGGTCGGCTCTTCGACGATCACCGTATCGCCCGGCGCCAGCAGGCTTTGCACCACCAGACTGATGGCGTGCTGCGAGCCGTTGGTGATCAGCACCTGTTCCGCCTGCGTGGGGATGCCCTGTGCGCTGAGTATGCGGCTCAGCGTATCGCGCAGCGGGTAGTAGCCGCAGTATTCCCCGTAGCTGAAAGCCTCTTCCGCATGGCGGCTGAGCACCGACAGCAGCACTTTGCGAAACGCCTCCAGCGGAAACACCTTAGGGCTGCCGACGCCGGCGGCGAAGTTGATCAGCCCCTCCGGCAGCGGGGCGTCGGCGTAGCCGTCCAGCCGCGAGGTGAGGGTGGTGAAGCTCTCCAGCGGGAAAAGGGCATCGCTGGTCGGCCGGGCCGGGCGCGTTTGCGCCTGCGGGTGCGCGACATAGGCGCCGCTGCCGCGCCGCTGAAGCAAAAAACCCTTGGCCGCCAGTTCGGCGTAGGCGTTATCCACCGTTAAACGGCTGACCGCCAGCTCGGCCGCCAGCGTGCGCGTCGAGGGCAGTTTGTCGCCATCCACGAACACGCCGGTGAGGATGGCGCGCCGCAGCGCTTCTTCGATCTGTAAATAGAGCGGAACGTCCTGCTCGCGATCCAACGGGATGTGCATGCGAAATTGGCCCGGTTATGGAGAGAGATTTTTACTATACCCCATGTCAACAGGGCTTCAAGCGCAGAAAAGTGGCCTGCATGACAACACCGCAAAGTGGCTATAGTGAGAAAAAATGGCTGCGTTACACTCTGTGCCTGAGCATTTACGTCGCCATTTCTCCGAGGATCTCATGTCATTACCGTCAGGCGTTTCCGCCCGGCCGGCGCTGCCCGGCGCGCGCCTCTTTCAGGGCAACAGCCAGGGTTACGCCATCGCCATTATCAGCGCCATGCTGCTGGCCTTTACCGCCATCATCATCCGCGCGCTGACCGAGTACTATCACCTGCCGACCTTCGTGCTGGCGTTCTGGCGTGCGGCGCTGGTGGCGCTGGTGCTGTTGCCGCTGCTGTTGCTGGTGAAACCGCAGTGGGCGCGCCTGCGCCGTGAACAGGTGGTGTTCTACGCGCTTTACGGGCTGCTGCTGGCGCTGTTCAACAGCCTGTGGACACTGTCGGTGGCGCTGAACGGCGCGTCGGTGGCGACTATTCTGACCTACTGCTCGGTGGGCTTTACCGTGTTCCTCGGCTGGGTGATGTACAGCGAACGCCTGACGCTGCGCCAATTGCTGGTGATCGCCATTAGCCTGGGCGGCTGCTTCCTGGTCAGCAACGGCGACAGCATGGGGAACAGCCACTTCGATCTGCTGGGGCTGCTGGTCGGGATGCTGTCGGGTATCGGTTATACCCTGTATACCCTCGGCGGGCGGGTGGCCAGCGAACGCGGCTATCCGGTGTGGAACACCATCCTGTACGTGTTCGGTTTTTCGGCGCTGTACCAGCTGGTGTTCAACGCGGCGCTGACGGCGTTCCCGCTGGCGGCGTTCCACGGCATGGCCGGCGACCTGTGGTTCCTGTCGCACGGCGCACAGGGCATTCAGTGGAGCGGCTGGCTGTTGCTGCTGGCGCTGGCCGCCGGGCCGACGCTGCTGGGCTTCGGGCTGTACAATATCAGCCTGAAAACGCTGCCGCTGGCGGTAGCCAACCTGATCCTGTCGCTGGAGCTGGTGTTCACCGCGGTGATCGCCTATTTCCTGCTGGGGGAGAGCATGAATCAGCTGCAGCTGCTGGGCAGCGCGCTGGTGATGGGCGGGGTGCTGCTGTTGAAAAGCAAGACCGCCGAGGCGTGATCGGCTACCATTACGCCTCGCAAGAGAGGCCGTAAGATGAATAACCCGAGATTGAAACGAGCGCTTATCGCTTGAATGGCCGTGTTGAGTGAACGACAACACGGCCACAGACATTCCGTTCCGTGGCTTTTATTCCCGTAACAAGAGAATACGCCATGTCCGAAAAACACTGGTCCAAAACCGAGCTGCTGCATCAGACGGTGACCAACCCGAATATCATCATCAAAGGCACCCACAGCTACTACAGCGACTGCTGGGATAACGGCTTCGAGCGCTCGGTGGTGCGCTATCTGCACGGCGACGCGGTCAGCCGGCAATGGCAGCCGCTGGGCGACATAGACCGCCTGCTGATCGGCGATTACGTGTGCATCGCGGCCGAAGCGGTGATCCTGATGGGCGGCAACCATACCCATCGCATCGACTGGCTGAGCCTGTATCCGTTTATGGCAACCATCAAACAGGCGTACCGCCCCAAAGGCGATACCCGGCTGGGCGACGGTTGCTGGATCGGCATGCGGGCGATGTTGATGCCGGGAATCTCGATAGGCGAGGGGGCGATCGTCGCCGCCGGCAGCGTGGTGGCCGGCGATGTTGAGCCTTATGCCATCGTCGGCGGTAACCCCGCGCGGTTTATCCGTTGGCGGTTCGCGCCGGAGGTCATCGCGCGGTTGCTTGCCTTGCGCCTCTATGACTTGTCCGAGGCGGACTTTGCGGTGATTCAGCCCCTGCTCGCCGATGACGATATCGAGGCGTTGGAAAGGGGAATTGCGGCCCTACGCCGTTAAACACAACGGGCGGGGGATCCCCGCCCGTTTCGCGTTACTCGGCCTTGATCTCGGCCGCCGGTTGGCGGCGTTTGCGCATCAGGCGCAGCAGTGGCGGCAGCGCCAGTACCGCGACCGCCAGCACCAGCAGCGTTTGAGCGATGCTGCTGCTCCACAGAATGCTGAACTCGCCGTTGCTGATCGACAGCGCGCGCCGCAGATTTTGCTCCAGCATCTCACCCAGCACGAAGCCCAGAATCAGCGGCGACATCGGGAAGTGCATTTTGCGCAGGATGTAGCCGAACACGCCCAACCCGACCATCAGCAGCAGGTCGAAGGTGGTGCTGTGCACCGCATAAACCCCCACCGCCGAAACCGCGGCGATCGCCGGCACCAGGAACCACAGCGGGATGGTCAGCATGCGGGTGAACAGGCCAACCAGCGGCAGGTTCATGATCAGCAAAATGACGTTGGCGATCAGCAGCGCGGCGATCAGCCCCCAGACGATATCCGGCTGTTCGGTGAACATCGCCGGGCCGGGGGTGATGTTATACAGCGTCAGCGCGCCCATCATCACCGCCGTGGTGCCGGAACCCGGCACCCCCAGCGTCAGCATCGGAATGAACGAACCGCAGGCCGAGGCGTTGTTGGCCGCTTCCGGTGCCGCTACGCCGCGGATGTCGCCCTTGCCGAAGGTGTCGCTGTTGCCGCTGATTTTCTTCTCGGTCATATAGGTCAGCGCACTGGCGATGGTGGCGCCGGCGCCCGGCAGAATGCCGACGAAGAAGCCGATCACCGACGAACGCAGGGTAGGGCCTGCGCACTGCGCCGCCTCTTTGCGGTTGAACAGCAACCGGCCGGTTTTACGCACCAGTTTTTGCCCGGCGCTGGTGCTTTCCAGCATCAGCAGGATTTCGCTGACCGAGAACAGGCCTATCACCACCACGATAAACTGCACGCCGTCGGAGAGGTGCACGCTGTCGAAGGTAAAGCGGTAAACTCCGGTGTTGGCGTCGACGCCCACCGTCGCCAGCCCCAGGCCGATCAGCGCCGCCAGCAGCGATTTCAGCGGGTTCTGGCTCATCATGCTGCCGAGGCAGGCGATGGCGAACACCATCAGGGCGAAATACTCCGCCGGGCCGAAGGCCAACGACCAGCGGGCCAACAGCGGCGCGAACAGAATGATGCCGCCGATGGCGATCATCGATCCGACGAACGAGCTGACCGCCGAGATGGACAGCGCCACGCCGGCGCGCCCCTGCTGCGCCATCGGGTAGCCGTCCAGCGCGGTCATGATCGCCGCCGCGTCGCCCGGGACGTTAAGCAGTATCGACGAGATGCGCCCGCCGTACTCGCAGCCGATATACACCGTCGCCAGCAGGATCAGCGCCGATTCGGCCGGCAGCTTGAGGGCAAACGCCAGCGGCAGCAGGATCGCCACGCCGTTGATCGGCCCGAGGCCCGGCAGCAGGCCGACGATGGTGCCGACGAAGCAGCCGATCAGGGCGATAATCAGGTTCTGCGGCACCAGCGCCACTTCGAACCCTTGAGTCAAATACATCCAGGTATCCATCATCGCTCCCGTTAGCTCAGCCAGATGCCGAGCGGCAGTGTGACATCGAGAAGTTGGTCAAAGGCGTAATACAGCGCCGCGCCCATGACGACGCCGGAGATGGCCGCCGCCGGCAGGCTGGCCTGAAACAGCAGGCCGATGCTGAACGTCAGCAGCGCGGTCGCCAGCGGGAAGCCCAGCCATTCAAAGCCCCAGGCATACAGCACCAGGGTGATCACCAACACCAGCAGCCGTTGCAGCACCTTGTTGTGCGGCCACTCCACCGCCTGCGGGCGGCGCAACAGCAGCAGGGCCGCGCACAGCGCCATCAGGCTGAGGATCGCCAGCGGGAACGGGCGCGGCCCCAGCGGTTCATAGCTGTATTCGCTTTGGATGCCCCAGCCGATGAAGAGCCCACCGATGCACAGCAGCAGCCAGAAGCCGGCAAAAATACGATCGCTCATGGTTTTCCCCTGCGGTTATTTGGCCAGACCGAACACTTTTGCCTGCTCACGGTATTGAGCAACCTGATTCTTCACGTAGGCATCCAGCTCTTTGCCGGTCATGTCGAATTCGAACAGGCCGCGCAGATCGCGCTGCTGCTTGAATTCGTCGGTCGCCATCATTTTCTGGAAGGTGTCAATCCACCACTGATACTCTTCATCGCTGACTTTCGGCCCGACGTAGAAGCCGCGAATGATCGGCCACACCAGGCTGTATCCCTGCTCTTTGGCGGTCGGAATGTCGGCCAGTTGGCCCGGCAAACGTTGCTCGGCATACACCGCCAGCACGCGGATCTTGTCGCCCTGCAGGTAAGGCACCATCTCGCTCAGGTCACCGGAGACCGCCTGGATATGGTTGCCCAGCAGCGCGGTGACCGGTTCGCCGCCGCCTTCGAACGCCACGTAGCGCATCTTGCGCGGATCCACGCCGACTTCGCGCGCCAGCAGCGCGGTTTTCATCCAATCCTGGCTGCCGATGGAGGCGCCGGCGCCGAACACCACGCTGTTGGGATCTTTTTGGAAAGCGTCCATCAGGTCTTTCAGGGTTTTGTAAGGCGAGTCGGCGCGCACCGCGATCATGCCGTAGTCGGTACCTACCGCCGCCAGCCATTTTACGTCGTCCACGTTGTAGCGGCCGAACTTGCCCTGGGCCAGGTTGAGCAGCGAACCGCCGGAGAAGGCCACCACGGTGCCGAACTCCGCCGGGCGCTGCGCGACGATGGCGTTGTAGGCCACCGCGCCGACGCCGCCGGGCATATAGGTGACGCGCATCGGTTTATCGATGGCCTTGGTATCCTGCAGCGACACCTGAATCAGCTTGCAGGTCAGATCGAAGCCGCCGCCGGGCTTGGCCGGCGCGATGCATTCGGTGCGTTTGGGCGCTTCCACGGCAAAGGCCTGATTGGCCGCCAGCAGCAGGGCGGCGGCGGTAAAGGTACGGGTCATTATTTTTTTCATTGTGACTTGCCCTCGGTATTGTTCTGGTTGTGAAATCCCGCCGGGTGCGGTTGCAGGATTGTTAAAACAACAACCTTTCATTTACCTTTCAGCGGCCGGAAAAGTTTCCAGTCTGTGATTGGGGTCGCTCGTTGCGAGCGAATGGCGGGGGCGCTACCATAGAAATGAAGGCAAGAACAGGGCTCAAAACCGGCCAAAATCCTGCGTAATATCAGGTTTGCCGTTCTGCTTTCGCGATAAAATCATGATCAGTGAAATGAATAGAGACGCAGCAATATGTTTTTGTTAGGGAAATTGTTTGGTGGCAGGGACAACGCTAAAGTGTGCGCGATTAAACGGCTGCCGGAGGTCTATGCGGAGATGGCCGGTGAAGCCGGGCAGTGCCGTTTGAAGCGACTGCGTGCCGACGTTGGCGTGTTTGAGCTGCATTTCGTCAACGCCGACGGTGAAAAATATGCCTGCCAGATGACCGCCTGCGTGACCGGCATCGATCTGGTGTTTGCCGTCAACAATCGCTCCGTGCTGGTTTCTTCGCCGTTTACCGCTGACAAGCTGCGCCCGGTGCTGGACATTGCCGTTGCCGATAGCCCGATTCCGCTGATCTGATACCGCCCTGCGATCGTCCCCCATACGCATAATTGTGTGCCAGCTCCCAAAACGGGCGGCGCGGCGCTCTTTTATCCCCTTATTTTCCATGCCATTCTCTGTTATCGGCCTGTTAACGGACGCCGTGTCGGCGCCAGGTTGTTCAGGTAAATCAATGGAATGGGAACATGCGACTGTTATTGGTTGAAGATCACCCCGAGCTGTCTCACTGGTTGCAAAAGGCGCTGACCGGCGCCGGGTTTGCCGTCGACGTCGCCACGGACGGCGTGGCCGCCGATCATCTGTTGCTCAATGAACGCTATGCGCTGGCGGTGCTGGATGTGGCGCTGCCGCGTTTGAACGGCCTGGATTTGTTGGCGCGCCTGCGCAAGCGCGGGCAGGATCTGCCGGTGCTGCTGCTGACGGCGCGCACCGACGTGGCCGATCGGGTAAAGGGCCTGAATCTGGGGGCGGACGATTATCTCACCAAGCCGTTCGAATTGGACGAGCTGGAAGCGCGTATTCGGGCGCTGCTGCGCCGCAGCGTCGGCGCCGCGCAGCCGGCGTTGCAGTACGGCGCATTGACCTATCACGACGAAGGCTATTTCCTGCTGGAGGGCAAGCCGCTGGCACTGACGCCGCGCGAGCTGGCGGTGTTGACCGCGTTGATGCACCGGCGCGGCCGCCCGGTGGCCAAGCAGCAGCTGTTCGAGCAGGTGTTTACGCTGTCCGACGAGGCCAATCCGGAGAGCATCGAGCTTTACGTGCATCGTTTGCGGAAAAAGCTGCAGGGCAGCGACGTGGCAATCATCACGCTGCGCGGTCTGGGCTACAGCCTGGAGCTGTGCAATGCGGTGGTTTAACGCACCGCGTTCGTTGTTCTATCAACTGCTGCTGTTTTTTGGCCTGCCGCTGGTGGCGTTGGGCGGTATCTCGATCTACACCCACTATTTCAGCGCCATGAGCGCCGCCACCCTGGCTTACGATCGCACGCTGCTGGCGTCGGCGCGCACCGTGGCGGAGCGGCTGGTGGTGCGCGAAGGCAAGCTGGCGGTCGATGTGCCCTATGTGGTGCTCGACAGCTTCGAGCGCAACATGAACGATCAGTTATATTACGAGGTGATTTCGCCGCAGGGAAAAAGCATCTCGGGCTATGACGATTTGCCGTCGTTGCCGCCCCATATCCCGCGTTCCTCGCTCTATCCGGCGCTGGTGCATTTTTACGATGCGGAATACCTCGGCCGGCCGATCCGTGTGGCAGCGCTGTTTCAACCGATCAACGAGTCGGGCGTGAGCGGCATGGCGACCATTCTGGTGGCGGAAACCCTGGAGTCGCGCCGTTACCTGGCGCGGCAGATGATGATCGCGGCCCTGTTGAGCCAGGGCACGGTAGTGGTGTTGACCCTGATTCTGGCGTTCGCGCTGCTCAAGCGGGTGTTGAAACCGATGCGTAAACTCTCCGGCATCATGCTGAGGCGCGATCCGGGCGAGCTGACGCCCTTGCCGCGGGTATTGCCGTGGTCGGAGATGCAGCCGCTGCTGGTGGCGTTCAATCGCTATATCGAACGGCTGCGGCTGATGGTGGCGCGCCAGGAGCGTTTCAGCGCCGACGCTTCGCACCAACTGCGCACGCCGCTGGCGGTGTTGAAGACCCAGGTTGGGGTAGCGTTGGCCAGCGACCGGCCGCAGCAGTGGCGAGAAAGCCTGCAGGCGATGAGCGCGACGCTGGATAATACCGTGGCGCTGACCGACCGCCTGCTGCATCTATCACGTCTGAAGGCCAGCGAGCACCGGGCCGAGCGCCAGCTGCAGCCGGTCAATCTGGCGCAGGTGCTGCGCGACGCCTGCTTTTCCCGCTTGCCGCAGGCGCGCAGTAAACAGATCGATCTCGGGTTTGAAGGCGAGGCGGTGTGCCAGGTGGCGGGGGAACCGCTGCTGTTGGCCGAGCTGTGCGCCAACCTGCTGGACAACGCGCTGAAATACACGCCGCGTCAGGGCGTGGTCACCGCTCGCCTCACTCAGGATCAGGCGGCAGGGGAAGGCGTGCTGGAGATAGAAGACAGCGGCCCCGGCATCGCCTTGCAGGACAAGGCGCTGGCGCTGCAGCCGTTTCACCGGCTGGACAACGTGGGCGATCAGCCGGGCGCCGGCCTGGGGCTGGCGCTGGTGAAGGACATCACCGCGTATCACGGCACCCGCCCGGAGCTGCTGAGCTCCGCCGCGCTGGGCGGCCTGTTGGTGCGGGTGCGTTTCAGGTTGCTGCCTTAAGCCTGTTCTTTGCAGGATTCGACGTCGGCCGCCGGGATTTTGGCTTTACGCGTCAGCGGCGTGCGCAGCCGCTGCGACAGGATAACGCCCAGCAAGGTGATGCCGCCGCCGATCAGGTGGTAACCGTGCAGTTGCTCATGCAGGAACAGCACGGCGATAGCGGCGGTAAACACCGGCGCCAGGTTCATGAAGATCGAGGCGGTGTTGGCGCCCAGGCGCATCACGCCCTGGATCCACAGGAACGGAGCGATAATCGAAGCCGGAATGCCGGCGAACAGCACCAGCGGCAGGTTATGGCCGTTCAAGCCGACATCCTCCGCCATCAGGAAATTAGGCAGCAGCAACAGCACACCGAACAGGATCTGCACGTACAGCGATTGCCAGTTCGGCAGCGCGATGGCCCAGCGTTTGGTCAATACGCCGTACAGCGCGTAAGAGGCGGTGGCGAGCAGCATCATCAATTCCCCCTTGCCGATACCGTGCTGCAGCAGCACGCCGGGCTGACCGCCGCTGACCAGCCAGATCAGGCCGCAGAAGGAGAGTATGCTGCCGAGCAGCACGCCGACGGTCGGCGCAATGCGCAGCAGTACGATGCTGATCAGGATGGTCAGCAGCGGGATCAGCGACACGATGATGCCCATAAACAGCGCGCTGACGCTGTGCGCCGCGTAATAGGCCAGGCTTTGGTACAGCACCATGCCCAGCAAACCGAGGATCATCAGCTTCCACCAGTTGGCGCGCACCTGCGCCCAGTTGCGCAGCACGCCCGGCAACACGAACGGCGTCAGGGCAATCAGCGCCAGCAGCCAGCGGTAGAGCGAGATGGCCGCCGGATCGATGGCGGTGGCGGAGAGTTTACTGACGACGGCGTTAATCGACCAAATCAGCACGGCCAACAGCGGGAAAAGCATATTCATGATAATTATTCTCAATAACGTCCAACATGCTGGCTAGTCTACGCGTGTCCGGTTTATCATATATAGCGATATTCAGACAAAAATCGGCGTAAACAAGACAAATCACGGGACGAAACCATGCCAGAAATCCGCCATTTCCCCGAGTCGCTGATCCCGGCGCCGAAGCCGGTGCAGTTCCGCTGCGAGGAGTTCAACGCGCGCACCGAATTCCAGCCGCACAGCCACACCTGGGGCCAGTTGATGTGGGTCAAAGCCGGGGTGATGGTGCTGCGCATCGGCGGGCAGCGCTTTCTGGCGCCGCCGGAGTTCGTGCTGTGGGCGCCGGCCGGCATCGAACACTCCTGCTATAACCAACGGCTGGCGCAGTGCCGCATGGTGGACATCACGCCAGCGCTGTGTGCCGGCATGCCGGCCGACCCTTGCCTGGTGAGCGTGACGCCAATCTTCCGCGCGATCGCCGAGGATTTCTATGCGCGCAAGCAGTACATTCCGCAGGCGGAGGAGGATTTGCGCCTGTGCCAGGTACTGATCGATCAGCTGCGCCTGTCGCCGCGCCAGCAAACCTATCTGCCGTCGTCGGACGACAAGTTTTTGGCGCCGGTGCTGGAAGCGCTGGAGCATTGTCCGGCGGACAACACCTCGCTGGCGGCGTGGGCGGCTCGGGTCTACACCACCGAGCGCACGCTGTCGCGCCGCTGCCAACAGGATCTGGGCATGTCGTTCAGCGAATGGCGCCAGCGCCTGCGTTTTCTGCACGCCGTGTCGCTGCTCGAGCAGGGCAAGACCGTGCAGGACGTGGCGCTGGACGTCGGCTACAGCTCCGCGTCGGCGTTTATCGTCATGTTCCAGCAGATCGCCGGCACCACCCCTGAGCGCTTTCGCCGTGCCTGATTCGGTGGCACACTATTTCGCAGACAAATAGCCGTAAACCGTCGGAGAACGCAGTGAAAATTCTGGTTGATGAAAATATGCCGTACGCGGCCGAGCTGTTCAGCCGCCTGGGCGACGTGCAGGCAGTGCCGGGCCGCCCGATCCCGCGCGAGGCGCTGGCGGATGCCGATGCGCTGATGGTGCGTTCGGTCACCAAGGTCAATGAAGCGTTGCTGGCCGGCAGCCGCATCGGCTTTGTCGGTACCGCCACCGCCGGCACCGATCACGTCGATGACGCCTGGCTGCAACGGCAGGGCATCGGCTTTTCCGCCGCGCCGGGCTGCAACGCCATTGCGGTGGTCGAGTATGTGTTCTCTGCCTTGATGCTGCTGGCCGAACGCGATGGCTTCCATCTGCGGGATAAAACCGTCGGCATCATCGGCGTGGGCAACGTCGGTTCCCGCCTGGACGCGCGCCTCAAAGCGCTGGGCGTGCGCACGCTGCTGTGCGATCCGCCGCGTGCCGATCGCGGCGACGCCGGGGAGTTTTGGCCGCTGGAGACGCTGGTGGCCGAGGCCGACGTGCTGACCTTCCATACGCCGCTGAATAAATCCGGCCCATACCATTCGCTGCATCTGGCGGACGCCGATCTGTTGGCGGCGCTGCCGGACAAGCGCATTCTGATCAACGCCTGCCGTGGGCCGGTGGTGGATAACGCCGCGTTGTTGCAGGCGCTGGAAAAGGGCAAAAAGCTGAGCACGGTGCTGGACGTGTGGGAACCGGAGCCGGATCTCTCCTTGCCGCTGCTGGCGCGGGTGGATATCGGCACTGCGCACATCGCCGGGTATACGCTGGAAGGCAAGGCGCGCGGCACCACTCAGGTGTTCGAAGCGTTCAGCCGCCATCTGGGGCAGCCGCAGCAGGTGGCGTTGGCCTCGCTGCTGCCGGTGCCGGAGTTCAGCCAGATCCGCCTCAACGGGCCGCTGGATGAAGCGCGGTTAAAACGATTGATGCACTTGGTGTATGATGTGCGCCGCGATGATGCGCCGCTGCGCAAAGTCGCCGGGCAACCGGGCGAATTCGATCGCCTGCGCAAGCACTACCAGGAACGCCGCGAGTGGTCTTCGCTGGCCGTGCAATGCGATGACAGCGCCAGCGCCGAGCTGCTCGGCAAGCTGGGCTTCAGCGTGGCGTAGCGCATAAGGTTGTCTTAAGCCAACGCCGCTACAGTGAGCGGCAAAGATTATCGGGCGGTGGCTGCACTGCCCGTCTGCATTTATGAATGAAATACTCTGGAGAAAACCCGATGTCTGACGGCTGGAATATCGCGCTGCTCGGCGCCACTGGCGCGGTAGGTGAAGCGTTGCTGGAATTGTTGCAGGAACGCCAGTTCCCGGTGGGTGAGCTCTATCCTCTGGCAAGCGAACGCAGCGCGGGCGCCAATGTGCGCTTTAACGGCAAGTCTATTCTGGTGCAAAACGCCGAAGAGTTCGACTGGTCGCAGGCGCAGCTGGCCTTCTTCGTCGCCGGCAGCGAAGCTTCCGCGCGCTATGCCGAAGAAGCCGGCAACATGGGCTGCCTGGTGATCGACACCAGCGGCCTGTTCGCCATGGAGCCGGATGTGCCGCTGGTGGTGCCGGGCGTTAACCCGCAGGTGCTGGCGGATTACCGCAATCGCAATATTGTGGCGGTGGCCGACAGCATGGTCAGCCAGCTGCTGACGGCGATCAAACCGCTGACCGAACAGGCGGGGCTGTCGCGTCTGCACGTCACCACGCTGATGTCGGTATCGTCGCGCGGCAAGGCGGCGGTGGACGACTTGGCAGGCCAGAGCGCGCGCCTGCTGAACGGCATCCCGGCCGAAGAAGGCGTTTTCGGTAAGCAGTTGGCGTTCAACCTGTTGCCGCTGATTGCTGACGAGCAGGGCAGCGTGCGCGAAGAACGCCTGATCGTCGATCAGGTGCGCAAGGTGCTGCAGGATGAAGGGCTGCCGATTTCGGTGAGCTGCGTTCAGTCGCCGGTGTTTTACGGCCACGCGCAGGTGGTGCACCTGGAAGCGCTGCGCCCGCTGTCCGCCGAAGAGGCGCGCAGCGAACTCGAAGAGGTTGAAGACATTCAGCTGAGCGAAGAGGACGATTACCCGACTCAGGTCACCGACGCCTCCGGCAGCGATGCGCTCAGCATCGGTTGTCTGCGTAACGATTACGGTATCCCCGAGCTGCTCCAGTTCTGGACGGTGGCGGACAACGTGCGCTTCGGCGGCGCGTTGATGGCTGTCGAAACCGCCGAGCGTCTGGTGCAGGAGCAGATGTACTGATGTCTGAGGTGGTCTCACCCGCTCAGCCGACGCTGAAGATCGCGCTGGGCATCGAATATGACGGCAGCCGGTACTACGGCTGGCAGCGGCAGCAAGAAGTGGCCAGCGTGCAGCAACGCCTGGAGCAGGCGTTGAGCAAGGTGGCGGATGCGCCGATTAGCGTGCTGTGCGCCGGGCGTACCGACGCCGGGGTGCACGCTACCGGGCAGGTGGTGCATTTCGAAACCACCGCGCGCCGCAAGGACGCCGCCTGGACGATGGGGGTAAACACCCATCTGCCGCCGGATATCGCGGTGCGTTGGGTGAGCCCCGTCGCCGACGATTTTCACGCGCGTTTCAGCGCCACCGCGCGCCGCTACCGCTACATTATTTTCAACCACCGCTACCGGCCGGCGGTGCTGCAACAGGGGGTGACGCATTTTTATCACCCGCTGGACGCCGATCGCATGCATCGGGCGGCGCAGGCGCTGCTGGGCGAGAACGACTTCACTTCGTTCCGCGCGGTGCAGTGTCAGTCGCGCACTCCGTGGCGCTGCGTAAAACACGTTAAGGTTACGCGCTACGGCGAATATATTGTGGTAGATATCAAGGCGAATGCCTTCGTGCATCACATGGTTCGCAACATCGTCGGCAGCCTGATGGAGATCGGCTGCGGCAATCAGGATGAGAACTGGATGGCCGAGTTGCTGGCGCTGAAAGATCGCAACCTGGCGGCGGCGACGGCGCGAGCCGAGGGGCTGTATCTGGTTGCCGTGGATTACCCTGACCACTTTGGTCTACCGCGGCCGCCGATGGGGCCGCTGTTTTTGCCCGACGATTAAACGCCGGCACGCCTGAAAGCGTCGCTCCCTTGTGCTTCTGCCGGGTGACTGAAACACCCGGTATCAATGAGAGAATTTATGGATATCATCAAGTTTATTATTGATTTCATTCTGCATATTGATGTGCACCTGGCCGAACTGGTCGCACAATACGGCATGTGGGTCTACGCTATTCTGTTCCTGATCCTGTTTTGCGAAACCGGTCTGGTGGTGACGCCGTTCCTGCCGGGGGATTCTTTGCTGTTTGTCGCCGGCGCGCTGGCGGCGTTGCCGACCAACGATCTGAACGTGCACACCATGGTGGCGTTGATGGTGGTGGCGGCGATCCTCGGCGATGCGGTGAACTACACTATCGGGCGGTTGTTCGGCGAGAAGCTGTTCAGCAACCCGAATTCGAAAATTTTCCGCCGCAGCTATCTGGACAAGACGCACCAGTTCTATGAGAAACACGGTGGGAAAACGATTATTCTGGCGCGATTCGTGCCGATCGTGCGTACTTTTGCGCCGTTCGTCGCCGGTATGGGGCATATGTCCTATCGC
The DNA here is from genome assembly GCF_052692115.1 of Serratia sp. TSA_105.2. NCBI lineage: Bacteria > Pseudomonadati > Pseudomonadota > Gammaproteobacteria > Enterobacterales > Yersiniaceae > Serratia > Serratia sp. TSA_105.2. Next base: position 146,091 of record NZ_JBQZFT010000003.1, read on the forward strand.
CACTTCGCCGCCTACAACGTGATTGGCGCACTGGTTTGGGTGCTGCTCTTCACTTATGCTGGCTACCTGTTCGGCGATCTGCCGGTGGTGCAGGAGAACCTGAAACTGCTGATCGTGGGGATCATCATCGTTTCGATTCTGCCGGGCGTGATTGAAATTTGGCGCCACAAGCGCGCGGCCGCCCGCCAGCAAAAACAGTAAAAACATCGCTTAACCTGTCGGTTCGACCAGTTTTTTGTCCACAGCGTCGGGCCGATATGGTTTAATGAGCGACATTATGGTCTGTTCCTGCGAACAACCCTGAAGCCGATGCCTCAGTCGCCGCGCTTGCCGCGCCGCGAACGGGCATTTTTTCATTGGGGTGTTTTCGGGGGGATTGTTAAAGCATGAACAGCGGACTGGCGTGTGCCAGGTTCAAACAGAAAGGTCATCGATGAGCTGGATTGAACGAATTCTTAACAAGAGCAATATCACACAAACCCGTAAGGCGAGCATTCCTGAAGGGGTCTGGACCAAATGCGACAGCTGCGGCCAGGTTCTCTACCGCGCCGAGCTGGAGCGTAATCTGGAAGTGTGTCCGAAGTGCGACCACCACATGCGCATGGGCGCGCGCGCGCGCCTGCATACCCTGCTGGACGAAGGCAGCGAAGTGGAACTGGGCAGCGATCTGGAGCCGAAGGACGTTCTGAAATTCAAGGATTCCAAGCGCTATAAAGATCGTCTGGTCGCCGCACAGAAAGCGACCGGCGAGAAAGACGCGCTGGTGGTGATGAAGGGCACGCTGTACGGCATGCCGATCGTCGCGGCCTCCTTCGAATTCGCCTTCATCGGCGGCTCGATGTCTTCCGTGGTCGGCGCGCGCTTCGTGCGTGCGGTTGAGCAGGCGCTGGAGGACAACTGTCCGCTGGTGTGCTTCTCCGCCAGCGGCGGCGCGCGCATGCAGGAAGCGCTGATGTCGCTGATGCAGATGGCGAAAACCAGCGCGGCGTTGGCCAAAATGCAGGAGCGCGGCTTGCCGTACATCTCCGTGCTGACCGACCCGACCATGGGCGGCGTTTCCGCCAGCCTGGCGATGCTGGGCGACATCAACATCGCCGAGCCGAAAGCGCTGATCGGCTTTGCCGGCCCGCGCGTCATCGAGCAGACCGTGCGCGAGAAACTGCCGCCGGGCTTCCAGCGCAGCGAGTTCCTGATCGAAAAAGGCGCGATCGACATGATCGTTCGCCGCCCGGAAATGCGCCAAACGTTGGCGAGCATTCTGTCCAAGCTGACCAACCAGCCGCAGCCGCATTTCGATGAGGCCGCGCCGGTCGTTGAGCCGGAGCCGCAGGCCGACGCCTGAGGCAAAGACAGATCCCGCCCGGGTTCAGCCGCCACTTTGTGGCTAAGTGACGGCTGATGCCCGTTCCCTGCCGGTCGCAGCCCTTCTCGCTGCGGTTTGCAGGTTGGCGGCAGTCACGAAGCGCATCGCCTTTACCGCGGTGAGGGTGGTGCCCTGATGGATTAATGAACCCAAGTTCAGTGATGGGACTCATGCAAAACCACCAAATTCCCCAAGCCACGTCGCCATTGAGCTCGTGGCTTTACTATCTGGAACGTCTGCACAGCCAGGCGATCGAACTCGGCCTTGAGCGCGTACAGCGCGTCGCGGCGAATCTGGATTTACTGACCCCCGCTCCCACGGTGTTCACCGTTGCCGGCACCAACGGCAAAGGCACCACCTGTCGCACCCTCGAAGCCATTCTGCTGGCCGCCGGCCTGCGCGTCGGCGTCTACAGTTCTCCGCATCTGGTGCGCTATACCGAACGCGTGCGCATTCAGGGGGAAGAGTTGAGCGAAGCGGAGCACAGCCGCTCGTTCGCCGCCATTGAGGCCGGCCGCGGCGAAACGTCGCTGACCTATTTCGAATTCGGCACCCTGTCGGCGCTGCAGCTGTTCAAACAGGCGCGGCTCGACGTGGTGATCCTGGAAGTGGGCCTGGGCGGGCGTCTCGACGCGACCAACATCGTCGATCCGAGCGTGGCGGTGATCACCAGCATCGCGCTCGATCATACCGACTGGCTGGGCAACGATCGCGAAAGCATCGGCCGCGAGAAGGCCGGCATTTTCCGCAGCGGCAAGCCGGCGGTGGTGGGCGAACCCGACATGCCGGACAGCATTCGTCAGGTTGCCGAAACGCTGGGCGCGCCGCTGTATCGCCGCGGCGAAGCCTGGAGCTTCAGCGAGCAGGGCGATCGCTGGCAGTGGCAGGGCGGCGACACGCTGCTGACCGATCTGCCGACGCCGAACGTACCGCTGGCCAACGCCGCTACCGCGCTGGCGGCGCTGAACTGCTCTCCGCTGGAAATCGACGAACGCGCGATTTTCACCGGGCTGCAGCAGGCGACGCTGCCGGGGCGTTTCCAGATCGTGCGGCGGGAGCCGACGCTGATCCTCGACGTGGCGCACAACCCGCACGCCGCCGGCTATCTGGCCGGGCGCCTGGCCAAACTGCCGCGTGACGGCGGCAAGGTGCGCGCGGTGGTGGGCATGCTGTCGGACAAGGACATCGCCGGCACGCTGGCCTGCCTCAACGAGCAGGTGGATGAATGGTACTGCGCACCGCTCGACGGGCCGCGCGGCGCCAGCGTCGAACAGCTGGCGCAACATCTGACGGAACCGCGCCACTTTAATGATGTCGAAACTGCCTGGCGGCAGGCTATGCAGGATGCTGATAAACAGGATATTGTGATCGTCTGTGGATCGTTCCACACCGTGGCGCAGGTGATGGCGGCGCTAGACGAGATGCGGGGAGTGTGAGTGGCGAGTAAATTTCAGAACCGACTGGTCGGAACCGTGATTCTGGTGGCGCTGGGGGTAATCATCCTGCCAGGGCTGCTGGACGGCAAAAAGAAGCATTACGAGGATGAATTCGCGGCCATTCCGTTGGTGCCGAAGGCGGGCGACGTCGAGGAGAACGACGTGCTGCCGCCGGTGACACAACCGCTACCGGCGCAGCCGCCGGAAGGGGCGGGCGCGCTGGTCGAGCAGCAGGCGGCCAACGAAGCGGCGGCGCAACAGGCAGTGCGGCAGAGCGCTCAGCAACCGACGCAGGTGGCGCCGCCGCCGGTCGAAACGCGTCCTCAGCCGGTGCCACAGCCTAAGCCGAAACCGGTGGAAACCAAACCGGTGGAAGTGAAACCGAAACCGGTACCGCAACCGAAACCGGTGGAAGTGAAGCCGGCGCCGAAACCGGAACCGAAACCTGAACCGACGCCGAAGCCTGAACCGGCACAGCAGCCGAAACCGGCGGAAGAAAAAGCGCCGGCAGGGCAAGCCTATGTCGTGCAGCTCGGGGCGTTGAAAAACGCCGCCAAGGCGAACGAGATTGTCGCCTCGCTGCGGCTCTCGGGCTATCGCGCCTTTACCGTGCCGTCAACGCCGGTGCAGGGGCAGATCACCCGCATCTACGTCGGCCCGGACGCCTCCAGGCAGAAGCTGCAGGCGGCGCTGCCGTCGCTGAACTCGATCAGCGGGCTGAGCGGGCAGGTGAAACCGTACGGCCGTTAAACCCCGCGGGGGCGCAGCACGATGCGCCCCTGAATTAAGGAGTGGTGGAGAGAACGCGAGAAAAACCGCGCCTTTTACAGGCGAAATCACCTATGTAGGCGCGGCGATTGGGAATTTTTTGATCGCCGCTTTTTATTTGTAACGTGGTAGGAAATCCCCTACGCAAACGTTTTCTTTTTCTGTTAGAATTCGCCGCGAATTGGATGCAGGGGCGATTCATCATTGGAATAGTTCATGGTCTGGATTGATTACGTCATTATAGCGGTGATTGGATTTTCGGCTCTGGTGAGCCTGATCCGAGGGTTTGTTCGCGAAGCATTGTCACTTGTGACATGGGGATGTGCGTTTTTTGTTGCCAGCCATTTCTACTCTTACCTTGCGGTCTATTTCACTCGTTTTGAAGATGAACTGGTGCGAAACGGCATCGCGATCGCGATTTTGTTCATCGCGACCTTGATCGTAGGGGCTATTGTTAACTATGTGATTAGCTCACTGGTAGAGAAAACCGGGTTGTCGGGCACCGACCGGGTGTTGGGCATCTGCTTCGGCGCGCTGCGCGGAGTGTTGATCGTTGCGGCGATCCTGTTCTTCCTGGACACCTTTACCGGCTTTTCACAGAGTGCCGACTGGAAACAGTCGCAGCTCATTCCCCAGTTCAGTTACGTCATCAGGTGGTTCTTTGACTACCTGCAGAGCACGTCGAGTTTCTTGCCGACCCAATTGCCGGGGCGGTAGCGCTGATGAGGAAAAGACAACATGTGCGGTATTGTCGGTATCGCCGGTTTCATGCCGGTAAACCAGTCGATTTATGATGCGCTGACGGTGCTTCAGCACCGTGGCCAGGATGCCGCAGGCATCGTCACCATTGACGCCCACAACGGGTTCCGTTTGCGCAAAGCCAACGGCCTGGTGAAGGATGTGTTTGAGGCGCGCCATATGCAACGCTTGCAGGGCAACATGGGCATTGGCCATGTGCGTTACCCGACGGCCGGCAGCTCGAGCGCCTCTGAGGCCCAGCCTTTCTACGTCAACTCGCCGTTCGGCATTACGCTGGCCCACAACGGTAACCTGACCAACGCCCATGAGCTGCGCCAAAAGCTGTTCGAAAGCGGCCGCCGCCATGTTAACACCACCTCCGACTCGGAAATTCTGCTGAACGTGCTGGCCAGCGAGCTGGACCGTTTCCCGCATTACCCGCTGGAGGCCGACAACATCTTTACCGCGGTCGCCGCCATGCATCAGCAACTGCGCGGCGCTTACGCCTGCGTGGCGATGATCATCGGCCACGGCCTGCTGGCGTTCCGCGATCCGAACGGCATTCGCCCGCTGGTGATCGGCAAGCGCACGCTGGAAGATGGCCGCAGCGAGTACATGGTGGCTTCCGAGAGCGTGGCGCTGGATACCCTGGGCTTTGAGTTCCTGCGCGACGTGGCGCCGGGCGAAGCGGTGTACATCACCACCAAGGGCCAGCTGTTCACCCGCCAGTGCGCAGAGAACCCGAAAACCAACCCGTGCCTGTTCGAATACGTTTATTTCGCGCGCCCGGACTCCTTTATGGACAAGATCTCGGTCTACAGCGCCCGCGTGCGCATGGGCCAGAAGCTGGGCGAGAAGATCGCCCGCGAGTGGGAAGATCTGGACATCGACGTGGTGATCCCGATCCCGGAAACCTCCTGCGACATCGCGCTGGAGATCGCACGCATTCTCGAGAAGCCATATCGCCAGGGCTTCGTGAAGAACCGCTACGTCGGCCGCACCTTTATCATGCCGGGCCAGCAGGCGCGTCGTCAGTCGGTGCGCCGCAAGCTGAACGCCAACCGCGCCGAGTTCCGCGACAAGAACGTGCTGCTGGTGGATGACTCCATCGTGCGCGGCACCACGTCGGAACAGATCGTCGAAATGGCGCGCGAAGCGGGTGCCAAGCGCGTGTACCTGGCTTCCGCCGCGCCGGAAGTGCGTTTCCCGAACGTCTACGGCATCGACATGCCGAGCGCCAACGAACTGATTGCCCACGGGCGTGAAGTGGATGAGATCCGCCAGATCATCGGCGCCGACGGGCTGATTTTCCAGGACCTGGACGACCTGATCGAAGCGGTGCGCGAAGAGAACCCGGACATCACCCAGTTCGAATGCTCGGTGTTCAACGGCATCTACGTGACCAAAGACGTCGACCAAAGCTATCTGGAATACCTGGAGTCGCTGCGCAGCGACGACGCCAAGGCGCTGCGGGTGCAAACCGAAGCGGAAAATCTGGAACTGCACAACGAAGGCTAACCGCCTGCGTTGATCTCTCAAGGTGCATCGCCGCGTCTGCGGCGGTGCGCCTTGCTCCTCCGACTTGCTTATCCCTCGCCATTGCGGCAAAGTCTGCCTGATCTTACTTTTTACGGCAGAGGCCATTTTCCATGAAACGACTCATCATCGGCATTTCCGGCGCCAGCGGCGCTGTCTACGGCGTGCGCCTGTTACAGGTTTTGCGCGACGTCGCAGAGGTGGAAACCCATTTGGTGATGAGCAACGCAGCAAGGCAGACGCTGGCGCTGGAAACGCCGTACAGCCTGCGGGAAGTGCAGGCGCTGGCCGACGTGGTGCACGATGCGCGCGACATCGCCGCCGGCATCTCCTCCGGCTCCTTCAAAACCCTGGGTATGGCGATCCTGCCCTGCTCGATCAAAACCCTGTCCGGCATCGTCAACAGCTACAGCGACGGGCTGCTGACCCGCGCCGCCGACGTGGTGCTCAAAGAGCGCCGCCGTTTGGTGCTGTGCGTGCGGGAAACGCCGCTGCATCTGGGGCACCTGCGGTTGATGACCCAGGCGGCGGAGATGGGCGCGGTGATCATGCCGCCGGTGCCGGCGTTTTACCACCAGCCGAAAAGCGTGGAAGACATCATCGATCAGACCGTCAATCGGGTGATCGATCAGTTTGATATCGAACTGCCGACCGATCTGTTCACCCGCTGGCAGGGTGTCAATTAACAGTTTTATCCCTAAATTGGTACATTTGTGCAACACCGCACTGAATTGGGGCGGAGTATGCACCATAATGATCCCACTTCATCACGCTCACTGTTTCATGGCGCCGCCTTGTCGCGGCTGCCAGTGGCGCGGCCCCGACCGGCCGATTTAATTTTGCGGTTATCGTCCCAGGAAACAGTATTGTGTAGGCCGGAGCCGTTCCCTCCGCCCGTAGCATCGAATGTGGCACGATTACTGCAAATTGATTTGGTGGGGAAAGTAATGCCCGTAGTGGCATCAAAAAAATCAATTTGAGGGTAATTTATGAAAAAGCGGGTTTTGATTTTGCCGTTAGTTCTGGCTTTGAGCGCCGCCAGCAGCGCCTTTGCCGCCATTCCTTCCACGCTGAAGATTGGCACCGATCCGACTTACGCACCGTTTGAATCCAAAAACGCCAAAGGCGAATTGGTCGGCTTTGACATCGATTTGGCCAAAGAGCTGTGCAAACGCATCAATACCCAATGCACCTTCGTGGAGAGCGACTTCGACGCGCTGATCCCATCCCTCAAGGCGAAGAAAATCGACGCCATCATCTCTTCGCTGTCCATCACTGAAAAACGCCAGCAGGAAATCGCCTTTACCGACAAGCTGTATGCCGCTAACGCGCGTCTGATCGCGCCGAAGGGCTCCAAGCTGTTGCCTACAGTGGACGCCCTGAAAGGCAAGAGTGTGGGCGTGTTGCAGGGCACCACCCAGGAAGCCTACGCCAACGCCATGTGGCAGCCGAAGGGCATCACCGTGGTGCCTTACCAGAACCAGGATCTGGTTTATGCCGATCTGGCTTCCGGTCGTATCGACGCCGCCTTCCAGGATGAAGTGGCGGGCAGCGACGGCTTCCTGAAACAGCCGCCGGGCAAAGACTATGCGTTCGCCGGCGAATCGGTGAAGGATGACAAGTTCTTCGGCGTCGGCACCGGCATGGGGCTGCGCAAGACCGATACCGAGCTGAAAGCGGCGCTGGACAAAGCCTTCGCCGAGATGCGTAAAGACGGCACCTACGACAAATACGCGAAAAAGTACTTCGACTTTGACGTCTACGGCGGGTAATCCGCTTCCCGTTCCATGCTGTGACTGCGGGGCCGGTGCGCCGGCCCCGATGGTTCGGATCCTAGACCACAGGGTGAAGTAGATGCTGCAAGGCTATTCCCAACTGATTTTCGAGGGGGCTCTGGTGACGTTGGAGCTGGCCCTCAGTTCCGTGGTGCTGGCGGTGGTGATCGGCCTGATCGGCGCCGGTGGCAAACTGTCCCATAACCCTTTTATCTCCGGTCTGTTCGGCGCCTATACCACGCTGATCCGCGGCGTGCCCGATCTGGTGCTGATGCTGCTGATCTTTTACGGTCTGCAAATCGCGCTGAACAACATCACTACGCTGCTGGGTTTCTCGCAGATCGATATCGATCCGCTCGGCGCAGGCATCATTACCCTCGGCTTTATCTACGGCGCTTATTTTACCGAGACCTTCCGCGGCGCCTATCTGGCGGTGCCGAAAGGGCAGATCGAAGCGGCGACGGCCTACGGCTTCAGCGGCGCGCAGATCTTCCGGCGCATTCTGTTCCCGGCGATGATGCGTTTCGCTTTGCCGGGCATCGGCAACAACTGGCAGGTGATCCTGAAGGCGACGGCGCTGGTGTCGATCCTCGGCCTGAACGACGTGGTAAAAGCCACGCAGCTGGCGGGGAAAGGCACCTATCAACCGTTCTTCTTCGCCATCGTGGCCGGCGTGGTTTACCTGATCTTCACTACCGTTTCCAACGGCGTGCTGCTGTGGCTTGAACGGCGTTACTCACTGGGCGTCAAGAGGGCCGAGCTATGATTGAGATCCTGCAACAGTATTGGCAGTCGCTGCTGTGGAGCGACGGCTACCGCTTCACCGGCGTGGCGGTAACGCTGTGGCTGCTGATCGCCTCGGTGGTGATGGGCGGGCTGCTGGCGATCCCGATGGCGGTGGCGCGAGTCTCTTCCATTCGCTGGGTGCGTTTCCCGGTGTGGCTCTACACCTATGTATTTCGCGGTACGCCGCTGTACGTGCAGCTGCTGGTGTTCTACTCCGGCATGTACAGCCTTGAGATCGTGCGCGGCAGCGAGTTTCTCAATGCGTTTTTCCGCAGCGGGCTCAACTGCACCATCCTGGCACTGACGCTCAACACCTGCGCCTATACCACCGAGATCTTCGCCGGGGCCATCCGCTCGGTGCCGCACGGTGAAATCGAGGCCGCCAACGCCTACGGTTTCTCGCGCTTCAAGATGTATCGCTGCATCATTTTACCTTCGGCGCTGCGCACCGCGCTGCCGGCTTACAGCAACGAAGTGATCCTGATGCTGCACTCCACCGCGCTGGCGTTTACCGCCACCGTGCCGGATCTGCTGAAGATCGCGCGCGACATCAACGCCGCGACCTATCAGCCGTTCTACGCTTTCGGCATCGCGGCGGTGCTGTACCTGATCATCTCCTACGTGTTAATCAGCCTGTTCCGCAAAGCTGAAAAACGCTGGATGGCACACGTTAGTCACTGATAAATGACGGGAAGAAAAACCATGTCTGAGAATAAATTAGCCGTCACCGAACTGCACAAACGCTATGGCGACCACGAAGTGCTGAAGGGCGTCTCGCTGGCGGCCAACGCCGGGGATGTGATCAGCATCATCGGCTCCTCCGGCTCCGGCAAAAGCACCTTTCTGCGCTGCATCAACTTCCTCGAGAAGCCGAGCGAAGGCTCGATCAGCCTGAACAACGAAGACATTCGCATGGTGCGCGACAAAGACGGCCAGCTGAAGGTGTTCGACAAGAAGCAGTTGCAGCTGCTGCGCACCCGCCTGACCATGGTGTTCCAGCATTTCAATCTGTGGAGCCACATGACGGTGCTGGAGAACGTGATGGAGGCGCCGGTGCAGGTGCTGGGGCTGAGCAAGGCCGACGCGCACGAGCGCGCGGTTCGCTATCTGGATAAGGTGGGCATCGATGAGCGGGCGCGCGGCAAATACCCGGTGCACCTGTCGGGCGGCCAGCAGCAGCGCGTTTCTATCGCCCGCGCGTTGGCGATGGAGCCGGAAGTGCTGCTGTTTGACGAACCGACGTCGGCGCTGGATCCCGAGCTGGTGGGCGAGGTGCTGCGCATCATGCAGAAGCTGGCGGAGGAGGGGAAAACCATGGTGGTGGTGACGCACGAAATGGAGTTTGCGCGCCACGTTTCCAACCACGTGATTTTCCTGCACAAAGGATTGATTGAAGAGCAGGGGCCGCCTGCCGAGCTGTTCGGCAACCCCAAAAGCCCGCGCCTGCAGCAGTTCCTGTCCGGCGCGTTGAAGTAACTTCAGATCAGCGGGCTTCGGCCCGCTGATTAATCACGTCATCCAGCGCCTGTTCCAACTCCAGATAGCGGAAGTGGAAGCCGGCCTCCTCCAGCCGCTTCGGCACCGCCCGCTGGCCACCGAGCACCAGCACCGCCGCTTCCCCCATCAACAAACGCATGACAAACGCCGGCATCCGCAGAAACGCCGGGCGATCGAGCACGTTGGCCAATTGGGCGGCGAACTGCTCGTTATGCACCGGGTAGGGAGCGACCATGTTGAACGGGCCGGTCAGAGTGGCGTGATCCAGCAGATAAATAATGCCGTTGACCATGTCTTCGAGATGGATCCACGGCAGGTATTGGCGGCCGTCGCCGATCGGGCCGCCCAGCCCGAAGCGGAACGGCGGCAGCATTTTAGCCAGCGCGCCGCCCTGTGGCGCCAGCACCACGCCGGTGCGCAGCAGGCAGACCCGGGTGGCGTCGCTCTGTGCCTGCAGCGCCAGCGCTTCCCAGCGTTGGCACAGCTGGTGGGTGAATTCGTCGTGCGGCGGCTCCTCTTCGGTGACCACCGCCTGCCCCTGGTCGCCGTAGTAGCCGACGGCGGAACCGGAAATCAGCACGCCGGGCGGCGTGCTGCCGGCCTTGATAAGCTGCGCCAACCGCTCGGTCAGATCCCAGCGGCTATGGCACAGCCGCTGTTTCTGCTGCGCGCTCCAGCGCTTGTCGGCGATAGGTTCGCCGGCCAAATTGATCACCGCATCGAAGTCATCCAGCGACTGCCGGTCGTCCAGCGTTTGCCAATAGCTCGGCTGGTCGCCCAGCCTGGCTCGGGCTCGCCGTTCGTCTCGCGTCAGCACCGTAATGTGGTGAGAAAGCGCCAGCAGCCTGGCCGTCAGGCTGCTGCCTATCAATCCCGTTGCGCCGGTGATCAGGATCCGCATGGTCGACCTCCCTGAGTTAGTCCCGGCGGTAGCTCATGGTCATGGAGACCGAATCGGCATAGCGCAGGGCCAGAAGTTTATCTATCTCCACTTCAGCATAGGTCACCCAGGCATGTTCTTTTACGATATCGAGCACATCCTGCGTTAATTTTTCCAGCAGCGCGAAGCGGTTATCTTCCACATGGCGGATGATCGCTTTGGTGATGGTGCGGTAGTTGAGCGCGTCGGCGATGTCTTCGCTGTTGCGCGCCTTGTCCGCCGGGTAGTGGATCGCCACGTTGATCAGGACGTCCTGTCGGTTGTTGATTTCCTCTTCCTTGATACCGATGAACGTGCGCAACCGCAGATTTTTAATGCGAATAACGGCGTCGGGTTGACTGAAAGACATCAGAGATTCTCCATAGGTCTGATTATTGGCGTTCAGAATACACGGAAAGTAGGGAAATGATAACGCAGGGGCGATGTGACTCCCCGGCGGCGGGGAGTCGGGGAGCGGGGTTAGCCCTGTTCGGCCAGCTTATAGGCGCGCTCGGTCGCCGGGCGGTTGTTGATGCGCTCGAACCAGTTGCGCACCGCCGGGTAATCCGCCAGATCGATGCGCTGGCGCGGATGCGACACCACCCACGGGTAGGTGGCGATATCGGCGATGCTGTAGTTGTCGCCGCCCAGGTACGGGTGCTTTTGCAGCTCGGCTTCCAGCACGCCATACAGCCGCTTGGTTTCCAGCTGGTAGCGCTCGATGGCGTAAGGCACCGGCTGCGGCGCGTAGTGGTTGAAGTGGTGATTCTGCCCGAGCATCGGCCCGAACCCGGCCACCTGCCAGAACAGCCACTGCAGGGTGGCGGCGCGCTCGCGCAGGCCCTTGCTCAACAGCTTGCCGGTTTTCTCCGCCAGATACAGCAGGATTTCCCCGGACTCGAACAGGCTGATTGGCGCGCCGCCGTCCACCGGTTGCTGATCGACGATCGCCGGGATTTTGTTGTTGGGAGAAATGCTCAGAAAGTCCGGTTTGTACTGCTCGCCGGCGCTGATGTTTACGCGATGGATACGGTAGGGTAAGCCGACCTCTTCCAAAAACAAGGTGATCTTGTGACCATTGGGAGTAGGCGCGTAATACAGGTCAATCATGTTGCCTCCTGCGGTAAGGTGATCTGTAATTCATTACACGTTGCTGCGGTCTTCGCCGCGCACAAAGGTATATCAGAGATCCAACAATAGCAGCTAAGGATAGCAGGCTATGTGGGATTCGTCCGATGCTATCTGCGCGGTTGGATCACAATTCTCCACCGGGGCGGGCGGCGGTTTGCCGCACGGCGCCGTCGCGGTAAAATGGCGCTTATTTCCCTCTATAGGACAAGGTTATGAAGCTGATGTTCGCCTCGGATATTCACGGATCGCTGCCGGCCACCGAACGCGTGCTGGAATTGTTCGCACAAAACGGCGCCGACTGGCTGATTCTTCTGGGTGATTTGCTGAATCACGGCCCGCGCAACGCGCTGCCGGCCGGGTATCAGCCCGCTCAGGTTGCCGAACGATTGAATCGCTATAGCGACAAGATCATCGCCGTTCGCGGCAATTGCGACAGCGAGGTCGATCAGATGCTGCTGACGTTTCCCATCGAGGCGCCCTGGCAACAGGTTTTACTGCAAAAAAGACGATTGTTTTTGACCCACGGTCACCTTTATCATCCCTCGGCACTGCCGCCGTTATCCCGCGGTGACGTCCTGGCCTACGGCCATACGCATCTGCCGCAGGCGGAGCGGCAGGGTGAGATCTATTGCTTCAATCCGGGCTCGGTCAGCATTCCCAAAGGGGGCTTTCCGGCCAGCTACGGCATGTTGGATCGGGGCACTTTGCGCGTGCTGACGCTCGACGACGGCAAGGTCGTCGCGGAAGTGGCGTTAACACGCTAAACGCACTAATTTATACACACACAATAAAAATCTTTGAAAAACACTCATTGATTAACCAGCGCGCGGGATGCATCGCGCCAAAATAGAAGGTTTTAGAGGATGGCGGAACAGGGTCAGGCTGCAGATACCGAATGGGTTGATATCGTCGACGAGCAAAACGAGGTGATCGCGCAATCCAGTCGTCAACAGATGCGGGCGGAGCGGCTGCGTCATCGTGCTACCTATATTGTGGTGCATGATGGGATGGGAAAAATTCTGGTGCAGCGTCGCACCGAGATCAAGGACTTCTACCCGGGCTGGTTGGACGCGACGGCGGGTGGCGTAGTGCAAAGCGGTGAAAACGTGCTGGACTCGGCGCGCCGCGAGGCGGAAGAAGAGCTGGGTATCGCCGGCGTGCCTTTCGCCGAACACGGTCTGTTCTATTTCGAAGAAGAGCAGTGCCGGGTGTGGGGCGCGCTGTTCAGCTGCGTTTCGCACGGCCCGTTCGCGCTGCAGGAAGAAGAAGTGGCCGAGGTGTGCTGGCTGACGCCGGAAGAGATCACCGCGCGCTGCGACGAGTTTACCCCGGATTCGCTGAAGGCGCTGTCGCTGTGGCTGACGCGCAACAACGAGCAGGATTACGGTAAGCCGCTCGACAACCACTGAGACGCCAACGCGTGAGAAAGCCGGTCATCGACCGGCTTTTTTTATGGCGCGGATTCAGCAGCTGTCGCGGCGGCACAGCGTGGCGGGCAGGGAGCCTGCCGGCAGCCAGGGCTGCTCGTTCAGGCGCGCCAGCAGCGCCTGGCCGGCCTGAATGCCGATGTCGCGATGCGGAATGGTCATGGTGGTCAGCGGCGGCTGGCAGACCCGGCTGAACTCGCTGTTGCCGAACCCCACCACCGCCAGATTGTCCGGCACCTTGATGCGCCGCCGCTGGCATTCATACAGCGCGCCGCCGGCCAGTTCGTCCGAGGCGCACACCAGCGCGTCCAGCTCCGGCCAGGCCAGCAGGAATTCCGGCAGCTGCTGCGCGCCGGTGCTGAAGCTGGCGGGCTGCGCGGCGTTGATCACCCGATGCGGCGACATATGGTTGCGCAGCAGCGCCTTGTGCCAGCCCTGCAGGTGCTGCTGGAAGATCCACTGTTCCTGGTTGGCGCACAGCAGCCCGATGTTCTGATAGCCGCTGGCGATCACCGTTTGCGTCAGCTGATACATGGCCGCCACGTAGTCGATGCCGATGCTCATGTCGATCGGATCGGCGCGCACGGCGCCGATCTCCACCACCGGAATGTTGGCGGCGATCAGCGCGTTACGGGCATTTTGCGAATGCTCGACGCTGAGCAGCACCGCCGCCGCCAGGTTGTAAGAGAGCAGGGTCTCCAGCAATTTCTCTTCGCGTTCGAGGTGATGCTGCGACTCCGCCAGCATGATGTGATAACCGGCCGGCTGCAGCACTTTCTGCAGACCGGCGAACATCTCGGCGCAGCCGGATTCGGACAGGCTGGGCACCACCATGGCGATGGTGTAGGACGAGGCCGACGCCAGCGAACTGGCGGCCAGGTTGGGCAGATACCCCAGTTCGCTCACCGCGGCTTCAATCTTCTCGCGCAGTTTGTCTGATACCTGCTCCGGCGTGCGCAGCGCGCGCGACACCGTCATGGTGCCGACGCCCGCCAGCTGCGCTACGTCAGCCAACGTCACCCTGCCCGTGCTGCGTCGTTTTTTACCGATCGACATGCCTAATCCCGACTGAAATGCGCGCGCGGCGCATAAAAATGGTGAGGGCGGGAAGCCGACGGCGCGGCTTCGACGATCCCCGTATGCGGCACATTCTACCCCGTTACCCGAAATAGCGAGAAAAAATTGTGGTTAACGCCATGCCGCGGCGCGGCGTTTTGATAGCGCTATCACAGATCTGCATGATAGCGCTTTGGTAGCGCTATCTTTGTGATATCCATCACTGTGTGGCCGGGAGGGGTTGATTAAAGTTTTAGCGTCACCGGTGAATTAATCACCGGCCGAAACCATCACCTTTAGGAGGGTAACGTGCTGAAAGAGTGGCTGACCGCCGATCATATACAGCTGTGCGAACGGGTGGAGGACTGGCGCCAGGCGGTAACGCTGAGCGCGCAGCCGCTGCTGCAAGACGGCGTGATCACGCCGAATTATCTGACGGCCATCTTTCATCAGCAGGAGAAGCTCGGGCCTTACTTTGTCCTGGCGCCCGGCATCGCTATGCCGCACGCCCGGCCCGAGGAGGGCGCCAACGCGCTGGGGTTATCGCTGTTGAAGATCCATCAGGGGGTGAACTTTCATTCCGCGGATAACGATCCGGTTCAGGTGGTGGTGATGCTTTCGGCGCCCGACGGCGACAGCCACATTGAATTGATTTCGCAACTGGCGGAATTATTTTCAGACAATCAGGCCATGGAGGCGTTATTTCATGCCAAAGATAAACGGCAAATCGAGGATATTATCGCCCGCTATTAACGCTTAATCACCAGGAACACTATTAATGCTAACAACGCCGGGAATATGACCGGCGGCGCTACCCTACACGCTAAATTCAACAGGTGGATATTATGAAAATCATGGCGATTTGCGGTTCCGGTCTCGGCAGCAGTTTTATGGTGGAAATGAACATTAAAAAGGTGCTGAAAAAGATGGGGGTGGAGGCCGAGGTCGAACACTCCGATCTGTCGTCCGCCACTCCCGGCGCCGCCGACGTGTTCGTGATGGCGAAAGACATCGCCGACAGCGCCAGCGTACCGGCCGAGCAGCTGGTGGTGATCAGCAACATCATCGACATTAATGAGCTGGAAGCCAAGCTGCGCGCTTACTTCGAAGCCCACTCAATCATCTGAATAAAACGATTGGCGAGGTGGATATGTTTATCCAGGAAACGCTTAAGTTTGTGGTAGATATATTAAAGGTGCCTTCGGTACTGGTCGGGCTTATTGCGCTGATCGGTTTGCTGGCGCAAAAGAAATCGTTTTCCGACGTGGTGAAAGGCACGGTAAAAACCATTCTCGGCTTTATCGTTTTGGGCGGCGGCGCCACGGTATTGGTCGGATCGCTCAATCCGCTGGGCGGCATGTTCGAACACGCGTTCAATATTCAGGGCATCATTCCGAATAACGAAGCCATTGTCTCCATCGCGCTGGAGAAATACGGCGCCTCCACCGCGCTGATCATGGCGTTCGGCATGGTGGCGAATATCGTGGTGGCGCGCTTCACCCGGCTGAAATACATCTTCCTGACCGGCCACCACACCTTCTACATGGCCTGCATGATCGGCATCATCCTGACGGTGGCGGGCTTCGAGGGCGTGCAGCTGGTGTTTACCGGCGCGCTGACCCTGGGGCTGGTGATGGCGTTCTTCCCGGCGATCGCCCAACGCTATATGCGCCGCATCACCGGCAATGACGATATCGCCTTCGGCCACTTCGGCACACTGGGCTACGTGCTGTCCGGCTGGATCGGTTCGAAGGTGGGTAAAAACTCGCGCTCGACCGAAGAGATGAACCTGCCGAAAAACCTCAGCTTCCTGCGCGACAGCTCCATTTCGATCTCGATGACCATGATCGTCATCTACCTGATCCTGGCGATCTGCGCCGGGCGGGCCTATGTGGAAAGCGAGCTCAGCGGCGGCCAGAACTACCTGGTGTATTCGATCATTCAGGCCATCACCTTCGCCGCCGGGGTGTTCATCATCCTGCAAGGCGTGCGCCTGATTCTGGCGGAAATCGTGCCGGCGTTCACCGGCTTCTCGGAAAAGCTGGTGCCTAACGCGCGGCCGGCGCTGGATTGCCCGGTGGTCTATCCCTATGCCCCCAACGCGGTGCTGATCGGCTTCCTGTTCAGCTTCCTTGGCGGATTGGCCGGGCTGTTCCTGCTGGGGCAGCTGAAGATGGTGCTGATCCTGCCCGGCGTAGTGCCGCACTTCTTCACCGGCGCTACCGCCGGGGTGTTCGGCAACGCCACCGGCGGGCGGCGTGGCGCGATGCTGGGCGCCTTCGCCAACGGGCTGCTGATCACCTTCCTGCCGGTATTGCTGCTGCCGGTGCTGGGGGCGCTGGGCTTTGCCAACACCACCTTCTCCGACGCCGACTTTGGCGTGATCGGCATCCTGCTGGGCAATATGGCGCGCTTTATGTCGAAGGAGATGATCATGCTGGCGATCGTCGCCGTGTTCGCGCTGCTGGTGGCGCATAACTTCCTGGGAAAACGCAAAGGCGCGCCGGCCGCTGATCGCGTCGAGAAATAACGAGGGCAGACTGATGAACTACACAACGAGCGAAACGGAAATTGAAGAGCTACATACGCTGGC
Source organism: Serratia sp. TSA_105.2 (assembly GCF_052692115.1). Taxonomy (NCBI): domain Bacteria; kingdom Pseudomonadati; phylum Pseudomonadota; class Gammaproteobacteria; order Enterobacterales; family Yersiniaceae; genus Serratia; species Serratia sp. TSA_105.2. The sequence goes on from NZ_JBQZFT010000003.1 coordinate 163,116, forward strand.
GCGGGCGATCCGCCTGGAAACGCTGAAAGCGCTGACCGGGCTGGGCTTCGGCCACTACGGCGGCTGCATGTCGGTGGTGGAGACGCTGGCGGTGCTGTACGGCAGCGTGATGCGTATCGATCCGGCGGATCCGGACTGGCCGGAGCGCGATGACTTCGTGCTGTCGAAAGGGCACGCCGGCCCGGCGCTGTACAGCACGCTGGCGATCAAGGGCTACTTCCCGCTGGCGGAGCTGAAGACCCTCAACCAGAACGGCACGCGTCTGCCGAGCCACCCGGACCGGCTGCGCACGCGCGGCGTGGACGCCACCACCGGTTCGCTGGGGCAGGGCGTGTCGATCGCCGCCGGCATGGCGTTATCCCATCGGCTGGCGGGGCGCCGCAATCGGGTGTTCAGCATCCTCGGCGATGGGGAACTGAATGAAGGGCAGTGCTGGGAGGCGTTCCAGTTTATCGCCCACCACAATCTGAACAACCTGACGCTGTTCATCGATTACAACAAGCAACAGCTGGACGGCGCGCTGGACGAGGTGATCCAACCGTTCGATCTGGCCGCCAAGTTCCGCGCCTTCGGCTTTGAGGTGCAGACCATCAAGGGCGACGACATCGCGGCGCTGCTGGCGGCGGTAGCGCCGGCGCGCGGCGGCGAACAGCGGCCGCTGGCGATCGTGCTCGACAGCATCAAAGGGCAGGGCGTGGCCTATCTGGAAAACCTGTCGAACTCTCACCACCTGCGCCTGACGCCGGACGTGCAGCATGAAATCGAAAAAGCCATCGCCGAACTGGAGGCCGCCCATGTTTAACGTAGTGACGCAGTTGGAAAACGACGCCGTCGAAATGCGCAAAGTCTACGCCGGCGCGGTGCGTCGGCAGATTGAGGCGGGCGCGCCGATCATCGCGCTGGAGGCGGATCTGATGAGCTCGATGGCGATGGACGGCGTGCACAAGGATCACCCGCAGCACGTGATCAACTGCGGCATCATGGAGGCCAACGTGATCGGCGTCGCCGCCGGGCTGTCGCTCACCGGCCGGGTGCCGTTCGTGCATACCTTTACCGCCTTCGCCAGCCGCCGCTGTTTCGATCAGCTGTTCATGTCGCTGGATTATCAGCGCAACAACGTCAAGGTGATCGCCTCCGACGCCGGGGTGAGCGCCTGCCACAACGGCGGCACCCACATGTCGTTCGAGGATATGGGCATCGTGCGCGGGCTGGCGCATTCGGTAGTGCTGGAGGTGACCGACGCCACCATGTTCGCCGACATTCTGCGCCAACTGATGGATCTGCGCGGCTTCTACTGGGTGCGCACCATTCGCAAGCAGGCGACGCGCATCTACCAGGAGGGCTCGCGCTTTACCATCGGCAAGGGCAACCTGCTGCGCGACGGCGACGACATTACGCTGATTGCCAACGGCATCATGGTGGCGGAGGCGCTGAAGGCGGCGCAGATGCTGGCGCAGCAGGGCATCAGCGCGGCGGTGATCGATATGTTCACCCTCAAGCCTATCGACCGTGAACTGATCAAAACCTATGCGGCCAAAACCGGGCGCATCGTCACCTGTGAAAACCACAGCATTCATAACGGGCTGGGATCGGCGGTGGCGGAGGTGCTGGCGGAAGAGTGCCCGACGCCAATGCGGCGCGTGGGGGTGAAGGAGCGTTACGGCCAGGTGGGCACTCAGGCGTTCTTGCAACAGGAGTATGGCCTGACCGCCGAGCATATTCTGGAGGCCGCTGGGCAGCTGCTGCAAAAATAGTTCTCGAGTCAATAACAACTGCTGTAACGAATGAGGTCTGGTGCTCTGGATAAAGCACATACCTTCCTGCCCAGTACCTGAGTCATGACTGACACGTTATCAACTGAGAAGCCCCTTAGGGGGCTTTTTGCTTTTAATGGATAATAGATGGCCAATGCTTGGGTAAAAAGAGATAATAAAAACAGTCTAATAAATACAATAAGTTATATTCATGGAGTGAATAATGATAACAGCAAGAGGCTCGTTCAGAAGGCTGACGCCAGGCGAGATCACGCTATCCCGCTCTTTCTATACCCTCATCATGATGATGTTGCTCAGTGGCTGTAGGCTTGAAAAGCAACGTTTTTACGCTGCGGACATTACGCTGCGGGGAAATGATCTCTGTTTCTCTTTACCGCAAGCCTACCCAACACAGAGTGGCAGGGTCAGTCTGGTCAGCATCGCTATTGAACAACGGTTGGATAGTCAAACGCATGAGCTCTGGCGCAGGGCCACTCTACCACCGAAGCCCGTTGAGACGATTACGCCCGGCCAATGTATCCCATACTCGTTCAAGGCATTTGAGAGCAATGTGCCCTACACCGTGGCAATCAGTACCGTGGATTCTCAGGATGCAGATTCCAAACGTTTCTGGCAGCGTAGTTTCTCGCTGAAAATCAGCGACGGCCAGATTTTGCAGGTTATTGCCAGCGCGGAGTAATAAAGCCAAAGAGGGATGAATGAAATGACAAGGACGGCAATGTGTGTGAAGCGAAGTGATAGGCATAACGCTTGAGAGAGTGCCGTTGGGTTTCTGCACCATAAATTACATTCGGCTCTCAAGGTGGAGATTGTGGCCGTGGTTCCATTACTGCCGCCAGGCGGTTTTACTATTCTTGCCAGAAACTTGCGCGAGGCGCGCAGGAAGTGGCAACCGCGTAACATGGCGTTGCCTGGTACTTACTATTGGTTCTACCATAAGGTGAAAAATCGGGGCCCTTGGGATTACAAGCAGCAAAATCGCGCATTGGCTAACTTTGGTAATTTCAATTATGGTGCAACCGGTACCGCGGCTGGAATTCCCGCAGATATTTTGTTGATGGGCGCTGGATTTGCTCAGTCACGGGCAGGAACATCGCGGCCAGAATGGAGTCAGTGGTATCAACACCCGCCGTATGGTGATGACCCTCAGGATCAATATTGGATCAAACAAGGAATTGATTATGCAACTCGGCATGGTTACTAAATGGGCTCATCGGCTGCTGACGGCAATTTTGTTGGTTATTGTCGTCGGATTGGCGGGGTACTGGTATGCCACCCGCGATACTTATGACGATAAGCTCTATAGCAAAAAGCAGTTGACCGACGATATTTGGCTCTACATCACCGAGTACCAGAATGCGGGGGCTACCGACACGGATGTGTATCGTTACTATTTGAACAGAAGCCTGGATGGGGATCCTATCAACGTGCTGAGTCAAAGTGCGCCAATCTTGACGGCGGATCGGGCTGATGCAACTATCCGTGGTGAGGGTAACCGCATCACCATCAATTTTTCCGGCAAGGTGTATTCCTTTACGAATTCGGCATTTTTCTATGCCACGAACAGCCAAACACCCATCATGCCTACCATTGATTTTTCTGCACGGGGCGTCAGCGCCTGGCGATGATGGTGGGTTGGCGGGTATTGTCTAAAACAGCATAATCACCAAGAATATCAGGCATAAAAAAGCCAGTCAGGATTACCTGACTGGCTTTTTTTAACGGTTTATTACGCCTTAGCGGCAGCGTCAGCCTGGGAAGACTGGATCGCCGTCAGCGCAACGGTGTAGACGATATCGTCAACCAGTGCGCCGCGCGACAGGTCGTTCACCGGCTTGCGCATGCCTTGCAGCATCGGCCCGATGGAGACCAGGTCAGCGGAACGCTGTACCGCTTTGTAGGTGGTGTTGCCGGTGTTCAGATCCGGGAAGATGAACACGGTCGCCTGGCCGGCTACCGGTGAGTTCGGCGCCTTGGACTTGGCAACGTCGGCCATGATGGCGGCGTCGTACTGCAGCGGGCCGTCGATGATCAGGTCCGGGCGTTTTTCCTGTGCCAGGCGGGTCGCTTCGCGCACTTTCTCGACGTCGCTGCCCGCACCGGAGTTGCCGGTGGAGTAGGAGATCATCGCCACGCGTGGCTCGATGCCGAAGGCCGCGGCAGAATCCGCAGACTGGATGGCGATTTCAGACAGCTGCTCGGCGGTCGGATCCGGGTTGATCGCGCAGTCGCCGTAGACCAGTACCTGGTCAGGCAACAGCATGAAGAACACGGAGGACACCAGCGAGCTGCCCGGCGCGGTTTTGATCAGCTGCAACGGCGGACGGATAGTGTTGGCGGTGGTGTGAACCGCGCCGGAGACCAGACCGTCGACTTCACCTTGTTCCAGCATCAGGGTGCCGAGCACCACGTTGTCTTCCAGCTGCTCGCGCGCGACCACTTCGGTCATGCCCTTGCTCTTGCGCAGCTCAACCAGACGCGGCACGTAGTTTTCACGCACGGCGACCGGATCGACGATTTCGATGCCTTTGCCCAGCTCAACGCCTTGCGCTGCCGCGACGCGCTGGATCTCTTCCGGGTTGCCGAGCAGCACGCATTCCGCGATGCCGCGTTCGGCGCAGATGGCCGCCGCTTTCACGGTGCGCGGCTCGTCGCCTTCCGGCAGCACGATGCGTTTGCCGGCTTTACGCGCCAGCTCGGTCAGCTCGTAACGGAACGCCGGTGGAGACAGACGGCGTGAACGCTCGGAGGTGGCGGTCAGCGAGTCGATCCACTCGGTGTTGATGTGGCTGGCCACGTAGTTCTGCACTTTCTCGATGCGCTGGTGGTCGTCCGCCGGCACTTCGAGGTTGAAGCTCTGCAGGCTCAGCGAGGTCTGCCAGGTGTTGGTGTCGACCATGAACACCGGCAGGCCGGTTTGGAAGGCGCGTTCGCACAGCTTCTTGATCGGCTCGTCGATGGCGTAGCCGCCGGTCAGCAGGATGGCGCCGATTTCCACGCCGTTCATCGCCGCCAGGCAGGCGGAGACCAGCACGTCAGGACGGTCTGCGGAGGTCACCAGCAGAGAGCCCGGGCGGAAGTGTTCCAGCATGTGCGGGATGCTGCGCGCACAGAAGGTCACGGACTTCACGCGGCGAGTCATGATGTCGCCTTCATTGACCACGCGGGCCTTCAGGTGGCGAGCCATGTCGATGGCGCGGGTGGCGATCAGATCGAAGCTCCACGGCACGCAGCCCAGAACCGGCAGCGGGCTGTTGGCGAACAGCTGCGCAGGATCGACGTGGGCGATGCTGGCTTTGGTGGAGTCGTCGAAGATTTCGGACAGGTCAGGACGGGTGCGACCCTGATCGTCGACCGGTGCGTTCAGCTTGTTGATGATCACGCCGGTGATGTTTTTGTTCTTGCTGCCGCCGAAGCTGGTGCGCGCCAGTTCGATGCGCTCTTTCAGCTGCGCCGGGGAGTCGTTGCCCAGCGCCAGCACGAAGACGATCTCGGCGTTCAGGGTTTTGGCGATCTCGTAGTTCAGCGCGTTGGCGAACTGATGCTTGCGGGTCGGCACCAGGCCTTCGATCAGCACCACTTCCGCGTCTTTGGTGTTCTCGTGGTAACGCGCCACGATCTCTTCCATCAGCACGTCTTGCTGGTTGGAGCTCAGCAGGCCCTCAACGTAGTCCATGCGCAGCGGTTCGGCCGCCGGGATGGTGGAGTTGCTGCGGATGATGGTGGTGGTCTGGTCGAGCGCATTGTCGCCGGTGCGCGGTTGAGCGATAGGCTTGAACACGCTCAGACGAACGCCTTTTTGCTCCATGGAGCGGATGACACCCAGGCTGACGCTGGTCAGGCCGACGCTGGTGCCGGTGGGGATCAACATAATAGTACGTGACACAGAATAGTCCTCTTCACGATTAACATGAGGCTAAAACAACACCGTCAGCCTGGGCTGACGGTGTTTTGAGAGCATTACGCGGTCAGGCGGGATGCGTCCTGCGCGATGACCAACTCTTCGTTGGTCGGGATCACCAGCGCCAGGCGGCTGCCGTCTTTGGTGATGGCGCCGGATTTGCCGAAGCGAGCGGCCATGTTGCGGTCGTGGTCGATTTCGAAGCCCAGCAGGCCCAGTTTGTTCAGGGTCAGCTCACGCACCATGCCGGCGTTCTCGCCGATGCCGCCGGTGAAGATCACCGCGTCCAGACGGCCTTCCATCAGGGCGCTGTATGCGCCGATGTATTTGGCCAGGCGGTGGCAGAACACGTCCATGGCGCGTTTGGCGTCGGCTTTGCTGTCGTAGTTGTCTTCAACGTAACGGCAGTCGCTGGTGACTTCGGTCAGGCCCAGCAGGCCGGATTCTTTGGTCAGCATCTTGTTGATCTGGTCAACGCTCATGCCCAGAGAATCGTGCAGGTGGAAGATGATAGCCGGATCGATGTCACCGCTGCGGGTGCCCATCACCAGGCCTTCCAGCGGGGTCAGGCCCATGGAGGTGTCAACGCACTGGCCGTTGCGCACTGCGGTAACGGAACCGCCGTTGCCCAGGTGGCAAGTGATCACGTTCACTTCTTCTACCGGCTTGTTCAGCATCTTCGCGGCTTCCTGAGTCACGTAGAAGTGGCTGGTGCCGTGTGCGCCGTAGCGGCGAACGCCGTGGTCGCGGTACAGGCTGTACGGCAGGGCGTACAGGTAAGATTCTTCCGGCATGGTCTGGTGGAACGCGGTGTCGAACACGGCAACGTTCTTGTCGGCCAGGTTAGGGAAGGATTTCAGCGCTTCCGCGATGCCGATCAGGTGAGCCGGGTTGTGCAGTGGTGCAAACGGCACGGAATCTTTGATACCCTGCAGAACTTCGTCGTTGATCACGGCGGAAGCGGTAAACTTCTCGCCGCCATGCACGATGCGGTGGCCGATAGCGGTCAGCTGCGCAGAAAGCTCTGGTTTTTGTGCCAGAATAGTATTAACAATGAAGTTCAGCGCTTCGCTGTGTGCAGCGCCGGCCCCCAGGGCAGCTTCGTGTTTGGCGCCGTCCATTTTCCACTTGATGCGAGCTTCAGGCAGGTGGAAACACTCGGCCAAACCGGAGAGGAATTCGTCGCCGTTAACGGCATCGATGATGGCGAATTTCAGAGAAGAACTGCCGCAGTTAAGAACCAGTACTAGCTTACTCGACATGGAAGTACCTACTTAAATAGTCGTGTTGTTAAAAGAAAATCGAAAACACGTGGTGAATTAATCGTCAATCAGACAACAAGCGTAGCGCATAGTGCCGATGACATTTATGATTAACATCATGTGAAGTGCACAAATCACAGGATGATGGAAAAACCGATGATTTCTCTGCGGTTTAAATAATCTTGATTTTTATAGGGCTAAAAGTTGACAAAAATTACGTCATCTTCTACCGGCCACAAGGCCGGCTTAGGATACCGATAGCCCGGTGTAAACACAAAATAAATTTAAAGCTTCAAATTTTTTAGTATGGTCTCTGGCTGCACGCTTTTAGTTTCTTTACGTGACGTTGAGGTACGCAATGACGAGCAAACCGTCCGGTTCCGTAAGCTGGTTTCAGGTCTTCCAGCGCGGGCAGCATTATATGAAAACCTGGCCGTCGGACAAACGTCTGGCACCGGTCTTTCCGGAGAACCGCGTTGCGCGTGCCACCCGTTTCGCTATCCGTTTCATGCCGCCGTTGGCGATTTTCACGCTGACCTGGCAGATCGCGCTCGGCGGTCAGCTCGGCCCGGCGATCGCCACCGCGCTGTTCGCCTGCAGCCTGCCGATGCAGGGGCTGTGGTGGCTGGGGCGCCGTTCGGTCACGCCGCTGCCGCCGACGCTGCTGCAATGGTTCCATGAGGTGCGCAATAAGCTGACGGAAGCCGGGCAGGCGGTGGCGCCGCTGGAGGGCACGCCGACCTATCAGACGTTGGCCGATCTGCTCAAGCGCGCTTTCAAGCAGTTGGACAAAACCTTCCTCGACGATCTGTAACTGAGAAAAGGCCGCGTTGATGCGGCCTTTTTCGTCAAAGCGCCAATAACCCCGGTTTAAATCAAAGAACGGTCGAGTTGTGATTTCCTGCGTTCTTGCGCTGTGCGATGCTCCCGCCATCACACAGAAATGAGGAAATCCTGATGGAAATGACCAATGCTCAGCGGCTGATCCTGTCGAACCAGTACAAGATGATGACCCTGCTCGATCCGGACAACGGCGACCGTTATCGCCGGTTGCAAACCATCGTCGAACGCGGCTTTGGGTTGCAAATGCGCGAACTGGATCGCGACTTCGGCGAACTGAGCGAAGAGGTGTGCCGCACCATCATCAACGTGATGGAGATGCACCATGCGCTGCAGGTTTCCTGGGGCAACCTGAAAGAGAAGCAGGATCTGGACGAGCGCCGCCTGGCGTTTCTCGGCTTCGACGCCGCCACCGAAGCGCGCTACCTGAGCTACGTGCGTTTCCTGGTCAGCACCGAGGGGCGCTATACTCACTTCGATTCCGGCAGCCACGGTTTCAACGCCCAGACCAAAATGTGGGAAAAATACCAGCGTATGCTGGCGATCTGGCTGGCCTGTCCGCGCCAGTATCACCTGAGCGCCGTTGAGATAGCGCAAATCATCAATGCTTGATTAAGAAGAGGTTTTCTGTGGAGTGTAAGGGTTTTCTGTTCGATCTTGATGGCACCCTGGTGGATTCATTGCCGGCGGTAGAGCGCGCCTGGACGCACTGGGCCGAGCGCCGCGGCGTCAATCCGCAAGCGGTGCTGGACTTCATTCACGGTAAACAGGCCATTACTTCTCTGCGCCACTTTATGCCGGGCGAAAGCGAAGCGGAAATTCAGCGCGAGTTCGAGTTGCTGGAGCAGGCCGAAGCGCAGGATACCGACGGCGTTCGCGCGCTGCCGGGTGCGATTGCGCTGCTGGAGCGCCTGAATGCGCTCGGCATTCCTTGGGCGATCGTCACCTCCGGTTCGGTGCCGGTGGCCGGCGCTCGCCGCCAGGCCGGCGGTTTGCCGCAGCCGGAGGTGTTCATCACCGCCGAGCAGGTTAAACACGGTAAGCCACAGCCTGACGCTTACCTGCTGGGCGCCGATCGTCTGGGGCTGGCGCCGCACGAGTGCGTGGTGGTTGAAGACGCGCCGGCCGGCATTCTCTCCGGCCTGGCGGCGGGCTGCCAGGTGATTGCGGTCAACGCGCCGGCGGATGCGCCGAAGCTGGATCAGGTCGACCTGCGGCTGGATTCGCTGGCGCAGATCGCCGTCGATAAAACGGCGCAGGGTGCGATCGTTCGCCGGCTGGCCTGAGCGGCATTATCTTCACCCTAATTGATTAGACCCCGCTTCGGCGGGGTTTTTTTTATGCTATTTTTTAGACCCTTGGACATTTGCCGGATGAGGCCATTTTGAACAGCGAATTACTGTGGGTGCTGAGTTTACTGCTGATTGCCATCGTGCTGTTTACCACCAACAAGCTGCGCATGGACGTGGTGGCCCTGTTGGTGATCATCGCCTTCGTGCTGAGCGGCACGCTCAGCCTGCAGGAGGCGACGGTCGGTTTCAGCGATCCTAACGTGATTTTGATCGCGGCGCTGTTCGTGATCGGCGAGGGGCTGGTGCGCACCGGCGTGGCCTATCAGGTGGGGGACTGGCTGGTGAAAGTGGCCGGCAGCAGCGAAACCAAAATGTTGATGCTGCTGATGGTGACGGTCGCCGGGCTGGGCGCGTTCATGAGCTCGACCGGCGTGGTGGCGATCTTTATCCCGGTGGTGCTCAGCGTGACGGCCAGAATGAAGATCGCGCCGGGGCGGCTGATGATGCCGCTCAGCTTCGCCGGGCTGATCAGCGGCATGATGACGCTGGTGGCCACGCCGCCCAATATGGTGGTCAACAGCGAACTGGTGCGTGAAGGCATCCATGGTTTCGGTTTCTTCAGCGTGACGCCCATTGGCCTGGTGGTGCTGGCGCTGGGCGTCGGCTACATGCTGATCGCCCGGCGTTGGCTGGGCAGCGGCGAAACGGGCAAAGCCGGCGACGACTGGCAGCGCCGCACCTTCCGCGATTTGATCCGCGACTACAAGCTGACCGGCCGCGCGCGGCGGCTGGCTGTCCGCAACGCTTCGCCGCTGATCGGGCGTTCGCTGGATGAACTGCATCTGCGTGCGCGCTATGGCGCCAACGTGGTGGGCATCGAGCGCTGGAAACGCTTCCGGCGGGTGATGGTCAGCGCCTCCGGCAGCACTGAGCTGCGCGAGGGCGACGTCCTCTTGATCGACATGTCGGACAGCCAGGTCGATCTGCGTGAATTCTGCGGCGAGCAGCGGCTGGAGCCGATGGTGCTGCGCGGCGATTACTTCTCGGAACAGTCGCGCAACGTCGGCATGGCCGAAGTGTCGCTGATCCCGGACTCGGCGCTGCTGGGCAAAAGCCTGCGCGAAGCGGCGTTCCGCAGCCGCTACGATCTGAACGTGGTGGGCATCCGCCGCCACGGCGAGACGCTGGGCGGCAAGCTGGTGGACGAGCCGCTGGAGCTGGGCGACATTTTGCTGGTGATCGGCGACTGGAAGGCGATCCGTCAGCTGCAGGCCAAAACCCACGACTTTATCGTGCTCAACCTGCCGGCCGAGGTGGACGAAGTGGCGCCGGCCATCACGCAGGCGCCGCACGCGCTGTTTTGCCTGGCGCTGATGGTGGCAATGATGTTGACCGACGAAATCCCCAATCCGATCGCGGCGCTGATCGCCTGCCTGCTGATGGGCAAGTTCCGCTGTATCGACATGGAGAGCGCCTATAAATCGATCCATTGGCCTAGCATCATTTTGATCGTCGGGATGATGCCGTTCGCGCAGGCGCTGCAAAAGACCGGCGGGGTGGATCTGATCGTCAGGGGGCTGATGGATGTCGCCGGCGGCGCGGGGCCGCGCGTGATGCTGCTGTGTCTGTTCGTCTTGTGCGCCACCATCGGGCTGTTTATTTCCAACACCGCGACAGCGGTGCTAATGGCGCCGATCGCCATCGCCGCCGCGCGCGAAATGGGCGTCTCGCCATACCCGTTCGCGATGATTATCGCCATCGCCGCGTCCGCCGCCTTTATGACGCCGGTCTCTTCACCGGTCAACACGCTGGTGCTGGGGCCGGGCAATTACAAATTCGGCGATTTCGTGCGTCTTGGCGTGCCGTTCACCCTGTTGGTGATGGCGGTCAGCGTGATTGTGGTGCCGTGGCTTTACGGTTTTTAACGGCGCAGCGGGGCTGCGCCGGCGGGGTTACAGCGAACTGTCGAGGCTGATTTCGTCCAATGACAGGCTGAAGCTGGGAATGAACACGTCCATGAAGTAGTCCATTTCCGGGCTGCGGCGCTGTTCCAGGGTTTTGTCCAGCCGCGCCTTGGCCAGGGTGAATTCGTTGTTGCCGGCAGAGAGTTCTTCCAGGCATTTCAGGTAGGCGCACAGCGCGTCTGCCTGCTTTACCACCTGCTTTTCATCTTCGCTGTAGTAGTGCTCATCGAGAATGGTGCGGAAATCGTTGCGCAGCTCCGCGGGGATCATGTCCAACAGCTTTTGCTGGGCGATCTTTTCGATCTTCTTGTATTCATGGGCGATCTGCGGATTGTAGTACTTGATCGGCGTCGGCATGTCGCCGGTGATCACTTCGCTGGCGTCGTGATACATCGCCAGCAGCGCAACGCGGTCGGCGTTGAGGTTGCCGTTGAATTTGCGGTTCTTGATCACCGCCAACGCATGGGCGACGAAAGCCACCTGCAGACTGTGTTCGGAGACGTTTTCGGTACGCACGTTGCGCATCAGCGGCCAGCGGTTGATCAGTTTCAGGCGGGACAGATGGGCGAAGAAATGGCTCTGGCTCATGGTGCTCTCTTTAACGGCAAGTGAGGCCCCCATTGTGAAGCAGTGACGGCGAATTTTGCAACCGGGCTGTGAGAGAAGGGCGCAGCAAGGCGCTGCGCCCCAGGCGATTACTGGTGGTAACCTTCCAGGAAGCGGCCCAGCTTGCCGACCGCCATTTCCAGTTCGTCTACGCGCGGCAGAGTGACGATGCGCACGTGATCCGGGTAAGGCCAGTTGAACGCGGTGCCCTGCACCAACAGCACTTTTTCCTGCAGCAGCAGATCCAGCACCAGCTTCTGGTCGTCGTGGATGTTGAAGCGCTTGGCGTCGATGCGCGGGAACATGTACAGCGCGCCCTGCGGCTTCACGCAAGAGACGCCCGGAATGTCGTTGAGCAGTTCCCAGGTGCGGTTGCGCTGTTCGTACAGGCGGCCGCCGGGCTGAATGAATTCGCTGATGCTCTGATAACCGCCCAGCGCGGTCTGAATGGCGTGTTGCATCGGCACGTTGGCGCACAGGCGCATCGAAGCCAGCATCTCCAGCCCTTCGATATAGCCTTTGGCGTGCTTCTTCGGCCCGTTCAGCACCATCCAGCCCTGGCGGAAGCCCGCCACGCGGTAGGTTTTCGACAGGCCGTTGAAAGTCACGGTCAGCAGATCCGGCGCCAGCGCGGCGATCGAATGATGCTCGGCTTCGTCATACAGGATCTTGTCGTAGATCTCGTCGGCGAAGATGATCAGATTGTGTTGACGGGCGATCTCGACGATCTGTTCCAGCAGCGCTTTGCTATAAACCGCGCCGGTCGGGTTGTTTGGGTTGATGATCACAATGCCGCGGGTGCGCGGGGTGATCTTGCTGATGATGTCGTCCAGATCCGGGAACCAGCCGGCCTGCTCATCACACAGGTAGTGCACGGCCTTGCCGCCGGACAGCGATACCGCGGCGGTCCACAGCGGGTAGTCCGGCGCCGGCACCAGCATTTCGTCGCCGCTGTTGAGCAGCGCCTGCATGGATTGGACGATCAGCTCAGAGACGCCATTGCCAATGTAGATATCCTCAACGGTCACGTCACGCATGTTGCGCGCCTGATAGTGCTGCATGATCGCTTTACGCGCCGAGAAGAGGCCCTTGGAGTCGGAGTAGCCTTGCGCCGTGGGCAGATTGCGGATCACGTCGACCAGGATTTCGTCCGGGGCGTCGAAACCGAACGGGGCAGGGTTGCCGATGTTCAATTTCAGGACTTTGTTGCCTTCTTCTTCAAGACGTTTAGCTTCTTTAAGCACCGGGCCGCGAATGTCATAGCAGACGTTGTCCAGTTTGCTGGATTTCTCAATGGGGGACATAAAAAGTTGAGCCTTTTGCTGGGATAGGGGCGCTCCTACCGTGGGACGCCGCAACCCGCCCAATGTACTCCTGGCGTAGTTGCTTTTGAAGGGTTTTGCACGCCTTTGGTGCAAATGCATGTCGTAACGGGGGATTTTAGTTATGATAAGCAAAGGTAAAGTTATTTTGTGGTTCATAATTTCATGAACTATACTTTTACTAGGGTTTTATCCTGTAAAATCACGCGTCGATAAACGGGACGTGCCGGCGATCGCGGCCGGCAGCAGTGAACTGATAAGCCGAAAGTGAGAATGGGCTTCAATAAACTGTAAAGGAACGATAATACCGGAGTTGTCTGATAGCGGGGTGTCGGTAAGCGCACCACACTAAGAAAATGGCATATTTACATTAGCTTTACTTTATATTTTAGCTTAAGCATTGTTTATGTGGTTGTAGGATTATTATTTAAAGTAAAAATCTTACTGATTGAATTTATTAAATTCATTGAGTATTAACACGAAGTTGGTGTCGTTAATTATTTATCTTTTTTGCTCTGTAATGCAGTCTGAACACCGGTTGATAAGGGTTATCAGTAGCACGAATGGAGTGGAAATTAGGCAGTATGAATGAGTAAAATCTCAGGTTCGGTGGGGGTTTTCCCTTTCCACCGGTATTCAGTCCCCCGCGTTCTATAAGCACCATCGATAGATCGCATTTTAAAAAGCGATAGAGGTAACGAATCATAAGTAATTTTTTTGCCCTCCACTTATGAGTGGGGTACTGTCATAACAGGCTTCGTCCTTTTCAACGGCGCCTGAGAAACACACCAGGGTAGTAGTTCGTAAATTAGAATTTAAAAAAGTGAAGAATACACTATGACAACTGCAAATCGTCCGATACTTAATCTCGACCTCGATCTGCTAAGAACCTTTGTTGCGGTTGCTGATTTGAATACCTTCGCAGCGGCGGCGGTTGCCGTTTGCCGTACTCAATCAGCCGTCAGTCAACAAATGCAGCGATTAGAGCAACTGGTCGGCAAAGAACTGTTTGCCCGCCATGGGCGCAACAAACTCCTGACTGAGCATGGTATTCAGCTTCTCGGTTATGCCAGGAAAATCCTGCGCTTTAACGACGAAGCCTGTACCTCGCTGATGTACAACAATATTAAAGGTGTTCTGACCATCGGCGCTTCCGACGACACCGCCGATACCATTTTGCCTTTCCTGTTGAACCGCGTGACCGCCATCTATCCCAAGCTGGCCATTGACGTGCGCGTAAAGCGCAGCACGACGATGGTCGATCTGCTGGAAGAGGGTGAGATCGATCTGGCGGTGACCACGGCCGATCCGGCCGGGCACCCGCATATCGTGCTGCGCACGTCGCCGACGCTGTGGTACTGCGCCGCCGATTACCACTATCAGGCCGGCGAACCGATCCCGTTGGTGGTGATGGATGAGCCAAGCCCGTTCCGCGCGCTGGCGATCAAACAGTTGGATGAAGCCGGTATCCCGTGGCGTATCGCCTACGTCGCCTCCACGCTGTCCGCGGTGCGGGCAGCCTGTAAGGCCGGCCTGGGCGTGACCGCGCGGCCGATCGAGATGATGAGCCCCGATCTGCGGGTGCTGGGCGCGGTGGAAGGTTTGCCGCCGCTGCCGGATACCCAGTATGCGCTGTGCAAAAACGCGCAGTGCAGCAACGAGCTGGCAATGGCTATCTTCAGCGCAATGCAGGGCGGCAATGACGGCTATGGCTTCAACGGTGCGGAAGCCGGTCTCCAGGGCGATCAGGATGACGCCAACCTGGTGGACGAAGAAGAATAACGCCGCAGCGTGATATCTGATGAAAACCTCTGCTTCGGCGGAGGTTTTTTTTGCCCTTTTTTTGACGATTTTTACTGTTATAGGGATTTAATGGCGATTTTGTTATGAGTTGGCTGTTTTATTAACTTTTAAGCGTTACTGAAAAGAGAGTTTGGCCGGGTTTAAGACGCTGAGTTTGTTTTTTGAGCAATAAGATTGAATGGGTTAAAGGCATGGTAATAACAGGGTTATTTTGTTAGCTTATAGCGGCCGTTTTTGCGGCTTAATTTGAGGAAAATTGTTAAAGGGCCACACTTTTTTTGAGGATTTATGCTGAAAACGTGTCCTGGATCAAAAAAATACCCCTAGGTAGTGAGTGGAAGAACAGGGAATTCCTGAGACAATGGTATAGTAAAACTGAAATGTGCATGTTGGTTTATATCTATCTGTTTCTACACAAAAATTAACTGACACGATTTAGCCTGTCCCTGGCGCATCAAATGTTAATCAAATGATACGTATGTAAACTAGTGTGTAGATACTTTTGTCAAAGTTGACAAAAGGTTATAGAAAGGAGTAAAAAGCCCACAGAAAAACGCTGCCTAACTCGCTGTAAAAGCAGTTTGTTTGTGTGGTTATTTATCCTTCCCTTAAATCGATGTGGCGCACTAACTGCCGGTGACAAGAGCAGTGCGATCGACGCCACTTTTGATGAGTAAGCATAGAGTATGTCAACAACCACTGAAGTTATCGCTCATCACTGGGCGCTCGCCGTATTTCTCGTCGTGGCTATCGGGCTTTGCGGCTTAATGCTGCTGGGTGCGTTCTTCTTGGGCGGGAGAGCCCGGGCGCGCGCCAAACACACCCCGTTTGAATCAGGCATCGACTCGGTCGGCACGGCGCGCATGCGCTTGTCCGCCAAGTTCTACCTGGTGGCCATGTTCTTCGTTATTTTCGACGTTGAAGCCTTATACCTGTATGCCTGGTCGGTCTCGGTTCGCGAGAGCGGTTGGGTAGGCTTTATCGAAGCCGCCATTTTCATTTTGGTGCTATTGGCCGGTCTGGTTTATCTGGTGCGCATCGGCGCGTTGGATTGGACTCCGGCGCGTTCCCAACGCCGCAGCAAACCGAGCACGATCACTAACACCAACAGTCATCCGCAGTAACAGCGAGGCATTAAGATGGACTATACGCTCACCCGCATAGACCCGAACGGTGAGAACGACCGTTATCCCCTGCAAAAACAGGAGATCGTCGCCGATCCCCTGGAACAACAGGTCCACCGCACGGTTTACATGGGTAAACTCGAACATGCGCTGCATGACATGGTGAACTGGGGGCGTAAAAACTCTATTTGGCCGTATAACTTCGGCCTTTCGTGCTGTTACGTGGAGATGGTGACGTCGTTTACCGCCGTTCACGACGTGGCGCGTTTCGGTGCGGAAGTACTGCGCGCCTCCCCGCGTCAGGCTGACCTGATGGTGGTGGCCGGTACCTGCTTCACCAAAATGGCCCCGGTCATTCAACGCCTGTACGAGCAGATGCTGGAACCTAAGTGGGTGATCTCGATGGGCGCCTGCGCCAACTCCGGCGGCATGTACGACATCTATTCCGTGGTGCAGGGCGTGGATAAGTTCCTGCCGGTCGACGTGTACATTCCCGGCTGCCCGCCGCGCCCGGAAGCCTACATGCAAGCGCTGATGCTGCTGCAGGAATCCATCGGCAAAGAACGTCGCCCGCTGTCGTGGGTTGTCGGCGATCAGGGCGTTTACCGCGCCAATATGCAGTCTGAAAGAGAGCGTAAACACGGCGAGCGCATCGCGGTGACCAACCTCCGGACGCCTGACGAGATTTAAGACGTTCATTTAACGTCCATCTTAGTGCGCTATTGGTTAACACAGCGAAAAGTGAAACTTGCGGCGAATAACCCTTTAGTGTGGTGAAAAAAAATTATGACAGATTTGACGACGCACGACGCCTTGCCTGCCTGGCAGACCCGAGATCACCTTGATGACCCGGTGATCGGCGAACTGCGCAACCGTTTTGGGCCGGAAGCCTTTACTGTTCAGGCCACCCGTACCGGCATGCCCGTGGTATGGGTTAAACCTGACCAGTTGCTGGAAGTAATGACGTTCCTGAGAAAACAGCCGAAGCCGTATGTCATGCTGTTCGATCTGCATGGCGTGGACGAACGTCTTCGCACCCACCGCGACGGCCTGCCCGCTGCGGATTTCTCCGTTTTCTACCATCTGATTTCCATCGAGCGCAACCGCGACATCATGTTGAAGGTGGCGCTGTCTGAAAAAGACCTGCACGTGCCGACGGCGACCAAGGTGTTCCCGAACGCCAACTGGTACGAGCGCGAAACCTGGGAAATGTTCGGCATCACCTTCGACGGCCACCCGCACCTGTCGCGCATCATGATGCCGCAGACCTGGGAAGGGCACCCGCTGCGCAAGGACTACCCGGCGCGCGCCACCGAATTCGATCCTTTCGTGCTGACCAAGCAGAAAGAAGATCTGGAGATGGAGGCGCTGACCTTCAAGCCGGAAGACTGGGGCATGAAGCGCGGTACCGAGAACGAAGACTTCATGTTCCTCAACCTCGGCCCGAACCACCCGTCTGCGCATGGTGCGTTCCGCATCATTCTGCAGCTGGACGGCGAAGAGATCGTCGACTGCGTGCCGGATATCGGCTATCACCACCGCGGCGCCGAGAAGATGGGCGAGCGTCAATCCTGGCACAGCTACATTCCGTATACCGACCGTATCGAGTACCTCGGTGGCTGCGTGAACGAAATGCCTTATGTGCTGGCGGTCGAGAAGCTGGCCGGCATCAAGGTGCCGGAGCGCGTCGACACCATCCGCGTGATGCTGTCCGAGCTGTTCCGCATCAACAGCCACCTGTTGTACATCTCCACCTTCATTCAGGACGTCGGCGCGATGACCCCGGTGTTCTTCGCCTTTACTGACCGTCAGAAAATCTACGATCTGGTGGAAGCGATCACCGGTTTCCGTATGCACCCGGCCTGGTTCCGCATCGGCGGCGTCGCGCACGATCTGCCGCGCGGCTGGGATCGCCTGCTGCGTGAATTCCTCGACTGGATGCCGAAGCGTCTGGACTCCTACGTGAAAGCGGCGCTGAAGAACAGCATCCTGAAAGGCCGTTCCATCGGCGTAGCGTCTTACAACGCCAAAGAAGCGCTGGAGTGGGGCGTGACCGGCGCCGGCCTGCGCGCCACCGGCGTTGAGTTCGACGTGCGTAAATGGCGTCCGTACTCCGGCTACGAGAACTTCGACTTCGAAGTGCCGGTGGGCGACGGCAACAGCGACTGCTACACCCGCGTGATGCTGAAGGTGGAAGAGCTGCGCCAGAGCCTGCGCATCCTCGAACAGTGCCTGAACAACATGCCGGAAGGCCCGTTCAAGGCCGATCACCCGCTGACCACGCCGCCGCCGAAAGAGCGCACGCTGCAGCACATTGAAACGCTGATCACCCACTTCCTGCAGGTTTCCTGGGGCCCGGTGATGCCAGCCAACGAATCATTCCAGATGATTGAAGCCACCAAAGGGATCAACAGCTACTACCTGACCAGCGACGGCAGCACCATGAGCTACCGCACCCGGGTCCGTACGCCGAGCTTTGCGCACCTGCAGCAGATCCCATCGGTCATCCGAGGCAGCCTGGTTTCCGACCTGATCGTCTATCTGGGTAGTATCGATTTTGTAATGTCAGATGTGGACCGCTAACTATGCACTCTCAAAAAGACAATCACGCAGTCAATGATGCGCTCGAGCCCATCAATGCAGCCGCTCCTCAGAGCGGCGTTGATGCATTTGTACTGAGCGCGGAAGAACGTGATGCGATCGAGCACGAAAAGCACCATTACGAGGATCCGCGTGCCGCTTCCATCGAAGCACTGAAAATTGTGCAGAAGCAGCGCGGCTGGGTTCCGGACGGTGCGATTTACGCCATCGCGGAAGTGCTGGGCATCCCCGCCAGCGACGTAGAAGGCGTGGCCACGTTCTACAGCCAGATTTTCCGTCAGCCAGTAGGACGTCACGTGATCCGTTATTGTGACAGCGTTGTCTGTCACATCACCGGTTACCAGGGCATTCAGGCCGCTATCGAGAAGAAGCTGAACATCAAGCCGGGTCAAACCACCTTTGATGGCCGCTTCACGCTGTTGCCGACCTGCTGTCTGGGCAACTGCGATAAAGGGCCGACCATGATGATTGATGACGACACTCACAGTCAGCTGAAGCCTGAAGATATCGAGACGCTACTGGAGCAGTATCAATGACCAAGCACATTGTACGCACTCCCGAAACGCATCCGCTGACCTGGCGTCTGCGCGATGACAAGCAGCCGCTGTGGCTGGACGAGTACCGCAGCAAAAACGGCTATGCCGGCGCGGAAAAGGCCCTCAAAGGCCTGGCCCCGGACGAGATCGTCGGCCTGGTGAAAGACTCCGGGCTGAAGGGCCGCGGCGGCGCGGGCTTCTCCACCGGTTTGAAGTGGAGCCTGATGCCGAAGGACGAATCCATGAACATCCGTTACCTGCTGTGTAACGCCGATGAGATGGAGCCGGGCACCTATAAAGACCGCCTGCTGATGGAGCAACTGCCGCACCTGCTGGTGGAAGGCATGTTGATATCCGCGTTCGCGCTGAAAGCCTACCGTGGGTACATCTTCCTGCGCGGTGAGTACATCGAAGCGGCGGCGCATCTGCGTCGCGCCATCGCGGAAGCCACCGAAGCCGGCTATCTGGGCAAGAACATTCTCGGTACCGGGTTTGATTTCGAGCTGATCGTGCACACCGGCGCCGGCCGTTATATCTGCGGCGAAGAAACCGCGCTGATCAACTCGCTGGAAGGCCGTCGCGCCAACCCGCGTTCCAAGCCGCCATTCCCGGCCAGCGCCGGCGTGTGGGGCAAGCCGACCTGCGTCAACAACGTCGAAACGCTGTGCAACGTACCGGCCATTTTGGCGAACGGCGTGGAGTGGTACACCGGCATCTCCGGCAGTGAGGACAAAGGTACCAAGCTGATGGGCTTCTCCGGCCGGGTGAAAAATCCGGGCGTCTGGGAGCTGCCGTTCGGCACCACCGCGCGCGAGATCCTGGAAGACTACGCCGGCGGCATGCGTGACGGTCTGCGCTTCAAAGCCTGGCAGCCGGGCGGCGCGGGGACCGACTTCCTGACCGCCGATCATCTCGATCTGCCGATGGAATACGGCGCGATCGGCAAAGCCGGCAGCCGTCTCGGCACCGCGCTGGCGATGGCGGTAGACCACGAGATCGGTATGGTGCCGCTGGTGCGTAACCTGGAAGAGTTCTTCGCCCGCGAGTCCTGCGGCTGGTGTACGCCATGCCGCGACGGCCTGCCGTGGAGCGTGAAGATCCTGCGTGCGTTGGAAAACGGCGAAGGGCAGCCGGGGGATATCGAAACCCTCGAACAGCTGTGCCGTTCCCTCGGCCCGGGCAAAACCTTCTGCGCCCACGCGCCAGGTGCCGTAGAGCCACTGCAAAGCGCGATTAAATATTTCCGTGAAGAGTTCGAGGCGGGTATCGCCGTGCAACACTTCGGCAACGCCCATGCGATTGGCGGCATTCAGCCGAACAATCTGCTGAAGCAGCGCTGGTAAGCCGAACTCGCCCGAACACGGCCAGAATTTTTGATTAACGCCTGCCGTAAGGCAGGCCACTTGGAAGCATGCTGACTATGGCTACGATTCATGTAGACGGCAAAGAGTATGAGGTAGACGGGGCGGACAACCTGCTGCAGGCTTGTCTCTCCCTCGGCCTTGATATTCCTTACTTTTGCTGGCATCCGGCGCTGGGAAGCGTCGGCGCTTGCCGCCAATGTGCGGTAAAGCAATACCAAAACGCGGAAGATACGCGCGGCCGTTTGGTGATGTCCTGTATGACCCCGGCATCCGATGGCACCTTCATCTCCATCGATGACGGTGAAGCGAAGCAGTTCCGTGAAAGCGTGGTCGAGTGGTTGATGACCAACCACCCGCACGATTGCCCGGTCTGTGAAGAAGGCGGTAACTGTCACCTGCAGGATATGACGGTAATGACCGGCCACAGCTTCCGCCGCTACCGCTTCACCAAGCGCACCCACAACAACCAGGAGCTGGGGCCGTTTATCTCGCACGAGATGAACCGCTGCATCGCCTGCTACCGCTGCGTGCGTTACTACAAAGACTATGCGGACGGCACCGACTTCGGCGTGTACGGCGCGCACGACAACGTCTACTTCGGTCGCCCGGAAAGCGGCACGCTGGAAAGCGAGTTCTCCGGCAACCTGGTGGAAGTGTGCCCGACCGGCGTATTCACCGACAAAACGCACTCCGAACGCTACAACCGTAAATGGGACATGCAGTTCGCGCCGAGCATTTGCCAGCAGTGCAGCATCGGCTGTAACACCAGCCCGGGCGAGCGCTATGGCGAGCTGCGCCGTATCGAAAACCGTTACAACGGCAGCGTGAACCACTACTTCCTGTGCGACCGCGGCCGTTTCGGTTACGGCTACGTCAACCAGAAAGATCGTCCGCGTCAACCGCAGCAGCTGCGCGGCGATGACTGGATCACCCTGAACGCCGAGCAGGCGATGCAGGGCGCGGCGGACATCCTGCGTCAGGCGAAGAAAACCATCGGCATCGGCTCCCCGCGCGCCAGCCTGGAAAGCAACTTCGCGCTGCGCGAGCTGGTCGGCGCCGAGAACTACTACACCGGTATCGCTCAGGCGGAGCAATCACGCCTGGCGCTGATGCTGAACGTGCTGAAAAACGGCGGCGTCCATACGCCGGCGCTGCGTGAGATCGAAGATTACGACGCGGTGCTGGTGCTGGGCGAAGACCTGACGCAAACCGGCGCGCGCATCGCGCTGTCCGTGCGCCAGGCCGTCAAGGGGAAAGCCCGCGCGATGGCGGCGGCGCAGCGCGTGGCCGACTGGCAGATCGCGGCGGTGCAGAACATCGGTCAGCACGCCAAGTACCCGCTGTTCACCACCAACGTCGACAATACCCGTCTGGACGACATCGCCGCCTGGAACTACCGCGCGCCGGTAGACGAGCAGGCGCGCTTCGGCTTCGCCATCGCTCACGCGCTGGACAGCGCGGCGCCGGCGGTGAACGATCTGGCTGAAGGCCTGAACAAGAAAGTCGATATCATCGTGCAGGCGCTGACCGGCGCACGCAAACCGCTGATCGTGACCGGCAGCAACGCCGGCAGCGAAGCCATCATCGAAGCGGCGGCCAACATCGCCAAGGCGTTGAAAGGCCGCGGTTCCGATGTTGGCATCACCTTCGTGGCGGGCGCAGCCAACAGCATGGGCCTGGCGATGATCGGCGGCGGTTCGCTCGATCAGGCGCTGGAACAGCTGGCGAGCGGCGCAGCCGACACCGCCATCGTGATGGAAAACGATCTCTATCGCCATGCGCCGGCGGCGCAGGTGGACGCGGCGTTGGCCAAGGTCAACAACCTGATCGTCGCCGACCACCAGCGCACCGCGATCATGGACAAAGCCAACCTGATCCTCTCCTCGGCCAGCTTCGCCGAGAGCGACGGTACGCTGATCAACCAGGAAGGCCGCGCGCAGCGCTTCTTCCAGGTATACGATCCGGCTTATTACGACGACGCCAAGAAGAATCAGTTCACCGTGATGCTGGAAAGCTGGCGCTGGATGCACTCGCTGCACTCCACCTACACCAGCCGCCACGTGGACTGGACCCAGCTCGATGATGTGATCGCCGCTTGCGTCGCCGCGTTGCCGCAGTTGCAGGGCATCGTCGACGCTGCGCCGGACGCGACTTTCCGCATTCGCGGTCAGAAGCTGGCGCGTTCGCCGCACCGCTCCAGCGGCCGTACCGCCATGCGCGCCAACATCAGCGTGCACGAGCCGCGTCAGCCGCAGGATAAAGACACCATGTTCGCCTTCTCGATGGAAGGGAACAACAGCCCGCTGGCCGATCGTCAGCAGATCCCGTTCGCCTGGGCGCCAGGCTGGAACTCACCGCAGGCATGGAACAAGTTCCAGGCCGAAGTGGGCGGCAAACTGCGCCACGGCGATCCGGGTGTACGCCTGATCGAAGCGGGGGAGGGCAGCCTCGGTTACTTCGACCGCGTGCCTGCCGCGTTCAATCCGGTCGATGGCTGGCGTGTCGCGCCTTACTACCACCTGTTCGGCAGCGATGAAATGTCGCAGCGCTCTCACGTGATCCAGCAGCGCATGCCGGAAGCCTACGTGATGGTCAACCCGGCCGACGCGGCGACGCTTGGCGTCAACGCGGGCAGCCTGGTGGAGTTCAGCTGTGCGGGCCAGACCCTGCGTCTGCCGGTGCGTCTGAGTGAAACCCTGACCCAGGGCCAGGTTGGTTTGCCGCTCGGCTTGCCAGGGATCCCGCCGATCTTGGTGGGTGCTAAGGTAGACAATCTGCGGGAGGCGGCACGATGAGCTGGTTTACCCCTGAGGTGATCGACATTCTGATCGCCATTCTTAAAGCGGTCGTGATCCTGTTGGTGGTCGTGGCGTGCGGGGCATTCATGAGCTTCGGCGAACGCCGCCTGCTCGGCCTGTTCCAGAACCGCTACGGACCGAACCGCGTAGGCTGGGGCGGCTCGCTGCAGCTGGTCGCCGACATGATCAAAATGTTCTTCAAGGAAGACTGGGTACCGAGATTCTCCGACCGGGTGATCTTCACCCTGGCGCCGATGATCGCCTTTACTTCCCTGTTGCTGGCATTTGCCATCGTTCCGGTCAGCCCGACCTGGGCGGTGTCCGATCTCAACATCGGTATTCTGTTCTTCCTGATGATGGCCGGCCTGGCGGTGTACGCCGTGCTGTTCGCCGGATGGTCGAGCAACAACAAATACTCGCTGTTGGGCGCGATGCGCGCCTCCGCGCAAACCCTGAGCTACGAAGTGTTCATCGGCCTGTCGCTGATGGGCGTGGTGATGCAGGCGGATTCGTTCAACATGCAGGCCATCGTTGAATCCCAGGCGCACGTCTGGAACGTCATCCCGCAGTTCTTCGGCTTCGTGACCTTCGCGATCGCCGGCGTGGCGGTGTGTCACCGTCACCCGTTTGACCAGCCGGAAGCCGAGCAGGAACTGGCCGACGGTTACCACATCGAATATTCCGGCATGAAGTTCGGTCTGTTCTTCGTGGGGGAATACATCGGTATCGTCACCGTGTCCGCCCTGATTGTGACGTTGTTCTTCGGCGGCTGGCAGGGTCCGTTCCTGCCGCCATTCATCTGGTTCGCGTTGAAAACGGCCTTCTTCATGATGATGTTCATCCTGATCCGTGCCGCGCTGCCGCGTCCGCGTTATGACCAGGTGATGTCCTTCGGCTGGAAAGTGTGCCTGCCGCTGACGCTGCTGAACCTGCTGGCAACCGCCGCGGTCATTTTGTACAACGCTCAATAAGGGGTGAATAAACCATGACATTGAAAGAGTTAGTGGTTGGTTTCGGCACCCAGGTGCGCAGCATTTGGATGATTGGCATGCATGCCTTCGCCAAGCGCGAAACCCAGATGTATCCGGAAGAACCGGTTTACCTGCCGCCGCGCTACCGTGGCCGCATCGTGCTGACGCGCGATCCGGACGGCGAAGAGCGCTGCGTCGCCTGTAACCTGTGTGCGGTGGCCTGCCCGGTCGGCTGTATCTCGCTGCAAAAAGCGGAGCAGAAAGACGGCCGTTGGTATCCGGAGTTCTTCCGCATCAACTTCTCGCGCTGCATTTTCTGTGGCCTGTGCGAAGAGGCTTGCCCGACTACCGCTATCCAGCTGACGCCGGATTTCGAACTGGGTGAGTACAAGCGTCAGGATCTGGTGTACGAAAAAGAAGATCTGTTGATCTCGGGGCCGGGTAAATATCCGGAATATAACTTCTACCGGATGGCCGGTATGGCGATTGACGGCAAAGCCAAAGGCGAAGCCGAAAACGAAGCCAAACCGATCGACGTCAAAGGTCTGTTGCCCTAAGGAGCCAGCAAGCATGGAAATTGCATTTTACCTGGCAGGTTTGATTGCGGTGGCCGCGACGATTCGCGTGATCACCCATACCAACCCTGTGCATGCGCTGCTGTATCTGATCGTCTCGTTATTGGCGATCTCGGCAGTCTTCTTCTCGCTCGGCGCCTACTTTGCCGCCGCGTTGGAAATCATCGTCTATGCGGGCGCCATTATGGTGCTGTTCGTGTTCGTGGTGATGATGCTGAACCTCGGCAACGTGCAGCAGCAAGAGCGCGACTGGATGAAGCCGACGGTGTGGATCGGGCCTGGCCTGTTATCGCTGGCGCTGCTGGTGGTATTGATCGTCGCGATCCGCAGCGTATCCGACCAGGGTATCAGCGGCGAGATGGTCGACGCGAAGGCGGTGGGCATCAGCCTGTTCGGGCCTTACGTACTGGCGGTTGAGCTGGCCTCAATGCTGCTGTTGGCGGGTCTGGTTGTCGCCTTCCATATCGGCCGCGAGCACAAGCCTGGCGAGGTGCTGAGCAACGCGCCGGCGAGTGGCGAAATGGCGAGAAGAAAATCGGAGGAGCAAGCATGATCCCTCTTCAACACGGCCTGATCCTGGCGGCTATCCTGTTTGTGCTCGGGCTGACCGGGCTGCTGGTGCGCCGCAACCTGCTGTTTATGCTGATCAGCCTGGAAGTGATGATCAACGCTGCGGCGTTGGCGTTTATCGTGGCGGGAAGCTACTGGGGCCAGGCGGACGGTCAGGTGATGTACATCCTGGCGATCAGCCTGGCGGCAGCCGAGGCCAGTATCGGCCTGGCGCTGCTGCTGCAGCTCTACCGTCGTCGTCATACCCTGAATATTGATACTGTCAGTGAGATGCGCGGATGAACCTATTATATTTAACAATTCTGCTACCGCTGATCGGGTTCCTGCTGTTGGCATTTTCCCGCGGTCGTTGGTCTGAGAACACGGCGGCCACCGTCGGCGTGGGCTCTATCGGCCTGGCTGCGCTGGTCACGGTGTATGTGGCGATGGATTTCTTCGCCCAGAAAGCCGCCGGCGTGCAGCTGTTCGAGCAAAGCCTGTGGACCTGGATGGCCGTCGGCAACTTCAATATCGGTGTGACCCTGGTGCTGGACGGCCTGTCGCTGACCATGCTGTCGGTGGTCACCGGCGTCGGCTTCTTCATCCACATGTTCGCTTCCTGGTACATGCGCGGTGAAGAGGGCTATTCGCGCTTCTTCGCTTACACCAACCTGTTTATCGCCAGCATGGTGGTCTTGGTGCTGGCGGACAACCTGCTGCTGATGTATCTGGGGTGGGAAGGCGTGGGCCTGTGCAGCTACCTGTTGATCGGCTTCTACTACAAAGACCCGGCCAACGGCGCGGCGGCGATGAAAGCCTTCATCGTGACCCGCGTGGGCGACGTGTTCCTGGCGTTTGCGCTGTTCATCCTCTACAACGAGCTGGGCACGCTGAATATCCGCGAGCTGATGATCCTGGCGCCGCAGAAACTGGCGGTGGGTGACACGGCCATCACCTGGGCGACCCTGATGCTGCTGGGCGGCGCGGTCGGTAAATCGGCGCAGCTGCCGTTGCAAACCTGGTTGGCGGACGCGATGGCGGGCCCAACCCCGGTTTCCGCACTGATCCACGCGGCGACCATGGTGACCGCGGGCGTCTATCTGATCGCCCGTACGCACGGCCTGTTCCTGATGGCGCCGGAAGTGCTGCACCTGGTGGGCATCGTCGGCGCGGTCACTCTGCTGCTGGCCGGCTTCGCCGCGCTGGTGCAGACCGACATCAAGCGCGTGCTCGCTTACTCCACCATGAGCCAGATCGGTTACATGTTCCTGGCGCTGGGCGTGCAGGCATGGGACGCGGCGATCTTCCACCTGATGACCCACGCGTTCTTCAAGGCGCTGCTGTTCCTGTCGTCCGGTTCGGTGATCCTGGCTTGCCACCACGAGCAAAACATCTTCAAGATGGGCGGCCTGCGCAAGAGCATCCCGCTGGTGTACGTCTGCTTCCTGGTGGGTGGCGCGGCGCTGTCTGCGTTGCCGCTGGTCACAGCCGGCTTCTTCAGTAAGGACGAGATCCTGGCGGGCGCGATGGCCAATGGCCACATCAACCTGATGGTGGCCGGCCTGGTCGGTGCGTTCATGACCTCGCTGTACACCTTCCGTATGATTTTCATCGTGTTCCACGGCGAAGAGAAAATCAAAGCGCATGCTGGTAAAGGCATCACTCACCACCTGCCGCTGCTGGTTCTGCTGGTGCTGTCCACCTTCGTCGGCGCGATGATCGTGCCGCCGTTGCAGGGCGTGCTGCCGGATACGACCGAGTTGGCGCACGGCAGCGTGCTGACGCTTGAAATCACCTCCGGCGTGGTGGCTATCGTCGGCATTCTGCTGGCGGCCGCGCTGTGGCTGGGCAAACGCAGCCTGGTCAACAGCATCGCCAACAGCGCGCCGGGGCGTTTCTTCTCGACCTGGTGGTTCCATGCCTGGGGCTTCGACTGGCTGTATGACAAAGTGTTTGTCAAGCCGTACCTGGGCATTGCGAAGCTGCTGCAGCGCGATCCGCTGAACTCGCTGATGAACCTGCCGGCCGTCTTCTCCCGCTGGGGGAACCGCGGTCTGACGGTGAGCGAGAACGGTCAGGTGCGTTGGTATATAGCGTCTATGGGTGTGGGTGCAGTGGTCGTATTGGCTCTGTTGATTTTGGTTTAATTGAATAATTTAAACAGACGCATTTTTCGGGCGTAGCGCCGGGCAGGCGCTACGTACAAAGTTTGAAATTATTCGTATAAGGGACACAAAACGCCATGCTATTACCTTGGCTAATTCTTATCCCCTTTATCGGCGGTCTGCTGTGCTGGCAGCTTGAGCGCTTCGGTACTAAGGTGCCGCGCTGGATAGCGCTGATCGCAATGGGGCTGACGTTGGCGCTCTCTCTGCAGCTGTGGATGCAGGGCGGCTATACCTTGACTACGCCGAAAGGCATTCCGCAGTGGCAGAGCGAATTCCTGCTGCCGTGGATCCCGCGCTTCGGTATCTCCATCCACCTGGCGCTGGACGGCCTGTCGCTGCTGATGGTGGTGTTGACCGGTCTGCTGGGCGTGCTGGCGATCCTCTGTTCCTGGCGTGAAATCCAGAAGTATCAGGGCTTCTTCCACCTCAACCTGCTGTGGATCCTGGGCGGCGTTATCGGCGTGTTCCTCGCCATCGACATGTTCCTGTTCTTCTTCTTCTGGGAAATGATGTTGGTGCCGATGTACTTCCTGATCGCGCTGTGGGGCCACAAGGCGTCGGACGGTAAAACCCGCATCACCGCGGCGACCAAGTTCTTCATCTACACCCAGGCCAGCGGTCTGGTGATGCTGATTGCGATCCTGGGCCTGGTGTTCGTGCACTACAACGCGACCGGCGTGTGGACCTTCGATTACGAAGACCTGCTGCAAACGCCGATGTCCCACAACGTGCAATATCTGTTGATGCTGGGCTTCTTCATCGCCTTCGCGGTGAAAATGCCGGTGGTGCCGCTGCACGGCTGGTTGCCGGACGCGCACAGCCAGGCGCCGACCGCAGGTTCCGTCGACCTGGCGGGCATCTTGCTGAAAACGGCGGCCTACGGCCTGCTGCGTTTCAGCCTGCCGCTGTTCCCTGAGGCTTCGCACGAGTTTGCGCCAATCGCCATGTGGCTGGGCGTGATCGGCATCTTCTACGGCGCCTGGATGGCGTTCGCGCAGACCGATATCAAGCGTCTTATCGCCTACACCTCGGTATCGCACATGGGCTTCGTGCTGATCGCCATCTACACCGGCAGCCAACTGGCTTACCAGGGCGCGGTGATCCAGATGATCGCGCACGGCCTGTCCGCCGCCGGTATGTTTATCATCTGCGGCCAGCTGTACGAGCGTCTGCATACCCGCGACATGCGTCAGATGGGCGGCCTGTGGGGGCGTATCAAATTCATCCCTGCGCTGTCGCTATTCTTCGCCGTGGCTACGCTGGGGATGCCGGGTACCGGTAACTTCGTCGGCGAATTCATGATTCTGTTCGGCAGCTACCAGGTGGTGCCGGTGATCACCGTGATCTCCACCTTCGGTCTGGTGTTCGCTTCGGTTTACTCGCTGATCATGATGCAGCGCGCTTATTACGGTGCGCCTAAATCCGACCAGCCGCTGCAGGGCATGACCGCGCGCGAGCTGTTCATCATTCTGCTGCTGGTGGTGTTGCTGGTTCTGCTGGGGGTTTACCCGCAGCCGATTCTGGATACTTCCAACGCGGCGATGAGCAACGTGCAACACTGGTTTGGTTCGTCAGTTTCAGCAATTTCAACAACAAGGCCGTAATTCGCCATGACAATAACTCCTCAACAACTGATCGCACTGCTGCCGCTGTTGATCGTCGGATTGACGGTGGTGGTTGTGATGCTAGGCATTGCGTGGCGACGCGACCACTTTATCAACGCCACCCTGACCGTGATCGGTCTCAACCTGGCGCTGCTTTCGCTGTACTTTGTCGGCCAGGCAGGCCCAATGGACGTCACCCCGCTGCTGCGGGTTGACGGTTACTCGATGTTCTACACCGGGCTGGTGCTGCTGGCGAGTCTGGCGACCTGCACCTTCGCGTATCCGTGGCTGGTCGGCTATCCGGATAACCGCGAAGAGTTCTACTTGCTGGTGCTGATCGCCGCCATGGGTGGCATCCTGCTGGCGAGCGCCAACCATCTGGCTTCGCTGTTCATCGGTATCGAGCTGATCTCGCTGCCGCTGTTCGGCCTGGTGGGCTATGCCTACCGCCAGAAGCGCCCGCTGGAAGCCGCCATCAAGTACATGCTGCTGTCCGCCGCCGCCTCGTCGTTCCTGCTGTTCGGCATGGCGCTGCTGTATGCCGAGTCCGGCGATCTGTCGCTGGCCGGCCTCGGCAAGAGCCTGCAGGAAAACATGATGCACCAGCCGCTGATCCTGGCCGGTATGGGCATGATGATCGTCGGTCTGGGCTTCAAGCTGTCGCTGGTGCCGTTCCAACTGTGGACGCCGGACGTGTATCAGGGCGCGCCTGCGCCGGTCTCGACCTTCCTGGCGACCGCCAGCAAGATCGCGATCTTCGCGGTCGTGATGCGTCTGTTCCTGTATGCCCCGGCCGCCGACAACGAGGCGCTGCGCATGGTGCTGTCGATCATCGCGTTCTGCTCTATCTTGTTCGGTAACCTGATGGCCATCAGCCAGACCAACATCAAGCGTCTGCTGGGCTACTCGTCGATCGCTCACCTGGGCTACCTGCTGGTAGCGCTGATTGCGGTGCAAACCCATCAGCTGTCGCTGGAAACCGCCGGCGTTTACCTGGCCGGTTACCTGTTCAGCAGCCTGGGCGCCTTCGGCGTGGTCAGCCTGATGTCCAGCCCATACCGCGGCCCGGATGCGGATTCGCTGTTCTCTTACCGTGGTTTGTTCTGGCACAAGCCAATCTTGTCCGCGGTGATGACGGTGATGATGCTGTCGCTGGCCGGTATCCCGATGACGCTGGGCTTTATCGGTAAGTTCTTCGTGATCGCGATGGGCGTCAGCGCACACCTGTGGTGGCTGACCGGCGCAGTCGTGGTAGGCAGCGCCATCGGCCTGTACTACTACCTGCGCGTGACCGTCAGCCTGTTCCTCAGCGCGCCGGAATCGCTGCAGCGCGATACCCCGAACAACTGGGCGTTGACCGCCGGTGGCGTCGTGGTGCTGATCTCAGCTGCGCTGGTACTGCTGTTGGGTGTCTATCCGCAGCCGCTGATTTCGCTGGTGCAGATGGCGCAGCCGACGTTCTGATAACGCTTCAGACGGTAAAAAGGTCGCTTCGGCGACCTTTTTTTATGGGGAAACGGCACTCAGCCGTAATGGGCGCTAAACGAGGTTTCCAGCGCCTGCACCACCGCGCGCACGCGGGCGGCGCGTTGCAAATCGGGATGCAGCACCAGCCAGATATCCACCCAGTCTTTGTTCTCGGGGAACAGGCGCACCAGCTCCGGGTCTTTGTCCGCCAAAAACGCGGAGAGCAGGCCGATGCCCAGCCCGCTACGGGTGGCGGAGCGCAGCAGCAGCTGCGAATTGCATTGCAGCACGACGTTGGGCTCGTGCAGGGCCTCGCCGCAGAAATTGTTCCAGTGGCGCGGCACCAGCTCGCGCGGGAACATCAGCAGATCGTGGCCGCGCAGCTGCTCGCCCCTGACCGGCATGCCGCGCCGCGCCAAATAGTGCTGGGTGGCATACAGGCCCATTTCGATGGTGGCTAACCGTTTGATGATCAGCTCATCGTCATCGGGACGGGCGCCGCGGATCGCCAGATCTGCGCCGTGGTAAGAAATATCGGCGATGTTGACCGCCGTCAGCAGCGTGACGGTGATGGCCGGATAGCGTTCCCGCAGATCTTGCAGCGCCGGCATCACGAAGGCTTCGGCCAGGGTATCGGTGGTGGCGATGCGCACGTTGCCGCACAGGCTTTCGTCACCGCTGGCGGCTTTACGGTTGATCGCCTGCACTGCATTTTCCATCTTCATCACGTCCGCCAGCATTTCCTCCCCCAGCGGGCTGAGGGCGAAGGATTTCGGCGTGCGGATAAACAGCTTGGAACCGAGCGCATCTTCGAAAGCGGACAGCCGTCGGCCGACGGTCGCTTGATCGACATGCAGCTGGCTGGCGGCTTTGCGTAGCGTGCCGCAGCGCGCAACGGCCAAAAAGAAGCGCGCGTCGTCCCAATTCATCATGCCATTTCCTCTCTGCAGATTTGTCGGCGCCGTGGGGCAAGGGCCGGTGCGGGCGAACGATAACGGTTTCTATCATAAAGTGTTGTTCCGCCCGGGGGGAGGGAAAGACGGTTAACGGTCTGCTCATCGGCGGTTATTTCTCCGGTGATGCAAGAATGCATCAGGGTGATTCATTCTTGACGATACTTCGCCCGTCGCCGTAACGCTATGATAAGCGCCGTTCCCGGCTCGTCGGGTGAGGAAAAACGTCGATGGCAGGCCGCCACCTGCCGACTTTGGGAGTTAAAGCATGTCAGAAAATACCGCCATCCAGGACACGGTGCCGAAAAACGCGCAGGCATCGCGCATGGGTATTCTATTGTTCCTGGCATTGGCACTGATGTCGGCATTGCTGAACAGCAGTGCGCCGACGCCGCTGTATCCGCTGTATCAGCAGCAGCTTGCGCTGAGCTCCGTCAGCCTGACCGTTGTTTACGGCGCTTACGCCGCCGGCGTGCTGATCGCTTTGTTCGGCGTCGGCAATCTGGCCGGCAAAGTGAAGGATTTGCGCAGCATGATCGTGCCGGCATTGCTGGTGGTGTTGAGCGGTGCGCTGCTGTTCGCGCGGGCTGATACCTTTGCCATGATGCTCATGGCGCGACTGTTAGCCGGGGTGGGCACCGGGGCATTGACCGGTGCGGCAAACATCGCGTTGGTGCGTTTTGGGCCACGAGACGGCGGTAAAAACGCCGCGCTGATCGCCACGTTGTCCTTTACCACAGGATTGGCGCTGGGCCCGATCTTCAGCGGCATCGCTTTGCAGACCGGTTTTCATCCCACGACGTTGCCGTTCGTTTTCATCATGGTCATTGCCGCCGTGGCTGCGTTGGGCGTGATGTTCTCGTGGCCGCGTGGCGTGGTTACGGCGCCGACCCATGCTGCGCCGGCTGCGACAGAAAAAAGCTCGCTGCTCGATGGCCTGCGCGCCACCGGCGGTAAATTCTATGTCTGTGCCGGGGCGCTGTTTATCTGTTGGGCCCTGGCCGCCAGCATTTTGGCTATCGGCCCCAGCGTGGCGGAAACGCTGTTAGGCCTGCACGCTCGAGGCGTCTTTGGCTATGCGATTGCGGTTTATCTGTTGATCGCCGGTATCAGCCAGATCCTGAGCCGCCGCCTTAACGCCCGCCATTCGCTGTTGTTCGGTTGCCTGGCGCAGGTGCTGGCGGCGGTGGTATTCGCCGTGGCGATCCAGTGGCATTCACTGTGGCTGGCGGCTGCGGGGCTGGTGGTGGCCGGCTATGCTTACGGCGCCATTTTCGTTGGCAGCGCGACCCTGGTAAACCTGATTTCGCCGCCGGCCAGCCATGCACGTTTGCTTTCGCTGTTTTACGTTATCGCTTATATCGCCAACTGGGTGCCTATCTTGCTGGGGATCGTGGTCGACCGTATCGATCTACAGCAGGCAACCCATCTGCTGTTCCTGAGCAGCACCACGGTATGCCTGTTGTTGGCATGGATGACGGTACGTGCTGGGTTCCCACGTTAATAATTTTGTGATTGAAGTCTCTTTTATTTAATTAATTATTCTTTAATTGCATTTATATTGTGATTTTAATCACATGAAATGACCAGCTTTCGGGTAAACTGCGCGCTTTCTTTATGCCGCGGGTCACTTTATGAACGTTCTTTTCGCCATTGCCGTTACGACCGGGATCCTCTCCGGCGTGTGGGGCTGGGTTGCCGTCAGCCTGGGGCTGATCGGTTGGGCCGGTTTTCTCGGATGCACGGCGTATTTCGCCTGCCCGCAGGGTGGGTTGAAAGGGCTGGTGATCGGCGCGTTGACCTGTTGCAGCGGCGTCTTCTGGGCAATGGCGATCATCCACGGCAGCGAACTGGCGCCGCAGTGGAATTTGCTGGGGTATCTGCTGACCGGCGTCGTGGCATTCCTGATGTGTATTCAGGCCAAACAGCAGTGGCTGGGGTTTGTGCCCGGCACCTTTATCGGTGCCTGTGCGACCTTCGCCGGCGGCGGCGATTGGCCGCTGGTGACGCTTTCCCTGCTGGTGGGCCTGCTGTTCGGCTATGCGATGAAAAACAGCGGTCTGTGGTGGGCGGCGCGCAGCGAAAAAGCCCGCGCTACGCCGTCGATCGGCCCGAATGCCGGCTCAAACGGTGCCGCCGAGTGAGAGGCGGTAATGCAGATTGTGGCGCTCGCCGCAAGGTTCGCCCGCGATCCGCAACAGCAGCATTTCGGCGGCGGTTTTCCCCATGTCAAAGCGCGGCGTGATCACACTGGCGATGCCCGGCGTGGTCGCCTGGCCAATATCCAGGCCGTGAAAACCCGATAACGCAACCTCCTGCGGCACGCGCACGCCGAGACGCAGGCAGGCCTGCAACACGCCCACCGCCAGATCGTCGTTGGTGCACAGGATACCGTCGAGCTGCGGGAAGCGTTCGCGCGCCATCGCCAGCATGTCGGCGCCGATCGAAACCGAAGAGACCCGATGCGGCGCGATCTGACGCGGCGTTTGCCCCTGAGCCGCCATGGCGCGGCAGTACCCCCGATAGCGTTTATTGTCGCGTGCGTCCGACATGGCGCCAAAGTAAACGATATGCCGTTTGCCGCTGGCGAGCAGCGCTTCGGTCATGTCATACCCCGCCTGTTCATTATCGAACCCCACCGCAATCCGCCCCGGCGGCGCGTCGAGATCCATCACCTGCGCGAGGGGGATTTTGGCGGCGCCGAGGTAGGTCTCTGCGCGCAAGGTATGCGCAGAATCGGTGAGGATCAGCCCGGCAATCGGGTAGCTCAACAGCTGTGCGATCTGCTCTTCTTCCCGTTGCGGGCTGTAATCGTAGTTCATCACCAGCGTTTGGTAACCCCGCGCTTGGGTAACGGATTCGATACCGGCCAGCAGATCGGCGAAGATCTGGTTGTTGAAGGAGGGGATCAGTACGCCGATGCGCGGTTTTCTGCCTGCCTGTGCGGTATCGGCATCTGTGACGTTCAGCTCCCGCATGACCTGCGCAATGCGTTCGGCGGTGTCGGCCGCCACTTTTTCCGGCGTGCGCAGAAAACGGCTGACGGTCATTTTGGTCACGCCGGCCAATTGTGCGATGTCCTGTAGCGTAACGCGAGGGTGTTTCATTCGGTGGCCTTCACGGGCGGTGCGGCAAGGGCGGATAGCGGTATGTTAACAAATCGATTTGGCGATAACAACGAATGTGCTTCTATTGAAAATAGCCATTTTTCAATTGGATAGATGATTTTTACCCGCGAACTGCCTGCGTGAGATCACGTTAAGGGTAACAGGGTTTCGTAACATGATTTTCAGTGATTCCCATCACGTTTTTACCGGTAACAATCGGCTGAGATAGAGGCCTGTCCGATTGGAGGCCTGATGGCCGGGAATCACCATGAATAATCTATTTTCTCTGGATAACAAAACCGTCTTGATCACCGGCGCCTCGCGCGGCATCGGTTTTCTGCTGGCGCGCGGCCTGGCGCAGCAAGGCGCACATATTCTGGTCAACGCCACCACCGAAGAACATGCCCGGCATGCCGCCGATCGCCTGCGCGAAGAGGGGCTGCGCGCGGATGCGGCGGCGTTCGACGTCACCGATTCCCAGGCGGTGCATGCCGCCATCGACCGTATCGAAGCGGATATCGGCGCGATAGACGTCTTGATCAACAACGCCGGCATCCAGCGCCGCCACCCGTTCACCGAGTTTCCGGAGCAAGACTGGGACGACATCATCGCCGTCAACCAGAAGGCGGTCTTCATCGTGTCGCAAACCGTGGCGCGTTACATGGTGCCGCGCCGGCGCGGCAAGATAGTCAACATCGGCTCGATGCAAAGCGAGCTGGGCCGCGACACCATCACCCCTTATGCGGCGTCCAAGGGCGCGGTGAAAATGCTGACGCGCGGCATGTGCGTGGAGCTGGCGCGCTACAACATTCAGGTTAACGGCATTGCTCCCGGCTACTTCAAAACCGAGATGACGCAGGCGCTGGCCGACGATCCGGCCTTCACCGCCTGGCTGACCCAACGCACGCCCGCCGCGCGCTGGGGCGATCCGCAGGAGCTGATCGGCGCGGCGGTGTTCCTGGCCGCCGACGCCTCCGCCTTCGTCAACGGGCAGCTGCTGTTTGTCGATGGTGGCATGTCGGCGGCGGTATAACCTTTTTTCGTGGAGTCTTGAGATGAAAATTCAAACCCAGTCCTGCGTGGTCAACGGCAAGCGAGACGTGGCGGTGATCGCGCAAGAAGTGGACTATCGAGGGCAGGGAACGCTGGTGAAAATCAGCCGCGGCGGCATCTGCGGCTCGGATCTGCATTATTTCCAGGAAGGCAAGGTCGGCAATTTTCAGGTGCGTCAGCCGATGGTGCTGGGCCATGAGGTGATCGGCGAGGTGGTCGCCAGCGATTCACCGCAGCTGCCGGTCGGACAAAAGGTGGCGCTCAATCCCAGCAAACCCTGCGGGCAGTGCAAATACTGCCTGGCGCAGCAAAGCAATCAATGCGTCGAGATGCGCTTTTTCGGCAGCGCGATGTATTTTCCGCACGTCGACGGCGCTTTTACCCAATACAAGGTGGTGGATAGCGCGCAGTGTATCCCTTACGGCGCCGATCGCGACGACAGGGTGATGGTGTTCGCCGAACCGCTGGCGGTGGCGATACACGCAGCGAAACAGCCCGGCGACGTGACGGGAAAAAAGGTCTTCGTGTCCGGCGTCGGCCCGATCGGCTGTCTGCTGGTGGCGGCGCTGAAAGCGCTGGGCGCCGCAGAGATTGTCTGTGCCGATCTCAGCCCGCGCTGCCTGACGATCGCCAGGCAAATGGGGGCCGACCGGTGCCTGCATGCCGCGGACGACGATGTTAGCGATTATCAGCAGGACAAGGGGTATTTCGACATCGCCTTCGAAGTGGCGGGGCACCCGCAGTCGCTGCAGCGCTGCCTGGAGATTACCCGCGCCAAAGGCACCGTGGTGCAGGTGGGCATGGGTGGCAGCTTTCCCGATTTCCCGCTGATGTTGTTGATCGCCAAGGAGTTGAACCTGCTCGGATCCTTCCGCTTCGTGGCGGAGTTTGCGCTGGCGGTGGCGTGGCTGGCCGACGGCGTGGTCGATCCTCTGCCGTTGCTGTCGGCGGAGTTCGCCAGCGGGCAGCTGGCGCAGGCGCTGGAGTTTGCCGGCGATAAGCGCCAGGCCGCCAAGGTGCAATTGGTGTTTTAGGGTAAAAGTCTGATGGCCGCAGGCGGCGATCCTTGTCTATAGTGTAGGAACGCTTAATTTTTCAACCACGGAGATCTCACGATGGCAAGACATACGGATGCTGAGCAAACTACGCTGGATGACGATCTGAGAATGCTGACCGAGACGCTGGAGGAAGTGCTGCAATACACCGGCGATCGTGCGGATCAGGCTTACGTCGACATCAAGTCGCACGCCGAGCAGGCGCTGAGTGAGGTCAAGGCGCGCTGGGCGAACACCGGTGAATCCTACTACGCGCGCGCCAAAGAAGCGGTACACCGCACCGACGACTACGTGCGGGATAAACCCTGGCACAGCGTAGGTATCGGCGCCACCGTCGGGCTGGTGCTAGGGCTGCTGCTGGCCCGTAAATAAATCACGGCATCGGGGCGGCGCAGGCCGCCTCGTGCTTTTCTGCAGACTGTGTTGTTCATCTCGCTGTTTCCCCGCTGGCTTTCCCTTATCCCGCCTATACTTCCCGCTAGCCGTCGTCGGAGTGCCTTTATTTCCCTTGTTTTTGTATGGACGGATTGAGCCGGCGTCGCCGCAAGTGTAAAGTATTTGTGTTTTTATTGTTTATTTTTTGTTCTAAATCAAATAATTATCTGGTGTAAACACCCAGGGATATACGGCGTTCTTGCGCTGGCGCAAAAGCCGTGAAAATAACACCTCATATAATACAGAGCGTAACTACAGGCGCGGCGTCCGTCGGCTGCGCCGGAGACGATCTCTGCTAACTGACTTGTGAGCGAACTATGTCGACAAGTGTTTTTAATCGCCGGTGGGCAGCTGTGCTGCTCGAGGCGCTGGCCCGCCATGGGGTACGGCATGTTTGTATCGCTCCGGGATCGCGCTCCACGCCGCTGACGCTGGCCGCTGCGGCCAACCGATCGTTTATCTGTCATACCCATTTTGATGAGCGCGGGCTCGGCCATCTGGCGCTTGGGCTGGCGAAGGCAACGCGTGAGCCGGTGGCGGTGATCGTCACGTCCGGCACCGCGGCGGCCAACCTTTATCCCGCGCTGATCGAAGCCGGCCTGACCGGTGAGCGGCTGGTGTTTCTCACCGCCGATCGGCCGCCGGAGTTGATCGACTGCGGCGCCAATCAGGCGATCCGTCAAAACGGCCTCTACAGCAGTCACCCGACGCTGGCGATCGATCTGCCGCGCCCTACGCCGGATATTCCGGCCGCGTGGCTGGCCTCCAGCGTCGACAGCGCGATGGCGCGTCTGCAGCACGGCGCTTTGCACATCAACTGCCCGTTCGCCGAGCCGCTGTACGGCGGCGACGAACGTCACTATGCCGATTGGTCCGCCGCGCTGGGCGACTGGTGGCAGAGCGATCGCCCGTGGCTGCAGGAAAGCGAGACGCATGCGGTGCCATTGCCGCAGCCGGACTGGTTCTTCTGGCGGCAGAAACGCGGCGTGGTGCTGGCCGGGCGCATGAGCGCGCAAGAGGGCGCTCAGGTGGCCGAATGGGCCGCAACGCTGGGCTGGCCGCTGATCGGCGACGTGCTGTCGCAGACCGGGCAACCGCTGCCCTGCGCCGATTTGTGGCTCGCTCACCCGCAGGCGCAGCGCGTACTGCAAGATGCGCAACTGGTGGTGCAGTTCGGCGGCAGCCTGACCGGCAAACGCCTGCTGCAGTGGCAGGCGCAGTGCCGGCCGGAAGAGTATTGGGTCATCGACGAGCTGCCGGGGCGGCTCGATCCGGCCCAGCACCGGGGGCGGCGCCTGCGCGCCGGCGTGGCGCAGTGGTTGGCGCAGCACCCGGCGCAGCCGCGCGCGCCGTGGGCCGCCGGGCTGGCGGCACTGGCGGATAAGGCGCTGACGGCTGCATCCACGCATCTGCACGATAGCTTTGGCGAAGCGCAGCTGGCGCACCGCTTGCCGGAACTGTTGCCAGAGAACGGCCAGCTGTTTCTCGGCAACAGCCTAGTGGTGCGACTGATCGACGCGTTAACGCC
This sequence comes from Serratia sp. TSA_105.2, assembly GCF_052692115.1. NCBI lineage: Bacteria > Pseudomonadati > Pseudomonadota > Gammaproteobacteria > Enterobacterales > Yersiniaceae > Serratia > Serratia sp. TSA_105.2. The sequence continues at coordinate 201,769 of NZ_JBQZFT010000003.1, forward strand.
ATTGCCCGTCGCCTACCCGGTATTCAGCAACCGCGGTGCCAGCGGTATCGACGGCCTGATCTCCACCGCCGCTGGCGTGCAGCGAGCCACCGCCAGACCGACGTTGGCGGTGGTGGGCGATCTTTCCGCTCTGTATGACCTCAATGCGCTGGCGCTGCTGCGCCAGAGCTCGGCGCCGACGGTGCTGATCGTCGTCAACAACAACGGCGGCCAAATTTTCTCGCTACTGCCGACGCCGGAAGAGGATCGTCAGCGCTTTTACTGCATGCCGCAGAACGTCGAGTTCAGCCACGCGGCGGCGATGTTCCAGCTGGGTTACGCGCGGCCGGAGAACTGGAGCCAGCTGCAACAGGCGGTTGAACAAGGCTGGCGGCGCGGCGGCGCCACGCTTATCGAACTGCAGGTGCCGCCGAGCGCGGGGGCCGAAAGCCTGCAATACCTGGTGCAACAGATGGCGGTGCAATGATGCTGGCGACGCGAATTTTGCAACAGGGCGAAGCGGGCCGCCCGTGGCTGGTGTGGCTGCATGGCCTGCTCGGCAACAACAATGAATGGCGGGTGATCGCCGCACGCTGCCCGGAATGGCCGTCGCTGGCCATCGATCTGCCCGGCCACGGCGATTCCGTGGCGGTGAGCTGCCGCGGCTTCGACGACATCAGCGAGCAGATTGCCGCCACGCTGCAGCTGCGCAATATCGAACGCTATTGGCTGGTGGGCTACTCGCTCGGCGGGCGCATCGCTATGTATCACGCCTGCCATGGCCGCCATGCCGGCCTGCAGGGGGTGATCGTCGAGGGCGGCAACCCGGGGCTGGAGGACGAAGAGCAGCGCCGTCGGCGCTGCGAACAGGATGCGCTGTGGGCGGACCGCTTCCGCCGGGAGCCGATCGCCGAGGTCCTGGCGGACTGGTATCAGCAGCCGGTGTTCAAAGAGCTCAGCCATGTGCACCGCCAGGCGCTGATCGCCGCGCGCTCGGTCAACAGCGGCCCGGCGATCGCCGACATGCTCGAAGCCACGTCGCTCGGGCGGCAGCCCTATCTGGCGCCGCAGCTGCGCCAACTGAGCGTGCCGCTGCAGGTGCTGTGCGGTGAGAACGACCCCAAATTTCAACGGCTGGCGCGCGACGCCGGATTGCCGTTGCGCATCGTGCCGCAGGCCGGGCACAACGCGCATCTGGCCAATCCGCAGGATTTCGTCGCCGAGCTGCAGACCTTTCTCGTTAACCCTGGTTAAAGGAACCGAACATGCTTTATCCGAATGAAGAACAGCTGTATGCCGCCATCGCCTGGCAGGATTGCACCGGCGATTTCGAAGACATTCTGTATCACAAGTCCGCCGACGGCATCGCCAAAATCACCATTAACCGGCCGCAGGTGCGCAATGCGTTTCGCCCGCAAACGGTTAAAGAGATGATCGACGCGCTGGCCAACGCCCGTTACGACGACGGCATCGGCGTCATTATTCTGACCGGCGCCGGCGATAAGGCCTTCTGCTCCGGTGGCGATCAGAAAGTGCGCGGCGACTACGGTGGCTATCGCGACGACAGCGGCGTGCATCACCTCAACGTGTTGGACTTCCAGCGCCAGATCCGCACCTGCCCGAAACCGGTGGTGGCGATGGTGGCCGGTTATTCGATCGGCGGCGGACACGTGCTGCACATGATGTGCGATCTGACCATCGCGGCGGATAACGCCATCTTCGGCCAGACCGGCCCGAAAGTGGGCTCGTTCGACGGCGGCTGGGGCGCGTCTTACATGGCGCGCATCGTCGGCCAGAAGAAGGCGCGCGAAATCTGGTTCCTGTGCCGCCAGTACGATGCCGCTGCCGCGTTGGACATGGGCCTGGTCAATACCGTAGTGCCGCTGGCCGATCTGGAAAAAGAGACGGTGCGCTGGTGCCGCGAAATGCTGCAGAACAGCCCGATGGCGCTGCGCTGCCTGAAGGCGGCGCTGAACGCTGACTGCGACGGCCAGGCCGGTTTGCAGGAGCTGGCGGGCAACGCCACCATGCTGTTCTACATGACCGACGAAGGGCAGGAAGGGCGCAACGCGTTTAACGAGAAGCGTCAGCCAGACTTCAGCAAATTCAAGCGTAACCCGTAATGAGCGGGGTAAACCGCAGCGCGGCGCTTTACCGTTACAGCCTGCCGATGGAGGCGGGCGTGGTGCTGCGCAATCAGCGGTTGAAAACGCGTGACGGATGGGTGGTGCGGCTGCGTCAGGGCGAGCGTGAAGGCTGGGGCGAGATCGCGCCGCTGCCGGAATTCAGCCAGGAAACGTTGTCGCAGGCCGAACAGGCCGCGTTGGACTGGCTGCAGGCCTGGTTGGCGGGCAACGAACCGGATGACAGCACGCTGCCCTCGGTGGCCTTTGGGATTAGCTGCGCGCAGGCCGAGCTGGAGCAGCGCTTGCCGACGCAGGCGGATTTTCGCAAGGCGCCGCTGTGCACCGGCGATCCAGACGAGCTGTTCGAGATATTGAGCGCCTTGCCGGGCGAGAAAGTCGCGAAAGTGAAGGTGGGGCTGTATGAAGCGGTGCGCGACGGCATGATCGTCAACGTGCTGCTGGAGGCGCTGCCGGATCTGCGGCTGCGGCTGGATGCCAACCGCAGCTGGACCCGCGCCAAAGCCGACGGCTTCGCCAAATACGTCAACCCGGCGTGGCGCGATCGCATCGCCTTTTTGGAAGAGCCCTGCAAGACCCGTGATGAATCGCGCGATTTCGCCCGGGCGACCGGCATTGCCATCGCCTGGGATGAGAGCGTGCGTGAGGCGGACTTTGTGGTGCAGGCCGAGCCGGGCGTGGCAGCCATCGTGATCAAGCCGACGCTGGTCGGCAGCCTGACGCGCTGCCGGGCGCTGGTGGCGCAGGCGCATGCGGCGGGGCTGACGGCGGTGATCAGTTCCAGCATCGAGTCCAGCCTGGGGTTAACCCAGCTGGCGCGCATCGCCCGCTGGCTGACGCCGGACACCGTGCCGGGGCTGGATACCCTGGGGCTGATGCAGGCGCAGGTGCTGCGGCCTTGGCCGGGCAGCGCATTGCCGCTGCTGGATATTTCGGCGCTGGAGTGCCTATGGCGCCGTTGAGCGATTGGCCGTGGCGACACTGGGCGCGCCTTCAGCCGCAGGCGACGGCGCTGCTGCTCGGCGAACGGCCGCTGAGCTGGCTGGCGTTGCAAGGCCAGGTGGATGAGCTGGCGGCGGATTTTCAGCACCAGGGCGTGGAGCCGGGCTGCGGCGTGGCGCTGTGCGGTAAAAACAGCTATCCGCTGCTGTTGGCCTACCTGGCGCTGCTGCAATGCGGCGCGCGCCTGTTGCCGCTCAATCCCGCCTTGCCGACGCCGCTGCTGACGCAGCTGTTACCCGAATTGGACATCACCTTTGCCTTCGGCCCGGATCCGTTGCCGGCGCTGCCGGAAGAGGTGATTCGATTGACGCCGCCCTCGACCGAGCCGCGCTGGCCGAATCTGCCGAGGTGGGATGTGCGGCGTCTGGCGACGCTGACGCTGACCTCGGGCTCCAGCGGCATGCCGAAAGCGGCCGCACACAGCTACGCCAACCATCTGGCCAGCGCCGCCGGGGTGTTGCGGTTGATGGATTTTCAGCGCGAGGATTGCTGGCTGCTGTCACTGCCGCTGTTTCACGTTTCCGGTCAGGGCATCGTCTGGCGCTGGCTGGCGACGGGCGCACGGCTGGCGGTGCGCGAAATGCATCCGCTGGCCGAGGCATTGGCTGGCTGCACGCACGCCTCGCTGGTGCCGACACAGCTCTGGCGGCTGCTGGCGCAACCGCTGACGGGCACAACGCTGAAAGAGGTGCTGCTCGGCGGCGCAATGATCCCGGTGGCGCTGACCGAACGGGCGGAGGCGGCGGGGATCCGCTGCTGGTGCGGCTACGGCTTGACCGAACTGGCTTCCACGGTGTGCGCCAAGCGCGCCGATGCGCGGCCGGGCGTTGGCCTGCCGCTCGGCGGCCGCGAGATCAAACTGGTGGACGAAGAAGTCTGGATCCGCGCCGACAGCCTGGCGCTCGGCTACTGGCGTCATGGGCATCTGCAGCCGCTGGCCGATGAACAGGGCTGGTTTGCGACCCGCGATCGCGGCGCGATGGCCGAGGGGGAACTGCGTATTCTCGGCCGGTTGGATAACCTGTTTTTCAGCGGCGGTGAAGGGGTGCAGCCGGAGGATATCGAACGCGTGCTGGCGGCGCATCCGCAGATCACGCAGGCGTTTGTGGTGCCGGTGGCGGACGCCGAGTTCGGCCAGCGGCCGGTAGCGGTGATCGACGGCGAACCGTCGCTGTCGCTGGCGGCGTTGCTCGCCTGGTCGCAGGATAAGCTGGCCAATTTCCAACGCCCGGCGGCGTTGCTCCCGCTGCCTGAGGAGCTGAAAAACGGCGGCATCAAGATTTCGCGCCGCCAGTTGCAGCAGTGGGTGACGCAGCGTCTCTCTCAGGCATAAAAAAGCCGCCCGACAGGGCGGCTGAGCGGATGGCAGCAGGGGGTTATTTCAGCCCCAGCACCTTGGCGACGCCGGCGCCGTAGTCCGGGTGCACCTTGGTGAACAGCTCGATCTGACGGCGCTGGATGTGTTCCGGCACCTGCGACAGTTCGCCGGCGATGCGGGTGAACATGCGCTGGTGCTCTTCGGCGCTCAGCAGGTTGAACAGCGCGCGCGGCTGGCTGTAGTAATCGTCGTCTTCACGATGATTCCAGTGGTCGGCCGCGCCCTCAATGCTCAGCGGCGGCTCGCTGAAGTCCGGCTGCTCCTGGAACAGGCCGAAGCTGTTCGGTTCGTAGGTGGCGCCGTTGCCGCTGTTGCCGTCCACGCGCATCGCGCCGTCGCGATGGTAGTTGTGGAACGGGCATTTGGCGCCGTTCACCGGGATCTGGTGGTGGTTGACGCCCAGGCGATAACGGTGCGCATCGCCATAGGAGAACAGACGGCCCTGCAGCATTTTATCCGGTGAGAAACTGATGCCCGGCACCACGTTGGCGGGGTTCATCGCCACCTGCTCAACCTCTGAGAAGTAGTTGTCGGGGTTGCGGTTCAGCTCGAAATAGCCGACGTCGATCAGCGGATAGTCGCCGTGCGGCCACACCTTGGTCAGATCGAACGGGTTATATGGCGTCTGCGAGGCTTCGTGTTCCGGCATGATCTGAATTTGCAGCTTCCAGCGCGGGAAGTCGCCGCGTTTGATCGCGTCGAACAGATCGCGCTGTGAGCTTTCGCGATCCTTGGCGATGATCGCTTCCGCTTCTTCATCCATCAGGTTTTCAATGCCTTGCTCGCAGCGGAAGTGGAATTTCACCCAGAAACGTTCGTTGGCGGCATTGATAAAGCTGAAGGTGTGGCTGCCGAAACCGTGCATGTGACGGTAGGATTTCGGAATGCCGCGATCGCTGAAGTCAATGGTCAGCTGGTGCAGCGATTCCGGCAGGTGGGAGAAGAAGTCCCACTTGTAGACGGGGTTGCGCAGGTTGGTATGCGGATCGCGTTTCACCACGTGGTTGAGATCGGGGAACTTCAGCGGATCGCGCAGATAGAACACCGGCGTATCGTTGCCCACCAAATCCCAGTTGCCTTCTTCGGTATAGAACTTCATGGCGAAGCCGCGAATGTCGCGCTCGGCGTCGGCGGCGCCGCGCTCACCGGCGACGGTGGAGAAGCGGATAAACATGTCGGTCTGTTTGCCGACCTCGGAGAAGATCTTGGCGCGTGTGTAGCGGGTGATGTCGTGGGTAACGGTAAAGGTGCCGTAGGCGCCGGATCCTTTGGCGTGCATGCGGCGCTCGGGGATAACCTCACGGTCGAAGTGGGCCAGTTTTTCCAGGAACCACACGTCCTGCAACAGCATCGGGCCGCGTTTGCCTGCGGTGATCACGTTATTGTTATCGACAACCGGGGCGCCGGCTGCGGTGGTCAGTCCTTTCTTGCTCATCACTTGCTCCTTATCGTAGTGCAGTTAAGTAAAGACTCGGGCGGTTTAAGCGTTCATCAGCATAGTCCTTTGGCGGGGCTTCTTCCCCTGACCTTGGTCAAAGCCACTACTAGTTGTAGCTCTATTGGCGAGCGGCGGCAAATAGGTCTCGGTTATCGTTGGCATCGCCTTGACGAATATAGAATCTTGTTTGCAAATATTTACATTTATTTGATTATTGAAGAATTTTTTCGCTTTTATCCCTTAAATACTCATTGCGCTTTGGTATAGACTCGTGACGTTATTATTATGCGTTGATTCGATCATTCGGTACGGATGACAAACCAGAGGGAAAGATGATGAAAAAGACTTGGGTCGCGTGCGCGGCAGGATTGCTGTTTGTGACCGGTGCGGCGAACGCCATCAGCGTGTCGGGCGAGGCCGGGCAGCACTACACCAACCTGGGCGTCGGCATGAGCACCGGCTCTTCAGGCTTGGGCCTGACCGGCAACTGGGCGCGCAGCGACCACGACGGCAACGTCGGCAGCCTGGGGCTGAACTTCGGCGTGCCGCTGGGGCCGTTGACGGCGACCGTGGGTGCCAAAGCGCTGTACCTCAGCCCGAAAGACGGGAAGAGCGGCGGGGCGGTGGCGCTGGGCGGCGGCCTGGAGTGGGAGATTAACCGTTACTTCAGCCTGCACGGCGAAGGGTACTTTGCGCCTGACTCTTTCACCAGCGGCGTGAAAGCCTATAACGAAGCCAGCGGCGGCCTGCGCTGGAAGTTCCGTCCGCTGAGCGTGGACGTGGGCTACCGTTACATGAAGATGGAAGGCAAAGACGGGCGTCGCGACAATACGCTGGCCGATGGCCCTTATGTCGGTGTCGGCCTGAGCTTCTAAGGCCGGCTGACGGGCTGTGGCCCATCGCGTTTTCCGAATCCCTCGGTCATTGGCCGGGGGATTTTTATTTGTGCCATCAACGGGAAATCCATCCGGACTCTGAATGGCAAAAGATTAAATAATTTAAAGACTCGACGATCGGCATCGCCATATGGGAGCACATGCCGTAAAATTCGTAATATAAATACTTATATAGCGATATGGACGTCATGACTTACCGAAATCCACTGGCGGCGCTGATGCCGCTGTTTGCCTCACTCTTTCCTTATACCGCTGCGGCGCAGGCCGATCGTGACGAGGTGTTGACCGTCACCGGCAGTGCGTTATCCCCCGCGACGGAAAGCGCATCCGGCGCCGGTTTTAAAACGCCGGAGATTGAACTCGGGCCGTTGGGCACCAGGGCGTGGATCGAGACGCCTTATTCTTCTACCACCCTGACCCAACCGATGATCAAAAATCAGCAGGCGAAAAGCGTCGCCGAACTGCTGAAATATTCACCGAGCACGCAGATGCAGGCTCGCGGCGGCATGGACGTCGGGCGGCCTCAAAGCCGCGGCATGCAGGGCAGCGTGGTGGCGAACAGCCGCCTGGATGGGTTGAACATTGTCTCCACCACGGCCTTTCCCGTTGAAATGCTGGAACGGCTGGACGTGCTCAACAGCCTGACCGGCGCGTTGTATGGCCCTGCGAGCCCGGCTGGGCAGTTCAACTTTGTGGCGAAACGCCCGACGCCGCAACCGTTACGTGAGCTGACGCTCGGGTATCAGAGCCGCAGCGCCTTTAGCGGCCACGTCGATCTCGGCGGCCATCTCGACGACGACAATACGTTTGGCTATCGCATCAATGCCCTCAACGAAGAAGGCGAAGGCAGCGTTGACGACAGTACCCTGCGCCGACGGCTGTTGGCCGTGGCGTTCGACTGGAATATCAAGCCGGGCACGCAGTTGCAACTGGACGCCAGCCATTACGAGTTCCTGCAAAAGGGCTACCCCGGCGGCTTCAGCTATGGGCCGAATGTTCCGTTACCCTCCGCCCCTAATCCGCAGAATAAACACCTGGCGCTCGAGACGGCGGGCAACGATTTAACCACCGACACCCTCAGTACGCGCCTGATTCATTACTTCAATGACGATTGGTCAGTCACGGGCGGCATAGGGTGGCAACAGGCGGATCGCGCCATGCGTTCGGTATCCAGCACTCTGCTCAACGGCAGCGGCGATATCAAACGGTCGATGAGTGACTCCAGCGCCTCGGGGCGATTTCGGGTGTTGAGCAATACGCTGGCGCTGAACGGCCATGTCGATACCGGTTCGGTGGGGCATGAGTTGGCGCTCGCTACGACGGGCTACGTCTGGTCTATCTACAGCGGCAAGGGGGCCAGCCGGCGCTACGATTTGGGCATCGACAATATGTACCATCCGTCGGCGCTGCATGAGCCGGGCGACGGAAAAATCCCCAAGAACGGCGCGCGCTATAAATCCAGCGAGAACAGCCAGCAGAGCGTGACGTTCGGCGATACGCTGACATTCAATCCGCAGTGGTCGGCGATGCTGTATTTAAGCGAGAGCTGGTTGCAAACGCGGAATTACAGCGCTGACGGCAAGAAAATCGAAGAAGACAATCAGCAGGGTTTGAGCCCGAATGCGGCGTTGATGTACAAAATCACCCCGGCGCTGATGGCCTATGTCAGCTATGCCGACTCGTTGGAGCAAGGCGGTACGGCCCCGTTGGGGGAAGGCGTGAAGAACGAAGGGCAGACGCTCAAACCCTACCGCAGCCGGCAGTATGAGGTTGGCCTGAAAGCCGACGTCGGGGAAATGAACCTCGGCGCCGCGCTGTTCCGCCTCAAGCGGCCGTTCGCTTATGTTGACGCCGAAGACCGTGTGTACAAGGAGCAAGGCGAACAGGTGAACAATGGCCTGGAGCTGACGGCCGCTGGGCGTGTGGGTGACGGGCTGAGCCTTTTTGGCGGCGTCACTCTGCTCGATCCGCAACTGAAAGAGACGGTTTCCGACAGCACACGCGACAAACGCGTGGTCGGTATGCCGAAGGTGCAGGCCAATATGCTGGTGGAGTACAGCTTGCCGTCGATGCCGCAATGGGTCTATAGCGCCAACGTGCACTATACCGGCAAGCGAGCGGCGAACGACACCAACAGCACCTGGGCTGACAGTTACACCACGCTGGACCTGGGGGTCCGCTACGCCACCCGGATTCATTCTGTGCCTGCGACCTGGCGGCTGGCGATCAATAACGTCACTAACGAACATTACTGGGCCTCTATTTTCCCGTCGGGCACGGATGGCAATGGCGGTTCGTCGAGCGCCTTTCTCGGCAACGGCCGTGAAGTGCGCGCATCTGTCACGTTCGACTTCTGAGGGCGCTATGAGGATCGCATCGTTGTCTGCATGGGCACTGTTGGTTGGCGTGTTGTTGCACGGCGATTTGTGGGCTGCACCGCCTGCGAGCGAAATGCGCATTGCCTCGCCGTGGCCCGCGCAAAACGCCATCATCGCGATGCTGGGTTACGGCGATAACATCGTCGGCACCTCGAATGTCGCGAAACAGATCCCGCTGTTTCGCCAAAGCCTGCCGCGCATTGACGCCGTTCCGGTAGTGAGTGTGAATAGTGGGCAAGCGTTGAATCCGGAACAGATCATCGCGCTTGGCACTCGGCTGCTGTTTGTGCCTGACAGCATGAAAGTGCCGCAATTGGATTTACTCGAACGGGCTGGGGTGCGCGTATTGGCGTTTAAAGCCAATTCGATGGCGGCGCTGCGCGCGCGAGTGTTAAAAACGGGGGCCGCGCTGGGGCCGGATGCGCAGGAAAAAGCGTTGGCTTACGAGCGCTATTTTTCTCGTAATGTGGCGCTCGTCGCCGAGCGGCTGAAGGATTTGCCGCCAGGACAGCGCATTCGCGTTTATCACAGCATGGGCAATCCGCTGACCACCTCAGGGCGGCCGTCGCTTAACCAGGATTGGATGGATCTGGCCGGCGCCGCCAACGTGGCGGAAACGTGGTTTGGCCTGAAAAAAGAAGGGGCGGGCGAAGTGGCGCTGGAGCAGATCGTGGCCGCCAATCCGCAGGTGATCGTGGCGATGAACAGGCGCGATGCCGAAGAGATACGCACGTCTGCGCAATGGCAGGGTATCGATGCCGTTTTGCGGCATCGGGTCGTGGTCAATCCCAAGGGGATGTTCTGGTGGTGTCGCGAGACCAGCGAAGAGGCGCTGCAGTTTTTATGGTTGGCGAAAACGCTGTACCCGGCGCGTTTTGCCGACATTGACATGCGGGAAGAGACGAAAGTTTTTTATCGGGACTTTTTCGGTCTGTCGCTCACTGCGGCGCAGATTGACGCTATTCTTAATCCACCCGCTTGAACAGATTCGGGGGCCGAAACGGCCCCCGAATACGTTACCCCACCGCCGGCAGCATGCCGCTGGCGATGCCCAGTTGAATCGCGATCACCGTCACCCCGCAGACAAACACCAATGCCAGCGCCGGCGTACCGCCCCAGACGCGGTACTGCGCCTGATGCTTTTGGCGCGTTTTCCACACCAGCAGTGAAGGCAACAGCAGCGCCAGCACCGACAGGGCGATGGCGGCGAATCCCAACGCCAGCACGAAGCCGCGCGGGTAGAACAGCGCAAAGGCCAGCGGCGGCAGGAAGGTGATGGCGCCGGTTTGCAGGCGGCCACGCACGTTATCTTTCCGCTTGAACAGGTCGGCCAGGAAATCGAACAGCCCGAGCGCCACGCCGAGGAACGAGGTCGCCAGCGCCAGATCGGCGAACAGGTGCACCGCCAGTTCAACGTGCGGCGAAGCCACCGCATCGCGCACCGCCTGCAACAGGCCATTCAGCCCGGCCTGCTGCGCCAGAATGCCGACGAAGGTGTCGGAGCTGATGCTGCCCAGCGTCGCCAACTGCCAGAAGATATAGGCGATCAGCGGGATCGCGCTGCCGATGATAAACACCCAACGCAGTTTGCCAATGTTGCCGCCCATGTAGTTGACGATGCTCGGCACGCTGCCGTGGAAGCCGAAGGAGGTGAAAATAACCGGAATGGCCGACAGCGCCAGGCCTTGCTCCAGCGGCAGCGTCATCAGATTGGTTTGGTGGATATTCGGCAACATCAGGCCAAGCATCACCACCAGAAACACCACTTTGGCGCTGAACAGGATGCGGTTGAACAAGTCGACCGAGTGGGTGCCGATGCACACCACGCCGCCGGCCACCAGGGTGAACAGCAGCACGCCGAGCGACACCGGGAAGTCCTGCGACGTCCATTGGCTGATGCTGGTGGCGAGCAATTCGCCGGCGCCGCTGATATAGGCGGCGGTGAGGGCGTACATCAGGAACATCATGCTGAAGCTGGTCAGCCACTGGCCGCCGCCGCCGAGATAACGTTTGGCGAGCGTGCCCAGACCGGTATCCGCCTGCTCATGCTGGTAAACCTCCACCAGCAGCAGCGCGGTGTAACACATCAACAGCCACAGCCCGACCAGTAAGGCCAGCGTGACGCCGAAGCCGACGCCGGCTGCCGCCAGCGGCATCGCCAGCATTCCGGCGCCAATGGTGGTGCCCGCCACGATAAAAACACTGCCAAGAGTGCGATTCTTCACGTTTTTTCTCTACCAGCCGAAAGATTTTGAAAATTATAGGTAACGATTTATGAGGATGGCAGGATAGTGGAAGCCCTAATTTGTGTCAAACCGACGTTACGCATGATGTACAGTAATATTTACATTGCGGCGGGCTGCATGGCGCATGAGGAACGGGCCTATGGCTGAAATTATCCGCAGGCGGCTAGTGAAAAGTTATTTACGGGCTTCTATAGTGGAATGACCAAAAAATGTGGGAGAGATCAATGTTAAGGGTGGAGATGCTCAGCACCGGCGATGAGGTGCTGCACGGGCAAATTATTGATACCAACGCCGCTTGGCTGGCGGACTACCTGTTCCAGCAGGGGGTGCCGATGAGCGGGCGTGAAACGGTCGGGGACAGCCTCTCTGCGTTGATCGAGATCCTGCAGGAACGAAGCCATATCGCCGATGTGCTGATCGTCAACGGCGGCCTGGGGCCGACCAGCGACGATCTCAGCGCGCTGGCCGCCGCGAAAGCCTGTGGCGTAGAGCTGGTCGAACGGGCCGACTGGCTGGCGCGCATGGAAGCCTATTTCGCCGAGCGCGGGCGGCCGATGGCCCCTTCCAACCGCAAGCAGGCGCAGATCCCGGCCAACGCGGAAATGCTGGATAACCCGGTAGGCACTGCCTGTGGGTTTGCGCTGCAGCTGAACAAATGTCAGATGTTCTTCACCCCCGGCGTGCCGTCGGAATTCAAAGTGATGGTCGAACAGCAGATCGTGCCGCGCCTGCGCCAGCGCTTCACCTTGCCGGCGCCGCCGCTGTGCCTGCGCTTGACCACCTTCGGCACCTCCGAGAGCGATCTGGCCGCCGAGCTGGATGGCATGCCGCTGCCGCCGGAAGTGGTGCTGGGCTACCGCTCATCCAGCCCGATTATCGAGCTGAAGCTAACCGGGTCGGAAAGCCGGCGTGTGGAAATGGAGCAGGCCTGGCGGCGCGTGCGCGAGGTGGCGGGGGACAACTGCATCTTTGAAGGCACCGCCGGGTTGCCGGCGACGCTGACGCAGCGTCTGAATCAGCAAGGGTTGAAGCTGGCGTTGAGCGAGCAATTCAGCGCCGGGTTGATCAATCTGCAGCTGCAGAGCGAAGGGGCGCCGCTGGCGGGGGGCGAGCTGCTGCCGGCGCACTGTATCGAAACGCTGGAAACGACGCTGGCGCGCGCCCGTTCGCTGGCGGAATTGACCGGTGCGCCGTTGGCGTTGGCGGTCAGCGCCATGCGCGACGAGCAGGTGAGCATTGCACTGCATACGCCGCGCGGCGGTATTGGCCAGACGGTGCGTTATCGGGCGTCGCGCCACGGCCTGCGGCTGCGGCAGGAGTCGGTGGCGATGCTGGCGCTGGATATGCTGCGCCGCTGGCTGAATGGGGGCCAGGCGTGCGGTAAAAACGCCTGGCTGGAGGTGGTGGAAATTATCGAGTGACGGTCATGACGCTGAGTCGCCGGCGTCACGGTTTTGCTGCAGCCGTTCGGACGCCAGGCGTGAAAGGCGTATCGCCGCCACGCCCCGCGTTTGCAGATCTGCACCATAGTCCTTGAGTGCCTGCGCGGCGCTGCCGGCCTGCGCCAGATGCGTCGCCAGGCTGGCGGCGTCCGCCAACGCGGTGTTGGCGCCTAGCCCGCCCGCCGGGCTCATGGCGTGCACGGCGTCGCCGAGAAAGGCGATGCGTTCGCTGTGCCACACCGGCATCGCCTTCGTGACCTGCACCGCCCGCACGCTGAGCGACAGGGGATCCGCCAGCGCTAACGCCGTTTGCAAAGCGGGGGCCCATCCCTGCGAGATATGCCTTACGCGCGCCTGCAGCGCAACGCTTCCCTCCGCCCGCGCCGGCCCGCCGAGCCGTTCAGCCGTTCCGATACAGGCCCAATAGAGATAGTCGTCGACCGGCGTGAGGGGGCAGTCCGGCGCATAGTCGGCTGCCAGCTGCGCCATGGGCGCCTGAAAGCGCATCGGTTCAATCACCAGCGACAAGCCGTCGGCGAAGACGACCGACACGCCGCGCAGCAATTCGGGGGCCAATTGGGCACGGGTCGCTGCATCGAGCGGCGTTTTGCCGTAGAGGGTGACCGCGCCGCTGTCTTCGGGCCCCGCCTCGGGCAGGCAGCGCCGCCGCACCAGCGAGTTAACGCCGTCGGCGGCGATCAGCACATCGACCTGTACTTGCTCGCCGTTGGCGAACTGAAGTTCCACACCCTGTGACGTTTGTGCAAACTCACGCAGGGTATAGCCGAAGCGCACCCGATCTTGCAGACCGGCGAGCAGGATTTCGCGCAGCGTTTGCCGATGAACGCCGAGATCGCCGCTCGGTTCCTGCGCCTGCTGCGGGCTGGAGGGCAGCCAGTGCTCGGGGCGTCGGGCGTTGAGCGGGGCAAGCTGCGGATCCCATAGATTGCTCTCGCCGCTGTTTTGCGCGCTGCTGGCGCAGAGCAACCGGAAGTGCGCCGGCGGCAGACAGGCGGCCAGTGCCTGCTGGCCCGTCGGATCGATGCGCAGCCGGTAGCCCTGATCGCGCGCTTGCGGTGTGGTGTCGCGTTCAAACACCGTGGCGTGGATGCCGAAGCGGCGCAGCCCCTGAGCCAGACACAGACCGCCGGGTCCGGCGCCGATAATGCCAATGCAGAGTGTTGTCATCATGTTCCCTCGTGAGTCAGTGGCCACAAACGGGAGCGGCCGGAAGCATTTCATTATGTCGGCGCAGGAAAAGGTTGATATAACGGTATCTTGACTAAAAATAGTGATAAGTGGCCAATATGAACGATAACCCTCACTTCGCCGACGCTGACTGCAGCGAATGGCAGGCGGGCCCCTGGCTGATCGCCCTTGGCGGCCGCGACGCGGCAGGCCGGGAGTATCGGTTGGGCACGCGCGAATACGACTGGCATCAGCATGTGCGCGGGCAGCTGCTGTGCGTCGAAAGCGGCTTGCTGCATGTACGCACGGCGCACGGCGATTGGGTGCTGCCGCCGCAGCGGGCGGGGTGGATCCCACCGGCGACGCAGCACCGGGTGCAGGTCTGCGGCGCGCTGAGCGGCTGGAGTTTGCTGCTGGCGCCGGAGGCCTGCAACGATCTGTCGAATGTACCCTGCGTCATCGGCATTAGCGCCGTGCTGCAGGCGCTGGCTCAGCGAGCAGAAGGCTGGGACAAGCGCAGCGCGCTCACCCTGGAGCAGGATCGCATGGCACAGGTGATGCGGGACGAGATACGTTTGGCGCCGACGGAACCACTGCATTTGCCGATGTCGTCCCATCCGCGCCTGGCCGGCGTTCTGCAGGCCTTGCTGGCGCAGCCGGGGAGCGAGCGTTCGCTGGAGGCGTGGGCTGAATGGGGGGCGATGTCGCCGCGTACCCTGCGGCGGCTGATGATCGGCGAGACGGGGTTGAGTTTTGCCCAGTGGCGCCAGCAGGCCCGGTTGTCGTATGCGTTAGCGAAGCTGGCCGAAGGCGAGACGGTGCTGCAGATCGCGGAAACGCTGGGGTATGCCTCGCCGAGTAATTTTATCGCCATGTTTCGCAAAGCCTTTGGCGATTCTCCGGCACGTTATTTTTCCGCATCGGCAGGCAAGGGGCGCTAAGCGAAATACTTTGAGGATAGTTATATATTCCTAATTAATCATAAGGTTATAGGGGATATTCGCGACGAGGGAATACTGTTACTCTTTTGGCGGGTGCTTGAGACTGTTCGTCTTGGGCATTGTGTGACAAGGCGGATAGATGAAAGCCCCAGACTGACTCTCAATCAGAATGGGGCTGCACATACCGCCTAGACACCGGTATGGTAGCCCCTTCACAGCAAGGAGGCAAGCATGCGCTTAAGGCATGTGTTTCACTCGCTAACCGTTGTATGTATTACGGTTTTGTTATTTATCTGGATGATAAGAGACTCGCTGTGCGAGCTAAAAATCTACCAGGAAAATATCACTATCCTGATCAGGTTGGCGTGTGAGGTGAAGCGGTAATCATAGGGCGGGGGCAACCCCGCCTTCTGGTCTCCAGGCGCGGTTTCCGGCACCCGACTTTACATTTCCAGCTCGATATCCGTCAGCGGCATGCAGCAGCAGGGCAGGATCTCGCCGGCGTTGATAAACGCCAGCGGCTGCTGGCGGTAGGTCACTTCGCCTTTCACCAGCTTCAGGCGGCAGGCACCGCAATAGCCGGATCGGCACTGGTACTCCACCTGCACGTCGTGCAGTTCCAGCACGTCGAGCAGGCAGTTTTCACTGTTGGGGCAGGAGAGCTGCGTGCCGGCGGCGCGCAGCGTTACGATTGGTGTCGCCATCGCTTACAGTTCGAAGTCGCTCAGGTCGTCGGCGTTGATCTCCGAGTCGATCTGGCCAACCAGGTAGGAGCTCACCTCCACTTCCTGCGGCGCCACCTGCACGTTGTCGGACACCAGCCAGGCATTGATCCACGGGATCGGGTTGGAGCGGGTTTCGAACGGCAGGCCGAGGCCGACCGCCTGCATGCGGATGTTGGTGATGTATTCCACATACTGGCACAGAATGTCTCTGTTCAGGCCGATCATCGAGCCGTCGCGGAACAGGTATTCCGCCCACTCTTTTTCCTGCTGGGCAGCCAGCACGAACAGATCGTAGCACTGCTGTTGGCATTCCTCGGCGATCTCCGCCATTTCCGGATCGTCGGCGCCGGAACGCATCAGGTTCAGCATGTGCTGGGTACCGGTCAGGTGCAGCGCTTCGTCGCGGGCGATCAGCTTGATGATCTTGGCGTTGCCTTCCATCAGTTCGCGCTCGGCGAATGCGAAGGAGCAGGCAAAGCTGACGTAGAAGCGGATCGCTTCCAGCGCGTTCACGCTCATCAGGCACAGGTACAGCTGCTTTTTCAGCGCGCGCAGATTGACGGTGACGGTTTTACCGTTCACCTGGTGGGTGCCTTCACCCAGCAGGTGATAGTAGCTGGTCATCTCGATCAGGTCGTCGTAGTAACCGGAAATGTCTTTCGCGCGCTTTTTGATCTCTTCGTTGGTGACGATATCGTCGAACACCAGCGCCGGATCGTTGACGATATTGCGGATGATATGGGTGTAAGAACGGGAGTGGATGGTCTCGGAGAACGACCAGGTTTCCACCCAGGTTTCCAGTTCAGGGATCGAGATCAGCGGCAGCAGCGCGACGTTCGGGCTGCGGCCCTGGATGGAGTCCAGCAGCGTCTGGTACTTCAGGTTGCTGATGAAGATGTGCTTCTCGTGCTCCGGCAGCGCCTGGTAATCGATGCGATCGCGGGAGACGTCAACTTCTTCCGGGCGCCAGAAGAAGGAGAGCTGTTTTTCGATCAGCTTTTCGAAGATTTCATGCTTTTGCTGGTCGAAACGCGCAACGTTTACCGACTGGCCGAAGAACATCGGCTCTTGCAGCTGGTCGTTTTTGGTCTGAGAAAAAGTGGTGTAAGCCATAAGCCTGAATCCATCGTAACGTGGCTAAATGAAGGGGCCGGAAAATTCCGGCCCGCTAGGTCAAACTTTAGATCTTGCAGGCGCCGCTTTCGCAGTCGTCATCGCCGGCCTTGGCAGGCTGCAAATCTTCCTGGGCGTCTTCCGCACCGTCGCGGGTGTTTTGGTAGTACAGCGTTTTCACGCCGAACTTGTAGGTGGTGAGCAGGTCTTTCAACAACTGCTTCATCGGCACCTTGCCGCCCGGGAAGCGGGTCGGATCGTAGTTGGTGTTGGCCGAAATCGACTGGTCGATGAATTTCTGCATCAGCCCCACCAGCTGCAGATAGCCGTCGTTGCTCGGCATTTCCCACAGCAGCTCGTAGTTGTCTTTCAGACGCTCATACTCCGGCACCACCTGGCGCAGGATGCCGTCTTTCGACGCCTTGATGCTGATGTGGCCGCGCGGCGGCTCGATGCCGTTGGTGGCGTTGGAAATCTGCGAAGAGGTTTCCGACGGCATCAGCGCAGACAGGGTCGAGTTGCGCAGGCCGGTTTCCTGGATCTCTTTACGCAGGGTTTCCCAGTCGTAGTGCAGCGGCTCGTTGCAGATCGCATCCAAATCTTTCTTGTAGGTGTCGATCGGCAGGATGCCCTGCGAATAGGTGGTTTCTTTGAACCACGGGCAAGCGCCTTGTTCCTGAGCCAGACGGTTGGAGGCTTTCAGCAGGTAGTACTGAATGGCTTCGAACGTTTTGTGCGTCAGGTTGTTGGCGCTGCCGTCGGAGTAGCGCACGCCGTTCTTCGCCAGGTAATAGGCGAAGTTGATGACGCCGATGCCCAGGGTGCGGCGACCCATCGCGCCACGGTGCGCAGCCTTGATCGGATAATCCTGATAATCCAGCAGGGCGTCGAGTGAACGCACCGCCAGGGTCGCCAGCTCCTCCAGATCGTCCAGGCTGTCGATCGCGCCCAGGTTGAAGGCGGACAGGGTGCACAGCGCAATCTCGCCGTTTTCGTCGTTGACGTCTTCCAGCGGCTTGGTTGGCAGCGCGATTTCCAGGCACAGGTTGGACTGACGCACCGGCGCGATCTGCGGATCGAACGGGCTGTGGGTGTTGCAGTGGTCGACGTTCTGGATGTAGATGCGGCCGGTAGAGGCGCGCTCTTGCATCATCAGCGAGAACAGCTCAACCGCTTTCACGCGCTTCTGGCGAATGCTGTCGTCTTTCTCGTACTGGGTATACAGGCGTTCGAATTCGTCCTGATCGGCGAAGAACGCGTCATACAGCCCCGGCACGTCGGACGGGCTGAACAGGGTGATGTCTTCGCCCTTGATCAGACGCTGGTACATCAGGCGGTTCAACTGCACGCCGTAGTCCATGTGACGCACGCGGTTGCCTTCAACGCCGCGGTTGTTTTTCAACACCAGCAGGCTTTCCACTTCCAGGTGCCACATCGGGTAGAACAGCGTTGCCGCGCCACCGCGCACGCCGCCCTGCGAGCAGGATTTGACGGCGGTCTGGAAGTGTTTGTAGAACGGGATACAGCCGGTATGGAAGGCTTCACCGCCACGGATCGGGCTGCCCAGCGCGCGGATGCGGCCGGCGTTGATGCCGATGCCGGCGCGCTGCGAAACGTATTTCACAATGGCGCTGGAGGTGGCGTTGATGGAGTCCAGGCTGTCGCCGCACTCGATCAGCACGCAGGAGCTGAACTGACGGGTTGGGGTGCGCACGCCGGACATGATCGGCGTAGGCAGTGAAATCTTGAAGGTGGAAATCGCGTCGTAGAAGCGTTTGACGTAATCCAGACGGGTTTCACGCGGGTAGTTGGAGAACAGGCACGCGGACACCAGCAAGTACAGGAACTGGGCGCTTTCGTAGATCTCGCCGCTGACGCGGTTCTGCACCAGATACTTGCCTTCCAGCTGCTTGACGGCGGCATAGGAGAAGTTCATGTCGCGCCAATGATCGATAAAGGAATCCATCTGCTCGAACTCTTCAGCGCTGTAGTCTTCCAGCAGATGCTTATCGTATTTGCCCATCTCGACCATGCGAGTGACGTGGGCGTGCAGCTTCGGCGGCTCGAACTGGCCATAAGCCTTTTTGCGCAGGTGGAAGATCGCCAGGCGAGCGGCCAGGTACTGATAGTCCGGCGCATCGCGGGAGATCAGGTCGGCTGCGGCCTTGATGATGGTTTCGTGAATGTCGGCGGTTTTGATGCCGTCATAAAACTGAATGTGTGAACGCAACTCTACTTGAGAAACCGAGACGTTGTGTAATCCCTCTGCGGCCCAATCGATGACCCGGTGGATTTTGTCGAGATTGATGCGCTCTTTACGGCCATCGCGTTTAGTTACAAGCAGACTTTGGTTCATGTGGTGTTTTACCTGTCCGTATGGTGCCCCTAAGCAGAAGTGTAGTCGCTCTGCTCAGTATGTAAACACTATATATAGGGGTTGTATGTCGGTGAGGTAACAAGATAGTGAGAAAAAACGGCGTTTGCAAGTGAACAAAACCGGCCTAATTTGTGGATAACTTGGGGGTGAAATGTAACTTGCCGTTCGCAGTGCGCGCCGTGACTGGCGCGACAAGCTTGTCAATAAGCGCGATCAGATTTTACTGAAAAACTGAAAAAACCGATCGTTTGGCGCTTTATTAAACGTTAGAAAAAAACGGCATATTGATCTGATTTAATATTCTAAAAAACTGTTTACAACGGCTATTTTGATCGAAGTCGTGGAAATTAGGTATTTTTCCGAATGCGCCAATGGCGCCGCCCCTCGGTAATGCAGGGCCGGCGTGGTTTACAACGCTTAGCCTTCGTGCTGGGTGTGCACCATGTAGTTCACGTCAACGTTGCGCCCAAGCTTGAAATGATCGGTGATCGGGTTGTAATGCAGGCCGATCATGTGCTTTTCGCGCAGCGGCGTGCCGTCGACCCAGCCGATCAGTTCGGAAGGGCGAATGAACTTCTTATGATCGTGGGTGCCCTGCGGCACCATCTTCAGCACGTACTCTGCGCCGATCACCGCCATCAGCCAGGCTTTGGTATTGCGGTTGATGGTGGAGAAGAACACGTGGCCGCCCGGTTTCACCAGATGGGCGCAGGCGCGCACCACCGAGGCCGGATCCGGCACGTGCTCCAGCATCTCCATGCAGGTGACCACGTCGTAGCGTTGCGGGTTGGCCTGGGCGTGGCTTTCCACCGTCTCCTGCACATAGGTGACGTCCATGCCGCTTTCCAGCGCGTGCAGCCGGGCGACCTGCAGCGGCTCAGCGCCCATGTCCAGCCCGGTCACCTTGGCGCCTTCGCGCGCCATGCTTTCCGCCAGAATGCCGCCGCCGCAGCCCACGTCGAGCACCTGCTTGTCAAAAATGCCGCCGGCGCGCTGCATGATGTAGTTCAGGCGCAGCGGGTTGATGCGGTGCAGCGGTTTGAACTCGCCTTCCAGATCCCACCAGCGAGAGGCGACGGCCTCGAACTTGGCGATTTCCTGGTGGTCAACGTTTTGCACTCGGCTGGATGATTCTGCGTTCATGGGCTGGTCTGGCTCCTTGTTCTCGTTGCGCGGATTATACATGTTCCGGCGCGGCATCGTCTGCGCCGATGCGTTTTTAGCGCACTTATCTGCACAATTTCCGTGAAACAGCGGCGGTTATTTTCCCGTAAAGCGTGCTTTGTGATATAGTTTTACACCTTTGCCACTATGGCAGCGGGCAGATGAATCATTAGTAGAGGGATAGCAGCTCCATGAGCGACCTTGCCAGAGAAATCACACCGGTAAACATCGAAGACGAGTTGAAAAACTCGTATCTGGACTATGCGATGTCCGTTATTGTCGGACGTGCGCTGCCAGATGTTCGTGATGGACTGAAACCGGTTCACCGCCGCGTTCTGTACGCGATGAGCGTATTGGGTAACGACTGGAATAAACCATACAAGAAATCGGCCCGTGTCGTCGGGGACGTGATCGGTAAATATCACCCGCACGGTGACAGCGCGGTTTACGACACTATCGTGCGTATGGCTCAGCCGTTTTCACTGCGCTACATGCTGGTGGACGGCCAGGGTAACTTCGGTTCCGTCGACGGCGACTCCGCCGCGGCGATGCGTTATACCGAAGTGCGCATGTCCAAGATTGCTCACGAACTGTTGGCGGACCTGGAAAAAGAAACCGTCGACTTCGTGCCTAACTATGATGGCACCGAGCAGATCCCGGCCGTCATGCCGACCAAGATCCCGAACCTGCTGGTCAACGGCTCGTCGGGTATCGCCGTGGGCATGGCCACCAATATTCCACCGCACAACCTGACTGAAGTCGTCAACGGCTGCCTGGCCTATATCGATGATGAAAACATCAGCATCGAAGGGCTGATGGAACACATTCCGGGGCCAGACTTCCCGACGGCGGCGATCATCAACGGCCGTCGCGGCATTGAAGAGGCCTATCGCACCGGGCGCGGCAAAATCTACCTGCGCGCGCGCGCGGAAGTGGAAGCCGATGCTAAAACCGGCCGCGAAACCATCATCGTTCACGAGATCCCGTATCAGGTGAACAAGGCGCGTCTGATCGAGAAGATCGCCGAGCTGGTGAAAGAAAAGCGCGTGGAAGGCATCAGCGCGCTGCGCGACGAGTCCGATAAAGACGGCATGCGCATCGTGATCGAAGTCAAACGTGACGCGGTCGGCGAAGTGGTGCTGAACAACCTGTATGCGCTGACGCAACTGCAGGTCACCTTCGGCATCAACATGGTCGCGCTGCATCAGGGCCAGCCTAAACTGCTGAACCTGAAAGACATCCTCGAAGCTTTCGTGCGCCACCGTCGCGAAGTGGTCACCCGCCGTACCATCTTCGAACTGCGCAAGGCCCGCGACCGTGCCCATATCCTGGAAGCGCTGGCCATCGCGCTGGCCAACATCGATCCGATCATCGAACTGATTCGCCGTGCGCCGACGCCGGCGGAAGCGAAAGTCGCGCTGGTGGCTCAGCCGTGGGATCTGGGCAACGTCAGCGCCATGCTGGAACGTGCCGGTGACGACGCCGCCCGCCCTGAGTGGCTGGAGCCGGAGTTCGGCATCCGCGACGGCAAGTACTACCTGACCGAGCAGCAGGCTCAGGCGATTCTGGATCTGCGACTGCAGAAACTGACCGGCCTGGAGCACGAAAAGCTGCTGGAAGAATATAAAGAGCTGCTCAACTTTATCGCCGAGCTGATCTTTATTCTGGAAAGCCCAGAGCGCCTGATGGAAGTGATCCGCGAAGAGCTGGTGGCAGTCAAAGAGCTGTACAACGACGGCCGCCGTACCGAGATCACCGCCAATACTTCCGACATCAACATCGAAGACCTGATCAACCAGGAAGACGTGGTGGTGACCCTGTCTCACCAGGGCTACGTGAAGTATCAGCCGCTGTCCGACTATGAAGCCCAGCGCCGCGGCGGTAAAGGCAAGTCCGCCGCGCGTATTAAAGAAGAAGACTTTATCGATCGCCTGCTGGTGGCCAACACCCACGATACGATCCTGTGCTTCTCCAGTCGTGGCCGCCTGTACTGGATGAAGGTGTACCAACTGCCTGAAGCCAGCCGTGGCGCGCGCGGTCGCCCAATCGTCAACCTGTTGCCGCTTGAAGCCGATGAGCGTATCACCGCCATCCTGCCGGTGCGCGAGTATGAAGAAGGGCGCCACGTGTTCATGGCCACCGCCAGCGGTACCGTGAAGAAAACCGCGCTGACCGAGTTCAGCCGTCCGCGCAGCGCCGGCATCATCGCCGTCAACCTCAACGAGGGCGACGAGCTGATCGGTGTCGATCTGACCGACGGCAGCAACGAAGTGATGCTGTTCTCCGCCAACGGTAAAGTGGTGCGCTTCCCGGAAACGCAGGTGCGTTCGATGGGCCGTACCGCAACCGGCGTGCGTGGCATCAACCTCGGTGAAGGCGACAGCGTGATCTCCCTGATCGTGCCGCGTGGCGAAGGCGACATCCTGACCGTCACGCAGAACGGCTTCGGTAAACGTACCGCCGTGACCGAGTACCCGACCAAGTCACGCGCCACCCAGGGGGTTATCTCCATCAAGGTGAGCGAGCGTAATGGTCAGGTGGTCGGCGCCGTGCAGGTGGAAACCAGCGACCAGATCATGATGATCACCGATGCCGGCACGCTGGTGCGTACCCGCGTTTCGGAAGTCAGCGTGGTGGGCCGTAACACCCAGGGCGTGACGCTGATCCGTACGGCGGAAGACGAAAACGTCGTCGGTCTGCAGCGCGTGGCCGAACCGGTGGAAGACGAAGAGCTGGACAGCCTGGAACCGGGCGCGGAAGCGGTGGAAGAAGACACCACGCCGCTGGACGATGGCGACGACGCGGCTGAGCCGATGGACGACGACAACGTTTAAAGCAAGGTGAGGGCGTCGGCATGCCGACACCGTAATGCACCGAGACAAAAGGGCCTGGCAGCGATGCTAGGCCCTTTTTCAGTTATATGGTTTAATTGGCGCACCGAGCCGCCGGCCGCCACGCCGGCGACAACGCGCGCCGCCACTGACTTTCGTATGGTATCCGATTGAAATACTTAGCCTCTTTTCGAACTACGCTAAAGATATCCCGTTATCTGTTCCGGGTGCTGGCGATTTTGCTGTGGTCGTTGGGAGCGCTGCTCACCACCTTTTATATTCTGAATATCCTGCATCAGAAAGAATCGGACATCCGGCAGGAGTACAACCTCAACTTCGATCAGGCGCAGGGCTACATCCGTCACTCTGCCGACATCATCCGCGACATCAAGTATATGGCGGAGAACCGTCTCAACGGGTCGGTTAGCAGCCTGGACATGTTCAGCGGCGTGTTTCCCGGCAAGGGCAGCCCGCCGCAATTCTTTCCGCTGTACCCGGAGTCCAACTGCACGCTGAGTACCACCTACCGCAGTTCGCTCGATTCGCTGAGCGGCCTGATCCAGTATTGGAAAGAGAACTTCGTGGCGGCCTACGATCTCAACCGGGTGTTCTTCATCGGCGGCGACAGCCTGTGTATGGCGGAGTTCGGCGGCGGCAACGCGAGCGCCAATCGGGAAAACGTGCTGAAGTCGCTGCACGAGCGCATTCTGAAATACCGCAACGCCAAGAATCTGGACAAAGACAACAACCTGTATTGGATCAGCCCCAGCGCACAGCGGCCGGACGTCGGCTATCTGTATGTGCTGACGCCGATTTATATCGGCAACAAGCTGGAGGCGCTGCTGGGCATCGAACAGACCGTTCGGCTGGAGGATTTCGTTACCGCCGGCAACCTGCCGATCGGCGTCACGCTGCTGGATGAGAACAACGAGCCGGTGCTGCGTCTGGCGGACGGCGATCGCTATGCCGCTTCGCTCAACAGCTATCCCGCAGAGCATGCCTACTTCGGCTATGTCGACAATTATCGCGACCTGATCCTGAAGAAAGCGCTGCCGCCTTCTTCGCTGAGCATCGTCTATGCGCTGCCGGTGAAAAGCGTAGTAGAACGCTTCAAAATGCTGATCCTCAACGCGCTGTTGCTGAACCTGCTGTCGGCCATCGTGCTGTTCACGCTGGCGTGGCTGTTTGAGCGTAAAATGTTCCTGCCGGCGGAGGACAACGCCTTCCGCCTGGAAGAGCACGAGCAGTTCAACCGCAAGATCGTCGCTTCGGCGCCGGTGGGTATCTGTATCCTGCGCATCAGCGACGGCACCAATATCCTGAGTAACGAACTGGCGCACAACTACATCAATCTGTTGACCCACGAAGATCGCGATCGCATTACGCGCATCATTTGCGAACAGCAGGCGAATTTCGTCGATGTGATGACCAGCAACAACAACAACCTGCAGATCAGCTTTGTCCACTCGCGCTACCGTAACGAAGAGGTGGCGATTTGCGTGCTGGTGGACGTCAGCGCCCGCGTGAAGATGGAAGAGTCGTTGCAGGAGATGGCGGCGGCGGCGGAGCAGGCCAGCCAGTCCAAATCGATGTTCCTGGCCACCGTCAGCCATGAGCTGCGCACGCCGCTGTACGGCATTATCGGCAACCTCGATTTGCTGCAGACCAAGGCGCTGCCGCAAGGGGTCGATCGGCTGGTCAATGCGATGAACAACTCCTCCGGCCTGCTGCTGAAAATCATCAGCGATATTCTCGACTTCTCCAAAATCGAGTCCGAGCAGCTGAAGATCGAACCGCGCGAGTTCTCCTGCCTGGAGGTGATCACCCATATCGCCGGCAACTATTTGCCGCTGGTGGTCAAGAAACGTCTGGGGCTGTACTGCTTTATCGAACAGAACGTGCCGGAGCGTATCTTCGGCGATCCGGTGCGGCTGCAGCAGGTGCTCTCCAACCTGGTGAACAACGCCATCAAGTTCACCGATACCGGCTGTATCGTGCTGCAGGTCTGCACCCGCGGCAGCTACCTGGAGTTCAGCGTGCGCGATACCGGCGTCGGTATCCCGGAGAAGGAAATTTCGCGCCTGTTCGATCCGTTCTTCCAGGTGGGCACCGGCGTGCAGCGCCATTTCCAGGGAACCGGCCTGGGGTTGGCGATCTGTGAGAAACTGATCAACCTGATGGACGGCGATATCGCCGTGGAATCCGAACCGGGCCTGGGCAGCTTGTTCAGCATCCGTATTCCGCTGTTCAACGCTCAGTTCCCCATCCCGCAGGCCAGCGATACCTGGCAGGGCCGTCGGCTGTGGCTGGATATCCGCAATCAGCGGTTGGAAAGCTACCTGATGGCGATTCTGGGGGGCTACGGCGCCGATATCCAGCGCTATGATGGCCAAGAGACCGCCGCCGGAGAGGTGATGCTCAGCGATCATCCGCTGATGCTGGACACGCCGCTGCTGGCTCAGATCCAATTCTCCACCGAGCATATCGGCCCATCGCAGGAAACCCGGCCGGGTTATTGGATGCACAGCACCTCTACGCCGCGTGAAACGCTGAGCTTGCTCAACCGGTTGTTCGGCGTTGGCAGCGGCGCGGCAGAGGCGCTGGTGCAGCTGCCGACGCCTGCCAAGGCCAGCGCGGCGGACAACGGCGATATTCATCTGCTGGTGGTTGACGATCATCCAATCAACCGCCGCCTGTTGTCCGATCAACTGGGATCGCTGGGGTATCAGGTGGTGACCGCCAACGATGGCGTCGACGCGCTCGGCGTGCTGAAACAGCACCACGTCGATATTGTGCTGACCGACGTCAATATGCCGAATATGGACGGCTATCGTCTGACGCAGGAGCTGCGGCAGATGCAGTTCAGCGCGCCGGTGATCGGCGTGACGGCGAATGCGTTGGCGGAAGAGAAGCAGCGCTGCCTCGAGGCGGGTATGGATAATTGCCTGTCGAAACCGGTCACGCTGGAGACGCTGGAGCAGACGCTGGCTTACTACAGCCAACAGGTGCGCTACAGCCGCAGCGAGGCTTGAAAAGCAAACAGGCACGGCGGATGCCGTGCCTGTTTGGCGTTAACCTGCCGTGAAGCGGGCTTTAGTCTTTGTCCAACGGCGTCATGCTGACGGACGAGAGATAATTGAGCAGGGCGATGTCGTTTTCGACGCCCAGCTTCATCATGGCCGATTTCTTCTGGCTGCTGATGGTTTTGATGCTGCGGTTGAGCTTCTTGGCGATTTCGGTTACCAGGAAACCTTCGGCGAACAGACGCAGCACTTCGCTCTCTTTCGGCGACAGGCGTTTGTCGCCATAGCCGCTGGCGCTGATCTTCTCCAGCAGTTTAGAGACGCTTTCCGGCGTGAACTTCTTGCCTTTCTGCAGGGCGGCCAACGCCTTCGGCAGATCGGTCGGTGCGCCTTGTTTCAGCACGATGCCTTCGATATCCAGATCCAATACCGCGCTCAGGATCGCCGGGTTGTTGTTCATGGTCAGCACGATGATCGACAACTGCGGATAGTGGCGCTTGATGTATTTAATCAGCGTGATACCGTCGCCATACTTGTCACCCGGCATCGACAGATCGGTGATCAGCACGTTGGCGTCCAGCTTGGACAGATTGTTGATCAGTGCGGTTGAGTCTTCGAACTCCCCAACGACATTCACCCATTCAATTTGCTCAAGTGACTTCCGGATGCCAAACAGTACGATAGGATGGTCATCAGCAATAATTACGTTCAGGTTATTCATGTTGTTGGCTACCTTGCTTCAGCAGTCTGCTGACGAAAAAATCAATCTGACTGATGTTATTCTCGATCTCGGGCGCATCACCTTCTGCGATGCGCTGTTCTAACGATTCGCACAGCTGCTTGCCGGGAAGCAGATTTAACATGGCAAACACGCCTTTCAGGCGGTGTGCGGTTTGTGACAGCGCATTGAAATCACTGCTGCCCGCCTCAGTATACAGTTTTTTGACATCGTCGGGTACTGTATCGACAAACAGCCCATAGTAATCACTTGATTTCAATTGTTTTTCATAGAGTTGGATATCTTCTGAGCTCAATGAAAGCGGGCTTTCTTCCTGTTCCAGCGCGGCCATTTGCTGTTCGATCAGCATCAGCACGGCGTCGATTAATGCGCCGTTCAGATTATAGTTTACCCGAATGTAGCGTTTATCCAGTGCTTGCCAGCCCGGCTCATCGGTCGCCAGCAACAGGGTGTAATCATCGGCGCGCTGTGGGTTATCGGTCAGCAGCACGTCATAATCGCGGTTGACCGCGCGATCTTCGGCGACGAGGCAGTCGGCGCCGTAGGCCTGCAGCAGACGGGTCACGATGCCGCGCACTTCATCCGACGTGACGTCCAGCAGGGCGGTGACGCCGTCGAGCAGCTTTTCCTGCTCCTGCGGCTCTTTTTTCTCCATCTCCATGGCAACGCGAATGGTGTAGCGAGTGCCGATATCCACCTTGCTGCGAATGTCCAACTGGCCATTAAGCTTTTTACACAGTTGGTTGCACAGGAAGAAGGTGAGCCCGGAACCGTGGTTGAAGCGGTCCACCAGCGTCTGGCTGAGGAACGGATAGTTGAGGTTGCTGATCTCTTCGTTGGAGATGCCGGAGCCGGTGTCGTTGATTTGGAAAATCAGGCGGTCCGGGTGCTCGGGCTCATGGTCGACAACCAGGGAAATCTTGCCGCAGGCGGTGGTGATAATGGCGTAATGCACCAGCAGCGAGATCACCTTGCGCAGCGCGTTGGCGTCGCCGATATAGTTCTGCTCGACGTCCAGTTGGAAATGCTTGAACAGCGCCAGCCCCTTCTGGTTAAGGGCGGGCAGGGCCTCCTGCAGCAACTCGTCGATCATCGCCGTCGGGTTGAACGGCTCGCGCGTGGGTTGCCAGTCCTGGGTTTCCAGCCGGGTCAGCAGGGTGATGTTATCGATCAACTCCAGCACTGAAGCCGACGCCGCCGTCAACTGGCCCAGCAACGCCTGCTGTTGTTCCTCATCCGGCCGGCTGTGCAGACGGTCGACCAGATCGTGCATCTGGCGTACCGGCTGATTCAGCTCGATGCCCAGATTGTGCAGCATCAGCTTGCGCGCCTGAACGTTTTTGTCGTATTCGCGCCGCGCCTGCTGCAGCCGCTTGTTCACCATCACCTCTTTATCCTGATCGTGCATCAGGAACAGGTAGGTGTCCGGCGACAGCTGGCTGCGGAAAATGCGGATTTCATACACCTCGTTGTTGACCGTCGCCTGGATCACCCCGTGATGCTGTTCGGCCATATGGGCGATCTTCTGCAGACTGAGGTGTGGTAACAGGTGCTCGGCGATTTTGTTGCTGGCGATCACCGTATTGTTGGCGAAGCTGTAGACCAGCAGGCCGGAGGGCAGGCTGGAGACGATCTCCTGATTCAGCGCGCGTTCGGCTTCCAGTTCCACCGCCATGTTTTCGCTCGGGCGAATGTACTGGCGGCGGATAAAGTAGATGCTCAGCATCGACAGCGCCAGCAGCAGCAGGTTGACCGCGATCAGCCAGATGTTGTTGCGCAGCAGATCGATGGCCAGATTGATGGCCGAAACGCGATACACCACCTTCAGCGGCGCATTGGGCAGGGCGGCGCTGAACTCCACCCACCCGCCGGTCATCGTCGCATGGGTGCCGAGGACGGTTTCAGCCGGGATGACGCTGTCGTCGAGATCGACATCGTCCGGCAGCAGCAGGAAACTGGCGCGGGCCAGATTGGCCGGAATGATGTCGTTGATTGGCAAATCGAAGGCGATCACCGTCGCCAGATGCCCCGGCTGGTTGAAAGTGGTGCGAATCGAGAACGAATAGGCGTTCTGGAAGCGCTGCTTGCGCAGATCGGAAAAGCTCTCGCGCTCGTCGAGCATATTGGCCTGCTGCAGCATCTCGGCCCGGCGTTCGTCCGCCGAGGTGGTCAGGTAGCTTTCCCGAAAGCGCGAAGCCAGCTCTTTGAGCGGCTGGGTGGTGATCAGGCTGAGGCTGTTGTCCTGACCATTGAGGTAATACATGGCGTAGTTCTCGGTTTTGGCGCCCCAGCGGGTATCCAGGTAGTCCGAGATGTTGGCGATCATCGCCAGCGTGTTTTCGTCATGGCTGCCGAAGATCACCGCGTCCGTTTTCTTGTGCGGCTTCTCGACATAATAGACGTCGGGTCGCAGGCGGGTTTCCTGCAAACCGGGATCGACATTCTGCGCCGGCGCATTGCCGAATTTGTCATAGACCTGATAGGTCATATAGCGGTAGGTATCGATACGCTTTTGCAGCGAACCGGCGATGCCGTTCAGCGCGTACTTCTTTTCCGCCAGCCAGGCATTGGTGTAATTGTAACCATACAGGCCGATGCCGATCGTCAGCAGCACGATAAACAGCAGGAAGCAGCGGGTAATGTTGCTGGAACTTATGGTCAGTTGTTTATTTTGCATAGTGGCTGCGCATTCCTGAATCAGCGAGTGACGGCCCTGGCGCTGGCGGTCACCGCCAACAGCAGAGCGGCTACGCAGGCGAAGGCCACCGTCAGGCTGGAAAACTGAGCGATGAAGCCGATCAGCGCCGGGCCGGCCAGAATACCGGCATAGCCGACGGTGGTCACGGAGGCGATCGCCAAATTGGCCGGCATGTCGCGCTGGTTGCCTGCGGCGCTGAACAGGATCGGCACGACGTTCGAGGCGCCCAGGCCGACCAGCATGAAGCCGACCAGCGAAACGGCGGCGTGGTTGAAAGCGATGGCCAGGCTCAGACCGAAAGCGGCGCACAGGCTGCCCAGCAGCAGCACCCGGTAGCGGCCCAGCGAGTTCACCACCCGATCGCCATTGAGGCGGCCGAGTGTCATGGTGATGGAAAACAGCGCGTAGCCCAAACCGGCCTGGCTATGCTCGACGCCCCGCAAGGTGGTGAGGAACAGTGCGCTCCAGTCGAGCATCGATCCTTCCGCCAGAAACATGATAAAGCACAGAATGCCGATGAACATCACCCAGCCGCGCGGCAAGACGAACATCGGCCCGCCGTCGTCGGCGCCACTCTCACGCAGCAGATGGCGGCTGGCAAGCGCCAGCAGGACTATCACCGCCAGCACGGTGAGCAGGGTGGATTGCAGCGGCGTCAACCCCAGCCACAGCAACGCGCTGACGCCGCCGGCGCCGGCAATGCCGCCGATGCTGAAGAAACCGTGAAAGCCGGACATCATCGCCTTGCCGCTTGCGCGTTCGACGATCACCGCCTGAACGTTCATCGCCACGTCGATCATGCCGATCGCCGCACCGAACAGCAGCAGCGCCACGGCCATGCCGCCGAGGGAGTCCATCAGCGCCAGCAGCGGCAGATCGATGCATAACCCGAGCCCCGCCATCAGGATCACCGCGCGGCAGCCCAGTTTGCCAGTCAGGAAACCGGTCAGCGGCATCGCCAGCATGGAGCCGGCGCCGATACAGAGCAGCAACAGGCCGAGCGAGCCGTCATCGATACCGATGCGCGCTTTGGCGAAGGGGACCAGCGGCGCCCAGGCGGCCATGCCGAGACCGGCGACGAAAAAGGCCAGGCGGGTGGCGATCTGTTGAGGAACGCCGGGCGTTTGCTGTTCATTGCACAAGGTGGCTGTCATGTAAGCGTCAGGATCTTGGGTCAAAAGAATGGTGAAAGTTACTGACAGTTTTTATCACAATCCGCGATCCGGGTCGAAAATATTCGCGCCTGACAGGTTCCTGGCACCGCCTCTGCGCACCAGCCAGAGCGCGATAGCCTGGACAATATAGTCCTTTTGCTGCTCGTCCAGTGCGACGCCCTGCGGTATGCCGTGCCACTTTTCCAGACAGCCTCGGCAGCAGGTGGCGGTGGCGTGCTGGGCGACGAACACCGGGTGGCCACGCATCGGCGTTTGCTTGCCGTCGTTTTTAGGATGGGCGGCGGCCAGGCGGCGGTCGATAAAATCGCGGGCATGGCTGAGTATCAGCGGCAATCCCTTGCCGTCGAGATACGTTTGGTCTTTGGCATTTAAACGGAAGCGAGCGCGGAAGGGGGAGGTTTGTAGCCGCCGCCACAGCTCGTCGGGTTGAAAGGGCATCATGAATGTTACTCGCTGAGGGTGCGTTTTTTTCAGATTACCAGAACGGAAACTCTGCGGCTAATTATGCCTGCGGCGGGAAATAATCGGTGAGATAAAGCACGAAATGAAAAGCAATTTCAATTTGTAGACTAAAATAAGGGAAGGGATTAGCAATTAGTGCGAAAGTAAATTAATGAAACTATATCATCAGGTTATTTATTTGCGTGCTATTTGTACGAGTCGAAATAGTGAGAGATGTGTGGAGGAAAATAAAAAACCGGCCAGAAGCCGGTTAAAGGAATGCAGAAATTATCCTCGGATCTCGGATAATGAAGGTAATAATGAAAATAATGATGATAGCGAGATGATTATAGCGGCTGGGTGCGGGCAACGTTTTGGCACAATGTGCTTATTGACCGGCTCAATTGTATGGTTGGCTTTTTTTTCTTAAAGATATGTATAACTGCATGATTTTTTATCAATTAATCTATTCTTTGCCTTTAAGTGCTTTATTTTGTTTGTCTGTAAGGTTTTGTGAAAGTTCGCGCGTATTTACATTTTGAAACCTTTATTAATTACAATGAAACACTATCGGATACTTGGTATCATTTTCTTTCTGGATTAATATAACCCTTGTTACCAGAATGGTAATGCACAGTCGTGCTAATAATGCTCGAAAAGGGCAGTGGCCGTAGCTCGACATAATTAACGAGGATAATAACGATGAAACTTCGAGTACTCTCTCTGATGGTACCCGCACTGCTGGTTGCAGGCACAGCAGGCGCGGCGGAAATCTACAACAAAGACGGTAATAAACTGGATTTGTACGGTAAAGTCGACGGTCTTCACTATTTCTCCAGCAACAACGGCGTGGACGGCGATCAGTCTTATATGCGTTTTGGCCTGCGCGGCGAAACGCAAATCAGCGATCAACTGACCGGTTACGGCCAGTGGGAATATCAGGCGAACCTGAACCACGCTGAAAGCCAGGACAACAAAAACTTCACCCGTTACGGCTTCGCCGGTCTGAAATTCGGCGACTACGGCTCCTTCGACTACGGCCGTAACACCGGCGTGCTGTACGACGTCGCGGCGTATACCGACTTGCAGCCTGAGTTCGACGGTATGACCTATGGCGCCGACCAGTTCATGTTCCAGCGCTCCAGCGGCCTGGCGACCTACCGTAACAACGACTTCTTCGGTCTGGTTGACGGCCTGAACTTCGCCCTGCAGTACCAGGGTAAAAACGGCAACGGTGAAGAAACCAACAACGGTCGTGACGTTCTGGGTCAAAACGGCGAAGGCTACGGCATGTCCATGAGCTATGACATGGGCTACGGCATCAGCGCTGCGGGCGCCTTCTTCAACTCTCGCCGCACCAGCGAGCAGAACGGCGCCGGCGCGTACCGCAATATTATGGGCCGCGGCGACAAGGCTGAAGGGTACTCCGGCGGTCTGAAATATGACGCCAACGACGTTTACCTGGCGGTGATGTTCACCCAGTCCTACAACGCGGCGCGTTTCGGTAGTTCCGACAGCAGCGTTTATGGCTACGCCAACAAGGCGCAGAGCTTTGAAGCCTACGCGCACTACCAGTTCGACTTCGGTCTGCGTCCGTTCGTGGGTTATAACCAGACCAAAGGTAAAGACCTGGGCCGTGCCGGCAACGGCAAGGACTACGGCGATCAAGATCTGGTCAAATTCGTCGACCTGGGTGCGACCTACTTCTTCAACAAAAACATGTCTACCTATGTTGATTACAAAATCAACCTGGTGGACAACAACGATTTCACCGACGCTGCCGGCATCAACACCGACAACGTGGTTGCCGTGGGCCTGGTTTACCAGTTCTAAGCACCAGCGTGTGAATGACACAGCGCGGCCTTCGGGCCGCGTTTTTTTTTGCCGGTAAAAAGCACGAATTGATCCGTTGCCGGCACGGGAAGCGCTTCCGTTCGCCTCCGTCCGACCTACGCTGTCAGAACGGATAACAGAGCGGAGGTGATATGGAACTCAAGATCGATAAGGTGATCGAAACGGTGCTGTACGTCAGCGATATTGAACGCGCGGACGTTTTTTACCGGGAGGTGCTGAAGCTGCCGACGATGGTCGCCAACGAACGGTTTCGCGCCTATAACGTCGGCGATCGGAGCGTATTGTTGCTGTTTATCGAGGGCGATTCGCTGAGCGGGGCGCACTATCCGACCGGATTTATTCCCGCGCACGATGGCGTGGGGCCGGCGCATATCGGGCTGGCGGTGGCGAAAGAGCAACTGTCGCACTGGGAACGGCATCTGATGGCCAACGGCGTGGAGATTGAGGGGCGGATGCGCTGGGAACACGGCGGGGAGAGCATTTATTTTCGCGATCCCGACGCCCACCTGTTGGAACTGGTGACGCCGGGCATCTGGGCCAATTACTGATCGAACCCGCCTTGCGCCAACATGTCCAACGCGGCATTCAGCACCTGCAGGGCGGCCTGCGGTTGCCGCTCTATCTGCACTCTGACGATGGCGCCGTCGATCAGCATCGCCAACATCGCTGCGTGCCGTTCCCGCTGTGGGCCGGCGGGCAGGTGACGTGCCAGCTCGTCCGCCATCTGCCGCTTATGCCGGCCGGCGATGTGTCGGCTTTCCGGCAGCAGGTCGGCAAGCTCCACCGCCGTATTGATAAACGCGCAGCCGCGAAAGCGCGGATCTTCGAACCATTCCGCCAGGCAGGGCGCCAGCGCCGGCAGCAACCCACCGGTCTGCGCCACATGCCTGGTCAACGCTGTGCTGAACCAGGCTAACCACTGCTGATGGCGATAGGTCAAAAACGCCGTAATTAAATCGTTCTTGCTGGGAAAGTGGCGGTAGAAGGTCACCTTGGTCACACCCGATTCCTTGATGATGCGATCGATACCGGTGGCGCGGATCCCTTCTTGATAAAACAGATCGTGCGCCGTCAGCAAAATGCGCTGGCGAGCGGGCAAGGCGTTGAAATCGGCGGTCATCATTTTCTCCCAGGCTATTTTCGAGTGATTGTAGACAACTCTGTCTACTTGCGCTAGCGTAATATGGTAGACAGAGTTGTCTACGCACTTTCACCCAGGAGATGAACATGAGCATTAAACCCCCATTGCCGCCTTTTACCCGCGAATCCGCCATCGAGAAGGTGCGGTTGGCGGAGGATGCCTGGAACAGCCGCGATCCTGAACACGTATCGCAGGTGTATTCCCTCGATACCCACTGGCGTAACCGCGCGGAGTTTGTCGATGGCCGCGCAGCGGTGGTCGGCTTTTTGCAACGCAAATGGGCAAAAGAACTGGAGTATCGGCTGATTAAGGAACTGTGGGCTTTTGATGGCGCCCGCATCGCGGTGCGTTTCGCCTATGAATGGCGCGACGATTCCGGCAACTGGTATCGCAGCTTCGGCAATGAGAATTGGGAGTTCAATCAGGAGGGGCTGATGATCAACCGCCATGCCTGCATCAACGACATGCCGATCCGCGAACAGGATCGGCGTTTTCACTGGCCGCTCGGTCGGCGCCCGGACGCTGTTCCGGCGCTGAGCGATTTCGGTTTTTGAATCCGATGGCGTGTTGGCGATGGCCTCCTGAAGGCAAAAGCGCACCGATCGACAAAGGGGAATTTGTAGAAAAGCCTTCCTGCTTCTAGACTTAGGGGACAACAAATGCACTCCAAGAGGACAAGCTATGACGAAGAAGTTGGTTTTGGCCGTCGGCACTGCGGCGGTATTTTCCATTCTTGCCGGTTGCACCACCTATGATCGTGCAGCCAGTTATGTCAATGAGCCGGTGGTCAGCGATGTTAAAGTAGGGATGACCAAGCAGCAGGTGCGGGCTATCGCCGGTCCGCCGTCGACCACTGCCACGCTGGTTCATGCGCAGGGCACCTGCGACACCTATGCGGTGGCGCCGCGCGACGGCAAGGTGCAGACGTACTTTGTCAGCTACAACGACACGGGTCATGTCATGAACAAGGGCTATCAAACCTGTTCCGACTACGATTCGCAGCCGAAGTAATCGCGTTTCGGCCGGCTCTAAAAGCCTCGCTTGCGCGGGGCTTTTCATTTTTTAAGCGTTTAAGGCCTGAAGTTTAGGCAACTGCGCCGCCCATCCCATTTTTTTGCATCAAAACGATAGACATTTCATAACGGTATCGCTAATATCAGCGCCCATTGGAAGGATGGCCGAGTGGTTTAAGGCAACGGTCTTGAAAACCGTCGAGTGTAACAGCTCCCAGAGTTCGAATCTCTGTCCTTCCGCCAAATTCAGCCGGCTTAGCTCAGTAGGTAGAGCAACTGACTTGTAATCAGTAGGTCACCAGTTCGATTCCGGTAGCCGGCACCATGACAGAGGCCCCAGCAGAGATGCTGGGGCTTTTTGTTATGCGCTGCACGCTGACACCGGAGGATCAAATTAACCTATTAGGCGGGGCTTTCATCTGCCGCATGGAGCTTGGACATTCATCACGGAGGGGAAGGAGCCGATGGCTTATTCTGGCAGAAATATAGCCGGAGGATGAGCCGGCTATCAGGTAGGGTTCAAATCTCAGTGACCAGCCACTGATCCGCTTCTTCGAACATCTCTTCCAACATCCGGTTCAACTTCTCACGATCGCTTTTGCTGGCATCGGAGTTCAGGCCGTTGGCCTGCATCGGCTTCACGCGCACGTCCGCTTCCGGGAACAGCGCATGCACGCGTTTTTCCAGCTCGTTGCGAATAATCTCGGCGGCGTTGGGCAACCCAGCGACGTTGCGTTTGTCGTACACCAATTCTACAAACATGACTCACCTGTAAATACTGATTTAATGTACAGTATTCTGGCCTGAGGAAGGTCGGTTGGCAAGAGGGGGCGCGGAATTTTGCATGGTGCATTCATTCGTGCGCGGCGTGCGGTAAATCCTGCAGCTGAATCACCAATTCCGCCAGGCTGGCGGCCTGCATTTTCTCCATCACTTTCGCCCGGTGAACCTCCACGGTGCGCAGGGCGATATTCAGCCGTTCCGCCATTTCCCTGTTCATCATGCCTCGCACCACCAGATGCGCGATGTCGCGTTCTTTCGGCGTGAGCGTGCGGTAGCGGCCGCAAGTTTCATGGCATTGCCAGGCCTCGGCGGAGACCTGCTGCGCCCGTTCGAGGGCGGCGATCAGCGGTTCAGCGGCGATCGGCTTTTGCAGGAAATCCACCGCGCCGTGCTTCATCTGCTCCACCGCCATCGGTACGTCGCCATGGCCGGACAGGAACACCACCGCCAGCGTGCTGCCGAGGCGGCGCAGCTCAGCGTAGGCCTGGTGCCCATCGAGTTTCGGCATCCTCATGTCCAGCAAGACGATCCCGGTCTGAAACAGGTCGGCCTGCGCCAAAAAGTCGGTGCTGTCATTCCAGCACTGCACGTCGTGGCCGAGGCTGGTCAGCAAAAAATGGCAGGCGTCAGTGACGGCGACGTCATCGTCCACCAGATGAATTAGCGACATGGTTTTCCTCATCGTTCAATATGAAACGCAGCGTTACGCACAGCCCATTGCGGCTGTCGGGGGCGGGGCGGTTAGCCAGGCGGATTTCGCCGCCGCCATAGCGGGCCAGGCGTCGACAAATGGCTAACCCCAGCCCCATGCCGCCGGCTTTGGTGGTGTTGAAGGGGCGAAAAGCCTGTTCCAGCCCGGCCGTTGTCATGCCGCCCGCGTTGTCCTGCAGATGCAACTCGATCGCCCGTTCGCTCTGGGTGGCGGAAAGCCAGACGGCATTGGCCCCGGCCTGCGCCGCATTCAGCAGCAGGTTCGCCAGCAGCTGTTCCAGCAGCGCCGGCGGCAGGGTTAGCGTCAGCGAAGGCGCCACGTTGTTGAACAACGTCAGGTCGGGATAGCGCTGCGTCAGGCGCAGCAGTGTCCACACCCGCTCGGCGGTTTCGCTTACCGCAGAGGGCCGCCAGCTCGTTTGGTCTATCGCCTCATCGGTGGGCCGCACCCACTGGCGCAGGTTATGAATCGTCTCGCCGCCGCGCTGCGCCTGTCGGTCGATATTTTCCAGCGGCCCCAGCAACGGATGCCCGGCGTCGGTTTTGCGCAGTTGGATCAGGCATCCTTGCGCATAGTGGCGAATAGCCGCCAGCGGTTGATTGAGCTCGTGTGCGAAGCCGGAGGCCATTTCCCCCAGCACGTTCAGCTGCCTGGCGTTCTCCAGCGCCTGCTCCTGCCGCCGCAGTTGCTCCCCGGCATGGAGCAGTTGCCGCCCGCGCCGGCGTACCAGCAGCGCGATCCAGATATGGTTGACGATCAACAGCGCCAGCACCGCCAGCGACAGGCTGACGGCCGTCTGATGCTGGATCAGCCAGCTCTTGATATCCAGCCATAGCCGCCGCTGTTCCGGGTGTCGATTGACGGCGCGCAGCAGCGCTTCCACCTCGCTGGTCGAGGCCGGTGCGCCCCACTGAAAGGGAGACTGCGACGCTGCGGTCAGCAAGGCTCTTGCCACCGCATCCACCAGTGAGTTATCCAGACCGGGCAGGGCGGCGAACGACCAGTTGGGGTAAAGCGGCGTGCTGGTGGCGCAGGGAACCGACGTGGCCTGTTGCAACAGCGGGCGAAAATCCGCCGGATTGATCAGGCCTTCCTTATCCATTTTCTCCAGCAGGCAGACCGGGACGATGGCGGCCTGAATGGCGCGTTCGCGCAACAGATAGATCAGGGCGTCGGCAGGGAAGCCGGTAAAGCGCAGGTGAAAATCGCGCTCGGGCCGTATGCCGGCGTCGCTGAGCGCCTTATAACCGGTCAGATAGCCGCCGAAGGCCTGCGGATCGATGGCGCCCACCGTTTTGCCCATCAGCGCCTGCGGCGTCGTAATGCCGCTGTCACGCCGCACCAAAATCACGCTGCCGATGATGTTGCCCGTTGCCCGATCGCCGTTGGCGGCGCGCAACGACGCCAGCCAGCGCAGATGATAGTGGCTGTTCAACTGCACAAACTGCGCCGGATTAGTGACCACGAACTGCACGCTGCCCCGATTGACCGCTTCGCGCATCTGCGCCAGATCGAGCGGCTGCAGGCGGAAGCGTTCACCGCCGACGCTGCCGTTGAGACTGTCGATCAGCGGCTGCCAGTCACGCGCGGTCGCCGCATCGCCGCGCATCGCCAGCACGCCGACCGACCACTCGCCCGCCTGTGCCGCCATCCCCCAGCCGAGACTGAGCAGCAGTAATAACACGACCTTCACGGCCCCTCCTGATGGGCAATCTGCCTGCCGTCACTTGTTTTAGATCAACGTTAGGTTCGGTATGTGGTTAACCACAATAGAGCTGAGCCCAATGTCATTTTTACACTGTAAATCATCGACATTGTTTATTCATCTAACGGGCATCAATAGCGTGATCGGGGTGATGCCCAGGACGTGGGAGAGGCGCATGGATTTCGGTAAACGGCAGTTTTTGCAGCGGCTGGGCGTGTTGACGGCGGGGGCTTCGCTGATCCCCGTGGCGGAGGCCGGGCTGACGTTAGCGCCGACGCGGCGCGAGGGGGATGCGAGCCGCCGTTACGCGATGCTGATCGATCTACGGCGCTGCGTAGGGTGCCAGGCCTGTACCGTGAGCTGCGCCATTGAAAACCAGACGCCGCACGGCGAGTTCCGCACCACGGTAAACCAGTATCAGGTCAGCCTCGAAGGCGAAGAGGTGGCGGCCAACGTGCTGCTGCCCAGGCTGTGCAACCACTGCGACAACCCGCCCTGCGTGCCGGTATGCCCGGTACAGGCCACCTTCCAGCGCGAGGACGGGATCGTGGTGGTCGACAACAAACGCTGCGTGGGGTGCGCCTATTGCGTACAGGCCTGTCCGTACGATGCCCGTTTTATCAATCACACTACTCAAACGGCGGACAAATGTACCTTCTGCGTGCACCGGCTGGAGGCGGGATTGTTGCCGGCGTGCGTGGAGTCGTGCGTGGGCGGGGCGCGGATCATCGGTGATATGCGCGATCCGCACAGCACGCTGAGCAAGCTGCTGCGGCGCCACGAGGCCGAGATCAAAGTCCTCAAGCCGGAGAACCAAACCGTACCCCACGTTTTTTATCTGGGGCTGGATGACGCCTTCGTCACGCCGCTGCCGGGGCGGGCGCAGGTCGCTTTATGGGGGGAGGGACGATGAGCCGCCAACTGATGATCGCAGAAGTTCTGAGCCAGCCGCAAGTGGTGAGCTGGCTGCCGTGGGCCGTGCAATATTTCTTCTTTATCGGCATCGCCGCCTGCGCCGCGCTGCTGGCCTGCGTGTGGCGCTGGCGCGGTGGAGACAACGACGCACATTTGGAGCGCACGGCGCTGTTTATCGGGCTGACGTGCGCCATCACCGCGCCGCTGGCGCTGACCGCCGACCTGCATCAAATCGCTCGCTTTTGGCATTTCTACGCCTACCCGACGCCTTGGTCGTGGATGCCGTGGGGCGCGCTGTTCTTGCCGCTGTTTACCCTGCTGATCGGCCTGTGGTTTCTCGCGATCGAATTTACACGGCTGACGGGCAGGCGAGTAGCGCTGCTGCGTGGGATCGCGCCCGCCTGCGCGCTGGTGGCTATCGGCCTGCTGTTGTACACCGGGCGTGAGGTTTCCGTCGTGCGCGCCCGCCCAATCTGGTTCAGCTACGCATTTCCGATCGTGATGTTCCTCAGCGCGCTGCAGGCGCTCTTGGCCTTGCTGCTGCTGACATTGCGCGAACGGCCTGGCCTGCAAGCGCCACTGGCGCGCGGGATGCTGTTGACGTTGCTGCTGCTCGGCGGGGCGATCCTGCTGTGGGTATGCGGCGATACGCTATCCGGCGCGGCGGTACGCCACTGGCTGCAGACGCAGGCGACGGCGCGCCGGTATGCCGCGGGATGGATCGCACTGTGGGGGCTGGCGCTGGCGTGCGCCGCTTGGGCTGCCTATCGACGTTTACCGCGCGGCGGCGCGCCGCTGCTGGTGGCAGGCGCGCTGGGGCTGAGCTGGCTGATGCGCTGGACGCTGTTGATCGAGGTGCAAACCATCCCGAAATACAACGCGTCTTATTCCCCCTATAGCCTGCCGCTTGGTACCGATGGCTTGCTGGCGATCGTCGGCACTTTCGGGCTGTGGCTGGCGTTAATGATCATGGTGCGTGAAGCACAGGCGTTTTTACTGCGGAGAAAACAACATGGCTAAACTCACCCGGCGTCAGTGGTTGAAAGTGGGCCTGGCCTTAGGCGGGCTGTCCGCTTTTGGCCTGAGCTATCGCGAGGTCGCCAAACGGGCGATCGACGGCTTGATTCACGGCACCTCAGGGCGGGTGACGTTGGATCGCATCAACGGCAACTCCCTGCCGCCCGAAGGGCGGGCAATGCCGGAATGGCAAGGCAATCCGCAGCAGGCCATCTCGATGACCCAGTGTTTCGGCTGCTGGACGCAATGCGGCGTGCGGGTTCGGGTGGACAGGCAGACCGACCGGGTATTGCGCATTGCCGGCAACCCTTATCATCCGCTGTCTCAGGAGCGGCACCTCGGCTCTGCCTTGCCGCTGCAGGACGCGTTGGCGCAGCTGGGGGCGAGAGCGGCCTCGACGCCCGTTCCACCGCCTGCGCGCGCGGCGCCACGCTGCTGGAGGGGCTTTACAGCCCGCTGCGCGTGCTGGAGCCGATGAAACGCGTCGGCAAGCGCGGCGAGGGCAAGTGGCAACGCATCAGCTTCGAGCAGTTGATCGCTGAAGTGGTGGAGGGCGGCGATCTGTTCGGTGAGGGGCATGTGGACGGTCTGCGGGCGATCCGCGATCTGGAAACGCCGATCGATGCCCGACAGCCGGGGCTGGGGCCGAAAGCCAACCAGCTGCTGGTGACCAACGCCGGTGACGACGGGCGCGACAGCTTCCTGCGGCGCTTCGCCCAGAACAGTTTCGGCAGCAAAAACTTCGGCGCGCATGGCGCATACTGCGGGCTGGCTTACCGCGCTGGTTCCGGCGCGTTGATGAACGATCTGGACAAGAACCCGCACGTGAAACCGGACTGGGAACAGGTCGAATTCGCGCTGTTTATGGGCACCTCGCCGGCGCAGTCCGGCAACCCGTTCAAGCGGCAGGCCCGGCAGCTGGCCAGCGCCAGATTGCGCAGCGAGTTCCGCTATGCGGTGGTGGCGCCGGCGCTGCCGCTGACCACCACACTGGCGGACGATCATGGCCATTGGATCCCGGTGCTGCCGGGCACCGACTCGGCGCTGGCGATGGCGATGATCCGTTGGATCCTCGACAACCGGCGTTATCAGGCCGGCTATCTCGCCATCCCGTCGGAGGCCGCCATGCAACGTGCCGGCGAGAAGAGCTGGACCAACGCCACGCATCTGGTGATCGCCGAGAGCGAGCACCCGTTAGCGGGGCAGCATCTGACGCTCGCTCATCTGAACGGCGCCGAGTCGGCGTCGCCGCTGGTAGTCAACGGCGCGGGGGAGCTGATGCCGGCCGAGGCGTGCGACCGCGCCGAGCTGTGGGTAACCCGCACGGTGACGCTGCACGATGGTGCGCAGGTGGCGGTGAAGAGCGGTTTTCAGTGTTTGAAAGAGGCCGCCGACAAACTGTCGCCGGAGGCATACAGCCGGGAGTGCGGCGTGCCGGTGGCGCGTATCGCGGCGCTGGCCGAGGCCTTTACCGCCCACGGGCGCAAGGCGGCGGTGATCGCCCATGGCGGGATGATGGCGGCAAACGGGTTTTACAATACCTGGTCGGTGATGATGCTCAACGTGTTGATCGGTAACCTGAGCCTGGCGGGCGGGGTGTTCGTCGGCGGCGGCAAATTCAACGGCTTCGCCGAGGGGCCGCGCTATAACCTGGTCGAGTTTCCCGGTCTGGTAAAACCGAAGGGGTTGAATATCGCGCGCAGCAAGGCCGCTTATGAAACCTCCGACGAATACCGCGAAAAAGTGGCGGCGGGCATTTCACCCTGGCCGGCCAGGGCGCCCTGGTATCCGTTCGTCGCCGGGCAGTTGACCGAACTGCTGACATCGGCGCTGGCGGGGTATCCGTACGGGCTGAAAGCCTGGATCTCGAACATGACTAACCCCCTGTACGGTATCGCTGGGTTACGCGGCGTGGCGGAAGAGCGGCTGAAAGATCCGGCGCGTTTGCCGCTGTTTATCGCCATCGATGCGTTTATCAACGAAACGACGGCGCTGGCCGACTATATCGTCCCGGATACCCATAACTTTGAGAGCTGGGGATTCAGCGCCCCCTGGGGTGGTGTCGCCAGCAAGGCAACCACTGCGCGCTGGCCGATAGTGACACCGGCGACCGCGAAAACGGCGCAAGGGCAGCCGATCTCCATGGAGGCATTTTGCATCGCGGTAGCCAAACGCCTGGCGCTGCCGGGGTTTGGCGATCGCGCAATCGGCGACGGCCAGGGCGGGCTGCTGCCGCTCAACCGCGCCGAGGATTATTATCTGCGCGCCGCCGCCAACGTGGCGTTTGCCGGCAAGGCGCCGGTGCCGGCCGTGAGGGAGGAAGAGTTGGCGCTGAGCGGCGTCGATCGCTTGTTGCCGCAGCTTGCGCAGACGCTGCGCGCCGATGAGATCGGCCGCGTGGCGTTTATCTACAGCCGCGGCGGCCGCTTCGCCGAGCATGACAGCGGCCGCCGCGACGGCAGCGTGGGCAACCGCTGGGAGAAGCCGCTGCAGATCTGGAATGCGGAAGTGGCGAAACACCGGCATGCGATTACCGGCGAGCGTTTCAGCGGCTGCCCAACCTGCTACCCGGCGCGTTTGTCGGACGGCCGCGCGGTGGAAGAGCTCTATCCTGAGCGGCAGTGGCCGCTGCGACTGATGTCCTTCAAATCCAATGTGATGAGCAGCTCCACCGCGGTGATCCGGCGCCTGCACGACGTGAAGCCGGTGAACCTGGTGGCGCTGAACCCGGCGGACGGGGCGCGTTTCGGCATTCAACACGGTGATTGGGTGAGCATCAGTACGCCGGGCGGCAGTCGGGAGGCGCAGATCAGTTTGCTGGCGGGGGTGATGCCCGGCGTGATCGCGGTGGAACACGGCTACGGCCACCGGGAGATGGGCGCCAGCCAGCACTACCTGGACGGCGAACCGCTGGCGATGGATAAGCGCATCGCCGCCGGCATCAACCTCAACGATCTGGGGTTTGCCGACCCGACGCGCGAAGTGCCGAATACCTGGCTGGATTGGGTGACCGGTGCGGCGGTGCGTCAGGGCATTCCGGCGGCGATCGTCAAACTTTCCGTGTAAACGACAGACGAAAAAAAACCTGCTTTAACAGCAGGTTTTCTTGAATTTGGTCGGCATGAGAGGATTATGCGCATCTTCGATGCTTGCCCTGCGGGCCGTTGCTAAAGCAACGTGGTCTCACTACGTTCGGCTCAAACCTCCTTCGGAGATTCTCATCCTCTCAGTGTGCGGACGAAAAAAAACCTGCTTTAACAGCAGGTTTTCTTGAATTTGGTCGGCATGAGAGGATTCGAACCTCCGACCCCCGACACCCCATGACGGTGCGCTACCAGGCTGCGCTACATGCCGACGCTATGAAAAATCATACTACCGATTCCCGATGTTAATGCAAGCACCTCGCCACTTGATTGCTTTAGTTTTAAGCAGTTAGTTGGCGATAAAGCGTTTTACATCGGTCAGCACCTGCAGCAGCAGAGCAAGCTGCGGTTTCTCGTCTTTTATTTCTTCGCCGTTCTGATCGTAGACGCGATAGTTGCCGCTGTTGTCCAGCATCAGCGTCTGCGTCGGCGTGGTGATCACCAGCTGATTGCCATCGCCGGTGGCGATCCAGTCGTTGCGGCGCTGGGCGGTG
Organism: Serratia sp. TSA_105.2; assembly: GCF_052692115.1. Classification (NCBI taxonomy): domain Bacteria; kingdom Pseudomonadati; phylum Pseudomonadota; class Gammaproteobacteria; order Enterobacterales; family Yersiniaceae; genus Serratia; species Serratia sp. TSA_105.2. The sequence goes on from NZ_JBQZFT010000003.1 coordinate 245,864, forward strand.
AACAGATCTTCGCCCTGCGAATAGTCTTTCGGCGCGGTCTTCACGTGCAGCAACCGTTGCATCAAGGTGCGCATCACGTCGTTATGGCCGGTCAGCTTGCTGATGGTCTGCGCAGGGGTGCCCGGCCAGTGGATCACCAACGGCACCTGCAGCTGCGCCTGGTTGAAGGCGGAGCCGGCGCCCCATTGGCCCTTGCCGCTGTCGTTGAACTCGACGCCGTGCTCGGCGGTGATCACCACCACGGTTTTATCCAGCAGGCCGCGCTGTTTCAGAGTGTCCAGCACCTGGGCTATCTGGGTATCCACGTCTTGCGCGCCGGTGCGATAGCGCCGAATAAAGTCGGCCGGCGCCGGGGTTTTGTCGCCTTCGGCCGGCTCGGCGCCGCTGAAGTTGATATAGGAGAACCACGGCTCTTTGCTACCCTGATCCGTCAGCCAACGCTGCCATTGCTGCGTGGTTTGCGCATCGCTTTGCGGCGCCGGCGTCGGCAGCGAGAAGTCGGTCAACAGGGCCTGGCGGTACAGGCTGGCATTGAAGCCATCGGAGGAGAACAGCCCCAACTGGTAGCCCCGATCGCCGAGCGCAGAGATCAGCGCCGACGGCTTGCGGCCGGCGAGCACGCTGTCCAGATAAGTCGGGGAAATGCCGTAGAACAGGCCGAACAGCCCGGTATCGGCATGGTTGCCCGAACTGTAGTGATCGCTGAAACGCACGTTTTCCTGGGCGAAGCGCGTCAGCGCCGGCATGTCCTGCGCCATGTCTTTTGCGCGAATGCCGTCCACCACGATCATCAGCAGGTTATAGCTGCTGCCTTTATCGCCGTAGCTGAGATCGCTGAGCGGATACTCCACCGCCACCGCTTCCGGGTTGCCCTGTTGCATCAGGCGGCGCTCATACGCTTGCTGATCGAGCAGGCCGTGTTTTTCGAGGAACTTGCGCGCGGTCATCGGGTACGAGAGCGGCAGGTTGGCCCGCTGCATGGTGATCGGGCGATAGAAGTTGGCGTCGGCCCAGATATAAATCAGGTGCGACGCGAAAAAGGCGCTGATAAACAGCGCCGCCAGCGGTTTGCCGAAACGGCGGCGATTCAGGCTGCGCAGCTTCTGCCAGCTCCAGGTGCCGAACAGCATCTCCACCAGGAAGATCACCGGCACGCAGATAAACATCAGCTGCCAGTCGCGCGAAAGCTCGCTTTGGTCCGGGTTGACCACCAGATCCCACACCACCGGATTGAGGTGCAGGTGGAAATGGGAGAACACTTCGCTGTCGACCAGCAACAGCGTGAGCCCGATGGTGGCCAGCGCGGCGGAAATAAATCGCAGCAGCCGCTGCGACATCACCACGAAGGTGAGCGGGAAGATCACCAGCAAATAGCCGGCGAACACGATAAAGCTGAAATGCCCCAGCAGGCTGACAAAGGCATAGACCCGGCCCAGCAGGGATGCGGGCCAGTCGGTGACAAACAGGTAGCGGCTGCCCAACCCAAGGGCGAGCAGGATGTTGAATAAGGCGAACCAGTGCCCCCAGCTGATCATCTGGGAGACTTTTTCACGATAACGCTGACGGTTTGTCACCATAAGTCAATATTAATGTGCTTTATCTTCACGGACAGAAGCCTGCAGGGCTTCCGAGAACGATCTCGCCAGGGTTTTCCGCTGCGCGGGAGCAACGCTGGTGTTGATCAAATTAGTGACCATGTTGCCCAGCACCATCAGGGAAAGATCGGTGGGGGTATGGTGTTTTTCCAGAACATTGACCAGCTCTGAGAGCAGTTGTTCAACGTGTTCGTCACTGTAACGGGATGATTGTGGCATAAAATTGCGCTTAGTAATCTGCAAAGTGCCCTATCTTACCGTATAGGACAGTGATTTTCCGCTCTTTTATCACTTCCTGTCATTCGGGAAATTGTTCGTCCGCGCCGGGGCGGGCCCTCGCTGCGCCTTTCCGGTTTGCCGCGGTTTTTTAGTATTGCAGGGCGGGGCCTTCAGTGTTTGAATACGCGCCTAAAGAACAGGAGGATTTACCATGAGTCTGGATATCGACCAGATCGCTCTGCACCAGTTGGTGAAACGCGACGAGCAAACGCTGGACGTGGTGCTGCGCGATTCCTTGCTTCCCACCAACGCGGCGGTGGAAGAAATGATGACGGAACTGCATCGCGTCTACAGTGCCAAGAGCAAGGCCTTGGGCCTGTTCAACGAAGGCAGCGAGCTGGCGGAAGCGCTGCGCACCTGCCGCAAGGACGATAAGGACTTTCTGGCCTTCAGCCGCGCGGCGACCGGCCGCCTGCGCGACGAACTGGCGAAGTATCCGTTCGCCGAAGGCGGCGTGGTGCTGTTTGGCCAATACCGTTATCTGGCGGTGGAGTATCTGCTGATCGCGGTGCTGAACAGCCGTAACAGCATGCGCGTCAACGAAGAGCTGGATATCAACACCACGCACTATCTGGACATCAACAACGCTGATATCGTCGCGCGCATCGATCTGACCGAATGGGAAACCAACCCGGAATCGACCCGCTACCTGACCTTCCTGCGCGGGCGCGTGGGCCGCAAGGTCGCCGACTTCTTCATGGATTTCCTGGCGGCGTCCGAAGGGTTGGACACCAAGGCGCAAAACCGCGGGCTGCTGCAGGCGGTGGACGACTACTGCGCCGATGCGCAGTTGGACAAGAACGAGCGCCAGTCGGTGCGCCAGCAGGTATACAGCTACTGCAACGAACAGCTGCAGGCGGGCGAAGAGATTGAACTGCAGGCGCTGTCGCAGGAGCTGTCGCCGGTCGGCGAGAAAGACTTCCTGCAGTTCTCCAGCGAGCAAGGGTATGAGCTGGAAGACAGCTTCCCGGCGGATCGCGGCACGCTGCGCCAGCTGACCAAATTTGCCGGCAGCGGCGGCGGCATCAGCCTGAACTTTGACGCCATGCTGCTGGGCGAGCGTATTTTCTGGGATGCGGCCACCGACACGCTGACCATCAGAGGCACGCCGCCGAACCTGCGCGATCAGCTGCAGCGCCGGACCGGCAGCGGCAAGTAAGCGTACCGAATCGCAGACAATAAAAAACGCCGCAATTGCGGCGTTCTTTATTTCGGCGTCCCGAAAGGTTCGAAAACGTAGCGATTAAACGCGAACGAAGTCGATGTGAGCCAGTTTTGGCTTGAACGGGTGACGCTGTACAGCCTGAACCTTAACTTTGGTTTCTTTACCGTCGATAACCAGAGTTACTGCTTCGCTGTAGAATTCTGGTTTAACTTCCATGTTCTTAACAGAATCATGGTCCAATTCGATGGAAACTGCAGCTTCTTTGCCACCGTAAACGATAGCTGGGAATTTGTTTGCTGCACGCAGGCGGCGGCTCGCACCTTTACCCTGGTCTTTACGTACTTCTACATTGATAGTGAACATTGTTTTTTCTCTTAAAAGAAAATTTACCCTGCTACAGGCGACCCAAGTAGCAAGTTCGGAAACCCGCTTTAACGCTGGGCAGGCCCAGGTAAAGCGCGCGGCATTTTAACGGAAAGCCGCCCGCAGGGCAACGAAAACCTGCCCAGGTTGGGGACAGCTCGCTCAGGCCAATTGATTGGCGCGGCGGAAACGGCCTTGGTAATCGAACACTTTCTCGCGCACCTGCCAAAACTGCCCGCGTTTGCGCGCCACCACGAAATCCGGATGGCGCAGCGCCTGCTGCTGCGCCAGCACGTCGGCGGCGGTGTGCCAGGTGAACGGCACGCCCGGCGCGCGCTGATGCGGGCGCAGGAACAGCATTTCGAACGCTTTGCGCTGCGCCGGCGTCTGCAGGCGGAAACGCTCGCTGGTGCTGGTGCCGTCCTCGTCGTAATAAGTGGCCTTCAGCCATTCGCCCTTGTCGTCGCGGCCGCTCTGCAGTTCCATGCCGCCGCAGCGCAGCACCAGCGCGTCTTTCAGCTTCAGCGCCGCCTTCAGCATGTCGTCGGGATCGACCAGCACCTCCTGGCACTGATGGCAGCGGCGCGCGGCGATGTCGTTCTCCGCGCCGCAGTGCGGGCAGCTCTTGAACCGGAAGCGGTAATCGCACTGCTCGCGGTGGCCGTCGTCGTCCTCCAGCCAGCCCTGGCAGCGGCGGCCGTAGTGCTCGATGATGTCGCCGTTCTCGGTGCACTTGCCCCAGAACAGGTTGGCGAAGCCGCAGGCCGGGCAGAACACCTGCACCGGTTGGCTGTCGCCGTGCGGCTTGCTGACGCCGACCTCCGGCGTGAACAGGTCGTGCGGGTTGCCGGCGTAGTCGAGGATCAGGCAATCCTCCTTGCCGGGCGCCAGCCGCAGCCCGCGGCCGACGATCTGCTGATACAGGCTGACGGACTCGGTCGGGCGCAGGATCGCGATCAGATCGACGTGCGGCGCATCGAAGCCGGTGGTCAACACCGCGACGTTGACCAGATAGCGCAGCTGCTGCTGTTTGAACGCCTCGATCAGCGCATCGCGCTCGGCGGGCGGCGTTTCGGCACTGACCAGCGCGGCCTCGCCGTTCGGCAGCAGGCCGTGGATCTCGCGAGCGTGCTCGACGGTGGCGGCGAAGATCATCACCCCTTTGCGGTCTTCGGCGTACTCCACAATCTGGCTGATGATGTGCGGCGTGACGCGGTTTTGCCGCTTCAGCTCGCGGTTCAGATCCGCTTCGCTGAACAGGCCGTTGCTTCTGGCTTCCAGCCGGCTGAAATCGTACTGCACGATCGGCATGTCCAGCCGCTCAGGCGGCACCAGGAAGCCGTTCTTAATCATATAGCGCAGCGGCAGCTCGTAGATGCAGTCGCGAAACAGGCTGGCGCTGTCGCCGCGGGTGAAGCCGTGGTAGTGATACTGGTAAATCCAACCCTTGCCCAGGCGATAGGGCGTGGCGGTCAGCCCCAGCAGCCGCAGCTGCGGGTTGGTTTTCTGCAAATGCTGGATGATTTGCTGGTACTGGCTGTCGTCGTCGTCGCTGATGCGGTGGCATTCATCGACGATCAGCAGCGAGAAAGCGCCGTCGAACAGCGGCAGGTTGCGCGCCACCGACTGCACGCTGCCGAATACCACCTTGCCGGCGCTCTCTTTTTGTTGCAGGCCGGCGGCGAAGATATCCGCCTCCAGGCCGTAGGCGCAGTATTTGGCGTGGTTTTGCGCCACCAGTTCTTTGACGTGCGCCAGCACCAGCACCCGCCCGCGGGCGCGCTTCGCCAGCTCGGCGATCACCAGGCTTTTGCCGGCGCCGGTCGGCAGCACGATCAGCGCCGGTTCGGGATGCCGCCGGAAATGATTGATGGTGGCTTCGACCGCTTCCAGTTGGTAGGGGCGTAGGATAAAGGCCATAAATGAACGCCGTGGGTTGAGATGGGCCGTCGGGAAGCGGTTTTGTCACCGCTGTTTCCACAGAAACCGTGACATTTTACGCGCCGGGCGGCCGAAAAATTTCCATTATTATGCCTTCTGCGCGCGTGCGGTGCGAGAAGCGTGAAAATTACCCCTGTCGGGCAACGCGTTGTGCCGCTATACTCGTGTGACAGCAATCGCTGTGCCCCCACGCGATTTCCCCCCTGAGCCTGCCATTTGCACCCGGTGCAACGGCGGGCGTCATATTTTGGCAATACGATCAATGCGATCATAACAACGACAGGCAAAGCAGATCCCATGCGATTGGACAAGTTTTTATCTCAGCAGTTAGGCATCAGCCGTGCGCTGGTCGCGCGCGAACTTCGGGCTAAACGCGTCACCGTGGACGGTGAGGTAGTGAAGAGCGGGGCGATCAAACTGACCCCGGAGCAAGAAGTGGCGTTCGACGGCAATCCGCTGCAGCAGCAGAACGGCCCGCGCTATTTCATGCTCAATAAACCGCAGGGTTACGTCTGCTCCACCGACGATCCCGATCATCCGACGGTGCTGTATTTTCTCGATGAGCCGGTCGCGTACAAGCTGCACGCCGCCGGGCGGCTAGATATCGACACCACCGGGCTGGTGTTGATGACCGACGACGGCCAGTGGTCGCACCGCATCACGTCGCCGCGCCACCACTGCGAGAAAACCTATCTGGTGACGCTGGAGCACCCGCTGGCGGAAGACACCGCGCAGCGTTTCGCCGAAGGGGTGCAACTGCACAACGAAAAAGACCTGACGCGGCCGGCGGCGTTGGAGCAGGTCGACGAGCACGTGGTACGCCTGACCCTCAGCGAAGGGCGCTACCACCAGGTGAAGCGGATGTTCGCTGCCGTCGGCAACCGGGTGATCGAGTTGCACCGTGAGCGCATCGGCGCCATCGTGCTGGATGACGATCTGGCACCGGGCGAATATCGCCCACTGACCGAAGAAGAGATCGCCAGCGTGGGCGCGCCGCACCTGCAGGATTGAAAACCGATCATCGATTGCGGCCGATTAAGGAGTCGTGGAACGTGCAACAGAACCGAACCTCTCATCTCGGTTTGATTTTCATTCTGGGCCTGTTGTCCATGTTGATGCCGTTGGCCATCGACATGTACCTGCCCAGTATGCCGGTGATCGCCGCCCAGTTTGGCGTCGAGTCCGGCAGCGTGCAGATGACGCTCAGCGCCTATATGCTCGGCTTTGCCTTCGGGCAACTGTTCTATGGGCCGATGTCGGACAGCATCGGCCGCAAGCCGGTGATCCTGTGGGGTACGCTGATCTTCGCCATCGCCGGCTGCGCCTGTGCCATGGCGCAGTCGATCGATCAGCTGATCGGGCTGCGTTTCCTGCACGGTTTGGCCGCCGCTGCCGCCAGCGTGGTGATCAACGCCCTGATGCGCGATATGTTCACCAAGGATGAGTTCTCGCGGATGATGTCGTTCGTCATTCTGGTGATGACCATCGCGCCGCTGCTGGCGCCGATGATCGGCGGTGCGCTGTTGCTGTGGTTCAGCTGGCACGCCATCTTCTGGACCATGGGCGCCGCGGCGCTGATCGGTTCACTGCTGGTGGCCCTGTTCATCAAGGAGACGCTGCCGAAAGAGCGGCGACAACGATTCCACCTGCGCACCACGCTGGGCAACTTCGGTTCGCTGTTCCGCCACAAACGGGTGCTGAGCTACATGCTGGCCAGCGCCTTCTCGTTTGCGGGCATGTTCTCGTTCCTCAGCGCCGGGCCGTTCGTCTACATCGAACTGAACCACGTTTCGCCGCAGCATTTCGGCTACTATTTTGCGCTGAACATCGTCTTCCTGTTCCTGACGACGCTGATCAACAGCCGCAACGTGCGGCGGTTCGGCGCGGTCAAGATGTTCAAGCTGGGGCTGTTGGTACAGCTGGCGATGGGGCTGTGGCTGGTGGCAGTGAGCGCCGTCGGCCTGGGCTTCTGGGCGCTGGTGATCGGCGTTGCGGTCTATCTGGGGTGCATCGCGATGATCTCCTCCAACGCCATGGCGGTGATCCTGGATGACTTCCCGCATATGGCGGGTACCGCATCTTCTCTGGCCGGCACGTTGCGCTTCAGCATCGGCGCGCTGGTGGGGGCGGTACTGTCGATGGCGCCGGGCAAAAGCGCCTGGCCAATGGTCACCTCGATGGCGCTGTGCAGCATCGTGGCGGTGCTGTTCTATGTTTACGCCAGCCGGCCGCGCGATCGCGCAGCCTGACGTTCTCCCGATGCGGGGCGTGTCGCTCCGCATCATCATGGGGTTGCGCCCTGCCATTTCAGGGTGCAACTGGCAATGGAATTTTTGTTGCTAAATATACGCAAGCTAACTAATTGGCCGTTTTCCCCTCTGTGTGCTTTTTGTTAAAAAATCCCGCCGCCGCACCGCCCAATATTCCCCGGGAGGCGCGGCGTTCTGCCGGCTGAGCGCAGCGGGTGGTTTGTGTTAGTGTCGATGTAAATCAAGGAATTAGCAGGGGAATCGGCGCTAACGTGGCGGGTGAAATGTTTCTTCAATGTAAAAATATGGCGACGGAAAAGTAGTCGCATTGCAAGAAAAAAGAGTTGAGATCGCTGCAGGAAAGGGTTACATATAACGCAAAAATGCGAGCTGAGTCGCAAAATGCCGTGAAATAACACCGCACGGCGCGCCAAAAAATGGCACGGCATCGGCAAGCACGGGGTCTGGTTAATGGCTAGCGGCAAAATTTACATTTAAATAACATTTGTGCGCGGCAGAGTCGGGAGTCAACGGCTATAACTTAGTAACCCTGTCAGGTAAAAGTGTTTCACCTTTTCAAACTAGGGATTTCATGTGGAGAGTATCCAACTTTCGGTAGTGCATCGCTTGCCGCAAAGTTATCGTTGGCTATCCGGTTTCACCGGCGTGAAGGTCGAACCGATTCCGTTTAACGGAATAGACGAAGATAACAACCTGATTGGGCTGAAGTTACTCAGCCATGAAGGGGCCGAGGCCTGGCAGGTAATGCAACAGCTCAAGCTGTCGCTGCAGGAGATTCAGGTCGATTGCGCGATCGTCGAATGGGAAGGCGAGCCTTGCCTGTTCGTGCAGCGCAGCGACGAGAGCGCCACCATGTGCCGCCTGAAAAACGTCGGCGCCGCGATCGCCGAACCGCTGAGCGCACAATACCCTTTCTGAATTCGCCGCTAATCCGCCAACTTCAGCAGTTGACGGGTATAGTCGGCGGCGGGCGCCGCGAAAATCGCCCGGCAGTCTCCCTGTTCAACCACTTCTCCCTGTCGCAACACGATGACCTGGTGGCATAGCGAACGCACCACCTGCAGGTCATGGCTGATGAACAGATAAGCCAACCGGTGACGTTGCTGCAGCGATTTCAGCAGCGTCAGGATCTGCGCCTGCACCGATTTATCCAGCGAAGAGGTCGGCTCGTCGAGGATCAGCAGCTGCGGCTGCAGGATCAGCGCGCGCGCGATGGCGATTCGCTGGCGCTGCCCGCCGGAAAACTCGGTGGGATAGCGATGGCGCAGTTGCGGATCCAGGCCGACTTCCTGCAACACCTCGATCACGCGCTGTTCCCGCTGCTCGGCGCTAAGCCGCTGGTGCACTTCCAGCCCCTCGGCGATGATCTGCTGCACGTTCAGGCGCGGGTTCAGGGCGGAATAGGGATCCTGGAAGACGATTTGCATCCGGCTGCGGTAGGGCAGCATCTGCTTCATCGTGAGCGGGTGCAGCGGTTCGCCGTCGAACCAGATGGCGCCTTGTGAGGCCAACAGGCGCAGCAGCGCCAGCCCGGTGGTGCTTTTTCCCGAGCCGGATTCTCCCACCAGCCCCACGCTTTCCCCGGCACGTAGCTCGAAACTCAATGATTTCAATGCATAGTGATAATCCACCGTGCGGCGCAGCAGGCCGCGGCGAATGGGGAAGCGCACCTGCAAATCTTCCACCTTGAGCAGTGGCCGCTCGTCGCTGGGGCGCCCGTTGGCGGCGGCAGGCAACGGCAGCGGTTCACCGACGTCCTCGGCGGCCAGCAGCTGCTGCGTGTAGGGATGCTGCGGCCGGCTGAACAGCTGCGCGCGGCCGTTTTGCTCCACGCAGCGCCCTTGGCGCATCACCGCCACGTTGTCCGCCAGGCGGCGCACGATATTCAGGTTGTGGGTGATGAACAGCAGCCCCATGTCCATCTCTTGTTTCAATTCTTGCAGCAGCGTCAGAATCTGCGCCTGGATAGTGACGTCGAGCGCGGTGGTGGGCTCGTCGGCGATCAGCAGTTTTGGACGGGTCAACACCGCCATGGCGATCATTACCCGCTGGCGTTCGCCGCCGGACAGCTGATGCGGGTAATCCTGCAGCCGGCTTTTGGCCTGACGGATGCCGACGCGCTCCAGGCATTCGACGATCTCTGCGCGCGCGGCTTCGCGCCGCAGGCCGCGGTGCAGCATCAGCACTTCCGCAAGCTGTTTTTCGATGGTGTGCAGCGGGTTAAGCGACACCATCGGTTCCTGAAAGATCATCGCAATCTGATTGCCGCGCACCTTGCGCAGCGCCGCTTCCGGCGCATGCAGCAACGAATCGCCGTTGAACAGGATATCGCCGGCAGGGTAAACCACCGGAGGCGCGGGCAGCAGGCGCAGTATCGACAGGGCGGTGACGCTTTTGCCGGAGCCGGATTCCCCTACCAGCGCCAGCGTTTCCGCCGGCGCGATTTGCAGCGAGAGTTCGTTGACCACCGGCGTAACGGTGTCGCCCTGGCGGAAGGCAATGCTGAGATCCTGAATAGCGAGCAAAGGAGTGGCCATATCAATGCGCCTTGCTAGGGTCAAAGGCGTCGCGCACCGCTTCGCCGATAAAGATTAATAACGACAGCAGCACCGCCAAGACCAGGAAGGCGGTGATGCCGAGCCACGGCGCCTGCAGATTGTTTTTGCCCTGCAGCAGCAATTCGCCGAGCGACGGCGAGCCTATCGGCAGACCGAAACCGAGGAAATCGAGCGACGTCAGGGTGGTGATCGAGCCGCAGAGGATAAACGGCAGGAAGGTCAGCGTCGCCACCATGGCGTTAGGCAGCATATGGCGGGACATAATCACCCGATCCGGCACGCCCATGGCGCGCGCGGCGCGGATGTAGTCAAAATTGCGGGTGCGCAGGAATTCGGCGCGCACCACGCCCACCAGGCTCATCCAGCCGAACAGGATGGTGATGCCGAGCAGCCACCAGAAATTGGGCTGGACGATGCTCGACAGCAGAATGATCAGAAACAGCGTCGGCATACCCGACCACACTTCGATAAAGCGCTGCCCCCACAGATCGAAACGCCCGCCGTAGTACCCTTGCGTCGCGCCGACGCACACGCCGATCAGGCTGGAAAACAGCGTCAGCGCCAGTCCGAACAGCATCGAGATGCGAAAGCCGTACAGCACACGAGCGAGCACGTCGCCGCCGTTGCTGTCGGTGCCCAGCAGGTTGTGACGCGAAGGCGGCGAGGGGAAGGGCACCTCGGTGGCGAAGTTGATGGTGTCGTAGCTGAAACGGATCGGTGCCCAAACCGCCCAGCCGTGCCGTTCGATCTGTCGCTGTACGAACGGATCCTGATAGTCGGCTTCGGTGTTCAGCTCGCCGCCAAAGGCGGTTTCGCTGTAGTTAATCATAAAGGGCAGGTACAGCCGGCCTTCATAACGCACCAACAGCGGTTTGTCGTTGGCGATCAGATCGGCGGCCAGGCTCAGGGTGAACAACACCAAAAAAATCCACAGCGACCAGTAGCCGCGCCGGTTGCGGCGAAAACGCGCCCAGCGCGCCTGGTTGATCGGGCTAAGGCGGCTCATTGGCGGGCCTCGAAGTCAATGCGCGGATCGACCAGGGTGTAGGTGATATCGCTGAGGATATTCAACAGCAGGCCGATCAGGGTGAAGATATACAGCGTGCCGAACATCACCGGGTAGTCGCGCTGCAGCGTGGCGTCGTAGCCCAGCAGCCCCAGGCCGTTGAGCGAGAACATGACTTCTATCAGCAGCGAGCCGGTGAAGAACATGCTGATAAAGGTGGCCGGAAAACCGGCGATCACCAGCAGCATGGCGTTGCGGAACACGTGGCGGTAGAGGATTTTTTTCTCATCCAGCCCTTTGGCGCGGGCGGTGGTGACGTACTGCTTGCGGATCTCGTCGAGGAACGAGTTTTTGGTCAGCATGGTCAGGGTGGCGAAGCCGCCGATCACCGTCGCCAGCACCGGCAGGGTGATGTGCCACAGGTAGTCGGCGATCTTCGCCGGCCACGAGAGGGTGTCGAAGTTGCTGGACACCAGGCCGCGCAGCGGGAACCAGTCAAGGTAGCTGCCGCCGGCGAACAGCACGATCATCAGGATGGCGAACAGGAAAGCCGGAATGGCGTAGCCGATAATGATCAGCGTGCTGCTCCAGGTATCGAACGCGCTGCCGTTGTGGACGGCCTTGCGGATGCCGAGCGGGATCGACACCAGGTAAATGATCAGCGTGCTCCAAAGGCCCAGCGTGATGGAGACCGGCAGGCTCTGGCCGATCAGCTGCATCACCGAGGCACCGCGAAACAGGCTGTCGCCGAAGTCGAAGCGCATATAGTTCCACAGCATGGTGAAGTAGCGTTCGTGCAGCGGTTTGTCGAAGCCGTAACGTTGGGTGATCTCGGCGATCACCTCCGGATCCAGGCCGCGCGAACCGCGGTATTGGCCGTCGCCAGCCGCGATGCCCGCCCGGGCATGACCCAGGCCTTCACCTGCGCCGCCGCTGCCAAAACCGCTACCGTGCCCCAGCTCAATGGCGGCGATGGCTTGATCGACCGGACCGCCGGGCGCAATTTGCACGATAAAAAAGTTGATGGTGATGATCGCCCACAGCGTGGGGATCACCAATAACAGTCTGCGTATCAGATAGGCCGCCATTCCGACTCCTTATTGCCGTTGAGCCGGTAAACGCGCCGCCTTGTTGACGTCGTACCACCAGTTGTCGAAGCCGATCGCATAGGCCGGGCGGATCGGCGGCGTGGAGAACTTGTCCCAATAGGCATAGCGATCGTGGTTGGAGTACCACATCGGCAGCATGTAGTTGTTCCAGGTCAGCACCCGGTCCAGCGCGCGGCCGAGCGGCAGCAGGGCTTTTTCGTCGCCCTGATGGGCGGCGATTTGCCTGACCAGGCTGTCGACCGCCGGATCTTTGACGCCGGCCGTGTTGTAGCTGGAATCGATGTACTGCGAATCCCACAGGATTTGCAGATCGGCGCTGGGGAACGGCATCGCCATGTACACCGTCGACATCATGTCGAAATCGCGCTCGCGCATGCGACGGGTGTACTGCGAGGCGTCGACCTCGCGAATTTGCATCTCGATGCCCAGCCGCTGCAGGTTGTGGCGGAAGGGTAATACGTACTGGAAGTTGCTGCCGCTCAGCAGCATCAGTTCGAAGGTGAACGGCTGGCCGGTTTTGGCGTTGACCAGCTTTTGATTTTTGACCACCCAACCGGCTTCTTTCAGTAGTTGAGTCGCTTTCAGCAAATTTTGCCGATCGTTGCCGCTGCCGTCGGAGGAGGGCGGCTGGTAGATGCTGGTAAACACCTCCGGCGGTATCTGGCCTTTGAGCGGCGCCAGCAAGGCCAGTTCAGCGGCGTCCGGGTAGCCGCGGGCGGCGTAGGCGGTGTTTTGGAAATAGCTGTCGGCGCGCTGATAGGCGTTGTAATACAGCGCCTTGTTCATCCAGTTAAAATCGAAAGCCAGGCCGATTGCTTCCCGTACCCGGCGATCGGCAAACAGCGGTTTTTGCAGGTTGAACGCCAGCCAGCGGGTATTCTGCGCCGCCTGGTTGGTCTCGTCCTGCTTGATGATGTAGTTGCGCGCGAAGTTGCCGCCCTGATACTGGGTGGCCCAGCTTTTGGGCGACGGCTCGATGCGGAAATCGTAAGCGCCGGCCTTGAAGGCTTCCAGCGATACTTTATCGTCCAGATAATAATCGTAGCGAATGCTGTCGAAGTTGTAGCGGCCGCGGTTCACCGGCAGGTTGGCGGCCCAGTAGTCGCGCACTCGCTGGTAGGTGATGTACTGGCCGAGGCGGTAATCGCCGATTTTATACGGGCCGCTGGCGAGCGGCGGGGTGCTGAGCGGTTCGTTGAGCTTATGGTTTTTCCAGAAGCTTTCCGGCAATACGCGCAGGCTGAGCAGGCTGAGGATTTGCTCACGGTTGGCTTTAGGCAGCTCGATGCGCACCGTCAGCCGGGAAATGGCCTTGACCGTGACGCCTTTGTAATAGGAGCGAAACTGCGGTACGCCTTCGGTCATGAATTTATTGAAGGTAAAGGCCACATCGGCGGCGGTGATCGGGCTGCCGTCCTGGAAGCGGGCGCGGGCGTTGATATCCAACTCCATCCAGCGCATGTCGGCCGGGAAACGGGCCGATTCGGCAATCAGCGGGTAATAGCTGCCGGGTTCGTCGTCGGAGTTGGTGAACAGCGTATCGTACAGCTCCATCGTACGTTCGCCGGGCACGCCGCGGGTGGCGAAACGGTTGAAGTTGTCGTAGGTGCCGATGGCTGCCAGCCGCACGTCGCCACCCTTGGGCGCTGCCGGGTTGACGTAGTCGAAATGGCTGAAGTCGGTGGCGTATTTCGGTTCACCGAGAAGGGCGAAAGCGTAGCTTTCGTTAAGGGCTTCGGCCTGCAGACCGAAGCTCAGTGCCGAGAGCACCAGAGCAGCGAAAATGCGCACGGACATCAGACGGTAAGCTCCTGCTGTGGAATAAAGTACAACCTGCGCCCAGCATAACATTCTTCGGGCGGGCGCAGGGTAAAGATGCTTAAAGACTAACTATTTTTTTCCTGATAATCAAAGACCTGGTGAGCATTGCAGTAAGCGACGAAATTGTCGATGCTCAGCGGCTTGCTGAAGTAGTACCCCTGCATGAAGTTGACGCCGTGTTCTTGCAGGAACTGCATCTGCTCGGCAGTTTCCACGCCTTCGGCAACCGTCAGCATTTTCAGCTTTTTCGCCAGCGAGATCACCGCATCCAGCACCGGCGCGGTGACCGTGTCTTGGCCGATGGTGTTGACGAAGCCACGGTCAATCTTCAGATAATCCATGGTGAAGCGCTCAAGATAGATCAACGCGCTGTGCCCGGTGCCAAAATCGTCCACCGCGATCTCGATGCCCTGTTTGTGCAGCCAGTCAAATTCCGCCAGCGCGCTCTCTTCTTCCACCATGCCGCGTTCGGTGATTTCAAACACCAGCGTAAAGTAATCGCCCGGCAGCTGCGTCAACAGTTCATACACGTCCTGGTGGAACGACGGTGCGCTAAGATGGGCGGGGGAGATGTTGAGGCCGACCTTGCCTCCCCGTGGCAGCGCTTTGGCGAGCTGCGGCGCATCTTCGGCGATCAGCCTGAACAGGTGGCGGGTAAGCGGCACGATCAGCCCGTTGCTTTCGGCATAGGGGATAAAGACATCGGGTGGAATGCGGCCCTCGATCGGATGCTGCCAGCGAATCAGCGCTTCCAGCCCGCCGATGCTGTTGCTGTCGGTGTGGAACACCGGCTGGTATTCGATAAAGAACTCGTTGCGCTTGATGCCGCGTAACAGCGCGCGTTCCGGGCTTTGCCGCAGCAGCAGCATGTAGTAGCAGAGTACGCCGATCATCAATGACAGCACCAGGCTGCCCAGCAGCGTCAGGCGAATGTCGTTGGGGGTCAATTTCTCGTTGTAGAACAGGATGGTCAGCGGCAGATTGGGCAGCGTCAGGGTATCCGCCTTGCCCTTCGGCAGCTGATCGACCGGCATCAGGTTCGGGCTGAAAGTGGTCAGCGCGCGGTTGCCCATCACGATGGCGATGCCCGGCGCCTGTTCGTCGTGCGAGGTGAACAGCAGGTAGGGCATCAGATCGATGTCCAGCGTAGCGAGAATGCCGGTGGCCGTTTCGCCGGGATGCCGCAGCCAAACCGCAACTGCCGGTTTGTTCGGCACGATCGGCGTGCCCTGCTGCAGCTTGAGATCCAGAGGCAGATCCCAGTCGATGTCCTGGTAGAGATTTTTCATCGGCAACATCATGTCGCCCGTGGCGGAGGAGCAATAGGCGTAGCCGTCCTTGACCAACAGGAAGGTGCGCACGCCGCTGGTAAAGGCCGCCTGGTAGGTAATGTCCGACTGGCTGGAGAGGCAAGGCTTGTCCAGCAGCGGCATCATTTGCTGCATCACCGCCGTCAGGTGCGAGATATAACCCAGCGTGAACTTTTGCGTGCGCGCTTCGACTTTATGTTGGTATTGCGTGCGCTGGTGGTTGATCAAAGAAAGCGTGACCGCGGTGAAGAGAGTAAAAAACACCAGGGCGGCGACGCCGCTTTTAGCCAGGCTGCGCTGTCGGTGAGACACGCTGCGGGCGAAAGCTCTTTTCAAGCCCATAACCGAGTCCTCTGCAACAGGGCTTCAGGGGTGTCGCGCAGCCAGTCAATGGATTGTGCCAACGGCTTTTTTTTCATTTTTGCCTTTTTATCCCGTACCAACCGGCGGCGCCGTTTAAATATGCGGCGTCGCCGACAGAAATATAATGCGCCTATTTAAGCGGAAACGTTTTAAATAACGCCGGGGTGTCGTTGTCGTCATTTGACGATAATAGGCGAGTTTTTCCTCGACGGCGCGATTTCCTGCCGACAGTTTATCAAAATAATGGCGTGCGGCGGCGTAAAGCGGGGAAAGGGGGCGATAAGGCCGGGATCAATCTTGATGATACCCGTTCGACAGTCAAAAAAAACGCCACCCGTAGGCGGCGCTTATCGCTCGTTTGGTATTCAGGATCTTCAGGGCGTTGCGCCGTTAACCGTTGGTCAGCACCCGGCGCGCCTCTCGATAACGTTTATTCCAATAGTTATCGGTCAGCTTGGAAATCATGACGCCACTGCTGGTGGAGGCGTGAACGAACTGATCGTTACCCAAATAGATGCCGACATGGCGCCCGGTAGAACCGGCGCGGAACAGCACCAAATCCCCGGCGCGCAGCTTGGTGCGCTGGATTTTCTTGCCGAGATCTTCCTGTTCATAGGTAGAGCGCGGTAAATCCATGCCGAACTGTTCGCGGAAAGTACGCTGTACAAACGCCGAGCAATCGATGCCGCGCTTGGTGTCACCGCCTAAGCGGTAGCGAACGCCTTTCCAGTCCGCGTACTGATCCATAATCTTTGACTTGACGTCAACGTTGCGGACCATCGCTTCGAATTCATCCTGAGAGGCTTGCAGTAAAAGACCGTCTTTGTCATTAACTGCACGCATCTCAGTTTGTGCGTTATTCAAGTTCGAAGTGTGAGTCGAGCTGCACGCTGACAGCATAACCGCAGCGGCAATTGCAGGGACTACCCGCAAAAAATATCTCAGAAACGGTTGAGATTTGACCATTGTTGTTGTTTTCCCTTGAAGTCCTTAACGACGAAAGTCGCTACCTGAAAAATGCCAAACGGAACGAGCCTAGTCCGCACCTGTTGCATCGACAACCAGTTACCGTTGAAAACGTGCGAGAACGCACATTTTTATCGGATTCCATACTGATTCGACTTAAACCAGGCACAAACGCATCCGAGATTACCGGAACAAATAGGGGATTGCGAGCCTTTTCCCCGTCTTTTTTATATGAATTTGTGATGTAACATAATGTAAATCTTCATATAAAAAACGCCAATTGTCCGATGTATGAATCTGGCGTGAAATCAGGTTGCAAAAGCGTTAACGGACGGCGGTGAAATTATGCGCGCTGCGCGGGGGGGAGAGCGCGGGAGGCGTGGGCCTCCCGGCATAAGTCATAGACGCAATTTATGGTTGGCCGGGGCGGTGCTTGCCGGGCAACAGGCGATTCAACCGATCGACAATCCAGTCGCTGCAAGGCGTCATCAGCACCCAGCTGGCGCCAACCAGCACCACGGACAGCGAGCCGACGGCGATATCGGTAAACCAGTGGGCGCCAATCATCACGCGTGGCAATGAGAAGACCAGCGTAATCAGCAGGGCGACGGCGAAGGCGCCGCGGCCGAAATAGCGCAGCATAAAGCAGGAAAAAATAATCAGCATCATGCCGTGGTCGCCGGGGAAGCTGTCGCTGGAGGCGTCCTTGGTGGAGATGCCGGTCAGCTCGCTGACGCGATAGATATTGTCGAAGGTCAGGGTGGGGCTCGGATGTTTCACCGGCAGCAGATGGCCAAGCTGGTTCAGCACCACGGCGGTCAGCAACATCACCACGCCGGTGATCACCAGGCGGCGGCGGCGGCCGGCGGCGTCCTGCTTCAGGTAGAAGTACAGATACAGCAGACCCATGGCGAGCAGCGAAATCACATCAAACGCACGGTTATTGGTGATGGCGACCAGGTGCAAAAACGCCGGGTCGGTGGCCAGATGGCGGTTAAAGAAGAAGAAAATCGCCGAATCCAGAGTAAACCAGCCGCCGTGATTGGCCGGCAGGAACCAGGACAAAAACAGCGCAACGCCCAGTAAGTTGAAGAAGAGAATGAAGGGTAAATTGCGGCGTGTCATGACATAAACCTGTTGGAAAAATGAAAACGAAATAAAACCCGACCGCCCTGCGGCAACCGGGGGGCAACGGTACGGGGTTTAACTTAAACGAATCTTAAACAAGGCGGATTGTAGGGCGTTCCAATCGGCATTTTCGCTGTGGATAAGCTCAATTCGGCTGTCGAGCGGCGCGACCGGGCGGGTTTCGATGTTAAGATCCTGCCCCTGACGGTTGATCAGTAACGTGCCTTCGGGGATGCGTACCACGCCTTTGGCGCGTTCGACCGGCGCCAGCCGCACCCATTCCATAAAGCCGACGGTATCGAACCGGGTGTCGCCGTCAAAAATCCAGCCGCAGCTGGTGAAGCCTTGCCCTTCATTCAACGCTCGCCGCCAGCGGGCGTGCTCCGGCAGCCGCAGCGCCGCCAGCCCCTGCTTTTTCGCCTGACCATGATGATGCTGTGCGTCCGGCAATTCTGTACGATTCGTGCGCGGAAGTGACAACAGCGCGACATCCGCTTCGCCTTGCGCGATGGCGTAGCAGGGCCGCTGCAGCGGATCTTGCGTCTTCCAGGCCTCCAACACTCGCCTGTCTTCCGGTTGATAGGTGTCGCTTTTGCTGGCCAAAATAACGTCGGCCGCGGCCAGCTGATCGCGGAAGTTTTCGTTGTCGCGGTAACGGGGCTGGCTGAGTTGGCGGGCATCCAACAAGCACAGGGTGGCCTGCAGATCGATCCAGCCGGCATAGCTCTCCTGGGTCAGCAGCGACAGGATTTGTTTCGGATGCCCGAGCCCGGTCGGCTCGATCAGCAGCCGGTCCGGTTTGGCCTGCTGCAACAGCATATTCAGGCCTACCTGCATCGGCAGGCCGTTGACGCAGCACATGCAACCGCCGGGGATCTCTTTGAGCACCGCGCCACTGTCCGCCAGCAGCGCGCCGTCGATGCCGATCTCGCCGAATTCATTGACCAATACCGCCCAGCGTTCCTGTTCGGGCTTATGAGCCAGCAAATGGCGGATAGTGGTGGTTTTACCGCTGCCGAGGAAACCGGTAATCAAATTGGTTTTGGTCATTAATAATTCCTGGTGCAAAAATTAACCTGCTTAATAAATGAGTTACGCAGCCGTATCGGTGAATCGGCCGCGATTTAATTTGTGCTCTATCTCGCAAATTTTGCACGTCACCCTGCGCTTTTCCACCGGGAAAATCCACCTTTCTTTGCAAGAAAATTCTTAGATAAAACCCTGTATTAGATGCGGTTAACTTTTGTTATTAGCTTGTTTTTACATTGTTAATGACGCGATTAACGATCAAATCTCGCCCCTTTCCTTGCGATTATTCCTAACAAGATCCTCTATGGTTAAATTGGCTTAACTAAAAATGAGGTTGCCATGAATACCTTTCGGTTATTTTTGATCGTAGGAATGTTGTTTTCATGGACGGCAGTGAGTCATGCAGGCGTGGCCGGCGGGGTAATTCGCTTCGTCGGCTCTATTGTTGAAAGTCCTTGCACGGTCAAGATTGCAGATTCTAAGGCGAATACGCAATGTTACCGCAACGGCCAGCATTATCAGGCCCAGCAAGCGTTGTCAGGTTTTGATGCTACACGCAAAGAACTTCCGCTAAATCTAGGCACAACCGAAATGAAGTGGGTGGACCAACAGAAGAAACTCGCTGTTATGACGGTCGTTTATCGTTAAGTCGTTCCGCCATGCCGGCGTAACGTTACGCCGGCATGGTTATTCTCGGCCTTGCAGGCTTCTCACCGCATCACCCACTCCTTCACCGTTTCACGCGCACCGCGATCGCGCAGCGACAAATAGGCTTGCGTCACCGCGTCGGTAAACGCCGCATGCGCCGCCAGCGTTTCGCCGAACACCGCTTTCAGCGCCAGCAGCGCCGTCACGCGCCGCCGATCGTCCGTTGTGGCGGCGATCGTCTGTTGCAGCACGTCTGCCAGCGGATCGCGAATGTCGATCGGCTGACCGGCGTCATCGACGCCGCCGACGTAACGCATCCAGCCCGCCACGCCCAGTGCCAACCCGCTATAGTCGCCGCCGTGCCGCAGATGCCAGCGCACCGCGTCCAGCAGGCGCTGCGGCAGCTTCTGCGAACCGTCCATGGCGATCTGCCAGGTGAGGTGTTGCAGCGCCGGATTGCTGAAGCGCGCGATTAGCTGTGCGGCGTAGTCGGCCAGACTGATGCCGGTGACGCTCAGCGTCGGGGCCTGTTCGTCCAGCATCAACCGCAGGGCGGCGCGGCGGTAGTGCTCATCCGCCATGCACTCGTTGATATAGCGGTAGCCGCCCAGGTAACCGAGGTAAGCCAGGAATGAGTGGCTGCCGTTCAGCATGCGCAGCTTCATGTGCTCAAACGGCAGCACATCGCTGACCAGTTGGGCGCCGGCCAGTTCCCACGCCGGGCGTCCGGCGGCGAAGTTGTCTTCCACCACCCATTGAATGAAGGGCTCGCAGGCGATGGCGCATTCGTCGCGCACGCCGCCCAGCGCGGTGGCAATCTCATCCAGCGTGGCCGGCGTAGCGGCCGGCACGATGCGATCCACCATGGTGCAGGGGAAGGTGGCGGCGGTGGCGATCCAATCGGCGAGCGACGGATCCCGCGCCTGCGCCAGATCGAGCACCGCCCGGCGTAGCACGTGACCGTTCTCCGGAATATTGTCGCAGGAAAGCAGGGAGAAGGCGGGCAGGCCGCGTTCGCGCCGCAGCCGCAGCGCCTCCACCAAAATGCCGGGCACGGTCTGCGGCTGATGCGGCCACGCCAGATCGGCGACGATCCCCGGATGCTGTCGATCCAGCCGCCCGCTGCCGGGCTCGATGCAGTAGCCTTTTTCGGTGATGGTCATCGAGACGATCGCCACCTGCGGTTCGGCCAGCTTCTCCAGCACCGCGGCGATGCCCTCCAGCTTGCGGTGCAGGCTCTCATGCACCGCACCGACCACGATGGCCTGATGGCCGTCCGCGCCTTTCTCCAGCACGCTGTACAGATGATCCTGCTGCCGCAGCGCCTCAAACAGCGGCACGCCGCCGGAAAGACTGATTTCGCAAATGCCCCAATCGCCGCCTTGGGCGTTCAGCACTCGATCGGTTAGCAGCGCCTGATGCGCGCGGTGGAACGCGCCGAAGCCAAGGTGCACGATGCGGCTGCGCAGGGTCCGGCGGTCATAGTCCGGCTGCCGGACGGCGCTTGGCAGCGGGGTGTTGGCGATCGTTTTCATCTTATCTCCAAAGCGTGTAAGACAGCTGGCGGGCCACTTGCGCCAAGTTAGCAGACCAGTTTTCTGCCATATAGACAGGGTGGCGCCGGCGATAAAAAACTGCGACCAGTGTAGGGCTGTACAAAGATTAAAGGAATTGGTCAGTCCAAAATAAGCCAGAATCGTGAAGTGGATCAACCAATGAGGGGTTCGGTTTTGACAGCGCAGGGCGAAAGAGTAAGTTAAAGATAACTGACATCTAAATTAAACTGGTATAACAGCATCGCAGTGCGAGACAGGCATAAGGACAAAACATGGAACAAACATGGCGTTGGTATGGCCCGAACGATCCGGTTTCTTTGGACGATGTGCGTCAGGCCGGGGCGACCGGGGTGGTGACGGCGCTGCATCATATCGCGAACGGTGAAGTCTGGCCGATCGACGAAATCCGCGCGCGGCAGGCGCTGTTGGCGGAAAAAGGGCTGGTATGGTCGGTGGTGGAGAGCGTGCCGGTACATGAGGAGATCAAAACCCACAGCGGCGACTGGCGGCGGTACATCGCCAATTACCAGCAGTCACTGCGCAACCTGGCGGCCTGCGGCATCGACACCGTCTGCTACAACTTCATGCCGATCCTCGACTGGACGCGCACCGATCTGGCCTATCCGCTGCCGGACGGTTCCAAAGCGCTGCGTTTCGATCAGATAGCCTTCGCCGCGTTCGAGCTGCATATCCTGCAGCGCGCCGGCGCCGAGGCGGACTATACGCCGCAAGAGCGCAGCCAGGCGGCGGCCCGTTTCGCCGCCATGAGCGAGGAAGAAAAAAACCGGCTGACCGGCAACATCATCGCCGGGCTGCCGGGGGCGGAGGAGGGCTACACGCTGGAACAGTTCCGCCGCCGGTTGGCGGAGTACGACGGCATCGACAAGGCGCAGCTGCGCGAAAACATGGCGGTCTTTCTGCGCGCCATCGTGCCGGTGGCGGAAGAGGCCGGCATCAGGCTGGCGGTGCACCCCGACGATCCGCCGCGGCCGATCCTCGGCCTGCCGCGCATCGTTTCCACGATTGAAGACATGCAGTGGCTAAAACAGACCGTCGACAGCATTCATAACGGTTTCACCCTATGCACCGGTTCATACGGCGTGCGCGCCGACAACGATCTGGTGCGGATGATTGAAACCTTCGGCGATCGCATTCACTTCACCCACCTGCGCGCCACCTGCCGCGAGGAGAACCCGAAAAGCTTCCACGAGGGGGCGCACCTGCAGGGCGATGTGGACATGGTGGCGGTGATCGAAGCGATTCTGACCGAAGAGCTGCGTCGGCAGCGGGCAGGCGATCGGCGGCCGATCCCGATGCGTCCCGATCATGGGCATCAGATGCTGGACGACTTGAAAAAGAAAACCAATCCGGGCTATTCGGCCATCGGGCGGTTGAAAGGGCTGGCGGAGCTGCGTGGCGTCGAGCTGGCGCTCAAGCGGCGCTTTTTCCCGGAATTGCCGTAGCGGAAAATGAAACGGGGCCGAGACTCGGCCCCGCTGTCGCGACTAGTCGGCGCGGCTCATGTAGCGGCGTTCGGCGATATGAATGCGAATCTTGTCGCCGGCGCTGAGGTATTCCGGCACGTGGATCACCAGGCCGGTCGCCATGGTGGCCGGCTTGTTGCGGGCGCTGGCGGAAGCTCCTTTGATGCCCGGCGCGGTCTCGACGATTTCCATATCCACGGTCTGCGGCAGCTCCAGCGCCAGCACCTGGCCATCCAGCGTCAGCACCTGCATGCCCGGCAGGCCGCCTTCCGGAATGAACAGCAGCTCGTCTTCGATCTGGTCTTTCTTGAAGATGTACGGGGTGTAATCTTCATCATCCATGAACACGTATTCTTCGCCGTCGATATAGGAGAAGTTCACCTTGCGGCGCGACAGGGAAATGGTGTCCAGGATATCGTCGCCCTTGAAACGTTCTTCCACTTTCAGGCCGGTGCGCACGTCGGAGAAGCGCATTTTGTACAGGGTGCTGGCGCCGCGGGCGCTCGGGCTCTGCACGTCGATATCTTTTACCAGCAGCAGCTTGCCGTTGTAGCTGATCGCCATGCCGCGCTTAATTTCGTTAGCTCTTGCCATTTCAATTCATCCGCAATGAGGAGTATGAGAGAAGTTGCGACAAGGTACTCGCGCCGCCGATTTCAGGCAAGAGCCCGGCGTAAAAACAGTGCGGGAAAGGGAGAGCGGGCGCCCTCCCGTCGAGGATTATTGGAAGACCGGCAGCAGGCCGAACAGCGACAGAATATGTGCGGCGGCGTTGATCAACCCGAACAGGATGACGAACAGGATCACGCCGTTGCCGCCCGGTGCGCGGTAATCCGCTTGCGGATAGCGGCGGCGGCTGGCGCGCGCCATCAGCGCCGGCACAATCACCGCCCAGATGGTGGCCGCCAGCCCGGCGAAGCCGATGGCGTACAGGAAACCGTTCGGGAACAGCAGCGCGGCCAGGGTCGGCGGCACAAAGGTCACCAGCGCGGTCTTGCTGCGCCCGATGCCGTCGTCCTTGAACTTGCAGAAGTCCGCCAGGTAGTCGAACAGGCCCAGCGACACGCCGAGGAACGAGCTGGCCAGCGCCATATAGGAGAAGGCGTTCAGCAGTTGGCTGACGGTCTGGCTGCTGGAGACGTTGCCCATTTGCTTGAGCAGGCTGCCGATATTGCCGCCCTCGGCGATCACCTGCTTGAAGGCGTCGCGCGCGATATTGCCCTGAATCACATACTGCCACAGGATGTAGATAGCCAATGCCAGCAGGGTGCCGTACACCAGGCTGCGCACCACGGAGCCGCTGTCCTTGTGGTAGTACTTCACCAGCCCGGGAATGTTGCCGTGATAGCCGAACGAGGTCAGCAGGTAAGGCAACGCCGCCAGGGCGTAAGGCAAATAGCTGGCCTGGTCATCGCCGGTGTTGAACAGCACCGCGGGTTGCACGTGGGTGAACATGTCGCCCACCGACATCACGAAGGTGATCACCATACCGCCGATCAGAATGGTGCTCAGGCGATCGACCGCGCGGGTGGAGAGCCAGACGATAAACGCCACGACCAGCGCGAACACCAGGCCGGCGGTGGTCTGGCCGACGCCGACGATGCCTTCCAGCGTGTGGGCGATGATCGAGCCGCCGGCGGAGATATAGGCGTAGGTCAGGATATACAGCACGAACGCCACCGACAGGCCGTTCACGGCGTTCCAGCCTTTACCCAGCAGATCCTTGACCATGGTGTTGAAGCTGGCGCCGCTCGGGTAGTGCAGCGTGGCTTCGAGGATCATCAGGCCGGAAAGCAACATACAGGCCCAGGTATACACCAGCAGCGCGACGGAACCGCTGAACCAGACACCGGAAGTGACGATCGGAATGGAAAACATGCCGGCGCCAACGGCGGTTCCGGCAATGATCATCGCGCCGCCGAGGATCGAAGGGCGGGCCAGCTTCTGGATGGTGTCCGTAGACATGCGTGCTCCTGGTGGAAGAGGTTCTTTTGTACTAGCTCAATGGTACATGGGCGCATGGCGCATGTAAAGCGGGGTAGTTGCACGTTTCACGCGTTTTTATCTTTAAATCAAGGTTTATTGGGCGTTTATTCGCCATAGGATGACGCCGGTCGGCGCAGGGCGGTGAGTGTAAAGATCGCAAAGGCGCAGGGATTCTGCTGGCGGCCGCCTCACGCGGCTGCTATTGTCGCGCTTCTTTTCCCCAGCCCACCAGGAGTAACGCTGATGGACTGTCGCAGCGACTGCGGCGCCTGTTGTATCGCGCCGTCAATATCCAGCCCGATCCCCGGCATGCCGAACGGCAAGCCCGCCAATACCCGCTGCATTCACTTGGATGAACGGCTGCGCTGCGGCCTGTTTCATTCGCCGCTGCGGCCGAAGGTATGCGGCAGCCTGCAGCCGAGCCGCGACATGTGTCACGATCACCGCGATCAGGCGCTGATCTACCTCGCCAGGCTGGAAGCGGACACCGCGCCTTAAGCGTCTTTCAACCGCCACAGGCACAGCGTGGCCCCTACCGTCATCGCCAGCGCGGCGTAAAATACCGCATGGTAGTCCCAGATTTCCGCCACCGCACCGGCGATCGAACCGGCGATGATCCAGCCCACCCGGGTGGTGTTGGTGAACAACGTGGTGGCCGCGCCGGCCTGGCCGGGCATCAAATCCTGAAAGTAGAGCATGCCGATCCCCGCCAGCACGCCGATAAACGCCGCATTCAGCAGTTGCAGAACGATGAGTTGCCAACTGCCGGTGATAAACAGCAGGCCGCAGTAGAACAGCACGCCGGCGACCACCGCGACGCGCATCAGGCGGCGTTTGCCGCAGCGCTTTGCCGCCAGGCCGGCGAGCAGCATGACCGGGATCTCCAGCCCGGCGGCGGTGCCCATCAATATCCCGGCCAGCCGCTCCGGCAG
Organism: Serratia sp. TSA_105.2; assembly: GCF_052692115.1. Taxonomy (NCBI): domain Bacteria; kingdom Pseudomonadati; phylum Pseudomonadota; class Gammaproteobacteria; order Enterobacterales; family Yersiniaceae; genus Serratia; species Serratia sp. TSA_105.2. The sequence goes on from NZ_JBQZFT010000003.1 coordinate 271,373, forward strand.
CCGCAGCTCGTGCACCACGTACAGCGGCATGTTGATCAGGTACATACTGTTGGCGGTCCACATCAGGGTGCAGGCGACGAACAGCAGCAGCGAATCGCGGCGGTGCTGCCGCGGTGCGGCCAGGGGCGTGTTCGTCGCTGCGGTTTTCGGCATCGAGGGCAGCCGTTTCCACACCAGCAGGCCGCACAGCACAAAGGCCGCCGCGCCCGCCAGATACATGACCTTAAAGCCGAAGCCCAGCGCCAGCGCGAAGGCGATCGGCGGGCCAATGACCCAGGCAAGGGAGACCTGGGCGCGCATGATGGAGGTGAACATCACCGCCTCGCGGCCGGTACGGTCGGCATGCTCACGCGCCAGCGCAAACATCTGCGGGTTGGCGGTGGAGCCGAAGCTGGTGAGCACCACGCCGACGATCAGCAGCAGGTAATAGTCGCGGCTCCAGGCGAACAGCGTGAACCCCAACGCACCCAGCATGCAGCAGAGGAAAATAAGTGACTTGCGGTCGCCTTGTTTATCCGAACGGCCGGCGAGAAACTGGCTGACCAGAATGCCGATCACCGCGCTGCCGGTAAAGAACAGCCCGACCAGCGCCGGCCGTACCTTGACCTCGGTTTCCAGAAACAGGCTCAGCGTCGGGGTTTGCAGGGCGCCGGCGATGCCGGTCATGAACGCCACCGCCAAAAAGGCCAGCGAAGTGAGATCGGGCGCGCGTCGCGTTACTGCGGATGAAGTCGGCATGGTGGTTGAGAATTCGTCGAAAAAGGAAGGTCGCGCGCATCATACGCCCGTTGAAATGAAACGCAAACCGCTCCCTTGCGGCGAAGGGTAAACGGATATGTCGCGCGGCGACGAGAAAAAAGGGGCGCGTTGCGCCTAATGCTGGTCACTTGAACCTGACTGGTATTTTTTATCCAGTCTCTTTACGTGTCGTGCAGGATGAATTGCCGTAAATGCCCAGAATTTCTCTGTTACTACAATGAACGGCAATTGGAGGGGCCGAAGGCGCGGCCCCTCCACCCGCGCCTTCGCTTAACACCGTCTGTCCGCTGTGCGGATACCCTCGCCGCGTCTGCATTGTCGGGCGGGTCGGCTGCGACAAACGTCCCTGTTAGTCTCGCCTCAACCGGCCTTCCCTGGCCGGTTGCCCCTGACAACGCCGTCTTGCTCGGCAGCCGGTGATGCGCGCCAAAGGTCAACACCCGTGCTGGCAGCTACCGGGCAACCTGTTCTTTATGACGTTATGGCAGAGAAGTCGGAGATGAACACAGGGTTGGACGCCCTTGAAGACGCCGAACGCAGGCATAGCGCATTAGGAGAAACCGCCATGGACGGCGGTTTCAGGTGAGACTGGCAGGGACGCCTGTCGCAACCGGCCTCAATGCGGTATGGCGGAGAGAGGACAAATCTGCCTGGAGCAGATTTGAACGCTGCTTGCAGCGGCCCCGAAGGGGCGAGGCCCAGGGATGGGCTGAGTAACGTTGGCAAAGCCAACCGTCTGACAGGGCAAAGGCGCGGGTTGCCAGGGGCCGCGCCTTCGGCCCCTGGCTCGGTCGAGGTGCGTGAGCCACCTGGGGCATCTCACTTTTATCGACCGAAAATTTCACGAAAGCCTGCATAAAAACGCTAACTGACCAGCATTACGGCATCGCCGGGCTTTCTTTATCGTGCTGCGTGGTTCAGCGCCTCGCTCACGCGTTCGACGACGTGCTGGGCGGTGACGATGCCGCCGGACAGATACACCTCGGCCGCCGGCAGGTAAACCACCTGGCCTTTTTTCACCGCCGTGGTTTTCTTCAGCGTGGTGCCGGTAAGGATTTTCTGCGGTGCCACCGCGTTCGGCCGTCCGGTCGCGGCGTCTCTGTCGATAACGAACAGCCAGTCCGGATTCAGTTTGGCCACCTGCTCAGGCGTCAGCTTGTTGCCGCGCACGTCTTTTTCATCGGACTGCAGCGCGGACGAGAAGCCGAGAGCGTCATAGACGAAGCTGAAACGGCTCTTGGGCGCATAAGCGCTGATCTTGCCGCCGGAGAACAGCACCACCAGCCCGCGCCCGGCCTGGGCGGCCTGCGGTTTGACCGCCGCGATCTGCGCATCCAACTTATCGACCGCCGCCTGCGCCTGTTGCTGCTTATCGAACAGCTCGCCCAGCTGCAGGGTGCGCTGCTTCAGGCTGCCCAACTGATCCTGCGGATCGACGGACATGTTCAGCGTCGGTGCCAGCGCGTTCAGCTCGTCATAGGCTTTGGACGCCCGGCCGGCGATCAGGATCAGATCCGGCTTGGCGGCGCGCAGCACGGCCATATCCGGCTCGAACAGGGTGCCGGCATTGAGGTATTTGTCATCCTGATAGCGCTTCAGGCTATCCGGCAAGTTCTTGCGGTTGCCGGGCAGCGCCAGCGGCTCGACGCCCAGCAGCTGCAGCGTTTCAAGCGAGGCGTAATCCAGCACCACGATGCGCTGCGGGTGCTTTTTCACCTCGGTGCTGCCGTTCAGGTGCTGGACGTTGACGGTGGCCGGGGTAGCGGCTACCGGCGTATCGGTTTTGCTGTGGCAACCCGCCAGCGCCATCGCGGCCAGCAGGGCGATCATCAGGGGGGAGCGGCGTAATCTCATGGAGCTTCCTCACGGTGATGGAATGAAAAGGGCGCGCAGCGCGCGCCCAGGGGCATCAGAAGTTGTAGGTCATGCCGACGGTGTAACGGCGGCCGTCCAGCGTGGTGTTGTAGTGGTCGTAATCCACGGTCTTGTCGAGGATGTTGTAGACCCCGCCGGTCAGCTGCAGGTTTTTCGCCGCCTGGTAGCTCAGGCCCGCATCGACGAAGGTGTAGGACGGCGTGCTCTTGGCCATCGAGGTGCGGCTCAGGTAGTCAGAGGTGCGGCTGCGGAAGTTAACGCGCGACCACAGGCTGAGGTCCTGCGTGGCGCGCCAGTCCAGCACGGTGTTCAGCATGTGCTTCGGCATCTGGTTGAGCGCCTTGCCCTGGAACTCGCCGCTCTTCTGTTCGGAAGCGGTGTAGGTGTAGTTGGTGTTCCACTTCCAGTCTTTGTTGATCTGCCAGCCGAAGGTGGCTTCTACGCCGCGCATATTGGCTTTGTCGACGTTGACGCGATCGCTGATAAAGTCGTAGGACGTGCCGCCGATGGTGCAATCCGGCGTGTCTTCGCAGCGGCGCACTTCGGTGATTTTGTCTTTAAAGTCGGTGTTGAAGACCGTCACGCCGGCGTTAACGCCTTTCAGGCTATCCCACATCAGGCCGATTTCTTCGCTCAGGCTCTTCTCTGGCTGCAAATCCGGGTTACCGACGATGATGCCTTTACGCACGCCGCCGCCGGTGACCTGCCCCCAGTTAGGGGAGGATTGGCGCAGATCCGGCGATTTGTAACCGGCGGAGACGCCGCCTTTCAGCGTCCACTGTTCGGTCAGGTGCCAGACACCGTACATGCGCGGGGTCCAGTGGCTGCCGAAGTTTTCATCCTGATCCATGCGGATGCCGCTGGTCAGGCTGAAGTCGTTGGTCAGCGCCCATTCGTCTTCGGCGAACAATGCCCAGCTCCAGCGCGTCAGCTTGCTGAGACCTTGAGCCGATTCAAGCTGGTTGCCGCCGTCGCCCAGTTTTTCATAGCGGTATTGGCCGCCGAGGTTCAGCATGTGGGAACCCAGCTCGAACTGGTTCTGGGTGTTGAAGATGGTGTTGTAGGCCTTCATGTTACGGCCCGGGTTACCGGTTTCTTCGCGCTGCACGTAGCTGGTGGAGTTGCCGAAGTCATAATAGCCGTTGTGGGTCAGCGAGTAGTTGGTGCGCGTATACAGGCTTTCGCTGCGGGACGTCGGCGAGCATTTGCCTTTGCTGCAGCGCTCCGCCACCACCGATTTGCCCGGCGTGCTGTTGCGATCCTGCAGCGAGCGGCCGATTTCGAAGTCGAATTCGTTTTTCTCGTCCGGCGTCAGGGTGAACACCGCGGTGCCGCTGCGCATGCGCTGTTCGTTGTAACCGTTGGCGATTTTATCTTCGGCGCGGCGCGACAGCAGGCCGTTGACCCGCACGCCGAGCAGGCCTTCAATCAGCGGACCGGAGGCGTAGGCGTTGGTCTGGAACAGATCGCCGGAATCGCGGTTTTCCTGAAGGGTGGCGTCGCCGTGCAGCGAGCCTTTCCACTCGGTGCGGGAAGTCTTGCGGGTGATGACGTTGATCACGCCGCCCATGGCGTCGGAACCGTACAGCGAAGACATCGGCCCGCGCACCACTTCAATGCGCTCGATGGCTTCCATCGGTGGCAGCCAGCCTTGTTCGATGCCGGCGTTGTCGCTGTTCGGACGGGTACCGCGGGTGTCGACGCGCTTGCCGTCCACCAGGATCAGCGTGTACTTGGAAGACATGCCGCGGATGCTGATGTCACTGCTGCTGGCGCCGCCGGTGACCACCACGCCCGGCACGTCTTTCAGTGCGTCGGTCACGTCGCGATAGGCCTTGTCTTCGATCTGCTGGCGCGGGATCACCGAGATGGAAGCGGCGGAGTCCTGAATTTTTTGCTGGAAGCCGGAGGCGGTGACGACCATGGTGTCCTGAGTGTCGTCCTGCGGCGCGGCCAGCGCGGCGGTGGCGCTGAGTGAGGCGACGACCAGAGCGGCGAGCTTGCTGTAACGTGGCGTTTCCATGAGGTAAACCTTTCCTGGATTGAAGTGAAAGTAATTAACTAATTGAATTTCTAATGAAATTATTCATCGTTCGCTGAGAAATACTTCGCTTCGTCAGCGTTGCGTGAGGGTATTGTAAGGATTTTTTACTGAATGTAAACGCTAATGATAATTCATATCATTTGTATGCTTGTTCTTCTGACGGGAAAGGGTAACCGGATGAATTAAAGGGAAAAGCGGCGCAGCGGGCGTGCGCCGGGGAGGATCAGCGTTTCTGGATGTAGGTGATGGTCAGCGCCAGCGCCAGCACCAGGCCTTTGATAATGTCCATGGCGTAGTAGGGGACCGACAGCATCACCAGGCCGTTTTGCAGCACGCCGAGGATCACCGCGCCGATCAGGGTGCCGAGCGCATTGGGTTTACCGGCCCCGGCCAGCGAGAAGCCGATATAGGCCGCCGCCACCGCGTCCATCAGATAACCGCCGCCGGCGTTGACCTGCGAAGAGCCGATACGTGACGCCAGCAAAATGCCACCAAGCGCCGCCAGCCAAGAGGAAATGACGTAAGCGGCAACCCTGTAACGCACGGTACGGATGCCCGACAGACGCGCGGCTTCGGGGTTGCCGCCGATGGCATACATGCGGCGGCCATGCTTGGTCAACGACAGGAACAGCTGCACCGCGACGGTGACCGCCAGCATGATCAGCACGATCACCGGCACCTGGCCGAGGGCGGAAAACACCTCCGGGATCAGGCCTTCCGCCATGTCGCCATTCGGCAGCACCATGTTTTGGGTGATGGATCCGCCGTAGCTGTAGGTCATCGCCACGCCCTGGATCACGAACAGGCTGGCCAGCGTCGCCAGCATATCGGGAATTCTGAACACCACGATCAGCAGGGCGTTGAACAGGCCGACCAGCGTGCACAGCAGCAGCGTTACCACGATGGCGCCGGTGGTGCCGAACCCGTGCCAGACGAACAGCGAAATCACCAGCGCGTTGGCCAACGAGGCGGTTGAGCCGACCGACAGATCGAAACCGCCGACCGACAGTGAGATAGAGACGCCGATGGCGATCACCGTCACGATGGCGATCGAGCGCAGGATATTGATGATGTTGTTGGCATCGAGAAAGTTGTCCGACGCCAGGCCGAACAGGGCGATCAGCGCCGCCACGGTCAGCAACATGCCCCATTTGTAGAGGAAATCGAACAGCTGTTGGCGCCAGGGCAGCGCAGGCCGCAGGGCTAATTCTTTACTCACGCAGGGGTTCCTCCGGTGGAATAGAGCAATAAGGTTTCTTCGTCGATGTCGGCGGCGTTCAACTCCGCCACGATGCGGCCGTCCCACAGCACGCAGATGCGATCGCACAGGCCAACCAGCTCGGCGAACTCGCCGGAGGCGTAAATCACGCCTTTGCCGGCGCGTGCCAGGCCGTCGATCAGGCCAAACAGCTCTTGCTTGGCCTTGATGTCCACGCCCTTGGTCGGTTCATCGAAGAGCAGCACCTCGGCATTGCCGCGCAGCCATTTGCCGATCGCCACTTTTTGTTGATTGCCGCCGGACAGGCGCGCCAGCCGCTGTTGCGGGCCCGAGGCGCGAATGTTCAGGCGCTGCATGATCTCGCGCGCCCAGCGCAGCTCTTGTCGCCGGCTGAACAGGCTCCAGCGCGAGAAGCTGTCGTCGGCGCTGACGCTCAGGTTCATCGGGATCGCCTCATCGATGAAGATGCCTTCTTTGCGGCGCTCTTCCGGCACCAGCGCCAATCCTTGTTCGACCGAGAGGTGCGGCGCGCGTGGCGCCCAGGGTTGCCCGCGCAGTTCGCCGCGCTCGAGCTGCACGGCGCTGGCGCCGAACAGCGCTTTGCACAGCTCGGTTTTGCCGGCTCCGGCCAGCCCGGCGATGCCGAGAATTTCGCCCTCATGCAACCGCAGCGAAACGTCGCGCAGCTTGTGGCGATCGCGCAAGCCTTGCACCTGCAGCAGCATTCGCTCGGCGTGCGGCGGACGCGGCGGTGGGAAAATGTCGTCCAGCCGATGGCCGAGCATCTTCTCGACGATCTGCTCGTCGCTCAGCCCGCGCATGGGGTCTTCACTGACGCGCCGGCCGTCGCGCAGTACCGTCAGCCGATCGCAAATGTCGTTCAGTTCGTGGATGCGGTGGGAAATAAACACGATGCCGATGCCTTCGGATTGCAGGCGGCGCACCACGTTAAACAGGCGCTCGCTCTCGGCGCGATCGAGCGGCGCGGTCGGTTCGTCGAGCACCAGAAAACGGCAGCGGTGCGACAGCGCACGCGCCAGCAGTACCTGCTGTTTCTCCGCCAGCGTGCAGTCCGCCAGCCGCCTGCGCGGGTTGAGCGGCAGCGCCCATTGCTGCAGCAACTGCGCGGCGCGGCGGTGCAGCTCCGCCCAGTTCAGCCAGTGGCCCGGCTCGTTCAGCCAGTCCAGCATGATGTTTTCCGCCACCGACAGCGTGGGGATCAGCGCGACGTCGACCTCTTGCTGCACCACGTGAATACCGTGGCGGCGCGCCTGCAGTGGGGAGTGGATCGCCACTGCCTGGCCGTCGATCAGGATCTCGCCGCGATAATGATCGTGGGCGCCGGAGAGGATCGCCATCAGCGTCGATTTGCCCGCGCCGTTGGCGCCGACCAGCGCATGGATTGAGCCGCCCTGCAGCGTGAAGTCCACGTCCTGCAGCGCGTTGAAGCCGGAGAAGGCGATCGAGATATTGCGCATCTCGAGGCGTGAAGGCGTTGCGGTTGACATTGCGTAATAAGGCCGTTTAGATGTTTAGATGGCTGTTTTGCTCTGTTGTAACACAGGTTGCGGCGTTGGCAACCAACAAAATGGCATAACGGTGATGAAAAATGCGTTGGCGGGCAGGGGCGCAACCCGCGTCAGGCTGCGCCGGAGCGATAAGCGGTCAGAAGGTGGTGGGGGTGTGTGCGCTGACGATGCGGCAGATGCGCGCCGAGGTATTGCTGAAGCTGTGCGGGATGCCGGTGTTGATGGCGTAACTCTGGCCGGCGGTCAGGCAGTAGCTCTGGCCGTTGATAGTCAGCACGATCTCGCCCTCCAGCAGGGTGCCGATCTCTTCGCCCTGATGCTTGATCTTTTCGCCGGTGGTGGTGCCGGGCTGGTAGGTTTCCAGCATCATCGCCAGGTTGCGCGTCGGGCTGCCGTTGTGCACCAGCTTCATCGACACCCCCTGGCTGCCGATCTCAATCAGATCCTCGGCGTCGATCACCACGCGCGGTTCGTCGGCGGCTTCCGGTTCGGCAAAGAATTCAGACAGCGACAGGCCATACACCTTCAGCAGCTTTTGCAGCGTGCTGATGGCCGGGCTGACCTTGTCCTGTTCGATGGTGCTGATCGCACTGTGGGTTAACCCGGACAGTTCGGCGACCCGGCGCTGCGACAAACCCAATTGCTGACGGATCTGCGACAGGCGTTTGCCCGGTGCCAAGCTGGCTTCGCTCATAGCGGTACTTCCTTCTGGTAGGGGCGACAGGCAGACATGAATATCGCTATCGGGCGCCTGTCTGGGCGATAACGATGCTGCATGATATCGGTAGTTAGGGCAGGTTTGGAAAATATATTGCCCACGTTCACTCTCGGTGCGTTGGACGAAATAGTTGACGTGAAAATGGCAGCAAGGCCTTTTCGGTCAATATTTTATCAATTTAGCAGCCGACGGCGAATAATCAAACAGGATTGTAACATTTGCAAACCCATTCTGTTAAGACTATGTTTCATGGTGTGGATGTTATTTTGAGCGCCCGGCAGCGGCGCAACCTGGCGAGAAATCCAATCATGTGTTGAATCGAACGGCGGACGGGCGCTAACGCGCCTTAAGAGCATAATGGCGGGTGACGTATGCAAACCAATAGCGCAGCAGTTGAACATTTTGCACAGCATCATGAAGAGAGGCGAAGTAGCGCGTTCCAAAATGAGGTTGCTCATTATTTGGAACGCCATCCCGCCACGCAGTATGTCGATATCCTTCTCACCGATCTCAATGGTTCCTTCCGCGGCAAACGCATACCCGTCTCAGGGTTGAAAAAACTGGAAAAAGGCAGCTACTTCCCCGCGTCGGTGTTCGCCATGGACATTCTCGGCAACGTGGTGGAGGAGACCGGTCTTGGGCAGGAGCTCGGCGAGCCGGACCGCGTATGCCTGCCGGTGCCCGGTTCGCTGACGCCGTCGGCCGCCGACCCGGAGCATATCGGCCAGGTGCTGCTGACCATGCTGGATGAAGATGGCACTCCCTTTGACGTTGAACCCCGTAATGTGCTGAACCGCGTGTGGCAGGCGCTGCGACAACGCGGCTTGTTCCCGGTGGCAGCGGTAGAGCTGGAGTTTTATCTCATCGATAGGTTGCGCGACGCGGAAGGCGATCTCCAGCCGCCGTGTGCGCCCGGCACCCAGGAGCGCAACACCCAAAGCCAGGTGTACTCCGTCGATAACCTGAACCATTTCGCCGAGGTGCTGAACGACATCGACGCACTGGCGAAGCTGCAGGGGCTGCCGGCGGACGGCGCGGTGGCGGAGGCGTCGCCGGGGCAGTTCGAGGTCAACCTGCGTCATACCGACGATATCTTGCTGGCCTGCGACCACGCGCTGGCGCTGAAGCGGCTGGTGCGGCTGGTGGCCGAGAACCACGACATGCACGCCACCTTTATGGCCAAACCCTATGAGGATTACGCCGGCAGCGGCATGCACGTGCATGTCAGCATGCAGGACGGGGCGGGCAACAACCTGTTCGCCGACGCCGAAGGCGAGGATTCACCGCTATTGAAACAGGCGTTGGCCGGGATGATCACCCTGATGCCGGCGTCGATGGCGCTGCTGGCGCCGAACGTCAACGCCTACCGGCGTTTCCAGCCGGGGATGTATGTGCCGATCCAGGCCGCCTGGGGCCACAATAATCGCACCGTGGCGCTGCGCATTCCCTGCGGCGAACCGGAGAACCACCGGGTGGAGTACCGCGTGGCCGGCGCGGACGCCAATCCCTATCTGGTGATGGCGGCGATCCTGGCCGGCATGCTGTACGGGCTGGACAACCTGCTGCCGCTGCCTGAGCCGGTGACCGGCAACGGGCTGGAGCAGGAGGGGCTGCCGCTGCCGATCCGCCAGAGCGACGCGCTGTACGAGTTTGAACACCAGCACGCGCTGACCCATTATCTGGGCGAACGTTTCACCCAGGTTTATCACGCCTGCAAGACGGACGAACTGCTGCAGTTTGAACGGCGGGTGACGGAAACCGAGATCGACTGGATGTTGAAAAATGCCTGAATGGGCGTATAAGTAAGAGGTACGTGCGGGCAACCGGCCTGCCGGTAGCGGATTAATTCGCCTGCCGGGCTGGTTTTCCGTTCGATCGACAAAAAGAATTTGTATTTGAGGGTTTCCGGATCTTGTCATCCGGAGGCATTCTGGTGCAAAATATCTCAAATGCAGATAGCCGACGTTTTAACGCGTCGGTTATTTTTTTTGCATTAAGTTTTACCAACGTAGCGTTTCATACACCAAGCGAGGCCGGACACCGATCCGGATAGATAAATAGTTTCGTGCACGATCAAACAAAACTTTATGGTCGTGACTCATGAGGATTAGAAAGATGGGGCAATTTTTCACTTTAGCACCGGTGCCCGCCGGTTTCCGCTGTGGCCGCAGCGACTATGGAGCAGCCGAGGTTACCTCGACCCGTTATCCAGCTTACAATCCCCTTCTTTTAGAATTAAGTCGCTCGTTGCGAAGTTTCCCCGCAACCTTAAGTCTTGGCGTGTCCGCCATCCGCAAGGCTCAAGGTAAGGGGGGGCTGAACAATGTCCGATAATACCCTCAACGCCGCTCCGGCTCAGCGCACTCAGCTGCGTAAAACCCTGACTTTGGTTCCGGTAGTGATGATGGGCCTGGCTTACCTGCAGCCAATGACCATCTTCGATACCTTCGGCATCGTATCCGGCCTGACCGATGGTCACGTCGCGACCGCGTACGCCTTCGCTCTGCTGGCGATCCTGTTTACCGCCCTGAGCTACGGCAAGCTGGTGAAGAAGTTCCCTTCCGCCGGTTCTGCCTACACCTACGCCCAGAAAGCCATCAGCCCGCACGTCGGCTTTATGGTGGGCTGGTCATCGCTGCTGGACTATCTGTTCATGCCGATGATCAACATTTTGTTGGCCAAGATTTACCTGGAAGCGATCTTCCCGGGCGTCCCGTCCTGGATCTTCGTGGCGGTGCTGGTCGGCTTGATGACGATTTTCAACCTGCGCGGCATCAAGCTGGTGGCTAACCTGAATTCCATCATCGTGGTGGTGCAGGTGGCGATCATGATCGTGTTCCTCGGCCTGGTGATCAACGGCATTTACCACGGCGAAGGCGCCGGTACGCTGGTCAGCAGCCGCCCGTTCTGGTCCGATAACGCTCACGTGGTGCCGATGATTACCGGCGCGACCATCCTGTGCTTCTCGTTCCTGGGCTTCGACGGCATCAGCTCGCTGTCTGAAGAGACCAAAGACGCGGAAAAAGTGATCCCGAAAGCCATCTTCCTGACGGCGCTGATCGGCGGCATCATCTTTATCGTGGTGTCTTACTTCGTGCAGCTGTACTTCCCGGACATCTCGCGCTTCAAGGATCCTGACGCGTCGCAGCCTGAAATCATGCTGTACGTGGCGGGCAAGTTCTTCCAGTCGGTGATCCTGGTGTTCTCCTGCGTGACGGTATTGGCATCTGGCATGGCGGCGCACGCGGGCGTTTCGCGTCTGATGTACGTGATGGGCCGCGACGGCGTGTTCCCGACTCGCTTCTTCGGCTATGTGCATCCGAAATGGCGTACCCCGGCGCTGAACGTGCTGCTGGTTGGCGCCATCGCGCTGTCCGCGGTATCGTTTGACCTGGTGACTGCGACCGCGCTGATCAACTTCGGTGCGCTGGTGGCCTTCACCTTCGTCAACCTGTCGGTGATTTCGCAGTTCTACATTCGCGACAAGATGAACCGCACCGTGAAGGACACGTTCAACTACCTGATCCTGCCGGTGATGGGTGCACTGACCGTTGGCGCGCTGTGGATCAACCTGGAAGCCAGCTCGATGACGCTGGGCCTGGTCTGGGCGGCTGTCGGCCTGATCTACCTCGCCTTCGTCACCCGCAGCTTCCGTCTGCCGGTGCCGCAAGCGAGCGAAGACGCCGCCTAAGCGCGAGCCGTCTCCTCAGCCACAAAAAAGGCCGCATTCGCGGCCTTTTCCTTTTCTGCTTGCAGCGGGTTTTACCCCACCAACTCTTTGCCGTAATCGAACAGCGCTTTCAGCAGGGCGGTTTTCTCTTTGTCGCCTTCGTGCAGGTTATACAGCGATTCGAGCTGCAGCAGGTAACTCTGCACGCGCTCCGCGCTCAGCGCTTCCTGGCGGTGTTGCAGCCAGCGGCGCTGCTCGGCGTCGTCCAGCGTATTCGGGTAGTTGCGCGCGCGGAAACGGAATAGCAGCTCTTTCATGCGGTCGTCGCTGAAGGCCAGATCCAGCGCCGGCAGGTTCTGCGGCTTGGTCTGCTGGATAATCCTCATCGCCGCCTTGTCGGCATCGCTGAAGAAGCCGTCGTACAGCCGGGCGTCGACGTCGTCGGAGCCTTTGAACGGCTCGGCTTCGGCGAACAACGCCACCACTTTCTCGCGCACTTCCGGGTGCTGTTTCAGCAGTTGCAGGTTCTGCAGGCAGGCCTGGCGATCGATGCCCAGCCGCTCGGCGTTCTCCGGCAGCAGGGTTTTGGCCGGCGCCAGCACCGGGCATTTGTTGATATGCACCAGCTTGATCGGCACCGGCGCCTGATCCGGCGCCAGATCGTCGCGGCGGGTGTACAGCCGTTCACGCAGCTGCTCGGCGCTCAGCGTCAGCAACGGCGTCATATCGCCGGCGAGATCGCACATGATCACCGCATTTTTGTTGTCCGGGTGCCAGGCCAACGGCGACACCCAACTGGTGTTGCCGCGCGCCGCGCCGAACATGCCGGAGACGTGCACCAGCGGCGTCATGTCGGCGACGTCGATCAGGGCGTTCAGCTTGTGTTTGTTGCGGTGCTGCAGCAGGAAATCGAACAGCCGCGGCTGCGCCTGCTTGACCAGCTTGGCCATGGCGATGGTGGCGTAAACGTCCGACATCGCGTCGTGAGCCTGCGTGTGTTCGACGCCGTTGGCGCGCGTGAGGTGTTCGAGGCGGAAGCTGGGGAAACCGTCTTCGTTTTCCGGCCAGACGATGCCGTCCGGGCGCAGGGCGTAGCAGGCGCGCATCACATCCAGTAGATCCCAACGCGAGTTGCCGTTTTGCCAGCTATAGGCATAGGGATCGTAGAAGTTGCGATAGAAGATATTGCGGCTCACTTCGTCATCGAAGCGGATGTTGTTGTAACCGAGAATGCAGGTGCCGGCCACGCTGAAGGCCTGATGGATTTGGCGGGTGAACTCGGCCTCGTTAACGCCTTTGGCGCGCGCCACCTGCGGCGTGATGCCGGTGATCATCACCGCCTCGGGTTCCGGCAGGTAGTCGTCGGCCGGGGCGCAGTAGATGACCAGCGGCTCTTCGATAATGTTGAAATCCATATCGGTGCGCACGCCGGCGAACTGCGCCGGGCGGTCCAGCGATGGGCTCTTGCCGAAGGTCTCGTAATCGTGGATGTAAAATGTGGCCGTTGCCTTGCTGCTCAAAATCGCGTCTCTTCAGTGGCGGATACAATATGCCCCTATTGTAACGGCGTGGGGAGCGATGCCAAGCGGCGGTTAGCGAAATGCGCGCAATTACGCACGGCGATAGTAATCCAGCCGCTGGTGAAAGTAGGGGAGCAGGTGGTCGGGGATCTGTTGTTCTGTTTCCGCCTGGGTTGAGGCGATGCCGTAGCGCTCGTTGTAGATCACGCTGATGGCCAGCAAATCGGTTTCTATTTTCTCGCGTTGTGCCTGCGGTAAGCTATCCAGCTTTCGAGCCATCGTTATCTCCCTGTTAACCTTAGGGTATAATAGGATCGTTAGCGGGTCTTGTCCCTACCCATTCCGGGGGGCGATGGACGCCTGAGCGCTTTGCTGCGAGCAGGGGGCCTGACTGTGGCGCGCGGCGAACTCGCTCTGCGCCTGGTGCGCATTGAGACGATCCGCCCGGTTATACAGCGAACAGGCGCCGCTTATCACCGCCCCCCAAAACAGGGTGCACAGCAGTAAAACCCCCAACCAGATTTTTTGGTTATAGGTCATAAGTCCTCCACGGACGAGAAGAGAAATAACATTGACCGTTAAATTAAATCAGGCGCTACATCAATGGTATTTAAACGGCGGAGATTAATCATGGAATCTATGCGGTTCTTTTGTTACTAAAGCCACGATGGATGTTTCAAAAGATTCCTTAAGATAATATTAAGAAAACTGAGTGAGGGCGCCGTAATTCTATTTAATATTTGTTTAAATATCCGCAGATACAATCTTCCACATTCAATACCAATGTGGGTGACAATTATGAAAACGCTACTGTTGACCGGCGCTACCGGCTTTCTTGGTGGTGCGGTTCTCGAAAAATTATTGATTGAAAATCAGTCTATTAATTATCTTTTACTGGTGCGTGCCGACGATGCGCAGCAAGGGCTGACCCGTATTCGCGCGAATATGGAAAAGTTTAATATCGACGCGAATCTGCTGTCTAAAATTACGATAGAAAATATATTGTTGGGCGACCTTTCCGAGCCGGCCGACTTTTTAACTGACGCACGTATTAACAATGTCACGCACGTTATTAACTGTGCGGCCGTTGCTTCATTTGGTAATAACCCGCTCATTTGGAAGGTAAACGTAGAAGGCACCTTGGCCTTTGCCGAAAGAATGGCGCAGGTACCGGGGCTAAAACGCTTCCTGCACGTCGGTACCGCCATGTCCTGTTCACCGGAGCCGGGTTCGCTGGTGGCGGAGAGCGGCGAGTTTGAGGAAGACGCCGAGCACCTGGTGGAATATACGCGTTCCAAATCCACCATCGAACAGCTGATGCGCCAACGCTGCCCGCAACTGCCGCTGACCATCGCTCGTCCGTCGATCGTGGTGGGGCACACCCGCCTGGGCTGCCAGCCTTCCAGCAGCATTTTCTGGGTGTTTGGCATGGCGCTGATGCTGCGCAAATTCATGTGCTCGTTGGAGGACAATATCGACGTGATCCCGGCGGACTACTGCGCGGATGCGTTGGTGATGCTGATGAACAGCGAAACGCTGGAGAACGACGTGTATCACATCTCCGCCGGCGTGGAGAGCAGCGTCAGCTTTGCCGAAATCGATAACGCCATGGCGGCAGCGCTGGAAAAGGCGCCGGTGGGCGATGAGTATGCGCAGGTGACGTATGACGCGCTGGTGAAAATGCGCCGCCAGCTGAAAGACATTTTCGGCCCGTGCAACGAACGGCTGATGCTGAAAGCGATGCGCCTGTACGGATCGTTCGCCATGCTCAATGTGCGTTTCAGCAACGAGAAGATCCTCAAGCTGGGCATGCCTAAGCCGCCGCGCTTCACCGACTACATCGCCGGCTGCGTCCAGTCGACCCGCGGGCTGTCTATCCAGCAGCAGATGGTGGTGGACTTCAAATAACCGCCGGGCGCAGCGGGCGCCCGAGATTATTGTCCGTTACCAGGACGAAGAGGACCAGAAGACGCGGCCGAGCACCACCAGTTGCTCCTTGCGCTGCTGATAGCTGAGGTGCTCGTCCTGGTACTCTTCCCGGTTGAGGGAGCGGATGACGACGCCGCCGTCCGGCTGCTCGATCAGCACCTTCACCCGCAGCAAATTGCCGTGGCGGATGGCATAAGTCTTGCCTTCGCGAATGCGCGTGTCGTCGGTGTTGATGCCGACCACGTCGCCGTCCTGCAGACGGGGCTCCATGCTGGAGCCGGAGATGCGGATAATGCGCGCGGCGTTGACCGCCACCCCCATCTTGTGCAGATAGTAACGGCGGAAGATCAGCGAAAACTCCTCGCGATCGACGATTTCGTAGCAGCCGTCGCCGGCGGAAAAATCAATATCCAGCAGCGGGATCTCCACAAACTCTTCCTTGTCTTGTTCGGTATCTTCCCATACCACCGGTTTCAAACGGGCGGGCTGGAAGTCCGACTCCGCCGCCACGTTGTCAAACGGGCGCACCAGCTGTTTTTCATGAAACACGTCGAACCAGCCCTTGGGCAAATTCAGCCTGGCCTCGATCCGCCTGGCCAGATTGTCGCCAAGATTGCGAGAGGATTTCTCCCCGATGATTTGGCTCAGCGTCGGCGCGGAAGACTCAACCAGCGTGGCGAACTCATTCTGGTTGACGCCTTGCCGGGCGTAGCGGGCCATCAATTCGCGCAGATTGTTGCGCCTGATTTCTTTAGTTTCCATTGTTCGATGATCGCACTCTTTAGCAAAAAGGTAAATAACGGTTTTGCTAAAAAACGCTTGCGCATAATTTAGCAATTAGCTAAAACAAAAAGGGTGAGCCAAAGGTTCACCTGTGCGGAGCGGCCTGTCATGATGAGAGGCCGCTCAGTGAAATCAAACGAGAGAGGGACTTTACGATGTACAAGATTGATTACAATAGCTACCGATCGGTCGCCAGCTTCGGCCACCGCGTGCGCTTTCTGGTGCTGCACTACACGGCGCAAAACTTCGCCGACTCGGTGACGTCGTTGACCGGAAAATCGGTCAGCGCGCACTATCTGGTGCCGGATCCGACCGAGGCCACCTATCAGGCCGCCGGCTTCAGCGGCGTGCGCATTTTCAACCTGGTGGACGAGAACGAGCGTGCCTGGCATGCCGGCAGCAGCCAGTGGGGCACCCGCAGCAATATCAACGACACCTCGATCGGCATCGAGATCGTCAACCTGGCGAGTGGCGACGGTGGAAACATCACCTTCCCGCCGTTTAACCCGCAGCAGATCGAGGCGGTCATCCAGTTGGCGCAGAATATCCTGCAGCGTTATCCGGACATCTCTCCGGAGAACGTGGTGGCGCACTCCGACATCGCGCCGGGCCGCAAGAGCGATCCGGGCCCGCAGTTCCCGTGGCAGCAGCTGTATCAGGCCGGCGTCGGTGCCTGGTATGACGAAGCCACCAAGCAGCAGCGCCAGCAGGAATACTGCAGCCAGGGGCTGCCGGCGCAGGCCGAGCTGCTGAAACTGTTCGCCCAATACGGCTACGACACCTCGGCGGCGAACACCGCAGAAGGCTATCGCCAGCTGGTGCACGCGTTCCAACTGCACTTCCGCCAGCAGAAGTATGACGGCGTGATGGATGTCGAAACCGCCGCCGTTCTGCGCGCGCTGGTCGACAAGTACGCCGCCTGAGCCTGACCGCGAATGGGGGACGCCTCATTCGCCTTTTCCTTGCCGGGCTTCCTCCGCTAAAATAGCGGCCTGGCTGGTCTTTATCGGAGGCATCGTGCGCCTCGATCGAAAAATCTCTTCCCTTGAATTGCTGACCTACCGCCACTATCGCATCGTTCACGGCGTGCGCATCGGGCTGGCGTTTATTCTGACATTTCTGCTGATCCGCTTGCTGGCGGTGCCAGAAGGCACCTGGCCGCTGATCACCCTGGTGGTGGTGATGGGGCCGATCTCGTTTTGGGGCAACGTGCTGCAGCGGGCGCTGCAACGCATTGCCGGCACGGTATTCGGCGCCGCGTCCGGCCTGATCGCCCTGTATCTGGAACTCTATTCGCTGCCGCTGATGCTGGTTTGGTGCGGCGTGGTGATGTTCGTCTGCGGTTACCTGACGCTCGGCAAACGGCCGTATATGGCGCTGCTGGTGGGGATCACGCTGGCGGTGGTGTGCGGCGCGGGCGCCGGCGACATGCATACCGCGCTGTGGCGCAGCGGCGACGTGATCTTCGGCTCGCTGCTGGCGCTGCTGTTCACCAGCATCTACCCACAGCGCGCCTATATTCTGTGGCGCATGCAGATGGCGGACTGCCTGCAAACCGCCGCCCGCCTCTACGGCGCGTATTTTTCGCCGAACGTCATTGAGCGGCCGCGGCTGGAGCCGCAGCTCAAGGATCTGTTGAATCAGGTGGTGAAGCTGCGCAGCCTGATCGTGCCCGCCAGCAAGGAAACCCGCATCCCCAAAGCGGTGTTCGAGGCGGTGCAAACCCTCAGCCGCAATCTGGTGTGCACGCTGGAGCTGATGGCCGACGCCTATTGGGCCTCGCGCGAAACGCACTTCATCATGTTGAACGCCCGCACGCTGCGCAGCACCCAGTTGCTGACGCTGAGCTCGCTGGAATCGCTGGCGGTGCTGATGCGTGAAGGGCCGCAGGCGCAGCGGCAGGCGGCGGCGGGGCAGCTGGCGGAGATCGCCGGCGAGCTGAAAACGCTGATGCAGGAGGTCAGCCTCGGCCAGCACGGCGAAGCGCCGATTTACGGCTATGTCTGGCTCAGCATGGAGCTGGCGCAGCAGTTGGAAGAGCTGGGGGATCTGCTGCAGGTCTGCACCGCCGCCGGGCGCGAATAAGGGGTCAGATCATGAAGGCGGCGCTTTGGGTTTTGGCCGCCGGAGCAAAGTGGGTAAGATAAGGCAATCACTGTTGTGCCGGACCGCCACAAACCTGTATCTTGGTGCCATGTGGCCGTAAGCAAATGAATCTGTGTATTACTAAAGCAAGGGTATAAAGATGGATAATGCAAATAAGCCGAGTTTCCAGGACGTGCTGGAGTTTGTGCGTATGTTCCGCCGCAAAAACAAACTGCAAC
This sequence comes from Serratia sp. TSA_105.2, assembly GCF_052692115.1. Lineage (NCBI taxonomy): Bacteria > Pseudomonadati > Pseudomonadota > Gammaproteobacteria > Enterobacterales > Yersiniaceae > Serratia > Serratia sp. TSA_105.2. The sequence goes on from NZ_JBQZFT010000003.1 coordinate 289,743, forward strand.
GCGAGATCGTCGACAACGAAAAGAAAATTCGTGATAACCAGAAGCGCGTGCTGCTGCTCGACAACCTGAGTGAGTACATCAAGCCCGGCATGAGCATTGAAGACATTCAGGGCATCATCGCCAACATGCGCAGCGACTACGAAGATCGCGTTGATGACTACATCATCAAAAATGCCGATCTGTCCAAAGAGCGCCGCGAGCTGTCCAAAAAGCTGAAAGCGATGGGCGAAGTGAAGTAACCCGCTTTAGCGGGCCGGGCGTCCTGCCTGGCCCGCATCCTTATCCCGCCTGATTTTCCGTTCTTGCCGACACTGCCGTTTCCGTTGGGGCGTTCCCCGGCGGCCGAAGGCGCCTCCCCATCCTGCAGGATCTGCAGGTGACCGCCGGGGAACGCTTGTTACTGCTCCGCGCCGTACATGTCGAAGTCGAAATACCTGTCGTTGATTTTCTTGTAAGTGCCGTTGGCGCGGATCGCCTGCAGCGCGTCGTTGAAGGCGTTAAGCAGCGCGGTATCGTCTTTGCGCACCCCGATGCCGTCGCCGACGCCGAAGTATTTGCTGTCGTCCAGTTCGGCGCCGATAAAGGCGAAATCTTTGCCGCCGGGCGTTTTGAAGAACTCGCTGGCGCTGACGCTGGCCAGCAGCGACGCATCCAGCCGGCCGTTGGCCAAATCTTCGTTCACTTCCTGTTGGCTTTGGTAGGCCACCACGTTGACGCCGGCCGGGCGCCACAGCGCGTTGGCGTAGGCCTCCTGGCTGGAGCCTTGCTGCACGCCGACCGATTTGCCCTTCAGCGAGGCGACGGTAGGCTGCAGGTTGCTGCCCTTATGCGCCACCAGCCGCGCCGGGGCGTTCGAGACCTTGCTGGAGAAGGCGATCTGCTGCCGGCGCTGCGGCGTGATGGTCATCGACGAGGCGATGGCGTCGAATTTCTTCGCCTGCAGGCCGGGGATCATGCCGTCCCAGCTGCTTTCTACCCACACGCATTTGGCCTGCATCTGGTCGCACAACGCCTGGGCGATATCGACGCCGAAGCCGGTCAGCTTGCCCTGCGGGGTTTTATATTCCAGCGGTGGAAAGGTGGGATCGATGCCCAGCTTGATCACTTTGCCGCTGAATTCACCGCTCAGCGCGGGAAAGCTCGCGGCCAGCGGCAGCAACAACAACAGCCCTTTGATGGTTTTCATGTCATTTCCTCAGCGTTGGCGATGAAACCGCAGGGCGAGCTAAAAAGCGCTCGACCAATTTGACCCAGTAGGTGGCGCCCAGCGACAGACTGTCGTCGTTGAAGTCATAACCGGGGTTGTGCAGAGAATTGCCCGGCGTGGCGGGGCCGTTGCCGATCGAGATGTAGCTGCCCGGGCACTTCTCCAGCATAAAGGCGAAATCTTCGCTGGCGGTGAACGGCCGCAGCGTGGGGATAACCCGGCTCTCTCCGGCCCATTCCAGCGCCACCGCGCGCGCCAGCTCGGTTTCTGCCGGGTGGTTCACCAGCACCGGGTAGCCGTGCTGATAGTCGATCTCCGCGCGGGCGCCGAAGCTGGCGGCCTGCGCCGTGACCAGCTCGGTGATGCGCTGCTCCAGCCGCTCACGCACCGCCGCCGTCAGCGCGCGCACGCTGAGCGTCAGGGTGGCGGTCGCCGGGATCACGTTGGCGGCCTGGCCGGCCTGCATCGCCCCCACGGTGACGATCGCCGTTTCCTGCGGATCGATATTGCGCGCCACGATGGTTTGCAGGCTCATGACGATGGCCGCGCAGGCCACCACCGGATCGACGGTGCTCTGCGGCACCGCGCCGTGGCCGCCGTGGCCGTGCAGGGTGATGTGTACCGTATCGGCCGAGCACATGAAGGGGCCGCTGGCGAAGCCCAGGTGGCCGGTGGGGAAGCCGGGCACGTTGTGCATGGCGAACACCGCGTCGCAAGGGAAGCGCTCAAACAGGCCGTCTTCAATCATCACTCTGGCGCCGCCGCCGCCTTCTTCCGCCGGCTGAAAGATCAGGTGCAGCGTGCCGCTAAAGTTCGGCTGCTGCGCCAGATAGCGCGCCGCCGCCAGCAGCATGGCGGTGTGCCCGTCGTGGCCGCAGGCGTGCATCACCCCGGCATGGGTGCTGGCGTGCGGTAAACCGGTCGTTTCGGCAATCGGCAGGGCGTCCATGTCGGCGCGGATGCCGAGCGATTTTCCCGGCCCGCGCTGCAGTGTGGCGACAACGCCGGTTTGTCCTACGCCGCGCGTGACGCGGTAACCCCATTCCTCCAACCGCTGCGCCACCAGATCCGACGTCGCGAACTCCTGGAAGCCCAGCTCCGGGTGGGCGTGAATGTGGCGGCGAAGCGCGACCATCTCATCATGAACGGCGGCGATCTCAGGCAGTACGAGTGAAGGGTTCATCACGGTCTCCGGCAAAAGAGTCCCGACCAACGGGCACGGAACGGGGCAGAGGGACAGGCATCGAGACTAGCAAACTCCGTTTTTGCCGGGTAGCCGCCGTTCGGTTATGCTGACAACCAATGATTGTCAGGAGGTGAACATGAAACTGCACCAACTGCAGGCGCTGGTGGCCAGCGCCGACAGCGGCAGCATTCGCGCAGCGGCGCGGCATCTGGGGCTGTCGCAGGCGGCGGTGACACGCGCGCTGCGCGAACTGGAGCAGGAACAGGCGCTGCCGCTGCTGATCCGCACCCCGACCGGGCTGGGCTTTACCCCCTACGGCAAAACCCTGCTGGCGCACGCCCGGCTGGTGTTGAATCAGCTGGAGCAGGCTCAGGGAGAAATGGCGGCGCTGCGCGGGCGGGCGGCGGATCTGGTCAAGGCGGCGATCACCCCCTGGTTGATGCTGACGGTGCTGCCGCCGGCGGTGATGGCGTTTCGCAGCAAGGTGCCGGCGGTGCGGCTGGAACTGTCGGAAAGCCTGATGGCCAACGCCCAGTCGCAGCTGCGCGAGGGCACGATGGACTTTGCCATTACGCCGCTGCCGGCGTCGTCGGCGCCGCAGGAGTTCCACTGCGAGCCGCTGCTGGAGTATGAAACGGCGTACATGGTGCGGCGCGGCCACCCGCTGGCGCACAGTACCTCGCTGCATCAGCTGCTGGAGCAGGATTGGGTGATGAGCTATACCCCGGAAAGTTTCGATGCGCTGCTCGACGAGGTGTTTCACCGCCACGGCGCGCGCCTGCCGCGCCAGCGCATTATCCAGGCGCATTCGTTCGGCATGCTGCAGGCGCTGGTGGAGTCCGCCGAGATGTGCACCTGGTGCCCGCGGCCGATCGTCGCGCTGCCGCAGTTCGCCTCCCGCGTGCAGCCGCTGGCGCTGCGGGAGAGCTGCCAGCCGGCGCAGCTGAATATCGTCACCCGGCGCAACAGCATTCTGAGCGCCGCCGCCCATGCGTTTATCGACACGCTGGTGCGCACCCTGCGCCAGCAGACGCGATCGTCGCGGCCGGAAGATCGCCAGATCTACGATCGCGTGCGCCTGCTGATTTAGCGGATCCCCCCGGATCGCCGATCCCGTAAATGGGATCGCGATCCGCATTTGTAGCATTTTTAGCCGCAATGTTAACGATATGTGATTTCGCTCAAATAATTATTTTTGCAGCTTTGGTTATATGTCGCTCTATGTTCACGTTGTCATTTTGAGTTTTCCTGGGTGTTTGATGATTAATCAATTGAAATTTATCACTTTATAACGTTTGTTGTTTTTTGTTGGATAAAAATGACAACGTCAACATTAAGAAAATTCAAGCGTTTAACGAGTGTATTGGAGGAAGAGATGAGCCAGTTGCCGGAAAAAATGCGTGCGGTCGTTTGCCACGGCCCGCAGGACTATCGTTTCGAACAGGTGCCCACGCCGCTGCCGAAGGCGCGCGAGCTGGTGATCAAGGTGGAAGGCTGCGGCATCTGCGCCGGCGACTGCAAGTGCAAGAATGGCGCACAGATGTTTTGGGGGGAGAACCCGTGGGTTAAACCGCCGGTGGTGCCGGGCCACGAGTTCTACGGCCGCATCGCCGCGCTGGGCGAGGGCGCGGAAGGCAAATACCGGCTCGGCGAGCGGGTGATCGCCGAGCAGATCGTGCCGTGCTGGGAGTGCCGCTACTGCAAATCCGGCAGCTACTGGATGTGTGAGACGCATAACATTTACGGCTTTCAAAAAGACGTGGCGGAGGGCGGCATGGCGGAGTACATGCGCTTTTCCGAGAACGCCATCGTGCACAAGATCCCGGAAAGCCTGAGCCATGAAGACGCGGTATTGATTGAACCGATGGCCTGCGCCATCCACACCGTGGCGCGCGGCGACATCCAGTTGGACGACGTGGTGGTGCTGGCCGGCGCCGGGCCGCTGGGGCTGTGCATGGTGCAGGTGGCGCGCCTGAAGACGCCGAAGAAACTGATCGTGATCGACGCCATCGACGAGCGGCTGGCACTGGCGAAGGAATTTGGCGCCGACGTGGTGATCAACCCGCTGAAGGAAGACGCCGATCAGATCGTCAAATCGCTGACCGGCGGCTACGGCTGCGACGTTTACATCGAGGCCACCGGCGCGCCGATCGGCGTCACCCAGGGGCTACAGATGATCCGCAAGCTGGGCCGCTTCGTGGAGTTCAGCGTGTTCGGCAAGGAAACCACCGTCGACTGGTCCATCATCGGCGATCGCAAAGAGCTGGACATTCGCGGCGCGCACCTGGCGCCCTACAGCTACGAAATCGCCATCGATCTGTTCGAGCGCGGGCTGGTGACCTCCAATGGCGTGGTTACCCACAGCTATTCATTGAACGACTGGGACGAAGCCTTCGCCCTGGCGGACTCGACCGACTCCATCAAGGTGATCCTGGTTCCCTGACCCTCCCGCTGTACCGCTGTTGCAGTCACGATCGCCGGCCCGCTCGCAATGGGGGGCCGGCCGGTCGGCCAAACGTAAAGACATGCTGTTGCTCTGATAACCACAACAAGAAGCTTCCCTACAGGAGAATTGGCTATGTTTTCATTATTCAAAAAGACCCTGCCTTTTATCGTCGCCGGTGGAATGTTGGCGGCCAGCCATGGGGCGCTGGCCAAGCAAATCACTATCGGTATGTCGTTCCAGGAAATGAACAACGACTACTTCGTCACCATGAAGCAGGCGCTGGATCAGGCGGCGGCGGATATCGGCGCCAAGGTGTACGTGGCCGATGCGCGCCATGACGTCGCCAAACAGATCGGCGACGTGGAAGACATGCTGCAGAAGAAGGTGGATATCCTGCTGATCAACCCGACCGATTCGGTGGGGGTGCAGTCGGCGGTGATCTCCGCCCATAAGGCCGGCGCGGTAGTGGTGGCGATCGACGCCCAGGCGGAAGGGCCGCTGGATTCGTTCGTCGGCTCGGAAAACTACGACGCCGGCTTCCAGGCGGGCGAGTACCTGGCGAAAGCGCTGGGCGGCAAAGGCAAGGTGGCGATCCTCGACGGCATCCCGGTGGTGCCGATCCTGGAGCGCGTGCGCGGCTTTGAAGCGGCGATGAAGAAATACCCCGACATCAAGATCGTCACCAAGCAAAACGGCAAGCAGGAGCGCGACACCGCGCTGACCGTGACCGAAAACATGCTGCAGTCGGCGCCGGATCTGGCGGGCATCTTCAGCGTCAACGACGTCGGCGCGCTCGGCGCCCTGGCGGCGATCGAAAGCAACGGCGCCAAGGTCAAGCTGGTGAGCGTCGACGGCCAGCCGGAAGCCATCAAAGAGATCCTCAAGCCGAACTCGCCGTTCATCGCCACCTCGGCGCAGTTCCCGCGCGACCAGCTGCGCATCGCGCTCGGCATTGCGCTGGCCCGCTACTGGGGCGCCACGGTGCCGAAAACCGTGCCGGTCAAAGTGAAGCTGATCGACCGCAGCAATGCGGCCGGCTTTAGCTGGTAACAGCGGCCAGGTTCGCCCCGCTGCGGCGGGGCGTTCGGCGCGGAGGGCAATGCGGTGACACCTTTACTGGAACTGAAGCGAATAAAAAAGAGCTTTCCCGGCGTGAAGGCGCTGGACGGCATCGATCTGGCCATTCAACGCGGCGAAGTGCACGCCCTGCTGGGCGAAAACGGCGCCGGCAAATCGACGCTGGTAAAAATCATGTGCGGCATCTATCAGCCGGACGAGGGCGATATTTTTATCGACGGCGAGCAGCGCCGCTTTAACAACTATCGCCAGGCGATCGAGGCCGGGGTCGGCATTATTTTTCAGGAATTCTCGTTGATTCCCTACATGAGCGCCATCGACAACATCTTCCTCAACCGGGAGATCAGGAACCGCTGGGGCCTGCTGGATCGGCGGGCGATGCGGCGCAAGGCCGAGGCCATTTTCAAGCGGCTGACGGTGGCTATCGATCTCGATTGCCCGGTGGAGCAGCTGAGCGTGGCGCAGCAGCAGTTCGTTGAGATCGCCAAGGCGCTGTCGCTGGAGGCGCGGGTGCTGGTGCTGGATGAGCCGACCGCCACGCTGACGCCGGGCGAGGCCGAGCACCTGTTCAGCGTGATGAACGATCTGCGGTTGCTGGGCGTCGGCATGGTGTTTATCTCGCACCACCTGGACGAGATCTTCACTATCTGCGATCGCATCACCGTGCTGCGCGACGGCGCCTACATCGAAACGCTGGCTACCGGCGACACCAACGTGGAAGAGCTGGTGCGGCTGATGGTTGGGCGCAAAATCGAGAACGCCTTCCCGGTGAAACAGCACCCGGTCGATACCGCCACGGTGCTGCTGGAAGCGGAGATCCAGCGCGAGAAGCACGGCGCGACCGACCGCTTCCACCTGCACAAGGGCGAGATCCTCGGCTTCGCCGGGCTGGTGGGCTCCGGGCGCACCGAGACCGTCTCGGCGCTGATCGGCGCCAGCCGCTGCCACCGCAAACGCGTCAGCCTCGGCGGCCAACCGGCGGCGCTGCGCTCCCCGGCGCAGGCGCTGGCGCAGGGCATCGGCCTGCTGCCGGAGAGCCGCAAAACCGAGGGCCTGGTGCTGCCGTTCTCGGTGGCGCAGAACATCACCCTCAACCGGCACCACCGGCGCGGCAAGATCTTCGTCAGCGCCCGCCAGGATCGCGACGTGGTGCAACGGCTGATCCGCGCCGTGGGCGTGAAAACCCCGGACGCCGAGACCGCTGTCAGCACCCTGAGCGGCGGCAACCAGCAGAAGGTGGTGATCGCCCGCTGGCTCAACAACGACTGCAACATCCTGATCTTCGACGAACCGACGCGCGGCATCGACGTGGGCGCCAAGGCCGAGATCTACCAGCTGATGCAGCAACTGACCCAGCAGGGCATCTCCATCATCATGATTTCCTCCGAACTGCCGGAGATCATCGGCGTGTGCGACCGCGTGCTGGTGTTTCGCGGCGGCCACATCGTCGCCGAGCTGACCGGCGACGACATCGAATCCAACCACATTATGCTTCACGCGACCGGGAGTGCCTTATGATCGGAATTGAACAACCCGCCGTGGCGCGCCGCGCCGCCGGCCCCAGCCTCGGCAAGCGCTGGGAAAAACTGCTGCATCATCCGGCGGTCTTGCCGTTTATCGGCTTCGCTGTCCTGTTCGTATTGATGAGCCTGCTGAACGACAGCTTCCTCAGCGTCAACAACCTGACCAACGTGGCGCGCCAGGTGTCGATCAACGCCATCATCGCGGTGGGCATGACCTGCGCCATCCTGACCGGCGGCATCGATCTCTCGGTGGGGCCGGTGATGGCGCTGGCCGGTTCGGTCGCCGCCGGGCTGATGCTGGCGGCGGTGCCCATTCCGCTGGCGATGGTAGCGGCGCTGGCGGTCGGCGCGCTGTTCGGCCTGGCCAACGGCGCCTGCATCGCCTATCTGCGCATGCCGCCGATCATCGTCACCCTGGCGTCGATGGGCATCGCCCGCGGCCTGGCGCTGCTCTATACCGGCGGCTACCCAATCTCCGGCCTGCCCGACGTCTTCTCGTTCTTCGGCCGCGGCACGGTGCTGGGCATCCAGGTGCCGATCCTGATCATGCTCGGCGTGTATGTGCTGGCCTGGCTGATGCTCAATCAGCTGCCGTTCGGCCGTTACGTCTATGCGATGGGCGGCAACGAAGAGGCGGCGCGCCTGAGCGGCATCCGCGTGCCGCGCTACAAGATGCTGGTGTACGTGATTAGCGGCCTGACCGCCGCGCTGGCCGGGCTGGTGCTGACCTCGCGCCTGATGAGCGGGCAGCCCAACGCCGGCGAAGGCTTCGAGCTGGACGCCATCGCCGCGGTGGTGCTGGGCGGGGCGGCTATCTCCGGCGGGCGCGGCGCCATCGTCGGCACGCTGGTGGGGGCGATGATGCTCGGGGTGCTCAACAACGGCCTCAATCTGATGAACGTGTCGCCATATATCCAGAACGTGGTGAAGGGCGGCATCATCCTGGCCGCCATCTACCTCAGCTCCGTGCGGCGCAAATAGGGGGCGCGATGGCAGTCTTTCTTGGCATAGACGTCGGCGGCACGGTGATCAAGGCCGGGCTGTACCGGGCAAGCGGCGAAGAGCTGGCAATCGCCGAGCGCGACGGCGCGGCGATTGCCGCCCAGCCGGGCTTCAGCGAACGCAATATGGACGCGCTGTGGGATGACGTTTGCGCGGCGATCCGCCAGACGCTGCACGCGGCGGGGCTGGAGGCCGGGCAGGTGCGCGGGGTCAGCTTCTCGGCGCACGGCAAAGGGCTGTACGCCATCGATCGCCACGGCAAACCGGTCGGCAACGGCATCCTCTCTTCGGACAACCGCGCGGCGGCCACGGCGGCTGAGCTGCGCCGCGCCGGGGTGGACGCGCAGACCTACCCGCGCAGCCTGCAGCCGCTGTGGCCCAGCCACCCGGCGCTGCTGCTGCGCTGGCTGAAGCAGCAGCAACCGGCGCAGTACGCCGCCGTCGATCGCATCCTGATGGCGCACGACTACCTGCGCTTTCGCCTCACCGGCGAGGCGGCGGCCGAGGTGACCAACATCTCCGGCAGCAACCTGTTTAACCAGCACAGCGGCGCTTACGATCCGGCGCTGATGGCGGCCTTCGGCATCGAAGAGGCGCAGGAGAAAACCGCGCCGGTGATCGGCTCGGCGCAGCTGGCCGGGCGGGTGACGGCCACGGCGGCGGCGCAATGCGGCCTGCGCGCAGGCACCGCGGTGTACGGCGGCCTGTTCGACGTGGTGGGCGCAGCGCTCAGCTCCGGCGTGGCCGACGATCGCACGCTCAGCGCGGTGGCGGGCACCTGGTCGATCGCCACCTGCGTGACCGAGCGCATCATTCCTGCCGATTCCCCCTACGCCTGGGGGCGCTACTGCATCGACGGCCGCTATTTCGTGCACGAAGGCAGCCCGACCTCGGCCGGCAACCTGGCCTGGTTCCTGCGGCAGTTCTGCGCCGACGACCGGCAGCGCTACGCCCAGTTCAATGCCTGGGTGGCCGAGCGCCGCGAGCAGCCCAGCGGGCTGCTGTTCCTGCCTTATCTGTATGGTTCCAACCTCGGCGGCAACACGCCGGGCGGGCTGATCGGCCTGAGCGCCCACCACGAGATGGCGGACGTGGTGCAGGCGATCTACCAGGGCATCGTGTTCTCGCACCTGATCCATCAGGAGCGCATGGTGCAGCTGAACCCGCGCATCGAGCAGGTGCGCATGACCGGCGGGCCGACGCAGTCCGAGGTCTGGATGCAGATGTACGCCGACGCCGGCAACCTGCCGCTCGAGGTGGTGGAAACGCGCCAAAGCGGCTGCCGCGCCGCCGCCCTGTGCGCCGCCGTCGGCGCCGGGGAGTACGCCGGGTTCGCCGAAGCGATCGCCGCCGCGCCGCCCAAACTGCGCCGTTATTATCCCGCGACCGCCGCCCACCGGCGCCTGCGCGCCCAGCAGGCGCGCTATCTGGCGGTCGCCCAGGCTTTGAGTGAGGTGACTGATGCAAACGACTAACGCCGCCTGTCTGGGGCTGTATGAAAAGGCGCTGCCCGCCGATCTGAGCTGGCCGCAGCGGCTGGCCACCGCCGCCGAGCTGGGCTTTGAATTTGTGGAGATGTCTATCGACGAGCAGCCGGCGCGCCAGCAGCGGCTGGACTGGGATCGCCGCCAGCGGCTGGCGTTTATCCAGGCGCGGCTCGACAGCGGGATGACGGTGCCGAGCCTGTGCCTGTCGGCGCACCGGCGCGATCCGTTCGGCAGCCATGACGCCGCCACCCGCGAACGGGCGCGGGTGCTGATGAGCAAGGCGCTGGAACTGGCGACGGATCTCGGCATCCGCAACATCCAGCTGGCGGGCTACGACGTCTATTACGAACCGGCCGATCGCCACAGCCGCGAACGCTTTATCGAGGGCATGCAGTGGGCGGCGACGCAGGCCGCCAGGGCGCAGGTGATGCTGTCGGTGGAGGTGATGGACACGCCGTTCATTAACAGCATCAGCAAATGGGGCGACATCGCGCGCCACGTCAACAGCCCGTGGTTCACGGTGTATCCCGATCTCGGCAACCTCAGCGCCTGGGGCAACGACGTCGCCGCCGAGCTGGCGCTGGGCATCGGCAGCATCACCGCCGTGCACCTCAAAGACACCGTCGCGGTGGGGCCGGGCAGCGCCGGGCAGTTCCGCGACGTGCCGTTCGGCGAGGGCTGCGTGGATTTCGCCCGCGCCTTTTCCGTGCTCAACGCGCTCGGCTATCGCGGCCCCTACCTGCTGGAGATGTGGGCGCGCGAAGATGGGCGGGATAAGCAACGCATCGCCCAGGCCAAGGCCTGGATCGAACAACAGATGATCGAGGGAGGCATCGCATGCTGAACGAACTCAAAAGGCAGGTGCTGGCCGCCAACCTCAGCCTGCCGGCATACGGGCTGGTGACCTTTACCTGGGGCAACGTCTCGGCGATCGACCGCCAGAGCGGGCTGGTGGTGATCAAGCCTTCGGGTATCGCCTACGAGGCGATGACGCTGGAGGATCTGGTGGTGGTGGATCTGGAGGGCAAGGTGCGCGAAGGGCACCGTAAACCCTCATCCGACACCGCCACCCACCTGGCGCTGTACCGCGCCTTCGCCGACATCGGCGGCGTGGTGCACACCCACAGCCGCAACGCCACCATCTGGGCGCAGGCCGGGCAGCCGATCCCGGCGCTGGGCACCACCCACGCCGACTACTTTTACGGCGACATTCCCTGTACCCGGCCGATGAGTGAGTCGGAGATCGCCGGCGACTACGAGGGGGAAACCGGTAAGGTTATCATCGAGACCTTCAATCAGGCGGGGCGCGATCCGCAGCAGGTGCCGGGAGTATTGGTTTATTCCCATGGCCCGTTCGCCTGGGGCAAGGACGCGGCGGATGCGGTGCACAACGCGGTGGTGCTGGAAGAGGTGGCGATCATGGCGATGGCGACACGCCAGCTGGCGCCGGCCATCGCCCCGATGCAGCCGGAGCTATTGGATAAACATTTCCTGCGCAAGCACGGCAAACACGCCTACTACGGGCAATAGCGCCCGTCAGCGATTCAACAGCGAGCCGGTGAAGAACTCTCTGCGCACCGGCAGCTCGCCGCGCGGGCTGTGAATGGCGCTGAACAGCAGCTCCGCGGCGATCTCCCCCAGTTTCTGCGTATCGTGATACACCCCCGGAATGTGCAGGCCGTAAGCGCCGGCGCGCGGCGGTTCGTCTATCGAGAAGAACTTCACCTGCTCATAAAGCTCCATCTCGTGGCAGATGGCGATGGCGCCCAGCGTGATGATGCCGTTCAGGCCGATGATGTAATCCGGGCGGTTCTCCGGCTGCGCCAGATAGGCGCGCACCTCGCTCTCTTGCGAGGTGAAATCGTAGTCGCCGTTGATGATATGAATCTCACGGCCGCTGCCCTGCAGCGCCGCGACGATGCCGGCGGTGCGCGTTAAGGTGATCTCCGAATCCGCCGGGCCGCCGATAATCAGCAGCTTCTGCTCCGGCTGCTCCGCCAGATAACGCCCGGCCAGCACGCCGATCTCGCGGTTATCGAGGAACACGCCGCTCAGCTGCTGATCGTAAAGATCGCGGTCGATCAGGATCAGCGGCACGCCATACACCTCGGCCAGCTCGAGATAGGCGGGGCGGTAGCGCTTGTCGTCGCGCACCGCCGACAGCAGGATGCCGCGCGCCTTGTAGCCGAACAGCGCCTGAATGGCGCGCATTTCCGCCTCTTCGCTGCCGTCGGTGTCGAACAGCATGATCTGGTAGCCCTGCTGGCGCGCAATGCGCGACACGGTCTTGATCAGGCCGGAATAGAACGGGTTGTACATGCTGCTGGTGACGATGCCGATAATCTGGCTGCTGCTGCTTTTCAGCCCCTGCGCGAAGGCGTTGGGCACATAGTTCAGCTCTTTGGCGATGGCGTGAATGCGCTCGCGGGTTTCCGGCTTGACCAGCTCGGGCTTATTGAAGGCGCGGGAAACGGTGATATTGGTCACCCTGGCGCGGCGGGCGATATCCACGATAGTGGCATTGGGATTGGCTTTCGACACCGTCTTTCCTTGCGTTATGCCTCAACAGATCCCTTATTGTAGGGAAAGGGCGGGGGCGGTGCTAGGGGGGAGTTGGGGGGAATAACAAGTGTGAAGATAGGTAATGATACATTTGTTTATTAATTTCTTATTTAATCGTTTCTTGTGGTTGTATTTTTTTTTGACAGGGAATTTGGTAAGGTTTGCTCTGCGGGATAGATTAGGCTTGGAGGGCTACTTTGTACCAGAAGCGGACGTAACTAGTATCCCTCTCGCAATCGTTAAAAACAATCAATAGACATAATGTAGACATGTTATTAACATATAATGATTGCGAAAAAATCATATCTATTTACTGTCGGCCCAATTGTTGGATAACATGTATTCCTAACTACACAATGAGCGTACCCTATGAAAGATTCCCCAGTATTAAAACTTCAAGACATGGCTGGCTCAAACTCTACTAGTATTGAGGATTTACTATCAAGAGCAAAAATGATATCAGTCAAACTTGGTTTAAAAGATATTTCAGAATGGCTACAATACGAGCTAAATGGCTATCCTAGCTACGATTTGCTACCCGACTATAGAATTCTTACGGAAACCCCTATCAGAGCTTTTAATCCTTACGTAGGGTGGATACCTTATCACTTAGGTAACATTAATAATCAGAACCAGGAAATATATGATTCGCTAACCACAGTTAATATCAACAACCCCGTATCGATGTTGGTTGAATACTCTAAAAGTAAATCTACTCTTTACACAGATTTACCTGCATTTATCGTTGATTTCTTACATAAGGCCTCTGGTACCAATTTTCGGCTATGTTGGGAGATTAATCCTACTCAAATTACTAAAATAATATCAAATACCAGATCTAAAATATTAGATTGGGCATTGCTTCTCGAAAATAAAGGCATCTTTGGCGATGGTTTACTGTTTTCACTTGAAGAAAAGAAAGAGGCTCAGAGCGTGACTTATAATAATACGATAAATAACCATGGTAATGGCATGACCGTAATCGGTGATGTAAACAATGATAAGAGTGTTGTTGGCGGTGCTGTTAGCAATATCCAGCAGGAAAATATTATTAGTGACTTCAGTGCTCTTGAATTCCAGCTTAAAAAGCATGATATTGAGGATGTTGATATTAAAGAGCTTAAGCAGATTGTTGAACAGATGCCTCAACTGACTTCCAAAGAAGATGTTGAGAAAGGCTTTGGTGCATGGATCGGTAAAATGACAGGTAAAGCATTTACAGGTGCAATAAAAATTGCTGGGGCAGCAGCACCCGTTCTACTTACTAACTACATCTGCCATCACTATGGTATCCCCGTTTAAATTCCGTCAGTTTAAAGAAAGGTATATTTATTTCAGTAACCTGAATACCTTTCTTATTATCTTAGAATCTTTACAGAACAGAGTATCGGGATGAGTACTGATTATCGGTAACAGACATTGGCACACATTGTCGACGGCCCTGAGGAAAAATGCAGGAATTATAAATTCTATAATAAATCCCAATTAGTCATGTTATACGACTAACTCTTTAAACGCTATAAAAATAAAATATCTTGATTACTGTTAATTTTAAATGTTTAAAATAGACATAAAAAAGTGTAATATTCATAGTTAGGTTAATTAATTATATTTAAATGGGATTTGGAAGATGGAATCAATAATAATAGCTAAGAGCCCTAGAAACTGTGATGCAAGCGAGTTGGAAATATTCGAAGATTTAGTTATCGAGGGATCAGAAGTCGATCCTAAAGGGCTAAGAGGAAGGATACTTGATGCTGAACATCTGTTCTTTATCTATGTCGGGGAACAATGTGTTGGTATTGGGGCAATCAAGTATCCAAGAGCAAAGTATAAATTAGACTCTTTTGAAAAGGCAGAGGGTTGCGAGCCAGAAAAGTATGAATGTGAGTTAGGGTGGGTTTATGTAAATGAAAAAATGCGAGGATTGCATCTGGGGGATAACTTAATTAAATCAATGTGTTATTACATATCTGATAATTTACCAGGCAAGGGGTGCTTCGCTACTGTTCGTAAAAATAATACTCGTATGCATCATTTGTTAGAAAAGTACGGTTTTTCAAAATCCGGTCATTCATACAAAAGCGGAAGAGGCGATTATTTACTAGATCTCTATGTAAAGGAATAATCAGCCCATAAACTCCGACTTAACTAGGGGCGCAAATCCTTAACGTCATAGAATTTAGCAAGACGCTAAACATTTCAAAGTCCGCCCCTCGCCCGAAGCCGCCCCTCAAATACAGTCTCTCAAGACAACAAACCAGCGCCAGCAGCGCTGGAGCGACGGTGTGAGGGGCTTATTGGGTGAAAACAGCGAGCCCCGCTTAAGAACGATCGAAAAAACAACGCAGACGATGAGCTCTACGAACGACTACCGGTAATCGTCCCGTTAACACTAGCAGCGATTTTTCATCCTAATTTAAACACGCCGCTTACCTAGCCAAATCTTCTAGCAAAGCCAACCCATCTTCATCCCTCCACAACCCCGGTAACAACCCCAACGTCTCATCAATCAGCGCCCGTCGGTCATTGCCCGGCTTCCAGATGGTCACCATGGTTTGGCTGATACCCTGGCTGCCCACTTCGGTGCGCAGCGTGTTGACGTTTTTCCACTGTTCGGCATGCATATGCGTTGGCAAGAATCCCCAGCCGCAGCCCTGTTCGAGCAGGGCGCGCAGCATCTCCAGTTCGTTGGTGAAAATGGTGTGCCCCGAAATTTGCAGGCGGCGCGCCACGGGTTCGTCAGAGTCCGGGTGCATGATCACCTGCGGCGTGAGCGAGAGCTCCAGCAGTGAAAGCGGCTGTCCCGCGCCGGGGAAAAGCGCTTCGGAGGCGTAAAAATCCATCTCTATCGCCCCTAGGGCGCGCCACTCCATGGCGTCGCCCACACTGCGATGGCGCGCCTGGCAGATGCCCAGATCGGCCTGGCCGCTTGCCAGCAGGCTTTCCGCTTCGTCGCGTGAAGCATTAATCAGGCTCAGGCGCGTGTTACGTTGGGCCATGGTGGCAATCAGTGCCTGCAGCAGCGCGCGGGGCGTGAAGGGATCGTAGACCAGCGAAATTTCCTGCGCCGCGCTCTTCGGCACGTCTTTGGCAAACGCCTCAAACGCTTTCACCTGGCGCATCAGCAGGTGCGCCTGGCGCTGCAGCTGCTCGCCTTCTGGCGTAAGGTGCAGGCTGCGCCCCTCGCGCAGGAACAGCGCATAGCCCAAGCCATCCTCGAGAAAATCAATCAAATCGCGCAGCGTCGTGCGGTCTTTGCCCAGCTTGAGCGCGGCTTTCGCCAGGCTGCCGTGCTCGGCCACGGCGGTGAAGGCTTCCAGTTGGGCAAAGGAATAAATCAGGCTCGGCACGCGGCCCTCCCATCGATTTTGCGGGGGATTTTCCCCCATCAGGCGTTTTTTATTATAGGCCGCGTTTTTTTAAGCTGAACGCCTTCCTGAGCTAAGCGAGAAAAAATATGAAAAGCAAAGTGTTTAACCGCAGCCTGCTGGCGGGCGTTGTCATCAGTCTCTGCAGCGGCCTGTTGGCGCCCTCCGCGCTGGCCGCCTGTGCGGGCACCGAACTCAGCGCCTGTCCTGCGCCTTTCGATACGCAATTGCCGGACACGCACAAGATGCTCACCTGGAGCCAGAGCGACCGGGTGATCGGTTTTCGTAACGACTACCGCAACTATGCGGGGGATGTGTTTCATCACGGCAATGCCACACCGCTGGTGGCTGCCGCTAAACAGCTAACCGATGCCAGCTATCGGGTGAATGGCAAAACCTACAGCCTGCAGGATTACCTGCAGCGCCAGAACGTCAGCGGCATGCTGGTATTGAAAGACGGCAAAATCGCCTGGAAATACCTGGGGGAGGGTAATACCGACGCTACCCTGTGGACATCGCGCTCCGTGGGCAAATCCGTGGTCGCCACGCTGGTGGGCGTGGCGATTAAACAGGGCAAGATCCGCTCGCTCGACGATCTCATCACGCAATACGAACCCGATCTGAAAGGCACTGCGTGGGACGGCGTGACCCTCAGGCAGCTGATCACCCACACCTCCGGCGTGGCGTGGAATGAGGATTACACCAACCCGAAATCGGACTTCGCGCAGCTGACCGAGTGTGAAGCCAAGCCCGGTACCTACGCCTGCGTGCGCAAGCTGGTGGCCGGCTTACGCCGCGCACACCCGGCCGGGCAGAACTGGTCTTACTCCTCCGGCGGCGCGTGGCTGCTGGGCGACGTGCTGGAGCGCGCCACCGGCATGCCGCTGGCGGCCTATCTGCAGCAAAGCATCTGGCAGCCCTACGGCATGGCGAGCGACGGCGTGTGGCATGCCTACGCCAAAGGCCAGCACGACGTGGGCGCGCACGGGTTCAACGCCACGCTGGAAGACTGGGGGCGCTTCGGCGAATTCATTCTGCATAACGGGAGGTTGCCGAACGGCAAACAGATCTTGCCGGAAGATTGGGTAGCCCAGTCGTCCAACTGGACGCGGGCGGCGGGCTCGGTATCGGCGGCGCACCCTAACGGCATCTACGGCTACCAATGGTGGAACAACGAAGTGCCGATGAATGCGACCAACGTAGAACCTGCCCCGCAGGCTTCCCTGAAACATTCTCTGTGGGCGCTGGGGATCTTCGGCCAGATGATTATGGTCAATCAGGCGGAGAATCTGGTGATCGTCCAGTGGTCCACCTGGCCGCAGGCGGAGCCTTCCTTCAGCGCACAACCGCTGGAGGCATCGCTGATGTTTAGCGCGATAGCGAAGGAATTGCGTTAATTCCACGGAGCGAGCAGGGGCGGATGGCGGTTGCCATTCTGCCTCTGAGCGGCATATTTCATGTCTTCGACGCTGACCTTAAGGGAGTCTCAATTCTCTACAGGTAGTGGAGGCCAGTCACCACCGTTCTTAATTAATAACTCTTTTATCTTGTTAATTTTCTCTTTATCCTCGGCATCGCCTACACCTCTATCTATAAAGCGTTGGAGTTGATTGCCCATAGTCCAACCAAACTTACCCTTGATTTTATTATCTGCGCCTCTTTCCAGCAGAAGTATAGTATGATTAAATGAACGAGAATCCAGGGAGCTTATTAATATGGTATTCCCCAATGAATCCCGTGTATTTATATCTGCACCATAATCCAGCATCACCTTTAACGTTTCAGGGTTTTTCGCATCTAACGCTTCGAATATAATGGGTTGATTGAATACTTTATCTTTTGCGTTTGGCGATAAACCACCGTCGAGCATGGCCTTGATCCAAATTCCCTTGTCGGCTTTCATGACAAATTCCGCCGGGCTGCTTCCCCCTTCCGGTCTGGGCTGCAACGGGTCTGCGCCAGCTTTAACCAAGTCTGTTATTATTTTCAGCCTTTCCGGCGTATTTTTATCATAGATTGCGTTTAGCACCGACCAAAACAGCAGGGTCATGTCTGCTTTCACCGGTCGATTCAGTTCTTCCTTGCTTATAGAGGGAAGCTTCTCTTTCAGTTTCACTTCATCGCCATCATAAATCAGCTGTGCGATGTCCAGCTGCCGGCCTTCAAAAAAATCCTGTGGCTCATATTCCATGCTTTTGTTGCATCCTTGCACCATGAGAACAGTAAACAGTAGCGCTATTGCCATTATCAATTTGCTCATATTCTCCTCCTGAGAATGGTGACATCCTCGTCTCTTCAATCCGTTTGATTGCGTGGTCTATAGCATGTTTATCGAAAACCAGATGTAACCTGACAGCTTCAATATAAATAACCGGCAGCTGTCAGATCTGCGTTGATGAAATTACTGCGTTTCCTTTGCTCCTCTCAAAAGCATGAGCTCGAGTATTTTCCTACACTGTTCATTGTATTCTGAGCCATCTTGGCTGTCTTTTATTTGCCGATTCACTGCTGTTAACAGCGAAAGATTGTTTATATTTACCGGGTTAGGATTTGCCCCTCGATTGAGCAGTAGGGTCATGTGCTCAAAGGCTGAGCTAAAAAAAGCATCCATTAATAAGGTTTGTTGCAAGGAGTCTCTGATATTTATATCCGCGCCATAATCCAGCATCACCTTTAACGTTTCAGTGTTCTTGGCTTTGATTGTTTGGAATACAATGGGCTCATTGAATACCTTATCTTTTGCGTTTGGCGGTAAACCGCCGTCGAGCATGGCTTTGACCCAAATCCCCTTGTCGGCTTTCATGACGAATTCCGCCGGACTGCTTCCTCCCTCTGGTCTGGGCTGCAACGGGTCTGCGCCAGCTTTAACCAGGTCGGTTATTATTTTCAGCCTTTCCGGCGTGTTTTTATCATAGATTGAGTTCAACACCGACCAAAACAGCAGGGTCATGTCTGCTTTCACTGGTCGATTCAGTTCTTCCTTGCTTATAGAGGGAAGCTTCTCATTCAGTTTCACTTCATCGCCATCATAAATCAGCTGTGCGACTTCCAATTGACGGCCTTCAAAAAAATCCTGTGGTTCATATTCCATGTTTTTTTTGCATCCTTGCATCATGAGAACAGTAAACAGTAACGCCATTGCCATTATCCACTTGCTCATATTCTCCCCCTGATGGTGGCGACATCCTCGTCTTTCTGATCTTCAATCAACTTTATTGTCTGGTCTATACCGTGTTTATCGAGCAAGGTTCCTGTCCCACCGGCAAGCGTGTGTGGTATGCCGGCGGCATCAGGCAGCGCCAGTGATGACCACTCTTTCAAGGTGAAAGGCAATGCTGTGCCCCAGGGTTTTTGCAAAGCATCGGGCAGGGCATTTTTTATAAGCTCATAGTCACTTTCGTTATTAACCTCCTGTAACGTAGTTAATAGTTCTCCCTCAACTCGATAGGCCTGTATGTTCTTGGCTGAACCAATCATTTCAGCTCCGTATTTCCCTACAGTTCCATGATGGAGCCCGGCTGCATTAAACGTCCAGGCGGGTTTTCCACTGGTCATTGATGCAGCTGAGGCCATTCCCCCGCCCAATGAATGACCAGAAATATCGACACCGGAGGAGTTCTTTACTTGTAATCCTATTTTAACCGCCTGTTTATAATAGTCTGAGCTCGTCCCCATCCCCTGAGCGCCATTATTTATCCAGTCATTCACATTTTTAATTCCTGACAAATCGCCCCTAAGGGCCTTTTTGGCGGCGCTGCCGATTCCCTCCGGGAACTCTGGCGCTCTTGATCCTCTGAACACGACCGTTGGGTTCATCTCTTTACCAAAAACAGTGCTATCAGGTTGATATACCCTTGCCAAAAAATCCGGAGATTCATCCCTGTCGAAGAGCATATTTCTGTTTAGCCCAATTTTACTCAGGGCGGCATTATCGTTACTGATATCTTTCCAACCTTCGGGAACGCCGGGAGTCTCCTTTAGCGGATTCGTGGTCTTGTAGATATTCTCCGCCAGTTTTGCCTTCTCGACGGCGACATTGTTTGCCGCCAGGCGTTCCGAGGCGATTCGGGCGTCCGGGTAGATACTCCGTTGCCCGCGGCCAATGAGGTATTTTCGCTCCTGCCAGCGTTGCGCCTTGGTCAAGGGGCCAGACACGACCGACTGTGAGGCTCTTCCACCTTGCGCCGGGATATCCGGGCCAAGGGCCGGTTTGGCCCGCGTGACTTGTGCGGGGAAGACGGACGGGCGCGCCCGGCGGCCGCCATAAGACTTCACGGCCTCTTCGTACCGCTTCACTATCCTGTCCACCGGGTAGTTGGGCTCTTGTCTCCCCTGTGGTATCAGGTAGCCGTCGATGTCGGCGTAAAATGGCCCCATCGTCGCCAACACGCCGGGCCGGGTTTCGACCGCTACGACAACGCCGCTCATCAGGTCGCTCTGCACTCTTGCGCGCAGGTTAGAGCTTATTCCGTTTTGCGTAACGCCGACTTCACGGCGGATCCGTTCGCCACCGCGAAAACCAGAAAAAAGCGACAGAATGTCATTGTCCGGCATGTATGAAAGGCCGTGACAGGCGCTGGAAGGGCTGACTATACGGGGGAATTCATCAGGCGAAATAATATCATCGGCGATATACAGCAGTTTCAAACGGGAAAACATAGCGTGTCTCTTCCTTTGCTTGCTGCGTCTTGGCCTGTTCAGGCGGGCGCTCGCACTCCTTGCACTCGATGGAGCCCTGAGGGGGCATGTTATCGAACGGCAGTCAGCGGTAGCTAACGGCGCATAGGACACCAGATAAGGGATGATAACGGCTCAGGCCAATTTGTAAAGTGGGCCAAAGGTTAACCGGAAAGTTCTTGTTTTCCAAAGGCTCCTGCGGGTTTTTAACCCCGCCGATCAAACCGATAAACCAGCGCCAACGCCAGCGCCAAAATCAGCAGCGGCGGGGCGAGGGCGGTGAAGGGCGCGTTGAGGGCGAACAGCAATCCCAGGTTGAGGACGATCTGGTAAGCGATGTAGGTCAGCAGCCCGACGATGACGCCGAGCGCTAATCGGCTGCCCATGCCGGGCGCGCGCGGGGCGGTGAAGGTAAACGGGATGGCCAGCAAAATCATCGCCAGCACCAGCAAGGGCTGGCCGAGTTTTTTCCACAGCGCCAGGCGGTATTCGGTGCTGGGCTGCCCCGAGCCTTGCAGGTAATCGATATAGCGATCCAGCTGTTGCAGCGAGAAGCTGCCCGCCGGCAGGGTCAGCTCTTTCAGGCTCGGCACGGCGAACAGCGAGCGCCACGGCAGGCTGCTTTGCCGCTCAATCGTCTCCTTTCCGCCTTGCCAGCGTTTCTGCATCACGTTGTGCAGCAGCCAGCTGCCGTCGGCGGCGGTGCTGGCGCTGTCGGCGTAAAGGTAAGATTCCAGCGCGCGGTTGGCCTGATAGCGGAAGATCTCAATGCCGTGGGGCTGGTCGTTCTCATCGACGGTTTTGACCGTCACAAACTCGTTGCCGCGCCGCGCCCACAGCGGGTTCACGGTGACGTCGTTATCGTTCGACTGCGCCAGGGCGTTGTTCTTCATCTGCAGCGCGCGTTGCTGCAGCGGCGAGGCGGCCCATTCATCGAGGGCGCCGAGTGAGAGGTTCATCAGCAGCCCGGCGGCGAGCATCACCAGCGCAATGCGGAATATCGACATCCCGGCCGAGCGGATCGCGGTCAGCTCCAGGGTTTTGGACAACTGCCCCAGCCCGACGATACCGCCGAGCAGCGCGATAAACGGCCCCAGATCGACCAGGCTGCGCGGCAGGGTCAGCACGGTCACCAGCAGCGCCTGCTGCCAGCGGTAGCCGCCCGGGGTCACGTCCTCCAGCTCGTTGATCAGCGTAAAGGTGGTGAACAGCGGGATGAGCAGCCCGGCTGCGGCGGCGAAGCCGATGAACACGTTGCGGATCAGGTAACGGCTAAAAATAGTCATCGGGAGGGTGTCCGCAGCAGGGATAAGTCCCGCGCCAGCAGCAGGGCGATGCCGACAGCCATCGCCAGCGGCACCAGCCAAACGCCGGGGATCGTCGGCACCGAGCCGTTGGCGACCAGCGTGCGGCAAATGTTGCCGCCATAGAAAATCACGGTAAACAGCACCGTCAGGGGCAGCAGCGCGGCGTAGCGGCCCTGTCGCGGTTTGATGCGGCTAAAGGGGATCGCCAGCAGCACCATCAGCACGGTGGTCAGCCCGCGACTTTCGCGCCATTGCAGTTCGGCGGCGTCACCCGGAGCGGCGGAGCGCGCCAGCTCTGCCGGCGAGGCCGACTTGTGCCGGCTCTCGGCGCTGGGCACGAACGGTTTGAGCGCGATGTCGAAGTTGTCGTAATTCTGCCCGTTGTCGTCGGTGCCCTGGCGATCCAGCACATAGGCGGTGCCGGTTTTCAGCCGCACGGCGGGGCTGGCGGGAGAGGCGTCGAGCACCTCCACCGACTGCGCGCGGTACAGGTTGGTATGATGGCCGCCGCGCACATAAATCAGGGCGTCCGTCAGGTGGTTGGCCGTTTTGTCGACGTGATTGGCGAGGATCATGCGGCCGTTGCCGCTGACGTTGAATTTGTCGGCCTGCAGGTGGCTCACGTCCAGCACCGACTGCGACTCTTGCTGCAGCTGATAGATATTGGCGTACGCCCAGGGCCTGCCATACAGCGACAGCAGCGTAACCGCTATCGCCAGCGGCACGGCCAGTATCAGCACCGCCTTATACAGCCGCAGCGGGCTGGCGCCGGCGGCCAGCATGGCGGTGATCTCCGCATCGCTGTACAGCTGGCTGAGCGCCACCGCCACCGAGACATACAGCGCGACGGGCAATATCATCTCCAGCGCGATCAGCGATTTATAGAAAACCACCTCGGCCACTACCCGCAGCGCCAGCGTGCCGTTGGCGGCGTCGGTCAGGTAGCGCTGGGCCGAGTAGCTGGCGAACATGAAGATCAGAAACCCGGCGATCATCATCACCAGGCGGCGGATCTCAACCGTGATATAGCGTTCAATTAAAGACATGCGTCATCGGCTCCCGGCGGTGTGCGCTTCATGGCGTCTCCCGGTCGATCAGGGTGCGCAGCAGGGCGATCACTTGGTCAACTTCCTGTGGGGTGAGTGCGCCATCCTTCGCCCACTGCACGCGCCCGGCCTGGTCCAGCACCACGATGGTGGAGCTCTCCTCCGGCAGCCGCCAGGCCATGCGCCCCAGCCCGTCGCTGTCGACGATGAACTGCGCCCAGGGGTAATGCCGCTTGTTTTTCTCGATCTTGCCGCGCACGAAGAAGCCGGAGCCCGGTATCGCGTCGTCGGTGTTGACGATGGTGGTCGGCTGGAAGCGATCGCCCGGCAGGTTCGCGTCCTTGACGGCGTTGATCAGCAGCGAGTTCTTCTTTTTAGCGGAGGTGCGTCCGGCGATGTACTGGATCACCCGCACCTTGCCAGCCAGCTTTGCGCTGTTCCACGGCCGGTAGCTGAAATCGCCGTTGCGCAGCAGCAGCTCGCCGCGATCGGCGATGGCGATCGGCGCCACCGGCCGGCCATGCACGAAGTTATGCGCGGATGCCGCCAGCGGCGACAGCAGCAGCGCGAGGATCAGCAAGCGGCGTAACGTCATCATGGCTCCGCGCAACGCGCTTATCTGCCCGCCGCGATGGCCGGCTGGGAAAACGACAGCGGAAAGCGCGCCAGCAGCAGTTCCAGGCGCTGGCGGATGTCGATATCCAGGATCGCCGGCCGATCATAGATATCGCCGCCGGCCAGCTTGTCCGCCACCATCACGTCATGCCGGTCGCCCATCAGGCCGTTAATCGCCGCCAGGAAGCGCGAGATCTGTCGGGCCTCGCGGTTGTCGGGATCGATCGATCTCAGCGTGTCGTAAAACGACACCTGGCGGCTGACGATTTTGCGCACGTCGTGGAACTGGTGCCCGGTCAGCGCCGGGCCGGCGATCAGCGTCTGCAGCTGGCGCATCTGTTCCTGGCGGTAGGTGATAAAGCCCTGTGCGCTTTCCAGGCGGGTGTGGCGCAGCGCATAGCGCACGTACGACCACACCGGCTTGCTGAGCAGCAGCCGCAGCAGGTTGCCGTACAGCGTCAGGTTCTTCTGGTTGCCGTTGCGAAACGCATCCTGAAAATGGCCGAGCACCACGGTGGTGGTGTGGAACAGGCGGTTGGCGCGGTGGGGCGCGCCGTACAGCTGCTGGGCGAAGCGCAGGTGCTTGTAGCGGGCGCGGATATATTTGTAGCGCATGCGGGTAGCCGCCGCCAACTGCGGGTCTTGCAGGAAACCGTTCACCAATTGCAGCAGCTCGCGGCGGGAAAAGCCGTCTTCCCAAAACTGCAGGCACAGCGCGTAGTTGTCCCGAATGCTCTCGGGGGAACACTGCAAATCAATCTGCTGCGGCAGGCTGATATTCGCCTCAACCAGGTCGTCTTCTTCCACCGCGACAAACAGCGCCTGGGTGGTTTCGGTGGAGAACTTCTTCCAGTTATCGTGAGCGGTCATTGATTACTCTCTTTGGGCACATTCAGCCCCAACATAAAGCGATTGCGGTAGGCGCCGATCGTCGGTATCAGGGATAACAGAACGTCTAAACATTGCCCCAGTAAATAAGCGAAGGCGGCGCCCTGCACGCCGAAGGCATATGCCATCGACACCAGCAGCGCAATGTAGGCCGCCGAGGCCGTCGCCTGCGCGATCAGGAAAGCGCGCTGCTTGCCTGCCATAAACAGTAAGGATTCCTGCGGGAAGCCCATCATGGAAACGATGATCGCGCCCAGCATGATTTGAATCAGGTCATAGGCTTCCAGGTATTGCTGCCCGAACACCGCGGAAATGAGCGGCTTGCCCACCAGCAGCATCAACACCGCGACGGCCAGGCCGATGCCGCCGGCCAGCAGCGAGGAGCGCAGGCCCAGCAGCCACGGGGTCTTGGTGCGCGGGTCCAGGCGCATGATCTCGGGATAGAAGCTTTTCTCCAGCAGCTTGGCCGGGGTGCCCGTCGCATCGAAGAAGGTCATGGCGATCTTGAACAGCCCGGCGGCGGCCGGCCCGAGCACCACGCCCACCAGCACGGTGGTGCAGGAGTTGCGCGCGGCCCAGATGGTGTGGGCGATGTTGGTGGTCCAGACGAAGTTCCAGGCGCCCTCGATGCGGCGCGCGACGTTGAACAGGCGCGGCCTCAGCGCGCCGTGGATATCGCGGCGGCGCAGCTCGCGCGCGGTGAACCACCAGAACAGCGTGCCGCCGATCAGGTTAGAGGCGTACCAGGTGACGATAAAGCCGGGGAATCCCAGATCGAAATAATAGGAGATGACGCTGCCCACCGCCTGCAGGAACGGCTTGATCGCCTGCTGGATGGCGATGAGATCGAAGCGGTTGAAGGCGCGCAGCACGCCGGTCGGCGTGGACGAGGTCATCGACGGGATCAGGGTGCAGTACAGCATGGCGAGCCAGAAGCTTTCGCTGTCCAGCCCCAGGGCGTGAGACAAGAACGGCAGCATGATCATGCCGCCCAGCACGGCGATGACGCCGCTGGCGATATCCAGCCCGAAGGAGAAGGCGACGACGTCGCGGAAGCGCCCGGTGTTTTGATGCTCCAGCGCTGGGGTGCCGAATTGCACCACAAACTGCCAGGTCTGGAATTTGATGAAATCGCTGACCGCTTTGGTATAGGCCTGGATCACCACCAGCACGCCGAACATTTCAGGCGACATGCCTTTACCGGCGCAGGAGAGCGCCAGCAGGCCGAGCAGCGCGCTGGCCACGCTGCCGGAGCCTAAGTAGGCGGCATTACGTAAAATGGAGCGAAATGCGCCATCGGAAAACCACCGTTTCATAACCCAAACCAGCCGTTATCGTTGTTTTGCTGCATCTTGTGTTCCGCTGTCATGCGCTTGCCCTGTATGCGTTTAATAAACCTGAGTTTCTTCGCCGGCGTTTTCGCCGGGTTGCCCGATGTCGCTCTGTGGGCGCTTCACGGGGGGCACCACGGCCGAAATGGCGTTGAGCGCGTTGCTCAGCACCTCGTCGTAAGGGGCTCTGGCGTCCAGCTCGATGATGCGCGCGCCGTTGTACTGCAGGCGCACCATGGCGGAAATCTTGTCTTTCAGCTCTTCATAGCTGTGATCGGGCTTACGGGAAAACGCCGTATCGACGTCGATATCGAGGCGAATGATCAGCGCCGGCCGATAGACGGCCATGCGTTGATATAAACGGCGTTCGCGCGCCGCCAGGCGGCTCAATAGCCAGCCTTTTGCGCGCTCCACGCCGATACCGGGCCCGTCGTAGTAAAAACCAGAAATTTCCGCCTGCGGGTAGCGATCGCTGATCACCAGCACGCCGCTCTGCGCCAGTCGCCGCACCTTGCGCAGGTTGGAGGCGCGCCATAGCGAGAAACCGTACATGATCAGCGCCGCCCACAGCGCCGGCGGCCTGTTGCTCATGCGCTGGGTTTTATCGGATTTGGCCGCCAGGCGCCGTTCCAGCCATACGCCGATGAACGGCAATTTCTTGATTTTGTCGCCGTCTTCGCCGGAGATCAGCCCCAAATAGCGCCGCTGCGTGGGGCGATGCTGCTGCAGGTTTTTCACCAGATCGGCGGTCAGCGTGGACTTGCCGGTGCCGTCGCTGCCCACCACGGCAATCAGCCCGCTAATGCAGCTGGAAGAGGTATCCTGTTCGGCGGTGAGTTTATTTTTTTTCATCTGTTTCGGTACGAAAAGGTTATTTGTCGGCTAGGCATTGGCGGCCCTCAGCGATATTTTAACGGCGCGCAGCGATTCATCGAAAATACGGTTGGCCGGCTCGCGGCCGTCTAAATCCAATATGTTAGCGCCGTTAAACGTCAGGTGCGGGATGACGGCGATCTTTTCACGCAACGCCGCCAGCGAGTGATCGGGTTTGCGTGAATAGGCCGTTTGTTCGTCAATATCCAGCCGAATTAATAATAAGGGCTGATAAGACGCCATCCATTGGTACAGGTTTTGTTCGCGCTTTCTCAGCCAGCGGATCCAGCGATTGCCGCCGGCGGTTTTCGCCAGCTGCGGGCCATCAAAACGAAACCCCGCCACTTCGGCCTGCGGATAACGATCGGTGATCAGTAATGCGCCGCTGCGGCTTTTCTTCAGCATGCGACGGAATTTATAAACGCGCCAATAGGAGAGTAAAAAAATCACCAGCGCCGTGGCATTATCCGGCGGCGTGGAAGGGCGCTCATGCACGCGCTGCGACTTCTTCAGCAAATAACGCCCGAAAGGCGCGCCAATAATCGGCAGCGAACTGATCCATTCGCCGATACGCCCGGAGGACTGGCCGAGATAAAGCAGTTCGGCAGGTTCTTGTGGCGATAAGGCGTTGACCAGGCTGGCGGCTAACGTGGATTTTCCCGAGCCGTCACAGCCGGTTATCGCTATTACGCGCACGGGCGAGCGATCAGATGAAGGTCTTATCTGCTGACTCACAATAATTGATCCAATGCGAAAAAAACTATTGTATTCCAATACGCCTTGGGTTCAAGATATTTATTGTGCTTTGCTGCGATAAAATAATGAGATTGCTATTCCTGTTCGCTATTTGAATTGATATTTATGGCGTTCGTTCTTGTTATTTTGTGCTAATTGTTGGTGCGTGAGCCTGTTTCGCTTTTTATGTTAATTTCCGGCCAGGCTCATGGCGAAAAAAGAGCAGAGGTTTTCAATTTTCGCTTAATATTTTGTGCTTTTTTGGCGTCGCGTTACGGCAAATTTTTTTCACGCGGCCGCCACGGCAATGATAAGCGGTAGTTCGCTTCAAATATGGCACGCCGTTTCTGGTGTATTGAAAGAGAGTCTTATTATGAGTGCAAAATTTCCGCCGCTGATTGCGGTTATCGGCAGCGACGGATCGGGTAAGTCCACCGTTTGTGAACATCTGATCGCGTATATGAAACATTATGGCCCGGCGGTGCAGGTGCATCTGGGCAAACAGGCGGGCAACGTCGGCCGCGCGGCGGCGAAATTGCCGCTGCTCGGGCGCTCGGTGGGCAAGGCTATCGAGAGCAATACCAAAAAAGTCAAAACGAAAAAATCCCGGATTGGCCTGCTGCCGTCGGCGGTGATCATCGCTTTTGTGGGGCGGCGGCTGCTGCGTTTTCGCCGCATGCTGGCGTATCGTCGGCAAGGGTTCATCGTGTTGACCGACCGTTTTCCGCAGGCGCAAATCCCCGGCGCTTACGACGGCACGGTTTTTCCCGTCGACGTTGAAGGGAGCCGTTTCGTCCGTTGGCTGGCGGCGCGCGAGCGGGCGGCGTTTCAATGGATGGCGGGGCAAAAACCGGATCTGGTGCTCAAGCTGAATGTCAGTCTGGACGTAGCCTGCGCGCGCAAACCCGATCACCGCAAAGCGGCGCTGGAGAAGAAAATCGCCGTCACGCCGTTATTGACGTTCGAAGGCGCCGACATCGTGGATCTCGATGCCGATCGGCCGATCGGGGAGGTGCTTTCGGCGGCGGAAAAAGCCATCGCGGAATTTATGGCGGCGCAGGGTTATCGCTATTCGGCTGATGGGGTATCAACGGCTGCGCACTGAGGTGCGCATTCGTTCGGCAGGGCGGCGATGCCATGTTCGGCACCGCTGCCGCGGCCGAGAGGGAAAGGCTTTATTTTTTCAGCGCCGCAAAGGCGCGCACGATGGTGTCTATTTCTTCATCGCTGTGCGCGGCATTGACGCTGCAGCGCAGCAGGGTGACGCCCGCCGGCGCGGCCGGTGGCAGCACCAGGTTTACATATACGCCGTGGGCGATCAGCTCGCGCCAGAAACGCAACCCTTCTTCCTTTGAGCCGATCATCACCGGCACCACCGGGCTGATGCGCGGCCCCAGGGTATACCCCAGCTCGGCGAGGCCGTGGTACAGGCGGTGCGCGTTGCTCCACAGCTTTTCCCGCAGTTCGGGATGGCGGGCGATTTTCTGCAGCGCCGTGCGCACCGACGCGATGCTGGACGGCGACGGCGATGCGGTAAAGATATACGGCCGGCTGCTGTAGCGCAGCACGTCCATCCCCTTGCCGCCGACGGCGAAACCGCCGATCGAAGCCAGGCTTTTGCTGAAGGTGCCCAGGATGATATCCACGTCTTGCTCGACGCCCAGCGCTTCGGCCAGGCCGCGGCCGTGCTCGCCCATCACGCCGAAGGAGTGCGCTTCGTCGACCAGCAGATACCCGCCGAGCCGCCGCTTGATGTCGACGATTTCCACCAGCGGGGCGACGTCGCCCAGCATGCTGTAGATGCCTTCCACGATAATGATCGCCTCGCGGGCCCGTTCGCCCAGGCGCACCATGCGGCGCTCCAGATCGGCGGCGTCATTGTGGCGGAAGCGAATAATCTCCGCGCCGCCAAGGGCGCAGGCGTCGTAAATGCTCGCGTGGCTGTCCGCGTCGATCAACACCACGGAACCTGGCCCCGCCAGCGTGCTGATGACGCCCAGGTTGGCGGTGTAGCCGGTGGAGAACACGATGGCGCTCGGGCGATCGAAGAATTCCGCCAGCTCCCGTTCCAGCGTCAGGTGCGATCCGTAGCTGCCGTTCGCCATGCGCGAGCCGGTGGTGCCGGTGCCGAGCGCGGCCAGGGCCGCCTGGCCTGCGGCGATTGCCTGCGCATCGAACGTCAGGCCAAGGTAATTATTGGTGCCGGCGAGGACAATCTTTTGATCGCCGATGCGGCCCTGGGTGGCGGAATAGACTTCGTCGATGCAGGTGCCGAACGGATTCAGACCGGACGTTTGAAATTGTTCACGGTCATTGGCAAGCCGCGCAAACTTATCATACAGTCCCATGGTTTTTCTCCAGGTAAGGGCGCAGCGCGTCAAGCAGTTGCTCAGGCGTTCTGACATCAAGCAATATATTGATAGGAATGGAGATATCCAATTCATCTTCCAGCATCATCAGCAGATCCAGGACTCTGATGGATTCCAGGCCAAGATCATTGACGAGATCGCTATCAGGTTTTATTTCCACTCCGCCTTCGACGATACCTTGCAAACACGTCAGGATATAATCCATTACAGCATCGCGATTTAGCATAAGAACGTTGACACACCTCTATTGGGAATAATTAAAACAGCCCTTCGCGCAGCGCGCGCTCCAAACTTACCTGTGGAAACCAATTAATCTGTTGCGACAGCGCGTGATTACTGGCGGACCAGTCGTGATGGGTTAATTCGCGTATTTTGCTGCGCGTCAGCATCGGCTCTTGTTTCACCAGGTGGTTCCACACCACGCTGATATCCGCCAGGGCTTTCAGCAGCGGCAGCGGAATGCCCACCAGGCGTACCGGCCCGTGACGCACGGCGGCGCCGATGTCCCGCAGGCGCAGCCAGTTATAGCCCTCGGCCACGCCGTCGCACAGTTCGTAAATATTTGGCTGTGCGGGTTCGGCCTGTACCCATTGGCTGACCGCCTTGGCCAAATCGCTCACGTGCAGAAAAGAGAGCCTGGCATCGGGCGCACCCAGCCGGGGCAGTACGCCGCGCAGCAGGCCGTTGAACAGCGGTTTCAGCTCTTTATCGCCGGGCCCGTAAACCGCCGTCGGGCGGAAAATCCCCAGCGCGATATCGCCCGTGGCGGCGATGAGTTGCTGCTCGGCGGCCTGTTTTGAATGGGCATACCAGGACAGCGCCGGATGGCGGGCCGCCAGCGACGACATGAACAAAAAGCGATGGCAGCGGCCGTTCTGCCTGGCCGCCTGCATCAGGTTCAGGCTGCCGGTGACGTTGCAGCGGGTGAACACCGCTTCCGCATGCCCGCGCACCTGGCCCGCACAATGCACGACGCACTCCGCGTCGCGCACCAGCTCGGTGAGCGAGGGCCGATCTTCCAACGCGCCGGGGATCCACTGCAGGTTGTCGATGGCGGCTTTTCCGGCTTGCCGCGTCAGGGCGCGCACGTTGAACCCTTGCGCCAGCAGTTCCTGGACGATATGCCGGCCGATAAAGCCGGTCGCGCCCGTCACCGCCACGGTGCCGCTCATTGCGCGAAACCGGCCAGCTGCGGCATTTGCGGGTAGAGCGAAGCGCTCAGCCAGCGTTTTTTGGCCTCCGCGCGCGCGGGTTTGCCCGACGACGTGCGGGGAATGCTGTGCGGCGGCAGCAGCTCGATGTCCACCGCAATGCCGAACTCACTTTGAATGCGGGCGCTCAGCGAATGCACGATTTGTTCCCGGCGTTCTTCCGAGCTGACTCGGCACTGGATTTGCAAAATGATCCTGGCCGCTTCGTCGTGCTCTTCGGCTACGAAGGCAATCGCATCGCCGGAACGGATTTCCGGTTCGGATTCCGCGACGTACTCAATGTCCTGCGGCCAGATATTGCGGCCGCGAATGATGATCAAATCCTTCTTGCGGCCGGTGACGTACAGATAGCCGTCCAGCAGGTAGCCCAGATCGCCGGTGTCCATCCAGCCGGTCACCTGAATTTGCTGCTGGGACTCGTCGTCACAGAAATAACCGTTCATCAGGCTGGGGCCGGAGATCGTGATATGGCCGACCTGGCGTTCCGGCAACGGTTGCCCGGTTTCGCTGCGGATCTCGATGCGGTGGCCGGGCAGCGCTCGGCCGCAGTTGACGAAGGTCGAGATGGCACGGGTCTTCTTGCCGGGCGCGACCGCTTTACCCTCGTACTCCAAAATATCGCGATCGACCGCATTGGTTTGCGGGCCGGAGCAAGGGTCGGAAAAGCTTACCGCCAGGGTGTTCTCGGCCAGGCCATAGCACGGCATGAAGGCTTTGCTGTCGAAGTTGATGCTGCTGAAGTGTTCGCCGAACTGGCCGAGCAGCTCGGCCGGGATCGGCTCGGCGCCTACGCCTGCAACCCGCCAGCTGGAAAGATCCAGATCGGCCAGCTCTTTGGCGTTGCTGCGGCGCAGGCACAGATCGTAGCCGAACGGCGGGGCGACGGACACCGTGCCGCGATTTTTGGCGATCAGTTTCAGCCATTGCATCGGGCGCATGGCGAAATCTTGCGTGCGCAAATAATCGACGGACAGCTGGGTTGCCACCGGCGTGAGCAGGAAACCGACCAGGCCCATATCGTGATAGAAGGGCAGCCACGAAACGCAGCGGTCGCCCGCGCGCAGCTTGATCCCGTCGCGGCTGATCGCGTTCAGGTTCGCCATCGCCGCCCGCTGGGTGATGATCACGCCGCGCGGAAAGCGGGTGCTGCCGGAGGTGTATTGGAGATAGGCGATGTCGTCGGGCGAGGGCGCGGGCAACGCGATCTCCGGCTCCGGCAAGGCGTTAAAATCCTCGTCGCTGAGGATGTGCGGCGCCGAGGTGTTTTCCGTGGCCGACGCGATCAGCGGCGCCCACTCTTCGCTGCTGACGATCGCCGCGGGGTTGCAGCTGGCGATCAGCCCTTTCAGTTTGGCGGTGTAGGAGTCGCGTTGGCCCACGCCCATCGGGATCGCCAACGGCACCGCCACCAGGCCGGCGTATTGGCAAGCGAAAAAGGCTTCGACGAATCCTGCGCTGGTTTCGGCGATAAGCGCCACGCGATCGCCTTTCTTGAGTTTCAGGGACAATAAACGCCGCGCGCCCGAGATCGCTTTTTGCTGTAGCGTGCGATATTCGAGAACGGTCACGAGTTGATTGCGACGGTCGTAAAAATTCATTCCCGTATTGCCCAGCGCCGCGTAATCCAACGCGTCCACTAAGGTGGGGAAGTCCGCATAGCGCATGGGAAGAGAATGAACGGAACTTGTTTCAGACATAGACAAACTTAGCCATAGATTAAAAATCACCAAAAGAGAAAATCACTCTTGGCGAGATAATTGATGTTTTACTATGAATAGGTTTTGAATAAGTTTGTTATTCAACCATCTTCATTCCGCGAACAGCGTATATTGCCGTGCTTGAGGGCACGCCGGTTATTAACCGGTCAGAGCGTGAGTAGCCCGTGTTATCAGCCTTGAGCGGCACCCTGGCGATATACGAGAGACTATTGTAATATCCGGGCTGCGCCGTTCTTTAGTCTGCATCTGTCGGGCAGGAAATAACTGTCGGCTCATAGGTTATGACCTCATGCATGGCTATCTTGGAACTTAAACACTTCCTAAACAGTATGCCGCAAGAAATCCAAAAGTGAACGATTCATTTAAGGCTAATCTTAAAAAGAGCATTAAGTGGTAAAGATGGCGGCACACCTCCTGATTAAAGTCGGTACACTAAAAACGGCGAGTTTCTTTTGCCATAACAGCACGAAATAATAAAAGAGCACCATTAGCGTAGCCTGGCTGCGCCGCTTTCTGTTTCCTTTTTTTATCAATTACGGACATCACAGGGTGAATGTCGGGCGCAATAATGCGCTGATTCACAGGGGGTAATATTCGGTTTTTCTTATCATTGAACCGGAGGCAATACACAATCCAATAAATGAGAACAGCATAAAAAATGCTAAAGGCGTTGTCGCGCGCTTATTTAATTATTTTATTAAAACGTAAGGCTATTTATGATCCGTATTGAGAAAGTTCTGAGTAAACGCGAACTTAAAGAATTTATTGCTTTCCCCTCGCAACTGTTTCGCGATGATCCGAACTGGATTGAGCCGCTGCATATAGAGCGCGAAGAGCACCTGTCAAAGAAGAATCCCGGCACCGACCACATTGAATGGCAGGCATGGGTGGCCAAAAAACAGGGCAAAGTCGTTGGGCGCATCACGGCGCAAATCGATTCTCTGCACCGGGAGCTGCATGGCGAGGATACCGGCCACTTCGGCATGATTGACGCCGTTGACGATCCCGCCGTTTTCAGCGCGTTGTTCACGGTTGCGGAGGAGTGGTTGAGGTCGAAAGGCGCGCGCAAAATCACCGGGCCGTTCAGCCTCAATATCAATCAGGAAAGCGGCCTGCTGGTCGAGGGGTTCGACACCCCGCCCTCGGCGCTGATGACGCACGCCAAGCCTTACTATGCGACCCAGATTGCGCAGCAAGGTTACACGGAAGGTATTGATTTGCTTGCCTATTGGATGAAAAGAACCGACCTGCACTTTTCGCCGTCGTTAACCCGGATGATGGACCAGGTGCGCAAAAAGGTGACCGTTCGCCGCCTCAACCGCAAGCGCTTTCGCGAGGAGATGCAGGTGCTGCGCGAGGTGTTCAACTCCGGGTGGCAACATAACTGGGGGTTTGTCCCGTTCACCGAGCACGAGTTCGCCACCATGGGGGATCAGCTGAAGTTCCTGGTGCCCGACGATATGATCCATATCGCCGAGGTGGATGGCGCTCCCTGCGCCTTTATCGTCGGCTTGCCGAACATTAACGAAGCGATTGCCGATCTGCAGGGGCGGTTATTGCCGTTCGGCTGGGCGAAACTCTTGTGGCGGCTGAAAGTCAGCGGCGTGCGCACCGCGCGCGTGCCGTTGATGGGCGTGCGCCAGGAATATCAATTCAGCCGCATCGGGCCGATTATTGCGCTGTTGCTGATTGAGGCGCTGCGCGAGCCTTTCGCCAAGCGCAATATCGACGCATTGGAAATGTCTTGGATCCTGGAAACCAATACCGGCATGCGGACGATTTTAGAACGCATCGGCGCAGTGCCCTATAAGCGCTACCGTTTGTACGAGAAAACGCTTTAACCGGCTGATAACGCATCGCCTTTTCACGTTCTCAGAATAATAACCGCGCCAGGGCATTTTCGGGCGGTGCCGTTTCAGGGGCAGGGTGACGGCGCGTGAGGGAATGCATTGCCTCCTGGAAGAGAACGGTTAAGGTCTTTAATTAATAAACTCGAGATAAATTCACGCCGCGTTATTTATTCGCGAGTGATTGTCGCAGTGTTGATGAGAGCAGATGGTATGCCTGTGGAAAAGAAAAAAGGAATAAACCGATTAACCTACAGCATAAGGAATTCATGGGCCGGGTTTATTGACGCCGTGCTTACCGAAGATGCGTTCCGCCAATTATTGGTTATTAACGCCATTTTACTGGTTGTTACATTTGGTTTAGATATTACAAAAATGGAGCGGCTGTTATTAATCATCTGCAGTTTCCTGCTATTGGTGGTTGAGTTGCTTAATACGGCGATTGAAACCGTGGTCGATCGTATTTCGCTGGAATTACATCCGTTATCCAAACGCGCCAAAGATTTGGGTGGCGCAGCGCAGCTGGTGGCGGTGGTGCTGACTATCGTTGTTTGGGCAACGGTGCTGCTGGGCCGATAGGGGGTTGGGTGGTTCAACCACCAGGCGGTTGCCGTGGCGATATAAGCGGTTATCATCGTTGTTTTGCGTTCGGCAAGGAGAGTAGGCCGCTATGCCCGTGAATTTTGATCTCAACGATCTTTATGCCTTCCGCGCGCTGGTGGAGTACGGCAATTTTCGGCTGGCCGCAGAGTCCATCTGCCTGTCGCAGTCGGCGCTGAGCCGCAGGATTGAGAAGCTGGAAAACGCGCTGGGCAGCAAACTGTTCGATCGCACCACCCGGCGCGTGACTTTGACGCTGTACGGGCAGGCTTTTGCCGAGCGTTCGGATCAGCTGCTGATGAATGTCGAAGCGGTGTTGGCCGATATCGATAAGGTCAGCCAGGAGCGTACCGGGCTGGTCACCGTCGCCACGGTGCCGTCGGCGGCCTACTATTTCATGCCCGACG
This sequence comes from Serratia sp. TSA_105.2, assembly GCF_052692115.1. NCBI lineage: Bacteria > Pseudomonadati > Pseudomonadota > Gammaproteobacteria > Enterobacterales > Yersiniaceae > Serratia > Serratia sp. TSA_105.2. The sequence goes on from NZ_JBQZFT010000003.1 coordinate 325,228, forward strand.
TGATACGCCGCTTCCGGCTTCGCTATCCGCGCGTGCGCGTTAAGCTGATCGACGGCAGCGCAGGCAATGTCATCGAGGCGGTCACCGGCGGCCAGGCCGATTTCGGCATCTGCTTTGCCGGGCGCCTGCAGCCTAATCTTGAATTTATGCCGTTGGTGGGGGACGTTTACGTGGCCGCCTGCCGGCGCGACCATCCGCTCGCCGCTAAAAAGAGCCTCACCTGGCGGGAGTTTTATCAGCAGGACTACGTGTCGCTGGATAAAACCTCCGGCAATCGCAATCTGCTCGATCAGCGCCTGGAACACCTCATGCCGGAGCGCCCCAGCGTGTGCGAAACTCGCCATGTGACGACCATGCTGGGCATGGTTGAGGCGGGCATCGGCATTGCCGCCGTGCCCGCCATGTCGATGCCCGCTTCAGAACATTCGGTGTTGACGTCGGTGCCACTGGTCGATCCGGTGGTGAAACGCAGCGTGGGCCTCATCAGACGCGGCGGCCGCATGCAGTCTTTCGTCGCCGCCGAGCTGGAAAAGCTGATTACTGAACAGTATCACTCAGCCTGACCGGCTGCTGCGCCGGCACGGTTCGCATGCCGGTCGCGCGAATGGTCGGCTGTGCCTGAGAGGAGACGAGGAAGTCCAGCAGCGCTTTGCCTTCGCGACGGTGCTCCGCCTTGGCAGTTACCGCGCCGGCGAAGCGGGTGATGTACTGCACGTTTTCCGGCAGTTCGCCGATAAAGGTGACGCCCGCCACGGGCAGCAATTCGCTGACCTGCTGGAAGCCCAGCGCGTATTTCCCTTGCGCCACTTCAGAAGCCACCGGAATGCGCTCAACCACGTGCGCTTTTCCTTTCACCTGTTGCTCGATGCCCAGCTTTTTGAACAGTTGGCCGCTGACGTAGCGGCCGCTGGCGCTGTCGGAATAGGCGAAAGAGTCGGCTTGCAGCAAGGCATTGCGCAGGTCGGCATCCGTTTTTATCGCCGGTTTGGGCGCGCCCTGTTTCACCACTATGCCAATCGGCGAATCGGCCAGCTCCACGCGCGAACCCGGCTGGAGCCAGCCGCTTTTGTCCAGTTGGGTCAACGCGTCGCCCACCATGATCACCACATCGGCTTTCTCTCCGCGCGCCAGCCGCGCAGGGATCGCCTGCGGCGTTTTCCCCATGGAAGGGCCGGACACCAGAATGATTTTGTCGCCGCTTTGAGCTTCATATTCCGGGGCCAGTTTCTCCAGCGCGGCTTTGAAGCCGCCGGAGATCATCACGGTCAGGTCTTTGGCCAGCGCCGCCGTACTGAAGGAGGCGCACACGAGCAGGGTGATGATCGAACGAGTGAGTTTCTGCATGACATGATTCCTTATGGCGATGGCGCGTTAGCGTGCGGTTTGCAGCGGCATGGCGATGCGGCGATACAGATACAGCGTCGCCAGCAAGGCGCACAGCGCGGCGAAGCTCATCCAGTAGCCCGGTGAAGCCTTATCGCCGGTGTATTCGATCAACGCGGTGGAGATCACCGGCGTAAAGCCGCCGAATACCGCCGTCGCCAGGCTGTAGGCCAGCGAGAACCCGGCCACCCGCACTTCCGTTGGCATGATCTCGGTTAAGGCCGGGATCATCGCGCCGTTGTAGAGGCCATAAATGAAGGACAGCCACAGCAGCACGGCCAGCATCATGCTGAAGCTGGGGGCGGCGGCGAGCAGGCTGAGCGCCGGGTAGGCGGTGGCCAGCGTCAGCAGCGTCATGGCGACCAGCACCGGTTTGCGGCCGAAGCGATCCGACAGCGCACCGCCGATGGGCAGCCAGATGAAGTTGGAAATCGCGACCAGTAAAGTGACCAGCAAGCTGTCGGAGGCGCTGAGCAGCAGCACCTTTTTGCCGAAGGTTGGCGCATACACGGTGATCAGGTAAAACGCGGTGGTGGTCATGGCGACCATCAGCATGCCGGCGATCACCACCGGCCAGTTTTTCAGCAGGGTTTTAAACACGTCGCGCATCGCCAGGTGGTGGCGGCGGGCGGTAAATTCCTGTGTTTCTTCCAGCTTGCGGCGCAGGAGGAAGATGAAGGGAACGATCAGGCAGCCGAACAGGAAAGGCAGGCGCCATCCCCACTCGCGAATAGCGCTTTCCTCCAGCGCCGCGTTGAGCGCGAAGCCCATTGCCGCCGCCACCATGATCGCCACCTGCTGGCTGCCGGACTGCCAGCTGGTGTAGAAGCCCTTACGGCCCGGCGTGGCGATTTCGGCCAGATAGACGGACACGCCGCCCAGCTCCGCGCCCGCCGAGAAGCCTTGCAGCAGGCGCCCGCACAGCACCAGCAGCGGTGCCCAAAGCCCGATGCTTTGGTAAGAAGGGATAAGCACGATCAGGAAGGTGCCCGTAGCCATGATCGACAGGGTGACGATCAGCCCTTTGCGGCGGCCGACTTTATCGATGTAGGCGCCCAGCACGATGGCGCCAATGGGGCGCATCAGAAAACCTGCGCCGAATACCGCGAAGGTCATCATCAGCGAGGCAAATTCGCTGCTGGCCGGGAAAAAGGTGTGTGCGATGTAGGTGGCGTAAAAGCCGAACAGAAAGAAGTCGAACTGTTCCAGAAAGTTGCCGGAGGTGACGCGCAGGATCGCGCCGGCTCGGGTCCGGGTGGTCATGGGTGAGGTAGAGGAATGCATCTTTATCTCCAGTTTGCTATTGGCGCCTGACGCCACGCCTGTTGCTGAAGATTCGCTCAGGAAAATAAACTAAATAAGCGCAATAAACGCATGGCGCGATGCGTTTGGCGCATCAATCGGCGTTAACAATACTGCCTAACCAGATGTAACGTGGCGTTAACAAATTTATTGCTCACCGCCCGCGGCGTAGAACGCCGAAAACGGCATGCGCATTTTGTGACAGGGTTCATAAAGGGGCGGCGGGGAAGCGCCCCGTGCCTCTGAACGATTGTTCGATACCGCTCGTAAAAAGGTGAATGCCTCGCACTGCGTTTGCAAAATACGTGGATGTACGTTCAGCCTTGTAGTATCCACGCATGCCTCTGCATGCTATCCCAGCGCCTCTCTGCTATAGCTTTACATCTATATAGTTGTTGATCTATATTGCAGGGAGGTCCCGTGTGGGAAATTAAAACAACGGATGTGTTTGATGACTGGTTTAGCTCACTCAACGATGCCGATCGGGCCGGCGTGCTTGCCGCATTGATGGTCCTACGGGAAAAGGGACCCGGGCTGCCCAGACCCTATGCCGATACGGTGAAAGGCTCACGTTACAGCAATATGAAAGAGTTGCGCATTCAGAGCCGTGGCGAACCGTTGCGGGCATTCTTCGCTTTCGATCCGTACCGTATTGGCATTGTGCTTTGCGCGGGCAATAAAGCCGGCAATGAAAAACGCTTTTACGATCGAATGCTTCAGATTGCCGATCGGGAATTCACCTGTTGGCTGAACACATTAAACGAGAAGGAGTGACGCGATGGGCAGAACGCTGGAACAGCTTATTGCGGATGAAAAGCCCGAGGTCGTGGCCAACGCGAAGGCGCTGGCGGCGGACATCATGCTGAACATTCACCTTGCCGAGCTGCGCGAAAAAGTACAGAAAACGCAGGTTGAAATGGCGCAGGCGCTGGGGATCCGGCAGCCGACCGTGGCCGTGATGGAAAAACCGGGCCGCGATCTGAAACTGTCTTCGCTAAAACGCTACGTTGAGGCAGCGGGCGGCAAACTGCGGCTGGACATCGAACTGCCGGACGGCTCTCACTACGAGTTTGTGCTGTAAGCGCTAACGGCAGAAAGGCACAAAGCCCGCTCAGGATCTCCGGAGCGGGCTTTGTGCACCAGGGCTCCTTTGACACAAGCAGGCGGCCGTGAAAGCAAAGAGGCTCAAGACGGGCAGGCTTTATGGGCGCTTCCGTTTGGGCCAGATAGCGTTAAGCAGGTCACCCGTCGTACCTTCGCGATAAACCATCCCCTTGCTCAAAGCTGAAACGATACGACTTATGTTGATGAATCGCTCATTTAACGTGCAAAAACTCAATGCATTTCATTAAAATTGCGATGATATTCGTATTTTTATCGCACTATTTATTCAAATATTCACCCGGTGAAGTACATCACATTTCTTTAACCTGCTTAACAGTAGATTTTTCTCGTGAATAAAAAATCGATTCAGCTAAAGGGGAAGGGAAATGAAGAAAACGTGGGTTATAGCGGTGTTTTCGGCTCTGATTTCAGGGCAGGCGGTGGCACAGAGTTGGGTGCTGACCAGCGCTGAAGATGGCGTGGAGAAAGGAAACTGGAAGATTTTGAGTGAGGCGCTGAAGATTAAGGATAAAACGTTCAGCATTGAGCAGAAAGTGCTGCACGGCGGCAAGCAGGAAGGCAGCAAAGTGGTGATTATCCGCAGCCAGGATGGCCTGACCATCACCCTCAGCCCCACGCGCGGCATGAACCTCCTGAGGGCAGAAGGATTTGGCGCGAAAATGGGATGGGATTCCCCGGTCAAAGAGGTGGTCAACCCCGCCTTTATCAACCTGGAAAGCCGCAATGGGCTCGGTTGGCTGGAAGGTTTCAATGAGATGATGGTGCGTTGTGGCTATGAGTGGACCGGTCATCCGGTGATCGAAGGAGGGCAAATTTACACGTTGCACGGTAAAGCGGGCAATACGCCGGCCTCGCGGGTTGAGGTTGAGGTAGCGGATACGGCGCCGTATGAAATTCGTATTCGCGGCCTGATCAAAGAGAGCACATTCAAAAAAGCCGATCTGCAAACCCTGACCGAATTGCGCTATGTGCCCGGCAGCAACAGTTTCAGCCTGCATGATGTGTTAACCAACCGGGCGGATTACCCCCATGACTACCAGATTATTTATCACAGTAATTTCGGTGCGCCGATTCTGGAAAATGGCGCCCGCTTCCTGGCGCCGATGGCCAGCATCAGCCCGTTTAACGACTATGCTAAAGCCGGGCTGAAGACCTGGGGAACCTATGCCGGCCCCACCAAAGGGTTTGATGAAATGGTCTTTAACATTAAGCCATTATCGGACCCGAATCATCAAACGCTGGCGGCGCTGGTCAATAACGCGGGCGACAAAGGGGTGGCTATTCAGTTCGATACCCGCCAATTACCCGTCCTGACGCTGTGGAAGAATACCGATACGTTAAAACAGGGGTATGTGACGGGGATTGAGCCGGGCACCAGCTATGCCTACCCGGTCACCATCGAGCGCGAACAAAAACGCGTTAAGCAGTTGCAGCCTGGCGCCAGTGCGCAGTTTGATCTGACCTATACCTTACTGCACAACAAGGCGCAGGTGGCGGATCTGGAGAAGAGTATTGCGGATATTCAGGGCAAGGTAAAAATAGATGAGAATGCTGTGCCGATAGCCAAAGAGTAGCGCTGCTTGTCGACGCATTCAGCGTTAAAGCAAAAAGCCCGCTTAAGTTTCCTTAAGCGGGCTTCTCTAAATATGGCTCCTCTGACTGGACTCGAACCAGTGACATACGGATTAACAGTCCGCCGTTCTACCGACTGAACTACAGAGGAATCGTGTGAACGGGGCGCATCATATCCAGCGGCCCCGGGTGTGTCAACGCTAAATTGCCTTGAGTGGTGCGACTGCTCGGTATCTGAGCAATGTGTCCATCAATCAGCCCATTGCGCGTCGTTTTCCGCCTGGGCGCGCAGCAGGCGCGCCAGCGGATCCTGGCGGTAGAAGCGGCAAAAGTGCTGGTACAGCGCCGGGAAGCGTTCGGCCAGCAGTTCAGGGGCGCTGAAGAAATACTCCGACAGCACGGCGAAGCACTCGGCCGCATCGGTGGCGGCGTAGGCATCCATGCTGGCGGCCTCTTCACCGACCATGTCGATTTCATCCTGCAGGCTTTCCATCGCGGCGTGCAGATCGTGCTCCCAGGCAGCCACTTCGCGCAGCGGGATCGGCGGCACGCCGGTAGCGACGCCGCCGTTGCGCATATCCAGTTTGTGCACTGCTTCGTGGATCACCAGATTGAAACCAGAAAGATCGAAAGAGTCCTGCACGTCTTGCCAGTTGAGCACGATCGGCCCCTGTTCCCAGCTTTGGCCGGACTGCACCACCGGCCCCGAGTGCACCAGGCCAATTTCGTCCTGCCATTCGTCTTCCACCACGAACGGGGTGGGGTAGAGCAGAATTTCGTTGAAGCCGTCGAGGCACTCTGCGCCGAGCTCCAGCACCGGCAGGGCGAACAGCAGGGCGATGCGCGCCTGCATTTGCGAGGTGAGCTGCAGCCCCTGCAGCGGCACGATGCGCTTTTGCTGCAAGATCTGCCCGGCAACGGCCACCAGCCGCTGCTGTTCCTGCTCATTCAGCGGCGAGAGCAGCGGGATCGCCAACGCGTCCTGCCACTGGGCCTGAGTGTCTGCCTGGGGTTGAGAGGGTTGAGTCGCTTTCCACGGCCATTTAATCATCAGGTTGCTCGTAAACTCATCACTTGAACGTTCAGCGGTATGCTAATGCTGTAAAAATGCCGTAAAAGCGGGCATGATAGCAAGCGTTGTTAGGAGAGATGCCGGAGCGGCTGAACGGACCAGTCTCGAAAACTGGAGTAGGGGCAACTCTACCGGGGGTTCAAATCCCCCTCTCTCCGCCACTATTCAATCACTTACGAATAAATCTTTCAACGATCCCCATCACAGATAGCGCTGGCCTGGCGCCAAATCACTGAACGACAATCCACTGCCTGCTGTTGATTTTCAGCGTGTATTCGCGCGCCATATTGGCATTCCGTCATCTGAAGCTTGCCCGACTTTCACGCTTCCAGTGCGCTGTGAATATAGCGTTGCGGCGATACGCCCAGTTTTTTGCGAAACATGGCGATGAACGCGCTAGGGCTGGCGTAACCCAGTTCGTGGGCCAGTTGACCCACGGCTACGCCGCGCGCCAGATTGCATACCGCCTCCAGCAGGCGAATTTGCTGGCGCCATTCGGAAAAGCTCAGCGCGGTCTCTTCGCGAAACAGCCTCGCCAGGGTGCGTTCGCTGGCGCCGACCTTTTTCCCCCACCAGGCGAGCGTTTCGCCATGGCCCAATTCGCGGCACAAAGCATCGCATACCTGGCGCAGGCGCCGGTCGCTCGGCAGGGTCACGTGACACAGTTGGCCTGTCTGCATGCGTTGAAACTCATCGCTCAGCAGATTTTGAATGAGCGTAAGCCGTTCGGCGGAAATGGCGTTTTCAAGCCCGGCGGCAATCAGGGGATGTAGCAGGGGAGTGGCGCTCAACCCCTGGGGGCGTGCGCCATAGCGACGAGAAAAGGGCGGCGTAAAATAGATGTTGTGCGTCACGACGTCATTGATGGCTTCCAAACCGTGCGGTGTGCCGCTGGGGAGCCAAATGGCGCGGCCCGGCGAGAGCAGCCAGATATGCTGCGCGGTGGCGATTTTCGCCACGCCGCGCAGCGGCAAAATCAGCTGCCCCTGCTCATGCTGATGGACGGGCTCTTGGCTGCCGGGGCTGTAGCTCAGTTGACGCAGGCCTTCAATACCGTGATGGGATGTCATGTTTACCTGCCTCTGTCCGGTTCTCACCATTTGTGCCTATTGCTGCGATAACGGACAACGTTTGTCCGTCTGGCGACATCCTGACTGTCGGTAGCGCCATTCTGCCATGAACGGGCTTCTCTTTTAAAGTTGAATAATTATCATTTCCATCAAATTCTACTAACAGTCGGAAAGGCGAAGAGACAGATGGGCAAATTTTTCAGGGAAAAACCGTTGAAAGTGCTGGTATATACGATAATCGCAGGCTATAGCGGGCAAGCCTTTACCGCGGATGGCGGGCAGAATACCACAAAAGAAGAGACGCTGGTGGTGAGCGCGGCGGCGTCTCAGGATCAGGATGACGAGAGCACGCTGGTGGCGCACGGCGCCGCCTCCGCGACGAAGTCAAACCAGCCGATTAGCCGCACTTCACAGAGCATCTCTGTGGTGACGCAAGCAGAGATTGACGCGCAAGCGGCGAAAAACGTCCCGCAGGCGCTGCGCTATGTTTCCGGCGTCAACTCGGAGAGCGCCGGACCGGATACCCGTTTCGACACCATCATCGTGCGCGGTTTTGAAGCCGACGAATACCTTGATGGCCTGCGGCTGCCGCGCGAAGCGTGGTGGAGCCGTCCGGCGTGGGATCCGTTCCTGCTGTCGCGCATCGAAGTGGTCAAAGGCCCTTCCTCGGTACTGTATGGCCAGGCGAATCCCGGCGGGATCGTCAACCTGGTCAGCAAAACGCCGCAGGCGACCCCGTCCGGTGAGGTGTATGTCAGCGCGGGCAACGAAAACCAGTTTGGCGCCGGCGTAGACGCTACCGGGCCGCTGAACGATAACGGCACGCTGTTGGGGCGTGTGGCGGGGACCTTTTTTGATACCGAAACCCAGGTCGATCATACCCGCTATCAGCATTATGACATCGCGCCGTCGCTGACGTGGCAGCCGGATGCGCACACCAGCCTGACGATTATTTCGCAGCTGCGCAAAGATCCGGACAGCGGATTCTACAACCAGATGCCGCTTTCCGGCACCTTGACGCCCAACCCGTACGGCCACATCTCGACCCGTTTTTACGGCGGCCAACCGGGCTTCGACAAGTACGAACGCCAGCAGGGCAGCATCGGTTACCAGTTCCGGCACGATTTCAACGATACGGTGACTTTCCGCCAGAATCTGCGTTACCTCAGCAGCACCGGCGACTATCTGATGGTCTATCCATGGGGTGTGCATGCGGATGCGCCGCTCATCGATCGCTATTCGATGAACCTGAAGGAGAGCATGACCAACTTCGCGGTGGATAACCAGGCTGAATTCCACTTTGATACCGGTCGGGTGAAACATACGCTGCTGACCGGGATCGACCGGATGCATACCTCGGTGCGCAGCCAGTCGGGCTACGGCGACGCCAGCCCGATTAACTTCCTCAACCCGGACTATAGCGTGCCGGTGGCCATACCGCCGCTCGATAGCAGTACGCACAATACGCTCGATCAAACCGGGCTCTATCTCCAGGACCAACTCGAACTGGGGAGCTGGATCCTGAACCTGGCCGGCCGTTACGACGCGGCGAAAACCAAAAGTATCGATCTGCTGAACGACGCTCGTACCGAGCGCAATGACTATGCAACGACCGGGCGCGCCGGACTGCTGTACCACTTCGATAACGGATTGGCGCCTTACATCAGCTATTCCACTTCGTTTGTGCCGAGCAGCAGCAATGACTTTTACGGCCACGCCTTTAAACCGACCGAAGGCAAGCAGACGGAAGTGGGGTTGAAATACGATCCGGTCGGGCTGGATGCCTTGTTTACCCTGGCGTTGTACGACCTGCGGGAAACCAACGTGGCGACCGCCGATCCCGATCACCCGAACTTCAGCGTGCAGACCGGCGAAGTGCGCTCGCGCGGAGTTGAGCTTGATGGCCGCATCAATATCACGCCGGCGTGGTCGGTGCTGGCATCGTACAACCTGACCGATCCGAAAGTGCTGAGTGCCAACGACGATACGCAGGGCAAGCGTCCGGTGGGCATTGCGCGCAATACCGCCAAGCTCTGGAGCCAGTATGCCTTTGACGGCGCGCTTGACGGTGTGACGCTGGGCGGCGGCGTGCGCTATGTCGGCACCAGCTACGCCACCACGGACAACGGCCTGAAGGTGCCGGCGGCCACGGTCTACGATGCACGCGTCGGCTATCAGTGGCGCCAATGGCAGCTGGCGCTGAATGCCGCCAATCTCGGCAACAAAACCTACCTGGCTTCCTGCTCCAACAATGGCTGCGAGTATGCGCTGAAACGCCAGTACATCGCGACCCTCAGCTATAAGTGGTGACCGATGCTGTCGCGACGCAGGTTGTTGACCGCTCTCCTGTTGGCCCCGCTTTACGCGCGGGCCGACGCCGGCCGGCCGCCGCAAAAGCTGGCCGTGTTGGATTGGGGACTGACGGAAATTCTGTTGGCGCTGGGGGTGACTCCGGCGGGCGTCTCGGCGCCGGATTGGTATCGCAAGCTGATCCCGACGCCTGCGCTGCCTGCGTCGGCGTTGGATCTTGGCCTGCTGTTCCAGCCCAATCTGGAAACGCTGTACGCACTGCGGCCGGACGCGATTGTCATCACGCCGCAGCATGCGTTGCTGAAGCCGGCGCTTGAACGCATCGCGCCGACGATCGCGCTGCCGACTCATGGGCTGGCGGAACTCATCAGCGCCGCCCGGCAATTGGGCGAACGGCTTCAGCGACAGCCTCAGGCCGCGCAGATATTGGCCAGCCTGAACGGCAAGCTGAGCCGCGCCTCGCTGCTGGCGCGGCAGGTTGAACGTCCGGCGCTGCTCGCCGCCCCGGTAGATGCGCTGCACCTGCGGGTCTACACCGCAGGCAGTCTTCCCGGCGACGTATTGGCCGCCTGCGGGCTGCGCAACGGATGGCATGGCGGCGCGGGAGCGGAAGGCAGCGTGCTGGTGGAGCTGACCCGCATTGCCGATCTGAATGCGCGGCTGATGCTGTTGACGCCTGACGATCAGCGGGAGTCGGTGTCTCAATGGCGCCAAAGCTCGCTGTGGCAACGTCTGCCGCTGACCGCAGCGCACAACCTGAACCTGATAGAAGAAAACATCAGCGATGCCGGCGCCCTGATAACCGCTGGGCGCTTTGCCGATATTTTTACCGGGATGATGATGAGGTGGCGTGATGCATGAATCTTTTTCCCGCCGTCTTTCCTGGGGGGTCATCGCCGCGTTGTGGCTGACGTCGTTGCCGTTGGCGCTGACCGATATTCATCGGCAGGGCGGCATTGTCGCGTTGTTCTCCGAGCATAATCTCGATCCGGCGGCCATTATCCTGCATAGCATGTGGTTGCCGCGTCAGGGTATGGCGATGGTGGGGGGCGCTACGCTGGGGCTGTGCGGCTGGTTAATGCAGCGTGCGCTGCGCAATCCCTTGGCGGAGCCGATGACGCTCGGCATGACCGCCGGAGCGACGTTGGCGATGGGGCTGGCATCGTTGTGGCTGCCGTCGCTGCTGGTCGGCGCGCGCACCGCCGTGGTGATTGCCGGTGAGATTGCGGCGCTCGCGTGCGTGCTGGCGCTCAGCTGGCGTCAGCGCATGTCGCCGCTGGCGATGGTGCAGGCGGGCATCATGATCAATTTGTGGTGTGGGGCACTGACTTTGCTGATCGCCATTATCAACGATCGCTTTTTACTTCAGGTGCTGATGTGGGGAGGCGGTTCGCTGGCGGTGGAAAACGGGCAAATTCTGCTGCGGATGTTGCCGTGGCTCGCGGTCTGCGTAATGGGCCTGTTGTTCTTGCTGCGCCCGCTTGAACTGCTGCAACTGCCGGAAACCGTGGTCAGCAGCCTTGGTGCATCGCCGGTGCGCATCCGCGCCGCCGCGGTGCTGCTGGCGCTGACCATGAGCGCCCTCATCATTAACGCCGTCGGCGTCATCGGTTTTTTGGGGCTCGCAGCGCCCCATCTGGCGCGCTTTGGCGGCGCGCGAACATCCCGGCAAATGGTGCTGCATACGGCGCTCATCGGAGCGGGCCTGCTGTGGCTGACCGATCTTTGCGTCTCTCGCGTGTCGTTGGAGAGCGGTCAGCTGCTGCCCGTCGGCATGCTGACCGCCCTTACCGGCGGCCCGTTGCTGATGCTGTTGGCGCGTTTTGCACGGCAGCAAAGCATCGATCTTGCGCCGCCGTTGCCGGTGTCGCAGACCTCGCATCAACGACGGTTCATCTGGTTGTCGGCGGGCATTCTGGCTGCGGGGATCGTGGTCTCTTTATGTTTCGGCCATGGATTGCAGCATTGGCACTGGGCGGAAAGAGGGGAGCTGGCGAACCTGCTGCCATTGCGATTGCCACGACTGCTGGCGGCGGTGAGCGCCGGTGCGCTGCTGGCGGGGGCCGGCGTGTTGATGCAGCGGGTGAGCGGGAACCCGCTCGCCAGCCCGGAAGTGCTGGGTATCGGCGGTGGCGCGGCCATGGGGGTTACGGCCTTCGTGTTTTTGCTTCCCGCTGGCGGCAGTGGCTGGCTGTTGGCGAGTAGCCTGGGGGGCGCGCTGATAAGCCTGTTGCTGACGTTGTGGAACAGCCGTCGAAGCGACTTTAATCCGCAGCGGGTATTGCTCAATGGTTTGGCGCTGAATGCACTATGCCAGGCCGCGGTCAGCATCGTTATGCTCAACAATCTTGCCGCAAGTGCGGTGTTGTTGCCGCTGATGACGGGCAGTACCTATTACGTCGGCGCGTCGTTGGCCCAAGGTGTGTTTGTCATCACGCTGCTTCTCCTGGCGCTGATGCCGCTGTTCCGCCGCTGGTTGGTGCTGTTGCCGATGGGTAACGTCGCCGGCGCGCTCGGGGTGCCACTGCCGCGCGCACGTTTCAGCGTGTTGGCGATGGCGGCAGTCATGACCGGGCTTGCGACGTTGCTGGTCGGCCCGGTGTCTTTCATCGGCCTGCTGGGGCCGCATCTGGCGCGCAAGATGGGCGCGAAAGGGCCGCTGATGCAGCTCTATACCGCCGTGCTGTTGTCATCCGCCATCATGACCGTTGCCGACTGGCTGGGGCGCAATGCGCTCTACCCGCGCCAGCTGCCGGTCGGGTTGGTGGCGTCGCTGATCGGCGTCCCCCTGCTGGTATGGCCGTTAATTCGTAATAAGACATCCCGGTCAAAACCATAAAAAGTGTGAGTATGAGCAAGGAATTTGCATGTCGGTATTAATGATGTTGTTTCGTATGGTGCGCGGTTGGCTACTGCTCGCCGTGGTCGCCGGTGTCGTCAGCGGGCTGTGCAATGCCTCTTTGCTGGCGATGATCAATCACGGTCTGACGCAATCCAATGAGGCTTCATGGCTGAGTCCGGGAGGCGATTTTGCGTTACTGACGCTGTTGATGCTGGCGGCGCGCGTGGTTTCTCAAACCACGTTTATGGCGCTGGGACAAAAGGTGAAGGCGCGCTTGCGCAGCGAACTGGTGCAAGACGTCAGCGAAACGCGCTGGCTGCTGTTGGAGAAAGCGGGGATGGCAAGAACGCTGTCCGTGCTGACACAGGATCTCGATACGCTGGTGGTGTTTTTCGTCAACCTGCCCAATCTGCTGATTTTTGGCGCCGTTATCGTTGGCTGCCTGATTTACCTTGGCAGCCTGTCATTGAGCGTATTGGCGCTGGCATTGGCGGTGATTGTCTGCGGCAGCCTGGGCTACCGCGCCGCGCACGGCCCCGCGATGCGTTTGTTGCGCCGATCGCGTCAGCGGGAAGATACGCTGATTCAGCAATGCAAAAAATTGTTTGACGGTGCGAGGGAGTTTCGGCTTAACGCGGTGCGCCGCCGTCAATTCGTCAGCGGTGAACTGGCGCAAAATATTGACGCGGTTCGCCGGGAGAGAACCCGCGGTTATGTGTTGTACGGTTTGGCGAGCAGTTGGGGAAGCGCGCTGTTTTTCGCTTTCATCGGCCTGGTGTTGTTCAGCTTGCGCGACGGGCTGGCTTTGGACGAGCGGGCGCTTACCGGCTATATCATGGTGTTTCTGTATATGATTGTGCCGGTCGAAGGGCTGTTATCCGCGCTGCCCACCCTGGCCGGTGCGCGGGTGGCCATGCAGCGGGTACAGTCGCTGCGCGCGCAACTCAGGCCCGAAGTTCCACAGCGCCATTTTACGGCCCCTCCTTTTGCTTCGTTGGCGTTGGATAATGTCCGTTACCAATATCAGAACGAAGAAGGGGAGCATTTCACCCTTGGCCCGCTGAATATGCACATTGCGCCCGGTGAGCTCATTTTTATCGTCGGTGGCAATGGCAGCGGCAAGACGACGTTGGCGAATCTGCTGGTGGGAATTTATCCTCCCGATAACGGCGCGATTTTGCTTAATGGCGAGCCGGTCAGCGACGATCTTCTGGAAATATACCGTCGGCATTTTTCGGTGGTGTTCAACGACTTCTTTCTTTTTGACGATGTGGCGTTCGTCACTGAGCGTACGCCAAAGCAGGTCGAACATCTGCTGCGCCTGCTGAAGTTAAGCCATAAAGTCAGTTTTGCCCACGGCCGTTTTTCAACAATCGCGCTCTCTCAAGGGCAGAGAAAACGGCTGGCTTTACTGCAGGCGTGGTTGGAAGAGCGCCCGGTTTATCTGTTTGATGAGTGGGCCGCCGATCAGGATCCGGAGTTTAAGGCGGTGTTTTATCTTGAACTCTTGCCGATGCTGAAGGCCGAAGGCAAAACGGTCATCGCGATTACTCACGACGATCGCTATTTCTACCTGGCGGATCGCATCATCAAGCTGGAATCGGGGCTGGTGGTCCCATCGACGCATGGCGTGCCGTCATGATGCACATTGCTTTCACCCAGCACGATATTGGGCTTTTTTCCCTCATGCTTGATGATTCGCCCCGGCTGTCCTCTGCACAGTGAACGCGGTGATAGTGTACTGTTGCCCGCGGGTAAGGTAATTTGCTGATGGCAATGATGACTGACGCGGGGGCTAACGGGCATGAACGAGAAAATCGACTATCACATCGAGAAATACCATTTCGCGCCGCTGGATGAGGCCCCCAGACTCGCGCACCAGTGGAGCGAGGTGCTGAACGAGTGCCGCGAGACGCAGGCCGGAGCGGAGGAGCGTCTGCGCATTGCGCTGCTCAACGTGGATTATGTGACCAGTTTCGAACTGCCTTTCCGGTTATTGCTGGTGCGGGCGCCGCAGCTGATCGCCGGAATACGGGAGGAGCTGCCGCTCAGCCAGAAGAATGTGGTGTTCAACGGCAAGCGTTTCGGCTGCGTCTACAGCCTGAAAAGCGATTTGAACGGCGTGCCGGAGGCCTTTCAGTACAGCCTGTCGACCCGCATTCACCGCCGGGCGGCATCGGGCGTGGACGCGCTGCCATACCGGGAAATCGCCAAGGCGCTCAAGGCGCCGCGTGAGCGGCTCAGGTTGGCGCTCGAGCAAGGGCTGCCGGTAACGGCGCTGGACGGATTGTTCTGGTTCGGCATCCAGCGTATTGCCGCCGAGGTGCGCAGGCTAAGAAAAACCGGCATGGCGATCGTGACGGCGGAAACGGAGATCTTCGACACCCTGACCGGCACCACGCGTAAGGTCCCGGTGTACCGCCTGGCCGAGAGTTAATGGCCGATAGCCGGCGGTTCAGACTATAAAGCTTGATTCCCGCCGGGCTTTGCCTGGCTCTTCCAGGTTCTTTTTTTACCCGCATCTCCTCGCCGCTCGGCAAGCAAACCGACGCGACGTATTCCTCAAACCTGAACCGTGTTCGTTCTGCCGCTGCACAACGCAAACGACGGGCCACCGCCGATAGCCGGTGCCACGATGGTGTTTCCGGTCGGCGGCGTCGTTTGCCGCCCACCTTTGGCTAACATCGACGAGGGTTTGAAGGAGAAGAGTATGTTGAAACGTTTTGCACTGCTGTGCTGGTGCCTGTTCGGCGCTAACGCGCTGGCGGCGGGCCCCAATGCCAATATCAAGTATTACGGCTATGACTGGCTGGACTTTTATGAAACCGCCACGCCGTCTTTCAGCGCCACAGAAGCGCTTAAGGCGATTACCGACACCGGCTTCAGTATGACCAATCTGAATGTGGTGCACACGATGGCAAGCCTTAATCTGCCCGTTTGCGCCGGTGGCACCTGCGCCGTGAACATTCAGGCTGGCTCGGGGGCGGTATCGGGATCGCCGTTTATCGATATCTGCCCTGGGGCGGTCTCGAACAGCAGTTGCCAGGCCGCAGGTTCCTGGAACACCATCTGGACGGTGGTTAAGAAGATCGCCGAAGCTAAATATAAGCCCGGCGCCATTTATTTTATCGATGAGCCGTTCGACGTTCCTGCCTTACAGACCGCGGGGAAATATGACGCTTACCAATACTCCAGCTATGTTTGCACCCTGCGGCAGGCTATGCAGCAGTATGGGGTTGCGATCCCCGTCTATACCATCTTGTCCTACCGGCATGCCAACAACGCTGAATGGATCCGTGAAATACAGCAGGGCGCACCCGCGACCGCGTGCCCGGCCAACGTCAAAAGCACGCCCGATTGGGTTGGGGTGGATAACTACAACTGGTCGGTGGCGGATATGTGGAGTACCTACAATCGCCTGGCGCCGATAAGCGCAGCCGGGCAAAAGTGGGTGTTGGTACCGCCTTCTACGGCGTCGTTAGGAATGAACGACCAGCAACTTCATGCGCAAATTCAACTGTATTGGGATTTCATTAATCGGTATCCGACTGCGCCCGTGGTTTACATCATGAACTGGCGGTTTGATCGTGCGGTCACCGAGAACCGCGCGGCCTTCCCCGAATCGACCGCCTTATTGTCTTTCATGGCGAACACGCTGCTCACCAAACCTTAAGCGTGCAAAAAGGAGGTTCACATCAGGAACCTCCTTAATCATGGTACCGCTTATCGATAGGCTTCATTGCGCGCGATCGCGTATTTGCCGCTGCCCAGCAGCAGGATGGCAAGCCCGCCCATAAAGAACACCAGTTCGTTTTCAATGCCCCAGGCGCCGACGTCGGTAACGGTGAATACCTTGCCAGTGCCCACCATCAAAAACGCCACCACCAGCGTAAAGGCGTAAACCAGCGCGGCCGGGCGGGTGAACAGCCCCAAAATGATCAGTATCGGCGCCAGGATCTCGCCCACGAACACGCCATAGGCGATGAAGGCGGGCAGCCCCTGTTCCTGCAGCGCGCCGGCGATCCAGCCGACGCCATGCTGAATTTTCGCTACGCCGTGAAACAGCATCAGCCCGCCGAAGGTCAATCTGAGCGCCAACTTGCCGGCGTCCGGGCGATCAAAAAGACGAGTGAATGCCGCATTCAGTGATTTAACCATGGCCTTTTCTCCTGAATAGGAATGATTTTCAATCAATGTACCAGTCAGGTGAATGCGAAAGATGTCCTGGATCAGTAAAACGGTGGGCTTCGCGCCGACTTTTCGCGTGAGGTGGAGGGATAGTTGAAAGGCGGCGGCTCTCTCAGGGTGCGCACGTTCAAGGAGGCTGGGGAGGTTACGTTCCGCTTTTTCACCCGCAATAACATTCTCACACCGGCTGAACGTAGGGTAAAAAAAGTCTCTGGGCCGTTTTCACGCGTTACCAGGTTATGCCGCTGCACATTCTCTTTATGTCTGTTTTTACCCCCAGAGGCGCGGTTGCGGCACTGTGTGAGGATGGCGGCAACATAAAGATCAATAAGGTTTTTTTCCTTAATAAAAATCGACGACGCACGTGTGGTGTAACTCTATAGGGTTAATGTTGTTTTTATTTTGCACCGCTAACTAATTAGCGGTTCTTTTTCGCCATCTTATTGGGAATTATCTTGCTTATTTTGTTTTGCGAAAGTTGATCCTGTGGGAAGGAATGTCGCATGCTGCTTTTATTTCCGGTTTTTCCCTTTTTTTTTGATGTGAATTCAACGGTGAAGAGATTCCGACTGATTTTATGAGTGGCATTATGATCGGCTGTAAACTTGGGTGAACTATTTTTATCAGACCAAAAATAATAGAATTACTGATTTTTCAAGTTACTGAATTGTTTGATATTTGTATATTAATTTGTTAATTTTTTATTAAAAAAATAATAATTTCCCTTGATATTGGTTTTGGCTTTGCTAGTATCAAATTAGTGGTCTTATCAGTTAGGAAAACATCCCTTGAGCATGGAGTGGATCGCTGCCATAACGGGGCTATCGCTGTCACAAGATTGAAGTGGTTATTTTGCCGGCAGGTGAAATGATATTATTCATACCACTTTATCGAACCCGGCGATTTTTTAGATGCTGACTCAGTGCTGGCCTGGCGTAAAAGAATACGTCGGTGAATGGGGGATGAATCTTAAGTTAATCTGATCATTACCCTGGGTTAACTATAAAAAATGTGCTTTATCAACCCAGCTGTTTGCGCGCCAATACCGTGTTAGGTGCGCCACGGCGGAATGTTAACTCAGAACCTAAGCTTTAAAATTAATAATCAAAACTCTCGCCAAATTGTTTATTTTCACACCAGGTTTCGCATTTGTAAGTACTGAGTGCTGGAAATGAAAGTCACACTGTCATCGTGTTCTCATGATCATTGCGTGCTACCCGATCGCAAGAAACGAATGACTGTCATGCTTGTATGAAAAAATTTCACTATTTACCATAGTTACCATTGGATTGTTAAATTATTTGTATTCTGAGGTTTTATTGGAATTATCCTACCAACGGAGAAACGTTGTTTTTAGGGCATTTTTTGATTTTTTTCCTATTATTAGCTTGCATAATTATTGTTTGTAACTTATTGATTTTAAAATGAAAAAATAAATATGCAAATGTAAAATAGTTTAAACCGATCACTGAGTTTTTATTGATAGGTTTAATCTATTGTTGTTGTTAATATTAATACATCTAAACAATTTGCGGGCTTGGTGACGACTAATTACGCTAAAAGGACTCTGGGAAAGACTGGCGAATGTAAAAGCCCATTTTTATAGGCTTTATGTTTGTAGTGCTGATGAAAAGGATATCAGGCCATGAATGAAGTCATCTCAACAGCAGTTAACGGCGTCGAATTTGACCCTCGATACAGTGAAATTGAATTCACGTTATCGGAATTTGACAGCCAAACCGATCCGCTGAATGCCGTGGATAATGCACGCGACATCAATTGGCATGCTATTCGCGAGCAATCCGCCGCCTTACTTGAACAGTGCTTCGATTTACATGTCGTGCTGTGGTTTATGCGCGCTAACCTTCATATCGATGGTTTTTCGGCTGTCTATCAAGGCATCACGACTATCGACGGCAAATATGCCGAAGAGGGGAGCACCATTTTCCCTCAGGCCGATATGGAGCCGGCGACGGACAGCTTCCATGCGGCCGCGTTAGGCTGGCTCGCCACCTCGTCCTGCCTGCACGAAATCAAAAACAGCAAGATCTTCCCCGATACGCCATTAACCACCGATGAACTGCTCAATATGCGAATGGACGAGCAGGAAGGCAAAAGCCTGCATTTTTCGGAAGTGGTGAAAGTGTTGGGGCAGGCTGACAGCTATTTTGCCGGCAGAAATATGCCGTCATTAAAAGAACAGCTGTCGCAGGGAATCGATGCCCTTGAGCGCGTGGAAAACTACGCCAACCTGCAGGCTGAAGATTACCGGCTGGACTGCCGCCAGGTACGCGACTATTTAGCGCTCTTCAGCCGCCAACTGCTCTCTCTCGAACAGCAGGAATTGCCGGAGGAGATCGGCGCTGCGCCGGCCGACGCGGAAGCGGCGGAGGCGCCGGCCACCCTGCCTGGCAAATATATCCGTTCCCGGCAGGATGTCATCTTGCTGTTGGACCAGGTTTTGGACTATTTCCAAAACTATGAGCCCAGCCATCCGGCCCCCATTCTTATTCGACGTTCACAAAAAATGATCGGTATGGACTTCGCGACGATTGTTGAGGAGCTTTTGCCGGAATCTCTGGCCTCGTTAAATCAATTGTCCGGGAAGTAATTTTTCTCACAAAGGAGTTTTCCAATGGCTAAGGACTCAAGCTCTCAGAAATTTATCGGTAAAAATAACGCGCCCCGCGTGCAAATTGAATATGACGTAGAGCTCTACGGTTCTCAAAAGAAAGTAGAGTTACCTTTTGTCACGGGGGTCATGTCCGATCTCTCTGGGCATCGGAAAAAACCTTTGCTGCCGATCGAAGAGCGGAAATTCCTGACGTTCGATCAGGACAATTTCAACGATCGCATGCGGGCCATTAAACCTCGTCTTCAATTTTACGTGGAGAATACCTTGAGTGAGGACGATGCGCTGCTGGACGTGGAATTAGAGTTTGAATCGATGGAGGATTTTTCGCCCGGCGCCATCGCCAAACGGGTTCCGCAGATGCAACGCCTGCTTGAGGCCCGCGAACATCTCACGGAACTGATCACGTATATGGATGGCAAATCCAGCGCGGAAGAGGTGGTGAAGAATCTGCTGGAGAAGCCCGATTTTCTGCATCGTTTGGTGACGGATGCACGTAAAACGGTCGCGGATGCGGAACAGGATGTGCAGGATTCCGGGAATAAAGGAGATGAGGAATGAGAGCGAGGCAACGACGCTATTCAGCTAAGCAGCAGGCAACGGCGGTCGCTGAAGTTGAAACACAGGAAACGGAAAACGAGCTTGACGGTCTGCTCAAGCGTTCGTTCCGGCCCAGAACGAACGAGGCCTCAGAAGCGGTTCGTCGGGCCATCGGCACGCTGTCCGAATATGCCAACCAGGGCAAGGTCAAGGTCAGCCAGGATGTCGTATTGACCATTGAATCGCTGATCGCCCAGATCGACGAGCAGCTTTCGCAGCAGATGAACAATATCTTGCACCATAAGGAGTTCCAGAAGCTGGAGTCCGCCTGGCAAGGTCTGAGTTATCTGGTCGATAACACCAACGTCAGCGAAACGCTGAAGATTCGGGTATTGAACATCAGCCAGGATGAGCTGACGCGCAATCTGCGGCGCTACCGAGGATCGGCCTGGGATCAAAGCCCGGTGTTCAAACAAATTTATGAACAAGAGTATGGTCAGTTTGGTGGCGAGCCGTTCGGCTGCATCATCGGCGATTTTGAGTTCGATCACAGCCCGATGAGCGTGACGCTGCTGACTGAGCTGGCGAAAATTTCCGCCGCCTCGCACTGTCCGTTTATTTCCGCCGCTTCGCCGTCGCTGCTGCAGATGAGCAAGTGGAACGAATTGGGCAACCCGCGGGATATCGGCAAGATTTTCACTACGCCGGAATACGCTTCCTGGCGCCGCCTGCGCGAAAGCAACGATTCGCGTTATCTGGTGCTGACCATGCCGCGTTTCCTGTCGCGTTTGCCTTACGGTGCGAAGACCAACCCGATCGAAGAGTTCGCCTTCGAGGAGGCCGTCAGGCCGGATATGGATGATGATTTCTCCTGGGCCAACTCGGCGTATGCGATGGGCGTCAACATTAACCGCGCCTTCCATGAGTACGGCTGGTGTTCGAAAATCCGCGGCATCGAATCCGGCGGCTCGGTGGAGGAATTGCCCGCCTACGCGTTCCCTTCCGATGAGGGCGGTTATGAGCTGACGTGCCCGACGGAGGTCGCCATTTCCGATCGGCGCGAGCAAGAGCTGTCAGACGCCGGGTTCTTGCCTTTGGTGTATCGCAAACATTCTGATTTTGCCGCCTTTATCGGTTCTTGCACCATGCATGCCCCGGCGAAATATGAAGATCCGGATGCGACGGCCAACGCCAAGCTTTCTTCCCGGCTGCCGTACATTTTTGCCACGTGCCGCTTTGCACACTATTTGAAATGCATCGTACGCGACAAAATCGGTTCTTTTCGTTCCAGAGACGATATGCAGCTGTGGCTGAATGACTGGCTGATGAATTACGTGGATGGCGATCCTTCCGTGTCGACGGAAGCGACGAAAGCGCGTCGTCCATTGGCCGCCGCCGAAGTTCGCGTTGAGGATGTTGAAGACGATCCGGGTTATTACCGCGCACATTTCTATTTGCGCCCGCATTACCAGTTGGAAGGCATGACCGTGTCCTTGCGATTGGTATCAAAACTTCCGTCAGCCAAAAAAGATGGGAGCAGATAAGTCACGGCTGGTCATTGGTTTGGATATTGCCGACGTTAATTATTAAATGGCGTGGGTGAGAACTGATATTTCATTGAAATTTAGCGGCGTTATTCTCTGCGTCATGGCTATTTATTAATGGCTAATGGGTTCCCATTGTCGCTATTTCAATGATTGCGTAGGCAATATAACGACTTATCTGAGTAGACATTTCAATTAACGTAGTAGGACCTATCAGTCAAGGAGACAAAAATGAGCACTAAAGCTTTAGTAGACTATTTTTTGAAGATTGAAGGTGTTGACGGTGAATCCCCTGACCAAACTTATCCGGGATGGATTCAGCTGCAAGCCTGGCAATGGGCGGAGGAAAATGCCGGGCGCTGGGGATTCGGCAGCGGCGGTGGTTCCGGCAAAGTCGAAATGAAAGACTTTGAATTCCGTATGGTAAGCAATAAGGCTTCGCCGAAGCTGTTTCTGATGTGCGCCACCGGCGAGCATATTCCTCAGGCAAAACTTGTTTGCCGTAAATCAGGCCAGGGTCAGCAAGATTTTATTGCCGTGACCTTCAGTAACTGCCTGGTTTCCTCATTCAAAACCGTGGGTAATATGCCGCTGAACTCCACCATCGGTACTGAAATCGATACCGTGCTGCCAACCGATGTTATCAAGCTGAATTTCGCACGTATCGAAGTTGAGTACAAAGAGCAAAACAACGATGGCTCCATGGGTGCGGTGATTAAGACGGGGTATGACCTCAAGCTTAACGCCCGCATCTGATCATTGATGTCGTAACACTTATTGCAGGCCGTCTGCCCGCAGATCTTGCGGGCAGACACACTCATTACCGCGAGGTGTTAAATGAAAGCGTCATTACCCATGCTATTCGATAAGCTCAGCGTGAGAAGTCAAAGCGGCAGCGCCGATAATTGGCGGCGCGTCCTGGTGCGCGATATCGAATTCTTATTGAATGACGCATCGCGCAGCGCAGATTTAAAACTTCACGATTATGCGCACAGCGAAAGCTCGGTATTGAATTATGGCCTGCCGTCGCTGAGCCAACGAATACCGATTAATACCGATCCGCTAACGCTGGCGAGACATATACAAAGAATCATTACGTCTTTTGAGCCACGGCTGGATCCGAAAACGATTCGCGTGGTGCCGGTAGTGAATGAGCGTCAATCGTATGTATTGGCGATCTTATTCGATATCTATGGCACCTGCTCATTACCGGGTGACGAAATGCTGGTGAATTTGCGCATAGCTCTTGATTATTCCTGTGGCGCCGTACACGTATTTGATTAATAGAGGTGACTATGTTCAGTGAGCGCTTTCTCCAATTATATAATGATGAGCTGCGTTATTTTCGCGAGGCCGGCCGTCAGTTCGCCTCTTCGCATCCCCAGGTCGCTCAGCATTTAGGCATGCATATCGACGGCGTGCTGGATCCTTTCGTCGAGCGCCTGTTGGAGGGCTCTGCTTTTCTTTGCACCCGCATCCAGGAAAAGCTGAACAACGAGCAGCCAGAATTCGCCTTGCAAATGCTTTCGCGCCTGGCGCCCTTGTGGTACACGCCGGTTCCCGCGATCGCCACCGTCGCGATTAAGCCCGATCTCTCTTTCCCTCAGTGGCACAGCCAGGTCGACCTGCCGCGCGGGAGCCGCATGACCCTCAACGATATCTCGCTGAACAACAAACCCGCCACGTTCACCACGGCGCGGCATATTAAAGTGCAGCCCGTTGAGATTGCACTGGCGGAATGCGAAATCTTGCCGCCTCACCATTTGCCCGACGGCGCCGCCAGGCATATGCAAGACTGTTCGGCCTACGTCAGAATCGGCCTGACCACGCACGGCGTGTTGCCCGTCTCGGAACTGGATCTCGAGCCGTTGCACCTGACGTTGGCGGAAGATACGGTGCGGGCCAACCAGCTGATGGCCGCGCTGCTTAATCGCACCTTGCGCATCGTGTTATGGGCGAAAAGCGACGATCGGCCGGTCATCAAAGTCTTGCAACCGGAAAGCCTGCGTCTGGGCGGCGTCGGCGACGAAGAGGCGCTGTTGCCCACCGCGGTGGGGGAATTGCCCGGCAACCGCCTGATGCGCGAGTACTTTGCGGCGCCGAGCCGCTTCTTCAGCCTGGAGCTGCATGGCGTGCGGGATTTTCTGCGCCAATGTGAACGCGTCCATGAGTTCGAGATTTTGTTCGCGCTTGAGCAACGCCCGCTAACGCTGATCGGTCGCGTCAACGCCAGGGATTTTCATCTTTTCGCGACCCCGGTCATCAACCTGTATCGCCGCCATTGCTCGCCGGTGCTGCTGACGGGAGAGCGCACGGAGCATCAGCTGGTGGTCGATCGTTTGAACACCTCGCTGTATGAGATTCATAGCGTCAAACAGGTGAAGGGCATGCTGCCCGACGGCAACCCGGTGATTTTCTCTTCGCTGCAGGCCGACGTGCACTACGACTGCGAGCGGGAGCCGGCCGGCTATACGCTGCACCGCCGCCGGGAACCGTCGCCATCCAAATACAACAACCCGCACCTGCCCAACGAAGATACCTTTATCGCCATTTCGCCGGGCAAAAGCGGCATCGACATCGATGACATCACGTCGCTCAGCGTTGAGGCGCTGGTCTGCGAACGGCATCTGGTGCCTGCGCACCTGCAGCAACCGCATTTTCAGCTGGAAACGGCGATGCCGATCCACCAGGTGGAGATCGTCCGCTATCCGAGCAACCCTGTCGCGGTGCCTAACATCAGCCAGGCGTGGCAAGCGATCCAGATGCTGGCCTCCAATCCTTTGCGCCATGCGCGCCCTGACGTGCAGGATTGCTCGGCGCTGTTGCGCGACTGGCTGTCGTTGTTCTGCCATCAGGATGACTCCAGCCAGCGCAAACGCATCGCCAGCATTAAAAACGCCTGGGTGGAGCACCACTTCGAACGCAATCAGGGGCCGGGGCCGCTGGCCTGGATCCGCGGGGCCGAGATCGCCGTCAACCTAAGCGCCAACCATCATGCCGATCACGGCGCCTATCTGTTCGGCAAAATATTGCACCACGCGCTGAGCCAATACGGCGATCTGAACCAAACGTTGAGCATGAAGCTGTTGCTGGATGGGGAAACCCACGCCGACTGGGGGGCGCTCTACTATGGCTGATATGTCGCTGATGCGCGAAACCGCGCTGTCGTTGGAACAGGCGCCGGCGCCGGGGGCCCAAGGCGAAAGCGTGGGCCAGGCCGAAATCCGCGGGCTGTCCAATCGGCAGGATTTCTTCGAGCTGTTGCGGCGCATCGAGCGTGCGCAGCCGGATGCGCCGCGGCTCGGCGTCTCCAACGATCGCAGCCGCGAAAGGCTCTGCATCACCCAGCCGGCGGATATGGGCTTCGCCTCGCGTGAAATCGCCTCCATCGTACAACGCCCTACGCAGGTGCTGATTCAGGCGCGGCATTTCGGCATGTTCGCCCCTTACGGCCCGCTGCCGATCCATGTGACCGAGCACGCGCGCACCGAAGTCATCGCCAGGCGTAATCAGGCGTTCCAGCAGTTCGTCGGCATCGTTAGCCAGCGCTTCGCCGTACTGCATTACCGGGCCTGGGCGCAGCTGAAGGCGATGATCGGGCATGACCATGACGATGACAAAAACCCGTTTTTGCATCATCTGCGGCAGACGGTGGGCGTCGACACCACGCTGGCCGTGAACCCGCATATCCAGCGCCTGCGCGAAGCCTACCCCGGCATTTATCTGCCGGGCCGCCGCTCGCTGCGCCAGCTTAACAAGATGCTGGCGGCCTACTTCGCCGTTCCCATCGAAATTACGCCGCGCTACGCCAAATGGATCGACGACGGCAAAAAAAACGGCAGCCAAAAGCTGGGCAAGCTGGGGAGCACGCGCATCGGTAGCCGCTTTTTCGATGCCCAGTACGGCGCGCATATTCAAATCGGGCCGCTGGGGGCCCCGCATTATCAGCAGTATCAGCGCGGCAGCCGGCGGCTGCAGGCACTGGTGAGCATCTGCCATGACTTCACGAGCCATCAGCTGATGTTGGACGTCAGCCTGCTGATCGCCACGGAGCCGGGCATGGCGGCGCAGCTGGGCGGCAAGTCGCTGAGTAAAGACAGCTGGCTGAAACCTAAGACAGGGACGTTTAGGCAGCTGGTTTATCAATCAACAACTTAATATAAGGAAATTTAAGGTGTATCAACGAGAACGTCTTTTTTCGCGATTGGGCCACTTTGCTTATCAGTCCTTCGTTGAAGCCACCAAGCTGTGCCGGACCTTCAGGCACGAATACGTGGAGCTTGAACACTGGCTGAAAGTCCTGGTGGACAAAGAACGCGGCGACTTGCCGCTGATCCTGGCGCACTATGCGATCAATATTCAGCGCGTAAGCGATGCGTTGGATCGCATTCTCCATACCTTGCCAAACCGGACGAATGCGGTGGTGGATCTGTCGACGCAGCTGGAAACGGTGGTGGAAAGAGGGCTGCTGATGAGCCAGCTCGCCGAAACGCCGTCCGGCGGCGTGCGCACCATCCATATCCTGGTCGGCATTCTGCAGGATCCCACGCTGCAGCGCAGCCTGTACCGGCTGAGCGAAGAGTTTAAAAAACTGCCGATCCCGCAGCTGTTCGACGACTACCCGGCGATTCTGGCGGAGTCTGTCGAACACGAGGAGGAGGAAGAAGAAAGCTACGGCGCGCTCGGCGAGGCGCCGGATGCGCCCGAGACGGTCGAGATACTCGATAAATGGTGTGCAGACCTGACTCGTCAGGCGCGCGACGGTGAAATCGACCCGGTGATTGGCCGCGAAGCGGAGCTGCGCCAGGTGATCGACATTTTGCTGCGCCGCCGGCAGAACAACCCGATTTTGGTGGGCGAAGCCGGGGTCGGCAAAACGGCCGTGGCGGAAGCGCTGGCCTGCAAGATCGCCCAAGGGCAGGTGCCGCCGCTGCTGCAGGGCGCCCGGCTGCTGTCTTTGGATCTGGGGCGCATGCAGGCCGGGGCGAGCATGCGGGGCGAATTCGAATCGCGCCTGAAAGCGCTGATCGACGCCATCGCGCATTCGGCCGTGCCGGTGATTTTGTTCTGCGACGAGGCGCATACGCTGGTGGGCGCCGGCGGGCAGGCCGGCACCGGCGACGCCGTCAACCTGTTGAAACCGATGCTGGCCAGGGGCGCGCTGCGCATGGTGGCGGCGACCACCTGGTCGGAATACAAACAGTTCATCGAGCCGGATGCCGCGCTGACGCGCCGTTTCCAGTACGTGCTGGTTTCAGAGCCGGACGAAGAGAATGCGGTGAACATGATGCGCGCCATCGCCCCGCATTTTGCGCAGCACCACAGCGTCAAGATCCGCGAGTCGGCGCTGCAGGCGGCGGTGCATTTGTCGCTGCGTCATCTGCCGTCGCGGCAGCTGCCGGACAAGGCCATCAGCCTGCTGGACACCGCCTGCGCGCGGGTGGCGCTGAGCCAACATGCGCAGCCTGAAAAAATCGAGTCGCTCGAGGCCGGGCTGGCGGTGAAGCGTACCGAAATGCACGGTCTGCAAGAAGAAAGCAAATTCGACGATCTGGCGCTCACCCGCATCAGCGAATTGCAGCAGACGCTCAGCGAGATGGAAGGAGAGCTGGATGCGCTGCGTCAGCGGCAGGCGCAGGAGCAGCAGGCGGTCACCACCTTGCTCGATGCAGAGCAGCAGTCGCCGGATCGTTTGCCGCAGCTGGCCACCGAGTTGGGCGAGCTGCAGGGCGGCGGTCTACCGCTGGTGTATCCGTGGGTGGACGATCGCGTCGTGGCGGAGGTGCTGTCGGATTGGACCGGCATCCCCACCGGCCGCATGCTGCAAAGCGATCTGGACAATGCGCTCAACCTCAACCAACTGCTGAGTCGCCAGATTTTCGGCCAGCAGACGGCGATCGACGAAATCGCGCAGGCGGTGAGGATCTCCCGCGCCGGCATCCAGGCGCACGATCGGCCGTTGGGCGTTTTCATGCTGTCCGGCCCGAGCGGCGTCGGCAAAACGGAGACCGCGTTCGCCCTGGCGGAGGCGATGTACGGCGGCGCGCATAACCTGATCGTCTTCAATATGAGCGAGTTTCAAGAGTCGCACACCGTCTCCACGCTGAAGGGAGCGCCGCCGGGCTATGTCGGCTATGGCAAGGGCGGCAAATTGACGGAGGCGGTGCGCCGCAAACCCTATT
This sequence comes from Serratia sp. TSA_105.2, assembly GCF_052692115.1. Lineage (NCBI taxonomy): Bacteria > Pseudomonadati > Pseudomonadota > Gammaproteobacteria > Enterobacterales > Yersiniaceae > Serratia > Serratia sp. TSA_105.2. The sequence goes on from NZ_JBQZFT010000003.1 coordinate 352,990, forward strand.
CCATCGTGCTGCTCGACGAATTCGACAAGGCGCATCCCGATATCCATGAAGCGTTCTATCAAGTCTTCGACAAGGGCGTGATGGAGGACGGCGAGGGCCGCATGATCAGCTTCCGCCAGTGCTTTATTTTGATGACCAGCAACATCGGCGCCGGCGAAATAGAAGCGACGCTGGCGGAAACGCCGGAGCTGAAAACCGAGGCGCTGCGCCCGATGCTGCACGACGTCTTGGCGCGCTTTTTCCCGGCGGCGCTGTTGGCGCGCATGAACGTCATTCCTTACGTGCCGCTTTCCACCGAAGCGATAACCCATATCGCCACCAAACAGATTTCACGTTTACAGCAGCGTTTGCACAAAGAAGTGGGCGTGTCGCTGGTGCTGGAGGGCGACATCCCAGGCTGGATCGCCAAACGCATCAGCGCCCATCCATCGCGCGGAAGAGCGGTCGAGTCGCTGCTGCAGCAGGCGATCTTGCCGCCGATCAGCAATGAAGTGCTGCAGCGCAAACGGACGGGACAGGAACTGCAGAATATCCAACTCATGGTCGAGAACGATAGCTTAAGTGTTTATTTCGACTGATTTTTAATTTGCCGCCGGCCCGCAAACGCGGGGCGGGGTTCGATATCGGATCAGAGAGGTTGTTATGCCTTTAATCGAAATTGATAACCCGGTGTTAGCCGAATTAAATGCGTTTCCACTCAGCTTCACCACCCAAGAAGGGTTGTCGAGCAACTCGCAATATTCGCTCGAATTCGAATGCGAACAGGCGGACGTGGATTATGAATCCTTGCTGGGTGAAGGGATCCGCATCCAGATAGAAAGGCCGGATTTCGGCTCGCGGCCTTTCTACGCCTACGTGATCGGCGCGTCCGATGCGGGGCAGCATCAGGATAAGTTCGTGTACAAACTGGAGCTGAGCACCTGGCTGTGGTTTTTGATGCAGAACCGCAACAGCCGTATTTTCCAGGATCTGAACGTGCTCGACATCATCGAGCAAATCTTCTCTCGCTATGGCTTTGCCGACTACCGTCTGGATATTCAAGGCACCTATCCGACGCGTGAGTATTGCGTGCAATTTTCCGAAACGGATTTTGCGTTTATCAGCCGCCTGCTGGAAGACGAAGGCATCTGGTATTACTTCGATCACGCCGAGGATAAGCACACGCTGGTGATCACCGACCGGCAGGATTTCGACGATCTGGATTTCGGTTACGCCGTGTTGCCGTTCATGCCGGACAGCGAAGAAAACCGCGCCATCCGCGAAGGGATCCAGCGCATCCAGCGTTCCCGCAAAGTGCGTCCGAATGAAATCGTGCTGCGCGACTTCGACTTCCAGAACCCGCGCAAGAACCTGCAAACCAAGGTGGAAGAGAGCCGCCTCGGCCTGCAGAACACGCCGCTGGAGTGGTACGACTACGCTGCGGGCTATGTGGATACCGAACGCGGCGAGAATCTGGCGCGTTTGCGCCTGGAAGAAATGCAAAGCGACGGCCACCTGCTGTTTGGCGAGAGCAACGCCGTCGGGTTGATGGCCGGCAAGGACTTCTCCTTGATTTTGCACCCGGACGCCAACCGCAACCGCCGCTTCAAACTGACCCGCTGCGACTATGTGTTCGTGCAAGATGGCCCCGACAGCAGCAGCGACGGCCGCAACGTGACCTGCCGTTTCAACGCCTTGAACGACGACGTGGCGTTCCGCCCGCTGCGCGAGACGCCCAAGCCGCAGATGCCGGGCATCCAGAGCGCCACCGTGGTCGGCGCGCCCAATTCCGAAGTGCATACCGACAAGTTTGCGCGCATTCGCGTGCACTTCCACTGGGATCGCTACAAAACCACCGAGGAAGACAGCTCGTGCTGGATCCGCGTGGTGCAGGCCTGGGCGGGGAAAGGCTGGGGCGTCATCGCCATGCCGCGGGTCGGCCAGGAAGTGTTGGTGACCTATGTCGACGGCGATCTCGATCGCCCGATGGTGACAGGTATCGTTTATAACGGCGATAACCCACCGCCTTATCAACTGCCTGAATACATCAACTACTCGGGGATGGTGTCGCGTTCGCTGCGCTTCGGCAAACCGCAGCATGCCAGCCAGCTGACCTTCGACGACAACCGCAACAACGAACGCGTCATGCTGCACGCCGAACGCGATCTGCAAACCACGGTCGAGCGCAACCAGGCCACCGAGGTGGGGATGGACAAGTTCGACATCATCCGCCGCACCTTTACTGACTGGTTCACCAACCACGTTTCTTACAAGGATTACGTCTTCAGCATCACCGGGTTTGACGCGTCGATAAAGGGCGTCAGCGCCTCGATGACCGGCGTCAGCCTCACCGCCACCGGCGTCAGCACCTCGTTCACCGGCGTCAGTACCTCGTTCACCGGCGTCAGCACCTCGTTTACCGGCGTCAGCACGTCGTTCACCGGGTTGAGCACGTCATTTACCGGGCAGAGCACCAGCTGCACCGGCGTCTCCAACTCGATGACCGGCGAAAGCAACTCCTTTACCAGCATCAGCAACAGCATGACCGGCGAAAGTAACAGCTACACCACGGTCAGTACCAGCCAGACCGGCAGCAGCACCAGCTTTACCGGCGTGAGCGTGAGCACCACCGGCTCATCGACCAGCACCACCGGCTGCAGTATCAGCACCACCGGTTCCTCGACCAGTACCACCGGCTGCAGCATCAGCACCACCGGCAGCAGCGTGAGCACCACCGGCAGCAGCGTCGGCACCACCGGCAGCAGCGTCAGCAGCACCGGCAGCAGCGTCAGCAATACCGGCAGCAGCGTCAGCAATACCGGCAGCAGCACCAGCACGACGGGGGTGTCCATCAGCTACACCGGCGCGTCACTGTCCGAGACCGGCGTCGATTTGAAAAAAGTCGGGATGCAAAGCAAAAACTAACGAGGCGCGGCAATGAGAATCATACGGCCACAGCAATTGGTAGTGATTAAAGGGGGTTACCAGATCGGCGCAGACAGCCGGCTCGGCATCAGCGTCGTGGCCGGATGCTACCTGTCCCGACCGGAACACTTCGTGAACGAAGCCGAAATCTGGGAGGCGTGGAAGCGTGCGCCGCTCAGTTTGCCGGTGTTGGACGTTGCTGAGCCGAAGCCGTTCGCCGAATACCTGATCGCCGGCCATGCCGGCGTCGGGCAGCCGGTAAAAACGCTGGACGTCAGCGCCGACATCGGCGGGCTTAAGCGCCGTTGGCGGGTGGAGGGCGAGGGACGACGCGGCGCGATGGGGGCGGAACCGTTCCTCAGCGTGCCGCTGGACCACACCTCGGCCTGGGGCGGTAAAGACAGCAAGGAGAACCCGGTGGGGCGCGGTTGCAATGATGGGCTGCGGCCGCTGCTGATGACCTTGTCCGCCGAGGGTTCCGCACAGGAGCGTTCCCCGTTGGCGGCGCCGGCGCCGGTGCCACACGAGTTTTCGCTGCGCAAGGCGCATATCGATAAGGTGGCGGGCCAGATCGCGAGCAAAGCCTACCTGGAGAAGGCGTTTCCCGGGCTGCCGGCCGATATCGATCGGCGCTATTACCAGATGGCGCCGCCGGCGCAGTGGCTGCCGGAAGCGGCGTGGCCGGATAGGGTGCCCTTCGAACTGCAGGGCGTCGGCGCACAGAGCCAGGCGATTCGCGGCGAGCTGCCGGCGGTGCGCGGGCGGGCATTCATACGCCGCCACGATAGCGAAGGCCTCGAGGAAATCGAACTGCAGCGAAAAACGCTGTGGTTCCTGCCCGACAGCGACATGGCGCTGATTATTTTCACCGGCAATGCGCCGCTGACGCATCTTCTGGACGAGTCCATCGAGTCCCTGATGCTGGCGTTGGATCGTTGCGACGCGCCGCGTCCGTTCGATTATTTCCGGCAGGTGCACCATAAACGCAGCGACGATGACGCTTCGCCTTTCGAGTTCCTGTTCGATCCGGATCTGATGCCGGCAGAGATGGGGCTGAACGTCATCCAGGCGGCGTCGGATCACCCCAGCGATCTGCGTTACGATCCGTCGCCCACGTCTTTGGGCGACTCCGCCATTTTCTATCAACGCATTCGCGAGGCGATTGCCTTGCACCAGCAACAGACGGCGGCGGAGCCTGCCCCCGTGACGTTGCCCGATTTGCCGGAGCTGCCCGCCGAAGACGGCAACGACGCGTTTTTCCCCGCTAGCGCGACCGTGGAAGGGAAAACCTTCACCGGGTTGCGCGCCCCTGCGCTGTCGGACAAGCATTTTCTGCAATGCCGTTTTGAGCGCTGCGATTTTTCACAGGCCGTTCTGGAGAACTGCACCTTCGAAAACTGCGTTTTTGATGCGGTCAACCTGACGCAGGCGGCGCTGCGCCGGATCCGCATGGTGTCGTGCACCCTGCAAAAGCCGCTGATGGCGGAAAGCGCATGGCAAGAGGCGGTGCTCGAAAAAGTGACGCTGGAAGAGCCGCAGGGGCAAGGCATGCGGGCCGAGGGCGTGAAGCTCGATTACTGCGTCTTCGAGCGGGGAGATTTCACCGCGAGCCGCTTTGAGCGCGGGGCGATTGGCAACGGCATGTTTAACGGCTCGACGCTGATCCGCGCGCAATTCCTGCAAGGGGAGCTGGACGCCTGCGTCTTCAACCGCTGCCTGGCCGAGGGGGCGGTGGCGCTGGATATGGCGTTAACCAAGAACTCGTTCCTCGGCGGCAATTGGCGCGGCGTGCGTTTCGAACGTTGCCGAATCGAGAGCATGACGGCGGGGATGCAGGTGAATTTCTCCCACGGCGTGTTCAGCGACTGCTGCTTCACCAAAGTGGGGCTGAAAGCGGCGCGTATGGAGAGGTGTCAGCTGCAGTACAGCGTTTTCACCGAATGCAATTTCGACGAGGCCGACCTGACGGCTTGTGCAATCGTTGGCTGCGACCTGGCCGGCGTGCGGTTTAAAGACAGCGTGCTGGCGCACGCCCGCTGGCAAAACAGCAGCGCCCAGCAAGCGATGTTTTATAACGCCGATTTGCGCGATGCGGGATTTGAGCAGTGCAACCTGGCGGCGGCGAATCTGGCGATGACCTGGCAGGACGCCGGCACCCGTTTCAGCGGGTGTTTGCTGGAGCGGGCGTGCTGGGTGCCGCGCAGAATTATTCAGGGGGACTATGCGCATGAAAACTGAAAGCCGCGTGATTCAGCAGCCCCTGCCTGACACCGAGGTGATTGAGCTGGAGGTCGCTCAGGCGGTGTCGCAGACGCCGCCCCTGCCGCGAACCTTCAAAAAGCGGCGCTTCCACGATCGCGAGCTGAAAGGGCTGACGCTGAGCGACTGTTTTTTCATCGACTGCCATTTCGAGCGCGTCACGTTTGAAGGATGCGATTTGAGGGCGGTGCGCTTTGAGGGCTGCACCCTGAACCAGGTCAACGTGGTCGGCGGCAGCTTGCTGCGCCTGTCGTTCAACGAATGCCGGTTTGACAACCTGACGCTGCAACGGGGGCTGCTGTGCAATCTGGCGTGCAACGACACCACGCTGCGGGGGTGCTACATCGGCGACTGTCTGCTGGACGACTGCAGTTTGATCCAGTGCGAGGTCAACGGGGCGGAAGTCGAGCGCAGCAGCCTGGGGCACCTGGCCGTGCAGTCCAGCATCCTGACCAACCTGATGTTCCAACAGGACATCATTCAGGACGCCAATTGGTATGCCTGCCAACTCACGCAGTGCCTGTGGCAGGCATCGACCCTCGAACGCCACATCATGGGGAGTTGCCGGCTGGAGAAATGCAGCTGGCAGACGATCGAGGGGCAGGCGCGCATCTGGTTCACCTGCCGCCTGTCGGGCTGCAACCTGGCCCAGCTGCGGCTGCAGGGCGCCAGCTTTCACCGCAGCGAGCTGGAAGGGTGCTCGTTCGCCGACAGCGATCTGACGTCGGCGATCTTTGCCGAAGCGCAGGCGCTGCGCTGCGATTTCGAGCGCGCGACGCTGACCCTGGCGCAGGCGCAGAAGGCCCGGTTCAGCGAATGCGCGATGAACGGCGCCCACTGGGGGCGCGCCATGCTGACGCAGGCGGAGTTCAGGGCGTGCGATCTGGCGCTGGCCAACATGGAGCTGGCCGAGATGCGGGAGGCGAACCTGATGGAACAGCCGTTGACCGCCGCCCAGCAACAGAGCGCCCGCCTGCATGGGGCGAAGCGTCATCGCGCCGAAAATGTGCCGCTTACCGCCGATCCGTTCTTGAGTGCGATCGACGCCTGGTATGCGCATCAACAACCGGGACCGCGGCAACCGTCGTATCAACGGCCAACAGGAGTAAGCAGATATGTATAAGTCCAGAAGAGAGCATCAGAAGGTCTATGCCAACGCCAAGGTAACGCCTTTGCAGTTGGTGCGCAGCGCTCCGCTTGCTGAACAAGGGGGGCGCAAGGTGGTGACGCTGGCGGCGGACGCCAATGGTGGCCTGTATGTCGACGGCATGCGCGCCCATTGCCTGGCGGTCGCCACCAGCTGCCTGGTTCAGCCGCTGGCGGGCGATCGCGTTTGCGTCATCGTCGACGGCGACAAATTGGTCATTACCGAGATCCTGTCGCGCCAGCAGGCGAACGCCGTCATGACGCTGGATAGCCGCTGCGCCAATCTGCGCATCGTGGCGCCGGAGATCGAACTGCAGGGCGGCAAGCGGCTGACGTTGCGCAGCCCGCACTTCACGCTGCTGACGCGCAGCAGCCGCTGGGTCGCCGAAACGCTGCACCAAATCTCTCAACGCCTGTTTGTGCGCAGCAAGCACGCAAGCCGGCGGGTGGAGGAAACCGACGAGGTGCTGGCGAAGCACATCATTCAGGATGCCCGGCAATCCCTCGTCATCAACAGTGAAATTGGTTCCCTGAAGTCTTCGGCGGTGCTGAAGATCGACGGCGGCCAGATACATATGGGGTAAGCCATCATGACCGCAGCCAACAACAACACGGCCGGGATCAGCTTCGCCGGCTGTGACCCGATGATCCCGGCGCCGGGCCCGAATACCGCGCCCAACAATACCGGCATACCGAACGTGCCTAACTATTTCCTTTGCGGCGGCAATGAACAGAACATCGGCAGCATTCGCGTGGCCACCGTCGATTCGGGCGGGGTGATCGGCGCCGCCTCGGGGACGCATTCGGCGCAGATGCAGCCGATGCAGGGGTCGGGGAAGTATTTCACCGGCGGCATGCCGGTCACGCGGTTAGGTGATTCCAGCACGACGAACAACAACAACATGGTCGCCACTCAGGTCGCGCCGAGCCAGACCAAATGTTTCGTTAATGCATAGGAGTTCAGCATGGTGAAAAGGCTCCGGGGGATCGCAGCAGGGGGACTGTTGGCGGTGGGGATGCTGAGCGGGTGCAGCTGGTTTTCTCACGACGAGGCAGCCGATGCGGGGCGTCGATTGCGGTTTATCGACGTCGAAGTGACCGCCAACGACAACGTGAACCCGAATGCGGCCGGGGAGGCGCAGCCGGTCAAGGTGTGCGTCATCGAAACCAATCGCTCGGGGTGGATGCCCGAGGGGATTGGCGATGGCGCCCCTTGCCGCGAGACGGCGCCGTCGGAAGGAGCGCTGAGCCGGCACCAGAGCATTTTGCAACCGAGGGAGACGCTGCGTTATCGCTTCGAGGTGCCGGCGGGGCAAGAGCGATGGGTCGTCGTGGGGGCGGAATTTCAGCAAATCAGCGGGGTATTGCCGCTCGCCGAGCAAAAATCGCCCGCGCAGGCTGATTCGCAAATGAAGGTGATGGTGGGGATGACGTCACTCAGCATAGTGACTAACGACAAAATGGATGAATGACATGTTACCTAAACAACGCGTCGCCTGGGTAGAAGGCATGTTGATGGAACCGCAGCATTTCCAGCAGCAGGAACGTTTTTTCGAGCACTTGATTGAAGCGCGCTTGTGCAGCGTCGAAACCTTTACCTGGGGGTTCCTGACGCTGGAAATCGACAACGGGCTATTGGAGCAGGGCAAGTTTGCGCTGAAGAAAGCCAAGGGCGTTTTCCCCGACGGCACGGCGTTCAGTATGCCTGAGGATATTCCGCTGCCGCCGCCGCTGGTGCTGGGAGAGGGCTGCCAGGGGAAAGTGGTGTGCCTGTCCGTGCTGATGGACATTGCCGGCAATGCCCAGATCGATCTTATCCAGGATGAGCGGAAAAGCAGCCGTTTTCGCACCATGGATGCGGACGTGCCGGATCGCAACCACGGCGTCAGCCTGGAGGGAACACCGCGCGTGTGCACGATGCAGCTGGGGAGTCTGGTGACGCGGCTAAGCCTGGAGGATGCGGTCAGCAGCGCGGAAAGCGTGCTGCCGGTCGGTTTCGTGCGCGAGCTCACCAGCGATCGTCGGGTGCTGCTGGATGAGCGCGCACTGCCGCCGATGCTGGATTTCCGCGCCATCGGCTGGCTGCCCGCGTTCACCACCGAATTGCTTGGGCTGATCAGCCAGCGTCTGGAGTCGGTGTTCCGTCCGGATGTGCATATGACGATCGGCGGGCTGTCCGAGCTGCTGGAATTGCTGCTGCTGCAAACCCTGAGCGAGTTCAATTTGCGCATCAGCCAACTGTTGGCCAGCCCGCAGGTGCATCCAGAAACCCTGTTCGACACGTTGTTGAGCCTGCTGGGGCGGCTCAGCATCATTCCCGGCGGCGAGCGGCTCTGGGATCGGGCCGATTTGGTGTATCTGCACGATGAACCGCACAACTGCTATTTCCAGCTGTTCGCCTCGATTCGCCGCGCGCTGTCGCTGGTGATCGAAGCGCCGGCGGTGGCGCTGCCGTTTATCGATCGCGGCGACAGCATCTACCTGTGCCCGAACGACTCGCAGCTGCGGCTGGAAAAACTGGTGTTTGCCGTCAGCTGCGGTTTGTCCATCGAGCATCTGCGTTCGTACTTCCCCGCGCAGGTCAAACTGGGGCCGGTCGAGAAAATCATTCAGCTGATCGATCTCCAATTACCGGGCGCTCGCTTGTTGCCGATGGCTTCGCCGCCGCGGCACATACCGTATTACCCGAACAGCATCTACTTCGAGGTGGATCATGCCGACCCGATTTACAAGGAAATGATGGGCGGCTCGGCGATGGCGCTCAGCATCGTGGGTGATTTCCCGGACCTGCGTTTTGACGTCTGGGGATTAAGGCAAGGGAGGGTGGGATGAACGAATTCGAGAGAAAAATCCGCGAGGCGATGGCGGTAACGCGCAACAACGCGAACCCGCGTCTCCCCACGTCCGGCTCGGTGGGCAAAACCACGGCGGAAATCGCCGCGCTGTCCTTCGGCGCGCGGGCGCTGGCGGCCAAGCTGCGGCCGGGAAGCGCCGGCGTGGCGGCGCCCCCCGAACCCAAACCTTATGAAGCGGAAACCGCCGTCCCGGAACGCGTCGAACCCGCGCCTGGCGATCGCCAGGCCGATGCGGCGCCGACCTCGAGCGGGCTGTTTGGCCGCGCCGCGCTGAGCAAGCCCGGGGTGATGATGGGCCACTGGGACAACCCGCTGATCGCCGCTGCCATTCCGGTATTGCTGCAGGTGGAGCGGGTGCGCGATCAGAAGCAGCTGAACCCGGCGGCGGTGCGTGCGCAGATCGTGCGGGAGATCCAACAATTCCAGCAGACGTTGCTGGCGGATCACGTTGCGCCGGGCGATGTGGACAAGCTGGCCTATCTGCTGTGTTCCTACGTGGACGAGTGCTGCATGAGCACGCTGGAGTCCGGGGAACTGAACCTCAGCCTGCTGGTGGAGTTTTATCGCGATGCCTGGGGTGGGGAAAAATGCTTCGAGCACCTGCAAGAGTATCTGGCCGCCTCGCCGCGCAACAAGGAGATCCTGGCGTTTTACGATCTGATCCTGTCGCTGGGGTTTGAGGGGCAGTTCCACGTGATGGAGCGTGGCGCGGTGCTGTTGGCCGACGTGCGCAATCGCCTTGACGGTTATCTGTACAGCCAGAATCCGACGCAGACGCTGGCCGATGCCGAGCCGAGCAAAGTGGTGCGCAAGGCCACCCGTATCACGCCGCTCAAACTGCTGTGCTACGGCCTGGCGATAGCGCTGCTGGCGTATGCCTCGGCCGCCTGGTATCTGCATGACCAGTCCCGCGCGCTGCGCAACGCCATTCTGGCCTGGACGCCGCCGCAGCCGCGCAAAATCAACATTATGGAGACGCTGCCGCAGCCGCTGCCGCAAATCCTCAGCGAAGGGTGGCTGGAGGTGCGCGCCGATCCGCGCGGCTGGCTGTTGATCTTCACCTCCGACGGCGCCTTTGCCACCGGGCAGTCGAAGCTGTCGGAAGAGTTTAAAAAGAAACGCAACATTGAGCGTCTGGGGGAAGCGCTGGCGCCGTGGCCAGGCGATCTGGAGGTGATCGGGCATACCGACAACAAACCGTATCGCAACACCTCCAACAACTCCAACCTGAAACTGTCGGAAGCCCGCGCGCAGACGGTGGCCGACAAGCTGCGGGAATCATTGGCCAACAGTAAATACAACCGCACCGTGACGTCGGTCGGCAAGGGCGATCAGGAGCCGCTGGACGACAACGCGACGGAAGAAGGGCGCCGCCGCAACCGCCGGGTGGACATCCTTTGGAAAATCGGCGAGAGGGAGATGGCTTCACCGTCTGCCACGTTGAATCAGGCAGGGGTAGCCGCCGAGGTCCCCGAGGATAACTAAGACATCCGTCGGCGTAGAGATAATAAGGAAATTATATGATACGTAGATCATTCATATTGGTGATTGCCTTGCTGCTGTGTGCGGTGGTGTGGTGGATTGGGCCGCTGATCGCCATCGGCACCTACCGGCCGCTGCTGTCGGTCTGGGTCAGAGGCATCATCATCGCCCTGATCCTGTGCTGGGCGCTGTGGCCGTTCGTGGCGACGTTTTTATCCTGGGTGTTCCGCCACGCGCGGGCGCCGGCCCCGGCTAAAAGAAAAACCGCGCAGCGAGATCGCGTGACCTCGCGTTTTTACGACGCCTTGCGCACCTTGCAATACGTCGGCACGTCGAAGCAGCGTACCCCCTGGCAGCGTTTCAAATACCGCCTGACGCGCCGTTATATCAGCGAAAAGCCCTGGTTCCTCGTCATTGGGCCGCCGGGCAGCGGCAAAACCTCGCTGATCGGCGAAAGCGGCGAACGTTTCTTGCTGGCTGAACACTATGGCCTGCAGCAGACCGTGGACGTCGGGCCGACCCAGGATTGCAACTGGTGGCTGGCGGAGAACTCGGTGTATGTGGACACCTCCGGTGAATGGCTGCAGCTGAACGGCCTTGGCGAAGACGGCGCCAGGGCGCGCGATACCCTGTTCAAACTGATCCGGCGCCACCGCCGCCATCCGGGCATCGACGGCATCATGCTGTGCCTGGATGCACGCTGGCTGCTGCATGCCTCGCTGACGGAAAGAAAATCCGTCGCCGATGCGCTGCGCGTGCGCCTGCTGGAAATGGCCTCATGGTTCCGCTGCGAGCTGCCGGTCTATCTTACCATCAGCCACCTCGATCAACTGGTCGGCGGCGAGACCTTCCTGTCGATGCTGGGCGACGATCTGTTGCAAAAAGGGATGGGGTTCAGCCTGAACCGGGCCGAACAGGGCGAAACCCCGTTCGAGCAGTATGAAGATCTCTATCGGGAGATGGTGGCGCGCGTCAGCCATCACGTGCTCGAACTGCTGCACGATGCGCCGGACGGCCAGAACCGCCAACAGCTGCTCTTCTTCACCGAGTCGTTGGGATCGCTGGGCAACCCGCTGTATTCGCTGCTGGAGCAAATTTTCCCGCAAACGCCGGTGGGCTACGCCTGCCATTTGCAACAGGTATGGCTGGGCAGCACCATCGCCTTGCCCCCGCAGGGCGCGATTTATAACGCCGAAGCGGCGGATATCTATGAAGCCCGTCCCACCGGGCGCATTTACCACCCAGAGCTGAATTACGCCAGGCAGGAGCGCGGGGTGCTGCAGCAGTCCTCTCACGCCAGGCCGCTCGGCAGCCGCATGAGTTCCCTGGGCCGCTATGTGCTGGTGCTGGTGCTGCTGGCGGTCTCTTTTAACCTGCTGGCAATGCGTTACCTGTGGGAGAGCGATTACATTTCTTACATTGCGGCGCGCTTTGACGAAACGAAGCGCATCGTGCGCGAAATACCGGTCACGAACCGCGTCAGCGACGACGTCATTTCCGCGTACGAACAGCTGGGATACATGAACGCGCAGCTGGGCGGCGAGGTTTCGCCGGTGCCGAATCCCTATTTCGAGCACAAGCTGATCAACAGCGCGGCGCAAAAGACCTATCAACGTCATTTGCTGCAGATCTTCTGGCCGGCGGTGGAAAACTATATCGCGGACGAACTCAAGAATGACGTTTCGGCGTCCAATAAGGACGTCTACGGCACGCTGAAAGTGTATCTGATGATGGGCGAACCCTCGCACCGTTCCGCCGAGGCGCTGGTCGATTGGTTCATGACGCGTTGGGATAGCTTCATGCCGCAGGGCTACACCGACATGAACAAAGGCATTTTCGCTTACCACCTGCGGGAAATGTTCTCTTTGCCGAATGCGCCGGTCATGAAAATGAACGGTGACCTGCTGCGCCTGGCGCGGGTGAAAGCGATGAATATTCCGATGCAGGTCAGGGTGGTGCGCCGTATCGAAGAGAAACCGCTACCGGCGGCGATCAATGACATTTCATTGGCCGACGCCGCGGGGCCGAACGTGTCATTGATGCTGCGCCGCAAGAGCCAGGCGACGGTCACCGATACCGCCGTGCCGGGGTTCTATACCCGCGCCAGCTACCGTGATGTCTTCCTGGCACAGCTCGATGACGCCGCCAAAGACATGATCGAAGAAGAGTCCTGGGTGCTGCGCGACAGCGCTGAAGGGAAAAACGCGGTGAACTCGCTGGCCTCGGCGCAGAAGCTGGCCGACGAGGCGAGGAAGCTTTACCTCATCGAGTATGCCGATAAATGGGATGCTTTCATGCGCGACGTGCGCGCCCGGCCGGTCAACGGGCTGGAGGATGCGGCGATATTGGCGCGCCAGCTGTCCGATCCTTCATCCCCGTTGGCCAACCTGGTGCGTTTCGCCGCGCGTGAAACCAGCATGACCGGCACCAACCAGGGCGATGCGGCAAGCTGGTTCGATCGCCAGCGCAATCGTATTGAACAGCAACGGCGTGACATCCTCGGCGAGATTTCCGGTGAGCGCGCGCGTTTTCGTCTCACGCCGGAACGCGCGGTGGAAGACCGTTTTGAGCTGCTTCGCCGCCTGGGGTATCAGCTGTTGCAGACCACCAACGCCAGCAATGATCCGCTTAGCCGCAGTTTCGAAGCGCTGTATAGCCAGCTGACCACGCTGTCCACCTCATTGCGCGGTGGCCAGGTGGTGCCCGCCGGCGGCACGCTGAAGCGGCTGCAGCTGGATGCGGCGCGTCAGCCGGAACCGGTGCGCAGCGTCATGATGGATCTGTTGCAGGTTGGAGACAGCCAAACGATCCAGCAGAGCCAGAAGAACCTGAGCAAAGGCGCTTCATCGCTGGCTTCCGGGCTGTGCAAGGGCAGCATCAGCGGGCGCTATCCGTTCTCGCGCAACGCCAGAGCGGAGGTCGGCATCGAGGACTTCTCGCGCATGTTTGGGCAGAACGGCGCCATGCAGCAGTTCTTCGATGAAAACCTGGCCGCTTACGTGGATGTCAACGCGCAGAAATGGAATGCCAAACCGGGGTCTGAGGGGATCGTCAATGCGAGCACGCTCGGCGCATTTGAAAATGCCCGTTTGATTCGCGACACCTTCTTCACCGCCGGCGACAAACTTTCGTTTTCCATGTTCATCAGGCCGCTGTCCCTGACGCCGACCATCACGGAAGCGACCCTGGACATCGATGGGCAGGTGATTAACTACAGCCATGGTTTTAGCCAACCCACGCGTATCGACTGGCCCGGCCCGAAAGGCGGCAGCTATGTTCGGCTGACCTTCCGCACCGGCACCGGTCAGATCCAGGTCGCCAGTTTCGACGGGCCCTGGGCCTTATTCCGGATGTTCGACGCCAGCAATCCCGTGCCGCTTTCCAGCGACAGGCGAGAGCTGACGATGTCAATGTCTTCGGTGGTGGGCGTGCTCAAACTGGAGCTGCGCTCGACGATGAAAGATTTCCCACTTTGGTCACGGGCGTTGCGAGGATTCTCGTGCCCGAAAGCGATGTAAACACAACCATAAAGAGGTGATAAACATGTTAGATCCAGCCAAAATTTTAGAAACCATGAAGGCCGGCGGCAATTTGGGCACCAACTCCCAATCGTCGCTGAGCCAGCCGTTTATGCAAGGCGTCAGCAATATTCAAATGTCGGGGCCGGATGCGGCCAAGTCGGTCATGAGTAACGTGACAAAATCTTGCGATGATATGTTCGGCAATATGAAGGGCATTTTTAATGGGCTGCAGTCGAATGTGAACGCACACCAAAAAATGCAAACGGGCGAACAGCCTAAAGATTTTAATGTTTCTATGGACGATCTTCGCCCGGCGATTGCGAAAGGGTTCCCGCACGAAATGGCGGACTTCTTTTCCAAAGTGCCGAAACTGTAATCAGCGACTCGGTGGGTAATTTACCTGGGGGCCGAAATGCCCCCTGGTATTCACAAGGAGAGGTGAGATGATCAACGAATGGATGTTAAAAAATGCCAATAAACGCATGGGCTTTTTTATTGTGGTGATCCCCAGCCTGTTTTTTTGGATGATGGTTTTTCTGACCTTTTATATTTTTTGATTCTTTGAGGTAAAAAAAAGCACCCGCTAAGGTGCTTAAAGTGAAACGAATTAAAAAATAGGAAGGGATGAAAATGCGTTATTACAGTTTTGAAATGATCTGCAATCCGCTGGAGATCAGCGCATCGACGGCCAGACCAATACCTTTACCGATGGTGCCGACAACGGTTTTGGCATCCGGGTTAACACCGGCAATCGCGGAAATGGTATCAATACCGGTTCCCACTGCACTGCCAATCAGTGTCCCTACGTCACCAAAAAAACCAGCACCGTTCACTTGTTCAATTTCAATTGCGGATAGTTCTTTCATGATTGAAACTCCTTTTTCAGTTAGCCCTTTACTTCAGGCAATTTCATTATTGCAAATCAGGTCTTTTTTTCAACAGAAGTATTACTGTTTTTTATACTATTCTGTTGTTTGTTATTTTAATTTCGTATCGTTAGAGTATATATTGCCGAAGCCTGATTTTCGTCTTCCCCGTTCGTGCTGAATGAGGGATGCCGGTTTTTATTTTCAATCTGAATGACCTATATCCGAAGGGGAATTTATGAAGGTTTTGACGACACCGGAAAGGCCTTTCCGCTATGAAGATCTGGCGGAAAAAATTGTCACCGAGGCCAGAAGCCGCTTGGGTTGCGCCGCTCTGCGGTTTTTAGACTGCCTGATCCAGGGGTATGGCCCGCCGGTGATTGTCTTTGATATCTATAATAATCACGGTAAGTTGCAAACGGTGAAACTGATTCTCCCCATCGGAAGTCATAAGCAGTTAAAAAAAGATCACCTCGGGCTGATCGCCTGTCTGGAGGCTAAAAAACTGGTGAGGTTAAAAAAGATATAAACCATGATCCGCATCGGCAACGTCGATTGAGTTCTTTTTGTTTTTCGTCACACCCTTTAATAACCTCTGTTCCTGCCTGGATTCTCTTATATCCGCGGGCGATGCGTTCGCCTTTTTTCAATCCATCAACGCATTTTTTTGGAATCACTTATCGTCATAAAGTGTAGCTTTTTTTTATGCATTTTTTTTACAATAGGATTAATATGGTTATAGACGGTTTTTTAATATGGCCTGCCGGGATGACGGCATATCTCGAGATAAAGCATTATCCCGCCTTTCTTCTAAGTAAAGTCCTAATACATAATCGGATGCTCTTAATAATCAATACAGAGCCGTGTTATGTTCTATATTATGTTTTTTTTCGATATTTATCTGGATATATTGCGCTCTTGGAGTAAAATTAACTTATCAGAGAAAATTCTTGGCACCGTATCACGGATGGCAATGATGCACTATAAATATAACTTAAGGTAACCCATTACCTTGTAAAACGCGGTACTTCCCCGCGTCTTGCTTTTGTGCGCTCTCCAGGGCTGATGAGTTTATATCATTATATATAAAATACACTTTTTGCGAGGCGAAGACGTTTCCGTATCGCATATAACGCTTTTTTATTAAAAAGCATCTCAAAACTAAAAAATAATCACAGCAATCATATTGCAGTAAGGAGAGTGGGCAAGCGTAGTCAAAAGGGAGGTTTGTTAATGGAGCGCGTCAATATTGCTATCGTCGATCAAAATCAATTTTTCAAGCTTGGGTTGGGGCTCGCCTTGCAAGAGGGTTTTCTCCAGAATGGTGTCAAGGCCAAGATCACGGGAGAGGAACGGGCCAACATTATATTCCGGGCGCCGGATAAGCGGGTGTCCATCAATTTTTGCCATACCCAGCTTTTGCAGGGCAATTTTTCTTCTATTCCGCTCTATTTTTCAATACTGGAGCATAAAACGATTTTTCCAAAAATCCATTGCAATCTAGAGGCCGGAAGCATTACGCGCAAAGACGGCGTGGCGGCGATCGTGGATAAGGTCATGTTTTGCTATCGCAAGAAAAACAGTTTGGTTTCAAGCTATTGCCCGCGTTGCCGCACCCAGTTGACCTTTAGCGAAGGGAAGGTGTGCCGTCTGATTCATCTGGGATACTCGCAAAATCAAACTGCGATGTTGCTCGGCATCAGCCCGAAAACGGTCAGCATTCATAAACGCTCTGCGATGAGAAAACTGAATATCGATAACAATATTGAATTCTTGCGCTGGTTAAAAATGCACAGCGACTCTTGTTAATGGAGAGGGGGAAAGTGACGATCTGATGCGGTATTTTTACCGGCGCAGGCGGCGATCGTTCATGGTTGCCGCCTGGCATGGAATAGGTTTTATAGGGAGATAAAACATGGCTGATTTTGTAAGGGAAACGGTTTCCAAAAATCATTTCAAATTATTGCAGGACCTTTATGGCAGAGATCTGGGCGGGGAGCGTTTCCTGCACTGGAAGCATCTGCTCGATCCGCATTGTGGTGCGCCAAGGGAGAAGACGGGCATATTCTACAAGGATCGCGAGCGTTATCTCGGGATGTTCGTTTCCAGCTTTTATCCCTTTAAGATCAACGGGGTTAATGTCAATGTCAATATGCTTGGCGATCTTGGTATCCATCGTCAGGTAAAGTCCGCCACCGTATTGAAAGACTTTTTCCTGCAGGCCAGACGTTCGGATGTGGCGGCGGATATTTGCTTTTCCGATGACAGGAAGATCCGGGTCTACGAAAAAATATTTAGAAAGTATTTAACAACCAATACGCAAATCTATCCTTATGTCGAATTAACCTTAAAGCCTGACAAGTTTATGGCATTTCGTTTTGCTGAAAGTGGGCTCGCACAGCAGGCAAGCTTCATCAATAATTTAGGGCGGGAAAAAGATCGCCGCGCCTTTGAGTATATTGAAAAACACCCCCTGTACCATAAAATTCATTATATCAACAAAGGCAGCCACTACGCCGTGATTGGCTGTTCCCATGAATGTGCCGAACTCTTGGATATTTCCAACCCTTCCAGGGAGTGTTTTTCCTGGGTCATCGGCGTGTGTCGGCATCTGCATAGCCGTTGCAAGGTGATGATCCCCCTCGCTTTTTATAAGTCGGTTTGCGCTCAGGCGGCGGAGGTCATTTCAGAAAAACGCATCAACATGCTTATCGGCTATTACTCACAAAAGATAAGCGATCTGATGCCGAAAGAGGTTTGGGTATGCCGCATGGATCGCCGTTAAGCAGGGCTTGTGTATTCTAAATGGAGTGTTTGTCATGGAAGAAATTCCTGTATCACCCTACTCAAAAGTTTTTATCGATGAATATGATCGCCATCCTGAAGGCTGCAATTACAACGTATTGGTGCTGCAGCAAATTGAGGGCGCGCTGGATCCCATCCGGTTGCAAGCCGCGCTGAATGCGCTGGTGCAAGATCATGTTCTGCTGAACAGCCATATTCATGAACAGGATGGCGAGCTGTATTGGCGCCGCAATGACGCAATCCATCCGTTGCAGCATTACACGGACCGCACGCTGCTGACGCAAGTGATTCGCCGGCCCTTCGATATTTACCGCGGGCCGCTTTATCGCTGGGCGCTATTCGCCGAGGGAGAGCGGCGCTATACCTTGGCGTTAGTCGGCCACCATCTGGTGATTGACGGCGCCTCTTCCGACGAGTTTTTCTCCCTGGTGAGCCAGTACTATCGCCAACAGCGGCTGGCGACGCGCGTCGAGGCCGCCGAGATCGCCGCCGTTAACCGGCAACTGCAGCAGGAGGTGAAACAACTGGCCGCCGAGGGGGCGCTGGCGCATTGGCGCGCCGAAGCGGAAAGTTTGGGCGCGCTCGAGGTGCCGTTTGAGCGAAGCGGCGCCGGCCGTGAAGACGAAGCGGGTGAGCTGCGCTTCCACTTTCCCAAAGCGCAATGGAAAGCGCTGAAACAGGCCTCGGGGATTCGGCGAGTGAATGATTTCCTGGCGTTGCTGGTGCTGTGGGGCATCTTGATGGCGCGCAGTGGCAATCAGGAAACGGTCTACATCAGCTATCCGGTGTCGATAAAGAAGGGGCAAAAATTTGCGCTCGGCGGCCATGTGAACACCAGCGTGTTGCCCCTCTCTTTGCGTGACGGCGCGAGTTTTTCCGACGTTTATCGACGGGCGCTGGCATTTATTACCGCCGCGCCGCCGCAGTCGCGCCAACGTTTTAACCAACTGCCCACGCAAGAGGTGGTGCGGGCGTTGGGGATCCGCGCGTTGCCGATCTCCTTTGCCCAAACCAACTTGCGCGATGCGGCATTGCCGCTGGCCGATTGCGCCACCTGGCCGCTATTCGAAGCCAATCACGATATGGCCAGCGCGGCGCTCTCGCTGGAATACGAAGACCGGGCCGATATTGATGCGTTGCAGTTCCGGTTGCGCTTTCGCCAGGGCATGTTTGACGAGGAAGACATGCGCGACTGCGCGGCGCATTTTACTCGCCTGATGCAACAGGCGATGAGCGCGCCTGACGCCCCGTTAAGCCACATGGCCTTCTATCCCGCCGCCGACAGGTCGCCGCCGGATAATGAAAGTCTCCCGCTGCCAGGGAGACCCTCAGCGCCCGTTTTGAAGCGACCGCGCAACGCTATCCGGAAAACATCGCGCTGGAGTATGAGGGGCTGCGCGTCAGCTACCGTGAGTTGAACGGCATGGCGAACAGCCTGGCGCGCGAGATCGTGCTTCGCTATGCGTCGCTGACCGGGGGCGAGCCTCAGGCCGACACGCCGATCGCGCTGTACAGCGAAAAAAGCCTGGAAATGGTCGTGGCACTGCTGGCGGTGCTGAAAACCGGCGCGGCCTATGTGCCGATCTCCTGCCATTATCCCCAGGCGCGTATTCAACATATTCTTGCGGAAACGCGGGCTGCCTTGGTGATTGCCGGGCCCTCTATGCAGACGGCGGCGGAAGCGTTGGCGGCGATGATGCCGCATCCCCAGGCCGTGCTGACACTGGGCGATCTGAGCCGCCTGCCGCATGAACGGCATAATCTGCCGGTGGTCACCGCCGCCGAACGGCTTGGCGCGATCATTTATACCTCGGGGTCGACGGGAGTGCCGAAAGGCGTGATGCTCGAGCAACAGGCGATGTGCGGGTTGGCGACCGCGTCCGGCATCGCGATTACGCCCGAAGATGTCTTGTTGTTCCTGTCCAGCCCGGCGTTCGACGCGGCGACGTTCGAAGTGTGGGGCGCCTTGCTCAACGGCGCCAAACTGGTGGTCATCCGCGACACGGAAGATATCGCCGGCGATGTGCCGCAGTTGGAAGCGCTGCTGCGTCGGCAGCAGGTGTCGATTCTTTGGGCCACGCGCAGCTTGTTCGATCATCTCTACCTCAGCAACCCCGATCTGTTTGCCGGGCTGCGCTATCTGCTGGTGGGCGGGGAGGCGCTGACCGCCACGCTGATGCAGCGCCTGGTGCGGCAACCCCACCGTCCGCAGTGGGTCATCAATGGCTATGGCCCCACCGAATGCACCACGTTTACCACGATGTACGCTATCGCTCAGGACGAAGCGCGCAGCAGCATTCCCATCGGCAGGGCGATACCGGGGCGTGAGCTCTACGTGCTGGATCGCTGGCGGCAACCGCTGCCGCCGGGCTTGGCCGGCGAGTTGTATATCGGCGGTTCGGCGCTGGCGCGCGGTTATCTCAACCAGCCGCAGCAAACCCAGGCGAGTTTCATCGAGTTGCACGGCCGGCGCTTATACAAAACCGGCGATCGGGTGCGTTGGCTGCGCGACGGCAATCTGGAATATCTCGGCAGAAATGATTGCCAGGTGAAAATTCGCGGATTCAGGATTGAACTCAGCGAAATAGAAAATGCGATCAATGCCCTGGAGGGCGTCGAGAAAGGCGTAGTGGTGGATGTCGTCCATCGGGAGAGCAAGCGCCTTGCCGCCTATTTGCTGATGGCGCGGGGCGTGGCCTGGGATCCTGCCGAGTTGCGCTCCCGGCTTGAGCGCAGTTTGCCGGATTATATGGTGCCGTCCAGCTATGTCGAGATTGACGAGATACCGCTGACGGTTAACGGCAAGTTGGATCGCTCGGCCTTGCCCGCGCCGCAATTCGCGCAAAGCGGGCGTTATGCCGCGCCGGAGAACCCGCTGGAGGCGCTGATTTGTTCCCTGTGGTCGAACATTCTTGGCGTGGAGACCGTGGGCATCGACGACGACTTTTTCCGATTGGGCGGCGATTCGATCCAAAGCATTGTGTTTACCAGTGAATTGAGCAAGTCGGGTTACCACAGCAACTCGCGTGCGGTGTTCGAAACCAGAAATGCGCGGGCTCTGGCCCAGCGGATTCTGCGGCAGCAATACGCGGTTACCGCGCTCAACGAACAGGGCGAACTACAGGGCGAATTCGAGCTGCTGCCGATTCAGCGCTGGTACCGTGAGCTGGCGCCGAATTGCAGCGCCTTCTTCAACCAGACTTTTTTGGTGCGGGTACCGCCGATGTCCGCCGAACAGGTCGCCGATCTGGTGGCTGCGCTGGCGGATCAGCATGACATGCTGCGCGCGCGTTTTAGCGTCGACGACGCCGGCGTCATCGTGTCGCAGCGCTACCTGTCAGCGGCCGACGGCGGCCCTTCATGGGGCTACTATGACCTGGCGCTTTGTCGCCAAAGCCGCGCCGAGCTGCTGCGCCAATGGCAATCGGGGTTTGATCCGGCGGCAGGGCCGATATGCCGCTTCGTTTACATCTTTGACAGCCGCGCCCCCGGCTACGCGCTGATGTTCTGCGCGTTTCATCATCTGATCGTCGATGTGGTTTCCTGGCGCATTATCGTCAGCGACCTGCAGCGGTTGCATCAGGGGGAATCGCTGCCGGCAAAAGGCACCAGCTACCGCCAATGGGGAGAACGGTTAAGGCAATACGCGGCAACCCGGCAAGACCAATGCGCTTACTGGTTGGCGATGATCGCCGGGCAGCCCGATTACGCCACGCTCAGCGGCGTGGCGCAGGCCCCTGAATTTTGCCGCTTCGAGTGCGATGTGGCATTGACCGCGCTGCTGATGGACGGTTGCCACCAGGCCTACAACACCTCGGTGCGCGAAGTGCTGCTAGCGGCCCTGGCGCCGGTGCTGCAGGCATGGCACGGCAGGGCGGACAGTTACCTCACGCTGGAACACCATGGCCGCGATATTAATGACGATAAGATCCGGCTTGAGGGCACCGTCGGCTGGTTCACCGCCTTGATGCCCTTGCGCATCACCGCGCACGAGTGCCAAAAAACCACGCTGCGCGCCATCAAGGACAGGCTGAGAAAGATGCCTGACCACGGTATCGGTTATTCGGCGCTGAAATATGCTTCAGCGCCGGGCGATGAGGTGCCGGCTTGCCTGCGGCGCCACCGCCTGCCGGCCATTTCGTTCAATTATCTCGGCGCGTTCAACGAGCAGGCCGACGACGCGTTATGGGCCTTGATCGACCAAACGGCGGATTTGGAAAATGGCGCGATGCCGGTCAGCGGCAACGTATTGGATCTGGTGCTTTATGTTTACGACGATCGGCTAAACATCGTCATGTCAGGTCTGCTGCCGCATGAAACGCTGTCGCGGATCGGGTCGCACTATGTCGACAGCCTGTCGGCGCTGGTCGAGCACTGCTGCCACGAAGCCGGCAACGGCGTTTGTCTCGCCAGCCCGGGCGACTTCCCCCATGCCGACGTCAGCCTCGCCGAATTGGATCGCTGGCAGCAAAAGCATCGCCTCGCCGCCGTTTACGAAGCCACGGTAACCCAGCGAGAGTTGATGTATTTCAACCGACTCAACCGCGAGTATCAGATCGACCAGGCGGTTTATGAGATCGCGGGACCGTTGCAGCCGGCCGTGTTGAATCAGGCGTGGGCGCTGGCGCTGCAGCGGTTTGAAATGCTGCGCGCCGGATTTGACGATCAAACCCGCCGCGGCCGGCCCAACGTCTTTATCTGCGAGACGCTGCAGGCGCCGATCGCGATGGACGATTGGTCGGATGCCGCGCCAGCCTCTCTGGAGGAACGGATGGAGGCGCTGCTGGCCCGGGAGAGGGAGACCTCGTTTGAGCTGGATGCGCCGCCGTTGATTCGCTGGCGCCTCATCAGGTTGCATGCGGACGAGCACTATCTGGTGCAGACCTTTAACCACATTCTGTTTGATGGATGGTCGCTGGGAGTCTTGTTCGGCCAGTGGTTCAACGATTACCTCGCCCTGTTGGCGGGCAGGGTGCCGGCGCTGGAGATTAACCGATTCGAACCTTTTGCCGCCCATGTGCGCACGCACGGCAATGATCCCGAGGCGCGGGCCTTCTGGGCAGACTATTTGCGAGATGCGCCGGTCAATCAACGCTTGCCGCTGACTGCCGCACCGCAGCTCGTACCGCAGGGGCGCCGGATGCGTCAGCATGGCGACGAATTCTCCAGCGCGCAGATGGCGCGCCTCACCGCGTTTTGTCGGCGGCAGGGGATCACGGTCAATCAACTGACGCAGCTGGCCTGGATGCTGGCGCTGGCCGAGGCGCTGGCTTGCGATGATATCGCCATCGGCACGACCATGAGCGAGCGTCCGGCCGACATTGAGCAGGTGCAGACGCTGTTTGGCCTGTGTGTCGCAAGCCCGGTGCTGCGGCTGCGGGCGATTCGCCGACGCCCCCTTTATGAGCTGCTGGATGACATCGCGGGTTCACAAACCTTCCGGCAGAAATACGCCTTTTCCGAACTGAATCGATACGACGAGAATTGGGTGCCTACCTCGCCGTTCGGCAGCCTGTTCGTGTTCGAAAACATGCCGAAACCGGCGATGGATCCGCGGCTGCCGTTTCAGTGCCGCGTGATGGATATCGTCAGCGGCAGCAATCACCAAACGGTGCTGTGCCTGTTCCCCGAGGCGGAACGGCTCGCCATTTCACTGTTTTATGATTCCCACGAGATCGCTCGGGAAAACATCGTCGAATTGGGCCGACGTTTTCTGATTATTGCGCTTGCGATCGCCAATCTCCCGCCCGACAGCGACATCTGCGCTGAGGACGGGATTATCCAGGCTGAGGAGGCATGATATGTGGCTGGCAGTCGACGGCAAAATAAAGTACCGGGCGATCGTGAGCGATCTTGACGGCACCTTGCTCGATCCGTCCGGGAATTTATCCGATGTGACGGTGGAAACGCTCAACATTTTACAGCGTCGGGGGTTGGAAATCGTCATTGCAACGGGGCGCTGCGACGCGGATGCACGCGGGATCGTGGACGGGCTGGGGTTCTCGCCGGTGATCGTTTCTTGCAACGGCGCGATGGTCAACATCGAAGGGCAGGCGGTGGCGGATAGAAGCTATTTTTTGCCCGCAGAGCTGCAAACCGGGCTGATCGATTTTTTATTCGCCAGCCCGTTCCACGTGACCCTGTTCACCCGAGAGGGCTGGATGATGGCCGAAGAGAACCCGCATTTTTCTGACTACGTCAAAACGTCGGGCGTGGCCTGCCGCTATGTCCAGCCTGAGGCCATGAAGCGGCAGCGGATATTGAAGGTACTGGTGCATGGCGACGCGGCACCCATCGAGACGCTCTTTGGCCAGGTCAACCAGGCCTTCGGCAAAACGCTGTCCATCTGTAAGTCCTCCACGGAAACGATAGACATCATGGATAAGCATATTTCCAAGGCCAGAAGCGTGGCCGACTATTTGAATTCCAAACAAATAGCGATGCGCGATTGCCTCTCTTTCGGCGATGCGATGAACGATCTGGACATGCTGCGCTGGGCCGGAACGGGCGTGGTCATGGGCAATGCCATGAGCGAACTGAAACGCGCTCTGCCGTTGAATCCGGTGGCGTTGCCCAATAGCCGCAATGGCGTCGCAGACTATCTCTGTCGTGAATTCGGTCTGTTCTGACGTTTTCACCGGGCGAGGTTTATTGGCAGACAAAAGGAGGTGAACGAACAGTGAGGGTTTCATTTTCTCAAAACGGAACACTTTAGATTAATGCAAAGGAGCGAATATGAAAGAACTGACTGAAGCAGAAGTTATGGCGGTATCCGGCGCGGGCATCGCTTCCGATGCCGGCAAAATCCTGGGTACGGGCATTGGCGCCATCGTGGATGCCGGCACCGGTCTTTTCGGTATCCATGCGGATGCGTCAAACGCCGGCGCAAAACTCGGTGAAGGCATTGGCGCCGTCATCGATGCCGGGATTAGCGCGTTCTCGCAGTTGTTTGGCCGCAAATCCTCTTGAGCCTCTAATGAAAAGTGCCCGCAAGGGCACTTTTAAATCAACCGCGAGCGCGGTGCAGGAAACGGGGCGGGAGGATGAATGGCAAATAAAATCATGCTGATTATGGTTATCAATCTTTTTGTGGCGGTGGCATTGGCGGTGTTTAACGTCATCTATATCCAAAAGAAGATGGATATCCGCTTCCCCAGTGGCGCCACCCCCTTTCAGGTCGCGGAGAAAGCGCAGGCCAGAATCGTGTCCATGAGACAGACCGCGGTGTTTTTAAACAACAATCCCGTGGTGGCGTTTACGTTGGAAATTAATGCCAAGCGCAGGCAGTTCACCCTGACGGATCATCGCGAGGTCGTGCTCTACGTTGCCATGAGTCGTTATCAGGAGAACCGCATTTATAGCGTGCTGGTGGGCGAAAACGAGAAAGATGTGATGTTCGAAAAAGACAGCTTCGGCTACCCGATATTATTTCATCACGCCTCGTGAGGCTGTTGATGCCCGTTTGCCGCCGCGCCGGCCTGAGAGGGCGGGGCAACGCCAACTATCATGGGGGAAAAATGTTAAAGATCTCCGCTTATATTACCTTGATTTGGCTGGCTTTGGCCGTCTGCCGGTATGCCGCGGCCAAGGAGGAAGACACCTGCTTCGCCGATGAGCACTCAGCATTACAGACGGTGATCCCTTGCTATAACCAGCAACTGGCCACGCTGCCCCTGTCATTTTCATTAAAAAGCGTGGAGAGCGGCCAACACACGGAAATTCGTCATTATCGGCTGATGTCGCAATCCTGGTCGCCGCAAGACGCGATCCGGCCGACGCAGTGGTGGCACGATGTGGACATTTATATTCCCAACGGGGCATTCACCGGTAAAGCGTTGCTGGTGATGAGCGAAGACTGCGCGTGCAGCGCCGCCGGCCCGGGAACGTCGGGCAATCAAAAACCGGCGTTTTCCGCCGAGGCGTTGGCGGCGCAGAGCAAAACGGTGGTGGTGGTGGTCAATCGGCTGCCTTACCCGTACCTGGAATACCAAAATGAGGGTCGGCGCCGTTCAGGGGCGGAAAGCCGGGCGAGAGGATGGCGATTGTTCCTGGATGATGCCGATGAATATTTGATGATGCCGCTGCATATCCCGATGACGGCGGCGCTGTCGCAAACCATGACGCTGGCGCAGCGCGAATTGCGCCAGTGGGGGATAGACAAATTTATCGTCGCGGGCGTGTCGGAGGGGGGAACCACGGCCTTGCTGACGGCGCTTTCAGATGAGCGCATCGATGCCGTGGCCGCCATTTTCCCTGAGGGGATCGCGGCGCGGCAGGTGATGAAGCATACCTATCGCACGTATGGCGGGCGTTGGCCTTTGGCGTTTCATCCTTATTACCAACTGGGCATCGATCGGCGCATAGAGACCCCGGCGTTTGACAAGCTGATGCAGATTGAAGATCCCATCGAATATCCCCCTCTGGCCGAGCGCGGGCGGCCTCCGGCGCCGAAGTATTTCATCGTCGCCGGCGGCGACGAACGCTATCCGCCCGACAGCACGCGGTTTTATTTGAATAAGCTGCCGGGGGAGGTCTCGATGCGAGCCATCGCCGGCGACGAGCGCACGGTCTCCGAACGCGCCGTTCTGGCCTTGGTCAACCGTCGTCAGCGTGATATTGCGCTACCGACGATCGAGGTGCAGAGCAACGCCTCAGAGACGGCGCTGCGCACGCTCCGCTTTTCCGAGCCGCCGATCAGGGTGTTGCGCTGGACTGCGCATAACCGCACGGCCCGAGATTTTCGCTACTCGTGCGGCGTGCGTTATACCTCGGCGCCGCTGGAGGCGAACCGCGGTGAATTTCGGCTGAACGCCCCTGCACAGGGTTGGGAGGCCACCTTTATCGAAGCCGAGTTTGGCGACGGGTATATCGCGACCTCGCCGGTCTTTATCACCCCTGACGACCGCTACCCGATCGCCGCACCGGCGGGCGATGGCCTGGCGTGTGAAACCTTACCGGGTCGAGGGCTGGGGGAGGATTATCGCCATGACGATTAGTCCCGCTGAAAATAAGACGGAAAAGCGTTTACTGTGAATTGAACGTCAAGAGAACGCGGCTACATCGCTGAATTAACCTGCGTCAGAAGGGAACCGTTGATGATCGGCGGCGCCCTTTCTGCAGCATGATTACGCTGATTTATTGTCGGCGTTTTCTTATTTAAGAGAAAACTTCCCTTCATATTTCACCTCTTCTGAACGCTTAATCGTTATTGCCCTATCCGGTTTCGCCGTCGACGCGCCGCAGCCCCTTAGCAAGAATCAAAAAACTCTCCAGTCATTGGCTCCCGCGCAGCGTCTTTCATTTTTGTGACAACTCATGCTTACGCACATTCATTGAAGAGGAAATGAGTGGGTTATCTTGTGGATGGTGTATGAAGTACGCTGATAAACCTTTCCTTTTCGGCCAGAGGAATGAATCAAGAAACGCCGTTTTTTTGGTTTTTTTAAAATAAAAATAAGAATGATGCCAATTCGATTCGGGGTGATTATCTTTTCTCATCTTTACATTGATTTTATGTATTGCTAAAGAGGGAAAGCCAAGCATAATTAACTGTGAAAGGGGCGGAGCTCCTATTCGCCTTATCACGGATTAGCCGTGATAGGGATATTTTCAAGTTTGTCCAATCAAAAGGAGAAGTACCCATGATGGAAAAAAAAGTGATTATGTTGGCATTGGTTGCGGCGAGTTTTTCGAGTGCTTTGCCTGCCCTGGCGGCAGACGGGCAGGTTAATTTTACCGGGAATATTGTTGATGCCGCGTGCAAGGTCACAAATGACTTGAGTAATCCATTAAATGTTGTTCTGGGCGATGTGGCCCGAACGGCATTTGCGGGGGGCAAGGGATCCACTTCCTCGGCGACTAAATTTACGCTGGAAGTGACGGATTGTCCGGATACGGTAAAAAGCGCCACCGTTAAGTTCGACGGCGCGGCCGATAATGGTGACAACAACGTATTGCAGCTGACCCAGGAAACGGATGTCGCCACGGGCGTTGGCATCCAGCTGTCTGATATTTCTAATAATGTTCTTCCGCTTTACACGGCCTCAACGGCCTATCCGCTGGCTTCCGGCAGCGGCGTGAAAAACAATCTTGATTTTACCGCGCGTTATATTTCCACGCTTGCTGATGTGACTGCCGGTAAAGCCAATAGCGTCGCGACCTTCACGCTGAATTACAACTGATAATATTTTCTTGCCCGCTGGTTTCCAGCGGGCCGTATTGCCTCGGAGATAATATTATGCGGTTTAATCGCTGCAGTGCCCTAATGGGATTCATTTTATTATTATTTTTTTCTACGGCGCAGGCCGGTGTGGTTGTCGGTGGAACGCGAGTAATTTTTAACGGTGAAAAAAAAGAAGCCTCAATCAGCGTCGACAACCCGGACAACGAACCTTATTTAATCCAGTCCTGGCTGGATAATCAACAGAGCGGCGTGGATAAGATAGCCTTTATCATTACGCCGCCTTTATTTCGTCTGGATGGGCATCAGGAGAATATGCTGCGTATCGTCCGCGTCGGCGATGACTTGCCGAAGGATAAAGAGAGCTTGTATTGGATGAATATAAAGTCCATTCCTTCGACAGAACACACGGGTAAGTCGAACACGTTGCAAATCGCGGTAAAAACGCGCCTCAAACTGATTTATCGCCCTGCGGCGTTGCTCAAACAGGTTCCCGAGGATGTGACTCAACGGTTGACGTGGCAGCGCGTCGGCAAGGAATTAAAACTCACTAATCCCACGCCGTATTATATGAATTTTCATTATGTTCGCATCGGCGGGCGCGAAATGAAAGAGGTGACTTATATCGCGCCGATGAGCAGTGAAATGTTTTCATTGCCGGTTTCTGGCGCGTCGTCGGTCAGTTGGAAATTAATTAACGACTACGGCGGCACCGGCAAGGAGCATCAGTCAGGTATTTAACCGCCAGGGGATGGGCGGCAGAAGGGAATAACGAATTCAATAATGGAGCTAATGAATGATAACTCGTCAGCGTAGAGCAGCGAAGCGGGATGCTTGGCTGAAGCGCATCGTCTTATTCACGGCAACCACGGCGGTATGCGGCAACATGGCCAACCCCGCCTTTTCCCGTGACTATTTCAATCCGGCGTTGCTGGAAACGGGGCGTTCGGGCCAACAGCCTGTTGACCTGTCGGTGTTTGAAAACGGCAACCAGGTGCCCGGCAAGTATCGGGTGGATATTTGGGTGAATGACATGCTGATGGAGACGCGTGATGTTCGGTTTGTCATCAAGCCCGGCGGCGACGATAAAGCCGGCCTGCAGCCTTGCCTGACGGGGGAGGATTTACAACGGCTCGGCGTGAAGATCGAGCGGTTTCCCGCATTGAACCGCGCGGAAGAGTGCGCGAATTTGGCCGCCATCCCGCAGGCCTCGGCGCAATTTCAATTTAACCGCCAGCGGCTGGTGCTGAGCATTCCCCAGGCGGCGTTGGAAAATCGGGTGCGTGGCTATGTACCGCCCGAACTGTGGGACGAAGGGATGCCGGCGATGCTGCTTAACTACGGTTTCACCGGCAGCAACAGCAAGGGGCGCGATCGTTTTACCCAGAGCGCGAGCAGCTACTACCTCAACCTGCGGCCGGGGTTCAATCTGGGGGCCTGGCGGGTGCGGAATTACACCACCTGGAGCTACAACAGCGGCGGGGGCGGGCGGCAGTCGGAAGATCGCTGGGACACCGTCTATACCTACGCCCAGCGCAATATCATCAGCCTGAAGAGCTTGCTCACGCTCGGTGAAAGCAGCACGCCGTCCGATGTGTTTGACAGCGTGTCGTTTCGCGGCGCGCAGCTGGCCTCCGATGACGACATGTTGCCGGAAAGCCTGCGCGGCTATGCGCCGGTGGTGCGCGGCATTGCGCGCAGCAACGCGCAGGTGGTCATTCGCCAAAACGGTTATGTCATCTACCAGAGTTATGTCGCGCCGGGCGCGTTCGAGATTTCTGACATGTATCCGACCGGCGGCAGCGGCGATTTGGACGTGACCATCAAAGAGGCGGACGGCAGCGAACAGCATATGACCGTGCCTTTTGCCAGCTTGCCGGTATTGCAACGCGAAGGACGCCTGAAATACGCGCTGACGTCCGGCCAATATCGCACCTACGATCACAGCGTGGAGAAAAAGGTTTTCTCGCAGGGCAGCCTGATTTACGGCTTGCCGGCCGGCTTTACTCTCTATGGTGGCGGGCAATTCGCCGGCCCGTATCAATCCTTGGCCTTGGGGGTGGGTAAAAACCTGGGCGAGTTCGGCGCCCTGTCGGTGGACGCGACTCAGGCCTGGGCGAAACAGGAACATCAGCCGAAAAGCGACGGCCAGTCGTGGCGCGTGCGCTACAGCAAAAACATCGTAGCGACCGGCACGAACTTCGCCATTGCCGGCTACCGCTATTCGACCAGCGGCTATTATGGGCTGCAGGAAGTGCTGGACACCTACCGTAGCGGCAACCGCTATGCCCTGACAGACCGCCGTAAAAACCGCGCCGAGATTACGCTCAACCAGAATTTATGGGAGGGGGCGGGGTCGCTTTCCCTCAGCGCGGTCAGCGAAGATTACTGGAATTCCGAGCGCAACATGCAATCGCTGAGCGCGGGTTACAACAATAGCTGGAATGGCATCAGTTACGGTTTTAACTACAGCTACAACCGTAATTCACAGGCGATTTACGGTGACTCAGACCGGGGACAACGGCGTATTTACGATCGCGACCAACTGTTTGCCTTCAATATCAGCGTGCCGTTGGAGAAATGGCTGAGCAACACCTACGCCACCTATAGCCTCAATACCAGCCAAAAAGGCAATACCAGCCATACGGCGGGGCTCAACGGCACGGCGCTGGCCGGTAACAACCTCAACTGGAGCGTACAGGAAGGGTATGGCAACCAGGGCCAGGGCAACAGCGGCAATGCCAACCTTGATTGGCGCGCCACCTACGGCGAACTCGTCGCGGGATACGCTTACGATCGCAGCCAACAGCGCGTCAACTATGGCGTGAAAGGGGGCGTGATTGCCCACGAAGACGGCGTCACCTTCGGCCAGCCCTTTGGCGAGACGGCCGCCCTGGTGACGGCGGCCGGCGCCAGCGATGTGGCGGTCGGTAACCAGGTCGGGGTGAAAACCGACTGGCGCGGCTATGCCATCGTTCCTTACGCCACCCCTTATCGCAACAACTCGATTCGTCTTGATGTGGAGAGTTTGCCGGATGATGTCGATCTCGCGCTGACCAACCAGTCGGTCACGCCTACCCGCGGCGCGGTAAGCCGGGCGAATTTCAAGGCGCACGTCGGCAAAAGGATCCTGATGAGAGTCACGGATCCACATGGGGTGCCTCTCCCTCTGGGGGCCAGCGTCCGCGATGCGGATCATTCGGCGCAGCCGTTCCTGATTGGCGGGGATGGGTTGGTTTATCTGTCCGGCATGGCGGAACAAGGTCGGCTCATCGTGCAGTGGGGGCGAAATGCCGAGCATCAGTGCCGCATCAGCTATCAACTGCCGGCGGAGAAACCCGCTGCAGGGATCCAAACCTTCAATGGCGTTTGCCAATAGATCTCGCTCCGTATCCATCATGACTTGTTAAGTGAGAGTGAAAATGAACGTTTTTATCAGGATATTCGGTTACGGCGCTCTGCTATGGCTGGCGACGCTAACGACGGTGGCGTATGCCGGCACCTGTACCACCAACGCGAAAACCGCTCGCATGGGGTTGCTGACGCTGGCCGTGGATCCGCGTATAGAAATCGGCGAACAGTTGGCTGTTCGTACGGAAAACAGCATCAGCGGCACGACGTTTTCTTTTCTTTGCTCGGGCTCGGTGGCCTATCGCTCCATGTCGCCGCTGACGCCGAGTGCGCTGCCCGGCGTGTTTGAAACGGGCATCGACGGCGTAGGCGTGACGATTTCGGACCTGTGGCAGAGCAATAAGAACGTGCCTTTCAATACGGCGATTTCGCCCAACCTGCTGACGCCGTGGATCAACCGCAATGATGTCAGGCTGACGTTTATCAAAACCGGCCCGATTAAAACCGGCGGTGATATGGGGGGGAAGATTATCGCCAGATATTATCTGGACTCGACCTCGGTATTGGACTTGAGCATTTCCGGCATGAAGGTCATTCAGAAAAGCTGCCTGGTGGATTTGAATTATAAAAATCAAACGGTGGACTTAGGCAGCCCAAAACGCAGCGAATTTAATGGGGTCGGCAGCAGCGCGGTGTCTTCCGAACGTAACTTCTTCGTGGTCCTGCAATGCCAGGAAGACAATATTCCGGTACAGGTGACGTTTGAAGCGGCCGGAAATTCGCCGGGCGTAGGCATGATCGCTATTGCCGAAGATTCTGATGCGGCAAAGGGCGTTGCCGTGGAAGTCCTGGACGAGAACCGTAATCCGCTCACGTTTTCCCGGCCGATTAACTATCACACCGCTGCCGAAAAAGAGATCAGAATTCCCTTAATGGCGCGTTATAAGCAGACGGGGGACATCAGCCCCGGGCAGGCCGATGCCGTCATGACATTCACCATTACGCAGAATTAAGGGAGCCGTATAAAAAATATAATGCCGTCTTTTCCCGCGGCATTATTGGTGGCATCCGGCGCTGCAGGCCGATGCCAATGCAATGACAACACGCATGTATGGCTGTGTTTGTCCGTTTAAATATGGAGATTAACCAATGAAAGAACTGTCTGTTATCGAAATGAATGAAGTGTCAGGCGCCTATTCCTGGGATATGAGCAATGGGCTGGCCGGCCTGATTGGCAGCGCCGTCACGAATGCCGCGGAAGCCGTTTCGTCCGTTGCTTTGGGCGCCGCGGTCGGCAGCATGGCGGGCGCCGTCATCGGCGGTAAGCACGGCGGCGACGGCGGTGGTCTGCTGGGCGTCGGCTCCATTGGCCAGGGCGTTGGCATGGTCGCTGCAGGTATTCTGGGTGGCGTGGCCAGCGGCGTGGCCGCGGCCGTTGTTGGCTGGGATACCACCCTGGAATACTCCAAAAAAGGCCTCGATGGGCTGATTAACGGCACCATCAGCTAAATCAATATTGCTGTCCAAGGCCGCAGCGCTCGCGCTGCGGCTGTCTCCCGGTCAGGCATGCGCAGGTCTTCCTATGAGTGATAATAAGAGCAGAAATATTTTCCGCCAGGAGGCGGTCAATTATCAACGTCAAAGATGGACCGGCAGAGCGCTGCTGATTTCCGGCGCGTCCAGCTCTGTGATTGCCGTGACGTGCCTCGTTTTTATTCTTATTTTGGCGAGC
The DNA here is from genome assembly GCF_052692115.1 of Serratia sp. TSA_105.2. Lineage (NCBI taxonomy): Bacteria > Pseudomonadati > Pseudomonadota > Gammaproteobacteria > Enterobacterales > Yersiniaceae > Serratia > Serratia sp. TSA_105.2. The sequence goes on from NZ_JBQZFT010000003.1 coordinate 386,091, forward strand.
GCGCTCTATTTTTGTGAATATACGCGCAGGGTGGATGTCGAGGGGGAGGTGATCAGCATTCCGCATTCGACGAACGTTTTTTCTTCCCAATATGGCTATGTGAATCGGTCTTTCCACCAGGCCGGTGATGTGGTGGAAAAAGACGAGCCGCTCTATATCATCGATGTTTCCAGAAGCACGGCCTCGGGTAACGTCAGCCATATTGCCGCGGGTGAAATCAACAAGCAGATCGGCAATCTGGATTCGATCATCAGCAAGCTGAAAAAAAACAAAGACGCGATGCTGGAGAACCTGAGAAAACAGATCGACAGCTATGAGATAGCGTATAAAGAAACGGAAAAACTTAACCTCAGCGCCAGAGATGGCATGGAAAAAATGAGGGAGAGTTTGAAAAACTACGAGCATTACCTGACGAAAGGGCTGATTACCAAGGATCAGCTGAATTATCAGCGTTCGCTCTTTCAGCAACAGCAGAGTTCCTATCAGGCGCTCAACAGCCAAAAGATTCAGCAGAATATCCAGCTGTCGCAGCTGCGCAGCGATCTGCTGATTCGCGCCGCCGATTACGACAATCAAATATCGCAAAGCGAATCGCAACGCAGCGAGCTGCAACGCCAATTGGCGGAATCCAACGCCGGCGACCAGGTAATTATCAAGGCGCCGCTGAAGGGGAAAATCGAGTCGCTGAGCGTGACCGCCGGGCAGGTGGTCGAGAGCGGCAGCAGCCTGGCGCAGATCAAGCCGATTGAAAACATCAAATATTATCTGGTGTTGTGGCTGCCGAATAACAGTTTGCCCTACGTGAAAATCGGCGATGGCATCAACATTCGCTACGAGGCTTTTCCCTCGGACAAGTTCGGCCAGTTTCCGGGGCGCATTGAATCCATCTCTTCGGTTCCGGCTTCTCCGCAGGAGATGGCGGAATACAGCAGCGGCAATAAAAGGGAGCGAAACGCCTACTACAAAGTGTTGGCGTCCATCAGCGACACGCAATTCAGCGACAAAGGGAAATATCTGGAGATCAGCAGTGGGCTGCAGGCCAGGGTGATTGTGTTCCTGGATAAGAAACCGCTTTATCAATGGGCGGTCGCGCCTTTGTATGACATAAAAAACAGCGTGGTGGGGAGAGTCGATGAAGGATCATAATCTTTTTGAACGGATCAACGAAAAGTTAACGTTCTCTCTGCGTAAACGGGTGCCAAGCATCTTGCAGTCGGAGTCATCGGAGTGCGGCCTGGCCTGCCTCGCGATGATCTCTTCTTATTACGGATTTAATGTGGATATGCTGAGCCTGCGGCAACGGTTCGGCATTTCCACCCAGGGCGCGACCCTGGGCACCCTGTCACAAATCGCGGCGCAAATTCAGCTGAAGACGCGGGCCTTGTCGCTGGACATCGATGAAATCAATCAGCTGAAAACGCCCTGCGTATTGCATTGGAACATGAACCATTTCGTGGTGCTGGTTAAGGTTCAGCGCGCGGGCTTTGTGATTCACGACCCTGCCTTCGGACGCCGAGTGATTGGCCTGCAAGAGATGTCGAACCATTTTACCGGCATTGCGCTGGAGCTGTGGCCCGACAAGGCTTTTCAGCAAGAGACCTTAAAAACCCGTTTACGCCTGCTGGATTTGATGAAAAACATCGAGGGGCTGCCGGGAACGCTGCTCAAGATTTTTGCCTTATCACTCGTCATTGAGTCGGTCAACCTGCTGCTGCCCGTGGGGACCCAGCTCGTGACCGACCATGTCATTCAGGCGCATGACTACAGCTTGCTGACGGTCATCTGTTTGGGGCTGATCTTCTTCACCCTGTTCCGCGCCGTGGTCAGCATCGCCAGGGCCTGGATTTCCATCGTGCTGGGGACACTGACCGATATCCAGTGGAAGACGACGCTGTTCGAACATCTGCTGAAGCTGCCGCTGGACTTTTTCGAGAAACGGCACCTGGGGGATATCCAATCGCGGTTTTCCTCATTGGATGCGATCAGAACCACCTTTACCAATAATATCGTCGGCGGGATCATCGACGGCATCATGACGGTCGGCTTGTTCGTGATGATGATGGTCTATGGCGGCTGGCTGGTCTGGGTGGTGTCAGGCTTCACCCTGGTCTACATCCTCATCAGGATGATGACCTACCGTACCTACCGCCAATTCTCGGAGGAACAAATCGTCAAGGCGGCCAAGGCGAACTCGCACTTCATGGAGACGCTGTACGGTATTTCCACGGTCAAAGCGCTGGGCATCAAGGAGACGCGCTCCAGCTATTGGCTCAATTTGAATGTCGATGCCGCCAATACCAATATCAAAATCACCCGTTTCAATATGATGTTCGGCGGGATCAATACCTTTATCACCACGCTCGATCAGGTGGCGATACTTTGGCTCGGCGCCATGATGGTCATCGATAATACGATGACGCTCGGTATGTTCATGGCGTTCAACGCCTATCGCGGCCAGTTCTCGCAGCGGGCTTCCAGCCTGATCGATCTGGCGATCGGCCTGCGCATGCTGTCGCTGCACAATGAGAGGATATCCGACATCGTCTTTACCGATGCGGAGGCGGAGTCCGCGCCGCGGCAGGTCTTCGAACCGGGCAAGGGGGTTGCCGTTGAGGTTAAAAACCTCACCTATCAATATGACGCGCTGTCCCGGCCGATCTTTAAAGACCTGGATATCCGCATCGCCGCCGGCGAGAGCGTCGCCATCGTCGGGGCATCAGGCGTGGGGAAAACCACCTTGCTGAAGGTTATGTGCGGCTTGCTCAACCCGACCTCGGGAGAGATCCTGGCCGACATGATGGATATCCATAAAATCGGCGTGAATAACTACCGCAATGCGATCGCCTGCGTGTTGCAGGACGACCGGTTATTCTCCGGCTCGATCGCGGAAAACATCAGCGGCTTCGAGGTCAACGCCAATAGAGAATGGATTGTGGCCTGTGCGATGCACAGCAACATTCACGAGGAAATCATGCAGATGCCGATGGGTTACGAAACCCTGATCGGAGAGTTGGGGAACGGCATCTCCGGCGGGCAAAAGCAACGTTTGTTTATTGCACGCGCCCTCTACCGGCGACCAAGCGTGCTGTTTATGGATGAAGCGACCAGCCATCTGGACGTTGAGAATGAATTGGCGATCAACCGGGCGATATCTTCGCTGAATATCACGCGCGTGATTGTCGCCCACAGAAAATCGACAATCGACTCGGCGGATAGGGTGGTGGCGCTGGGGGCCGCGAGCGGCGGCTAACGCTCGCTCGGCAACCCAGGCTGTCCCCGCGGCCCAAATCGCGGTAAAATGCAGCAGTTGACCTTATCGCACGCCATCAGGCCGCCGTACTCGCTATGAAAATGCGCAAACCGCGCCGCCCGCCCGGGCGGTGGATCTATTACATCCTGCATGAAGACATGCTGTGGCCCTGCCCGGTCAAATGGGAGTGGGAGAGCGGCTATAACGCCTGGCTGCCGTTTTACTATTCCCCCACGCTGGAGTTCGTCGCCGGCAACCCCGCCCGCGCCACCAAGGTCAGCAGCGGTCGGCGCTAAGCGTGCCGCCCGCCTTGCCGCCCGGCATCCGCTCACCTAAGATCATTGCATCACCCACAGGTTTTCCGGGAGCTCCCATGTCTACTCTGTTTCGCACTTCTCTTTGCGGCGCGGTGGCGTTGCTGCTGGCGGGCTGTCAGCAAACGGCGCATCAACCGGCGCCGCCGCTGCAGGCGCAGTTGGATCACATCGCTTTGATGCTGGCCGGCGGGCACTTCCTGCGCGTGGACTGCGGGCGCAGCGATGTGCCGGACGATGTCAAATTGCAACGCACCGCGATGCGGGCGGCGCAGCATCGCGGCTGGGATACGCAGGTGGCAGGGTATCGGCAGCTGCCGGCGCTCACCCAGGCGCGCTACCTGACTCTGCAGCAGGACAATCAGCTGCTGACGGACAAATGCACCACGCTCAGCCGCAGCACCGCACGCTTTATCGCGGCGGCGCAGGCCGATCAGGAAGACTACATGGAGTAGCGCGACGGTGTGCCTTTCGGGCGCTCAGTCGCGGGCGCCCAAAAATTCTTTGCAGGATAACGATTTATCGCTCATCATTTGAAATGATGTTTCACTTTTATCCATCGAGCCCACCTTGAACCTGTATGCCGCCCTGCGTCAGCGCGTGGAAAATACGCCCTGGTACGCCAAACGGAAAAGCTACCGCGTGCTGTTCTGGCGCGAAATCACGCCGCTGGCGGTGCCCATTTTTCTGGAGAACGCCTGCGTTCTGTTGATGGGGGTGCTGAGCACCTTTCTGGTGAGCTGGCTCGGTAAAGAGGCGATGGCCGGGGTGGGGCTGGCGGACAGCTTCAACATGGTGATCATCGCCTTTTTCGCCGCGGTGGATCTCGGCACCACCGTGGTGGTGGCCTTCAGCCTCGGCAAGCGCGATCGCCGGCGTGCGAGGGCGGCGGCGCGCCAGTCGCTGATCTTGATGACCGGCGTGGCGGTGCTGTTGGCGGCGGGCATTCATCTGGCGGGCGAGCCGATCATCGATGTGATCGCCGGCGAGGCCTCGCCGGAAGTGAAAGCGCTGGCGCTCTCTTACCTGCAGACCACGGTGTGGAGCTACCCGGCGGCGGCGATTGCGCTGATCGGCAGCGGCGCCCTGCGCGGCGCCGGCAACACCAAGATCCCGCTGCTGATCAACGGCGGCATGAATATCCTCAATATCATCATCAGCAGCATCCTGATTTACGGCATGCTGGGCTGGCACGGGCTGGGCTTCGTCGGCGCCGGGCTGGGGCTGACGATTTCCCGCTATATCGGCGCCATCGCCATTCTCTATGTGCTGTCGATCGGTTTTAACCCGGCGCTGCACATCACGCTGAAAAGCTATTTCACGCCGCTGAAGATGAGCATCCTGTGGGAGGTGCTGGGGATCGGCATTCCCGCCAGCGTCGAATCGGTGCTGTTCAACGGCGGCAAGCTGTTGACGCAAGTGTTCGTCGCCGGCATGGGCACCAACGTGATCGCCGGCAACTTCATCGCTTTTTCTATCGCTTCGCTGATCAACTTGCCGGGCAACGCGCTGGGCTCGGCCTCGACCATCATCGTGGGGCGGCGGCTCGGCAAAGGCGAGATCGGCCAGGCGGAGCGGCAACTGCGCCATATTTTCTGGCTGTCGACCCTCGGGTTGACCGCCATCGCCTGGGGCACGGCGCCGCTGGCCGGCGTCTTCGCCGCGTTCTATACCTCGCAGGATGACGTAAAAACGGTAGTGAAAACCCTCATCTGGCTCAACGCCGCCTTTATGCCGATCTGGGCCGCTTCCTGGGTGTTGCCCGCCGGGCTGAAAGGCGCGCGCGACGCCCGCTTCGCCATGTGGGTGACAATGCTGGGCATGTGGGGCTGCCGCGTGGTGGCCGGCTACGTGCTGGGCATTGAACTGGGCATGGGCGTGGTGGGCGTCTGGCTGGGGATGTTCCTCGATTGGGCGGTGCGCGGCGCTTTGTTCTACTGGCGCATGGTCAGCGGGCGCTGGCTATGGAAATATCCGCGGGTGAGGCGAGAGAGGAAAGGTTAACCGTGTATTATCGGGGAACTACCGGCGCCGATTGAACGGCCGCCGGCAAGAAAATGGCGTCGTCAGGAGTGGTGAGTCGAAGGATACCAGCGCAGAGAGTTATTGACAGGGCCTTGGGTGACCAGCACTTTTCCCTTGCTCGCCAGGCTCAGCAGCAAATTGCGCGCCTGATAAATCGTCAAGTCGTTGGACTCGGCCAATTGGCGCGTGGTGGGCCATTCGCCGGGGGGGGGCGGCGGCGTTTCCATGGCTGAAGGGCACAGGTTGTGTAGCGTCGTGAGTAAATGTTGCTGCAGGTTTTGCAATTCTTGTTGTTTTGAAGTCCGTTTTGCCATGTAAGCCTCCCTTAAACTTCAGGTGAGTTTTGATATAGCGGTAAAAGATGGGTTAGAGAATAGCGCTGGTTGCCGACAAGACGCTCCTGAGCTATTCCCAGGCGGCCGTCTGAACCTGATATTTCCGCCGCTATTACCCGGTGGCGCGCAAGGGACTGGATGGAGAATTCTGTTACCGGGGTCCCGGCCGGCTGTGTGTATTGGCTGTATTTCATTGTTTTTCTCCATGGTGTACTTCCGAGCCTGGTTTCACCTGTTCGGATCGTTAAGTCTTCCTTCTCTTTTCCGACGCATTATAACGCAAATGGCAAAATGGCGATCATTAATGTCGTGGAAAATATGTTTTTCGATACAATTGACTGGTGTTATTGATTTTACGATCTGTTGTCTCGCAAAAATATATTCGTCTCGTGGTTTTTGGGCTTATATTTTGTATTTATTGGTTTTGATTAAAATGACTTTCCAAGGTGTGAGTGTTTTTGTAAGAATAACCAGGCCAAAATGAGCGGGTAAGACGGAACTTATTTTAAATATCTCTGAAGGGTAAGTTTTTAGACGATCTTTATTTAAGCGTGTTTTTTTTGCCTGCTTAGCTATTCGTTTATAACCCTGATTGGGTGGTAATGAATTGATAGTCGCGATTTCACAATTGCGACGTCTTTCTTTTTGGCGATGAGTAATACCGTTATTCATTCTGGAATGTATAAATGGCTGTTAAAGGAACGGGAGCAATCCTGCGCTTTTTACACAATATTAAAGGAATAAGTGAATTATGAAACTGAACAAAATCATGCTGGCAACTGTTCTGGCGTTTGGCGTGTCTTCTCTGGCGAATGCTGCCGATCAGGGTCATGGCAAAGTGACTTTTACCGGTTCTATTATTGATGCTCCTTGCTCTATTGCGCCTGAGTCGGTCGATCAAACTGTGGAAATGGGGCAGATTTCCAATGTCGCGCTGAAAAATGGCGGCAAATCAGCGCCGCGTCAGTTCGATATTAAACTGGAACAGTGCGACACCTCCACGCTGAAAACCGTCACCACCACTTTTGACGGCAAGGCTTCCGCCGCGAACCCAGATCTGCTGGGCATCATCGGTACTGCCAGCGGCGCCAGCATCGCCATTACCGACATGGCGAGCAATCCGATCAAACTGGGCACCGCAACGGCTCCTCAGACGTTGAACGACGGCAACAACACGCTGCGCTTCGCGGCTTACCTGCAGGGTGACGGCGCTTCCGCCACCGTGGTTCCAGGTGATTTTACCGCCGTAGCCGATTTCAAACTGGCTTACCAATAAGTCTCATCGCCATTGGCGTGACGTCTTTATGCATGCGGGATATCCCGCATGCATTTTCCCAGGATGAAAGGTATTTGTCAGGGGTATTTAATGAACCGGTTTATTTACCATTTAGTGTCTCCTTGCATATTGATGACCATGCTAGTTATTCCGGCCACTCAGGCTGCTCCCAAGGTTCAGGGATGGGGGCGAGTGAATATGCAAGGAGCCATTATCGATACCGCTTGCGCCATTGCCGCCGGCAGTCGCGATCAGACTATCGATATGGATGTGTTGCCGCTGGGAAATATCGCGCGCGATGGGCAGGGCAATACGCGCCCATTCACCATCGAATTAATCAACTGCACGTTTGAACGGCCAAAGCCCAATTTGCCAGACTGGAAGCAATTCCAGGTTGTTTTTGACGGCGATGCCGATGGCGAGTTATTTGGCGTGCGCGGAGACGCGAAGGGTGTGGCGCTGCAAATATCCGATGGCCAAGGGAATATCGTGGCGCCCGGTGTGCCTTTGCCGCGTGGCGATATTTCACCAGGAAGCATGTCGCTCAACTATTCCATCAAGCTGGTTGCCAATAATCAACCGCTACATGCCGGGAGCTATTTTTCTGCGGTGCGCTTCAAGCTGGATTATTACTGAAGTTTTTATTACGGCTTACGGTGGGCCGCAACGACGGAAATATACGATAAAGGTTAGGGATATGATGTTATCACCTGCTGGGAAGCTATTTCGATTTCAGGTTCTGGGGTTATGTATCACGCTGGCGCTGGGAAGTTCATCAACGCGTGTTTACGCTGAAGACGGTATTCAATTTAATACTGACATTCTGGATGTTAACGATCGGAAAAATATCGACCTAAGCCAATTTTCCCGCAGCGGCTACATTATGCCGGGGAGTTACAGCATGGTGGTTCATATCAATAAAAACGAACTGCCTGAGCAAAAAATATCGTTTTATCCGCCGGACAACGATCCGGACGGCAGCCGGGCCTGCATCACCAAAGCGTTGGTCGAACAATTGGGGCTGAAGCAAGAGATGATGCGATCGCTCAGCTGGTGGCATCAGGGTGAGTGTCTGGACGAATCCAGCCTTAAGGGCATGGAGTCGCGCGGCGATCTTGCGACGGCTGCGATCTATCTGAGCGTGCCGCAGGCTTATATGGAGTACAGCTCGGAAGACTGGGATCCGCCGTCGCGCTGGGATGAGGGCATTCCGGGATTGTTGTTCGACTACAACCTCAATGCTCAAAGCCGGCATCAGCAAAAGGAGGGCACTCGCGAGTATAGCGTCAGCGGCAACGGTACCGCCGGCGCCAACCTCGGCGCCTGGCGTCTGCGCGCCGACTGGCAGGGGCAGCTCAACCATCAAACCGGTGTTGGGCAGCCTACCGATAAGAAGTTGGACTGGAGCCGCTATTACGCCTACCGCGCCATCCCCGCGCTGCGTTCGCGTCTGACGCTGGGTGAAGATTATTTGGATTCGGGCATTTTCGAGAGCTTCCGTTTTTCAGGCGCGAGTCTGGTCTCCGACGACAATATGCTGCCGCCCAACCTGCGCGGCTATGCGCCAGAGGTGGTCGGCGTGGCCAAAACCAACGCCAAGGTGACCATCAGTCAGCAGGGGCGGGTGATCTATGAAACCCAGGTGGCGGCGGGGCCGTTCCGTATTCAGGACATCAATGACGCCATCTCCGGCGAGTTGGATGTGCGGGTGGAAGAACAAGACGGCAGCATACAGGCGTTCAAGATGAACACCGCCAGCATTCCGTATCTGACCCGCCCGGGCTCGTGGCGTTTCAAACTGGCGGCGGGCAAGCCGTCCGACTGGCAACACCACTCTCGCGGGCCGCTGTTTGGCACCGGCGAATTCTCATGGGGCATCAGCAACGGCTGGTCGTTGTATGGCGGCGCGTTGGCGGGCGGCGATTATAACGCCCTTTCGCTGGGCGTGGGGCGCGATCTGATGATGTTCGGCGCGCTGTCGTTCGACGCCACTCAATCGCGGGCGCGCCTGCCGCAGCAGGAAAAAACGCTGAGCGGCGGTTCTTACCGGGTGAGCTATTCGAAAACCTTCGATGAGTTGGACAGCCAGGTCACCTTCGCCGGCTACCGTTTCTCGGAAGAAGACTACATGAGCATGAGCGAATACCTCGACGCGCGTTATTACGGTAATCGGGTCGGCAACAACAAGGAGATGTACACCATCACCTTTAACAAGCAGTTCCGCGACTGGGGGTTGAGCACCTACCTCAACTACAACCATCAGACTTATTGGGATCGCCCGGCCAATGACCGCTACAGCCTGACGGCGTCGCGCTATTTCGACATCGGCGACTTCAAAAACCTAAGCCTGTCGTTGTCGGCTTATCGCAACCGTTACAACGAGACCAACGACGACGGCATGTATCTGTCGCTGTCAATGCCGTGGGGCAATGGCGCCACTCTCAGCTACAACACCACGGTGAATCGCAACGACAACACTCATCGCGTGGGGTACTACAACCGCGTCGACGAACACAACAACTATCAGGTGAGCGCCGGCAGCGCGCGTAGCGGCGCCAATTTGAACGGCTACTACAACCACGAGGGCGACGTGGCGCGTCTGAGCGCCAACGCCAGCTATCAGGCCGGCCGCTACAGCGCCGTTGGCCTGTCCGCGCAGGGAGGGATGACCGTCACGCAGGAAGGCGGCGCGCTGCATCGCTCTACCGTTATGGGCGGTACGCGCTTGTTGCTGGACACCAACGGCGTAGCCGGGGTACCGGTGCGCGGCTACGGCAGCACTGTGAGCACCAACCGCTTCGGCAAGGCGGTGGTGGCGGACGTCAATAGCTATTACCGCAACAAGGCCAGCATCGATCTGAACAAGCTGGGAGACAACGCCGAGGCCACCCGATCGGTGGTGCAGGCCACCCTGACCGAAGGGGCGATTGGCTACCGCAAGTTCGATGTGATCGCCGGTGAGAAGGCAATGGCGATCGTCAAACTGGCAGACGGCAGTACGCCGCCGTTCGGCGCTACGGTGCTGAACGCCCGCAAACAGGAAACCGGCATCGTCAACGATGGCGGCAGCGTCTACCTGAGCGGCATCAACGCCGGTGAAACCATGACGGTCCACTGGAATGGTGCCGCACAGTGCCAAATACAGCTGCCGTCTTCGTTGCCGACCGACATGCTGATGCGCACATTGTTGCTGCCTTGCCGGCCGCTCGCCCCGGCTGAATAAATTCATCATTCTGAATCTGGAGTAATCGACAACATGCAGAACATTTCCCTGAAGACCGCGGCGGCGATCGCCCTGTTGAGCACAGCGATGTCGCAGCAGGCATCGGCGGCGATCGCGCTCGATCGCACCCGGGTGATCTTTGACGGCGGCCAGAGCTCGGTCAGCCTGAACCTCAGCAACCAGAACAAACAGCTGCCGTATCTGGCGCAGGGGTGGCTGGAGGACGAGCAGGGCAACAAGATTCAGAGCCCGCTGGTAGTGCTGCCGCCGGTGCAGCGCATCGAGCCGGGCAAACCTAGCCAGATAAAGATTCAGGCGCTGCCGGCGGCTAAACAGCTGCCACAGGATCGCGAGAGCCTGTACTACTTCAATTTGCGCGAGATCCCGCCTAAGAGCGACAAACCGAACACGCTGCAGATCGCGCTGCAAACGCGCATCAAGCTGTTTTACCGCCCGGCGGCGATCGTGCCGAGCCGTACCGACATGGCGACGCCGTGGCAGGAGCAGCTGACGCTGACGCGCCAGGGAGACGGCTATCAGGTCAATAACCCGACCCCTTATTACATCACCATTGTCGATGCCGGGAGCAAAAAGCACGGCGAAGGCGCGCAGGGTTTCGAGCCCTTCATGATCGCGCCCAAGAGCAATGCGCGGCTGACCGTGAGCGCGGCGGCCCTGGGCGGCAGCCCGGTGCTGACCTATATCAACGACTACGGCGGCCGGCCGCAGCTCAGTTTCAGCTGCAGCGGCGGCAGTTGCAAAGTGGTGCCGGAAAAGAAACCGGCTTCATAACCCTCTGTTCAGGCCGTTATCGACGGGAGAGTGACTCAGGTGCAAAGGATGAAACGAAAACTGAAAAAGGACAGCCTGCCGCAGCGCTGCGAATGGCGCTCTTACGCCGCGATGGGCGGCCTGGCGCTGATGTTGCCGCTGCTATTGCCGAAAGCCGTCGCGGCCGACAACTGGCAGGTGGAAGGCGCCAACGGCGTGTTGCAGGTGCGCGGCGCGCTGACGGAGAGTGCCTGTCGGTTGGAGATGACTAGCGCGCGGCAGGATATTTGGCTGGGGGAAACCGGCACCGCACGCTTGCGGCAGGCCGGCGATCGCGGGCTGCCGGTGGCGTTCGAGCTGCGCTTGCAGGATTGTCTGCGCGCCTCGACCAGCCAGCGCGATGCGCGCACCGGCGCGCTGACCTGGGCGCCGAACCAACCGGCGGTGACGGTCAGCTTCGGCGCGCCGGCGGATATGGACAATCCACAGTTGGTGAAAGCGCAGGGCGTTTCTGGTCTGGGGCTGCGCCTGCTGGACGGCCGCGGCCGCGACGTTCGTCTGGGCAGCCGCGGTGAGCCGCTGATGCTGACGCCGGGGCAGAATACCTTGAGCTACACCGTCGCGCCGGAGCGAACCGCGGCACCGTTGATGGCCGGCGCTTATCGGGCGGCGGTGGATTTTAGGCTGAGTTATGACTGAGGCGGCGAGATGGCGCAGATGATGAAACGAAGCCGAACGGCGATCTGGCTGGCGGGGCTGTTGGCGCTGGTTCAACTGTCGGCTAAGGCGAACACCCTGGTAAACGTCCGGGTCACCGTGCTTTCGCCCCCCTGCATCATCAACGGTGGGCAGCCTATCGAGGTGAATTTCGGCGATGAAGTGATGACCACCCGGATCGACGGCAACAACTATCGGCGGCCGGTGAACTATACGCTGACGTGCAACGGGCAGAGCAGCAATGCTCTCAAATTGCAGGTTCAGGGGGCGGCAGCCGGTTTCGACGGTCAATTGTTGCGCACCAGCCAGGACGGACTGGGCATCGCGCTGCTGAACGGCGGCCGCCGCTGGCCGATCAATCAGTGGTTGAATTTTACCTATCCCGTCACGCCGACGCTTGAGGCGGTGCCGGTGAAATCGGCCGTTGCCAAACTGACGGCGGGCGAATTCACCGCCGGCGCGACGATGAAAGTGGACTATCAGTAACGCAGGAGCGAGAGCATGAAACAGCGTTTAACGGCGAGCGTGCTGCTGTGCGCCGGCGTGGTGTGCCCTTTCGCATGGGCGGAAAAAACGGTCGATATGCAGTTCCGCGGCACGCTGATTGAGCCGCCGCCCTGCACCATCAACGATGATGGCGTGATCGATGTGGATTTCGGCGATCGCGTCGGTATCAATAAGGTCGACGGCGTGAATTACCGGCAAACCATCGGCTATCGCATTACCTGCGAGCCGGGGATCGGCAAGTGGGACATGATGTTGAGCCTGAACGGCACGGCGACGTCTTTCGATGAGGCGGCGGTGCAAACCAACCACCGTTATCTGGGCATTCGCATTTACCAAAATGCCGCGCCATTCAAAGTGGGCAGTTCGCTGCCCATCGATCCGCTCAAGCCGCCGGTGCTGGAAGCAGTGCCGGTCAGCAAGGCGGGGGAAACCTTGACGGAAGGGGCGTTCGACGCCACTGCGACTTTGCAGGCTGACTACCAGTGAAGGAGGGAACACGTATGAAAATGACGCCAAGACGCCGCTGGGTGACGGCGGGGCTGTTGCTGTTTTCACTGGGCGCGAGCGGCATGGCGCGTGCGGCGGACAATCTGTATATGCACGGCGCGCTGGTGGCGGAGCCCTGTGTCATTCAGCCGGGCGACGAAGATATCCAACTGGATTTCGGCACCGTGGTCGACAAATACCTGTACTTGAACCAGCGCACGTTGAGCCAACCGTTCGCGCTGCGGCTGTCCGAATGCGATCTGAGCCTGGGAAAAACGGTGTCGATCACCTTCAAGGGCGAGGAAAACCCGCAGTTGCCGGGGCTGTTGGCGCTGGCGGCGAGCAGCGAGGCCAGCGGGATCGCCATCGGTATGGAAACCGCGCAAGGGCAGCCATTGCCGCTCAACAGCGCCAGCGGCAAGTACCCGTTGCAGAACGGCAGTACGGTAATCGCCGTGCAGGCTTATGTGCGGGGCGAACCGGAGGCGCTGGCGAAGAAGACCATTGGTCGGGGCGCGTTCAACGCCATTGCGACTTTCAACCTGGACTATCAATAAACGCCGGGCCGGCCCGGTATTTGGCAAAACAGAATAAGGACCTGACGCGATGCAGCGTGCTCACTTCAGATGGATGTCTCTACTGCTTGGCCTGGTGCCGGGGCTGTGCTCGGCACAAATCTATTCGTACGTCACCCAAAGCACCGGCTCTCCCTCCAACGCTAGCTATAAGTTCGTGCTTGAAAGCTGGGATATGGACGACCTGTCGCCCAATCCCTGCTATCAGCAGGCAAATTGCGCCATCGGCATTAACCACCGGCATACCAGCACCAACACCGGGGGCACATCTTCGGTGTCACCGTCTGCCTACGTTGTCGGCTCGACGCGTTATCCGCAAATTACTCAATTGGCGACGATGGGCGAGCTCAGCCGTTTTTATCAAAGCATCTATCCGTTGCCGATACAGGGGAGCACTTCGCACGTGGGGGAGTCGATCACTCAGGAGTGCGTCGGGTTGTTTTACAACACGCGCTCCGGTTCCGCGGTAACGGGAAGCAATGCGCGCCTGATGCCCAGCAGCGTCTGCGGCATCGCGCCGCCGCCGGTCGGGGTGTGCGGCATTGATGAGCAGCAGCTCGATTTGAACCATGGGGTGCTGCAGGATACTGAACTGGCGGGCAATACCGCGCGCGGCAGTCTGCGGGTGGTGTGTTCGCAGAAGATGAATATCGTCATGTATATCCGCACCGGTAGCAACGGCCGTTTGGATCTGGGCAACAACTCGGGCGTCTACAGCACGCTGCGCATCAATGGCGTGTTGGGCAATCAGGGGTATCCGTTCACTGCCGACACGAGCGGCATCACGTTGCCGGTCACTTCAACGCTCGGCGTGACCGGAACGGTCAAAGCGGGTGATTATTCGGGCCAATCGGTCGCCATTCTGGCGCTGCCGTAGCCGCATTACCCGCGCCGCGCGCCGTCGCGATACCGCGTTATGCCGTTGAGTCGCCCTCCATCGGGGGGATGACTCACGCTCGGCGGCGGCCGGGAAGGATTATTTCAAAGGGAGTGTGCCGATGGAAAGCACCATCACTCTGGCGTTTATCGATAATGACCGTTTCTTTATCGAAGGATTGCAGCGGCTGCTGCTGGCGTATTTTTCGCGCCGAGGTATGCGGGTTCAACTGCTGGACGCCGCACAGGCGCACCGGGCGGATATGGTGTTCCAGTCCGTGGAGCGAGACTGGCAGGCGCGTTTCTGCCTGTGTTCAGTGAGCGGCAGCCGACCGATCAACTTTGCGCTGCGTGAGCCGGGCGATACTCGCTGGCGCGATAAGCCGCGATGCATCAGCGAAGCGGGGGTGATCTTCCGCAATGACTCACCTGGCAGCGTAGTCGGACAGCTGGACCTCGCACTGGCGGGGATGGCGGCGCGAGCGTACGGCGGTGAAGCGCGCCGGTGTCATTGGTGTGAACGGCAGCGCATTACCCGTCGTGAGCAGGACGTGATGCGCTATCTGGCCTGTGAATTGCCGCAGACCACCATCGCGCGCAACCTGCACCTGAGCGTGAAAACCGTCAGCAATCACAAACAGGCGGCGATGAGAAAACTGGGTTTCAAACGCAACGTGGATCTCTACCACTGGCTGCGAATGGGCGGGTTGAAAACCGTAGAGCGGCCGTGAGGGCGCGGCTCAGGCGCCTGAGCCGCTGCGGCGTCAATACAGCAGGGTCATCGCGCTGAAAAACAACAGCGTCAACGCGATGATGATGACGTTTTGCGTGGCTTTGCGCACCAACCTGCTGGAGCTCAGCCGGCTGTCGATGACATAGAGCAGCGGCACCATCAGCAGCACGTAGGCGAACATCAGCATGGCGGTAAAAGGCTGCACATTCATTCCGGCGGCTCCTGTGAGTCATCTTGGCCGATCAGGTGCACCAGCACGGCCTCTGTTTGAAGGGGAAGCCCGACAAAGGGCGAATTGACGGGGGGAGCCGGCTCGAACGGCAGGCCGGCGCGCCGCGTCTTCACCGCCGCTTGCAGGATCTTCTTTTGGTGTCTTTGCGTGTGGTCGACCATGCGCCTCCGAATAGGGCCGCCCGCAGGCGGCCGACTGCCGTATTGCCCATTAAGGTGGAGAAGGATTGCGGGCCACTGCCGGGGCCACGCACTCATAATATTGCGAATGATAATTATTATCAATAATGAAAATGAAAAAATTAAGGGTATTGCGGGCGTCGCATCAGGCGGGGCGTAAAAAGAAAAAGCACGCCTTGCGGCGTGCTTTGCGGGGTACTAACGGCGGTGGTTACTTCTGATCGGGCAGCGCGTAAGCGACCACGTAGTCGCCCAGCTTGGTGCCGAAGGAACCGTGGCCGCCGGCGTAGATCAGCACGTACTGCTTACCGTTGACCTCATAGGTCATCGGCGTCGCCTGGCCGCCGGCCGGCAAGCGCGCTTCCCACAGTTTTTCACCGTTGGTCACGCTGAAGGCGCGCAGGTAGTTGTCAGCGGTGGCGCCGATGAAGAACACGTTACCGGCGGTAGTTACCGGGCCGCCCAGCATCGGCATGCCCATTTTGAACGGCAGCGGCAGCGGTGAGCTGTCGCGCACGGTGCCGATGCGTTTTTTCCACACGATGTCGTTGGTTTTCAGATCCACGGCGGAAATGTAACCCCAGGCCGGCTGTTTGCACGGCAGGCCAAACGGTGACAAGAATGGGTTCAGAGTAACGCCGAATGGTACGCCATATTGCGGCTGTACACCGGATTCGGTGCCGCTGCCGCCTTTGTCGCCTTCCGGCGGCTCAATCGGGTTGCCAGGGCCGCGCGGGATCAGTTTGGACACGAACGGCAGCGCGATCGGGTTGGCGATGGCGATTTCGCGATCGGTAT
This sequence comes from Serratia sp. TSA_105.2, assembly GCF_052692115.1. Taxonomy (NCBI): domain Bacteria; kingdom Pseudomonadati; phylum Pseudomonadota; class Gammaproteobacteria; order Enterobacterales; family Yersiniaceae; genus Serratia; species Serratia sp. TSA_105.2. Next base: position 402,388 of record NZ_JBQZFT010000003.1, read on the forward strand.
CGACGGCCAGGCCGCCCCATTCGAACATGCCCAGGTTACCCGGGAACACCAGCGTGCCCTGCTCGGATGGCGGGGTGAAGGTGCCTTCGTAGCGCAGGCTGTGGAACATCACGCGGCAGACCAGCTGGTCATAGATGGTCGCCCCCCACATGTCCGCACCGGTCAGTTTCTTCTCAGGACGGAAGGTCAGCTCGGAGAACGGCTGGGTCGGCGACAGGCGATCGCCTTTGGCCGGGCCCTGCGGTACCGGTTTCTCCGGCGCCGGCACCACCAGTTCGCCGTTGGTGCGGTTCAACACGAAGATGTTGCCGGTTTTGGTCGGCACGTAAATGACCGGCACTTTTTTACCGCTCTTGTCGGTAATGTCCGCCAGGGTCGGCTGAGCAGGCACGTCCATATCCCACAGGTCGTGGTGGACTGTCTGATAGAACCAGACCAGTTTGCCGGTGGAGGCGTTCAGCGCCAGCAGGCCGCTGGCGTAGCGCTCCATTTCCGGGGTGCGGTTGCCGCCCCAGATGTCCGGCGTGGCGACGCCCATCGGCAGATAGACGATATCCAGCTTGGCGTCATAGGCGGCCGGCGCCCAGGAGTTCGGCGAGTTCGGCACGAAGTGATGCTCGTCCGCCGGGATGGCGTTCGGATCTTTCGCACCCGGATCGAAGGCCCACAGCAGCTTGCCGCTGTTGACGTCGAAGCCGCGGATCACGCCGGAAGGCTCACGGTTGGAGTAGTTGTCGGTCACGGCACCGGCGACGACGATCACGTTATCGGTGATCACCGGCGGTGAAGTCGGCTCATAGTGGCCCGGCGTCGCATACGGCATGTTGCTCTGCAGGTTCAGCTCGCCGTTGTTGGCGAAGTCCGGGCATGGTTTACCGGTTTCGGCGTCCAGCGCGAACAGGCGGCCGTCGTTGACCGGCAGAATGATGCGGCGTGCGCACATCGCCGGCGCGGCGTTGCCGGCAGCTTCTACGGCGGCAGCGGTTTCGTGGTAAGACACGCCGCGGCAGGTGATGTGCTGGAAGGTCGGGTTGTACTTTAGCTGCGGATCAAACTTCCATTTTTCTTTACCGGTGGCGGCATCCAGCGCAAACAGCTTCTGGTGCGGCGTACACATGTAAAGGGTATCGCGGATCTTGATCGGCGTGACTTCGTTGGTGATCTCACCCGGATCGTTGGCGGTCTTCAGATCGCCGGTCTGGAAACGCCAAACCTCTTGCAGCTGGCCAACGTTTTTGTCGTTGATCTGGCTCAGCGGCGAGTAACGGGTGCCTTCCTGGGTGCGGCCATAGGCCGGCCAGTCGGCGCCGGTGGCGTCTTTCGGCTGTACCTGCGCGGCGTCGAGGGTGCCGTTGATCTCTTGCGGATCGTTGAATACGGCATAGGCCAGCGCGATGACGGTGATGACCAGCGCCGCGCTCAGCGCACCATAGGCGAACTTGCCGTTGGCGACCAGCTTACGGTAGATAAACGGCAGCACCAGCCACAGGCCGAAGAAGAAGGTGACGTCCAGGCGCGGCGTCAACGCCCAGAAGTCCGGGCCGACTTCCCACAGGGCCCAAACGGTGGTGCCCAACAGGAACACGGCGTACAGCAGCAGCGCGGTGGCGCGGCGGCGGAACAGCAGCCAAGAGGTCGCCAGCAGCACCAGCCCGGCGATGATGTAATACAGCGAACCGCCCAACTTGGCCAGCCAAATGCCGCCGCCGAGCAGATAAAGCCCGCTCAGGGCGGCAAACAGCGCCGTTATGACGATAAGCGGCGATAGTGACGCTTTATTTTGCATAGCAATACCCTTACCAAAAATGAAAGTCCCCGATTTAGAGATTAAGCCAAATCGGAAAAAACACGCGGTTTCTCCCTACTATTTCAGCGGGAGCCGCTAGGGTGACGTAAAACCCATCCCGTCTTTTAACCTTAAGGTGCTTTGCCTTATTCAAAGCGGTAAGACAAGGTGGCGCCGCCACCCCAGTTGCGCCCCGGCGCCGGCTCGAAATAGCGGCCGTTGCCTTCGTTGACGATCACCGAACCGACGTAACGGCGATCGAACACGTTATCTACCCGGCTGAACACGTCCAGCGCCCAGCGGTTCCAGGTAAAGCGATAGCCGGCGTTTACGCCGGCCACGGTGTAAGAGGGGGCCTGCGCGCTGTTGGCGTCGTTGGCCTGAATGTCGCTCATGTAGCGCAGCTCCGCGCCGGCGTGCCAGCCTTCCGGCGGCGCAAACGCCAGCGAGGCGTAGCCCATGTTGCGCGCGATGCCCGGCAGGCGATTGCCGGCGGGAATGGTCTGGGCCGGGGTACAAACGGCTTTGCCGCACATATCGCTGCGGTAGGTGGCGTCCAGCAGCGTCCAGGCCATATGCAGGCGCCAGTCCAGCGCAAACTCCTGATCCAGCGCCAGCTCCAGGCCGCGACGCCGGGTTTTGCCGGCATTGGCGTAGCTGGTGCGTCCGCCGCTGCTTTCCGCCACCACCAACTCGTTGTCGGTATCGGTCTGGAACAGGGCGGCGCTCACCAACCCGTTGCCGAGGCGCAGCTTGCTGCCCAGTTCGACGGTATCGCTGGTGGAAGGCTGCAGGCCGATGTTGAGGCCTGACTGGCCGTCGGGACGGTAGGAGAGCTCGTTGATGGTGGGGGTTTCAAAGCCGCGGCCGGCGGAGAGATAGACGTTCCACGCCGGGTTGATCTTATAGTTGAGCGAGCCCATCGGCAGCCACTGATGGTAGCGTTTGCTGCCGCTGTCGTCGCCGTTGCGCGGCGTGATGTAATAGTCGGTCGAGTCGAAGCTGACCGTGCTGTAGCGCAGGCCGGCGTCCAGCGTCCAGTGCGGCGTCAGTTGCCAGGAGGTTTGCAGGTAAGGATCCAGGTTCCAGATGCGGTTCTTCTCGTTGCGCCGCTGGTCGCCTTTCTCGCCATAATCCACTGTGCCGTCTCGCAGAATAAAGTTTTCGAACCCCTGGCGGCGTTCGGTCATGGTTTCATAATCCAGACCGCCGATCAGTGTTACCGGTAACGATGCGAGAGTATCCTCATGCTTCCAGCGAGTGTCAATGCCCTGATATTTTCTTTCCAGCACGATCACCCCGCCGGCGTGGGTGGGGTTGAGTTGTGGCCCCATCGGGATTGATTGGTACTGCGTGGTGTGGCGCTCGCCGTGGTAGGCGGTCAGGGTCAGTTCGTCGCGTTCGCTCATCTGGCGTTGATAGCGCAGGCCGGCCTGGGTCTGGTCGAGCGATTTGCGGGTGTTGTATTGATCCGCGCGCGGCGCCTGGCGCGGGTTGGCCTTCCATTCCGCCTCGGTCAGGCCGCCCGGATCGCCGGCGTCAATCGAGACGCTGTTGAACATCAGCGTCAGGGTGCTGACGTCGTCCAGCCGCACGCCGAGCTTGCCGTTGCCGAGGTTTTTCCGCGCGGCGCTGTGATCGCGGTAGCCCTGGGTGGTAAAGCGGGTGCCGGAGATGGCGTAGTTGACGTCGCCGGCCTGGGTGCCGTCGCCGGTGGCGCCGGTCGCTTTCACCCCGTAGCGCCAGGTGTTGTCGCTGCCGAAATAGCTGCCGGCTTCCAGCGTCGGCGGCTGGGTGCCGGTTATCGTATCAACATTGATTACCCCGCCCGAGGCGTTGCCGTACAGCGCGGAATAGGGGCCGCGCAGCACCTCGATGCGTTCGACGGAATTGATGTCGATATTGGAGGTTTGCCCCTGCCCGTCGGGCATGGTGGCGGGAATGCCGTCGACGTACATGCGCACCCCGCGCACGCCGAACATCGAACGGCTGCCGAACCCGCGTATCGACAGCTGCAGATCCTGCGCATAGTTTTGCCGATTTTGGAGCTGCAGGCCCGGCACGCTGCCGAGGTTTTCCGACAGGTTAATCTGCGGCGCGGCGTTGCGCAGGGTTTCGCCGTCGATCACGCTGACGGAGACCGGCGACCCCAGCTCGGTCAATCCGGTGGGTTGCGCCATCACCACCAGGGTGTCGCTTTTTTCTTCATTATTTTCTGCGGCCAGCGCCTGGCTGGCGAACATGGGCTGTAGCAATAGCATTGCAGCCGAGGTAAGCACGGCGCTTTTCTTATTGGTCATGGAATAAATCTGCCACTGGTATTGAAAGGGAATCGCAGGTCGATTCAGAGTTAGCCATCTGTCGCTCCATCTACATGACGCTAAACGAAAAGGGTAAGGCATCCTGACATCAGTATAGAGTATCTCGGGAAGGAACGTTCCCGCAAAAACTCCGGTCCCAGCGACGGTTAACGGATTCATGAGCCTGGCTCATAAGCCCAAGCGTATTTCGCCCCATAGTCATGGCGGTGGTTGCGTTTTACAGTCATCACACCGGAGCGGCTCCGCGTCAGGCGGGGCCGGTATCAATCAGCGGGAGAGTGAAGATGCAAACACGCAAGTTGGGGCGCGAAGGGCTGGAAGTTTCGGCGTTGGGGTTGGGCTGCATGGGGCTGAGTTTTGGCTACGGCCCGGCCACCGACAAACGGCAGGCGATCGAACTGATCCACGCCGCGGTTGACGAGGGGGTGGCGCTCTTCGATACCGCCGAGATTTATGGTCCGTTCACAAACGAGGAATTGTTGGGCGAAGCGCTGGCGCCGGTGCGCGATCGGGTCGTCATCGCCACCAAATTCGGTTTCGATCTGCCGCAACCGGCGGGGCAACAGGTGTTGAACAGCCGCCCGGAGCATATTCGCCGGGCGGTGGAAGGTTCGCTGAAGCGCCTGCGGATAGAGACGATCGATTTGCTGTATCAGCACCGTGTCGATCCCGAGGTGCCTATCGAGGAGGTGGCCGGTACGGTGCAGCAACTGATTCGCGAAGGGAAAGTGAAGTACTTCGGCCTGTCGGAAGCCGGTGCGCAAACCATTCGGCGAGCTCACGCGGTGCAGCCGGTCACGGCGCTGCAAAGCGAATATTCGCTGTGGTGGCGCGAGCCGGAGCGTGAAATCTTGCCGACGCTGGCGGAACTGGGCATCGGTCTGGTGCCGTTCAGCCCGCTCGGTAAGGGCTTTCTCACCGGCGCCATTACCGAGAACACCACCTTCGACAGCGGCGATTTTCGCAACCTGGTGCCGCGCTTCAGCGCCGAAGCGCGCCGGGCCAACCAGGCGCTGGTGGATGTGCTGGGGCAGATAGCGCAGCGCAAGGGCGTGACGCCGGCGCAGATCGCTCTGGCCTGGTTGCTGGCGCAGCAGCCGTGGATCGTGCCGATCCCGGGAACCACCAAGCGCCATCGGCTGGAAGAAAACCTCGCGGCGGCGTCGGTCGCGTTGGCGGCGGGCGAACTGGGCGAGATTGAGCGCGCGCTCTGCGCGATCGACGTGATCGGCGATCGCTACCCGGCACATCTGCAGAAAAACGTCGGGCGTTAAGCCCCGCGCCGCAGCGCTTCAATCAGCAGCGCAAAGGCGGTGGTGTGCTGCCTGCGGCTAGGATAATAGAGATAATAGCCGGGAAACGGCGGGCACCAGTCGTCCAGCGCCATCTGCAACCGGCCGTCGGCCAGCGGCTCGGCGACGGTATCTTCCGGCACAAAGGCGATGCCGAGGCCGAGCTGCGCAGCGTCGATTCGCTGGCGCAGGCTGTTGAAGGTCAGTTGCCCCTCCACCCGCACCTTAATCTCCCGGCCATCGCGGGCAAATTCCCAGGCGTACAGCCCGCCGAGGGTGGGGAGCCGCATATTGATGCAGCGATGGTTTTGCAGCGCTTGCGGCGTGGCAGGGAGGCCGTAACGGGCGAAATAGTCAGGGGAGGCGACGGGCACCATGCGCATGTCCGGCCCGATGCGCACCGCGACCATGTCCTTCGCCACCTGTTCTCCCAGCCGGATGCCGGCGTCGAAACGCCCGGCGACGATGTCGGTCAGGCTGTTATCGACGGTGATTTCCACGTTGATATCCGGGTAATCGACGAGAAAAGTGCGCAGCACCGGCCACAGCACCGCATCCACCGCGTGTTCGCCGGCGGTGATGCGGATGTTGCCGGCGGGCCGATCGCGCATTTCACCCAGCGCGTTCAGCTCGTTTTCTATCTCCGCCAAGCGTGGACCGATGTTGTTGAGCAGCCGTTCACCGGCCTCGGTGGGGGCGACGCTGCGGGTGGTGCGCGTGAGCAGGCGCAGCGCCAGGCGCTCTTCCAGCCCGCGAATAGCGTGGCTGAGCGCCGATTGGGAAACCCCAAGCTGCGCCGCCGCTTTGGTGAAGCTGCGCTCCCTGGCCACCATCAGGAAAGCGATCAGATCGTTAAAGTTTTCTTTCAACATACCGGTACCGAAGAGGAGGGTGAGCGCACTGTCGCGCGTAGATTTATGAATTGAACTCATAGCTCCTTGCGCATTTTACCCGCTAGTCGCCGGAAAAGCATGGCGCTATCTTGGCATCACTGACTCATAACGATCAGCGCCGGCGGTGAGAGCCGACGTGGAGGACACGACAGATGAAAATACAACGCAGCGGTTCACTGCCTTCGCAGCGCGGTTCGGCGAATTATTTTACCGGGCAGGTACGCATCGACGCGCCGTTTGCCGGTGACGCGCCGGCCAGGGTGGGCGGCGCGACCGTCACCTTTGAACCCGGCGCCCGCAAGGCCTGGCATACCCATCCGCTCGGCCAGACGCTGATCGTCACCCAGGGGCGCGGGTGGATCCAGATGTGGGGCGAGACCACGCAGGAAATGCACCCCGGCGATATCGTCTGGATCCCGGCAGGCGTCAAACACTGGCACGGTGCGACGCCGGATACCGCCATGACCCATATCGCCATTGCCGAAGCGGTGAAAGGCAGCCCGGTGACCTGGCTGGAGCCGGTCAGCGAGGTGGAGTACCTGCAATGGCCCGATGGCGAGACTCAATCGATGTTGCGGCGATGATTTACCCCAGCCTGATGATCGGGATCAGATAATCGCAGCGAAAAGTGCCGGGATCGCTCGTTGTCGCCTGTTCAGCATAAACCAGTTTGAGATCTGAACCTTCCCTGCGACTTAACCTGTTGAGGGGCAGAATTGAGTCATACAGCGAGAGGACGAAATCGAGTAGCTTATTGTGGGGCCCGGCGTAACGGAACACGGCATATCTTCCCGGTGTTACAGCGGATTTTTCGCTGCAGAAGCATGACAACATCATCCGTATATGAGGTGCGTCGAGTGCCGGAGGATGAACGCGCCATGAAATCGAGGAATAACGCCTGGCCAGGTCGCTTAGACGCCGGTGGGTAAGGTACATAAATTCAGTTTGCGGCACTATGCCGCTGTCGATTTGCAATGGGGGATGCAGCGTGCTCATGTCCCATTTTTCGTGCTGGCGGTAACGGCTGGGGGAGAGGCCGAACTGCCGCGTGAAAGCACGAGTGAAAGCTTGCTGACTGTCGAATCCGTATCGCTTGGCGATATTATAGATAGAGTTACGGGTTAAGCGCAGCGCCAGTGCGGCTTTTGACAGTCGGCGAACGCGAATGTAATGCCCTAAATCTTTGCCGGTGACTTTCTTGAACTCTCGCTGCAGGTGCCATTTGGAATAACCACTGCGCTGAGAAACAGCATTCAGCGTCAGGTCACTCTGCAGGCTGGCTTCGAGCCACTCCAGCATTTTATGAATAATAACTTTTTGCATGAAATCATCCTTGTCAGTGAATTCAACGATGCCGCTCTGGCAAGAGTGTCAGTGGGGGAAATAGGGAATGATGCGAATAGAAAGCCGCGGCGTTTAGCTAGACAAGGCGGATGATTTTGTCCGGGCGAATTCTGCTACAGGCAATTTCCGCGTGTGATCTTCATCCGGAGCGTTTTCTGAAGATGCGCGTGTTGGCTTGCTCGATAGGCGGCAGTTCGCGCCAGATTTCGGCAGAAGTCAAAAACGCCATGACTCTGGCATCGTTGCAGAGAGATAAATTGGAACAGGCCAGAACGCCCTGTGATGCGAGACGATGATGTATCTTCTTGAGCAGTGTGATTTCCGGTGCAAAACCGTCGAAGAAGGCAAAATCGTATTCTGTGTCTAACGTATCGATGACGGTGTTGAAATCGCCGTGGTGCACAGTTATCCGCGATGAAAGGCTAAGCCAGGCGGTATTGTGTCGGGCAAGTTCAACGTTCACGTCATCTTTATCTATAGTGTCGATCGCTGCCTGAGGAGCTGCGAGCGCCATAACGCATGAGGTAAAGCCGATGGCCGTGCCTAACTCCAGTATCTTGGTGGGACACAGATTGCTAACGGTGTCGTAGAGCCCGACAGCGTCTTCGAATACGTATGACCAGTTGCCGCGTTTACGCTGTAATCTTTTGGTTTCCTGATAAAGGGTGGCCAGCGGCGCCAGCGTTTCCTGGTTTGTTTTGCGTGGGTGGGACATGGTGAAATCCTGCTCGTGGGGGCGTCCGCTCGATAACGGCGAACGCCTGATGTGGAATTAAAACTTGTTAAAGAAATTGGCGACGTGCGGTACTGCTGCATCAACGGTGAGCGGATCCTGATAGAACTGGAGTTGGTTTCTGCCGCCAAACCAGACTAGCTGTTTATTGCTGCTGCCAATGCTGTCAAACAGCTGTCGCGGGATTTGTTCTCCGCTCGCGGCGCGTTCACTGTGGATCATTAGCACGGGTTTTTGCAGCTCGGCGATCGCTTTACTGCTGTCTCGTGCCCAGATCCCCGCTTCGCTCATGCGAGTCATTTTATTCTCCCAGCGGCCACGGTGGTTGGCCAAGACGTCATGCTGCGCCCAGGGAGCGTAGAAATTGTATATGGCTTCCGCAGTCAGATAAGCCGATTTATCTTCAGTGCTGACCACCGGGATGTATTCTATTTCACCGGCTTGCTCAAAGCGTTCACGGGCTTTAAGCGCCATGCCAACGCGATTGTCGATCGCCTCTTGCGACTGAAGGTAAAGCATCCAGGTTGCCGGCACCAAATACTGCCCTGCGATCAGGGCAGTGGCGCGGATTAACGGATTGGAATTGACCGCATCAATGGTCCAGTTAACGCCTTGGCACAGCCCTAGCGCGTAAATGCTTTCTTCATCCACACTGTCCAACTGCGAAAGATAAGCGACCGCTGCGTTCAAATCTTCGGTTTTGTTGGCGCCCCAGTCATAGCCGCGCGGTTCGCCTGACGATTCGCCAAAACCGCGAGGATCAAAGGTCAGTACGGTAAAACCGTGTTTGACCAAGCGGCTGGCGTATTGCAACGGTGCCTGTTCCTTCACGTAACTGATCGGCCCCATCACGGCGATTGCGGGGGTGCGGTAAGCTGATTTTGCCGGTGAAAAGAGATTGCCGACAATTTCCACCCCTTGGCTATCAAAGGTGATGCGTTCAACAACATAATCAGTGACCTGCAGACGAGCATTGTCATCCCAGTCCTGGGTTTTAAATTCACCCACGTTGTTTCTGGTAAGAAAACCGGGTTCGGAACCGGCATGTTGCGCTTTGAATGCTTCATTCATCATTGTGTTCCTTATAAGCCTAATTCTTTTGCGATTGCCAGGGAGAAAGGTTCCAGGTCCCCTGGGTTTCTTGAAGTGATCAATACCCAGCCATTTTCGTCCGAACGGACCACGGGAGCGTCGCTCCAGCGGGCGCCTGCATTGGTCAGGTCTTTTTTCATCGTATGGTAGGAAGTCAGTTTTTTGCCCGCCAGGCGGTCGGCTTCGACCAGTAGCCAGGGGGCATGGCAAACCGCCGCTACGGGTTTGCCGGCGGTGATGAATTCGTTGACCAACCTGATGGCGTGCGTGTCGATACGAATATTATCGGCGTTGACCGTCCCGCCCGGGATGACTAATGCATCGAAATCAGCGGTTTTAATTTCATCGCTGAGCAGTCGATCGGCATTAACAATTTCGTCTTTATCGGTATCGTTGACAAAAGTCTGCACGCGTAAGCTTTCCGCCGACGCGTGCACAACCTCTGCACCTTTAGCGGCAAGTCGACGTAATGGGATAAGCAGTTCATCTTTTTCCACACCGATGTTATAGGTAATGAAAAGGATTCGTTTATTTAACGTAGACATACAGATTTCCTTCAAACATGAGGGCCATAGGGATAATAGCAACGCAAAATTGCGCCCAACCAGTCTCTGGCAGAGCCACCTTGTTACAAGTATGAAGAGATGAATGGTATGGCTATGTTTATCAGCTGGTTATAACAACATCTGATTGATATTGTTTGTTTAATATTTTGCTGAAGCATTGCTCTTGCCGTTTCACTTCCAATATAAACTCATCCGGGGTCAGTTTATGATTAATTCCCGCTAAATAGGCTAGCGCCAACTCTTTGGCCGTGTAATGATTAAATTGATACATGATCATCTCCGCAGGTGTATAAATGTGTTCTTGTTAAAACAGTGGGTGACATAACTTTACCGTTTTACTCGTTGTCCAAACAGTCTCTGACAGTACCAGTTTGTTATAATTGTTTCCAAGCGAGGGCGGGCGTTCTGCTTCGGCGATATGACAGAAAATAAAAATGGCGGGAGAGGTCATGAGGTGTTATTAATTAATAATGAATAACGTTATTTCACGCCCCGTGATAACGTCGGACCCAACGAAACAGGATGTTGTATGAATATGTTGATCGAGCAGATTCGCAGTTTTTTTTACAGCCGAAGATGTCGCTTGAAACCCACTGATTTTGGCATTTTGGATGATGGAAAGAATAGACGAGTCAAAGGATTACGTAGAGAGGAGTTGGCCGAGCAGGCGGGGTTGAGCGTAGAATATTATACCAAGTTGGAGCAGGGGCGAGTGAGCAACCCTTCGTTGCAGACGCTGTCCGTTCTGGCGGATGTACTCAGGTTAGACGCGTCGGAACGGCAATATTTGTACTTGTTGTTTAACCGAGAGCGGCCTCTTTCCTCTACGGAAATATATTCTGACGCAGCAACGCTGCAGTTTTATATTGAGTCCTTTGTGTTGACGCCTGCTTATTTTCTGGATGTACGGCTTGACATCATAAGTCCGAACTTTTTAGCCAGAAAGCTGATTACCGGCACAGATGAAAGTGTACATGAATTGAATCTGGCGCGAGTGGTTTTTCTGGATGATGAGGCAAAGAACCGCTACGCCACCTGGCGTGAGAAGGCTGAAGATACGGCGGCTATGTTGCGTTTTGCGATAGCTCTTTTCCCACAGGACACGTATCTTTTTGAACTGCATGCGGAGCTTTATGAACGAAGCGATCTGTTTCGCCTGCTCTGGAATCAGCATCGCGTCCTGGAAAAAACCAACGGGTATCGGCCTTTGTTTTATCCGGATGGCACACGGCTTGAAACTTCTTACGAGACCTTTACGCTTAACCAAAATCCTTTATTGCGCCTGGTCGTCTATTTTCCAAATGATATGGCGACTCGCGAACGCCTTGCTGCCTTGCAACAATAGCGTTGTCTGGGGTTTTTATCGATTAGAGGCGGCAGGTTTTCTGAGAGTTTTATTTTAACTGCAGATTATTAGTCTGTTTTATAGTAAGAAGAAAGGAATCAAGCGATAAAATGAAGCTACATCAGTTAAGCTTATTCTGTGCAATTGTCGAAAATGGAACCATTGCCGCTGCGGCCAAGAAGCTGAATTGTGTTCCATCCAATATCACTATTCGGTTGAAACAGCTTGAAGAGCAGTTGGGGGCGAAGCTATTCAATCGAGAAAAGAACCGCTTATTGATAACGCCACAGGGGCGCATACTTTACCGCAGTGCTAAAGACTTATTGTTGCGTGCTGTCAATATTGAACATTTATTCAATAGAAATACTGCAGCGAACGGTGTTTTTCTTGTCGGTGCTCTGGAGGGGGTGCTGTCCTCTCACATGCCTTCATACATCGTCAATCATCGAATGAAATACCCCAATATAGAATTGCATATCAGGTCTGATAACTCTCTCAATCTGGAGCGAGAGTTACTCGAAGGGGCACTCGATCTCATCATTACCGATGGTCCCATAGAGCATCCGTTGCTTTCCAGCACGTTGGCGTTTAGAGAGCGATTAATGTTGATTGTGCCCCCGTCCTTGCCGGCAACCATCGATCTTGGCTTTTTGGAAACACTGGATCTTTATACATTTAGAAAAAGCTGTAGCTATCGACACCTGATTGAATACCTACTTTCGAGTAAAAAAATCAGACCTAATATGATATTGGAGATGGAGTCGTATGATGTTATCACCGCCTGCGTAAGTGCCGGTTTGGGGTTTTCCTTGGTACCGGAAAGTATTTTAGAAAAGTGCTTTCCAACTCAGAGTAAAATACAGGCCATGGAGATTCCTGAGCTTGAAAGGAATGATTTATTTTTTGTATGGAGAAAGAGTGATGACGCATCAATGCTGGTCTCTGACTTTGTATCAGGTGTGTTCTGCTAGACCTTATTCTTAATGCCATTATATCGGTGAGTTAGGAGGGCGTTTGGCGGGACAGCCCTTCTAAAGCTGGGCTGTCCATGCAAGGGATTTTAACTAACAGGGTATTTAATGCAAAGTGGCATTGGATATCTAAATTGAAAAAGCATGCGGCTCAGTTTCAGTTATCAATACTCATCCACTTCGCCTGGCTCTGATGTAAATGTCGGAACACCCTTGACTGCAGAATAAGTCAATATCAGCACTGTCTCGGTATTCCCACTGATACCACGATGTACGCCTCCGACCGTTTCAGGAAAGGCCTCACCGGTTTTAAACGTTTGTTTTTTACCAGAGTCTCTGTCTTCGATAGTAAGCTGGCCTTTTAAAACATAACCTGCGTTTGGATAGGGGTGTGTATGCCAGGGAAGTGCCGTGTTGGCAGGAATCGTCATTCTGATGACTCTTAGATCAGGTTGGCCGGATGGATAACTTTTGTAGGGTGTGCCATCCCAGGCTGACGTACTTTCCACCAACTGCTCTACTTTAGCAGAAGCCGTATTTTGATCTTTGGAAAATGCGGAAACGGACGTCAGAAGGACTATTGTGGATATTAAAATGTGACTTTTCATAAGTGCACTCCGGCAATGTTTAAGGGAGATCACGATGTTGTTATAACGAGGTGCTTACATCGGGTGGGGAATTTATAGCAAAGCCCATTTCCTGCCGAAATTAACTTTTTTTAAGCACAGCGGTGAATATTTTTGACTAAATGAATGTAATGAGCGTTTTTCAATTTTACGAGATTGAAAATAGTATTTTCATCCGGTGGAACGGTAAAATGGACTCATGAACGTTATCACATTCATTCCGATCCACTCTGCTCGCAAAACCGCAGGCGGTTGCCGAACGGATCGGTCAGGTTCAGCTCTTTGCCCCAGTCGACAACCTCCAACCCCGGCCGGGCATAGCGGTAGTTTTTGGCCGTGAGCTCCCGGTGCAGCGCGTCGATATCGTGCACCGGGATGAAAATAGCGGCGCCGGGCGTGCTGTCGCCATAGTGTTCGCTCAGGTGCAGCGTCAATCCGGCGCGGCTCACCTGCATGTACAGCGGCAGATCTTCGCTGAAACGGTGCTCCCACTCCAGCGTGAAACCGAGAAAGTCCAGATAAAACTCTTTGGCCTTGTCGACCGCAAAAATGCGCAGGATCGGAATGGCGGGGGAGAAAGTGATCATCGTCGATCTCACTGTTACGTTAGCGGCAGCCGATATGGATATCGACCGCCTCGGGGCCGGTATAGGCTTCGAAGTCGGTCAGGAAGCGGCGTTCGATTTCCGGGTGTTGCTCAAAGTAGGCCCAGATGGCTTGCCAGCCTGCGATGACCGCCGCCGGCATGGCGCCACGGGCCTGGAACACCAGATAGCGGCCGGGTTGGATGTGTAGACCGTTCTCTGCCGCGCTGCCGGCGGTAACGTCAAACGGCCCGCCGGCGTCGGAGGCGTAGTTAGAGTAGACCCCATAGACCGGCGTGATGGGCGAGGTGGTGAAAAAGTCTGACCACAGCGCGGGGATTTTAGCCGTCTCGGGCCGAGTTTCGTCCTGATTGGTGGTTCTGACCGTTTGGCCGGCGACGTAAAAGCCGGGTAGCTGTACCACGAGAGGTTGCATACTGGAAATTCCTTTTAATTAACCGTTCGAACGAGAGGCCTAAAGGTAGCAAAGGCTTTCCGGATCCGCCAGACAGGGCCCCCGCAGACGCGGAGGCCGATCGTATCAAGCGCCCAAACCACCAAGGCACAGGTATTTGATCTCGAGATAGTCCTCGATGCCGTATTTTGAGCCTTCGCGGCCCAAACCGGAGTGCTTCATGCCGCCGAACGGCGCCACCTCGGTGGAAATCAGCCCTTCGTTGATGCCGACGATGCCGTACTCCAGCGCTTCGGCCACGCGCATCACCCGGCCGATGTCGCGGCTGTAGAAGTAAGCGGCCAGGCCAAACGGCGTGTCGTTGGCCAGTTCGATGGCTTCCGCTTCCTGGTTGAAGCGGATCAGGGGCGCCACCGGACCGAACGTCTCCTCGCGGAAGATTTTCGCCGTGCGCGGCACGTCGGTCAGGATGGTCGGGGTGAAGAAATTGCCGCCCAGCGCGTCAGGCTTGCCGCCCAGCAGCACCGAGGCGCCGTGCTCGACGGCGTCGGCGATATGCTCGCGCACTTTCTCCATCGCGTCCGGGTTAATCAACGGGCCGATGGTGACGCCGTCATCCAGGCCGTTGCCGACTTTCAGCTTGGCGACGGCGGCTTTCAGTTTGGCGGCGAAGGCGTCGTACACGCCGTCCTGCACCAGAAAACGGTTGGTGCAGACGCAGGTCTGGCCGGCGTTGCGGTATTTCGAAGCGACCGCGCCGGCCACGGCGGCGTCCAGATTGGCGTCGTCGAACACGATAAACGGCGCGTTGCCGCCCAGCTCCATACTGGTTTTCTTGATGGTGGGCGCACACTGGGCCAGCAGCTGCGCGCCGACTTCGGTGCTGCCGGTGAAGGAGAGTTTACGCACGTCCGGGTTGGCAGTGAGTTCGCCGCCGATGCCTTTGCTGGGGCCGGTGATCACGTTGCACACCCCGGCGGGCAGCCCGGCGCGCTCCGCCAGCACGGCGATCGCCAGCGCCGAGAACGGGGTCTGGCTGGCGGGGCGGATCACCCCGGTACAGCCCGCCGCCCAGCCGGGGCCGGCTTTGCGGGTGATCATCGCCGCCGGAAAGTTCCACGGGGTGATGGCGGCGAACACGCCGATCGGCTCTTTCTGCACGATGATGCGGCGGCCCGTCTGGGGCTGCGGAATGGTGTCGCCATACACCCGCTTGCCTTCCTCGGCGAACCATTCGATAAAGGAGGCGGCATAGGCGATTTCACCGCGGCTTTCAGCCAGCGGTTTACCCTGTTCCGCCGTCATGATGCGCGCCAGATCCTCCTGATTTTCCATCATCAGCTCAAACAGCCGCCGCAGTTTGCCGGCGCGCTCTTTGGCGGTCAGCGCACGCCAGGCGGGCAGCGCCTTCTTGGCGGCGGCGATGGCGCGTGCGGTTTCCTCGGCGCCGAAGGCCGGCACATGGCCAACCAGCTCGCCGTTGGCGGGATTATGGATGGCGATCGCGTGGCCTGCTTTGGCCGGCAACCATTGCCCGTCGATGTAATTGGCCTCGCGGAACAGCGTGGGATCCTTGAGGGTAGCGCTGATGCTGGTGCTCATTGGTCTCTTCCTTTGCTGAGTTCAACAGAATGGTCTATCCCATACGGCTACCCTTTACCCTAGCAAACTTTGCCGTCGCCGTTTGCCAGTATGGCGACAAGATGAGCGTTTTCTTCATGCGCACCTTCTGTACAAAAAATATCCGCCGTTGGGTCGATACTGAAAGAGCAGGCATATGACCCTTTTCGATGTGATTAAAAGGAGTGTGCGAATGATGAAATCAGTGGACAGACATCTCGCGGCCTACGGCAGTGAAATGGATTTTTTGGCGTCGAGCATTGCCCTGATGGAATGGCAAGGGCGGCAGATTGACGCCGGGCAGGTGGCCGGCAATATGTCGGAGCAGCAAAGCCGCCTGTTCTTTGCGCGGTTGAGTTATTTTCGTCAGCTTTATCAGGCCGCAGCGGCGGCCGAACACAGCCTGTAATTACCTGATTCAGCCCCGCCGCAGCGGGGCTTTTCATTTCAGCGGTGCCACACCCCGGTCGCCAGCGTCGCCGGCGAATACTCCAGATCGCGTCCCCGCCACGGCAGCGCCGCCGCAAAGCGCCAGGCGCGGTGAACGTCAAACCGCCAATAGCGTTCCGCCCCTTCAACGCCGGGATTTCCTTCCGCCTGCCAGAGGATCTGCGTTTTTCCTTGCAGATGCAGCACGTCGCCGCGATCGAAATCGATGAACAGCAGCGCCGCTCGCGGTTCGGCCAGCAGGTTGCCCAACGTATTCATATAGCGGTTGCCGCGAAAGTCCGGCATCCACAGCGTGTCACCTTCCAGATGGATAAAGCCGGGGCGCCCGCCGCGATGGGAAATATCGACGCCGCCCTGCGCCAGTTCCAGGTGCGCGCCGCTGGCGACGAAGCTGGTGTCCGCGGTGCGGATCAGCGCCTGCGCCGCCGCATCGAGCGACGCTAAATGCTCAACCGGCTGTGGCAGGCTCTCCACCGGGTAGAGTTCGCGGCGTTGAATGTACTGCGGGCAGTTGCCGAAGCTTTGGTGAACGACGATCTCCACCCGGTTTTTATCGGTGCGGCCGACGGTGCCGTTGGCGCGGTTGCGCCGCCGGTTGCTGAAGTCGAGCCCCAGCGCACCGACCGGTTTGCCGGGCAGCAACAGCGCCTGGGCGGGATCGTCGCTGCGGCGCGGCGCGCTGATGCGCAGGTGCGTGTCGTCCGGCGAGCGTAAAAATCCGGGCGGGCCGCTGAACAGGGTGGCGATGGGCCAGCCCTGGTCGTCCAGCGTGGCGACGAACAGGTAGGGCAGTGCGGCGAAAAACGCGCGGTGCTGGTCCGGCATCGCGGGGTAGATGCCGCCGCCCACGCGATCGAAACCGGCCAGCGTCTGCGCGCGCAGCTCATCGGGGTGGAACCGCTGCGGGATCATGGCGTCAGCTCGCCGCCGGTGCCGGCAGGGCCGGCATGGCGAAGAAGCCGGGAAGCGCCGCGATGCTCGCCACCCAGCGCCGTATGGCGGGGTAAGGCGCCAGAGAAATGCCGCCTTCGGCCGCGACCGCCACATAGCTGTAGCAGGCCAGATCGGCGATGGTCGCCTGTTCGCCGGTCAGATAGCCGCGCTCGCTCAGGTGCTGTTCCATCTGCGGCAGAAAACGATCGCTGATTGCTCGCGCCGCCTGGTAATCCTCCGGCACCGCGAACTGGGCGATCAATCGGCAGGAGGCCGGGCCGTAGCGGACTTCGCCGGCGGCTTTGGAAAGCCAGGCCTGCACCCGCGCCGCCGCCGCCGGCTGTTCCGGCAGCCAGTGGCTGTCCGGCGCATAACGTTTCGCCAGATAGACCAGAATGGCGTTGCTGTCGGCCAGCGTCAGATCGCCGTCCTGCAAGACCGGGATCTGGCCGAACGGGTTGAGCCGGCGAAAGGCCGCGCTCTGCCGCACGTCCGCCGAGGCTTCTACCCATTCATAGGGCAGCGCCAGCATGCGCAGCAGCAACGCCACGCGGTGAACGTGGCCGGAAAGCGGGGTGCCGTAGAGGGTGATGGTGGACATGGCGTTTCTCCTCAGTGTTTTTTTTCAGCATACTCTTGCGGTGAATGAGCGGAATCCGGCAATGTGGAAATTGATAATTTCACTTATCGGAAGAGTCTATGGATCGGTTAGACGAGTTGGCCATCTTCGTGGCGGTGGTGCAGCAGGGCAGCCTGGCGGCCGCCGGGCGCAAACTGCGGCGCTCGGCGCCGGCGATCACCCGGGCGATCGCCGCGCTGGAACAGCGGTTCGGCACCCGGCTGGTGGAACGCACCACCCGGCGGCTGGCGCCTACCGAGGCGGGCGTGCGCCTGCTGGAGCGCGCGCAACAGCTGCTGCAGGATTATCAGGCGGTGGTGCAGGATACCGCCGAAGCGCAGCTGAGCGGCTTGCTGCGCGTTACTTCGCCGGTGCAGTTCGGCCGCCGCTACGTGGCGCCGGTGGTGATGGCGTTTCTCGATGACTACCCGCAGATGCAGATCGAAATGGTGTTGAACGATCGCAATCTCGATCTGATCGACGAAGGGCTGGATATCGCGGTGCGCATTGGTCATCTGCAGGACTCTTCGCGCGTGGCACGGCGGCTGGGGCAGGTAAGCCGGGTGACGGTCGCCAGCCCGGCTTACCTGGCGCGCTGCGGCGAGCCGCGCTCACCGGCGCAGCTGGCGGAGCATGCCACCATCGTCGGCACCCAACGGCCGTCGCTGCGCGAATGGCGCTTCGGCCCGCAGGAAAACGGCGAGCGGGTGCGCTTGGCCCCCCGGCTGTTGCTCAACGATGTGGAAGCGCAGCTGCTGGCGGTGCGTGCCGGCAACGGCATCGCCCGGCTGCTCTCGTATCAGGTGGCGGATGATGTGGCCGCCGGTACGCTGGTGCGGCTGCTGGCGGATCATGAACCGTTGCCGATGCCGGTGCAACTGGTGGCGCAGCAGGCGCAGCGCATGCCGCTGAAGGTGCGCGCCTTTTGGGATTATGCGTTTGAGCGACTCAGCGCATTGCCGCAAATTCAGCCGGACGGGCGGGGAAAATAAGCGCAAAAAGTTTCATGGGTTAAACTTTTTCGCCGCCGGTGTTGTTTTATTTTACCGGGCGCGCATTGCTGATAGACCCGTCTTGACAATAATGTTGCCGGTGCTAATAGTTAATTCATATTTTAAATAATAAACGAAGTTTAATATATGAAACTACTTGCGGGGAGCTATGACAACGGCGCTGCGGAGGATAATGAAGACGCTATTTTGGCTTCATTTCAGACCCGCAGTGCGGCTATTTATCATCAGACGAAACATGAAAAGAATATTGCGTATGGCGAAAGCGAACGCGAGACGATGGATTGGCTCTATTCTGCAAAGCAGCACCAGGGGACGTTAATTTTTATTCACGGCGGCTATTGGCAATTCTGCGATAAGGCGGATTTCGCCTTTATCGCCGCCGGGCCGTTGGCGTTGGGTTTTGACGTGGTGCTGGTGGAATATGCGCTGGCGCCGGCGGTTAATCTTGACGCTATTTGTCGCCAGGTGGGGGCGGCGCTTGATGCTATTCAGCGCCGTCTGCCGCCGCACTATGCCCATCCGGTGCATCTGTGCGGCCATTCCGCCGGCGGGCATCTGGCGGCGTTTTGGCAGCAGCATGCGTTGGTGGAGGCGGTCTTTCCCATCAGCGGCCTGTTCGAACTGGCGCCGCTGCAAGAGAGCTATGTCAATCGGGCGCTGCAGCTGACCGAGCGGCAGATTGAAACGCTAAGCCCGGCGCGCCACCCGCCGGCGCGCAGTAAGCCGCTCACGCTGTATTACGGCGCAGCTGAGCTGCCGGAGTTGATCGGTCAGTCGCAACACTATCACGCGGCGCTGCGCCAACGCGGGTTGCCGGCCGAACTGGTCGCGGTGCCTGGCGCCAATCATTTCACCATTCTGGATGCGTTGTTCGCCGCCGACGGCGCGCTGCTTCGCCAACTTGACCACCACGGGAACCACTGATATGCGCGAGATCGTAGAGACCGGGCTGCCGGACATCGGCCAGCCTTTTTCCTGGGCCACCCGGGGCGGCGGCATGTTGTTTACCGCCCATGGCCCGGTGCGGGCGGACGGCAGCATCGAGACCGGCGCGCCGGAGCAACAGATTGCGTTAACCTTCGATAACCTGGCGCAGACGTTGAAGGCGGCGGGCAGCCACAGCGATAAGGTACTGCAGGTGATCGTTTATCTCACCGACGTCAACGACGTTAAATTGCTCGATGATATTTACCGGAAATACTTTAATTATCCTTATCCCAATCGTTCCACGGTTATTGTCGAAAAACTGGTGGTGCCGGGAATGAAAATAGAAATCACCGTCAGCGCCATCGCCTGATTTAATTTTTATTAAGTCTGTCTTCATATTAATTCAATAACGAGTTAAGGATGCGTCATGTTTAAACAGATTGCACCTTCTGCAGCCGATCCTATTATGTCGCTGATGGAAGCCTATTTGCAGGACCCCAATCCGAAAAAAGTGAATTTAGGCATTGGACTCTATTACGACCGGCAGGGGAATATTCCGCTGATGCAGGCGGTGGAGGCCGCCGAGCAGCGGTTGCTGGCGTTGCGACGCCCGCACGGCTATCCGCCGATCGAAGGTTCGCCGCAGTTCGCTCGCCAGGTGCAGGCGCTGCTGTTCGGCGAGCAACAGGCGGCCGAGATCGCCACGGTGCAGACCGTCGGCGGCTCCGGTGCGCTAAAGCTGGCGGCGGATTTTTTGCGCCACTTTCTGGCGCGCGGTGACATTTGGGTGTCCGATCCCACCTGGGCCAATCACTGGGCGATATTTGAAGGCGCCGGGCTGCGGGTGAATACCTATCCCTACTTTGACGAAGCGGCGGGAGGCCTGCGTTTCGCCGCCATGCTCGACGCGCTGGACAGCCTGCCGCCCGGCAGCGTCGTCCTGTTGCATCCTTGCTGCCATAACCCGACCGGCACCGATCTGACGGCGGAGCAGTGGCGCGCCACGCTCGCCGTGCTGCAGCGGCGTAAGCTGCTGCCGCTGTTCGATATCGCCTATCAGGGCTTCGGCGACGGGCTGGAGGAGGATTGCTTTGCGTTGCGCGAAGCGCTGAAAACCGATCTGCCGTTTTTGGTCTGCAACTCGTTTTCCAAAAACGTGGCGCTGTACGGCCAGCGGCTGGGCGCGCTGTCGGTGCGCTGCGCCGATGCGCAAAACGCCGCCAACGTCAAAGGCGCGTTAAAAACGCTGATCCGCCGCAGCTACTCCTGCCCGCCGACGCACGGTAGCCAGATCGTGGAAACCCTGCTCGGCGATGCCGAACTCGGTGAGCTTTGGCGCGGTGAGCTGGCGGAAATGCGCGTGCGCATCAAGCAGATGCGTGAGCAGCTGGCCGCCGGCCTGGCGCAGGGCGGCTCTTCGCTGGATCACCGGCGCATACGTGATCAGCGCGGCATGTTCAGCTATACCGGCCTGAACGAAGCGCAGCTGCAGACCCTGCGAGAGCGCTACGCCATCTATCTGGTCTCGCCCGGCCGCATGTGCCTGCCGGGGCTCAACCCCGGTAATATCGACTACGTGACCGCCGCCATTCTCGACGTCACCCGTACTGCCTAACTTCGCTCGGGAACACAGCCATGCCACAGATGAATGATTTTGAGCATATCGCCCGCCGCCAGGGCGGGTTGAACAAGCATCTTACCGCCGGGCAGATGTCGATGCTGGCGATCGGCGGTGCCATCGGCACCGGGCTGTTTCTCGGCAGCGCCTACGCCATTCAGATGGCGGGGCCGTCGGTATTGCTGAGCTATCTGATCGGCGGCGTTATTGCGCTGTTGTTGATGGGCAGTCTGGCGGAAATGACCTCTGAACACCCGACGCCCGGCTCGTTCGGCGACTACGCCGAATTCTATCTCGGCCCGCTGTTCGGTTTTCTGGTGCGTTACTCCTACTGGTCCTGCGTGGTGCTGGCGGTGGGCACCGAAGTTACCGCCATCGGCATGTACATGCAGTTTTGGTTCCCGGCGACGCCGACCTGGCCGTGGGTGCTGCTGTTCTCGGCGGCGGTGATCGTCGTCAACGTGATCGGCGTGAAGTCGTTCGGCCAGGTGGAATACGCGCTGTCCACCGTCAAAGTGACGGCGATCGTGGCGTTCATTCTGATCGGCATCGGCATTCTGGCGTTCTCGGGCAACCCGGCCTACGGCCTGCGCAACCTGACCGCCGGCGGCTTCATGCCGTTTGGCGTCAAGGGCATGTGGTTCGCGGTGATCGTGTCTATCTTCAGCTACCTGAGCATTGAAATGATCGCGGTGGCCGCCGGCGAGGCGAAAAACCCGGTGATAGCGGTAAAGGCGGCGTTCAAGGGCACCATCGTGCGGCTGTTCATCTTCTACATGCTGTCGATTGCCCTGATGTTGGCCATTGTGCCCTGGCGCCAGTCAGGCACCGGCGAAAGCCCGTTCCTGATGGCGATGAACGTGATCCATCTGCCCGCCGCTGCCGGTATTTTCAACTTTATCGTGCTGGTGGCGGCGCTGTCGGCGATGAACAGCCAGCTGTATATCACTACCCGCATGATGTTCTCGCTGTCGCGTGCCGGGCAGGCGCCGGCGGCATTGGGGCGCGTCAGCCGGCGCGGCATTCCGGTCAATGCGCTGGCGATGTCGTGCATCGGCATCGTGGTGTCTATCGTGCTGAGCCTGGTGGCGCCGGAAACGTCGTTCGCCGCCATGATGTCTATTTCGGTGTATGGCGCCTGCTTTACCTGGCTGATGATTTTCGTCACCCATCTGTTCTTCCGCCGCCGGCATCGGCAGACCCACCTGAAGTTCCGTATGTGGGGGTTCCCCTGTACCACCTTGCTGGGCGCCGGGCTGATGGCGGCGCTGATGATCTCGACGGCGTTTACCGAATTCTTCCGCATGACGCTGTGGTTCGGTATTCCGTTCACTTTACTGCTGGTGGTTGCTTATCACTTCCAGAGCCGCCGTGCGGCTGCGCCGTCGCCGTTCAAAGCGCCTGAGGTGGAGTAATCGATAGGCTGATACGGTTATGGCGTGCTCAAAACGGAGGGGTAATGTACTGTTAGTCTGAAAAGGCGGTTTTTTAACATGAGGTTTGTGGTTTTAGCGTACAGGGATAAAGGATAGCGCATGCAGAAGGAAGAAGGATCGCTCAGACAGCTAACGTTGAAAGAGATTGCTTTAGCAAGAACGGTTTTTGGTGGGGAGATAGCTTATCCACGTGTGTGGATACATTGCGCTAGCTATCTTCCTTTTGGCTTACAAAGGCGTGGAACGGCTATGACGCCTAATGGCGAATTGTTTTTCAGAAAAGAGCTGTATTCCCCGGATTTTGGCGCTGAATCAACCGTTGATATCAGGCATCTATTTATTCATGAAATGATGCACGTATGGCAGCATCAGAAAGGTATGTGGGTAAGAGCTCGGGGAATGTTCAGTTGGGCAGCTGATTATACCTATCGATTGGATGACAGAGCGTTATTGGACTATGGGCTTGAGCAGCAGGCTCAGATTATTGCTGACTACTATGTTTTGCAGGCCTATGGCTACCGTGAATGGAATATCCAGCGGCGTAAGGCTTGGCCGGTGGTCACTTATCAAGGTGTTTCAGATCAAAATACGTTAGCGACAAGGTATCGCAAAACGCTGTTCCGCTTTCTGCAAGGAGTGAAATGATAATGGAAAAGAGGAAATACCTGGCGACGCTTTGTTCAATTCTGATGTTGTCAGCGTGTGAGTCAAGGATTCTCGATATTCAGGCCGCAAAGGTGAGTGTGGTCGATGATAAGGTATGCCTGCAGGTGCCCGCGAAAAGTCATGAGTATCTAAATGGGATCCAGATCGTAGAAGCGGATAAAGAGAATGAAGCGTTTAGAAAATATTTTGATGTAAATGAAAGCCAACCTCTCCTTTTATCACAAGACTTGTGCGTGCCTGATTTCGGTTATCCGTTCAAGGAAGGACATACCTACGGGTTCCTGACTGAGACTTTCTTTAAAGGGGAAGGTCAATCAGGTGGACGGAACTTTAGCTCGTCATTCCGGTTATACCGTGAATCGGGGGTCTTGAAAGTTGAGCAGATCAGATAGCCTGTTTCAGGCTATCTGAATCAAGTTAGCGGTCGGAAGGCCCGCGTCATTTCCTGAGATTACAGCTGGCTTTTCGGGATCAGGTGGTCGCCGAAGCTCAGGCGCTGGCGGCCCGGTTCGATTTCGGTCAGCGGCGCCACTTCGTGCAGCGAGGATTTGCAGCGCTGTACCAGATCCTGATACTCGCGGGTGCCGGCGATCTTCCAGGCCAGCTCCTGTTCGGTCAGATCGCGCAGCACGCGCGCCGGGCTGCCGACCACCAGCTTGTTGGCCTCGATCACCGCCGCGGCTTTGACGAACGCCATCGCGCCAACGATGGTGTTCTCGCCGATCTCCGCGCCGTCCATCACCACCGCATTCATGCCCACCATCGCATTGCGGCGAATACGGCAGCCGTGCAGGATGGCGCCATGCCCGATATGGCCGTCTTCTTCCACCACCGTGTCCTGCTGCGGGAAGCCGTGCATCACGCAGTTGTCCTGAATGTTGGCGCCGTCGCAGATCACCAGGCGGCCAAAATCGCCGCGCAGGCTGGCATTTGGGCCGATGTACACGTGCTTGCCGACGATCACGTCGCCGATCAGCACCGCCGTCGGGTGCACGTAACTGCTGGGGTCAACGACCGGCGTCAGGCCGTCAATCTGATACACAGGCATAGCGTGAGTTCCTTAAAATGTAGGGTCGCGCGGCAGGCCGCCGAAGCGCCGATAGTAGCCGGCGGCCGGCGCGGGCAGGGCGCCGATGGTGGTCTCCGCCAGCGCGCTGACGTATTCCGTCGCGGCGCGATCGACCTGCTGATAAAGATTGATGCACAGGTTGCGGGCGATCTGGCCCTCCCACTGCGTGGGCAGCAGCGCGTCCGGCAGCAGCGGATCTTTCAACACTACGCGACGGAAGAAGTGAATCAATAATAGCTTAATCTGGAAACAGCGCAGCGGCGTCAGCGCCGCCGGGTCGACTTCGCGCAGCAGCGCCATCAGCGGCCGGAAGGAGACGATAAACTCGTGATAGCCGGCCGCTACCTCGCTCAGCGACCAGCAGTCGGCCACCAATTTCTGCAGGGTTTGCTCGGAGCGGTTGTAGGGATAATCGGCGCGGAAGTAAATCACCTGCTCGCTGGCGTTCAGCTCGCCGAGCAGCGCCGTCACGTCGGTTTGCGCATGGGTGGGGGCGGCCATCAGGTTGCTGGCGATTTGCCCGAATCCGAGCCAGCCCAGCTCTTTTTTCAGCCGCGCGCGCGCGTTTTTTTCCGCGCTTTCCAGTAGCAACAGCTCCCACTTGCCGTCCCAGGCGGGCTGCTCGCGCAGATATATTTTCGATTCGGCGTGGCGGAACTGGCGCATTCCCTGCTCGGTCACGCGGTAGAAGCTGCGGCGGCCTATTTTCTCCACCGCCAGCCACCCCTCTTTTTGCAGGCGGAACACCGAGGTGCGCACGAAGCGATCGCCGAAGCCGAAGGCCTCCAGCAGCGCGCTCAGGCTGCCGAGCCACACTTCGCCGCCGCGGTGGCTGAGTGCGTCGCCGTACAGCGAAATGATCAGCGAGGTGCCGCTGATCGGCTGCGCGTCGACGGCATGGCGAATGAACTCATCCAGTTTATGTTCCATATTTTTCCATGGGTTAGCCTTCGATGAGCCATAACATTACGCCTAATTTAGGGCGGCGTCATCCGTGACGCCGTGCGCCTCAGCGTGGCCGCAGATCGACCACGCGCTGCGCTTTGCCTTCCGAGCGCGGAATATCGCCGCAGTTGGCGATGCTGACGTCGGTGCTGACGCCCACGATCGATTTGATGTGGTGGCGCAGCTGGTGGCAGATGTCGCAACGCTGCTGGTGGCTGAGGCTGAGCGCCGACTCCTTGAGCTCGACGCGCACCGCCAGCGTGTCCAGGTGCCCGCTGCGGCTGACCTGCAGCTGGTAGTGCGGCGACAGCTGCTCGAACTGCATGATCTGCTCTTCCACCTGCGACGGGAAGACGTTGACGCCGCGGATGATCAGCATGTCGTCGGAGCGGCCGGTGATCTTGCCCATGCGGCGCATCTGGCGCGCGTCGCCCGGCAGCAGCCGGGTGAGATCGCGGGTGCGGTAGCGGATCACCGGCAGCGCCTCTTTGGTCAGGGTGGTGAACACCAGTTCGCCGTGCTCGCCGTCCGGCAGGGCGATGCCGGTTTCCGGGCAGATGATCTCCGGCAGGAAGTGGTCTTCCCAAATGGTCGGGCCGCCGCCGCTCTCCAGACACTCCATCGCCACGCCCGGCCCCATCACTTCCGACAGGCCGTAAATATCCAGCGCCTTGATGCCCATGCGGGTTTCGATTTCGTGGCGCAGGGCTTCGGTCCAGGGTTCGGCGCCGAACACGCCGAGCCGCAGCGAACAGCCGCGTGCGTCGCCGCCCATCTTGCGTTCCAGCTCGTCGATCAGCGTCAGGCAATAGGACGGCGTCACCATGATGATGTCGGGTTTGAAATCGAGGATCAGCTGCGCCTGGCGTTCCGTCTGGCCGCCGGACATCGGGATCACCGTCGCGCCGAGCCGCTCCGCGCCGTAGTGCGCGCCCAGGCCGCCGGTGAACAGGCCGTAACCGTAGGCGACGTGCACCTTGTCTTTGGCGGTGGCGCCGCCGGCGCGCAGACAGCGGGCGACGATATCGGCCCAGTTATCGATGTCGCGCTGGGTGTAACCCACCACCGTCGGGCGGCCGGTGGTGCCCGAGGAGGCGTGGATGCGCACCACCTGTTCCATCGGCACCGCGAAGGTGTCGAACGGGTAGTTGTCGCGCAGATCCTGCTTGGTGGTGTAAGGGAAGCGCGCCAGATCGCTCAGCTGTTTGAGATCGTCGGGATGCACGCCGGCCTGGTCGAACTTGCGTTTGTACATCGGCACATTGTCGTAGGCGTGGTGCAGCGTCCACTTCAGACGCGTCAGCTGCAACGCTTCAATCTCATCGCGCGAGGCGAACTCGATCGTTTCGAGGGGCTGTGGATTTATTGTCATGGTTAGCCTCAGGGGTCAGACACGCTCAATGATCATGGCGATGCCTTGGCCGACGCCGATGCACATGGTGCAAAGCGCGTAGCGGCCGGCTCGCCGTTCCAGTTCAAACAGGGCGGCCAGCGCCAGGCGCGCGCCGCTCATGCCCAGCGGATGCCCCAGAGCGATCGCGCCGCCGTTGGGGTTGACCTGCGGGGCATCGTCCGGCAGGCCAAGCTGGCGCATCACCGCCAACGCCTGGGCGGCGAACGCTTCGTTCAGTTCGATAACGTCCATTTGCGTCAGGCTCAGCCCGGCGATTTCCAGCACCTTGCGGGTGGCCGGCAGCGGGCCGATGCCCATCAGCCGCGGCTCCACGCCGCAGGTGGCGGTGGCAACGATGCGCGCGCGCGGCGTCAGCCCCTGGCGCGCTGCCATCGCTTCGGAGGCGACGATCAGGGCCGCCGCACCGTCGTTCAGGCCCGAGGCGTTGCCGGCGGTGACGCTGCCGGGCTGACGGAACGGGGTTTTCAGCGCCTGCAGCTGCTCGAAGGTGGTGTCGGCACGCGGGTGTTCATCCTGGCTAAACAGCGTCCCCGCGCCTTTTTTACCGGTGAGGCTGACGGGCGCTATCTCCTGCGC
This sequence comes from Serratia sp. TSA_105.2, assembly GCF_052692115.1. Taxonomy (NCBI): domain Bacteria; kingdom Pseudomonadati; phylum Pseudomonadota; class Gammaproteobacteria; order Enterobacterales; family Yersiniaceae; genus Serratia; species Serratia sp. TSA_105.2. The sequence continues at coordinate 429,642 of NZ_JBQZFT010000003.1, forward strand.
CAGGTGGCCCAGCGCCTGCGCCCGGGCGGCGCGCTGCTGGCTGCGCAGCGCAAAGGCATCCTGATCGGCGCGGCTGATGTTGAACTGCGCCGCGACGTTTTCGGCGGTCTCCGGCATCGAATCGGTGCCGAACTCGGCCTGCATCCGCGGATTGACGAAGCGCCAGCCGAGGGTGGTGTCGTACAGCTGCGCCTGGCGGCTGAAGGCGCTGTCGGCCTTGCCCATCACCAGCGGCGCGCGGGTCATCGATTCCGCGCCGCCCGCCAGCAGCAGCCCGGCGTCACCGGCTTTGATGCTGCGCGCCGCCATCGCCAGCGCATCCAGGCCTGAACCGCACAGGCGGTTCACCGTGGTGCCGGAAACGCCGACCGGCACGCCGGCCAGCAGCAGCGCCATACGCGCCAGGTTGCGGTTGTCTTCCCCGGCCTGGTTGGCGCAGCCGAGGATCACGTCGTCCAACTGCGCCCAATCCACCTGCGGATGGCGTTCCAACAGCACGCGCAGCGGCAGGGCGGCGAGGTCGTCGGCGCGCACCTGAGCCAGCGCGCCGCCATAGCGGCCGATCGGGGTGCGCACGCCGTCGCAGATAAAGGCCTGATTCATGCCTGATCTCCTAAAATGCTGTGGCCGAGGCGGTGCGCGCGGCCGCGGAACCAGGCGACGGTTTTGCCCAGTTGGTTAACGATCTCGACGTCATACAGCCCGGTGGCTTTGCCCTGATGGCGCATCTCCGCGCTGGCGGTGAGGCGGTCGCCGGCCAGCGCCGGGCGGACGAAGTCGATGCTGCAGCCGGAGGCCACCGCCGCCAGCCCCTGGCTGTTGCAGGCGTAGGCGAAGGCGGTGTCCGCCAGGCTGAACAACTGGCCGCCGTGGCAGGTCTGGTGGCCGTTGAGCATCTGCGGGCCGACGGTCATGCTGACCTGTGCGTATCCGGCGTCGACGGCGTCGATGTGCATTCCCATCGCCTGAGCGCAGGTATCTTGCTGAAACATCTGTTCGGCGCAGCGCTGAGCCAGCGCGCGCGGCGTATTGGCGTTCATCGTTCGGCTCCTGGGAAAGAGGCGGGGGAAGCGTAGCGGCGCAGCAGCGGCATCGGGCGATAGCGCGCTTCGCCGTAATAGCGTTGCAGGTTTTCCAGCGTCGTCAGAATGTGGCGCCAGCCGAGCGCGGCGCCCCAGGCTAGCGGCCCGCGCGGATAGTTGACGCCGCGCAGCATCGCCAGATCGGTATCTTCGGCGCTGGCGACGCCTTTGTTCACCACGTCGAGCGCTTCGTTGGCCAGCATGGCCAGGGTGCGCATCGTCAGCAGGCCAGGGTAATCCGGCAACGGAATGACCTGCTTACCGAGGGACTGCAGCAGGCGAATCGCGTTGGCATTGTGTTGCGCATCGTTTTGCGCCGCGCAGCTGATGGCGATGGCGGAGGCGTGCGCATAGTCGGCACAGAGATCGAACAGCACCACGGGCGTTCCCCGTTCGTCGGCCAGTTGGCCGGCGGTTTTACCATTGGTTAACATCAGTGTAACGTCGTCGATCGTGACGTGTGGGCTGGTCTGGCCGGGTTGTTTGATCGCCCCCGCATTTTCGCTTAACAACTGCGCCAAATCGGCCAGCGAAGACCAGTCGCCGTGCAGCGTAACGCGTTGCGGCACTGCGGCCTGCGCCGGTGGCGCAAAGGCGATCGCGTCGGCGGATTGCGGTGCGTCGTAGCGGTAGAAACCGCGGCCGGACTTGCGGCCGAGGCGCCCGGCGGCCACCAGCTCCTGCTGCACCAGTGAGGGAGTGAAGCGCGGATCCTGATAGAAGGCCTGATACACCGAGTCGGTCACGGCGTAATTGACGTCCTGGCCGATCAGATCGGTCAACTGCAGCGGGCCCATGGCGAAACCGCCGGCGTCGCGCAATACCGCGTCCAGCGTGGCGGCGTCGGCCACCCGTTCCTCCAGCGCGCGCAGGGTTTCGGCATAGAACGGCCGCGCCACGCGGTTGACGATAAATCCCGGCGTCGAGCGGCACACGACGCTTTGCTTACCCCAGCGCTGCGCCAGGGCCTGCAGCGCGGCGAGGGTCTCGGCGCCGGTCTCCAGACCGCTGACGATCTCCACCAGCTTCATCAGCGGCGCCGGGTTGAAGAAGTGCAGCCCGGCCATGCGTGCCGGGTGTTGCAGTGCCCCGGCGATGGCGGTGATTGACAGCGAGGAGGTATTGCTGGCGAACAGCGCCGTGGGCGAGCAGATCGCCTCCAGATCGCGGAACAGGCCCTGTTTGATCGCCAGATTTTCCGCCACCGCTTCAATCACCAGCGTGCAGTCGGCCAGTTGATCGAGCGAGTCGGCGCGCTCGAGGCGCGCCAGCAGGGCTTCGGTGGTCGCGGCGTCGGCCTTGCCGCCGTCTACCCGCTGGCGCAGGCGGCGAGCGAGATCGTCGATCGCGCGCTGGGCGGCGGCGGGCGCGATGTCGAACAGCCGCACCGGGTGGCCGGCGGCGGCGGCCAGCTGGGCGATGCCGATGCCCATGGTGCCGGCGCCGATCACCGCCACCTGGCCGTTAAGAAGGGGCGCGTTCATGGCTATTTCCCGCTGAAGTTTGGCGTGCGTTTGGCAAAGAACGCGCTGACGCCTTCGCGATAGTCGTCGCTGCGGCCGCCCAATCGTTGCAGATCGCGCTCCAGATCGAGCTGCTGATTGAGGCTGTTGGTGGCCGAGCTGTAGAGGGCTTTTTTGATCAGCCCCAGGCCGTAGGTCGGCTGGGTGGCCAGATGGCGCGCCAGCGTTTGCGTGCGATCGGCCAATTCATCCGCCGGCACCACCTGCCAGATCATGCCCCACGCCAGCGCCTGTTGGGCGCTGATTTTGTCACCCAGTAAGGCCATGCCCATCGCGCGAGCGTGGCCGGCCAGCCGCGGCAGGAACCAGCTGCCGCCGGAATCAGGGACTAATCCCAGACGGCAGAATGACTGAATGAAGCTGGCATTGTCGGCGGCGATGACGATATCGCACGCCAGGGCCAGCGCGGCGCCGGCGCCGGCCGCCACGCCGTTGACTGCGCATACCACCGGCTTCGGCAGGGCGGTCAGGCGACGGATCAGGGGGTTGTAAAAACGTTCGACCGACAGGCCGAGATCCGGCGCCTGCTGATCGGCGCTGACGTTGCGATCGTTGAGATCCTGCCCGGCGCAGAAACCGCGCCCGGCACCGGCGATCAGCAGGCAGCGTACGCTGTCGTCGCGTTCGGCTTGCGTCAGCGCTTCGCTCAGCTGGCGATGCATCTCATCATTAAAGCTGTTGAGCCGATCCGGCCGGTTGAGGGTCAGCGTCAACACCCCGGCGTCGAGATGGCTGAGAATCAATGCGTTATCCATAAATCAGCGCCCCTGATAGTTTGGCGTACGTTTTTCGAAAAAGGCGGCGATGCCTTCGCGGCGATCGTCGGTGGCGGCCAGGGTGACGAACTGCTGACGCTCCATCGCCAGCCCCTGGCTAAGGCCGGTTTCCTCGGCCTCTTTCAGCGCCTGTTTGGCGGCGCGCAGTGCCAGCGGCGCCTGACGGCTGATGCGATCGGCCATCTGCTGCGTGCGTTCCAGCGTCAGGGCATCGACGCACACTTCGCTGATCAGGCCGGCTTGCAGCGCGGTGCGGGCATCGATGGGCTCACCGGTCAGCACCATCTGGCTGGCGCGCGATTTGCCGACGCAGCGGATCAGGCGCTGGGTGCCTCCGGCGCCCGGCATCAGGCCGAGGGTGATCTCCGGCAGGCCGAAGCGGGCGCTTTCGCCACCGATGACGATGTCGCAGGCCAGCGCCAGCTCACAGCCGGCGCCCAGGGCATAACCGTTCACCGCCGCCAGCAGCGGCTTGCTGAACTGCGCCAGACGCTGCCACAGCAGCGGACGGCGATCCGCCAGCGCGGCCGGCAGATCCTGCTGTTGCAGTTCGCGCAGATCGGCACCGGCGGCGAAGAAGCGCGCCGCACCGGCGATCACCACGGCGCCCACGCCGCTGTCGGCGTCGGCCTGCTCCAGGCGAGCAACCAGCTGTTCCAGGCACGGCGTGCTCAGGGCGTTGCGCGCCTCCGGGCGATGCAGCGTCAGCGTGACCACGCGGTGCTGCTGCTGATGCAAAATAAAGGGGGTGTCCATCACGGCTCCTAGACGTCGAAGTCCAATACCACACCGTCGCCTTTCGGCCACGACTGGCAGCTCAATACGTAGCCTGCCGCCAACTGATCCGGCTCCAGGCTGTAGTTGACGCCCATCTCCACCTGGCCGGCCTTCAGACGGCATTTGCAGGTGGCGCATACGCCGCCTTTGCAGGCGTAGGGCAGGTCGGCGCCCTGGCGCAGCGCGGCGTCGAGAATGCTGTCGTCCTGTTCGCCGACCTCGATATCCAACCGGCGGCCGTCGAGCAGGATCGCCACCCGGGTGGCGTTGCGATCGCCGCTGCTTCGCGGGCGGGCGACCAGGCCGCTGGTGTTGAAGCGTTCGCTGTGGATGTGGTTGGCCGGGACGCCGGCCTGTTCCAGCACGGTTTGCGCGTCGTCCATCATCGATTCCGGCCCGCAGATAAAGGCGTGGTCATAGTCGCGGAAATCCAGCAGCGCGCCGCCGATCGCCGTCAGACGTTCACGGTCGATGCGGCCGCTGAGCAGCGGGCTGTCGAGACTTTCCTGGCTGAACAGATACAGCTGCTGAAAACGCTGCGGGTAGCGGTTTTTCAGATCCGACAGCGCCTCTTTGAACATCATCGAACGGCTGTTGCGGTTGCCGTAGATCAGGGTGAAGCTGCTGCCCGGTTCGAGCAGCAGCGTCGCCTTGATGATCGACAGCATCGGCGTGATGCCGGAGCCGGCGGCGATCGCCAGGTAGTTGCCGTGGCGCTCTGCCTGCGGCTGGTAGCCGAAGCGCCCCTGAGGCACCATCACCTCCAGCGCGTCGCCGACCTTCAGCATGCGGTTGACGAAGCCGGAGAAGCGCCCCTGGTCAATCGCCTTCACGCCGATCTGCAGCAGGCCTTCCTGCGGCGAACTGCAGATGGAGTAGCAACGCCGCAGCTCTTCGCCGTTGACCAACGCCTTGAGCGTCAGGTGCTGGCCGGGGGTATAGCGGTATTGGTTTTGCAGCTCTTCGGGCACCCGCAGGGTGATGGCTACGGCGTCCGACGTTTCGCGCTCGATGGCGGCGACGTTCAGGCGATGAAAGACCGTCATGGTGTCAGCGCTCCTATATGCATTTGAAATAATCGAACGGTTCCCGGCAGTCGCAGCAGCGGTACAGCGCTTTACAGGCGGTGGAGCCGAACTCGCTGATCTTCTCGCTGTGGGTGCTGCCGCAGCGCGGGCAGGCTACCGGGCCGTGGGCGTGCGGCCGATCGCAGGTGTGGCCCTGCGGGGGTGCTACGCCGTATTGCCGCAGCCGCTCGCGGGCGTCGGCGTTCATCCAGTCGGTGGTCCAGGCCGGGCTGAGGCGAATGTCCACCTGCACCGGGCTGAAGCCGGCGGCCGCCAGCCGCTGCTCGATGGCGTTGAGCAGAAATTCGGTGGCTGGGCAGCCGGAGTACGTCGGGGTGAAGGTCACGCGCCAGCCCGCGCCGTCGCGCGCTACGTCGCGCACCATGCCCAAATCGGTGATCGACAGCACCGGCAGTTCGGGATCGCTGATCTGCTGCAGGCAGTGCCAAATCTGCGGGATTTCGGCGGGTTGCAAACGGGTGACGTTCATCGTGGCCTCCTACCATTGACCGTTTGGATAGGCGCGCTGCAGGAACTGCATTTCCGCCAGCAGTGGGCCGAGGTGTTCGCTGTGCCGGCCTTGCTTGCCGCCGTGCCGGAACGCCTGCTCGGCAGGCAGCGCCAGCGTCGCCTGGCGCAGCGTCTCTTCCACCTGCGCTTGCCAGGGGGCCTGCAGTTCGCGCGGATCGACGGCGATGCCTTGTTCTGCCAGCTCCAGCTCCAGCGCGTCGGCGTGGAACAGCTCGGCGGTGAACCGCCACAGGTTATCCAGCGATTGCTGGATCTTGCGGTGGCTGACGTCGTTGCCGTCGCCCAGGCGGATCATCCAGCCGTGGCTGAAGCGCAGGTGATAATCGGCCTCCTTCAATGACTTGGCGGCGATGGCGGCGATCTGCGCATCGCGGCTGCGGCTCAGCGCCTGGTGCAGCTGTACGTGGTAGGCATCGAGCAGGAACTGACGCACCAGCGTGTCGTTGAAACCGCCGTTCGGCTGCTCAGCCAACAGCAGGTTATGAAACTGGCGCTCGTCGCGGCCGAAGGCCAGGCTGTCTTCGCTGCAGGGCGGGCCGGCCAGTTCGGCGGCGTAACCCAGAAAGTTGCGCGCCTGGCCGAGCAGATCGAGCCCGATGTTGGCCAACGCCAGATCGATTTCCAGCTCGGGCGCGTGGCCGCACCAGGCGCACAGGCGCTGGGCGAGGATCAGAGGCGTGTCACCCTGGCGGAGCAAATAGCTGATGCGCGGATCGTTAACCGTCATGGTCGCCTCTACATGTTCTTGATGCCGTCGGGAATGGTGTAAAACGTCGGATGACGATAGATCTTGTCTTCGGACGGATCGAAGAACGCGCCGCGATCTTCCGGCTGCGAGGCGATCAGATGGCGCGACTGCACCACCCAGATCGAGCAGCCTTCGTTGCGGCGCGTATAGGCGTCGCGGGCATTTTCCAGCGCCATTTGGTCGTCGGCGGCGTGCAGGCTGCCGACGTGGCGATGCGCCAGCCCTTGTTTGCTGCGGATAAACACTTCATACAGCGGCCATTCAACGTGGCTCATGATCTCGTTTCCTTATGTTGGCTATGCGGCGGAGGCGGCGTTTTTCGCGGCGTGGGCCATGGCGCCGTCGCGTACCCAGGCGCCGTCTTCCCAGGCGCGGCGTTTGGCCTGCAGGCGTTCGTGGTTGCATTGACCGCGCCCTTTGATCACCTCATGCAGTTCGCTCCAGTCGATCTCGCCGAAGCGATAGTGGCCGGCGGCCTCGTCCCAGGTAAGGCTCGGGTCCGGCGCCGTCATGCCCAGCGCCTCAAGCTGCGGCACGGTGTTGTCGACGAATTTCTGCCGCAGCTCATCGTTGCTGTGGCGTTTGATTTTCCACGCCATGCTCTGGGCGCTGTGGGGGGAGTCGGCGTCGCTCGGGCCGAACATCATCAGCACCGGCCACCAGAAGCGATCGATAGCGTCCTGCAACATGGCGCGCTGCGTGTCGCTGCCGTTGGCCATCGCCATCACCGCCTCGTAGCCCTGGCGCTGGTGGAAGCTTTCCTCTTTGCAGATTTTCACCATCGCCCGCGCATAGGGGCCGTAGGACGCGCGGCACAGCGCCACCTGGTTGACGATGGCGGCGCCGTCGACCAGCCAGCCGATCACGCCGATATCCGCCCAGTTGAGCGTGGGGTAATTGAAGATAGAGGAGTACTTCATCTTGCCGTCGAGCATCTTTTGGTAGATGTCCTGGCGCGAACAGCCGAGGGTTTCGGCGGCGCTGTAGAGGTACAGACCGTGGCCGGCTTCGTCCTGCACCTTGGCCAGCAGCACCGCCTTGCGGCGCAGCGTGGGGGCGCGCGTCAGCCAGTTGGCTTCCGGCAGCATGCCGATGACTTCCGAGTGGGCGTGTTGGCCAATCTGCCGAATCAGGTTCTGACGGTAGGCGTCCGGCATCCAGTCTTTGGCTTCAATGGCGATGTCCGCCGCGATCTTGTCGTCGAAATGCTGCTGATACTGTGCGTCAGTTGTCATGCTTGCCTCTTGGTGATTCGTATTTTTCACATTAAATATAAAAATGTGAATCACTTTAACTAACCATAAGGCTACAAACTGATAACAAAAAGATCAAACGTAATTCATGTGGTTTTGCGAGGCGACTCACAAGGTTATTTGTTATTTTATTGATTTTATTTGATAAATAAACTGATTAATTCCTTGTTTATGGCAGATTAAATGCCCTGGAAGCGCCATTTGTTTTCTTTTTGTTAAAATTTGGTTTGTTGTGGGCTGGCATTTATGTGATACGTAATTAAGCTATAGGGTGAAAATTTATGAATTTCGGAGGGCACATGCAGCAGTTACACAGTTATCTTTCTGGCACCTGGGTGTACGGGCAGGGAGAGGGGCGCGAGATCCGCCACGCCGTGACCGGCGAAGCGCTGTACCAGGTCTGCTCCGACGGCCTGCCGTTGGCGGCGAGCCTGAGCTATGCGCGCAGCCACGGCGGCCCGGCGCTGGCGAACATGACATTCCAGCAGCGCGCCCAGATGCTGAAAGCGGTGGCGAAACACCTGCTGGCGCACAAAGAGGCGCTGTATCAGATTTCCTATCAAACCGGCGCGACGCGCAGCGACGGCTGGGTCGATATCGAGGGCGGCATCGCCACGCTGTTCGCCTATGCCGGCATGGCCGGCCGCGATCTGCCGGACGATACCCTGTGGCCGGAAGACGAGCTGATCCCATTGTCGAAACAGGCGCAGTTCGCCGCCCGCCACGTGCTGACCTCGCGCCCCGGCGTGGCGCTGCACATCAACGCCTTCAACTTCCCGTGCTGGGGCATGCTGGAAAAACTGGCGCCGACCTGGCTGGCGGGCATGCCGGCCATTATCAAGCCGGCCACCGCTACCGCGCAGCTGACGCAGGCGATGGTCAGGCTGATCGTCGACAGCGGGCTGGTGCCGGAAGGGGCGCTGCAGCTGGTTTGCGGCGGCGTCGGCGACATGTTTGCGCACCTGGATTATCAGGATGCGGTGACTTTCACCGGTTCGGCGCAGACCGGGCAGCGGCTGCGTGCGCATCCGCGCCTGCTGGAAAAATCAATCGCGTTCACCATGGAGGCGGATTCGCTCAACTGCTGCGTGCTGGCGGAAGACGTGACGCCGGAGATGCCGGAGTTTGCGCTGTTCATCAAAGAAGTGTGCCGTGAAATGACCGCCAAGGCGGGGCAGAAATGCACCGCGATCCGCCGCATCATCGTGCCGGCGGCGCAGGTGGCGGCGGTGAGTCAGGCCTTGTTGCAGCGTCTGGCGGGGGTGACGGTGGGCGACCCGCAGCTGGAGCAGGTGCGCATGGGGGCATTGGTCAGCCACGAGCAGCGTGAAGATGTGCAAAGCAAGGTGGAGTTCCTGCTGCGCAACGGCTGCGAACCGCTCTGTGGCGCGGCGCTGGATAAGCTGGAAGTTCTGGGCGACGCCGCGCGCGGCGGGGCGTTTTATCCGCCGACCCTGCTGTATTGCGCCGATCCGTTGACCCATCAGGCGGTGCACGGCACCGAGGCCTTCGGCCCGGTGGCGACGCTGATGCCGTATGCGGATACCGAGCAGGCGATCGCGTTGGCGTTGCTGGGGCAGGGCAGCCTGGCGGGATCGCTGGTGACCGCCGATCCGACATTGGCCAAGCGCTTCATTCGCGCGGCGGCCTGCGCCCACGGCCGCATGTTGATTTTGGATGAGCAGGCGGCGGCGGAGTCCACCGGCCACGGTTCGCCGCTGCCGATGCTGGTGCACGGCGGCCCGGGGCGCGCCGGCGGTGGTGAAGAGCTGGGCGGGCTGCGCGCGGTGAAGCACTATATGCAGCGCACGGCGATCCAGGGCAGCCCGGCGATGCTGGCGGCTATCGGCGGCGAATGGGTGCGCGGCGCGCCGGTCGCCGAGCATCCGGTGCATCCGTTCCGGAAATACTTCGAGCAGCTGCAGCTGGGCGACAGCCTGTTGACCGCGCGCCGCACCGTAACCGAAGCGGATATCGTCAACTTCGCCTGCCTGAGCGGCGACCATTTCTATGCGCACATGGACAAGATCGGCGCCGCCGACTCGCTGTTCGGCGAGCGGGTGGCGCACGGTTACTTTGTGGTGTCCGCCGCGGCCGGGCTGTTTGTCGACGCCGCCGTGGGGCCGGTGATCGCCAATTACGGCATGGAGAATCTGCGCTTTATCGAACCGGTGAAAATCGGCGACACCATTCAGGTGCGGTTGACCTGCAAAAAGAAAATCCGCAAGCCGCAGAAAACCGCCGAAGATCGCCCGCACGGCGTGGTGGTGTGGGATGTGCAGGTGTTGAATCAGGAACAGCAGCTGGTGGCGCTGTACAGCATTCTGACGCTGGTGGCGCGCCAACAGGGGGACTTCGAGGCGTGATGCGCGTTTGCCGCCGCCGGTAACACCGACGGCGGCGAATCAGTCAGATCAACGGCTGGCCGCGCAGCTGTTCCAACACTTTCAACGGTGAACGCTGCGGATCCTGCATTTTATTCACCGGCAGCAGGAAGGTCTGTTCCAGCATAAACTGGCCGCCCATCGCGGCGTGTGGCGTTTGGTCCGAGAAGCAAATCCAGCTGCTGCCGGGCGGGAACGCCAGCGCCAGCTGCGGCCCCTGTTGCTGATAATCGCCGTCGGCCTTCATGGCGTCATGCAACTGCAGCATCAGGTGGTCATAATGGCTGCGACGGGTTTTGGTGATGCGCACCTGGTGTTGCAGCCAGCTGCTTAACGCAGAATAGCGGGCCAGACGCGGCATAAAGCGTGTTGCCAGCTCAGGAAACGGCTCGCCGACCCGCCATTGGCGATGCTCACCGTGCGGATTGATGTTGGTGAAAATGCGCAGAATGCGTTCGCCGTAGTTCGGGCGCGACGGGAAAGCGTCGACGTGCAGCCGGCTATCGTCTTTGCGCCAGGAACTGGTCGCCCGCCAGGCGGAGACCGGATGCAAGCGCAGGCTGCCGGTCGGATGGTGCAGCGCCTCCTGATACTCAGGCAACAGCCCGGCGATCAGCTGGCGGCAGGATTGGTAATAGCGCTCCAGCAGTTGTTGAACCTGCTGGCGACGTTCCGCGACGGCGACGCCGGTCAGCTTGCCGGACAGCGGTTGATAGCTGATGTTTTTGCGCTTCGGATCGACCAACGTCGGATCCAGCAGCGGCATTTCCTGTTCAGACAGGGTGAAGGCCAGTTCGGGCAGAAACAGCACCTTCCCCTGTTCCAGATCGCTGACCGCGCTGGATGCTTCCGCTGCCGCCCATTGTCGCAACGGCAGCGTCAGGACGGCCTGTTCACGCATAATATTGCCAGTAGGCATGAGATCTCCTCGCAAATCTATATCGCTTTATTCCCGCCTTTCAGGTTGCTGCGTGATTGGCTGCACTGGCTTGCGCAGTGGCTGGCTGGAGCGGCGTCAACAGGCCGCTCAATTGCAACGTGAAATTTGTGGGTTCTATTATGGCTGTATCAGCAGGGCGCAGTGCGCCGAAGCGTGCGATGGCTTCCTGATATATAGAATAGTCCCGATAAGGGTATCACCGGCAATACCAATGAAAAGTAAACGAGGGCTAAACGGGGCTGCGTGTAGGCACGAATAATCAAAAATGGCACGAATTGTCTGCGGAATGGCGAGTTTTTTATCTTATTGAATTGTAATGAAAATAAATATTCTGCTTATTATTGGCGTTATTCTATTCAACGTGCAGGGTAAACCGGGGAAATAATGTTGCGGAGGGGAATTATTTCATTTTTTCGATTGAATAAATCGGGCCGCCAAATTTTGGTGACCCGAGTAATGATTAAGCGCCGTAAATGCAGTTTTTGCCTTTTTTCTTGGCCTGATACAACGCACTGTCCGCCTCATTGATAAAGCTGATCGGCGTATCGTTATACATATGTGGCACTTTGGCGCAGATGCCGATGCTGATAGTGACGATGCCGTGCGGGTTGCCCTGATGCGTAATTTTCAGATCGCGCACCGCCTGGATGACGCGTTCGGCGAAAATCAGCGCGCCCTGAACGTCGGTATCCGGCAGGATAATCCCCATCTCTTCGCCGCCGTAGCGCGCCAGAACGTCGTTGCTTCGGCACGCCAACCCTTTGAGCGTTTGGCCAAGCTGCTGCAGGCACTGGTCACCGGCGACGTGGCCATAGCTGTCGTTGTACTGCTTGAAGTAGTCGATATCCAGCATCAGCAGCGCCACGCTGCGGTAGTTGCGCGAAGCCCGCGCCAGCTCGTTCTTCAGCGCGATATCAAACTGGCGGCGGTTGGCCAGCCCGGTCAGGCCGTCCAGCAGCGCCAGCTCTTCGAGCATCTGGTTGATGCTGGTCAACTGATCGCGGGTGCGCATCAGCTCGGCTTCGGTTTGCATGCTGTGCTTGATTTGCCGCAGCAGCACCATGCCCATCGCCAACAGGATCATCAGCAGTGAGAGGCCGCCGGCGGCGAACAGACCGGCGTCGGTGCGCCAGTCCGCCAGCGCGTCGCGTTTCGACAACCCGGCGGCGATCACCAACGGAAAGCGGTTGACCCGCGAATAGCCGTAGATACGCTCCACTTTGTCGTACAGCGAGGTGATGGTGGCGTTACCGAATTCCGAATGCGGCAAAATTTCGCTGAACAGCACGCCCTTGGCGATGTTTTTACCGATCGACGCCGCCGAGTAAGGGCGGCGATAAAGGATGGTGCCGTCCGCCAGCAGCAGATTCAGTGAGGCGTCGGTGTTGAGGGCGAAGCTGTCGTAAAACTGGCGGAAATAATCGACGTACAGCGTCGCCAGTACCACGCCGCCAAAGCTGCCGTCCGGATTGTTGAAACGCCGCGAAACGGGAATGATCAGATCGCCGGTGGTGCGGCTGCGGATCACCTTGCCGATGTACAGGCCGCCGCCGTCGCGGTTTTGATGGTATTTGAAGTAATCGCGATCGGCGTTGTTGGCGTTCTTGATGAATTTGCCCGAGGAGGTCGCCAGCCAGCGGCCGCGCGCATCGTAGAGAAACAGCCCGTGCAGCTGCGGCAGGTTGCCGACCTGCGTCTGCATGACGCGCTGCAGCCGCGTCAGCTGCGATGGGCCCAACCCGTCGGTTTGGAGACGTTCGGTCAGATCGAGCAGGTTGCCGTCCACCTGCAAGAAAGTATCGTCGGCATGCTGCGCCAGCGAGCGGGCGAGGTTGGCGGATTCATGTTCGGCGCTGCGCAGATCGCGCTGGTGCGCGTTCCAGATTTGCCAGCTGTTAAAGAGGATCAGCGTGGCGGCAACGATGATGACAAACACGCCGGCCTGAAATAATAATGGGGAGCTTTTAACGCTGCGCGCCGGCACGGCATCCTGTATGGGTTGCTGCTGAGTCATGTCACCCTTGTTGTTTGATTACTATTCAATTTGAGTTAAGAGCAATCTTATATTTTATGCATAAATGCGCCAGACCTCTAGCCTTTAACGAGGCGATAGGGCGAAAGGTCGATCGCAACCCGCATCAGCGGCGGTGTGAACACGTTGGAGTGAAAGAGCCATGTCGGATTACATCATTATCGCTTTACTGACGCTGGCGGTGTATTACCCCCTTACGCTGGGAACGCTGGCGATGATGATGTACTTCGCCTGGCGGCGGCGCCGATCGCCCTATTGGCGATTGGGATTGGCGCTGTTGGCGCTGCTGTTCCTGCTGTTCGCCAAGGCGGCGTATGACTGGCACCGCTATGGCTAGCGGCGCCATAGCGGGCTATTCCACGTTGATCATCCAGTTGACGCCGAATTTGTCGGTCAGCATGCCAAAGCCTTTGGCCCAGAAGGTGGCTTGGTAAGGCATCGTCACCTGGCCGCCCTGTGCCAGATTGTCGAACAGTCTGCGTCCTTGTTCCGCATCGCTGGGGTTCAGCGACAGCGAGAAACCTTTGTGAGAAGCGCCGCCGCTGTCATCTTGCGGACAGCCGTCGGAGGCCATCAGTACGCCGTCGCCGATCAGCAGGCGCGCATGCATGATCGCTTCCGGATTGGCGTCCTGCGGCCCGCCTTGCCGGGCCTCTTCGGGCATGTCTTTATAACGCATGACCATTTCAATTTTGGCATTCAACTGCTGTACGTAGAAGTTAATCGCTTGCTCACAGTTACCGCTGAAAAACAGATAGGGTTGTACCAGCATGACATTGACCTCGGTTGTGGCCCGACAGGCAACGACCGGCCCTCGGGCAGGAAGAAATGGTTGCTGGCGGCAATAATTGCCGTCGGTGACTTATTAGTGTAGTTCCCCTGGCGCAGAATGCTTGTGCGAGGCGAGCGCGCCTACGCCAGGGCGTGACGGGCAAAGGCGCGAAGGCGGTCAATACAGCGAAGGTTCGCCGGGTGGGCGGGTTTTAAAGCGGCGGTGCAGCCACATGTATTGGTCGGGGGCCAGCAGCACCTGTTCTTCCACCACGCGGTTCATCTTGGCCGCCGCGCGCGTTTCATCATCCAGCGGGAAGTCCGTCAGCGGCGGCTGCACGATCAGCTCATAGCCCTGCGCATTTGGCTGGCGGCGCGGCACGAAAGGCACGATCGACGGCCGCCCCAGGCGCGCCAGGGTAAAGGTTCCGGTGGTCGTGGCCGCGTTTTCCACCGCGAAGAACGGTGCGAACACGCTGCTTTGCGGCCCATAATCGTGATCCGGCGCGTACCACAGGATTTCGCCCTGTTTCAGGTTGCGGATCATGCCTTTGATATCTTTACGATCGAGCATGAATTTATTCGAGCGCAGCCGGCCGCGGGTCTGTACCCACTCCATCAGCCTGTTGTTGTGCGGGCGATGCACGCCGATGCCGGGGTTTTGCATGCCGAAAATGCGCGCGCCCAGTTCCAGCGTCAGGAAATGCAGACCGATCAGCAGAACGCCTTTGCCGTCCTGGCGCGCCAGCCGCATGTTTTCCATGCCGCTCACCTCGAACCAGCGGGCGATGCGCCAGTCGGGCCAGAACCAGGCCATGCCGACTTCGAACAGGCCCATGCCGACGGACTCAAAATTTTTGACGATCAGCGCCTCGCGCTCGGCGGTGGGCATTGCGGGGAAGCAGAGTGTTAAATTGCGGCGCGCTATTTTTACTCGGCGTTTCATCAGGCGCATGGCTATTCTGCCAAGGCCGTGTCCGAGTCGATAAATGAGCGGGTAGGGCAGTAATACCAAGAGATAGAGTATTCCCAGCCCTATCCACAGCAACCAATAACGAGGGCGCAAGAATTCGCGCTCAAAGCGTTGGTTAGAAAGCATTTTTCCTGTGATTCCTTTTCTTTCCCAATGGGACCTTAACCCAAGTTGTTATAAGGCGAATGATAAAGCATTTTGTGCTAAATAGGATTTTCCATTAATGCTTTTTTTATACTTTATTTAAGCGCAGGCGAAAAACGAAGTGGGATAGGATTTTTACCGAGAAAAGGAAGGATATTTTCCGCTATTTCAACCGGCTGGCGAAATTGAAAAATAAAGACACAATTAAGCACATCGCAAAAGTGACAACTGCTATGTAACCTTAATGAAACAGTAACGCAGCGGAACCGTCCCAAACGGCGGCCAGTGCGTACAGTAGCGCGAGAATCAAGACAAAAGGTGCATTGAACATCGGCGTTTCCTCCAGGAGGATATGTTTAAAGTTTAGCCTTGTGAGATGACAGCGCGATGAAATCAGATCATTTTTTGCACGGTGAAATTCAGACGGACGGAAATGGGTAAACCGCTGATTTTTTACTATAGTCATAGTGTGAAGTTGTGCGTTTGCCGCCGGACGCCTCCGCATTGAGCGGCAGCGGGCAGATTGCCCAGAGCAAGATCGCGGAGCGGACGACGCCTGGCGCGAAACATGTGACGAGATTCTCAGAGGGTTGGTCTGTAAGGATTTGACATGTCATATGAAAATGACGATCTAAACGGTGTTGAGCAACCGAGCGACTACGTGAAAACCACCGCCTGCGAAGTGAGCAGCGGTGTAAAAGCAGCGCTCGAGCAATCATGTGCCTGCCTCAAGGCTCACCCTTGGGCGGGGATAGGCGCCGGCGCCGTCGTGGGCCTGGTAATAGGATTTCTGTTAGGCAAAAGGTAATAGGGAGAGTAAAGATGGGCATCATTTCCTGGATCATTTTTGGTTTAATCGCCGGTATCCTGGCCAAGTGGATTATGCCGGGCAAAGACGGCGGCGGCTTTATTGTGACCGCTATATTGGGGATCGTGGGCGCCGTCGTCGGCGGCTATATCAGTACCTTCTTCGGTATGGGCCGCGTTGACGGTTTTAACCTGGGCAGCTTTGTGGTGGCGGTAATCGGTGCCCTGGTGGTGCTTTTTGTCTACAGGAAGATCAAAGGCTAAGCAGCCGTTGCTCAACAGGGTCGCCGCGGCGGCCCTTTTTCGTGAAATCAATCCGGCGGTGCGGCGCAGGCCGTACCTGTTGAAAGGGGAATATCATGGGTCTGTTCGATAGCGTATTGGGTAACATTCTGGGCGGCGGCGCCAATGGTAAAGGCATCGACTACATCGCGATTATGCAGTGGGTCGAGCAACAAGGCGGCCTGCAGGCCATTTTGGACAAATTCCGTCAGGGGCAGTTCGGCGATATCGTCGGTTCCTGGCTCGGCAATGGCGAAAATCAGCCGATTACCGGCGATCATGTGCAGCAGGCGTTGGGTAGCGACGCGATCAATCAACTGGCTGAAAAACTGGGCATCGATCCTGCGCAGGCGTCCAGCACCATTGCACAGTTCTTGCCAACGGTCGCGGATGCCGCCTCGCCAAACGGTGAAGTGCAGCAAGACAGCAACGAGCTGGGCGATATGGTCGGTAAACTGTTTAAATAACGATCATGCTCCCGGCGTCTGGCCGGGGGCACTCACTCCGCTAATTCCCTCGATCGCCGTTAACGCCTGCTGCAGATGCGCCACCCAGGCGCGCACTTTCTCCGGAATAAATCGTAACGCGGGATAGACCGCGTGCAGCGCCATGGGCGGGTAGCGGTATTCCGGCAAGACGGGCACCAGCGCCCCCGTCGCCAGCTGCTCGGCGATTAAAGGCCGTTGAGCGCCGCCGATACCGGCCCCAGCCTCAATGGCGGCCAGCAGCGATAGCGTATTGTTGGCGCGGAACGTGGGCTGCAGCGCCACCACCTCAGGGCCGTGTGGGCCGAACAGGGTAAGCGTATCGCCGTCGTTCAAACCGCTGTAACGAATGTGCGCATGTTTAGCCAGCTCCACAGGTGAACGTGGCGCACCATGCTTGGCCAGATAGGCCGGAGACGCCACCAGCAGGCGTTGCAGCTCGCCCAAACGTTTCGCCACCATGCCGGGCGCATTCAGTTCACCGAAGCGCAGCGCCACGTCGATGCCTTCGCCGATCACGTCGGCGCGCCGATCGTCCAGCAGCAGCTCGATGACGAGGTTCGGATGACGTTGCTGGAAAGCGATGGCCAGCGGTGTGACGTGCAACTGCCCGAACCCGGTCGGGGCGTGAATGCGCAGATTGCCCTGCAACTGGTGGTGCTGGCCGTGCAGTGCATCTTCCGCTTCGTCGACCGCCGCCAGAATCGGTTTGAGGCGCTGATAATAACCGCTGCCGGCATCGGTCAGGGTGACCGCCCGTGTGCTGCGAAACAGCAGTTGGGCCCCCAGTTGCTGCTCCAGGCCGGCGATTTGCTGACTGACCGCCGGCTGCGTCAAACGCAGATCGCGAGCGGCGGCCGACAGGCTGCCCAGTTCCGCCACCCGCATAAAGGTTTTCATTGCGTTCAGCTTATCCATGTCGATCTTGCCTATAGATTTTTCTTATAAGTGTTAGTGGAAAGCCTCTTCTACCGCAAGTATCACTAATCAATAACACTCCGGGTATCGACAACCTGAGGAGTGGCAAGATGAATACAAAGCGACAGGCATTAGTGATCGGTGCCAATGGCGTGATTGGGCGCCGATTGATTGAGGAGCTGACCGGCCATGGCTGGCAAGTGGTGGGCGTCTCACGTCGGGGTGGGCAACCGGCGCCGGGAGTGCGCCACCTTCAGGTTGATCTGCTGGATGCTGCGGCGACGCGCGACGCGCTGCGGCCGCTGAGCGCGATGAGTCACGTTTTCTATGCCGCCTATCAGGATGCGCCGGACTGGGCGGGGCTGGTGGCGCCGAATCTACAGATGTTGCAGCACGTCGTCGAGGGGTTGGAGCCGACCGCACCGGCATTGGAGCACATCAGTTTGATGCAGGGCTATAAGGTGTATGGCGCGCATTTGGGGCCGTTTAAAACGCCGGCGCGCGAAAGCGACGCCGGGCATATGCCACCGGAGTTTAACGTGGCGCAGCAGCAGTATCTGGCGCAGCGGCAGGCCGGTAAACGTTGGCGTTGGAGCGCCATTCGCCCGAGCGTGGTGGGAGGCTTCTCCCTCGGCAATCCGATGAATCTGGCGTTAAGTATCGCGGTTTATGCGTCGATCAGTAAAGCGCTGGGGCTGCCGTTGCGTTTCCCCGGCAAGCCGGGCGCTTATCACAGCCTGCTGGAAATGACCGACGCCGGGCTGTTGGCGCGTGCGACTCTGTGGGCGGCGACCGAACCAGCGGCAGCCAATCAGGCGTTTAATATCAATAACGGCGATCTGTTTCGCTGGAGCGAGATGTGGCCGAAAATCGCCGCTTACTTTGGGTTGGAATGTGCACCGCCGCTGCCGATGCCGCTGGAGAGCATGATGGCGGACAAAGCGCTGCTGTGGCGTGAGCTGGTGCAACGGCACCAATTGGCCGAGCCGGATTACCACGCGGTGACCGGCTGGCGTTTCGCCGATTTCGTCTTTTCCTGGGACTATGACATGTTCGCGGACGGCAGCAAGGCGCGGCGCTTCGGTTTCCATCAGTTCGTCGAAACCGAAGCCATGTTTTTCTCGCTGTTTGATGAGTTCCGCCGTCGCGGCATCATCCCCTGAGCGTGATATCGGTTTCCCCGCAGCGCAGACCGCGGGGAATGGCCTCAGAACGTCAGCATGATCTTGCCGATGTGCTCGCTGGACTCCATCAGCGTATGTGCGGCGGCGGCCTGCTCAAGCGGGAAGGTTTTAAAAATTTGCGGTTTCAGCACGCCGCGTTCCAGCAACGGCCAAACCTTCTCGCGCAGCTCGGCGGCAATCTGGGCTTTGTCTGCCACGCTGCGCGAACGTAGCGTCGAACCGGTATGGGTCAGGCGTTTCAACAGCAGCGGCATCAGATTGAGCTCTTTCACCACGCCGTTTTGCGTGCCGATTTGCACGATGCGGCCTTCCATCGCCGCAGCCTGATAGTTTTTGGCTACATAATCGCCGGCGATCAGGTCGACGATCACGTCGGCACCTTTGCCGTTGGTGGCGTCTTTGGTGCGTGCGACAAAGTCTTCGCTGCGGTAATTAATCGCCACGTCGGCGCCCAGCGCCAGGCTGGCCTGGCGTTTCTCTTCGGATCCGACGGTGGTGATCACCTGGGCGCAGAAGGCCTTCGCCAGCATGGTGGCGACCGTGCCGATACCGGAGGTGCCACCGTGGATCAACACGGTCTCGCCGGCTTTGAGGTGACCGCGCTGGAACACGTTGACCCAGACGGTAAAGAAGGTTTCCGGCAGCGCGGCGGCCTCGGTCAGGCTCAGACCCGCCGGTACCGGCAGCGCATTGCTTTCATGCACAGTGCAGTATTGCGCATAACCACCGCCGGCGATGAGGGCACAAACTCGATCGCCGGGCGCGAAGTGGGTCACCCCTTCACCGATAGCCACTACTTCGCCGGCGATTTCCAGGCCGGGGATATCCGAGGCGCCGGGCGGCGGCGCATAGTTTCCCTGGCGCTGCAGCACGTCGGGGCGGTTAACGCCGGCGGCGGCGATTTTCACCAGCAGTTCGCCTGCCTGTGGCACGGGTACCGGACGTTCGGTAACGACCAGAACCTCGGGTGCACCCGGCTGGCTGATTTCAATCGCTTTCATCGTACCGGGCAGCGCTGCATTTGTTGACATGGTTACTCTCCTCATCGTGGCGGACGTGGCGATCAGGCAAAACGTCCGCAATAAAGTCTGCTGTTAGCTTAGCGAAATCGAATGAGGCGCGCGTGGTCGAATAGAGCGGTTTTGCAAGGAAGGGGCGAAGCCGCCGCGATGGGCGGCAGGGTATCAATCGTTAGGCGGGATGCGGAACCCTTTCAACGAGACGATGAAGTGTTCTTTTCCTTTGGAGATCTTGGCGCCTTTATCGCACCACAGGCTGGCAAGCTGGAAGAAGTCGTCGCTGCCGATATCGTAGGCCAGTTCGATTTTCTTGGCGGTGCCGGCGCGGATGAGTTTTTCTGCTTCCTGATGGTTTGCAGCTTTAATTATGGTCATGGGCGAAATCCTTGGTGTTAAGCCAGAGCGGATAAACGCGAATTATCATATGGCCATAATGTGACAATTTTGTGATGAAAGCATGACAGTCCGCAAAGGCGCGGCGTGCGATGTGCCGGGCCCTCGCGGTGAAAGCGCGTTGTCGGTTACCGATCGTACGGGCGGACGAGTGTGCTTTTTTTCTGAGATTTTAAATGTTTGTAGAGGGCGAAACCCGCAATGCCGGCCAAGACGGCCAGGAGGGCAAGGGATCCTGTGGCCATGAACGTTACCTCCGAATAAGAATGGCAAGGAGGCGTATTTGTGACATTCATCACTTTGTGGGGCAATGAGAGCAATCTGTAATCGGAAGACGCGTTGAGGGAGGGACAAAAAAAAGCGCCTATAGGGAGGCGCATAAAAATTTGCAACACAGCTTGTTGTGTTCAACACCAGGAGGAGTGGTGAACTAAGGCATATTCTATGCAGCGGCAAAGGAGGCTGATATAGGTATTACTCCGAAAGCGCCACTACCACTCATAGCCCAGCTGAATGTTGTAATCGGGATCCTGATTGGTGGAATAAGGATCAGACTGGCGGCGGCGATCGGTTTTCTTCACCGGGCCTTCATACGCAGGATAAGGTTTGGCGCGCGGTTTGCTGCAGCCTGGATGATCGCACTCGATATCGACGCGAAAACCGCTTTTATCCCTCGCCTCTGTCCAGGCAATCGGCGGTTTTTCCGCTTTGGGGGCCGGCCCTGAGGGGGCAGGCGGCTTGGGCGCGGGAGCCACGCTGGGCTCGGGGGCTTGATAATTGAGTTCCAGTGCACTCTGGGGAGCGCTGTAAGCGGCAAAGGCCAGCAGGGCGGCGGCACTGGCAGTCGGTAATGTAAGCCATCTCGGCATGGTGAATCTCCCTGAATGATTTCGTCAGGCAACTATAAAACAGCAGAACGAGAATTACTATCATTTGCCTTGGGCGTTACGGGCGAGCCAGGCGGCGTCTCGATCGGCAGACAGGGTCAAATCCTGTGCGTTTAGCCGAGATTAGCATCCCGTCACGGCGAAAAAGGTTGCTATTGCCGCTCGCTCATGAGTTAATGATGTCGGCCTGTGGTACAGACCTATTTATGCACGACATTTTGAGTAAAGTAGTTCAAATTTAAAGCGTTATCCCGGATAGCCCTTCTCTGACGAATTTCCTTTCCAGTGCCTCCATAAGTAACTGATGACCGGCTACCTCGCCCATGGCGGCTTACATTTATTATTGAAGGAAATTAGACATGTCTAACATGATCAAAGGTCAAGTGAAGTGGTTCAACGAAGCTAAAGGTTTTGGTTTCATCACCCCAGCAGACGGCAGCAAAGACGTATTCGTACACTTCTCTGCTATCCAGGATCAAGGCTTCAAGACCCTGGCTGAAGGCCAGAACGTACAGTTCTCTATCGAGAACGGTGCGAAAGGCCCATCTGCGGCTAACGTTACCGCTATCTAATTGGCGTCTAGCGCTGATTAAAAAAAACCCGCCGCGGCGGGTTTTTTTATGCCTGCAATTTGGCAGCGCGCAAAAAAAAGCCCGCAAGTCTGCGGGCAAAAGTTCCTTGTTACTTCTTCATTTGCGAGCGCTTCTCTGGGGGGGAAACGCCTGAAGACAGGCTACGCGAGACCGGCTTAAGATTCTGCGGCCAAACCGTTAAGAAAGTGAAAATCCAGGCGGCTGCTACGCTGATAGCAGAGGCCGGCGGGGCTAGAGCGGTGTCCATCGCCCTCGCTTTTGTAATACACTGACGGCAATCGCAAATAATGGGGAACGGTATGCAGGTTAACGATCGAGTGACGGTAAAAACAGACGGCGGCCCGCGGCGTGAAGGCGTCATTCTGGCCGTAGAGGTGTTCAACGAAGGCACCATGTATCTGGTTTCTCTTGACGACTACCCGGCGGGCGTATGGTTTTTTAATGAAATCGACAGCCGTGACGGCACGTTTGTGGAGCTTTGTCGCGAGCACGATGGGCAGTAACTTCGGCTAATCTCATTAATTTGCTAATGAAATTGTCCATTTTGAGATTATTTCATGGCGGTAAGATTATTTTTATCGACGGCAAAAAAATACCCGCTGCGCTAGCGGGGGATAACGCAGCAGGTATTCTTTTAAGGGTCCCAGCGTCTGATATCCAGATGACATTATCACCGGGTATTTAACGGCCGGCAAAACAGAGTGGGGGCGTTCTCTGTGGTTCAACGGCTATTGACAAATATTCCACTGGTCAAGGTATCGGTCAAACGAACAACGTGGTAAATGATCTGCTTGTTGTGCGTTTTTATTTTCCGCTTGATGTTTCCTTTGTGGGAAGAGACCGTTTTGGCTTTTATTTGCATCTGGTCTGATATCTGGATGGTGCCTTGACCGGACATCCACATGCGTAACATGTTCGATTCAGTCTGGCTCAGCGTTACCGGCGTTTGATCCAGAGAAGATTTCTCCGTACGGAGGGACGTTCTCTCGAGATAGTGACTAAGTAGCTGATTCATAGTCTCTGGTTTGATGGATTTTGACGATATGATGACGTTCTTGCGAACATATAAATAATCGTCGAAATGTACGTTGGTAATGGCCATGAAGATGAAGAATAACGTATCCGGGTGCAGTGAAATCACCCGTTTTATTCGCTCGGTGGCGTTCGCTTCGTGGATGAAGCAGTCCTCGTTAATAAACACCAGGCTGGGATTCAACTTACTGCATTTTTCGTGCAGGCTGTCAATGTCCTCGATGGCATTAATATGGCGTTTCTTCACGCCATGCGAAGTCAGATAGTCGGTTAAACCCAATCTGGTATAGCTACATGAATCCATGATAATCGTTGGCATATCGCACCCCCACTTAAATCCGTTTTACTGCGGTAATATGAGAAAAAGCCTAAAAAGCCGAAAGGCAAAATGGAGCAATAATTCAGTGTAGCGAGTGTTCTATCAATAAACACGGCGTCACTCAATGATATTTTCATACTAAACTTATTAATTGCATGAATCTATAAGTTTGGCTTAAGTCAGAACGATCTGCTGCTCGTCCAGCTTCGGCATGTTGAGCCTGATTTGCGCTTGGCGCCCGTGCCTGTCTGCATTGTTTGCCGCGAATCTGTTCATCATGTCACGAAACAAAATTTTAGTTTGCTAGGAAAAGTCTTAAAAAAAATTCATGTGTCGTTTTTTTGAAGTATTTCAGTGCAGTTTTTGAGTGGTCAAAAAACGTCTCCCCCAAAGGTCTTTGTTTTTTACATATAAAAATCATTATGTTGCGGTGTTTCCCCCTTCTCAGGCTAATGATAAGCATTTCTTTTTTTATCATAACAACAAACAAAAGTTAACATTATGGCCGGAATGTGTAGCTTAATTGTTGCTATAAATCACCGTTTTACAATGAGTTATCTGGATATTTATTTCACATGAAATAGTTTTCGTGAATGTTTAACGGTGATTGAGTGATTTTTCTAAACTATCATCCTGCTGCCCGATCCGCGGGGAAGGAATGGCAGGTCGGAGTTGTCTCTGGCCCGCGTTGGTTTTAACTTGCCTCTCCACCTTTCAAAAAACAGGATGCCGCGGTGAGACGGAATCAGTATGGGCAGCCGATAGGTGAAGCCCTCCCTCATTGGCAGCCGGCAGGCATGCCCGGGCACACATCGTTGCAAGGGCGGTTTTGCCGCCTCGAACCACTTAACCTCGAGCGCTGGGGGGATGCGCTTTATCAGGCTTATCAAACCGCCGAGGACGATCGCGACTGGACCTATTTGTTTTGGGAACGGCCGCAGTCGCGCGCAGATTTCCAGCGTTATCTCCAGGCGCAGGCGTCCAGCGCAGACAGATACACGATGGTGGTGCTCGATCAGGCGAATGGGCGCGCGGTAGGAACCTGCGCCTTTTTGCGCATCGATCCTGGCAACGGCGTGGCCGAATTGGGCACCATCAACTGGTCGCCGCTGATGAAGCGCAGCGCGCTGGGCAGCGAGGCGATTTTCCTGATGCTGCGGCATCTGTTTGACGATCTTGGCTACCGGCGCTGCGAATGGAAGTGCGATAGCCTCAATTTGCCTTCGCGCCAGGCCGCTGAGCGCTTGGGTTTCCGCTATGAAGGCACGTTCCGCCAGGCGGTTGTCGTCAAAGGACGCACGCGCGACACCGATTGGCTGTCGATCGTCGACGCGGAATGGCCGGCGCGACACGCCGCCTTCGCCGCCTGGCTGTCGCCGGATAACATCAGCGATGACGGGCGGCAAGAGCGGCGTTTGCAGGCTTTCCAACTCGGGTAGCGCCGCGCTCCTTAGGCCGTCTCTGGCAGGCAATGGCGCAGCGAGTCCAGCGCCAGCCGGATGTCCCGTTCCTCCGTCATCCAGTTGACCAGCGCGGCGCGGATCCCCGGCTGATGGTTATAGGTCGTTGGGGTGCAACGTACCACGCCGTGCCGGTTAAGGCGCTCGAGAAAGCGATCGCGCGCCGCTTCGCTGTCGCCCTGCGGGTGGCTGAGCGCGAAGCACACCACGTTCAAATTCACCGGCGCCAGCAGCTGGAAACCGTCGTCGGCTGCCAGCGCCGCACCCAGCGCCTGAGCCAATCGGACGTTGCGCTCGACGATATCCCGTATGCCGCTGCGGCCATAGGCTTTCAACGTCAGCCAGAGCGGCAGGGCGCGAAAGCGGCGCGAATTTTCCGGTGTCAGGTGCAGATAGTTGTCCGGCCGCGGCGTCGGCGCTTCCAGGTAGGCCGAATGGTTCTGAAATACCTGCATCTGCAGATTCAGGTGGCGGGTAAATTGGATCGCGCTGTCATAAGGCACGTTCAGCCATTTGTGCGCATCGACGGTGATGGAATCGGCATGCTGCCAGCCCGCGAGCCTTGGGGCGTACAGCGGCGAGCAGGCCGCCACGCCGCCGAAAGCCGCATCGACATGCAGCCAGAACGGATAGCGCTCCCGCAGCGCCAGCAGACGCGGCAGATCGTCGAAGGCGACGGTGTTGACCGTGCCGGCGCTGGCCAGCACCAACGTGGGGCGGCCTTCACCGGCGGCGAGCTGTCGCTCCAGCGCTGCCATATCCATGGCTTCCGAGTCCGGCAGGCTGGCGACGGTCGTCAGCGCGTCGCGGCCGATGCCGAGCATGCTGAGCGCCTTCACGCTGCTGGAATGCGGGTTGGCCGCCAGCACCCGGATGGGGCCCAGCGCCGCCAGGCCCCGTTGGGCGATATCCACGCCGTGCTGTTGCCCCAGCCACTGCCGGCCAATGGCCAGTCCGGCGAAATTGGCCATGGTGGCACCGCTGACCAGGCTGCCGCTGAACGCTTCCGGCAGGCCCAGCAGGGATTTCAACTGCGTCACGGCGGCCAGCTCGATCGCCGCAGCGATCGTATCATGGCTGAGCTGGCTATTTTGGTCTGTCACGCTAACCAGCCAGTCCGCCGCGACCGCCGCCGGGGTACCGCCGCCGGTGACGAAGCCGAAATAACGGGGGCCGGCGCTGGCGGAAATGCCCGCCTGATAACGTTGCCAAAAATCATCCAGCGCCGCCAGGGCGCCTTCACCGTTTTCCGCCAGCCGATCGTCACCGGGTTGCAGCTGCTGTTGCGTGAGCGGTGGGCAGACCGAGCGCGCACGCAGCCCCGCCAGAAAATCTTCCGCCAACTGGCGGGTATGGTCGAGGATCTGCGGAAACTGTGTAAGATCCTGTTGTAAACGTGGGTGCATAGCGGCTCCGAAAGCATCAGGGATAGATGGCATAAACATAGAACAGTTGCCTGCGGGTCAAAATCGATGAAAAATAACCGTTTTGGATAGCATGGTTAACCAGTGATAAGTGAACGCCTTCCCCTGCATGTCTTGCCGACCTTCGTTATCGCCGCCAGGTTGGAGAATTTGCGCGCCACGGCGCAGCAGGTGCATTTAACGCACGGCGCGGTCAGCCAGCAAATTCAGCTGCTGGAGCAGGCGGTCGGCTACCCGCTGTTTGAACGGCGCGGGCGCGGTGTACGTCTGAATGCGGCCGGGAAAGAGATGCTGGCGGCGGTAGAGCCGGCGCTGCAGGCGCTGCAGCAGGGCGTTGCCCGCGCCCGGCGCGCTGCGGCAAGCCAGACGCTGCGTATCAGCGTGCTGCCGTCTTTTGCTCATTATTGGCTGCTGCCGCGTTTGCCGGCCTTCCATGAAGCCTGCGCCGATATTGCGCTGGATATCGATGCGTCGCTGGCGCTGCAGGACCTGTCGCAGCGCGGGTTCGATGCGGCGATCCGCATCGGCAACGGCCAGTGGGCGGGGCTGCAGGCCCAGCGCATCGCGTCGGGTGACGTGCTGCCGGTCGCCTCGCCGGATATGGCGCGGCAGTGGGGAACGGCATTCGAGAACGGTGGCGATGTTCCCTTGCTGGAGCACGACGTCAGCCCCTGGCGCGACTGGTTCAATGCGCAAGGGCGCTCGCTGTGCGGGCGGCAACAGGCGGTGTTCAACGATGCCGGATTGTTGATTCGCGCGGCCGAGCAGGGGTTTGGCATCGCGCTGGCGAAAAAGCTGCTGGTGCAGGATGCGATCGCCGCCGGGAGGCTGGTGGCGCTGGCCGCGCCCTGTCGCCTGAGCGATGACGACGTTTATCTGGTGTGGCCGCAGACCGCCGGGTTGACGCCGGCGGTCTTGCGGTTGCTGCAGTGGCTGCAGCAACAGTTGGCGGCTATTTAACGGCGCAGCCATTCCGGTTGCGAGGTGCCGAGCGCGGTCGCCGGCAGCGCCCATTGCAGCGCCGTGCCCTGCAGGCTTAACGGGACGCGCAGGCGTTGCGCGGCCCCCCAGTCAGTCAGTTCCGTTTCCGGGTTCTCGTCGGCGGGGCCGGCCGGCGCCAGGGCTTGTGGCCGATAATGCGCCGGATAGGGATGCGCCAGCAGCAGTTGCGCCGTGCGCGCCAGCGACAGCCTTGCGTGGTAGCCGGTGCCGCGGCTCAGGCGCTGCGCCATACCGGTCAGCACCGCCGCCGCCATCAAATAGCCGGTGGCGTGATCCAGAGCCTGTACCGGCAGCGGCACCGGCAAACTGGCGCTGCGCCAAACCATGCCCGCCTCCGCCAACCCGCAGCTCATCTGTACCAGGCTGTCGAAACCGCGCCGGGTGCGCCACGGCCCGCTCCAGCCGTAGGCATTCAGGCAGACGTCGATCAGGCCCGGCGCCAGCGCGCGCCTTTCCTCCGCGCCATAGCCCAACTTCTCCAGCGCACCGGCACGGTAGCCATGCACGATCACGTCGGTGTTTCTCAGCAGATGTTCAAACGTATGGCGATCGTGCGCATTGGTCAGGTTGAGGCGCGCGCTGCGCTTGCCCAGCATCACCTCGTGCTCGACGCCGGGCTCATCCCAACCGTAAGGATCGATGCGCAGCACGTCGGCGCCCAAACCGGCGAGAAAACGGGTGGCGATCGGCCCGGCGAGAATGCGCGTCAGATCCAGCACCCGCACGCCGCGCAGCGGCCGGGCGACGGGCAGCGCCCAGCCCGGCGGCGGCGCTTCCGGCTGCAGCGAGGTGTGGATCAAGGGTTCGAGCGCCACGCTCTTGCCCTGAATATGTTGCCGCCACGCGGCCGCCGAGCGCATTTGGGCCGCGCAACCGCCGGCCTCGATCACTGCCTGCTCCAGCTCGCTTTTTTTCCAGCTCAGCACGCGTGTCGCCAACGTGCCTTTATCCGATGCCGGGCCCATCACCTGTTCCACCGCTCGCTGATGGTGCGGCGCATTGGTATGCAGGCGTATCCAGCCATCCGCCGTCTCGTAGTCGCCGGCCAGCGCGTCCCAGGCCGCAGGCAGCGTCCAACCCAGCGGACGCAGCGTCCAGCCGAACCAGAGCGAGGCCAGGCGTTGATCGATCCAGACCTGCGGTGCCTCGGTTGCTTCGCGGCGAAGCAACTCGGCGCAGGCCAAACCGGCGGCGCCCCAGGCGGCGGTCGCCAATTCGGTGACGGGAAAAGCCGAAGGCAATGCGCCGACGCCGCTTACGGTTAACCGGTCGGCGGGGGCGGGCCGTTGCCCGAGGCTTTGCCAAATCTCGTCGAGCAGAGTGTGGATCAGAGGCGTCATCGGCCACTCCTTGCGGGTCGTCGGAAATATAGCCTAGCGTAGCCCACCGCCGGCGACCTTGCTAAGGCGCAACGTCGAACGTGCGGCCATCGGCCAGTTTGGCGCGCAGGCTGTGGGCCGCTACGCCGGCGAACGGTTGCGCGCTGAAGTTGGCGGTCAGCGTCGACCCGTCGCTGAACGTCGTCTGTTGTACCCAGCCGTCCCGGTCGAGCCAGCGGAAGTCGGTCAGCGCTTTGTCCCACAGGGCCTGATGCAGCGGCCGGAAGGCGGCGTCGGCGCGTTTGATTGCCGGCAGGCGGGCCGCCAGGGTGGCGCGGCTCAGGTGGAACATCGGCGCAGTGTTGTACAGCTGGCTGAGCAGACTGCGGGTGGTCTGAACGTCGCTGAACTTCAGGTTGTCGTAATTCCAGTGGTGGCTGCTGACGATCGCATCGTGGAAAACGGCCTGGTACAGCGGCAGGCGGTAACGCGGATCGAATTCGACGGTGCGGTAAGGCTGCTTCACCTTGGCGGGGCGGAAGAAAAACGCCGGTTGGGCGTTGGGCCACCAGGCGCCGAGATAATAGGGCGAGGATTTAGCCTGATTCATCTGTTTATCGCCCCAGCCGAATCCCCAGGTTTCCATGCCGTGGGCGAACATCAGGCTGCGGGCGGTCACCGCATTGCCGTCCTCCGAGCCGAGCGGCAGCTTAAGAGTAGTGCTGAACCAGGCCAGCCGGGCGTTGCGCGCTTCGACCATCTGGGCCGCGCCGGTCGGGTGGTCGGGCTGATAGTCGTCGGAGACCATGCCGGTGCCGTCCACGTCGAGAAACAGGCTGTTCAACCCGGCCAGTTG
Source organism: Serratia sp. TSA_105.2 (assembly GCF_052692115.1). Classification (NCBI taxonomy): domain Bacteria; kingdom Pseudomonadati; phylum Pseudomonadota; class Gammaproteobacteria; order Enterobacterales; family Yersiniaceae; genus Serratia; species Serratia sp. TSA_105.2. The sequence goes on from NZ_JBQZFT010000003.1 coordinate 458,623, forward strand.
CACCAGCTCGCGCATGCGCTGTTGAGAATAGGGCAGGACGCAGCCCGGATTGAGGTAGTAACCCTGCTTGCCGAAGCCGGGTTTCTTGCTGCCGTTGGCGAGCACGATGGCGCAACTTTCCCGCAGCGCCGTCGGCAGTTGCGCGGTGAGCCAGCTGTCGTTCACGCCGCGTGGAATGGCGGTATCGTAGGAGTCGTAGCTGGCGATCAGATAGCCGGCCGCCTTGGCGGCGGCCACCGCCTGCGGGTGCAGGAAGGCGGCGGTCCAGTTATCGGTGCCCAACCACAGGCGCGGCAAGCCGGCCTGGCGCAGCGCGTCGATCACCGGTTTGGCCAGCCCTTGCCCCCAACGGTCCGCCGGGGTTAACCAGCGCCCCAGTTCCTGTTGCGCCCGCTCCTGAACCGCAGCGGCCTGGCGCTGCTGCGCCTGCAGAAAATCGGCGTCATCCGGCGTGGCGCCCAGCGGGATTTGCGCCGTCAACGCCTGGTTGATGCCGTCGATCAGGGGCTGTTGCTGCCAGCCCTCCGGTGTTTTGCCCGCCAGCTGCAGCAGGCGCTTTCTGCTCTCGGCATCCATCTTCTGCCGCAGCCTTTCGGCGGCGGGAGAGGCGAGGTAGTGCAGCAACCCCGGCCAATCTTTGACGTCTTCCGCCGCCAGCAATTTATCGCCCCACAGGTAGACATGGGTGGCGCCGATCAGCTTTTCGCCTTCGGGCGCCTGCTTTATCTTCTCGCGCAGGCTGCTGAACTGGCCGTTTTGTTGCAAATAGTCGCGGTAGCGGCGCGCGCCGGACAGCGGCGTGCCGCCGACGTGCAGCAGCACCTCGAATGCCTGCTGTTGATTGAAGCGGTTGAACTGATGCCCGGCGCGCATCTCCAGCTTTTCCTGCGCGGCGGTGAAGGTGACCCGGTTGCTGAACGGCGTCAACATCAGCCAGCTGTAGACCTTGCCCTGGTATTGCTGGCTCCACAGCGGCAGCTTCAGATCCCAGTTGGTATCCAGCGGCGTCATTTCCGTCGTCAGGTAATGGCGCCAGACCGCGTTGTCGAGCGGAATGCGGCTGCCTTCGCCGATCGGCAGCAACAGCGTTTCCGCCTGCGGCGGCAGGCGATACCAGTTCAGAAGCTGTGGTCGCTCGCTGCTGAAGCTCAGGCGCAGATCGCCGTCCTCCAGCCTGGCGCTAACCTTGACTGCACTCTGCGGCCAGCGCCAGCTGGCGCGTTGTGGCGACGCGGTGAGATCCGTCACCGGTTGCGCGGGCTGCGCCAGATTGACCGGCACAGCGCCGGCGGCAATGCGCAGCGTGGCGGGATCGAGTTCGAACTGCGCGTCACCTTGCTGCAGCAGCAGGGCATCGGCGGGAAAGCTGACGAGCAGCGCGAGCGCGAGCGGGGAAAGTCGGTGTTTCATCGGGGGCGTCCTTGAAAGATGAAGGAAAGCAGTTTACCGATAAGCGCACTGCCGCCCAATGTTGCCGTCTTCTATTTGTGACATCGGAATATCATTGCGGTATTTCAGTTTATTTTTCGTTTAATAAATTAGCCTTTACTTCATTACCCGACGTCACTATACTCAACCAAAATTTCGGTGGAGAAACCCAATTGGACAGTTGTAGTTGTAATAAAACAAATAAGGCAAGCTGACCAATTCTCTTCTGATTTGTTGCTTGCCGTTATCGGCGGGCAGCACCCCTCTCCAGTTATTCCTGAGCTGTGCATACCCGAATAAAAACGTTTCCTGAGGCCTGATGGTTTCAGGTGAATTGAGTTGGACGTTATTATGGTATTCTGCAGCCACAGCCTTTTCCCTCCAGGCACAGCACGCTGATTCGCTGATTTATTTTCGGCGCGATTTTGCGTGTGCTAAACAGCACATGATTTTATCTCCTGCGGTTAATTAAGGGGACAGTCATGGCTATGACTCCTTTCGTTTTAAATTTATTGCTGGCAATGTGCCTGGGCGCGGTAATTGGCGCCGAGCGCCAGTGGCGCCAACGTATGGCCGGCCTGCGCACCAATGCGCTGGTGGCGACCGGCGCGGCAGTCTTTATTCTCAGCTCCATGTCCAACGATCCGGCCAGCGCCGGCCGCGTGGCTGCGCAGATCGTCTCCGGTATCGGCTTCCTCGGCGCCGGCGTTATCATGCGTGAAGGGCTGAACATTCGCGGCCTCAACACCGCCGCCACGCTGTGGTGTTCGGCGGGGATCGGCGTCCTGTGCGGCCTGGGCCAGCATTGGGATGCGGTGGTCGCCACGCTGGTGATCCTGTGCGCCAATATCCTGCTGCGCGAAGCCGCGCAGCGCATCAACCTGCAGCCGCACCAACAGGCGACCGATCTGGAACTGTGCTATCGCATTCAGGTGACCTGCGGCGAACAGGATGAAATTCTGGTGCGCACCCTGATTCTGCAGGCGCTGAACGGCGTCGCCTTGCGGTTGCAATCCTTGCGCAGCGCCGATATTTCCAGCCCGGGGCAATTGGAAGTGTGCGCTGAAATTACCGCCACGCCGGCTGCGCAAAAAGAAATTGAAGGTATTGTCTGCCGCATCAGTCTGGAAAAAAGCGTGAGTGCCGTTCGCTGGCGCGTCGCGTCCGAATTACCGGTCTGAGTAATGATATAAATATTTACTAACTTGATTATATGTTCAGGTTTATTCAGGCACGCCTGAATAACGCGGAGCATTAAGGAGGCGTTATGGACGATGACCCCGGAAGGGAAATGATTTCTGCGTGGCTGACAGGGTAATCACGCTATTCAGTCACGCTAATTAAAAAATTCCACTCTGCGCAGAGTCACCTGTTTATCGGGCGGGATCTCCCTGTGCGCAGAACGAAAATAAGAGAATAGCGTTATGACTCAGATTAATGAAAGAACGCGTCGCCGTGATAAAGACGCGGTGACCTACGCCATTGCGCAAGAGGCGACCAACAGCATCGCCCAAACGCTGGCGAACCTGAAGTGCAACCGCAACGGCTTGACCCAGGACGACGCCGATGAACGGTTGGAGCAGTTCGGCGCCAACCAGGTCGCCCACGACAAGGCGCCGCATGCCTTGATTCAGCTGATCAAGGCTTTCAACAACCCGTTTATCTTCGTGCTGATGGTGCTGGCTGCGATCAGTTTCTTTACCGATTATTGGCTGCCGCGCCAGAGCGGTGAAGAAACTGAACTCACCGGCGTTATTATCATTCTGACTATGGTTGCGTTGAGCGGGCTGCTGCGTTTTTGGCAGGAATACCGCACCAATAAAGCGGCGGAAGCGTTGAAGTCGATGGTGCGCACCACCGCCACGGTGCTGCGCCGCAGCAGCTACAGCGCGCATCCGCTGACGCTGGAAGTGCCGATCCGCGAACTGGTGCCGGGGGACATCATTCAGCTCTCCGCCGGTGACATGGTGCCGGCCGACGTGCGTCTTATCGCCTCGCGCGATCTGTTCATCAGTCAGGCGATTTTGACCGGCGAAGCGATCCCCATCGAGAAATACGATGCGATGGGCAACGTGGCGCAGAAGTCGAGCGACGGAGAGGTATCCAGCGAGAACGCGCTGCTTGAGCTGTCCAATATCTGCCTGATGGGCACCAACGTCGCCAGCGGCACCGCCACGGCGGTGGTGGTGGCGACCGGCGGGCGCACTTACTTCGGCTCGCTGGCCAAGTCGATCGTCGGTTCGCGGGCGCAAACCGCGTTCGATCGCGGGGTGAACAGCGTCAGCTGGCTGCTGATTCGCTTCATGCTGGTGATGGTGCCGGTGGTGTTGCTGATCAACGGCTTCACCAAAGGCGACTGGAGCGAGGCGGCGCTGTTCGCATTGGCGGTGGCGGTCGGCCTGACGCCGGAAATGCTGCCGATGATCGTCAGCTCCAACCTGGCGAAAGGGGCGATCGCCATGTCGCGCCGCAAGGTGGTGGTGAAGCGCCTGAACGCCATTCAGAACTTCGGCGCCATGGACGTGCTCTGCACCGACAAGACCGGCACCCTGACCCAGGATCGCATCATTCTCGAGCACCACATCGACGTCACTGGCGCCAGGGATAACGAGGTGCTGCACCTGGCCTGGCTGAACAGCTTCCATCAGAGCGGCATGAAGAACCTGATGGACCAGGCGGTGATCCGCTTCGGGCGCGGCAAACCGGGGATCGAAGCCCTGGGCCGTTTCAGCAAAGTGGATGAGCTGCCGTTCGACTTCGTGCGCCGCCGTCTGTCGATCGTGGTGGCGGACGAAAATGGCAAGGAGCAGTTGATCTGTAAGGGCGCGGTAGAGGAGATGCTGGAGATCGCCACTCACGTGCGTGAAGGCGACAAGACGCTGGAACTGGACGACGCGCGCCGTGCGGCGCTGCAGGCGCTGGCCCGCGAGTATAACGAAGACGGTTTCCGCGTGCTGGTGCTGGCGACGCGTGAGCTGGACGCGCAACGCCCGGCCGACCCGCTGAGCGTGGCCGACGAGCGCGACATGGTGGTGCAAGGGCTGCTGACCTTCCTCGATCCGCCGAAGGAGAGCGCGCAGCAGGCGATCGCCGCGCTGCAGGAAAACGGCGTGACGGTGAAGGTGCTGACCGGCGACAACCCGGTGATCACCTGCAAGATTTGCCGCGACGTCGGGCTGGAGCCGGGTGAACCGCTCTCCGGGCTGCAGATTGAACAGATGGATGATGAAGAGTTGGCGCGCGAAGTGGAACAGCGCACGGTCTTCACCAAACTGACGCCGCTGCAAAAATCGCGGGTGCTGAAAATGCTGCAGGCCAACGGCCATACCGTCGGCTTCCTCGGCGACGGCATCAACGATGCGCCGGCGCTGCGCGATGCCGACGTCGGCATTTCGGTCGACACCGGCACCGACATCGCAAAGGAGTCGGCGGACATCATCCTGTTGGAAAAGAACCTGATGGTGCTGGAAGAAGGGGTGATCAAAGGGCGTGAGACCTTTGGCAATATCATCAAGTACCTGAACATGACCGCCAGCTCCAACTTCGGCAACGTGTTCTCGGTGCTGGTGGCCAGCGCCTTCATCCCGTTCCTGCCGATGCTGGCGATCCACCTGTTGATTCAAAACCTGATGTACGATATTTCCCAGCTGTCGCTGCCGTGGGACAAGATGGACAAAGAGTTCCTGCGCAAGCCGCGCAAGTGGGACTCCAAAAACATCGGGCGCTTTATGCTGTGGATTGGGCCGACCTCGTCAATCTTCGATATCACGACGTATGCGCTGATGTGGTACGTGTTCGCCGCCAACAGCGTGGAACACCAGGCGCTGTTCCAGTCCGGCTGGTTTATTGAGGGGTTGCTGTCGCAAACGCTGGTGGTGCATATGCTGCGCACCCAGAAGATCCCGTTCATTCAGAGCACCGCGGCGCTGCCGGTATTGCTGACCACCGGGTTGGTGATGGCGCTCGGCATCTACATTCCGTTCTCGCCGCTCGGCGCCCTGGTTGGCCTGCAGCCGCTGCCGTGGGAATACTTCCCGTGGTTGGCCGCTACGTTGGTCAGCTACTGCGTGGTCGCGCAGTTGATGAAGCGTTTCTACATCCGCCGCTTCGGCGAGTGGCTCTAACCGCCTCGGCATTCACTTCGGGGGCGAAATTCTTCGCCCCCGCACCGTTACAGCAGTTTGTTGACCAGCAGGCCGAGCATGATGGTCAGCGTGAAGGAAAACAGCGTGCCGAGCAACACATACTCGGTGCGCATCTTATCGTCGCTCTGGCGCAGATCGCCGAAACGGAAGATAGATTTGGCCGCCAGCAAAAAGCCGATCGCCGGGATTTGCCCCAGCAGCACAAAGGTCAGGATCAGCGTTCTCTCCAGATAGCCAATCTGTTTGCCCGCGCGCAGCAGCGAGTCGTTGTCGGCCTTGGCCGAAGGCGGCATTTGCGGCGTCCAGTGCGCCAGCAGTTGCCCGATCAGCAGGCTCATCGGCAGATAAATCAGGCTGTAGGCCACCAGCACCAGGCCGGTTTGCCAACGCCCCAGTTGCCGCCCCAGCGCGGCGAGCAGTTCACCGGCATTCGGCGTCAGCCCCAGCCACAGCAAGGCGATCACTGCCAGATGCAATCCCTGATCGAGCAGGAAACTGCGGGCCGGGCTCAGGCGGTTCGTCGCGGTGACTTTCAGCAAATCGATCAGGTAGTGGCTGACGGCGATGACCAGCAGGCTGGCCAGCACCTGAAATGAAGAAAGCCCGCCGTGCAGCAGGCCGAAACCGGCCACCACCCAGGCGGCCAGCACCCCGTGCAGCAACGCGTGCAACACCAGAAAACGTGAACGTGCGCGATGCTGGATTTTATCTTCCACCCAACTCAGCGGCTGCAGCGGAAAATCCGCCAGCAGATGGACGAGCAACAGCCAGGCCAGCAAAGGTGCATAGGTCAGATCCATAGTCAGACGATCCTGTTAATGGCGTGAATAAACCGCATGATTTCCTCGTAGGCCGCGCGTTTTAGCGCGGCGGAAACCGTGGAGGCGGCTTTCTGCAGTTGGTCCGCCACGGCGGCGCCGCTGTCGGCGAACATTCTCGCCTGAACGATGCGCGCTTCGGCCTGTGACAGGCGACCAATCACATGATCTAACATCGGTAGCAGATCGCTGACAATGGCGTTTGTCCGATCGTTGTCGGTTTTCAGAGCCAGCCGGCAATTTTTTGCCATGGCGTCCAGCGCGCTGCCGGAGTTGATAAAGGCACTGCCGTAACCGGCGGCGTCGGGCCGTTGGCTGCCCAGCCCGATGGCGATGCGCGCATCCCAGTGCGCGGCACCCATCGCCCGCAGCGCAAGGCGAATGTACACCGCCAGCAGCAGCCCGTCCTCCGGAGCGGCCTGCGCCTGGAAGGCATCGCCGCGAAAGATTTCCACCTGATGCAGCCGCCCGTCGCGCCGCAGCCGATCGAGCAGGCTATGCAGCCCATTGAGGTAGTTGACGGTGTCTGACCGGCGAGAATCGACCAGATCGCCGCTGATAACGCTGATTGGCGTCGGCATGGCGTGTTCCGTTGTTTGCAGAGGGATAACTATAAATTCGCACCTGGATACGAATATGTCAATAATTCGCCTGTGGATGCGAATTTATCAGGTTTTCGCCTGTGGGGGCGAAACGAGGCTGGGCGAGCAGTGGGGGATTAATGGCCGGGAATGCGCGGGCCTGTCAGGCTCGCCACCGGCGGCGTAGAGGGAAAATGGCCGGCAACCGGCCGTTCAGAAACTTTTAACCAGCACGTCACGCGGCATTTCGCTGCCGTGTTTCAACAGGTGCTCAAACGAACGTTCGCTGCTTTTCAGCTGCTGCAAAAATTCCTGCGGCGACAGATCGTGTTTTTTGCCGCTCATGTAAGCCAGCGCCAGTTCTTTTGCCTGATAGCGGGAGAAGTTGTACATGGTGTCCTCGATACGGTGAATGTCTGTGCTCACGATTGTAGCGAAAGAGCACATAATGAACAGTGGCTTTAGCGTATGGAATCGATAGCTGAAACTTAACTTGCCGGTTGCAACAGCTCGTCGCACAGGCGCTTGATCACCTGAGCCTGCGGCAGGCCGTTGTGCAACATCTGGCGAATACGCTCCGAATCGCTGATGCCCTGGCGGACATGGCGCTCGACCGCCTGCAGCACGGCCCGATCCTCCTGCCGTTCGGCGCAACCGCTCAGCGCTTCGAGCGTGTGCAGGATGTGGGCGGTCAGGCTGCTGCGGCGCAGCGTCGCGGGATCGACGTATTCGGCGGCGAAACCGCTGCGATAGGCGTTGATCTTGTTGTAATGGGTGAAGGCATCGTATTCCGGCACGATCGGCGTCCGGCGCCGCAACAGAAAATCAGCCAGCAGACTGCAGTAACCGACCAGCAGCACGGCGTGAGCGAGGTGCAGCGGCGTATCGCAGATGCGGATCTCCACCGTACCCAGCTCCGGTTTCGGCCGCGCATCCCAGTAAATATCCTTGACGCTTTCAATCACGCCGGCGGCGTTCAGCCGTTCGTAGTAGGCGTTGAATTCGCGCCAGCTGTAGATGTGTTCCAGGCACCCGTAGTTGGGGAAGGAATTCTGGGCGCTGAAACGGGAGCTGGCAAAGTGCGTGTCGACGCCCTGATACAGCGGCGACGAAGCGCTGAGCGCGATCAGCTGCGGAAAATAGGGCGTCAGCGCATGGCACAGGTACATTGCCTCGTCCCCGTCGTTGACGCCGAGGTGGATATGTTGGCCGAACACGCAGGCCAGCTTGGAAAGATAGCCAAAGCGGCTGGCTAACTGCCTGTAGCGCGCGCTGTCGCTGATGACTTGCTTGCGCCAGTCGTTGCTCAGGTGGCGGCCACCACCGCAGACGTCACAGCCCAGGCGCTGCGCGCTGCGCCGGACGGTATGGGTCAGGGCGCGCAGTTCGGCGTGCAGCTCACCGAGATCGCGGTGCACCGAGCTGTTCAGCTCCACCATCGATTTGGTGAGCTCATGTTTGACGCGCCGGCGGTCGCCGACTGCGCTGACCACCCGATCGGCCCGATCCGTAAGATCGTAGTGCTCGTCATCGACCAGCTGCAGCTCTATTTCGGTGCCGATGGAGAGCCTTTGCGAACGTTTGAATGTGAGCAGCATGGTGCCTCCCCTCAATACGCAACGTTAATTCAGTATAAGTCGCGGGGGGAGGCTTTGCCGCAGAAGGGAGGGTTAATGCAGTTCAGCGCCGCTGCGGTCGGCCAGCGCTTCCAGCAGCGGGGCGGAAGGCACGAAGAACAGGGTGCCGCTCACCGCGTGGCTGAAATCGAGCAGCCGATCGTAGTTGCCGGCCGGGCGGCCGATGAACATGTTTTCCAGCATCTGCTCGATCGGCTGCGGGGAGCGCGCATAGCCGATAAAGTAGGTGCCGAATTCGCGCAGGCCGGGGCGGCCGAACGGCATGTTGTCGCGCAGAATTTTCACCTCGTTGCCTTGCTCGTCGGTGATGGTGGTCAGCGAACTGTGCGATGACGACGGTTTGACCGCTTCATCCAGCTCGATGTTGGACTGCTTATGGCGGCCGATGATCTTCTCCTGCGTTTCCACGCTGAGCGAATTCCAGCCCTGCATATCGTGCAGGTATTTTTGCACCAGCACATAGCTGCCGCCGCTGAACGCCGTGTCTTCGTCGCCGATCACCGTATAGTCGAAGGCTTCGTGCCCCTCCGGGTTCTCCGTGCCGTCGACGAAGCCGATCATGGCGCGCTGATCGAAGTAACGGAAGCCGTGCACCTCTTCGACCACCGTCACGGCGTCGCCGAGCTTGGCGGTCAACTGAGAGGCCAGTTCAAAACACAGATCCATTTCATCAGCGCGGATATGCAGCAGGATATCGCCGGGCGTGGCGACGGCGACGCGTTCCCCGCTGCCGATTGGGCTGAACGGATGCAGCTGGCGAGGGCGCGGCGCGCCAAACAGCGTATCCCAGGCTTCGGAGCCGAAGCCGCAGACGCAGGTGAGGTTGCCCGCCGGCGCGCGTTTGCCGACCGATCGCACCACGGCGGCGATATCGCCGCACCAGGCGCGCACCGCCGCCAGATGGGCGGGAACGGGCGACAGGGTGGCGACGATGAAGATGGCATGGCGTGTCACCGGCGTGAATACGGCTTGCGGCGGGTGGTTATTTGCATTCATTGCATTCGGCTCCAGTGTGTTCGGGTGAAATCGATCAGATCAAATTAAAGTGCTCGTCGGGTTTCATCGGCGGCGGCAGCGGGCTTTAGTCGTTCATTTCCAGCAGGTTGCGCTCGATGGTGTTGCACATGGCGTTTAACGGCAGATGGTTGGCCGACACGCCGAATGGATCTTCCAGCTCTTCGGCCAGTGAGTCCCAGGATAAGAAGGTATAGGAAATGAACACCGAAACAAACGGTGTCATGTAATGCAGGTCGGTCACCAGGGCAAAAGGCAGCAGGCTGCAGAACAGGTAAACGGTGCGCTGCAGGATCAGGGTATAGGCGAACGGCACCGGCGTGCTGGCGAGCCGTTCGCAGCCGCCGAGGGCATGGGACAGTTCGCTCAGCTTGTTGTCGAGCAGCTCGAAGGTGATGTCGCTCAGCTGCCCCTGGCGGCGCAGCTTGCCGATCTCCTGGCCCAACATCAGCAGGATGCGGTTGGTCGGCATCGGGCTGGCGATCACCTCCGCCAGCTCTTTACTGGTGAGGTTGTGGTACAGATCGGCGGTCGGGTCGGTGGCGCGCAGCTGATGCTTCAGGCTCCAGCTGAAGGCGATCAGCAGCTTGGCGACCTTCTGATGCACCGCCGGTTCGTCCGGCAGCAGGCTTTTGATCTGGCGCAGCAGGGAGCGCTCGGTAATCAGCAGCGAGCCCCACAGGTTGCGCGCTTCGACAAAGCGGCTGTAGCCGGCGTTATTGCGAAAGCCGAGAAAAATGGCGATGGCGATACCCAGCAGGCTGAACGGCGCGATGGTTAAATGCACGCCGAGCTGTTCGTACCATTGATAGCTGATCACCGCCACTATCGACATCAGCACGTTCAGCGACAGGCGAAAGGTGATCTTTGACAGCACGGAACCGTGCCAGGCGAACAGGCGAAAAAACCAGTTCTGATTCGGGCGAATGATCATGACGTGGGGGCTTCCTGGTGTCCTGCTATTGAGAATAGTCGATTCTTATCCGGCGGCGTTAGGCCGCCGTCGTCGATGGCCAGAGCCGCTGCGGGTGCGTATAGACGGTGGCGCGCCCCGGCTTGCTGAAGCCCACCAGCGTCAGGTTGCTGCGTTCGGCTACTTCCACCGCCAGGCGGGTGGCGGCGGAAACGGCGAACAGGATTTCGACGCCGCACATGGCGGATTTTTGCACCATTTCATAGCTGGCGCGGCTCGACACCAGCGCTGCCCCTTGTGACCAAGCCTGTTGGCTGCGGTAACCCAGCAGTTTGTCGAGCGCCACGTGGCGCCCAACGTCTTCACACCCGCCGCTGAGCGCGCCGTCCGGCTGGATCCAGGCCGCCGCGTGGGTGCAGCCGGTCAATTTCCCCACCGTTTGCACCTCCTGCAGCTGCGCCAACGCCCGGTCGAGCAGGGCCAAATCGAAGCGTTGCGTGAAGGGCAGCGGCGCGATGGGTTGGGCGACCTCCTGCAGCTGCTCCACCCCGCAGACGCCGCAGCCGGTGCGGCCGGCCAGGCTGCGGCGCTTCTCTTTCAGCTGCATAAAGCGGCGGCTCGAGAGTTCCACATGCACTTCAATGCCGTTGCAGGCCGGTTGCTGGCGGATGTCGTAGATATCGTCGGGGGAGGCGATGATGCCTTCGGACAGTGAAAAACCGATGGCGAAGGCCGCCAGATCTTTCGGCGTCGCCATCATCACCACGTGGGAAATGCCGTTGTACACCAGAGCGACCGGCACTTCTTCCGCCAGCCAATCCTGCTGCGCCTGAGCCAGATTGTTGCGCTGCCAGACCGCGTGGCGCGACAGGCATTCCTGTTTGATATCGTCGGTTTCTGCGAGGAGCAGGTGCTTGTTCATAACGTTCTCGTGACCGTCGGTGACGAGGCGCCGACGGGAGTGAATTCTTATTAGCAGGTGTGGGGATTATACAGGATCCTGATCCCGCTCGTGTAGGGAATGACACCCTGCCGGCGACCCCACCAGGTTATCCACAGTTTTGGTGGATAACGTGTGTGCAAGGGGCGGTGAAACGCTTAGCAGGCGTAAAAAAAAATCGTTCAGAAAATTATTATATTACGCGGGAAAGCGCGATCTGCAGGGGGATTGGGGGTTGCACGCATTCGCGTTTTGTTTATTCTTTACTGTATAAATATACAGTTTAGTTATGATTATGCTGAGCAATTCAAGGTTGTATGCTTTTTCACCAGGCGAACCCCTGACGTTACCGCTGTTTGCCGATCGCGTGGCCTGCGGTTTTCCTTCCCCGGCGCAAGACTATGTCGAGAGCAGGCTGGATATCGGCAAGCTGCTGGTGCGGCCCCCAACGCCACCTACTTCGTGCGCGCCAGCGGCGAGATGGAGCGTGCAGGATGGATCAGGCACTACCGACAGATTAAGAAACTGAGCATCCGAGAAACAGCAGACGCGACAGGCTACAGTACTTCCCAAGTTTGTCGCATTCAGGCCTTCTATAAAGAAGTTGAGACTGATTAAAAAGCAGCCTTAATGTACAATAATTTTCGATATCTAAACTGACCCCATGAACAATCAATGAGTTAGAGGTAAAAGATGATTTCATACAAAAAAACCATACCTACTCTTGTCATATTCGCTTTATCTAATGCTGTGGCATATGCGAATGATTTCGACAAATCAAACGAAGCGATGGCAATTTCAGCAATAGGTTTTTCTGGCTCAAATGCTCGTGTTGCACATGATGTTTGTGGGGCAACCAATGAGAAAATTGATAAATATAAAAAACAAATAAAAGACTCATTAACTAGAACATTAAAGTATGAACAGTCAGGATTCGATATGCATTGGGATAATGGTTGGAAAAATGCTGATTTTTTGGTTAAGTCATTAAGTAATGATGAAGCCTATAAAAAAGAATATTGCCGAGAGGTTTTAGATGGAATTAATAATCCTGAAATGAATTAAGGATTATTCCTTATTCGGGGTTCTACGCCGGAACTCCAGATTTTTCCGTTCGCTAAAATTATCCTCGGTTGAGCAGCTTTATACCGTCAGCTCGCAGTGGACCATCAGGGAAATGTGGCGGTACAGCGTTTGTCGGGTTATCCCAAGCTCCTGGCATAACGTACTGACTTTCGTCTCTGGCCGTCCCATTGATGCCATTGCCAGTCGCAATTTTATTGGCGTCATTTTGTAAGGCCGTCCGCCGTTCCTCCCGTGAGGCAAGGCCTGCCGCTGTTCTTTGCGGCGCTGTACGCAGCAGAGACCGACGGCCGCGCGCGACTGGCTCGACACCCGCTTAGTCCCGCCCTCTGGTCAAATGCAGGCTGACGTGTACAGCCTGCAGGCAGAGGATTTCGTCTGGCAACCGGTATCGCCCGCCGTCGGCGCCGTTCGCAATGACAATCCCTCACTCATCCTGCCCATCGATACGCCAACGGTCTGAGTGCCGCATTATCCACAGTTTTGGTGGGTATCATGTGTGTAAACACACGCGAAGAATGCCAAAAGCTGCAGGAAAAATCACTCAGAAAATTATTATATTACGCGGGAAAGCGCGATCCGCAGGGGGATAGGGGGTTGCACGCGTTCGCATTTTGTTTATGCTTTACTGTATAAATATACAGTTTGGTTATGATTATGCTGAGCAATTCAAGGTTGTATGCTTTTTCACCAGGTGAACCCCTGACGTTACCGCTGTTTGCCGATCGCGTGGCCTGCGGCTTTCCTTCCCCGGCGCAGGACTATGTCGAGAGCAGGCTGGACATCGGCAAGCTGCTGGTGCGGCACCCCAACGCCACCTACTTCGTGCGCGCCAGCGGCGAGTCGATGATCGACGGCAATATCCAGGATGGCGATCTGCTGATCGTCGACAGCGCCCTGACGCCGGAGCACGGCAATATCGTGATCGCCGCGGTGGACGGCGAATTCACCGTCAAAAAGCTGCAGCGCCACCCCGACGTGCGGCTGTTGCCGATGAATCCTGCCTACGCGCCGATCGTGTTCGACGACGAAGCGCAACTGGAGATCTTCGGCGTGGTGACCTTTATCGTCTACGCGGCGCGGTGACTTCGGCCCTTTTTTTCATTTTTTTCTGCCCGATCTTTTCGTTGGCGTGACCTCTCTACTGAGTTTTCAGTTCAATACACTCAGGGGAATCCTTCATGGCCATAAAAAACAAGAACGGCGCAGGGCGTACGTTCACATCAGCCAAACGCATGACCGGGAAACGTGTCGCTATCGGGATAGGATGCGCATTATCGGGCATGCTCACCTCCGCGATGGCGGCGCCCGGTGCGTCGGCACCACCCTCGGCGGCCGAACAGCCCGCTATCCTTTCCTTCGCTATTCCCGCCGGTGATCTGGCGCCCGCCTTGCAGACGGCGGCCGCTAAGGCCGGCGTGATAGTGATTTTCACGCCCGAACAGACGCGTGGAAAAAGCACCGCGGGCCTGCAGGGACATTATCGCCTCACCGACGCGTTCAATACGCTGTTGGCGGGCAGCGGATTGCGCGCTCAGCAAACTGCACAGGGATATCGGTTGGTCGACGCCGGGCCGGTTCAGCCGTTGACGATACCGGAACTGTCGGTGGTCGGCGGTTTGTCCGACAGCGTCGCCGCCGGCCGTTCGGTGCTGGATAAAGAAGACATCGAACGCGTGCAGGCAGACAATATCGCCAGTTTGCTTGATCGCTTGCCCGGCGTAGGGATGGCGGGATCGCCGCGCCCGGGCGGCCAAAGCCTGAATATTTGGGGCATGGGCGACATGGAAGATGTGAAGGTGGTGCTGGACGGGGCGCCGAAGGGATTTGAGAAATATCGGCAGGGTTCGGTATTCATCGAACCCGAACTGCTGAAAAAGGTTGAGGTCGATAAGGGGCCGCACAATCTGTTGAACGGCAATGGCGGCTTTGGCGGAACCATTACGCTGGAGACCAAAGATGCTGGGGATATGCTGCTGCCGGGCGAAGATTTTGGCGGCTTGCTGAAGTACAGCTACCACACCAACGATCGCCAGAGCATTTACAGCGGTGCGTTGTACGGCCGTACGCCGGAAGGATCCGCCGACGGTTTGATCTACATGAGCAAGCGTGACGGCGGCAACCTGAAGCGGCCGGGCGGCACGCGCTTTGCCTATTCCGCCAACGATCAGGCTTCCTACCTGTTAAAAACCAATATTTATCTGAGCGAGGCGCAAACGCTGACGCTGTCGGCGATGCGCTCCGATTCCGATGGCTGGCAGCCTTTCGCCGCCAAGCGGGACGATATCGCCGCGCCCAGCCAGGCGGATATCGATAAATATGGCCGGGAAGAAGCGTGGCGCCGCATTCTGGTGTATCGCGACCAGACGGACACCAATTACTCGGTGAAATGGAATCTGGCGCCGGAAGCGCAGCCGTTGCTGAATCTGACGCTGTCTTACGCCTATTCGAAGACAGAGCAGCATGACAAGCGGCCGGATTCCGCGTCAAAGTTCAGCTATCTCGGTACGCTGGGCAATGAAAGCTGGGTGAACTATACCGATCGGCAGTTTGACGTCAGCAATGAAAGCCGTTTCGCCAGCGGGCCGCTGGAGCACAAGCTGTTGCTCGGCGCGCGTTGGCATAAACATCAGCGCGATACCCTGATGTATTACCCCTCGCAGGTGAAAAACGCCAGTTACAACTACGGCTATTTCCAGCCGTATTACATGCCGGCGGGCGAACAGGAAACCCGCAGCGTTTATCTGCAGGATGCGGTCAGTTTCGGCAGCCTGACCGTGACGCCGGGCGTGCGTTACGATCATGTGACCAATACCGGGCAACCGAACCGGGCGCCGCGCTATAACGACAGCGATCCGCTCGTGGGCCATGATTACAGCAGCGTGACCTATACCGGCTGGTCGCCGCATTTGGGCGTGATGTGGAAAGCGACGTCGAATCTGTCCCTGTTTGCCGACGTTAGCCGCACCTGGCGCGCCCCGGTGATCGACGAACAGTACGAAGTGCAATACGCCGCTTCCAGCGTGCCCGGCACCAGCCGCGGCCTGCAGGTGGAACGCATGACGGGCGTTCGTCTCGGCGCGGTGCTGGACTTCAACGATGTGTTGATGGCGCGAGACAGTCTGCAGATCCGCACTACGCTGTTCCGCAATCGCGGCAAGGACGAGATTTTCTATCGTCGCGGCGTAGTGTGCGACGCCGCACGGCACGGGGGCCAATGTGGGCAACCGTTGTCGAACTATCGCAACTTGCCGGGCTATACCATTGAGGGCGTGGAGCTCGAATCGTTTTATGACAGCGAAAGCCTGTTCGGCAGCCTGTCGTTCTCCTCGATTCGCGGCAAACGCGACGCTTCACCGCGCGATCCGTGGGGCAACGAAACCTGGATTGCCGAAATTCCACCCGTTACGGCACACGCGATGCTGGGCATGAAAGTACCGCAGTGGGACATGGCCTTCGGCTGGACCGGCGATTTTGTGCGTAAACAGGATCGTTCACCGGCCGACGGCGATCCGATGGCCGTTGTCTGGGCGCTGCCGAAAACGTCGGGTTATGCATTGCACGGCCTGTTCGCCTCGTGGCAGCCCAGCGGTTTGCAGGGCTTCGAAGCTCGCGTCGCGGTGGACAACCTGTTCAACCGCGATTATTACCCTTACCTGGGCGAATCGGTGTCCGGCGTAGGGCGCAACATCAAGTTTAGCGTCAGTCAACGTTTCTGAATATCCTGCTGACAGGGGCCATTTCGGCCCCTTTTCACGTTTTCTCTCCCGTATTTCCCTACTTTTTCGCCGTTTATAAATCATCAGCAATCGCTTGACACAGAAGTTACAATTTTAAAATAATAATAATTATCATTTTCAATCTCATTATCAATTGGTGTCACCGAATGGCAAGGAAAGAGGCCGCGGCAGCCAACGGGTTTGCTCAACAGCTTTACCTTGAGCACCACAGTTGGCTATGCCATTGGCTGAGACAGAAGGTCGGGTGCGCGCATCACGCCGAAGACCTGGCGCAGGATACGTTCATCAGTATTTTACTGAGCCCGCAGTTGCTCGCCATTCGGCAACCACGCCCCTTCCTGGCGACCGTGGCGCGCCGGCTGGTGGCGAATTATTACCGGCGTAAAACAATCGAAGAGAGCTATCTGCAGGCCTTGAGCGAGCTGCCGGCGATCGAGGTGCCCTCGCCGGAAGTTCGTCAACAAACCCTCGAAATGCTCGAACAGTTGGATCAGGCGTTGGACGGATTGCCGGCGCACGTCCGCGAGGCTTTCCTGTTGGCGCACCTGCAGGGCATGCGTTATTGCGACATCGCTGAACGTTTGCGGGTGTCGAGCAGCTCGGTGAAACAATATCTGCAGCGCGCCAATTTGCACTGTTTCTTTGCATTGGCGGCGTAACGGCAGGTGCGGAACCCATGATGGAATCGGATATCGATCGGCAGAGCGCGCGTGAGGCCGCCGCCTGGTTAACGCAGCTGATGTCGGAAGAGGCAAGCGACGCGGATAGGGAAAGCTGGCGGCGTTGGTATCAGGCGAAACCGGAAAATGAACGCGCCTGGCGACATATCGCCGCGTTTTCATCCCGTTTTTCTCTGCTTAACGGGGCGGCGGCGCAGCGTAGTCTGTCGCAGTTGCCAAACCCACAGCGCCGCCGGTTGCTGAGAAGCCTGGCGGCCATCGGCGTGGTGGGGACGGTTGGCATCGGTTCTGGCGCGCTGCCCTGGCGCCCCTGGCTGGCGGATTACCGCACGGCGGTGGGGGAGCAGCAAACCGTCGCGTTGGCGGATGGCGCGCAGTTGATGCTGAACACGCAAACGGCGGTCAACGTCAGCCGTCAGCAGGCCGCATTGCTGGAAGGCGAAATGATGGTGAATCTGCCGCCGGAAAGCGGCGCGTTGACGGTGAGGCTACCGCAGGGTGAGATCATGGCGCAGGCTGCACGCTTCAGCGTTCGCCTGTGGGAAACCTACAGTGAGATCGCCGTTTATCTTGGTCGGGTCACGATCCTTTCACCGGCGCATCGGAACGCGGTGCTCAACGCCGGTCAGGGCGGCAGATTAAGCCGGCAAGGCATTGGCGAACCGTATCGCGTGACGCAAGAGCCCGGTTGGCGGCAAGGCATGTTGCTGGCCGACAACATGCGGCTGGACGACTTCCTGATGGAGCTGGGGCGTTATCGCCAGGGCATTATTCGCTGCCGGCCGGAGGTCGCCGGCCTGCGGCTCTCCGGCGCGTTCCCGCTGGCTGATCCCGAGCGCGTCATTGCGGCACTGCCCGGCGCGCTGCCGGTTAGGGTAAATATGCTGTCAAAATACTTCATTACCGTATCCTAAAGTTTTTTACTCTGCCATTAGGGTGTTTCCTTTTCGATTGACCTGTTCTTTCTCGTTCCCTGCCCGGTGCCGCGTGCCTAAACGACCTTTCTGACATACCCCGACTGCCGTTGACCGCTGCGTACGTTGGTCGGTTTTACGCTTAACCTGAGTACCGTTTCCTATGTTCAATCACAACGTATTATCTGGCGATTTCTCTTTACCACCGACAGGCGGGCGATGGCGCTGGGTTACCGCCAATGTGTTGGCGTTGGGTCTGCATGGTGCGTTGTGGCTTGGGCTCGGTTATCACCTGATGCCACCGCTGCTGCCCGCGGCGCAACCGATGGTGTTGATGATGTTTGCCGAGCAGGCTGAATCGACCCCCAACGCGGAGCCGATGCCGACCGGCGTGCGTCAGGTGCAGGCGGTGGCGCAACGGCAGGCCAATCGGGAACCGGAGGCGGCGATGCCTCCGCTGATTCATGCACCGCGTGCGACGGAGCGGCAGAGCAAGGCTAAAGGGCAACGGAACGACCCCATCAAACCGAAAACGGAACCGCCGCGCCCAAGGCAGGAGGAACAGGAAAAAATAGCCTCTGCAAGCTCAAGAGCATCAAGCACCAGCGCGCCGCCGTCTCTGGACGGAAAGCGTGTTGCCGCGCCGCAAACCAGCGTGGCGTCGCAGCCGAGCCAGGATGCCTCGGTCTGGAGCGGCCTGCTGTTGGCGCATTTGAGCCGTTTCAAACGCTACCCGGCCCTGGCGGTACGCCAGCAGCGCCAGGGGGTTGTTCAGGTTGCCGTGACGTTGGATCGGCAGGGGAACGTGCTGGGCGTGAAGCTATTGCGATCGAGTGGGGTTGCTTCGCTGGATCGGGAGGCGCTTCAGTTACCGCAGCGCGCTTCTCCACTGCCCGCGCCCGGCAACGAGATCGCAGCGGGGCAGGCGGAATTCAGCGTGACCATTCCGATTCGTTTCGATCTGCGTGAAGTTCGCCGTTAATGAAAAACTCGGCTCCAGGTAAACGGAGGCTGAGTTAAAAGCCAAAGCGCATCAAACGGATAGCAGCGATGTGGCGGTTTCTACTTGATCGTCGCCAGAAAAATACAAATACTGTATGTATGAACAGTGATTTGGTGTCATTATGAATAACAACCCACTGATGATGAAAGGTCGGCAACCATGTTCGCCCTGGTAGACGTCAACAGCTTCTATGCCTCCTGCGAGACCATCTTTCGGCCCGATCTGCGCGGGCGGCCGGTGATCGTGCTGTCCAACAACGACGGCTGTGTGATCGCCCGCAGCACCGAGGCGAAGGCGCTGGGCGTGCCGATGGGCGCGCCTTATTTCAAAATCAAAGAGGAGATGCGCCGCCGCAACGTTGCGGTGTTCTCCTCCAACTACGCGCTGTACGCCGACATGTCCCGCCGGGTGATGGACACGCTGGAAGAGATGGCGCCGGCGGTGGAGATCTACTCGCTGGACGAAGCCTTTCTGCGTCTGGACGGCGTGGCGCACTGCGAAGCGCTGGAGCCGTTCGGCCAACGGGTGCGCGATCGCATCCGGCGCGAGCTGCATTTGACGGTCGGGGTCGGCATTGCGCCGAGCAAAACGCTGGCCAAACTGGCCAACTTCGCCGCCAAGAAATGGCGCGGCACCGGCGGCGTGGTGGATTTATCCGATCCGGCGCGCCAGCGCAGGCTGCTGGCGTTGATCCCGGTGGAAGAGGTGTGGGGCGTGGGGCGCCGCCTGACTCGCCAGCTGCAGGCGATGGGCATTCACACCGCGCTGCAGCTGGCGGACTGCGATACCCGGCTGGCGCGTAAAACCTTCAGCGTGGTGCTGGAGCGCACGATACGCGAGCTGCGCGGCGAATCGTGCCTGCAGTGGGAAGATGAGGCGGCCGCCAAAGAGCAGATCATCTGCTCCCGCTCGTTCGGCCAGCGGCTGACGCACTACCCGCACATGCGCGAGGCGATCTGCAGCTACGCCGAACGCGCCGCCGAAAAGCTGCGGCAGGAAAAGCGCTATTGCCGCAACGTGTCGGTGTTTATCAAAACCAGCCCGCATTCGGCGGGCGAAGGGTATTACAGCAATATGGGCACCGCCCGGCTGCAAACGCCGAGCAACGACAGCCGCGACATCATCGCCATGGCGGTGCGGGCGCTGGAGAGCATCTGGCAGGAGGGGCGGCGTTACCTGAAGGGCGGCGTGGTGCTGGGGGATTTCAGCGCCGCCGCCATGGCGCAGATCGACCTGTTCGACGACTGCCCGCCGCGCCGCAACAGCGAGCAGCTGATGGCGACCCTCGACCGCCTGAATCAAGAGGGGCGCGGGCGCGTGTGGTTCGCCGGGCAGGGGATCGTCAAACCGTGGCAAATGAAGCGCGAAATGCTGTCGCCGGCCTACACCACCCGGCTGGCGGACATCCCGGTGGTGCGGTTGGGGGCGTTTTCAGATGGAAAATAACTCGCGTGTCACACCACAGGCGCCACCGTCAGCAGCAGATTGGCGAAGCGGCGCTGTTCGCCGGAGGCGATCACCAGCAGCGTCCGATCTGATTTGACCGCGGCGTAAAACGCCTCACGCGGCAGGTGTTCTACCGGGCACTGCGCCGGCAGCAGTTGCCGGTATTCGGCTTCGATGGTGTTGGTGAAGTCCGGCGGGCAGGCCATCAGCGTGGCGCTTTCCACGTTGATGCAGGCCAGCAGCTTTTCCAGGATCGGCGGGGCGGCGAGCGTGCCGGGCGCCAGGTTCAGATAGACCACGGTGGCGTCTTTCGGCGCGTGGGTCACGCAGGCGTAGTTGCCGTCGGCGATCAGCACCTGAGTTTTATGCCCGCATTGCGCCAGCGCGGCGAGCAGCGGCGGGTGGGTGATGGCGGATTTAATCATAAGGCGATACCTGAATAGGGGGCGGCAGCCTTGCCGCCCGCGGTTGAACTACATGCGGTAGATGCCGCCGTTGATGTCGAGGGTGGCGCCGGAGATGAAGCCGTCGTACTCCGCCGCCAGGAAGGCGATGGCGCGCGCCACGTCGTCCGGCGTGCCTGCGCGGCCCAGCGGAATAGCGCGAACGGTTTCCTCCGCCGATGCTTGGGTGGTGTGGCGATTATGGAAGCGGGTGCCGAGGATCAGGCCGGGTGCCACCGCATTCACCCGGATGCCGTATTCGCCCAGCTCCGCTGCCAGCGAGCGCGTCCAGGTGAGCACCGCGCCCTTGGTGGCGGAATAGACCAGCGAGCCGGAGTGCCCGCCGGCGCGGCCGGCCTGCGAGGCCAGGTTGACGATGCTGGCGCCGTTTGCCGCCTTCAGGAACGGCAGAGCGCTCTGGGTCACGTTCAGCATGGTGGTCATGTTCACGTCGATCACGGTTTGCCAAAAGGCGCGGTCGATCTCGCCCAACCATTTGCGCCCGACGATGCCGCCGACGTTATTGACCAGAATGTCGATGCCGCCGAGAAACTCGGCGCCGGCCGAGACGCAGCGCAGCGTTTCGTCGGTATCGATGAGATCGGCGTAGCCGTAAGCGGCCTTTTGCCCCAATGAATGGGCCAGCGCCACCAGCGCTTTGGGGCCGCTTTCGTCGCTGTGATAGTGAAAATAGATGTCGCAACCGGCCTTGATCAGCCGCTCTGCGGTGGCGCGGCCGATGCCCTGTTCCGCCCCGGTGATAAAGACCTTTTTGCCCGCAAGATCGCCCATGATTGACTCCTTATTGTTCGTTAAGCATTGATGACGCCTTCACGCTGTTTCGCGCAGTAGAAAATGCAGATCAACCCGGTGGCCAGCAGGCACGAGGCCAGGAAAAACAGCCCTGGTGCGCTGCTGCCGGTCAGATCGTTCAATACGCCCACCGCATAAGGCGCGACGAAGCCGCCGATATTGCCGATGCAGCTGACCACCGCCAGCCCGGCGGCCGCGGCCGCGCCGGTGGAAATGTTGGCGGGCATGGATAAAAACGGCGGTACGGCGGTGTAGATGCCGATGGCGGCGATGCACAGGAACGACAGCGCGACGAGCGGATCGTATTTAAAAAATGTCACCGCCCCCATCAGGCCGATAGCGGCGACCACCATGCTGAGGCCGGCGAACACGCCAAGCTTTTTGGTTTTGCTGGCCCACAGGCTCCACGGGTACACCAGCAGCGCGGCCAGGCCGTAGGGAATGAGCGCCAGCAGGCTAACGCGGAAGATATCGCTGCCGGAAAGGGCGGTAATGATCGACGGCAGCCAGGTGCCGAAGCCATAAATGCCGCACACCATGCCGAAGTTGAGCAGCGCGTAGAGCAGGTATTTCTTGTTTTTAATCCCTTTCAGGAAGTCGCCCAGCGTGATTTTAGAGCCGGATTTGGAGCGGCCGGCGTTGCTCATCAGCCAGGCCTTTTCCTCCACGTTCAGATAGCCGACGTCCTTGGGCGAGTTCTTGATCAGGAACGGGATCAGCAGGCCGATGACGATCGGCGGCAGCCCTTCGAGGATAAACAGCAGCTGCCAGGGGGCGAACCCGAACCAGTCATGCTGAATATTGAGAATAAAGCCGGAAATCGGCGAGCCGACGGCGTTGGACAGCGGCTGGACGATGATGAACATGCCGAGAATTTTGGTGCGGTATTTTTCCGGGAAAAATACCGTGAAGTAATACACCACCGAGGGAAAGAATCCGGCTTCGCACACGCCCAGCATAAAACGGCAGATATACAGCTCCAGCGGCGTGCGTACAAAACCGAGCAGGGTCGCGAAGATGCCCCAGGAAATTAATATTCTGGCGAACCAGATGCGCGGGCCGAATTTAATGGTGCCGGCATTGCTGGGTATTTCAAACAGAAAATAGCCGATAAAGAAAATCCCGGAGGCGAAGCCGAAGGCCGAGGCGGTCAGGCCCAGGTTATCCTCCAACGCCTTGGCGGCGTAGGCCATGTTATTGCGATCGAGAAAGGCCAGGAAATACAATAAAATCATGAGGGGGACAATATGCAGCGTCAATTTCCTGATAGCGCTGCGCTCAATATCCTGCGGCTTGCTTATTTTCATTTTGATATTTCCAATGTGGTTAATCGGAATAATAGAGGCCCGGCCCATAACCCTGAGCTGAACGTTAAATAACGGCACGACGCTGATTCATTGAGGCGCGGGCATCCCTTAAGCGCGACGGCCTTTTCCTTTGTTTTTGGCTGACACCGATCCGGACGATGCCGCTGCGCATCGCCTGGGAAGACGCTGTTATTTCAGTTAGCCGGCGGCTTTGACCGAGCGCCGGCTGATGACCGTCGGCGGGAAGAGAAACTCGCCGGGCGGTTGTGAATCACTGTTGATGCGGCCGATCAGGCGCTCGACCATCAGCTGCGCCATCTCCGCCAGCGGCGGCCTGACGGACGTCAGCCCCGGTTCGGCCAGGCCGGCCAGCGCGATATTATCGATGCCGATCACCGAGATGTCTGCGGGTACCTGGACGCCGGCGGCGCGCACCCCCACCATCAGCCCGATGCCCAGCGCATCGTTAATCGCCACGATACCGTCCGGGCGCGGCGTCAGCGCGAGCACGCGCGGCGCCAGCGTCAGCCCCAATTCAAACATTTCCGTGTCGCCGTAGGCGCTGTTGGCTTTGCCTTCGATCACCCGTTGGCGTTCGCTAAGGCTGTGCCCCAGCGCACTCAGAAAACCGTCGATTTTGTGGCTGCGCCCGACGGTGAGCGTCGCTTCGGTGGCGAACACGATGTGTCGGCAACCGCGTTCGAGCAGGTGCTGCGCGGCCAGGCGCCCGGCGGCGACATTGTCCATCGATACGCTGTCGAACAGCGGGGTATCGATGGCTGCCCGTTCGGGAAACGGATTGTCGTAGCTGACGATCTTCATGCCCCGCTCGGCGGCCCGGACAAAATGAGTCTGGCGAATGTCGCTCGCCGCCACGATGATGCCGCGCACGCCATGTAGGAACATATCGTCGATAAACGCGGCCTCTTCCTGTTCCTGGCGGTAGGCGTTGCCGAGCAAGACGCGGTAGCGGTGAGCCCGCGCCGCACCGTCGATCGCATGCGCCAGCGCCGAAAAGCTCGGGTTGACGATCGACGGCAGCAGCAGGCCGATGATCTTGGCCTGCGGTGCGGGCACCGCCGCCGCCCGGGCCGGCCGATACCCCAGGGTCGCCATCGCTTGTTCGATGCGTTCACGGGTCTGCGCGCTCATCTGGTGGCTGCGGTTGTTCAGCAGGTTCGACACGCTGCTGATGGAGACGCCGGCCAACCGCGCGACATCACGAATATTTGCCATTTGCCGATACCTTGCTGCCTGCCGTTAGCCTGCAATCTATAAGGGAAGCCGGCCGCAGGCAAGCCTCAACCGGGGCGCCGCACGCATGGGATTGCGCATTTGTGAGAGTCGTCAGGCGACGGCCGCGTTGTTTACTAAACAGTAAGGCGGGGCGGGAGGTTATGCCGAGATGGGGCAAATGTCCGGCGGTGTCTCAGCGGCCTGCTGGCGGAATTTTCCCGGCGTCAGGCCGAAGTGGCGGGTGAAGGCTTTATGCAGCGCCACCTCCGACGAGTAGCCGGCCTGTTCGGCGATACGGCTCAGCGGCAACGCCTGGCGCGCCAGCAGCCGGGCCGCCAGCTGCATGCGGATGGCGGTGAGGGCCTGCAGCGGCGTTTGCTGCGTGACTTGACGAAAGACGCGGGCGAAGTTGGCGCGCGACATATGGGCCCGTTCGCTCAGTTCCACCAGCGTCCAGGGGTGTTGCGGGCGGCGCAGCATCTGTTCAACCACATTGCCCAACTGCGGATGCAGCAACGCGGCGACCAGATTGCCGCTCTGATTCGGCTGGGCCAGCCAGGCGCGGATCGCCAGCGCGAACAGCAGCGCCATGGTCTGGCTGACAATGGCGTTGTACCCCTGGCCCTGTTGGCTGAACTCATCGCTCAGCAGTTGGCCGGCCGCCTGCAGCAGCGCCAGCTGCCCCTGTTGGCGGCTGTTGAACAGCAAACATTCCGGCAGGCTCGCCAGCAGCGGCGATGCGCTGTGCGGCAAGATTTGCACGCCGCACAGCAGGTGTGTGGCGCTGTCGGCCCCCTCCGGCAGCAGGCGGTGGGCGGAGTTGTGCGGCAAGAACAGCAGGCTGCCTTGCTCCAGCGGTACCGGGCAGCCGCCGGGGATCTCCAGCCGACAGCTGCCCGCCAGCACCATGTGCCAGCGGATCTGGCTCCACTCCCCGGCGGCATGCGGCGAGCGCCATTCGCCGCTGAAATGGCAATCGCGCGCCACGTAACCGCGCATGTCGTTAAGCATCAACAGTTGGCTGAGCGGATCCATTTTGAGACTCCTGGCTAAGAAGCTGATTGTTTCGGCAATGGGCCGGCGTAATACGAAGCACTAAGATCGGTTCGATAGTGCAGCGGTGCGGAGGGCGCCGCTGCGATGCATGAGTTATCAATGACATGGAGCCGGTAATGAAAATACTATTCTTTCTGAGCAAGGGCGACAAGCTGGGATTAACGCTGATTCGCCTCAGCATCGCCATCGTTTTCTTATGGATTGGCCTGCTCAAATTCATCCCTTACGAAGCGGACAGCATCACGCCGTTCGTCGCCAACAGCCCGCTGATGTCGTTTTTCTATGACATGCCGCAGGACTATCAGGCGCACCTGACGCACGAAGGCGAACTGAACCTCGACGCCCGCGCCTGGCAGCAGACCAACAATACCTATGGCTTCTCCAACGGCCTGGGCGTGGTGGAGGTGGCGATCGCGCTGCTGGTGCTGGCCAACCCGTTCTCCAAATGGCTGGGGCTGTTGGGCGGCATGCTCTCCTTTTGCACGCCGCTGGTGACGCTGACCTTTTTGATCACCACCCCGGAGGCCTGGGTGCCGGCGCTGGGCGATGCGCATCACGGCTTCCCTTATCTCTCCGGCGCCGGGCGCCTGGTGCTGAAGGACACGCTGATGCTGGCGGGCGCGGTGATGATCATGGCGGATTCGGCGCGCAGTGTGCTCGAGAAACAGTGGCGGGGGAAGGTCGCATGAGCGTCATGAACCGGGCCGTGGCCGGCAGCCTGATGATGCTGGCCTGTTCTGCAGTGGCGGAGGGGACGATGGGGCAAGAAACCCGAACGGTAGAGAGCGCCTACGCTTATCAGGAAACGCGTCAGCGCATTATCAGCACGGCCGAGCAGAAGGGCGTGACGCTGTTTGCCGAGTTCGATCACGCCAGAGCGGCGCGTGAGCATAATCTGACGATGCCGCCCACCACGGTGCTGGTGCTGGGCAACCCGCTGGCGGGCACGCCGCTGATGCTGGCGCGGCCGGCGTTGGCGCTGGATCTGCCGTTCAGGGTGCTGATTGCGCAAGACGAACGGGGCAAAACGCAGGTCAGCTACCACCCGGCGGAAAGTCTGAAGCGGAGCGCCGGGGCCGACGAACGACAGATCGCGGCGCTGAGGCCGCTGGAGCGGTTAGTTGAGGCCGCAATACGCTGATTGACCGGCGATGAACATCACGAGACGAGGCGACACAATGTACGATTATCAAGCGATTATCATCGGTTTTGGCAAGGCCGGCAAAACGTTGGCAGCCTTTCTGGCCGGGCAGGGATGGCGCGTGGCGATGGTGGAGGCGTCGGCGCAGATGTATGGCGGCACCTGCATCAACATCGGCTGCATCCCGACCAAAACGCTGGTGCACGATGCCGAGCTTCACGGGCCGGGCGAACAGGCGTTCAACCAGGCGATGGCGCGCAAGCGGCAGGTGACCGGCCTGCTGCGGGAGAAAAACTATCAAAACCTGGCGGGGCTTGAACAGGTCACGGTGATCGACGGACAGGCGGAGTTTATCGATCCGCACCGCATCAGCGTGCAGGGCGCCGCGGGAACGCAGGTGCTGAGCGGCGAGCGCATCTTCATCAACACCGGGGCCGTCAGCCGCCGGCCGACGATCGACGGGTTGGATCGTTCGCAGCGGAGTTACGACAGCACCGGCCTGCTGCAGTTGACGCAGCGGCCCGCGCGGTTGGGCATTATCGGCGGCGGTTATATCGGGCTGGAGTTCGCTTCGATGTTCGCGCAGTTCGGCAGCGCCGTGACGGTATTCGAAGAGGCGGGCGCGTTGCTCGGCCGGGAAGACCGCGATATGGCGCAGGCGATACAGCAAATCCTGAGCGACGCCGGGGTCAGCTTCACGTTTAACGCCGGCGTGAAGCAGGTGCGCGATGTGGAAGGGGGCGTTGAGGTGGTGCATCAGGGCGGCGTGCAGTCGTTCGATGCGCTGCTGGTGGCGGCCGGGCGCGCGCCGAACACCGCCGGCTTGCAGCTGGCGCGCGCCGGGGTTGAGACGGATGAGCGCGGCGCCGTGCGGGTGGACGCGCAGCTGCGCAGCAGCGTGCCGCATATCTGGGCGCTGGGGGACGTCAACGGCGGGCCGCAGTTTACCTATATCTCGCTGGACGATTTCCGCATTGTGCGCGACAGCCTGTTCGGCGCGGGTAAACGCAGCACGGCCGATCGCGGCGCAGTGCCTTACTCGGTGTTCATCACACCCAGCTTCTCGCGCATCGGCCTCAGCGAAGATCAGGCCCGGCAGCAGGGGCGCGACATTAAGGTCGCCACGCTGCCGGCGGCGGCGATCCCGCGCGCCCGTGTGCTGGGCGACACGCGCGGCCTGCTGAAGGCGGTGGTCGATGCGCAGACCGGCCAGATCCTCGGCGTGGCGCTGCTGTGCCGCGATGCCCACGAGATGATCAACATCGTCAAAACGGCGATGGACGCCGGGCTGCCCTTTACCCGGCTGCGCGATCAGCTGTTCACCCATCCGACCATGAGCGAGTCGCTCAACGATCTGTTTGGGTTGATAGGGTAAAGCGGGGCGAGAGGGGCGGCGCAGATGAGTGAGATCTGCGAAGCACCTCTCGTTTATCGCCCTTCGGGGCGGCGGGTTCTGTACTATTGTTTTCTCTTTGCGGCACGTTCCAGGCCGATGGGGCGCTGGGCGCAACGGAGATCACAGATGAACAAACGGGAATTAGAAAGCGCGATTGTCACCGATTTTTCCAAACGCATGAGCTACGGCGACTACCTGTGCCTGGACTCGCTGCTGGACTGCCAGCACCCGCTCTCCAACCCGCCGCATCATGACGAAATGCTGTTCGTGATACAGCACCAAACCTCCGAACTGTGGATGAAGCTGATGCTGCACGAGCTGCGGGCGGCGGTGCGGCTGGTGCAGCAGGACAAACTCAGCCACTGCTTCAAAATCCTTGCGCGCGTCAAACAGATCCAGCGGCTGCTGTTCGAACAGTGGGCGGTACTGGAAACGCTGACGCCGTCGGAATACGTCGAGTTTCGCGACGTGCTGGGCAGCTCGTCGGGCTTCCAGTCGCACCAATACCGCTCGATCGAGTTCCTGCTCGGCAACAAGAATGCGGCGATGCTGGCGGTGTTCAGCAGCGATGCGGAAAAACACGCCGCGCTGAAGGCGATCCTCGAAGCGCCGAGCCTGTACGACGAATACTTGCTGTACCTGGCGCGCCACGGCCTGCCGATCCCGCAGGAATGCCTCGAGCGCGACTGGACGCAGCCCTACCAGCGCAACCCGGATCTGCTGCCGGCGTTCAAAGTGATCTACGACAACCCGCAAACTTACTGGGAAGCCTATGAAATGGCGGAGAAGCTGGTGGATATCGAGGAGAGTTTCCATCTGTGGCGCTTCCGCCATATGAAAACGGTGGAGCGGATCATCGGCTTTAAGTCGGGCACCGGCGGTTCCAGCGGCGTCAGCTTCCTGAAAAAGGCGTTGGACCTGACCTTTTTCCCCGAGCTGCTGGACGTGCGCACCGAAATTGGCGCCTGAAATAACGTGGGAGGATAAGGGCGATGAGCGTGAGGATTATCGATAAAGCGGCGGAGAAGGTGGTGGGGGTCAGAGTCGTGGGGCCGTATCCGCAGACGATCCCACAGGGCTCGCAGCAACTGCTGGCATGGCGGCAGCGCCACGGCGTGCCGTTCGGCAAATGGCTGGTGCTGTATTGGGACGATCCGGCGGAAGTGGCGCCGGAAAAGCTGCGTGCCGACGTGGTGATGAGCGTCGCGGACGATTTTACGCTGCCGGCGGGCAGCGAGGGCGTTACCGTGCAGACGCTGCCCGCCGGGCAGTATGCGGTCTACCACGTGCGCATCAGCGATGGCGACTTCGAGCGGGTGTGGGGCGAGTTCTACCAGAAGCTGCTGCCGGCCAGCGGTTACCAGCCTGTTGAGGGGGTGAGCTACGAACACTATCTCAACGACTGCGAAGCCGACGGCTATTTCGACCTTGATATTTACCAGACGGTGAAGAAGTGGTGAGGGTGGGTTAATGCGAGGGAAGGCTGAATCGATGAACGGTACAGATTCAGCCCGTTGTTTTGACTCAACGTCGGTGACTTTGCCGCCAGCTCATTCACCTCGTTGCCAAAAGGGGTTACAGCGGCAGCCGGTTTAGCCGGCGCCGCTGCCGCTGCCGCCGCCCGAGAGGCTGCGTTAACCGGCTTTCCCGGCGTACCACTTGGCTACTCTTTAGGGAACAGCTGATCGACGGCGCTCTGGATCGCCGCCTGATGGCCGCCGCCCGGTGCGGCGGTGCGAGCGGCGCCGCCGGGCTGGTTGAGATCCAACTGGCCGCCGGTATTGATCTCTCCGTCCTCTTTCACCGTGATATTGAAGCTGGTGCCGGTGATGTTGATTTGGCCGTTCGCCAGCAGCTCGATCACGCTTTCGCCGCATTCCAGCCGCAGCGATTCGCCGGAGCCGAGGGTAAAGGCGTTAACCACGGCGTCGCTGCGGGTTTTGCCGGTCAGCGCGGAGGCATCGCCTTTGACGCCGGTGGCCTGATTGAGCACCACCCGTTTGATCTGGTTGCCGCCCACCAGGTGGGTGTGGTCGTTATCGATGGTGTGGCTCTCATCGTTTTTGACCTGGGTGTCCATGTTGCGTTCCGCCTGGATCCACACCTGTTCGGCGCCGGCCTTGTCTTCGAAGCGCAGGGCGTTGGCGTTTTCGGCGGTGCCGTCCTTGGTGCGGCTCATAAAGCCCATCTGGGTGGCGGCGGCCGGCAGCGCCCACGGCGGCATGCTGGCTTCGTTATAAACGCGCCCGGTAACGATTGGCCGATCCGGATCGCCGTTGATAAAGTCCACCACCACTTCGTCGTTGACGCGCGGGATCTGCACGCCGCCGTAGCCCTGACCGGCCCAGGCGCTGGAGACGCGCACCCAGCAGGAGCTGCCGTCGTCCTTCGGCCCGAAGCGGTCCCAGTGGAATTTCACCTTGATGCGGCCGTATTTGTCGGTCCAAATCGATTCGCCGGCCGGGCCGACCACCCGGGCGGTCTGCGGCCCGTGGGTTTTCGGCCAGGTGGCCTGCTGCGGCGGGTGCCAGGGCACGTCCGCCGGCAGCACGATGAAGTCGATACGGTGTTCGCTGCTTTGATCGTCGCCGCTGGCATAGCGGTTCTCTTTCAAATGGTAGTTGGCCTGTAGCGTCAGGTACTCGCGGTTGTCATCGGCGTGCGGGGCGTTATACAGCGTAAAAGTGCTGCCGGGAGCGATGCCCAGCGCGGTGGCGGTGCCCCGGATCTGCTGATGCTCGGCCTGCCAGGCTTCCTGGCGCACGCGGGCGTAGAACTCCCCCTGCTGATGCTCGGTGTAGCGGCCCGGCCAGTCGTAGACGTCAATCTGCCCCGGCGTCGGCGAGACCGGGTTTTGCCGCGCCTGGAACAGCCAGGCGTTCGGCTTGCGGAAATCGTAGTCGTCCAGGCTGTAGATGCCCGGCGTGACGCGATCGGACAACGTCCACTGGCTGATGCCTTCCTCGCTGGTGCTACCGCCGGACGGCGTCAGGTGATAGGGGATCATCTCATAGCCGGGATAGGGCTGGTGGTGGTGGGGCGCATCCCCGAGCACCAGCGTGTGTTTGCCCATCTCGTGTTTGAAATAGTAATAGATGCCCTCCAGCTCCATCAGGCGGCTGATGAAGTTGAAGCTGCTTTCGTTGTACTGCACGCAGTAGCCCCACAGGCGATAGTCGCCGGTCAGCTGATCTTCCAACTGCACGTTGTGCTCCGCCAGCAGGGTCTTGACGATCTGCGGCACCGTCTGTTCCTGAAAGATGCGGAAATTGCGGTCCTTGGTCATCGGCCACAGATCCGGCTGCACGTGCAGGTTATACACCGCGTAACGGGTGCCGCCGATCTCTTCGCTGCTGACGGCGATGGCGGTGATCTTGCCGTTCAGGTAGCGCGGGGCGCTGAGAAAGCCCTGAGTCGGGATCTCCAGCGTCAGCGGTTGGCCGAGCAACGCTTTGCGATCGAGCCGCGCGTCGGTGCTCAGTAATTCAATAGAGAAGTCGAAAGGGGTGGAAAGCGCTTCGATGCCGTCCAGTGAGCGGAACAGCAGCTGCTCCTGGCCCAGCGGCGTGTGCGCAATAATGCGATCCAACATGAGAACGTCCTCTGTGATTGACGTCGTGTTCTGCTTACCCCAGCGTTGCAGCGGCCTTGCCGCGAGGCCAATGAGGGTGGGCAGCGGTGCGTCAGTCTCATGAAATAGGGGAAACCCCGCCGCGGCGGGGCTTCAGAACGGAATTAACCGGCGGTGGCCGGATTGACCAGCCAGGTGCCGGCGGTGTCGATGCTGAGTTGCTGCCGGCGGAGCCGATCGTTGTGGCGGATCTCCAGCTGATAACGTCCCGGCGCCAGATTCAGGCTGGCGAAGCCGTTTTCACCCGGCGTTACCTGCTGCGGCTTGCCGTCGAGGCTGACCTGTTCGCCCGGCTGCAGTTTGAAGTACACCAGCGCCACCGGCTGCGGTGGCGGCGCCGCCTTTTCTGGTTCCACCGGCGCAGATGGCGCGGTTTGCGGCGCGCTCGGCTGCTCTGCCAGGGTTTTCTGCGCCGGTGACGCCTCGGTATTTTGCGCTACGGCCTGGGTATCGTCCTTGCCGCCGCTCAGCCAGGCGACGGCGCCGATCACCAGCAGCGCCGCGACGCCGGCGCCGGCCATCATCGGCCGCGAGAATTGGGTGCTGCGCGCGGTAACGGCGCCGGCGGCTGCGGCTGCGGCAGCCGGATTGGCGGCGACCAGCAGGTTCTCCGGCGCGGCGGCCGGAGTGCTGATGATTTCGTTCTCATCGGCGATCGGCAGATGCAGCAGTTCGGCCATTTCATCGATGGTCTGCGGGCGGTCTTCCGGCTTCAGCGCCAGCGCGCGGTCGACGGTGCGCAGCAGCTCCGGGGAGTAACCGGCGGGGCGGCGCTCGGCCAGCGGCTGATAGCTGTCTTCGATGCTGCGCACCACGCTGACCGGCGGCGGCGAACCGACGATCAGCGTGTGCAGCACGGCGCCCAGCGCGTAGATATCGGTCCAGGGGCCCTGTTCGCCGTCGCTGTTTTCGGTGTACTGCTCGATCGGCGCGAAGCCCGGCTTCAGCATGATCTCCGTTTCGTCCGACAGGTTACCGATCTCTTTGCGTGCCGACCCGAAGTCCAGCAGCACCGGCAGCTGGCTCTCCTGGATTTGGATGTTGTCCAGCGAGATGTCGCGGTGCAGGTAGCCTTCCTGATGGATGGTGTTGATGGCGCTGAACAGCGGCGGCAGCAGCCGACGGATCCACGCCTCGTCGATCTTCTCCGGCTGCTGCGCCTGCAGGTTCTTCAGCGTGGTGCCGCTGTAAAACTGGGTGCCCATGTAGGCGGTGCCGTTCTCTTCCCAGAAGCGCAGCACGTGCAGCAGGCCGGGGTGCGAGAAGCGGGCCAGCAGGCGCGCCTCTTGAATAAAGCTGTTCAGCCCGGCCTGGAAGGTTTTGCCGAAACGCTCGCCGCGCAGCCCGATGCTGAGATCGTCGTTGCGTTTCGCCAGCGAGGTCGGCATGTATTCTTTGATGGCGATGGTGCGTTCCAGTTGGTGATCGTAGGCGCGGTAGACGATGCCGAAGCCGCCTTCGCCGATCGCTTCTTGGATCTCGAATTCGTTAAACCGATAGCCGCTCGGCAGGCTGTTCGAATTCGGTTTGGTTATCCCGGTTCCCGACATAGTGATGACTCTCTGTGTTCAAAGGGCCGCCGTTTCGGCGGCCGCGGCGTTATGCCTGAAATTGACAAATGAATTCGTGGTTCTGCAGCGCGATATGCAGTTGGCGATAGCGCTGGTCGTTGGCGCTGCCGGTCAGCAGGGTGTGGCTGATCTGCGGCAGCAGGGTGTTGGTCAGGATGGCGTCAACCATGCGGCCGCCGGACTCCACCTCGGTGCAGCGGCTGACGATCTGCTCGATGACCGCGTCGTCGAAGGTGCAGACGATGTCGTGATTCTCCGCCAGGCGACGCTGGATGCGCCCCAGCTGCAGGCGCACGATGTTGCCCAGCGTGGCGTCGGTCAGCGGGTAATACGGCACCACCAGCAGGCGGCCGAGCAAGGCTGCCGGGAACACCGACAGCAGCGGCTGGCGCAGCGCGCCGCTCAGCGCCTCCGGCTCCGGCAGCAGTTCCGGATCGCTGCACAGCCCGGCGATCAGATCGGTGCCGACGTTGGAGGTCAAGATGATGATGGTGTTGCGGAAATCGATATGGCGGCCTTCGCCGTCCTCCATCCAGCCCTTGTCGAACACCTGGAAGAAGATTTCATGCACGTCCGGGTGCGCCTTCTCGATTTCGTCCAGCAGCACCACGCTGTAAGGTCGGCGGCGCACCGCCTCGGTCAGCACGCCGCCTTCGCCGTAGCCGACATAGCCCGGGGGGGCGCCTTTCAGCGTCGAAACGGTGTGCGACTCCTGGAATTCGCTCATGTTGATGGTGATGACGTTCTGCTCGCCGCCGTACAGGGTTTCCGCCAGCGCCAGCGCGGTTTCGGTCTTGCCGACGCCGGATGGCCCGGCCAGCAGGAACACCCCGACCGGCTTGTTCGGATCGTCCAGCCGCGCCCGTGAGGTGCGCACCCGGCGGGCGATCAGATCCAGCGCATGGCGTTGGCCGATCACGCGCTGGTTCAGGGTGTCGGAGAGTTGCAGCACCGCCTCAATCTCGTTTTTCACCATGCGGCCCAGCGGGATGCCGGTCCAGTCGGCCACTACCGCCGCCACGATGTTGGCGTCGACGGCGGCGAAGATCAGCGGCGCTTCACCCTGCAGCGCGCTCAACTGCTGCTGCAGTTCGCCCAGCTGGGCGCGCAGCGCGTCGGCGTCAGGGCGCGCCTGCGTCTCTTCTTCAGTAGACACTTCTTCCTGCCGGTGCAGCTGGGCGCGCAGTGTGATGATCTCTTGGATCAGCGCCAGCTCCTGCTGCCAGCGGTCGGTCAACTGTTCCAACTCCTGGCGCAGCGCGACCAGTTGGGCTTCAATCTCCTGCGGGCGCAGGGGATCGCCGATGCCCACCTTGGCCTCGCGGCGGGCGATATCCCACTCTATCTGCAGCGCATCGATGCGGTGGCGGCAGTCTTCGACCTGGGCAGGCTCGGCGTGTTGGCTGACCGCCACGCGCGCGCAGGCGGTATCCAGCAGCGCCACCGCCTTGTCCGGCAGCTGGCGGGCAGGAATATAGCGATGCGACAGCCGCACCGCGGCGTCTACCGCTTCATCCAGCAGCAGCACGCGGTGGTGTTGCTCCAGCGGGCTGACGGTGCTGCGCAGCATCAGCAGCGCTTTGTCTTCGCTCGGCTCGTGTACCTGGACTACCTGGAAACGGCGGGTGAGCGCCGGATCCTTCTCGATGTATTTCTTGTATTCCGACCAGGTGGTGGCGCCGAGGGTGCGCAGCTGGCCGCGCGCCAGCGCCGGTTTCAGCAGGTTGGCGGCGTCGCCGGTGCCCTGGGCGCCACCGGCGCCGATCAGGGTGTGAATTTCGTCGATAAACAGGATGATCGGCGTCGGGCTGGACTGCACTTCGTCGATCACCGCCTGCAGCCGTTTTTCAAACTCGCCTTTGACGCCGGCGCCGGCCTGCAGCATGCCGATGTCCAGCAGGCACAGCTTCACGTCGCGCAGCTGCGGCGGCACGTCGCCGGCCACGATGCGCAGCGCCAGGCCTTCCACCACCGCAGTTTTCCCGACGCCGGCCTCGCCGGTCAGCAGCGGGTTGTTCTGGCGGCGGCGCATCAGGATATCGATGATTTGCCGGATCTCTTCGTCGCGGCCGGCCACCGGATCGATCTCGCCGTTGCGCGCTTTGGCGGTCAGGTCCTGGGCATACTGCGCCAGCACGCTTTCACCGCTGCGCGGCGCGCCGGATACGTTCTCGGCGCTGCTTTCCGCCGGCGCATCCTGGGCGTTTTCCGCCGAGTGAGCGGTGATGGCGGCGAACTGTTCCATCAACAGATCGGCGTTGATGCGCTCGAACTGCGGGGAAATGGCCTTCAGCAGATGGCGCAGGCTGTAGGTTTTCAGGATGCCGAGCAGCAGGTGGCCGCCGCGAATGCGCGCCGCGCCGAATTTCAATGAGCCATAGACCCAGGCACGTTCTACCGCGCTGTCGATGTGCTCGGACAGATCGGAGATGGCGCTGGCGCCGCGCGGCAGGCGATCGAGCGCCTCGACGATGTCGCGCGCCAGCTGCGCCTCGTCCAGCGCGAAGTGGCGGACGATCTGCTGCAGATCGCCGTCCGGCGATTGCATCAGCTGATGCAGCCAGTGCGCCAGTTCGACGTAGGGGTTACCGCGCAGCTTGCAAAACGCCGTCGCACTTTCCAGAGAGGTGAATAACAGGCTATTCAGTTTGCCAAATAATACCGAGCGGCTGATTTCAGACATGGTTTTCCTCAGGTCTTAGAGTGGCCTGGCGCCGCAGGGCGCCGGCCGAAATAGGGTCAGAACGGATTTTCCAGCGGTTCAGGGCTGAAGATCAGATCGTCGAGATCGCGTTGCCGCCGATCGTCGGCCAGCCAGCTGCTCAGGCCCAATCGCTGCGCGCCGCCGAGCTGGAGGCCGTGCGCCTGTTCCTTCGCCAGGATCAGACGGACTTCCCAGACGAACTCGATGCCCAGGTATTGGCGCACCCAGTCGCGCAGCTGCCGGCACAGATCGGCGCCCGGAAGGAAGCGGTCATAGTCCCGCTGCGGCATTGGCCCCAGCTCGATACGGAATTTGTGCTGAAT
The DNA here is from genome assembly GCF_052692115.1 of Serratia sp. TSA_105.2. NCBI lineage: Bacteria > Pseudomonadati > Pseudomonadota > Gammaproteobacteria > Enterobacterales > Yersiniaceae > Serratia > Serratia sp. TSA_105.2. Next base: position 494,586 of record NZ_JBQZFT010000003.1, read on the forward strand.
ATCGCGCACCGCGATGCCGAGAAAGGCCGACTCGCCGAGCCGCGGCGCACCGCGCCCGGCCTTGAGCCGCGCCTGCTCGCGCGGCTCCACCCGCAGCCAGTGCGGCACGTTCTCGACGATGCGCACCGGCACCTTGAAATACTGCTGCAAAATCTTGCTCAGGCCTTCCGGATCGCGGCTGTGGCGAATCAGATGACCGGCCATAAAATGTTTGGCGTGGGCGTTGATGCTGTCGCGTTCCTGCTGCGCCGGCTGGCCGATGCCGATCAGGCTCGACAGGTACTCGTCGAAGCGCCGGTTGTCCGGGCGATCCAGCGATACCGTCGGCTGCGCGTCGGCCCAGGCGCGGTAAAACAGCAGCGTCAGCCGGTGATGGAACAGGTTGGTGAACGCCAGCAGGGTGGTGTCCTGATGGTGGTACACCCGTTCGCGTACGTATTCGGTCAGGTGCAGCGGCAGCGGCCCGTTGGGGCCGAACAGGCCGAAGCTGAAGATCGAGACGTCGTGCAGCGGGCTGTTGGCGCGGGGCGCCACCTGCGCCAGCGTGGAGGGCGCGAACGACAGCGACGGCTCCTGGCCCAGGCGCAGCATTTCGTGGCGCGGCAGCGGCGCGCGCCCCAGCAGGTAGGGTTGACCGCCCTGGGCATCGATGCGGCGCAGCAGCTGAAACAGATCGTGCTTGTAAGGCGCGCTGCGCAGCCGCGGCCAGAAGTCGTCCGGCAGGCGATACAGCGCGTTGATCTGCGGCGGCGCCAGTTCGGTGGCAATCATCTCCGCGCTCATATCAGCGTCCTTTTGCCCATGCGCGCCTGCCAGTGGGCGATTTCGCCGCGCTGCTGGCTGGAGAGCGTCATCTCGGTGAAGGTGTTCATCGCCACCAGGCGCGAGAACAGGCGCTCCAGCACGCTGCCGAGCAGATAGGGGCTGTTGCCGGAGAACGCCTGCTCATCGACCGTCAGATCGATGGCGATGCCGCGCGCGAACACGATGGGGCCCGGCTCCGGCACTCGTCGATAGACCGGTCGCAGGTTGCAGTGGCGCACGCCCTGAATTTGTTTGGCGATCGCCGGTTCGCTCAGGTTGCCGTACAACCCCATCAGTTGGCGCAGGCTGGCGGCGCCCTGTTCCGGATCGCCGTCCATCATGCTGAGGTAGTTCAGCTGCAGCTGGCTGATCAGCCGCCAGGTGATCATCCCTTCGGCCAGCGCCGGGCGCGGCGGAGTGGGGCCTTTGCGCAGCGAGACCTGTTTGATCGGGATAGAGTCGGGCATCACGAAGTTGCCCTGATCCTGTTGCAACAGCATCAACGGCAGGTCGCGGCTGGTGCACAATACGTCGGCGGTGAGGTATTTCAGATCGCTGTGCCACGGCGATTGCCGCTCGTCCACCAACGACACGAACACTTCCGAACCGGCATAGCCGGTGCGGGTGCCGTAGCGGCGGGCGTGCTCCGACAGCGTACGCTGTTCGCGCCGCAGCGAGAAGTAGGCGCCATAGTTGCCGTCGTCCGCGCTCAGGGTGCTATAAAACGGCCGAAACTCTTGCTCGTAGCGTTTTTCGCTGGCGCTGCCGCCGAGCCGCTGCACCGAGAACACTTCGTAATCCAGCGGCCGGATATTGTCGACCACCAGATGGTATTCGTGGTTTTTTTCGTTGATCGCGATGCGTTCGGCGACCTTCGGAAACAGGTTGATCACCGGCGTGCAGTGCAGCGCCAAATGGGCGGCGTCGACCACCCGTTCCAGCGCGGCGTCGTGCCGATCCAGCAGCACCACGATCTCGAACTGGCGCAGCGCCTTTTTCCCTTCGCGCACGCTTTGCAGCAGCGGGCGCAGGCCGTTGACGCTGAAGAACTGGAAGCGCGCCGGGAAGGCGAAGTACTCCTGCAGCAGCCGGTAGCCTTCGAAGTTGCGCAGGTCGTTGGGCAGCAGCGCCTGTTCGGCGGCGAAGCCCTCCTGCCGCAGCCCGTCCAGCGCCAGCGCGCGCCGCTGCGGCTGCGCCTCCACCGTTTGGCAGACAAGCCCGACGCTGTGCTGCATCAGCAGTTCCAGCAGCTGCTGCGCCTGCATGTCCGGCCCGGCCAGATAAAACATCAGTTGGTCCAGCTGCAGGTTGTTGAGCGTCACGCTTTCGTAGCACTCGAGGCGAATGCGCAGTGCGCTGACGCAGCCGCTGTGCTGCAGCCCCAGCGAGGCCAGCGGAATATCGGCCGGAATGCCGCCCAGCTCGACGCCGGCGATGCGCACCGGCTGCAGCGTGACGTCATGGGCGGTGGTGTAGCTGCAGGTGATGCCGCTTTTCTTCAGCGTCTGGCTGTCCATCATGGTGCCGCGCGGCACCACGAAGCCGTTGCTGATGTCGCCTTTGCTGCTGTCCGGCTGCAGCTCGGCGATCGCCATCGACGGCGTCGGCGACAGGTAGTTGGGGTAGATGATCTCCAGCAAGCGCTGAGAAAAGCGCGGGAACTCGGCGTCCATTTTCAGTTGCACGCGCGAGGTGAGGAAGGCGAAGCCCTCCATCAGGCGCTCGATATAGGGATCCGCCACGTCGATGCCGCGCATGCCGAGACGGCCCGCGACCTTCGGGTACTGTTCGGCGAACTCGGCGCCCATCTCACGCAGATAGGCCAGTTCGCGGTTGTAATAATCTAAAAGTTTACTGTCCATCGCCTTACCCTATGTCTTTCAGATCGAAGTGGCCGTTTTCCAGATCCACGTCGGTACGGAACAGAAACTCCAGCGGATAGGGCACGCACCACAGGCGGCCCTTGATTTCGATCGACAGCACGTTGTGCAGCTCCAGCGAGCCGGTGTCCGAGATGCAGCGCACCTGCAGCCCCTCGGGCAAAATGCGCGGTTCGAAATGGAGAATGGATTCGGTCAGCGCGCGCTGAATGTCGAGCCATTCGATGTCCGACATGCGCTTGCCCGCCAGCGAGGCGATGCCGTAATTCAGGGTGGAGCGCCGCACCTGCGGAAAATCGCCGAGATCCAGATTGGATTCGCTGTTGACGCAGTTGAACAGCCACTGCAGATCGCGCAGCACCCGGCGGCGCAGCTCGCTGTGTGACACCAGGTTGCGCACCTGTGCTTCCTGCTTTTTCTGCGGTTCGTCGTCGGTCAGCATGTCGAGCAGCACCGGCTGCATTTTGTCGCGCGACGTCAGGCGCTCGCTGTCCTGACGATAGCGATAGCCCTGGCGGCGCAGATCGCCGCCGTCGTAGTGGGGTGGGCGCTTATCGTTCATGTTCAGGCGCTCGCGTCGAAGCTCAGCTGCCGCAGGCTGTGCAGCGGGAATTCGTCGCTTTCGCTGAGCCAGGTTTTCAGGCCCAGCCCCGCATAGTGGGTGCCGTCGCCCAGCGGTTGCCATTCGGTGCGTTTGCCGAGCAGCAGCGCGTCGTCGCTGCCTTCGGCCAGCGGATAACGGGCGGGCAGTTGGCACACCTGTTCGCGGCCGTCGGTGAGGCGCACCAGCGCGTGGCTCCACACCAGATCGATGGCGCTCTGCGGCGCCTGGAACTGGATCGCGGCGATGTCGGCAAACGGCAGCCAGTAGTAAACACCGTTCAGCGCCAGCTCGCACACCGGCCCGAGGCGGCCGTCACCGTCGGTCAGCCAGTCGAAACTCAGTTGCCGTTCTTGGTCGCCTTCGGCCAGCGTTAACCGCCCGGCGCCGGCCGGGGCGGCCTCCAGCGCTTCGTCACGCAGCGCCTGGGCCTGTTCGGCTGCGCCTTGCGCATCCTGATGCAGCGCCTGCACCATCAGTTTCAGCCAGGGCTGATCCTGCCGCAGCAGCGCCGGCGCGGCCGTGCCGGCGAACACCGCCTGGCGTTGCAGCTCGGCGTTGACCGACTGCATCAGCAGCAGCGTGGTCGGTTGGGCGATTGGTTTCAGCGCCTGCCAGGATTTCAGCTGCGCGTTGGCGCGCGTCCAGTTGCCGCTCAGGCACAGCAGTTGCACCAGCGCGGCGCGCAGGTCGGCATCCGCCGGTTTTCCCTTGATCTCGTTTTCGACGGCGGTGATGGCCGCGCCGATCGACTGGCCTTGCAGCATGCTTGCTAATGATTTCACAGGCTTTCCTTATGATCAGTGAGTGGCGCCGTTAACCGACAGGTAGCTGCCGCTGGCGGGATCGACCCGGTCTGCGGCCAGCTTTTCCACCAGCTTGAAGGTCAGCGGAGCGGGGGCGCTCAGCAGCGGTTGCCAGGCGGTTTGCGCCTGCTGCAGGCGCTGTTTGACCTTGTTCTCGTCGGCGGCATCGACGCGCGGTATTTCAACGATCGCTTCGCCGTTGAACGCCCAGGCGTGCAGCTTCGGTTCGAAGCTCAGCAGCAGGAAGCTGCCCGGCGCCTGCGGGTTACCGCCCAGAACCAGCCGTTGGGCGTTGGCGCTGACGACGGTCAGCGCGCGATCGCCGCCGTTAATCTGCGCCAGCGGATAGCCCTGCAGGAACCACAATGTCGGCGAGAGGGTTTGGCCGCCCTGTTGCAGCGTGACCGTGCCGCTGCCCTGCAGCCAGCCGTCCTCGCCGCAGCGCAGCGCGTCGCCGGCGGGAATGAACAGCGCGCCGCCGTTGGCGTCGTCATGCCAGAAGGTGCGGAAGTGGCAGCCCTGCGGCAGGCTGAAACGCTGAGGCGGCGCGGTGTCCGCCTGCGGAGAGGTCACGGCTACCGCCGCAGGGATCGCCGGCGGCGGCGGGGTCTCCGGCTGCTCGACGGCCTCCTGTTTGACCACCGGTTTCCAGCCGCGCGCTTTGGCGGCTTCGCCGCTGGCCAGCTTTTCACCGCGCTTGTCGGTCAGCGTCCAGGGCAGGTGGCCGGCTTTCGGGCACTGCTTTTCCAACAGATTGCCGACGCGCGGCAGAAAGTCGTTCAGCACCGCCGGATCTTGGCTTTGCGCCGAGACGATGCGCAGCGGGATGCTCTTGCTGCACCAGCTTGCCGGATTGCTGTTTTTGACGTCATCGATAAACACTTCCAGCTTCTGGCTGGGGGAGTAAACCAGGCGATAGTTCATCGCCTGCGCGGTCGGTACCGCCATCAGGGCGACGAGCCCCGGCATCCAGTATTTCATAGTGAACCTTGCTGTGAATGTGCGCCGACTCAGTCGCGAGTCAGAAACCGTTCCGCATCCGCCAGCGAATGCAGCAGGGTGGTTTCCTGCGGTGAGCCAATCCAGACGGCGATAGCGCTGTAGTTATCGCTGTTATTGTTTTTCTTCCATGCCTGCTGCATCAGGGCGATCCACTCGCTGGGGGAGTTGACCATGTGCAGCGACTGTTCCAGCTCGGCCTGGCTGAAGCTGTGCCAGAAGCCGTCGGTGCATAGCAGGAAAACGTCGCCGTCTTCCAGCTGCAGCACGTCGCTGTAGGTGGCGTCGCGCTCTTCGTTCAGCCCCAGCGCGAAATACAGCAGGTTGCTGTTGATGCCGTTGGTCTGATAGCCGGCGTCCTGCATCTGCTGGATCAGGCTGTGGTCGGTGGTGACGGCATGTAGGTAGCCGCGGCGGAACAGGTACAGGCGGCTGTCGCCGGCGTGCGCCCAGTAGGCCAACTGGTAATCGCGATCGATAAACAGGCTGACCAGCGTGGTGCCCATCTTGCTGTATTCGTCCGACTGCCGCTGCTGCTGGTGGATGGCGGCGTTGGCGCGCGTGATGTGCTGACGAATGCTCTGGGCGTTCAGGTGCTTTTCGCCGTCGAAGTTTTGCAAAATGGTGTCGCGCGCCAGTTTGGCGGCGATATCGCCGCCCGGAAAGCCGGCGATGCCGTCGCACACCACGAAGCAGGCGGCGCGGTTGCCGAGCACCTCGCCGGTCTGATCCTGGTTGGAGGCGCGGCCGCCCTGGTTGGAGGTAGAGGCTATGGTGATATTCATTACGCGTCCGGTTTGGTCTGTGAGTCTTTGTATTGATTCACTTCAACGTCATAGGCGTGCAGGAAGGCTTCGCCGAACAGGGTGTGGAAATCGTCCTCGATCTCGCCGGAGGTTTGCTGATAGTTCTTCACGAAGTAGTCCCACAGCGCAGCCTTGCGGTTGGCGGGCAGCGACAGACGCGGCGCCACGCCTTCCTTGCGCGCTTCCTCTTCGAGGCGCTCCGGGTTGAACGACTGCAGCATGGCGGCGATGATGGCGCGGATGCCGGCGATCATCCCCAGCTGGTGCGCCTGCAGGTCGATCAGCGCGTCGCGCACCGCCTGCTCCGGTGGCATAAAGCCCGGCATCTGGCTGCCGAACATCTGCATCAGCACCGTTTTGCCCGAAGGCAGCAGCTTGAACGGGTTGTTGGCCTCGTCGAGGATCATGGTCATCTCGGCCTTCACGCCGCGCTTGAGGATCGAGCGGGATGAAAGCAGGGCGACGGTGCCCTGCGAGAACAGGCTCAGCAGGCGGCCGGCCTGGCGGATCTGCCGTTCGTCGAAGTGCGGCTGCGGCTGCAGATCGTCGAGACCGATGCCTTGCAACAGCGCCGTCAGCAGTGGCCCCTCTAAGGTGTCGCCATTCGGCGCGGCGGCGTGCTGCCGCTGAGCGGACTGGTAGGCGACCGGATCGATGCCCAGGCGGTTGCCCTGGCGCGGGCGCGGCGGCTGCGCAGGCGGTTCCTGCTGGTTGAACTGCGGCACGGGTTGTGGCTGTGGCTCAGGCGTTTGCACGGGTGGCGGCGTCGGCTCTGGGCGTGGCGCTTGCGGTTGTGCGGCGATCGGCGGCGGAGACGACGGCGCGGGCGGCTGTACCGGCTCGTCCGGCTGAGCCAGCGGCACGGCGCCGCCCATCAGCAGCCCCAGCGGATCGTTGCTGTTTAGCGTCTCGGGCGACGCGGGAGCGGATGAACCGCCGAACAGCGCCAGCGGATCCAGCTCTTGCTCAGGTTGCTGCGCATTCTGAGCCGGGGTTGCCGGCCGCGCTGGCGCAGCCTGTTCCGCCAGCAGCGCGCTGGGAGTGGTATCGGCCAGGATGTGTTCGCGCTCAAAGGTGGTGTCGGTGTTGAACAGCGCCGCCGGATCGGTTTGCTGCTGCTGCAGCTGGCGCAGATCGACATCGCCCGCCAGCTGTGCCAGCGGATCGGCGGGGTTCAGCTCGCGAGCGGGGGTATCCAGCAGCGGGTGGTTGCCAGGATTGGCGACCGGCGGCGGCGTGACGGCGGCCGGCGCATTCGGGGTAAATTCTTCCACCAGGCTGTCCCAGATTTCGTTGGGGATTGGCGCGGCGGATTTTTCTTTGGCGGCGGCTGTTGGGGCCGCAGCAGCGGCAACGGCGGCGGCCTTGGCCACCGGTTGAGCCTGTGGCGCGGCGTGCTGGTGCAGCGCGCTGACTTCAATCTGGTAATCGTCGATGCCGAGCACGTCGCCGTCCTGCAGTTCAACCTGGCGGCCACGTTCCAGCGGAATGTCGTTCAGCAGCACGCGGGTAACGTTGCCGCGGTTGGTGATGCGGCATTCGCCGTCAGCGGAAATATGCACGATCGCCTGCAGGCGGGAAATGGCGCGCTCTTCGTCCGGCAGCACCAGGTTGTTGTCCACGCTGCGGCCGATGGTGCCGCCCGGCGGCAGAAAATCGCAACTGCTCTGCGGCGGAACCTGGCCGCTTTTATTTTTTACAATGGAAAATCGCATAGGGCATTCCTGCTGATTAGGAGGTAGTGCAATAATTAATGATTCGATCTATGGCTTGCCGAAATTGGCGGGTATTTTGGCAAACCGTTAAGTGGTTTCTTAACTCGTTCACTAAGTCTTGTTGTAGTCTTAATTTTACGAAATGTTTTTATTATTAATTGAAAGAATTATGGAATAGGGGGTGAAATAAAATTCCGTTGAACATCTCAAGGGTAACGGCTCTCTCATAACTAATTCTGATATCAGTTGTCGTCTTTCCCTTGGTACTTCTTGATGATGACTTGCAACGCTTGGCTATGTACAAGATCGATGCACTTTGCCATCGTCATCGGCTCTCCAGACATGCTGTCATAGGGCTTTGCCAGAAATTCTTTTGTCAGCGCCCTGACAGCGGTATGCGTTTCCAGAGAATAATCGCCGAACTCCATGTAACCCCTGGCGGTGGCGGCGGCATCGTTTTTGACTTCTTTTGCTGAGTACCCCTCGGCGATACAAACGCTAAGCGCGTAGTTTTTGAGGTACTCGGCAGGGGAGTAGTCAATTTTTGTTGCTGCATTAGCGTTCAACGTTACGGCTATGGCCACAGCCAGTAAGATTCTTTTCACTGGTTATTTCCGAGACGGTTTTTCATTCACTCTAACCGGATTGTCTTTCACCCAATTATCATTAGGGCTCTGTACATAGTCTTTCGCGAGTTTGTCAAGATCTTCACTATGGTACATATCCATGCACTTCATTAAGTCTAAGCGGCTTTTTCCGTCCTTAGCATTGTAATTCTTTTGCAAGTACTGCTTTGTCAGTGCAATTATAGGGGATTCTTCATCACGAATTGCATAGTATGACCAAGCATCGATTCCATTCGATGAGGCAATTGCATCTTTGCTGGCTTCTGGTGATGTCTTATAAGCGACGGAAATGCAGTAGGTTAGAGCAATATCCTTGTAGTTTTGCAAATAGCTTCTGTATGCCGCTTGCGGCGGCCACTTTTCAATCGACTCTTCTTGATTTTTCTGCGCTATAGCGCAAGTGGCATATAGACAAAAAAAGGAGATAAGGATTCTTTTCATCTCAACACTCCAAAATCCGTATGGTTTGTGCAGAGTAATAGATAACCAGCGCATGAGTATCTCAATGCTTGATGGCTAATACCCAGTGAAAATAATTAATAAAACTCTAATTTGCTTAAGTTGATGATTTTATAAAATTGCAACCTACAATATTAATTATTAATTAGAGTAACGTTTGAAGATGGCTTTAGCCTCACTGGAACTCTGAAGCGAAAGGCAATCTAAAGTATGATAACTTCCTTTAACTGAGCCTTGACTATTTTTATTTGCGTACTGTTCAGCCAGTTTTTCGCCTTGTTCGAATGCATCCATGGGGAGTTTACTGAATTCTAAATAGGCGGAAGCGGAACGGAAAGCATCTTGCTTGGTTTTTTCTGAGTCAGTAGACTTCCCAATACAGCGGCTAACCAGCCAATTTTCATAAATTTCGCTTTGAGGTAAGTTTTCTATTTTTATATCTTCCGCAAGCAGCATAGGGGAAACGAGAAGAAGAGCAAGGGCTATGTGGGTAGTCTTCATTTTAATATCCAAAGTGATGCGACTTCAGGAACAAAAGATCCATTCTCAGGATCCCCCATGAAATGACAAGAGTCAGAGCAAATGTCACCGTTCCATAATGTGACATGTCCTCTGGCATTTCGCCAGCCATTTCCTTGTATAACCATTATCCCTTTTTTACCTGAAAATTTAACTGGTGTAGGGGATTTCACCGTGATATCAGGCTTGCCGAAGTTCTTTTCTAAAAAGAGAATCATATCGTTAACACGATAAAGATACCATTTTTTATCTTTACCAGACACAGTCGCATAACCGGAGTTAGAGGGAATTGGTATGCCTGTATAGTTGAGTACATAACTCATTCGAATAGGACAAGCATTTTCAAAAATACCGTTCTCAATATTGCTTTCTACTTTTCCACCAATCAATGCACCCACTTTTTTTACATTGATATTGACTTCAGAAAAACGAATCCATGCGGGCCCAAATAGAGGTTTTTTCATCCTGACTCTCCATTGTATCCATGTTATGAACCCCCGGCCGTAACCGGGGGGGCATGCAGATTAAGCTTCGCGGTTTTCTTTGATGTTCCAACCTGCGCTGCTTTCGGCGCCTTTGCCGCCTTTGTCGCTCTGCTCCCAGTATTGCTGTTTCACTTTCGCCGCCTGGAAGGAGTAAGTGACGCCCACGGTGTCTTCGCCGCCTGCGCCGGTGTACTGCACGGCGGTGACCAGCACGTCGTCCAGGGTGATTTTAACGTACTCAATCTGAGTACCGCCCGCCTTGCAGACAGACAACTCAACCTTGGTCAGGTGCTTACCGCTGGAGCAGTGCTTCAGCAGCGCCGGGGTTGACTTGTCGACCAGCGCGTTAACGTGCAGATCGTTGAAGCACACTTTACCGGCGCCACCGCCGCCGCCAACGCCCATATTGCCCGGTTGAGAAGCGCCCCAGGAGAAAGAAGTAATGTCGGTCCAGCCTTTGTGATTCGAATCTTTAGATTCGCCGCTGGCACCTTCAACTTTCAGGAACATATCAATAGCCATAGTTTCTTCACTCTTTATTAAGGGTTAACAGTAGTATTAACGTTACGTTGAAAAACTCAGGTAATAGCAGCAGGAATTGCAAGTGTGGTAATGCATTACCAATTTATATCCTTGTGCCATGCACCTTATTAAATACCGAAAACTATCGGTACGGGTTACCGAGCCACTATTAAGTGCTAATGGCTCAATGCTTAATTATTTCGCGTTATCTTGATTCCACGTGTGATCTGGATTGCCTACGATAAGCTGACGATATAAAGGTTTCATGCTTTGCCTCCTTTGCAGGGGAAGCGAGTCGCCAGAGCCTCTTCAATCAGGGAGGCAGCCCTTTCGTGCAGGCGCGCAGCGGGAAGTTTATTAAAGAATTCGAACACAAACTCCTGCAGAGTGACGGTTTGTAGCTGGCTGTATTGGCACCAGCTTTTTCCTTCCGTCGCGTCCAGCACGCCCAGCAAATAAATCCGCGCTTTCTCTTTTTCCTGTTTATCTGCACTGCGATAGAAACGGAAAAAGTCGCTGCCTGGCAGATTGACATCATCGGACGTCAAATGCGCTATCGATGTCTGCTCTGCGAAAGCTGGCGGCGCGGCGGAGAGCGAGCAGACGACAGCCAACAGCGATGCCAGATAAAACCGTTTTGTCTTCATCTTTCTTTCCCTGTGATGAGGTTGATGTATCAGCCAGGCCGCATTATCGCGGCCTGACTTCAGTCCATCAGGACGCGTCGTTTTGCTTCAGCGAAGGCAGCTTCGACACCAGGCGCAGGGAGACGGTCAGGCCTTCCAGCTGGTAGTGCGGGCGCAGGAAGAACTTGGCGCTGTAATAGCCCGGGTTGTCTTCGATCTCTTCCACCTGCACTTCCGCCGCGGCCAGCGGTTTGCGCGACTTGGTTTCCTGCGAGGAGTTGGCCGGATCGCCGTCCACGTAGTTCATGATCCAGTCGTTCAGCCAGCGTTCCATGTCGTCGCGCTCGCGGAAGGAGCCAATTTTGTCGCGCACGATGCACTTCAGGTAGTGCGCGAAGCGGCAGCAGGCGAACAGGTACGGCAGGCGCGCGGAAAGCTGGGCGTTGGCGGAGGCATCGGCATCGTAGTATTCCGCCGGCTTCTGCAGCGACTGCGCGCCGATAAAGGCGGCGAAGTCGGAGTTTTTGCGGTGCACCAGCGGCATAAAGCCGTTTTTAGCCAGCTCGGCTTCGCGGCGATCGCTGATGGCGATCTCGGTCGGGCACTTCATGTCTACGCCGCCGTCGTCGCTCGGGAAGGTGTGGCACGGCAGGTTTTCCACCGCGCCGCCGGATTCCACCCCGCGAATGGCGGTGCACCAGCCGAACTCTTTGAACGAACGGTTGATGTTGGCGGCCATGGCGTAGGCGGCGTTGGTCCAGGTGTAATTGCCGTGGGTCGCGCCGTCGGTTTCTTCTTCGAAGTCAAACTCGTCCACCGGGTTGGTGCGGATGCCGTAGGGCAGGCGCGCCAGGAAACGCGGCATCACCAGGCCCAGGTAGCGCGCGTCTTCCGACTCGCGCAGGCTGCGCCAGGCGGCGTACTCGGTGTTCTGGAAAATCTTGGTCAGATCGCGCGGGTTGGACAGCTCCTGCCAGGACTCCATCTGCATCACGCTCGGCGCGGTGCCGGCGATGAACGGGCAGTGTGAGGCGGCGCCGATCTTGGCCATTTCGCCCAGCAGCTCCACGTCCTGCGGGCTGTGATCGAAGTAGTAGTCGCCCACCAGGCAGCCGAACGGCTCGCCGCCGAACTGGCCATACTCTTCTTCATAGACTTTCTTGAAGATCGGGCTCTGGTCCCAGCCCACGCCTTTATAGCGCTTCAGCGTGCGGCCCAGCTCCTGCTTGGAAATGCTCATAAAGCGGATCTTCAGCATCTCGTCGGTTTCGGAGTTGTTGACCAGATAATGCAGGCCGTGCCAGGCGCCTTCCAGCTTCTGGAAGTCGTCGTGGTGAATGATCTGGTTGATCTGCTGCGACAGCTTTTCGTCGATTTCCGCGATCAGCGCCTGGATGGTGCGGTAGGCGTCGGAAGAGACGGTGACGGTGTTTTCCAGCGCCTGTTGCGCCAGGGTTTTTACCGCGTTCTCGACCGCTTCTTTGGCCTGATCGGTCTTCGGCCGGAACTCTTTGTTCAGCAGCGCGCTGAATTCATCGCTGGAAAAAGTCTCGGTGGTCTGCAACGCATTTTGTTGCTGAGGCGAGTTGCTCATCGATTAATCCTCACGCTCGTTGTTGTCGTCGTTAACCGCCGGCTTCGGCGCGTCGGTCAGGGATTGCAGCAGCGCCGGGTTTTGCAGGATCTTGGAGATCAGCTCTTCGGCGCCGTTCTTGCCGTCCATATAAGACAGCAGGTTGGAAAGCTGGGTGCGGGCGTCCAGCAGATTGCCCAGCGAGTCGACCTTGCGGGCGATAGCGGCAGGGGAGAAGTCTTCCATGCTTTCGAAGGTCAGATCGATGTTCAGCTTGCCTTCGCCGGTCAGGGTGTTGTCGACCTGGTAAGCGACGCGCGGCTTCAGCGATTTCATGCGCTCGTCGAAGTTGTCGACGTCGATCTCCATGAACTTGCGTTCTTCCACGCTGGCTTGCGGATCGACCGCTTTCCCCACCAGATCCGCCATCACGCCCATCACGAACGGCAGCTGGATTTTGCGCTCTGCGCCATAAATTTCGACATCGTATTCAATCTGTACGCGCGGCGCGCGGTTGCGGGCGATGAATTTCTGCCCGCTGCGGGATTTCGAGTTTGACATGATTTACTCCATCTAATGGCGATTGGGAACGCGCCTCGTCCGGCTGGGAGAGTCAGGTTCTGATTCGGGTCTGCGCCGGGGCAGACGGTATCGGATGCGTCAAGAGAACAAAGGTCGGCGGCTAGCTGTTCTCCTCGTGGTCGGGGCGACCGAGAATGGTCTCCAGTTGGTTAAGCCCATCGGGCGCCAAATCGCGGACGATTTGCATAAAGTCCAGCGTAATCAGCCGCTGGACCCGATCGATCATCAGCGGCGCCGGGTGGCTCGGCTCATGAAGACGAAAATAGTTTTTCACCTTGTCCAGCATCAATTGGGCGTCGTCGCGCGACTGAATCTGCGCGCTGCGCCAGTTGAGCGGGGTGGTGGCGCTCTGCACGGCAGCGGGTGGTTGCACGGCGGCGGTGTCCGGCGGGGCGTCGGGTTCGGCGGCGGCCGGGGCATCGCTCTGGCCGGCGAGCGCCACCAGGGAAAAGACCTTGGTCAGCGCGCTCATTTCCGGCAGGGCGCTTTCCCCCAGATGGCGGGTCACTTCACTGCGAATGGCGCCCAGGGTGTTGGCAATGTGCGTCACCAGTGCGCCTTCGGGGCGGCCCTGCTGCGCCAGCTCATCCTGCAGCCGTGCGCGGCCGCCGGGAAAGTTGGGGCACTCCTGCTTGCTGCCGTCGAGCAGGGCACCGGCATCGCGCAGCGAGATTTCACCGGCGGCGCTTTTCAGCAGCGGCGCGGTGCGCACGCTGGCGGCCAGCGCGGCTTTGTCGCCAAGGTCGGCCAGCGCGTTGATGCGAAACAGCGGGTCGGCTTCGCCGTCGAACTCCAATGCCGGTTGCAGAGCATCCCAGTAACGGAGTATCGACTGGTGGATCAGCGTCAGCCCGTCGGCGTAGCCCGGCAACCCGCGCAGCTGGGTCCAGGCGCGGGTGAGATACAGCATGACGCGCAGGTCTTTGGTGCGCGCCAGCAGCGAGGTCGCGAGGCGTTCGACCTGCACCCAATCCGGTGCTTCTTCCGGAATGATCGTGCTGCCGAACTGTTGTTCGGCCTTGCCGGTGGCGGCGCGCGCCATGGCCAGAAAGTCGGCGTCGTATTCCAGGTTGTCGCCGCAGGGATTGTCCGCGTCGACCGGGGCCAGCAGGGTATCGGTGTCGATAGCCATAGAATTTCCTTCAACGAACGATGTTAATCAAACATTTGCGGGTACTGGCCGCCGCGGCCGGGGCGTGCCCAGCCGTTGGGCTCGAACAGCAGTGAAAACAGCTGCACGGTGAGGTTGCCGCTGTGCACGTGAGTGTAGAGCGGGTGTCCGTCGGCCTGATTGGTCCACCAGAAGCTGGTGTACTGCGCCGGGTCGAAACAGTCGGCCGCCTGTTGCCAGCCGAGGCCCGGCACGTCCGGATGCTGAAAACCGATAATCGACAATATCTCTGAATCCGCTTCCGCCGGCGGGCTGGGCAGCGCCGGAATAGCCTGCAACGTGCGGTCGATCTGCTCGGCGGAGAAACCGTTGCGCACGCCGTTCAGCAGGGTATGGCCGAGCTGCTGGTACCAGCTCGCCGCCATGTTCAGCTGTTGCGGCCGCCAATCCTGTTGGCTGAACAGGCGCAGCGCGCAGATCGGGTAGCGTCGCCCGACGCGATCGCGCGCCGGCAACAGGCAACCCATCTGCACGTACGGGCTGCCGAGCGTGGCGGGGATCACGAAGTTCCACACCGGTGCATTGCTGAACGGGTGGCCGTTCGGCCCCTGCACATCGCGCTGCAAATTCACCAGCCCGTTATGGAACCAGTGGGCCCAGTTGTTGACCACCGGATCGGGCAGGCGGCGCTGCAGGAAGTCGCCGGCGGAAGGAAGTTTGCCGTACCAGCCGAGGCTCGTCGGGGCGCTTGAATCAGTGCTCATGATCATGTCCTTTCGGGGCTACGGGCACGAGAAGGCCGGCAGTTGGAACGGATTACGGATGCTGTTGGGCGTGAACTCCAGCGTGACGCGATGGCCGTCGAGATTGAACGTCGCTTGGCGGCCGAGACCGCCGGTGCCCGAAGATTGCGCCATGTCCACCAGGCGGTTCAGCGCCCACGGCCCGCTGGTCACCAGGCTGGCGGTGGTGCCGTTGGCCAGCGCCAGCTGCAAATGCACCTGGTTGGTATTGCGGGTGCCCGGCCAACTGACCACCAGCGGCACCTGTGGGCCGTGGCTGTATTTGAACAGCTGGCCGTCGATATCCAGCGTCAGGTTGAGGATATCGTTATCCATCCGCACCGGCCGCACGGTCACGCGGTAGGAGGGCGTCGCGGTACCGTTGGCGAAGAAGGCGTCGCGGATGCGCTGCGCCTGCTGGAAGGAACGCAGGATGCCTTCGCCGCCGGGCAGCGTCTTGCCGTCCACGCCGGGGGTAAAGCGCCAGTTGGCGCGGGTGGTGTCGACCTTGCCCTGCAGATTATCGCGGAAGAAGCTGTCCATCAGCCCGCTGTTCGGCGCGAACATGCGCGCCAGATCGTCCGGCGTCACGTCCTGGCGCGCCCGGGCCACCAGCGGATAACGGCCGGCGATCGCCTGGCGGCAGAAGCTGCCGACCTCGAAGCTGATGCGCTTTTTCACGTTCTCCATCTCTTTGCGCTGGGTGTCGCTGCTGGCGCCGATCGCCAGCGACAGCAGCATCTGTTTGAACGGCACCGGCAAGCGGCCGGATTCGGCCTGCAGACGCGAGATGATATCGCTCGGCGGCGCCGACATGCCGCTGTTGGCCGCGCCCTGTACCGCCGTCAGATAGCTGTACAGCTCATCGACCTGCTTCAGCACGCTGTCGAAAGGGATCGCCTTATTGCCTTCGCCCTGGCTTTGCGCCAGCTCCAGCAGCGGCGCGAAGTGCGCCATCACCAGCTGTTCCGGCTGGACCGACACGTCGCCGTCGGCGTTGGCCGGCCGGTTGGTGAACAGCGCTTCCAGCGTGCGGTTGGCGTTTTGATTCAGCCTGTCTTCGGTTTTGGCCAGCAGCGAACGGGAGTCGGCGTCGCTTTTCTCGTCGCGCAGGGTGACGTTTTTGCTGACGTTGACCAGCAGGTTGCGCATCGGTGACGGGTTGCCGGAGAGCAGCCGCGCGCTGCTGATGCGCTGGGTCAGGTTGCCGATGTTGGCCAGTTGGATATCCCCCAGCAGCGCATCCCAGGCGCTGATGAAATCCTGCATGTACAGCTGGCGGATGGTCTTGGTCAGATCGGCGCTTTTCTGCTCCGGCGTCTGGCTGTTCAACACCCAGACGTCTTCCTTGCGCAGGGTGTCGGTCACCGGGTCGATGTTTTCATTGAACGCTTTCCAGTACCCCTGCGGGGTGAACAGACCCGGCACGCCGTCGGTCACCGGTTTGCCGCTTTTGCGGCTGAACGCCAGCTCGGTCTGCGGGCCGGCCAAATCGACCAGGCTGACCGGCTTGATGTCGGTCTGTTTCAGCAGCAGGCGCTTGAGGCGGCCATAGACGCGCTGCGACAGCGGCGCCCGATTGATGGCGGCCTGCGCCTGCGCCATCAGCTGTTCGTCTTTGGCGTAAGGCGAGGCCTGGATCTGCGTATCCAGCAGCTGACTCAGGTGCCATTCGATCTGCTGCAGCTGTTTCTGCGTGCTGCCCTGCGGCAGGTTGCGCTGCAGGTTGAGCATCACCCAGGCGCGCAGGAATTTGCCGTCGTACTGCTTCGGCAGATACAGCATCTGATAGGCCTTCAGCGCTTCGTAGCTGAAGTCCGCGTCGCCGTGGTTGTCGTTGCGCAGCGTGGTGGCGATCTGTTGCGCCACCTGCGGCAGCAGTAGCTCTTTCAGCGCTTTTTGGTACAGCGCATTGCCGGCATCACCCACCTGATCGCCGCGGAACAGCCCCATGCGGTAGGTGAACGGCGGATCGTCCAGCGAAAAGTTCTGGCTGTCCGGCAGGTGCAGCAGGCTATTGAGGAACGGCAGCAGCGAGAACATGTCGCCGTTGCCCAACTGCGTCAGGTTTTGCCCCTGGCGCTCGACGCCGGGCACCTTGGCGGCCACTTCCGCCAGATAGGCCTTGTTGTTGCCGTAGCTGGTGAACCAGAGCATCGCCAGCACCGCCAGGATCGCCGCCAGCGCGATGTAACCTGCCCAGTGCAGGGCGCGATTGCGGTATTCCCACCAGCGGTTGCTGCCCGCCAGCCCGGATTCCTGGAAGACCACCGATTCCAGCGTCTCTTTCAGGAAGAAGCTTTGGCCTTTGGCCGCCGGTATCGGCGCTTCCTGGCCCACGCTGTCCCAGGCCGCGTTGGCTTGCACCCCTGAGTTTGCCGTCGGCAGCTGCAGGTAGCGGTTCAGCTCGCCCATCACCCGGTCGAACGGCAGGCCTTCCTGCGTGCCGCTGGTGAAATAGATGCCGCGCGGGGTAAAGCGGGTTTCAAAACTGGAGGTGGCGAACACCTGTTCCAGGTATTGGCTCAGCAGCGGGCGCAGGGCGGCGAACTCCTGCGGGAACAGGTAACTTTCGGCGCGCTGGCGCGCGTCGTGCTCCATCAGCAGCGTATCCGGCAGCGCCGCGTCCAGCCGCTGTTGCAGCAGGGCGTATTGCTGTTCGAAGGCGGCGTTCAGATTGAAGTCCGGCTGCCGCGAGCGCTCGTAAGGGAAGGTGAACCCCCAGATCTGGTCGCGCTGTGCTTTGTCGAAGTTGCCGAAGTAGGCCATAAAGCCGTTGAGCAGGTCGGTTTTGGTCACCAGCACATAGACCGGGAAGTGAATGCCCAGCTGCTCGTGCAGTTCGATCAGGCGTTTGCGCAGCGCGCTGGCCTGGGCGGCGCGCGCTTCGGCGCTGTCGCTCAGCAGATCGGCCACGCTGATGGTCACCATCACGCCGTTGATCGGCTGACGGGTGCGGTATTTTTTCAGCAGCGCGACGAAGCTTTGCCACTCGCCGGCGTCTTCTTCGCGCTGGCTTTCCTGGGTGGTGTAGCGGCCGGCGGTGTCGAGCAGCACGGCGTCGTTGGTAAACCACCAGTCGCAGTTGCGGGTGCCGCCCACGCCGCGCAGCGCGGCTTTGCCGAAGCGATCCGCCAGCGGGAAGTGCAGGCCGGAGTTGACCAGCGCAGTCGTTTTACCGGCGCCGGGCGCGCCGATGATCACATACCACGGCAATTGGTACAGGTATTGGCGGCTGAAGCGGGTCATCCAGCGGTGCTTGCCGCCCTCCTGGCCCGGTGCGAAGCGCGCCTTCTTCAGCAGCTGCGCCGCTTCGTCGAAGCGCTGCGCCAGCTGTTCGTCTTGTTTAACTTCGGGCTTGCCGTCTTCAGCCGGCACCGCTTCGGCGGCGCGCAGGTTGCTCAACAGGCGGCTGTTGAACCAGGCGCTGTAAAGGCGCGGGATCAGGCGGCACAGGAACCAGATCAGGTAGATAACGCCGATGGCGATCTGGCGGTTGAGTTCCGGCTCCAGCGGGCGATAGTCGCCGATGGCCACCAGCGGGCCGATCATCCAGATGATGAACGCCAGCGCGGTGATGCCGACAAAGCCCCACAGCAGGCGGCTGGTGATGATGGAGAATAACGTACTGAGCATTACTTTCCGGTTCCTTGCGGCAAGCCGTTGATTTCCGCCTGGGTATTTTCCGGGGCGACCAACAGCGTAATTTCTACCCGGCGGTTCAACGCGCGGTTCACTTTGTTATCGTTCGGCGCGACGGGGTTGCTTTCGCCACGGCCCTCGGCCTTGACCCGCTGCGGGTTGGCGAGGTGCTTTTGCAAACGGGCGCTGACCGCTTCGGCGCGCGCCAGCGACAGCTCCCAGTTGGAGGCGAAACGGGCACTGCGGATCGGCACGTTGTCGCTGTAGCCGGTGACCAGGATCTTGCCGCTGACGCCGTTCATGGCGGCGGCGATGCGGTCGATGACCGGAATATAGTTGGCGCGCACCGTGGTGGCGGCGGAGTCGAACAGCCCGTCGCCCTTGAGGATCACCACGCTTTGCTGCGCTTCGTCGCGCACCACCACCAGCCCTTCGGCGATCTCTTTGCGCAGGAAACTTTTCAGGCTCAGCGTCGGCGGCGCGGCCGGTGCCGGGTTACCGATCGCCACCTGCGGCAGATTGGTTTGGTAAATCGCCGCCAGCACCGGACTGGTGTTGTCGCCCAGCCGCCAGTTGAGGGCGATGAACAGCAGCGAAGCCAGGAAGCCGGTCAGCGCCACGCAGGCCCACAGCGGTACCAGCGGGCGCCACAGCTTCTGCTGCACCGGCAGATCCAGCGCATGAGGCGACAGCGGCGGGGCATAGCCGCCGCGCACCGACCGGATCAGCTGCAGCAGGCGCTGCTTCATGGTTTCCAGCTGCGAGCGGCCGTTTTCCATCACCCGGTAACGGCCTTCAAAGCCCAGCAACAGGCAATAATTGATCAGCTCTAACAGGTTGATGTGCTCGCGCGGGCTTTGCGACAGCTTGGCCAGCAGCTGGAAAAACTTCTCGCCGCCCCAGGTTTCGTTATGGAAGGTTACCAGCAGCCCGCTGCCGGACCACACGCTGTTGCTGCCCCACGGGGTCAGCGCCGCCGCTTCATCCAGCGCGGTGCACAGGCAATAACGCGCGCCGATGATCACCTCGTACGGCAGGTTGGCGCGTTGCCCGCGGATCTCGAAGCGGCGCATTTCGTCGATCAGCTGTTGGCGCAGCTGCGCCGGATTGGCGTGCGTGGCCGACTGGCGGATCTGCGAAATGGCGTTCAGCAGCGGGTTGGCGGCATCTACCAGCGGGTTGGCCGCCGGTGCCGTGCTATTTTCCAGAGTCATAGGTTACCGGTCCGTATGGCTGCGAATCGCCCAAAATTCCATGTCCAGCCCCGGGAATTCGCCGGCCAGGTGCAGGGCGAAGGCGCTGGATTTTTCCATCTGTTTCCACAGGTCGCCGCCTTTTTCCAGCTCGAAGTAGGTGTAGCCGGCGTGATAGGGGATCTGGCGCGGCGCGGCAGGCATGGTGCGCAAACCGATGCCCGGCAGCTGCAGCTGCACCAAATCGCGGATGCGCGTGACTGGGGCAATCTTCATCTGCGCCGGGAAATGGGTCAGCAACACCTCGGCGGCCACGTCGGCGCGCACCGCCAGCACGAAGCCGAAATCGCGCATCATTTTGGCGTCCTGCACGGTGGCGACGTTCAGCCCGTGGGAGCGTTCGACCAGCGTCAGCTGAATGGCGTTGTCTTCCAGCACCACCGACAGCCCCTGACGCAGCAACAGCATCAGCTTGCCGAAGCACAGCGCCAGGTTATCGTGGTCATACACCGGCAGGCGGCCTTCCGGGGTGCGCTGCGCCGAGAAGCTGGCAAGCTCGGTGGCGAACTGCAGCCAATCGGCGAACAGGCGCTCCGGGTGCAGATGATCGAGATGGTAGGCGTGGCTCACCTGGCCGAGATGGCGGTTGATCAGCTGCAGCAGCATGAAATCGACCATTTCGGAACTGCCGCCGCGGCCCGGCTGCAGCAGGCGCTGGCTCATCTGCTGGCTGCGCTGTTGCAGCAGGCCCTGCAGATCGTTGATGAAGGTTTTCAGTACCGGGTTGCCCTGGCAGTTCAGCATCGGCGGGATCTGCGCGGTATCGAGGCGCAGGCTGTTGTCGCCGCGTTTTTCCAGCACGCGGGTCACGCCGAGCGCCGTCCATTCGGCGTTGAGTTCGCTCTCCAACATCAGCCGCAGGCGCAGGCGGCCGAACTGCAGCGCCGCGCTGCCCACCGAGACGGCGTTGAGATCGTCGACTTCGTTCTCGTAAGCCAGATAGCGCGCCAGCGCCTCCGGGCTTTCCTGAAAGATCACGTCTTCACGCCCCGCGCGGTAGGTCGGCAGGGCCAGCACCACGTTTTCACCGGTCTTGTTGTCGGCGATGGCCAGCGGCGCGGGCGCCTGCTGGGCGCCGGAGAAGCGAAACGGCGTGCCGTCCGGCATGATGCCGCTGGCGGCGTTGAGCGCAATCTTGCCCTGGCGCAGCAGCGTTTGGTCCAGATCCAGGGTGAGGAATCCCCAGAAACAGCCGCTGTGGGCCTGGCCCCAGTTGCGCATATAGCCTTCGAGATAGTTTTCCGCCTGCTGGAAATGGTGAGGGCGCAAAAACATCCCCTCAGTCCAGACAACCTTATGAGCATCTTTCATCATCACACCTATAGTTACTTCGCTTCAGCGCAGCGGTAGGTCAGTCGACCTTTTTTACGGGGCGCAGGCCACTCACGCCCGCGACGATATGCGCTTCCAGCTCATCCGGCGAGAATTGCCATACCTTGTAGAAATTGGTTTCGGTGGGTTCCGGCAGCGGCAGTGAAATGCGCCAGGTCTTGCCGTCCAGATTTTGATACTCGGCGATCACACCGATGTAACGCGCGTCCAACGCGCTTTGCCCGCCGAGCTTCTTGCCGGTCTGGCCCGGCGTCAGGAAGAACTGATCGCTGTCCAGCAGGCTGTTGCCGAGCACGCTTTTGGCGTCGTTTTGCAGACTGAAGAAGTCGGCATCCATGAATTCCGCATCCGAACGCAGCAGCAGTACGCGAATTTTTATCGGCGCCGGTTGCGCGCCGGCGGCGGCGTTGACCTGGCGATCGGCATCGAACACCAGGCTATAACGCGACGGCACGCTTTTGGCGGAAGACATGCAACCGCCGAGCGCCAACGCGCTCAGCAGCAGAAACAGCATCCCGCACCAGCGGGAAGCGATAGGGGTCGTCATCATGGGAATCTCGTCGCCCGCAGGCGTGCTGACTACTGGAGGATCCAGGTGGCTGAGCCGGCGTTTTTACACGCCTTACTGTCGCCGCCGACTTTGACGCAGTCCTGTTTGGCGGCGCGCGCACGGCGCGGCAGATCTTTGCGCAGCGTCGATTTGTAGCGCGCTTCCGGCACGCCGGCATTGGCCTGAATATAACCCATCAGATCGCCCCCGCGGATGGCGGAGATCGCCAGCCAGTTGTTTTCCACTTCGCCCAGCGCGTAGAACGCGGCGGCGTTGTCCAGGCTGCCGACGGCGGTGCCGGTATAATTCGGGCTGCTCATGATGCTGGCGGCATACAGGCTGCGGTACTCCTCACCGATCGGCTTGAACTGTTTCGGCGCGCTTACCGCGGCGCGGTGCTGCAGCGTGACGCCGTTGACTTCACTGCTGACGAGGGCGTCGTTATTGAGTGCCGGCGGCGGCGGCGGCGGGGTGGAACAACCGGCAAGCGTCAGGGCGGTCAGCAGCGTCAGGGTAATCCGTGTTTTCACAATATCCTCTTTTCTTGTTTGAATGGCTGTGTAATAAGGCGCCGTCATCAGGGCGCAAGCAGCAACACTTTTAATTGGCTCGGCACGATGCGCATACCGAGCGCGTTGGTGGAGTTCTGCAGGCTGAGGCTGGTCAGCCGGGTGGCCGGGGTGCCTTTGAGCAGCACGGTAAAGGCGCCGGTCAGGTGGCGGGACGGCCCCATCACCGTCCCGGAAGCGACGCCGGTGGCCACGCCGGGGTTGTCGCCGTTGGTCAGCGGCGTCACCGTCGCCATGTTGTGCGCCGGGGTGCCGACGAACAGAATGTTGAACGCGTTCGGGATGGCGGTCGGCGCCAGGGCGATATCCGGGTAGGGCACCGGTACCGGCGCCGGGCTTGGCGTCAGACAGACGTCGGGAAACGCCAGGTCCACGCCGATCATTTGGCTGTTGGCAAACATAAAAGGCCTCCGCAGGTTATCCGACGTGGATTTGTTCCGAATCCAGCTTGGTGATGTCTTTTGAGGTAATGAGCGTGTTGCGGGCATGAATGCGGGCGTAATCTTCCGCCTGATAATCCAGCTGCCCGGCGCGCACGTGCTCGGTTTGGCGCACTTTGCGGAACAGCGAATGGCTGATCTGGCTGACCGAATGCCACAGCGACTCGCAGCGTTTGCCAACCAGGCGGCTGATGCTGACGAAGGCCGACAGCTCCTCGCCGCTGTATTTCATTTTGTCGACGTGGCAGTCGCCGCTGTTGGCCTGCAGCGTCATGGCGTCGCCGCTCAGTTTCAGCGCCTGCGCGCTATGCAGCGACAGCGAACCGTTTGGCGTTTCAATTTGCAGATCGCCTGCGACGCAGAGCCGAGCCGCGCTTTGCGGTTCTGCGCGCTCAAGGACGGCGATCGCCCACAGCTGGTGGCCGCAGCCGGCGACCAGCACGCTATCGCCGAGGGCCGGCGTCAGCAGGCAGCTCGCCGCCCGGCGGCAATGCCAGCCGCGGCCTTCACATTCCACTACCAGGCTGCCGTCCGGCAACAGGTTGACGACCTGGCCGGCGGCCTGTTGGGGCGGTGCGATGTTGACGGCGCGAGTTGTGTTGGCAACGCTCATGGTGATCCCCTCGTGAAGTGGTCAATGCATTCAGATTCGGCTCTGGCGCTGTGCGCTCCAGGTTTCTGCGGCGTACAGCTCTTCGTCGCTTTCGAGGATCCCGCTGCGATCGCCCCAGCGCGTTTGCTGCTGGTGGGCACGATGCATGCGGGTGCGCATAAAGCGCGCGCGCCGGAAATCGGCGGCGCCGATGTCGGCATAACAGAAATCGGCGTAGGTCAGGTCGCTGTCGCTGAAATCACAGCGTGCTGCACGGCTGCGCTGGAACACGCATTGATACAGGCGCGCCTGGCTGAAGTTGGCGGCGTCCAACGTCGCTTCGCTGAAGATCGCCTGATCGAACTGCCCGCCACGGCACTGCGCCTGAGTCAGGTTGGCCTCCAGCCACAGCGACTGTTGCGCCTGCACGCCCGCCAGGTTGGCGCGCCGCAGCGAAGCGCCCTTGAAATTGCTCTGGCGCAGCGTCGCCTGGCTGAAATCGACGTCGTCCAATTGGTTATCGGTAAACTGGCAGGCGATCAGGCGCTGCCCGGCGTAACTTTTGCCTCGATGGTCACATTCGAAAAACGTGACGCGGTCGAAATCTACCCCTTCAAGCCCTGTTTCACAGAGGTTTAAGCGAAAGAACGTGACAAGGGATAACCGCGCCTGATTCAATGCAGCGCCGCTGAGCGGGCTTTCGTAAAAGGTAGTGCGATCGTGTTGAGTGGCGGAAAAGTTCGCGCCGGCCAATTGGCATGACATCCAGTGGCTTTGGTTGAGCGACAGCCGGCTGAAGTCGCTCTGTTCAAGCCGGCAGTCGTTGAACATCGTCAGTTCGATATGGCTCTCGTTGAAGCGGCCGCCCGGCATGGCGCACTGATTGAAGGCCGTTTGCTTCAGGTTCGCCCGTGCAAATTGCGCATGCTCGAGCCGGCAATCGCTGAAGACGCTGTCGCGCAGATCGCAATCGGAGAAGTTCACGCCGTTCAGGTTCAGTTCGTTGAACATGCCACCGGCCAAATCCATACCGGCGAATGACAGGCCGTGCAAATCCTCACCGGCAATCAGCTCGCCGCGTTTCACGCGCTGGCGTATCTGCTCAGGTTTTGAGGTCATACTTCCTTCCCGTTGTGGCGAGGCAAGGTTTTCACCCTGGCGGTATAGGCACCGTCGAGCCGGGTCGCCTGATCCACTTGGGATTGCGACAGGTCAGCCCGGAACAGATTGGCACCCTGCAGGTCGGCGCCCGACAGCACGCATTTTTGCAGGATTGCCGCAATGAAATTGGCGTCGCGCAGGTTGGCGCGAGACAGATCGCTGCGAATGAACAGGCTGCCGCTGCCGTTGGCCTGACGGAAATCGGCCACGTTCAGCCGGGTTTCCGACAGATCGCAGTTGTCGAGGCGCGCACGGCTGAAATTAGCCTTCTGCAACGGCATCTGGCGCAAATTGCACTGGTTTAGCGTCGCGTCGCTGAAATCCGCCTGCGGCAACAGCGTCTTTGCCGCAAAGGCGCAGGCCGTGAGGCGTGCGGCGCGGAAGCTGAGGCTTTGCGTCTCGGTATCAACCCAGGCGCAGCTTTCCAGCCGCGCCCGATCGAAGTTCACCGCCTGCAGCCGGCATTTGACGAAGCTGACTTTGTCGAGCCGGGCGTGGCTGAATGTCAGCTGCTCCAACTGCAGCTCCATCAGCGTAATGTTGGCCAGCGTGGCGCGGCTGAAATCACACTGCCCGAGCAAGGTTTCGTATCCCAGCAAATCGCGTAATGACGCCATCGTGAAATCGCAGCGTTGAAGCAACGTTTGCTGAATATTGGTTTCGTGCAGCGTCGCGCCGCCGAAATTCGTCGCTTCGCATTTCGCCAGGGCCAAAGAGGCGTGGCTCAGATCGGCCTGCTGCAAGACGGCGCCGCTGAGATCGGCGCGCGCCAACATCGCCTCGCGAAGATCGCAACCCACCAGTTGGGTTTGGCGCAGATTAGCGTTTTCCAGCAAAGCGCCGCGCAAGTTAGCCTGGCAGAGATCCATGCCGGACAGATCGGCGCCGGTGAGATCTAGGCCGCTGAGATCCTTATCGCGCAGCATGGCGGCGGCGACGCGTTGGCGAATGATTTGCGCCAGATCGCCGCTTAAACGCAGTGCAGGGCTTTGCGCCTGTGCCGACATTAAATACATTTGGTGCAGCGCGCGCTCGCTTTCCCCCAGCTGTTTGTCGCTAAACGCGTCGGGATGCTGGCGCGCCTCCTGGAACAGCAGATCGCGCTGCTGCTGGTAGCTTTCCGCACCGGATGGCGGCACGTGATCCCCACCAGGGTTGAGCGGATCGATACCCTCGGCTTGCGCCAGCTTGAGCATGTCCTGATACTGCGCCTCGGCCTGGTTTTCCAGACGCTCGACGAATTCGGCGAGCTCGTCCAGCTTCGGCGGCGCTTCTTGCGACGGCAGCGGGAACAGTTCATCGATGTCCCGGCCTTCACGCAGCAGACGCAGGCGATGCTCTTCGCGTTGCTGGTGTTCGTAGGTAGCGATATTTTCCGCCATCGGGCTTTGCTGCGTCGGCGTTTCCGTATCCAGCCAGGCGCCGATGCACGCTTCCGGCAGTAACTCTTGTTCACGAAAAGCGTGTAAAGCCCCCCGTTCTTTATCCAGCCGATGGGCCAACACCTGCCGATAATGCGCGGTGGAGCGGGGCTCGCCTTCGGTTTCCAGGGCCGGCATCAGCTGCATCACGTCGGCGGCATCGTCCTCATTGATGCGCGCGCTACCCTGATAGATCAACAGCATCTGTTCCCGATGCGGGAAGAACCAGACGGTGGTATGGCGCATCGCAATCTCTTCGAAATGCGTTTCGCCGCCGCGCAGTCGGTTGATGAAGCAGCGCGTGCGCCACGGCGGCAAATGCCCTTGCTGTACCGGTTCTGAAGGGTGCATATTCCAAATCCGATAGGCAGCCCGGGGCGGCAAGCTATCACGTTGAGGAAACTGCTGATCGCTTTCCGCCATGTTGAACAGGCGCCAGTCGATATCGTTGGCGAAGCCGGGAAAGCCATTTTTCAACCAGTCGGCGTCGTAGTTTTTACCGATGCGGGAGAATCGGCGTGGCCAGGTGATATCCAACGCGTCAAAGCTTGCCGGTTGCGCGCTTTGCCGAGGAGACGCGAGGCGCCCCTGCAGCGGTTCAACATTGGGTAGGCGATGGATACGGCCTTGCGGAAATGTTTCTGGAGTGGCGCCGATGCCGTGCGGATTATCGGCGAACTGGGTGCCGCCGTAAGCCCGGCGCCAGTCCAGACGCATTTCTGCAAAAGGGAGGGGAGTGGAGGGACGATCGTTGATCCAGTGGCGATCGCCGAAAACCACCAGCGTTTTTTCCAGAGAATCCAGCTGGATCTTCACGGCGCAAGCGGTTTTGTCTTGTTGATGGTGGGTGTAGGCGTTGCCGGTAGCGAGAAACTCCGCGCAGGCTTTGGGAATAGCCAAATCGAGCACGCCGCCGCTCAACGTGAGTTCGTCGGCGGCCAACTGCCACAGCTCCGGTTCGGGACGCAGGCGCGGGGAGGCCCCCATGTCGGCCAAGGCCAAAACGGAAACGCCCAGATGGTTTTGCCCTTGCCAAGAGAAGGGGCGATGAAGCGCGCTGAGGCGCAGAGGTTTTACGACTTTCATTGTGTGTGTAAAGCTTCCTGTGGATATCAGCTGGCAGCCAGGCTGCTTGCTCAAAAACAATCCGTTTTTCGGTTTAATAGATATCAGGCTATGTCACAACAGATGAAGAAAACGATGCGGCGTTAAGCGCCGATCGCTAATGCGGGGGAGAGCCCCGCTTTGAAATGGATGATCAAGAGGACAGTGCGCTGTCCTTCCCGTTTATTCCGCGAACCAACAGCACCGCGGCCACGGACAACGCTGCGGCGATCGCCTTGGCGGTAACTTGGCCGACGCTCTCCAGGTGATAGGGCGCAAAAAAACCGACGCCGGCGGTGCCCAGAATCAACAGCGCAGCGAGCGCTGCAAAACAGGGCGGTTCTATCGCCAGCGCCAGTCTGCCGGTGGGCGCCGCACCCAGGTAACCCATCAAAAAACCGGGCAAAATCAGGAAACCGATCAGTTCTGCGGGGGCATTCACCGCAGACATCACCTGCTGGTTGTATTTCAGCAGCGCCAGCATCAGCGCGACAAAGATCAGCAACCGTACAGGCAACGCGGCCGCTCGGCTTGCCGACAAAAAGGTTTTGCCGATCGCGGCGAGCAATACGCAGCCAACCAGGATGCCAAAGAAGGTAAACAGGATTTGTCCCCAGAGGCTGTCCTGCGTCGAAAAGGCAATGAACGCGCCCATCGTGACACTTCCTTATGCAAGGTGATTTAGCGAACTGATGAACGATAAGCCGTTTGCAGAACGTTGAAATCGGATCGCGTGGTTGAAGGGATCCTTTTCGCTCAAAGTCGGGAAAGCTCTTCGATCACCGCTTTTTTTGGGTTCTTCGGGTCGTACTTTATCGCGATGAAATGGCCCGGCTGATAACGCGGCAAATCCACGACGCTGATCGGGCCTTTCGCCACCGCCGTATGGTTTTTTCCCTCTTGGGCGATGTACTTGACTTCGACTTCGCAGACCGGCCGATTCCCATCCCACAGGTTGGTCTGGCGAATGCTGACGATTTGCCCTGAGGCGGAAATACCGTTCTCCATCACGCTGAGGGACGAACCGATATGTTTGAAATAGCCCCAGATATCGACCGTGATAAATTTGAAAAAGCCCACCAGGCTGAGGATGGGAGCCAATAAAATCAAACCGATAACGGTGAAAACATTTTTGGCCTTCGACATGGGAGTCCCTTTACAAGAAGATCGCCAGCGCCTTGGTGCTCAACCGTAAGGCGCCGTTGGTGACCAGCGCGCCAAGCTGAGTGAACGTCATGGGATCATTACTGAGCTTGAAATTGGTTTTGCTGATCGACAGCGGGTTGTGCGAGATATCCAGCATCGTGTGTTTCAGGCTGGTTGCCGTCAACGAAAGGTTGGATCCGTAGAAGGCAAAGTTGGCCCCGGTCGCCACCCATTTCCAACCGTGGCAGTTATCTTTCCAACTCGGTGTTTGCACCGAGACGCCGTCTGCGCTGGTGATATCGATGGTTTTCGCCTTGATGGTCAGCGTGCCGGTTATTGTCGTGTTCTGGTTGTTATTGTAGGTTTCGGTGACATCCCCGGTCACGGTAGCGGTCTGGCCGCCCGCTTCAATCGTCAGAATTTGCCCGCCGGCGGTGATGGTGGTGTGCTGGCCGCCGGAGGTGATGTTGACCGTCTGCCCCTGTTTGATGGTGCTGGTCTGTTGCCCTTCGGTAATGTCGAGGGTCTGGTTGCCTTTCACCGTGACATGCTGGGTTTGCGTAATGTTTTGCGTCTGCGCGCCGTCAAGCTTGAAGGACTGATTGCCGGTGATGTCGATTTTATCGCCGCCGTCGATAATCGTCAGGTCGCGGCCGCCTTTGATGTTCACCGTCTGGTGAGCGTTCAGGTGGGCGGTTTCCAGCCCATTGACGGTAGTCGTGCGTTTCGCTTTGTACAGGAACGTGGCGTCGCCGGTGACGGTGTCGTCCTGCTGGCGCCCGATGGTGGTAGTGCGACTGCCGTCAATATTGACGTTCTTGTCGTTCTCCACCGTCATGTTCATGTTGCGTTCGGCATGCATGTCGAACGATTCGTTGCCGGGCGAGTCTTCCAGAAACAGGAAGCTGGCGTTGTCGGCACCGCCGCCTTTACTGCGGCTCATAAAGCCCATTTTAGTGGCGTCGCCGGGCAGATCCCACGGCGGCATGCTGTCTTCGTTGTAAACGCGGCCGGTGATGATAGGGCGATCCGGATCGCCGTTGATAAAGTCGACCACCACTTCCTCACCCACGCGCGGGATCTGGATCCCGCCGTATTTCCAGCCGGCCCAGGCGCTGGAGACGCGCACCCAGCAGGAGCTGGTTTCATTGCCGCTGCCGTGGCGATCCCAACGGAATTTGAGTTTCACCCGGCCATATTTATCGGTCCAGATGCTTTCGCCTTCCGGCCCCACCACTTCGGCAGTTTGCGGGCCATGGGTTTTCGGCCAGGGCGTGGTGCGCGCCGGGCGCCAATTGATGTCTGCCGGAACGACCTGAAATTCGGTTCGCTGCTCGCCAACATCGTTATCGTTGCTGGCGTAGCTGTTTTCCTGCATGAAGTAATGCGCGCTGACCACCAGGTAGGCGCGGTTGTCTTCCATACGCGGCGCCTGGGTCAGTTGAAAACGGTAGCCGGGCGCAATGCCCTGCGAATTGCCTTCGCCGCTCATCTGCTCGTGCTGCGCTTCGAACTCCTGCTGGCGAACCTTGACGTAAAACTGGCCGTGGGCGTGATCGGTATAACGGCCGGGCCAGTCGAACACCTCGGCTTTGTCCTGCGCGAACGAGACGGGATTTTGCCGGGCCTCCAGCAACCGCGCGCGCGGCTTGCGAAAATCGTAGTCATCCAGGCTATAGAGGCTGGGCGTGATGGCGTCAGAAACGCTCCAGCTGTTGATGCTGTCTTTGTTTTCCACCAGGCCGCCTTCCGCGAGCTGATAGGGAATGCTGGCGTAGCCGGCGAGTTCCTGATGTGCCGACGGCGCGTCAGCCAGCACCAGCGTATGGCCGTCTTGCTGGTGCGTGAAATAGTAATAGATGCCTTCGTGTTCCATCAGGCGGCTGATGAAATCGAAATCGCTCTCCTGGTACTGCACGCAGTACCCCCAGATACGGTAGTCGTAACTCAGGCGGTTATCGATTTTCACCTGATACTGCCCCAGCACCTGAGTCAGGATGTCGGGAACGGTCTTTTCCTGGTAGATGCGAAAATCGCGGTTTTGCGTCAGATACCACAGCGTGGGGCGCAGCACGGCGCGGTAGATATAGTAACGGTTGCCGCCGGCTTCTCGTCCGGAGAGGGTCATGCGCGTGATATTGCCGTTGAGATAACGCGGCGCCAGCGGATTGCCCCGCAGCTCCAGCGTGATTTTTTGTCCCAGTAGCGCTTTCAGATCGAGCCGATTGTCAGGACTGAGCAGTTCGACGTCGAACTCGAACAGCCCGGCCAGTTTTTCCTCGCCGGAAAGGCTTCGGAACAACAGCTGATGGGAGGGCAAAGGCGTGTGCGCAATGATAAGACGATCCATACTATTCCCCGCTTTAGGCATAGCTACCGCACGAGAATTGACGCGCGATCCCGATGGCGTATCTGTCACGAATGGAGACAGGAACTGACGAAAGATTTAACAAAGTTTACACAAAGGCACGATTTGTGCAGTCTACAATAGAGCTCTGCATTTGCAAAATAGCCTTGTGGATCAATGCTCAATTCGTTAACTTGCTCACGATCTTGCTTTTTATTATCTAAAACATATAGATACGAGTAGATTGTTTTTTATCTAAAATTATTGGGAAATTGGTAATACCAAAAAGTAAATCTGTAACACTTAAACCAACGTGTTTATAAAACAACTCTTTTTTTTCGTAAAAAAAGTCACTGACTGTTTTTTATCCTTACCATTTGCCAGTTAAAGATGATCAAATATATAAATTTGGCGAATGTTAATTCGGATGATTCCTATTTGGCAGGCCTCTCAGGGCCCACCGGCGAGCCCTGGAACATGCGTTCGAACGGTTGAAAATGCAGCGAATGCCGTCGTTAACGTAGGGAGGGGGCGAAGGAGAGTTGGCCTATCAGCTCACAGAGCCAGATTAACGCCGGGTCGCGTTGCGCCTGCCTGCCGGCGATCAGCTCAATGGGGAAAGGCGCGATGGCCAACTCGTCGGGCAGCGGGAGAATGCGTACGCGTTGTGGATCGGAAAAATGCCGGGCCGCGCTGGCGGCCAGGGTGGCGATCAGATCGCTGTCGGCGACCACAGCCGGCAGAGCGGCAATATGTGAAAAGGTTACGGCGACGCGCCGTTGACCGCCGATTTCCGCCAGGCGCCGGTCGACCAATCCCCTGGCAGAGCCGTCGTCTGCCGGTGCGTACAGCCCATGCGGCAGGCTGAGGTAGCGTGCCAGATCCCAGCGGCCATCCGCCAACTGTGGGTGTGAACGGCTGGCGATACACACCAGATGTTCTTCAAACAACGTGCGTACATAGTGGCTTTCCGCTCCGGAAAGGTGCCCTCCCAGCGCGATATCCACCTCGCCGCGATCCAGTTGCCGGTAAATATTTTGGCGATCCAGGCGCGAAACGCGAATATCGATGCCGGGTGCTGTCTGACGTAACCGACTGATGATAGCGGGCAACAGCAGAATATCGGCGTAGTCGCCGGCCGCCAGCGTAAAGCGCCGTTGCCCGGCGGTGGCCGGATCGAAACGGGCAGGGGGCGCCAACGCCAGATGGATCTGTTCAAGCACCTGCTGTATCTGCGGCATAAGCTGATGGGCGCGTGGCGTAGGCGCCATGCTGCCGCCGCTGCGAACAAACAGTGGATCGTTCAGCAGCGTGCGCAGCCGTGCCAAAGCATTGCTGACGGAGGGCTGGGCGCGGTTAAGACGCCGGCCTGCGGCGGTGACGTTGCGCGTCTGATATAACGCCTCGAACACCACCAGCAAGTTGAGATCGACGTTGGCCAAATTCATTTTATGAATACTCTATATACAGATAATCCATTTCCAGAATCATACTGCGTTCTCTAGGCTGGAAGTACACGAATTTAGCCTTCAATCAGGGGAAATGATGAACAAAGTCTTGATCACCGGCATTGAGCCGTTCGATGGCGATGCGGTGAATCCTTCCTGGCAGATTGCGCAGGCGTTGGCCGGTGAACATATTGCCGGCGCGGAGATCGCGGCGCTTGAGCTGCCTTGCGTGTTGGGCGAGGCCAATCAGCAATTGATCGCGGCGATTGAGGCGCTGCAGCCGCTGGCGGTGATTTGTCTGGGCCTGGCCGGCGGCCGGGCCGAGATATCGCTGGAACGGGTGGCCATCAATCTGATCGATGCCCGCATTCCCGACAATGCCGGTAAACAGCCGGTCGACATACCGGTGGTGGCCGGCGGGCCGGTGGGGTATTTCAGCACGTTGCCGGTCAAGGCCGCAGTGCAGCAGCTGTGCCGACAGGGGATCCCGGCGGCGGTCTCTTATACGGCAGGTACCTATAACTGCAACCATATTTTTTACGGTCTGCGGCACTATCTCGAGACGCAGCACGCGAGGGTCAGGGGCGGATTTGTGCATGTCCCGTACAGCCATGCACTGGCGGCGGCGCATCCGGGCAAGCCGAGTATGGCGCTGGCGACGATGGTGGAAGCGGTGCGCACTATTGTGCAGGTGACGCTGACGGTCGAGGAGGATGTGCGATTCGGCGACGGCGCCGTACATTAACAGCAGGGCGTGGTGCGCCACGCCCTGCTACGGGTTATTCATCGGCGACGCGGATCACCAGTTTGCCGAAGTTTTTGCCCTGAAGCAGGCCGATAAACGCCTGCGGCGCCTGCTCCAGTCCGTCGACGACATCCTCGCGGAACTTGATTTTCCCCTGTTCGACCCAACTGCTCATTTGTTGCAGGAACTCGTCAAAGCGTGAGCCGTAGTCGTCGAAGATGATAAAGCCCTGCATACGGATGCGTTTGCGCAGGATCAGCCCCTCCAGCAGCGGCAAACGGTCCGGCCCCGCAGGTAACCCGGTGGCATTGTAATGGGCGATGATGCCGCAGACCGGAATGCGGGCTTTGGCGTTCAACAGCGGCAGTACGGCGTCGAACACCGCCCCACCGACGTTTTCGTAATAGATGTCGATGCCTTTAGGGCAGGCGGCCGCCAGCTGTTCGGCAAAGTCAGGGGCGCGGTGATCGATACAGGCGTCGAAACCCAACTCTTCCACCACATAGCGGCATTTTTCCGCCCCGCCGGCAACGCCGACGACGCGGGAGCCTTTCAGCTTCCCGATTTGGCCGACCACTGAACCGACTGCCCCGCTGGCGGCGGCCACCACCAGCGTTTCATCCGCCTGCGGTTGACCGATATCGAGCAGCCCCATGTAAGCGGTAAACCCCGGCATGCCCAGCACGCCCAGCAGGCGGGAAGGATGCGGCAGGTGCGGGCCGAGGTTGCGCAGGCCGCTGCCGTCGGACAGGGCATAATCCTGCCAGCCGTCATAACCCAACACCCAATCGCCGACGTTGAAGTCGGGATGCTGTGAGACCGCGACGCGCGATACCGTGCCGCCCACCATCACCTGACCGATCTCGACCGGCGGCGCATAGGAAGGGGCATCGCTCATGCGCCCGCGCATATAAGGATCCAGCGACAGATAAACGGTACGCAGCACCAGCTGCCCGGCGCCGGGCTGTGGCACGGGGACAGTATCGAGACGGAAGTTCGCCGCCGTCGGTTCACCGTGCGGACGCGAAGCCAGCAGGAAGCGGCGGTTCTGTTGAGAAGGGGACATCGAAAGCTCCTTTGCGTTGCGACAAACAAGATTCGTTAAGCCTAGTCCAGGGGCGGCAAGGCAACGTTACCGAATGTGCTTAGCCTTAGAGCGGAACGATCAGCACGTCGATATGGCTGATATTGATAAAGCGGGCGGCGGAACAGGAGACCTTATTCATCATGCCGTCACGATGATTGCCGCACAGCAGCAGGTCGAACGGTTGACGGCGGCTGGCGTATTCCAGGCTGTCACCCAGCTCGCCGTGCACGATCAACGTATCGGCGATCGGGTAACCGGCGCGTTGACGCAGTTCCTCCATAAACAACCGGGTTTCCTCCTCCATCAACGAACGTAAATCGCCCAGCATCGGCCCGGCGAAATTATTGTACATTTCCGGGTTGGCGAGGGTGCTTAACAAGGTGATGCTGCCGCCGTAAGGGCGAACGATGGAGACGGCCTTTTCCACCAGGCGGTGGCTGTCAGGGGCAACGGCGACGGTGACCAGAACGTTTTGATACCCCATATCCTACTCCTTGTTGTATCCATCGTGTTTCAGGCTGCCGCATCGGCGGCCTTGGTGGAAGTACTGCGTCGGATAAAGGGTAGAACCTGGCGGGGGTAATAAATGTGTTTCGCATCACGTGCGGCAATAAAAGCCGAATTTACCCCGGTTATATAGCAATAAAAGATAAAACCGTTGCCGCACGTAATTTCACTGAATTAAAGCACCTGCGCCCACAGCGTTTTCGGTACCTTGCCCAGATCGAACAATTTACCGGCAACCAACTCGGCGCGACGGTGGTCGGCGGCACGGTACATATTGCTCATTTCCGTATCGTTTTCAATGGAGTAGTTCAGTTTGTCGTACACCTTCTCCAGGCTGTCCAAAGAGGAGCATTTACGGAATGTCAGCAGATATTCGAGCGTATCAGTCATGATTAAAATATAGCCTGTTAATAGTTAAAGCCGGGTGAATAACACATCGGCGGCTCACGGCGGCGCCGTCGAGGCAGCGATGTACGACCTGACAAAAATCATTTCAAGTAGATAAATTGCACTGGGTAATGATGTCGCGCCGCCCGTGGCGGCGCTTTGATAAATCATAATATGCCCGTGCGCCGTCAGCAATCTCATCCTGCTGATAAATGAAGAAATAGGGAAAGTCTCAGAACGAGGCTGCACGGGATGGCGGCAGAAGTACCGCTGTTCCTGCTGCGCGCAAGTTCGCGCCGTAGCTTTGCGGCGTTTTTTTCACCTGCCCTAAGAGGGGCAACGGCATTACGCGGTGTTTGTCGCCGCCGCTTGCGTTGAAAAGCCGTTTTTCTCTATGGAGAAATATGACGGGTAAAACAAAACTGCGTTTTATTTTATCGCCATGAAGGGAGGGGAATGGGGGACTGGTTAATAATCTATTCACCTGGGGAATAATTATAACGGCGACAGAAAAAGAAATAAAAAGCATTAAAGTTTTATGAATTGCTGCCGATATGGCGTTTTGGGGGGATTTAACTCAGAAAAAATATTCTTGCATCGTGCTAATACGGAAACATATCGTTACGTCTGTTAGCTTGTTCACTACGCCTGCGAATCATTGATAAGCCTTAATCACCTGATGTTGAAAATTAGAACAGCCTCAGGCTGAGGGCTTAAGTCAAATCCGATAGCTAATAACCTTATAGTTTACATTGGTTATTTTTCAGCTTGGATATTTTTCAGTAACTCAAATGGTTATTTATACTGAGTTTGTTGCCTATATGCAGATTTTTGTTCTGTTATTTTGGTTTGGTGATGCTTTTGTTCGAATTGATCTAAAAAAGATAATTTTTTGGCGCATAAACATTGTTTTTAAGACGTTTTTTTACCTATGGTTGTTTTGTGAGCAAAATGGCGGTCAATAACTGAGCGTATTTGAGTGTATTTGGCTTAATTATTTTTTATTTTTGTGATCTATGTCACATTGTATTTAAAATTGCCTCTCACTTACATTGTGTGTGCTAATGGTTCGGGGGTAGAGTTGCGCTGCTTTAGGAATAATCTTATTAAATTTGTAAAAATAGTTTCATGGTGACTAAACACTATCGAAGCAGAATGCTGTACATCCATACACGTTGGTTTACGCTCGTAGCAAATACTGAACAGTGGTCGAATTTAGCGATTGTCGAAAATTATAGCAGTCGTTTTTGAGCGATTAATTTGCCAACTTTGGGAAACAACCCAAGTCACGGGCGATAAAATTTATCACCCAGCGTATGTTTTTAAACATAGTCTGTCGGGATGGGGAATATGGGTACGTCTGAATTACTTAAGCATATTTATGACATCAATCTGTCATATTTACTTTTAGCACAGCGTTTGATTAACGATGAAAAAGCGTCCGCGATGTTCCGCCTTGGTATTGATGAAACCATGGCCGATGCGCTGGCACAGCTGACTTTGCCGCAAATGGTTAAGCTGGCCGAGACCAACCAGCTGGTTTGCCACTTCCGCTTTAACGAAAGCCAGACCATCGAACGACTGACCAAAGAGTCGCGCGTCGACGATCTGCAACAAATCCATACCGGCATTTTGCTATCAAGCCATTTACTGCAAGAGCTATCGAGTAAAGACGCTAGCCCGACGAAGAAAAGAGCCTGATGATGGTTGAGAAAAGTATCGTTCAAGAAGCCAAGGACATTCAGCTCGCCATGGAGCTGATTTCGCTGGGAGCCCGATTGCAGATGCTGGAGAGCGAAACCCAGCTCAGCCGCGGGCGCTTGATTAAACTTTACAAGGAGTTACGCGGCAGCCCGCCGCCAAAAGGAATGTTACCGTTCTCAACCGACTGGTTTATGACCTGGGAACAAAATATTCACTCGTCGATGTTTTACAACGCCTACCTGTTTCTGATGAAAAGCGGGCAGTGCAGCGGGGTGGAGGCAGTGATCAAAGCCTATCGCCTCTATCTCGAGCAGTGTCCGCAGCAGGCCGGCGAGGCGCCGTTGCTGGCGCTGACCCGTGCCTGGACGCTGGTGCGCTTCGTCGATAGCGGCATGTTGCAGCTCTCTGCCTGCAGCTGCTGCGGCGGCGCATTTATCACTCATGCGCATCAGCCGCTGAATGGTTTCATCTGTAGTTTATGCCAACCCCCATCCCGCGCCGTAAAAAGACGTAAACTTTCGCCGCAACTGGCCGATATTATTCCTCAACTGCTGGACGAGCAGGTCAAACGCGCCATTTGAGCCGCCACATTGCCGGCTCTCGGCAATGAATACCGACGTGTGATACGCAGGGGCGGCATGCCGCCCCCAGACATGCAGCCTGGTCTGTCGCGCCAGGGCGCGTTTGCCCCACCTTCCATCCACATTGTTAATTTAAGGAATGCGTGTGCTAGTTATTTTGGGTTATCTCGTGGTATTGGGTGCGGTGTTTGGCGGCTACCTGATCGTGGGCGGTCACCTCGGTGCGCTGTATCAGCCGGCGGAATTTCTGATTATCGGCGGGGCGGGGGTCGGTGCCTTCATCGTCGGCAACAACGGCAAGGCGATCAAAGCCACGCTGCGCGCGCTGCCGCGGCTGATGCGCCGTTCCAAATACAACAAAGATCTGTATATGGATCTGATGGCGCTGTTGTTCCGCCTGCTGGCCAAATCGCGCCAGCAGGGCATGCTGTCGCTCGAATTCGATATCGATAATCCGCAAGAAAGTGAAATTTTCTCTAATTATCCGCGCATCCTTGCCGATAACACCCTGGTGGAGTTCATTACCGACTATTTACGGCTGATGGTGAGCGGCAATATGAATGCGTTCGAGATCGAAGCGCTGATGGACGAAGAGATCGAAACCTACGAGCAGGAAAGTGAAGTGCCCGCCGGCAGCCTGGCGATGGTGGGCGACTCCTTGCCTGCGTTCGGTATCGTCGCGGCGGTAATGGGGGTGGTGCACGCCCTGGCTTCGGCCGATCGGCCGGCTGCGGAACTGGGCGCGCTGATCGCTAACGCCATGGTCGGTACTTTCCTCGGTATTCTGCTGGCCTACGGCTTCATCTCGCCGCTGGCCACGTTGCTGCGCCAGAAGAGCGCCGAAAACGTCAAGATGATGCAGTGCATCAAGGTCACGCTGCTGTCGAGCCTGAACGGTTACGCGCCGCAGATCGCCGTCGAGTTTGGCCGTAAAACGCTATATACCACCGAACGTCCTTCTTTCGTTGAGCTGGAAGAACACGTGCGCCGCGTGAAAGCGCCGGCGCAGCAGGTGACGGAAGAAGAAGAAGCATGAAACAGAATCATCCGGTCGTTCTGGTCAGAAAGCGCAAGTCGCATCATGCCGCCCATCACGGCGGCTCCTGGAAGATCGCTTATGCCGACTTTATGACGGCGATGATGGCGTTCTTCCTGGTGATGTGGCTGCTGGCGATCGCCAGCCCGCAGGAGCTGACGCAAATCGCCGAATATTTCCGCACGCCGCTCAAGGTCGCTCTGACCAGCGGCGACAAGAGCAGTTCCGAAAGCAGCCCGATCCCGGGCGGCGGCGACGATCCTACGCAGCAGCACGGCCTGGTGAGAAAGCAGGTCGATTCGCCGGACAAGCGCGCCGAAGAGCTGCGCCTGAACAAGCTGCGCGAAAAGCTGGATGAGTTGATTGAGTCCGATCCGCGCCTGAAGGCGCTGCGCCCGCATCTGCTGATCAACATGATGGACGAGGGGTTGCGCATTCAGATTATCGATAGCCAAAACCGGCCGATGTTCAAAACCGGCAGCGCGCAGGTCGAGAGCTATATGCGCGATATTCTCCGGGCGATAGCGCCGATCCTCAACGATTTGCCGAACAAGATCAGCCTGTCCGGCCACACCGATGATATCCCTTACGCCACCGGCGAGCGCGGCTACAGCAACTGGGAGCTGTCGGCCGATCGCGCCAACGCCTCCCGACGCGAGCTGATCGCCGGCGGCCTGGCGGAAGGCAAGGTGCTGCGGGTAGTGGGCATGGCGGCCACCATGAGCCTGAAACAGCACGGCGCCGATGACGCGATTAACCGTCGCATCACCGTGCTGGTGCTGAATAAGCAAACGCAAGAAGGCATCGAACATGAAAATGCCGAAAGCAACGCGATGGATATTGCCCAGCCGGACAGCCTGAAACAGCTGGCGCCGTCGGCGACTGCGCCGGCCAGCCAAACGCCGGAACCCCAGGCGGTAACGCCGACCGATCAAGCTATGCCGCCGGCGACGGATCCCGTCTCCCAACCGCAGGCATCCCCGGCGATAGCCCCGGCCGGCCAAGCGCCGGAACAACCGGCGGCCGCACCCGCACCGACTAACCGCGACTCACAGCCAGAGGTGACCCCGTGAGCATGGACATTAGCGATTTTTATCAGACCTTCTTTGATGAGGCGGACGAGTTGCTGGCCGACATGGAGCAACACCTGCTGGAGCTGGATCCGCTGGCCCCCGATATCGAGCCGTTGAACGCCATCTTCCGTGCGGCGCACTCGATCAAGGGCGGTGCGGCGACCTTTGGCTTTTCGGTGCTGCAGGAAACCACCCACCTGCTGGAGAACCTGCTGGACGGTGCAAGACGCCAGGAAATGAGCCTGAGCACCGAGATTATCAACCTGTTTCTGGAAACCAAAGACATTATGCAGGAGCAACTGGACGCCTATAAAACCTCGCAACAGCCTGACGCCGAAAGCTTTGAATACATTTGCCAGGCGCTGCGCCAGCTGGCGTTGGAAGCGCAACAGCAGCAGGAGGCGCCTGCGGCTCAACCGGCCGTTCAGCAGCCTGTCGTGAAGCCGGCTGCTGCGCCGGCGGCGATCGAAGGCGGCATGCGCATCAGCCTGAACGGGCTGAAAGCCAGTGAAATCCCCTTGATGTTGGAAGAGCTGGGCAACCTCGGCGAGGTTAAAGATCCTCATCAGACGGAACACAGTCTGGACGTGACATTGCTCACCTCCGCCAGCGAAGACGATATCAGCGCCGTTTTGTGCTTCGTGCTGGAACCGGAACAAATCAGCTTCTCGACGCCGACGCAAAGCGAACCGGCCATCGCAGAAGCGAGCTTACCGGCAGCGGTTGCTGCGCCGGAACCTGCGCCTGCGCCGGTCGCGAACACCGCGCCGCCTGCCGCCATACCGGCCGCCGCAGCGGCGGAAGCGCCGAAAGCGCGCGCCAAGGCGAGCGAATCCACCAGCATTCGCGTGGCGGTGGAAAAAGTGGATCAGCTGATCAACCTGGTGGGCGAACTGGTGATCACCCAGTCGATGCTGGCGCAGCGCTCCGGCACGCTCGATCCGGTGAACCACGGCGACCTGCTGAACAGCATGAGCCAACTGGAGCGTAACGCGCGCGATCTGCAGGAATCGGTGATGTCGATCCGCATGATGCCGATGGAATACGTCTTCAGCCGCTATCCGCGCCTGGTGCGCGATCTGGCCGGCAAGCTGAACAAGCAGGTGGAGCTGACGCTGCAGGGCAGTTCTACCGAACTGGACAAGAGCCTGATCGAACGCATCATCGATCCGTTGACGCACCTGGTGCGCAACAGCCTCGATCACGGTATCGAAGAGCCGGCCACCCGCATCGCCGCCGGCAAGTCGGCGGTGGGCAATCTGGTGCTGTCGGCCGAACACCAGGGCGGCAACATCTGTATTGAAGTCATCGACGACGGCGCCGGTCTGAACCGCGAAAAAATTCTCGCCAAGGCCGCGTCGCAAGGGCTGGCGGTGAGCGAGAGCATGAGCGACGAAGAGGTCGGCATGCTGATCTTTGCACCGGGCTTCTCCACCGCCGAGCAGGTGACCGACGTTTCCGGCCGCGGCGTCGGCATGGACGTGGTGAAACGAAATATTCAGGAGATGGGCGGCCACGTCGAGATCCGTTCGCAGGCCGGTAAAGGCACCACCATCCGCATCCTGCTGCCGCTGACGCTGGCGATCCTCGACGGCATGTCGGTCAAGGTGAACGACGAAGTCTTTATCCTGCCGCTGAACGCGGTGATGGAATCGCTGCAGCCGCAGGCGGAAGATCTGCATCCGCTGGCCGGGGGCGAACGGGTGCTGCAGGTGCGCGGCGAATACCTGCCGCTGGTGGAGCTGTATCGGGTATTTGAAGTGGACGGCGCCAAAACCGACGCCACGCAGGGCATCGTCGTTATCCTGCAAAGCGCCGGCCGCCGCTATGCGTTGCTGGTGGATCAGCTGATTGGCCAGCATCAGGTGGTGGTGAAGAATTTGGAAAGTAACTACCGCAAAGTGCCGGGCATCTCCGCCGCGACCATTTTGGGCGACGGCAGCGTGGCCTTGATCGTCGATGTCTCGGCGTTGCAAACCTTGAACCGTGAAAAGCGTCTGACGGACGCCGCCGCATAATAATGAGTTTATTGATTTAAAAGGTGAATGATATGGCAGGATTGGCAGCCGTCAGCAAATTGGCTGGCGAAACGGTAGGGCAAGAGTTTCTGATTTTTACCCTGGGCAACGAGGAGTACGGCATCGATATCCTCAAGGTGCAGGAAATTCGCGGCTACGACCAGGTGACCCGTATCGCCAACACGCCGGCGTTCATCAAGGGCGTCACTAACCTGCGCGGCGTGATCGTCCCGATCATCGATCTGCGGGTGAAATTCTCGCAGCAAAGCGTGTCTTACGATGAGAACACCGTGGTGATCGTGCTGAACTTTGGCCAGCGCGTGGTGGGCATCGTGGTCGACGGCGTTTCCGACGTGCTGTCGCTGACCGCCGAGCAGATCCGCCCGGCGCCGGAGTTCGCGGTGACGCTGGCGACCGAATACCTCACCGGTCTCGGTTCGCTGGGCGAGCGCATGCTGATCCTGGTGGATATCGAAAAGCTGCTGAGCAGCGAAGAGATGTCGCTGGTCGACAGCGTGGCGAAAAGCGTCTGATTCATGACCCCAGGGGGCAGGGCGCTGCCCCCTTCATCCATCACTCTTCCTGACCTGTCGCGATGCCGCAGGCCGCGCCCGGAACCCCTACTAAAAATAGTTACTTTCCCGCATAAAGTTTTGCCGTACGGCGCCGATAACTCTCACATTCAACGTCATCAGAGCCTGTCTGCGCGGGCTTCAACAAGGGAAATCATGTTAAATCGTATGAAGGTGGTCACTAGCCTGTTGCTGGTGTTGGTGCTGTTTGGTGCCTTGCAGTTGATTTCGGGCGGACTCTTTTTCTCCTCGCTCAAGAATGATAAAGAGAACTTTGCCGTACTGCAGACGATTCGTCAGCAGCAGTCTGAACTGAACGAAAGCTGGGTCAATCTGCTGCAGACTCGTAATACCCTGAACCGAGCGGGTATTCGTTACATGATGGATACCAACAAAATCGGCAGTGGTGCCAGCGTCACCGATCTGTTGACTTCGGCGAAGAGCATGCTGACGGTTGCGGAACAGCATTACGCCGCCTATGAAAAAATCCCTCTCGATCCGCGTCAGGACGCGCAGTCTGCGGAAAAACTCAAGCAACAGTATGACATTTTGCACGGTGCTTTGACCGAACTGATTCAACTGTTGGGCGAAGGCAAAATCAATGCTTTCTTCGATCAACCGACACAAAGCTATCAGGACGGCTTCGAGCAGATCTACAACACCTACCTGGCACAAAACGACAAGCTGTACCAAGGCGCGGTAGAAGACAGCAACAAGTCGTTCTCCTCGGCCATTTGGACGCTGGTGATCGTGTTGCTGGTCGTGTTGGCCGTGATCGTGCTCGTTTGGACCGGCATCCATCATATCCTGGTGCGTCCGCTGAACCGCATGATTGACCACATCAAACAGATCGCCGCCGGCGACCTGACTCAGCAGATCGTCGTCACCAGCCGCAACGAAATGGGCGTGCTGGCGGCCAGTCTGAAACACATGCAAAGCGAGCTGATCGAAACCGTCAGCGGTGTGCGTCAGGGGGCAGATGCCATCTACAGCGGCGCGTCGGAAATCGCCGCGGGCAACAACGATCTCTCCTCCCGTACCGAGCAACAGGCCGCTTCGCTGGAAGAGACCGCCGCCAGCATGGAACAGCTGACCGCCACGGTAAAACAGAACGCCGAAAACGCCCGTCAGGCTTCGCAGCTGGCGCTGAGCGCCTCCGAAACCGCGCAGAAAGGCGGCAAGGTCGTGGCCAACGTGGTGCAGACCATGCACGACATCGCCGGCAGCTCGCAGAAAATCGCCGATATCACCGGCGTAATCGACGGCATCGCCTTCCAGACCAACATCCTGGCGTTGAACGCCGCGGTGGAAGCGGCGCGCGCCGGCGAGCAGGGCCGCGGCTTCGCGGTGGTGGCCGGTGAAGTGCGTAACCTGGCGCAGCGC
This sequence comes from Serratia sp. TSA_105.2, assembly GCF_052692115.1. Lineage (NCBI taxonomy): Bacteria > Pseudomonadati > Pseudomonadota > Gammaproteobacteria > Enterobacterales > Yersiniaceae > Serratia > Serratia sp. TSA_105.2. Next base: position 537,580 of record NZ_JBQZFT010000003.1, read on the forward strand.
AGCGCGCAGGCGGCGAAAGAGATCAAAGGCCTGATCGAAGACTCGGTCAGCCGCGTCGATATGGGCTCCGTGCTGGTGGAAAGCGCCGGCGAAACCATGGGCGACATCGTCAACGCCGTCACCCGCGTGACCGACATCATGGGCGAAATCGCCTCGGCTTCGGACGAACAGAGCCGCGGTATCGATCAGGTTGGCCAGGCGGTAGCGGAAATGGATCGCGTCACCCAGCAGAACGCCTCGTTGGTGGAAGAATCCGCCTCGGCGGCGGCGGCGCTGGAAGAACAGGCCAGCATGCTGACCCAGTCGGTGGCGGTATTCCGCCTGAGGTCGGAAGGCCAGGAAGAGTTTAAAGCGCCTGTCACCAGCAAGGCGACGGTAACACCGGTAATCAATCATAAGAAAATGAACGCCAGCGATCTGCAGGATAACTGGGAAACGTTCTGACCGGTATCGGGCCTCTCTCGCAGAGGCCCTTTTCCCTACGTAGGCCGGTCGCCGGCCGGCTGCAAGGAGGTTCACAGTGTTTAACCGAATCCGTATCTCTACCAGCTTGTTCCTGTTGTTGATGACCTTCTGCGTTCTGCAGTTGGCCAGCAGCGGCCTGTCGTATTCCGCGTTTCGTTCCGATAACCACAACCTCGACATCATCACCCTCGGCAGCCAGCAGCGCGATTCGCTCAGCCTGAGCTGGGTGTCGCTGTTGCAGGCGCGCAATACGCTTAACCGCGCCGGCACCCGTGCGGCGCTGAAACTGCCGCAGGAGCAGGTGAACGAATTGATGAGCAGCGCCCGAAGTTCGCTGCAGAAGGCCGATCTCTATTTCAATCAGTTCATGGCGGTTGAGCGCAGTAGTGAGCAACAGAGTCAGCAGACGGCAACCACCAAGGCCAGCTACGAGCGGCTGCGCGGCGCGCTGCGTGAGCTGATCGGCTTCCTGGAGAAAGGGGAGCTGCAGGCATTTATGGACCAGCCGACGCAGAAAACCCAGGACCTGTTCGAAGCCGACTTCGTGCAGTACCTGCAGTTGGTCAACGGCGACATCAGCGAAGCCAGAGACGCCAACCAGTTCTCCTTCACGCTGGCGGGCCTGATGCTGGCGGGGGCGGTCTTGATGCTAATCGTGGTGACCGGCAGCGCCATGTGGTGGTTGCGTACCATGCTGGTGCAGCCGCTGAACCAAATCCGCAGCCACTTTGAACGCATCGCCGCCGGCGATTTGGCGACGCCGATTCAGGTGTATGGCCGCAATGAAATCAGCATGCTGTTCGCCAGCCTGCAACGCACGCAGCAGTCGCTGATCGGCACCGTCGGCGCCGTGCGCGATGGGGCGGAGTCGATTCTGATCGGCCTGCAGGAGATCTCCGAAGGCAATAACGATCTCTCTTCCCGCACCGAGCAGCAGGCCGCTTCGCTGGAAGAGACCGCTGCCAGCATGGAACAGCTGACCGCCACGGTGAAACAGAACGCCGACAATGCGCGGCAGGCCTCTCAGCTGGCGCGCGACGCCTCGGCCACCGCGGCCAAGGGCGGCGAACTGGCCGGCGACGTGGTGACCACCATGCACGATATCGCTAACAGCTCGCAGAAAATCGGCGCCATCACCAGCGTGATTGACGGCATCGCTTTCCAGACCAACATTCTGGCGCTCAATGCGGCGGTGGAAGCGGCGCGCGCCGGTGAACAGGGGCGCGGTTTTGCCGTGGTCGCCGGCGAAGTGCGCAACCTGGCGAGCCGCAGCGCGCAGGCGGCGAAAGAGATCAAGGGGCTGATCGATGAATCGGTCAGCCGCGTCAAACACGGCTCGGTGCTGGTGGAAAACTCCGGTGCCACCATGCAGGACATCGTGCGTTCGGTGACCCGCGTGACCGACATCATGGGCGAGATCGCGTCGGCTTCGGATGAACAGAGCCGCGGCATCGAGCAGGTGACGCAGGCGGTGACCCAGATGGACCAGGTCACCCAGCAGAACGCCGCGCTGGTGGAAGAGTCCGCTTCTGCCGCCACCGCGCTGGAAGAGCAGGCTATTACCCTGGCCGATGCGGTCGCGGTATTCCGTCTGGCGGACGATAACTTCGTCGCGCCAGGTAACAGCAGCAACGCAGTTTCACCCGTGGTAAAGGAAGCCCAAGATTGTTAAACCGCATAAGCAGCACGTTTTTCCCCGGTGAGGTGGCATGAAACAGGCGCCGTCAACTTCTAACCGGGATACTGCGTCGATGTTGACGCAAATGGTGCAGCGCCTGCCGCTGTCGGACGTGCATTTTCGCCGTATCAGCCAGTTGATTTATCAACGCGCCGGCATCGTGCTGGCGGAGCATAAGCGCGAGATGGTTTACAACCGCCTGGTGCGCCGTTTGCGGCTGTTGGGATTGCACGATTTCGGCGACTACCTGGCACTGCTGGAAAGCGATCCGAACAGCGCGGAGTGGCAAGCCTTCATCAACGCGCTGACCACCAACCTGACGGCCTTTTTCCGCGAGGCGCATCACTTCCCGATCCTGGCGGAACACGCGCGCTCGCGGCCGAACGGCTACAGCGTCTGGAGCACCGCGGCCTCGACCGGTGAAGAACCGTATTCGATCGCCATCACGTTGAGCGATGCATTGGGCCAGCGGGCCGGCAGTTGCCAGGTCTGGGCCAGCGACATCGATACGCAGGTGCTGGAAAAAGCGGAGGCGGGCGTTTACCGCCAGGAAGATCTGCGCACCCTGACGCCGATCCAAATGCAGCGCTATTTTCTGCGCGGCACCGGGCCGCATCAGGGGCTGGTGCGCGTGCGGCCGGAACTGGCGGCGCGGGTGAACTTCCAGCCGCTGAACCTGCTGGCACCGGAGTGGGCGCTGCCGGGGCAATTCGACGCCATTTTTTGCCGCAACGTCATGATCTATTTCGATAAGGCGACGCAGGAGCGCATCCTGCGCCGCTTCGTTCCCTTGCTTAAGCCGGGGGGGCTGATGTTCGCCGGCCACTCCGAGAATTTCAGCCAGATCAGCCGGGATTTCTACTTGCGTGGGCAGACCGTGTATGGGCTGACCAAGGAGAGGTAATGAGTAAAATCAGAGTGTTATGCGTAGACGATTCGGCACTGATGCGCCAGCTGATGACGGAAATCGTGAACGGCCACGCCGACATGGAGATGGTGGCGACCGCGCCGGATCCGCTTGTGGCGCGCGATCTGATCAAAAAATTTAATCCTCAGGTGCTGACGCTGGACGTCGAGATGCCGCGCATGGACGGGCTGGATTTCCTCGAGAAGCTGATGCGCCTGCGGCCGATGCCGGTGGTGATGGTCTCTTCGCTGACTGGCAAAGGCTCGGAAATCACGCTGCGCGCGCTGGAGCTGGGCGCGGTGGACTTCGTGACCAAACCGCAGCTCGGCATTCGCGAAGGCATGTTGGCCTACAGCGAGCTGATTGCCGAGAAGATCCGCACCGCCGCCAGGGCGCGCCTGCCGCAGCGTTCCAACAGCCCTGCGCCGGCGATCCTCAGCCACGCGCCGCTGCTGAGCAGTGAAAAACTGATCGCCATCGGCGCTTCCACCGGCGGCACCGAAGCGATCCGCCAGGTGCTGCAGCCGCTGCCGGCGACCAGCCCGGCGCTGCTGATCACCCAGCACATGCCGCCCGGTTTCACCCGTTCGTTCGCCGAGCGGCTGAACAAGCTGTGTCAGATCACGGTGAAAGAAGCGGAGGACGGCGAGCGCGTGCTGCCGGGCCACGCCTACATCGCGCCGGGGGACCGCCACCTGGAGCTGGCGCGCAGCGGCGCCAACTATCAGGTGAAGCTGCATGACGGCCCGGCGGTTAACCGCCATCGTCCGTCTGTCGATGTGTTGTTCCGTTCGGTGGCGCAATATGCCGGCCGCAATGCGGTGGGGGTGATCCTCACCGGCATGGGCAACGACGGCGCGGCAGGGATGCTGGAGATGCACCGCGCCGGGGCGTATACCCTGGCGCAGAACGAGGCGAGCTGTGTGGTGTTCGGCATGCCGCGCGAGGCGATCGCCAGCGGCGGCGTCAGCGAAGTGGTCGAGTTGGACAGGATGAGCCAGCGCATGTTGGCGCAGATTTCCGGCGGCCAGGCATTGCGCATTTGATTTTAGTCCGCAGGGTCTTCCCGGCGGCGATATGACCCTGGTTCGCCGCGCGGCGGCCTGCGGTTTTGCATCATTAAACGGTTAACTATTTCAGGAGTAACAATGGCAGACAAGAACCTCAGATTTCTGGTTGTGGACGACTTTTCCACCATGCGCCGCATCGTCAGAAATCTGCTCAAAGAGCTGGGCTTCAACAACGTCGAAGAAGCTGAAGACGGCGCGGATGCGCTGAACAAGCTGCGCGCCGGCGGTTTCGACTTCGTGGTGTCCGACTGGAACATGCCGAACATGGACGGGCTCGAACTGTTACAGACCATTCGCGCCGATAGCACGCTGGCCGCGATGCCGGTACTGATGGTGACGGCGGAAGCCAAGAAAGAAAATATCATCGCGGCGGCGCAGGCCGGCGCCAGCGGTTATGTAGTGAAACCATTTACGGCGGCGACGCTGGAAGAAAAGCTCAACAAGATTTTTGAAAAATTGGGCATGTAAGGAGAGGGCGATGAGAGACATTCCAATGCCTGCCAGCGATGCAGCGACCGCGGGAGAGATCATCTCCCGCATCGGCCAACTGACCCGAATGCTGCGCGACAGCATGCGTGAACTGGGGCTCGATCAGGCGATCGCCCAGGCGGCAGAAGCGATCCCGGATGCGCGCGACCGTCTTGACTATGTCGTAACCATGACGGCGCAGGCGGCGGAACGGGCGTTGAACTGCGTGGAGGCGGCGCAACCGCGCCAGGCGGAGCTGGAATCCGGCGCGAACGCGTTGAAAGGGCGCTGGGACGAGTGGTTCGCCAATCCTATCGAACTGGACGACGCGCGTTCTCTGGTCAACGACACGCGCCAGTATCTGGATCAGGTGCCGGGCCATACGGCCTTCACCAATGCCCAGCTGCTGGAAATCATGATGGCGCAGGATTTCCAGGATCTGACCGGCCAGGTGATCAAGCGCATGATGGACGTGGTGCAGGAGATCGAAAAGCAGCTGCTGATGGTGCTGATGGAAAACATGCCGGAGCAGCCGGTGAAGGAAAAACGGCCGAACGACAGCCTGCTGAACGGCCCGCAGCTCGACCAGAACGGTGTCGGCGTGATCGCCAACCAGGCGCAGGTCGACGATCTGCTCGACAGCCTCGGTTTCTGAGGCTTTTCGGGGCGCGCGACGGCGCGCCCCGAAAGTTGCGCAGTGTCCCGCAAAGATTAATGTATATAGCATTGCTATATACATCATGGCGGTTATAATTTGTACTCCAGTTAAAGGAGGTCGCCATGACGTTAGGTTCTGTCTTTACCAATAATCGGACACAGGCTGTACGCTTGCCTGCAGAGGTGCGTTTCCCCGATACCGTTTCTAAAGTGACCGTCCGCGTAGTGGGCAAAGAGCGCATTCTTGCCCCCCTGGAGAATACCTGGGACAGCTTCTTCTGTGCGGAAAATGAGGTGAGCGATGATTTCCTCAATGAACGTGCCGGACAGGACCAACGCGAGCGGGAAGATTTTTGATGTTCAGCCATATGCTGGACACCAACATTGTTATCTATGTCATTAAGCGCCGGCCGCTGGAAGTGCTGGAGGCATTCAATCGCTATGCAGGTAAAATGGTCATTTCGTCGATCACCTATGGCGAATTGGTTCACGGGGTGGAGAAAAGCGCTCGGCCAGCAGTGAACGCCAGAGTCGTTGAGGATTTTGTCTCCCGATTGGACATTCTCGATTACAGCGCCAAAGCGGCATCGCACTACGGCAACATCCGGGCTGCGCTGGAACGCCAGGGAATGCCTATTGGCGTAAACGATCTACATATCGCCGGGCATGCGCGCAGCGAAGGATTGATCCTGGTGACCAATAATCGACGCGAATTTGAGCGCGTTGAGGGTTTGCGACTGGAAAATTGGTTGTAACCTCTCCCTGATGGTCTCATCCCCTAAATAACCCGCCTTTTCCCCCGTTGTTCCGTCAATGACATCGCCAATTTTTTGGCATGCTGACCGCCATTCTTTACCCTCCCGACACAGGAACGGCGTTTCGTGGCTGAAGACAGCGATCTGGAAAAAAGCGAGGCCCCCACGCCCCACAGGCTGGAGAAGGCGCGTGAAGACGGCCAGATCCCGCGTTCCCGCGAACTGACCTCGGTACTGATGCTGCTCTCGGGCCTCGCGATCATCCTGATGTCCGGCAGCAACATGGCGCAACAGCTGGCGGCGATGCTCACGCAGGGCTTGAACTTCGACCATGGCATGGTCAGCAACGATAAACAGATGCTGCGCCAACTGGGCATGTTGCTGCGCCAGGCCGTACTGGCGCTGTTGCCAATTATGGCGGGACTGGCGCTGGTGGCGCTCGCCGCACCGATGCTGTTGGGGGGCATTCTGTTCAGCGGCAAGTCGATCAAATTCGACTTGAAGCGGCTGAACCCGTTGTCCGGGTTGAAGCGCATTTTTTCCAGCCAGGTGCTGGCCGAACTGCTGAAAGGGATCCTGAAAGCGACGCTGGTCGGCTGGGTGACCGGCCTCTATCTCTGGCATAACTGGGCGGCAATGCTGCATCTGATAACCCAGCAGCCGCTCGACGCGTTGGGCAATGCGCTGCAGATGATCCTGTTCTGCGGTTTTCTGGTGGTGCTGGGATTGACGCCGATGGTGGCGTTCGACGTGTTCTACCAGCTGTGGAGCCACTTCAAAAAGCTGAAGATGACCAAGCAGGATATTCGCGACGAATTCAAAGACCAGGAAGGGGATCCGCACGTCAAGGGGCGCATTCGTCAGCAGCAGCGGGCGATCGCCCGGCGCCGCATGATGGCCGATGTGCCCAAGGCGGACGTGATCGTCACCAACCCGACGCACTACGCCGTCGCGTTGCAGTACAACGACAAGAAAATGAGCGCGCCGAAGGTGCTGGCCAAAGGGGCCGGCGAAATCGCCTTGCGCATTCGCGAGCTCGGTGCCGAGCACCGCATCCCGATGCTGGAGGCGCCGCCGTTGGCGCGCGCGCTGTATCGGCACAGCGAGATTGGACAACATATCCCAGCCACCCTGTATGCCGCTGTCGCCGAAGTGCTGGCCTGGGTGTACCAACTGCGCCGCTGGCGGCGCGAGGGCGGCCTGATCCCGAAAAAACCTGAACGTTTACCGGTGCCGGAAGCACTGGATTTTGCAAAAGAGAGTGACTCTGATGGCTAATTTGGCCTCCCTGCTTCGTTTGCCGGGCAATTTTAAAGATACGCAGTGGCAGGTGTTGGCCGGCCCGGTGTTGATCCTGCTGATCCTGTCGATGATGGTGTTGCCGTTGCCGGCGTTTATCCTCGACCTGCTGTTTACCTTCAACATCGCGCTGTCGATCATGGTGCTGCTGGTGGCGATGTTCACCCAGCGCACGCTCGAATTTGCCGCCTTCCCGACCATCCTGCTGTTCTCCACGCTGCTGCGTTTGTCGCTCAACGTCGCGTCGACGCGCATCATCTTGCTGGAAGGGCACACCGGTTCCGCCGCCGCCGGCCGCGTGGTGGAGGCCTTCGGCCATTTCCTGGTGGGGGGCAACTTCGCCATCGGTATCGTGGTGTTCATCATCCTGGTGTTGATCAACTTCATGGTCATCACCAAGGGGGCTGGGCGTATCGCCGAAGTAGGGGCGCGCTTCGTCCTGGACGGCATGCCGGGTAAGCAGATGGCGATCGACGCCGACCTGAACGCCGGGTTGATCGGCGAGGACGAAGCGAAGAAACGCCGCGCCGAAGTCACCCAGGAGGCCGATTTCTACGGCTCAATGGACGGCGCCAGTAAATTCGTGCGCGGCGACGCCATCGCCGGACTGATGATCATGGTGCTGAACGTCGTCGGCGGCCTGTTGGTCGGCGTGGTGCAACATGGCATGGAGCTGGGGGCGGCGGCGGAAAGCTATACGCTGTTGACTATCGGCGACGGCCTGGTGGCGCAGATCCCGGCGTTGGTGATCTCCACCGCTGCCGGCGTTATCGTCACCCGCGTAGCGACCGATCAGGACGTCGGCGAGCAGATGGTGGGCCAGCTGTTCAACAATCCGCGCGTGATGCTGCTGAGCGCCGGGGTACTGGGGCTGTTGGGCTTGGTGCCGGGCATGCCGAACCTGGTGTTCCTGCTGTTTACCGCCGCTTTGCTGGGCCTGGCCTGGTGGCTGCGCGGCCGTGAACAACAGGCACCGAAAGCGGTGGAGGCGCCGGTGATGCCGGAGAACCCGCAGGCCGCCGAAGCCAGCTGGGCCGACGTGCAGTTGGAAGACCCGCTGGGGATGGAGGTGGGCTACCGGTTGATTCCGATGGTCGATTTTCAACAAAACGGTGAGCTGCTGGGGCGTATCCGCGGTATTCGCAAGAAATTCGCGCAGGACATGGGCTATCTGCCGCCGGTAGTACACATTCGCGACAACCTGGAACTGCCGCCTGCCAGCTACCGCATCCTGATGAAAGGCGTCGAGATCGGCAGCGGTGAAGCGCAGCCGGGCCGCTGGCTGGCGATCAACCCCGGTAATGCCGTGGGAGAGCTGGCGGGAGACAAAACCGTCGATCCGGCCTTTGGGCTCGAGGCGGTGTGGATCGACAGCGCATTGCGCGAGCAGGCGCAGATCCAGGGCTTTACCGTGGTGGAAGCCAGCACCGTAGTGGCGACGCATCTTAATCACCTGATCGGCCAGTTCGCCAGCGAGCTGTTTGGCCGCCAGGAAACCCAACAGTTGCTGGATCGCGTGTCGCAGGAGATGCCGAAACTGACCGAAGACTTCGTGCCGGGCGTGGTATCACTGACCACGCTGCACAAGGTGCTGCAAAACCTGCTGGCCGAGCGCGTCTCTATCCGCGATATGCGCACCATCGTCGAAACGCTGGCGGAGCATGCCCCGGCGCAAAGCGATCCTTATGAGCTGACCACCGTGGTGCGGGTGGCGCTGGGCCGGGCGATCACGCAGCAGTGGTTCCCGGGCAACGGCGAGATTCAGGTCATCGGTCTGGATACCCAACTGGAGCGTTTGTTGCTGCAGGCGTTGCAGGGCGGCGGTGGACTGGAGCCGGGGCTGGCCGATCGCCTGCTGGATCAGGCGCGCCAGGCGCTGCAGCGGCAAGAGATGCTCAGCGCGCCGCCGGTGCTGCTGGTCAACCATGCGCTGCGGGCCTTGCTGGCACGCTTCCTGCGCCGCAGCCTGCCGCAGATCGTGGTGTTGTCCAACCTCGAAATCAACGACGATCGCCAGATTCGCATGACGTCGACCATTGGAGCCGCCTGATGAAACGCTGTCTGTTCGTATTGTGTTTGCTGGCGCCGTTAACCGCCGGCGCGGTGTCCGGCTCCTGGGTGGCCGAAGGGGCGGGCGTGACGTTGGAACAGGGCGGCATGCGCGATGAGTCCGCCGGTTTGCGGCCGCCGAACGCGTTGCCGGATGCCAATGCGCGCATCACCAGCGTCAGCTGGCGCTACCGTTTACTGGGGCCGGAGCCGGTCGGGCTGCAGGCCCAGCTGTGTACGGTGAACCGCTGCATTCCGCTCGGCGGCGGCAGCGGCAGCAGCAACGGTTTGCAGGGCGAACCGGCCAATGCGGAATTGCGCTTTGTCTATTACGTGCAGTCGCAAGGCGGGCTGAACCCGCCGCTGCGGGTGATTGGCAATCAGGTGATCGTCAATTATCAGTAGGATCAGGCCAGAATTTGCAGGCCGTTGCGTTCCACCAGCGTCAGCAGCTTCATCGCGGCGGAGTTCGGTTGCGCTTCGCCGCGCTCCCATTTCTGCACCGCCTTTTTGCTGACGTTGAGATACAGCGCAAACACCGGCTGACTGACGTTTTCCCGTTCGCGCAGCGCGCGGATCTCGGCCGGCCCGAACTGTTTCACTGGCCGTAGACACAGCATGTCGAAGGTGCGCATGGTCACGTCGTCGACGAAACCGGCGCGGTGCAGGCCCTGAACTTCCTGGTGGATCTCGGCAAGAATTTTACTCATCGCTTAGCCTCCGTAATTCCTTGTTATTGACCAGCTGGTAAAGTCTGAATGGCGAATAATCCAGATACAGCGCAGCCAGATGTTTCAATCCTTGTAACTCGTCCGTACTGATGTTTTCTCTCTCGCTTTTGGCAAAGCCGCGCATAAAAAACAGGCGTTCTTCATCGCGAAAAACGATCAGTACCCGATAACCGCTCCGTTTGCCGCACCAGCCCGAGCGATGCGCTTTTGTATACGCAACCGCCAAGATTGGCGTCGTACAGCTGACGTTGCATTTCTCGCGCCGCTTTCACTATCGTGGCGTCGCTGATGCGCTCGCGCGCGGCAAAACCCAGAAAGGTTTTGGTGAGATAAATATCGGCCATTCGCTCTCCCTGCGAATCTATACCCGTTAAGGGTATATTTCAAGTGGTTTAAAAATAACCTCAGGGTGACAAGCGGCCAAAGGGAAAGAAATAGCTAATTTCACCGCATGCGCAGCCTGGCGCATAACGTTAAGGGAATTCAGAAAGCGGTAAGAAGAAAATGCGAGAGGGCGCGCATAGCAGGGTAAACCCGCGCCCGGCGGTGCGCACACCGGGCGAAATCAGGGCTTAGACGCCGATTTTTCTGCCGAGCAGGCTGCCGGCGTGCGACTGGCCGTCCGGGCCATACAGCGATTTGTTGTTCTTGCTGAGGATCGCCAGCGCCTGCACGTTATGGTCGATCTGCTGATTGAGCAGCAGGCCATTGTGCTGATTCTTTTCGCGCAGCGTTTGGCTCAGCAGTTGAATGCGCTGCCAGCGATCGGCCAGAGACGCATGGCTGGAATAGGGCGCACGTTGCCCGCAGGCTTCTTCCTGCCCCAGGCGTTGTTGCTCGAGGTAGGCGACCGTCGCCAGCAGTTGGCTTTTGGCATCGGTGACGCGCTGCAATGCCACGCCGGGCAACTGGCCGGAACACAGCAAGTCGTGCTCTTCCTCCAGCACGCCATTGAGCGCTTGCAGCGTTTCCAACAGTTTGTCCAGCAGTTGTGCCAGGTTTTCCATAGTGATGACTTATCCTTTACCGCTACTCGCCGCGCTGTCAGTCGCGTCCGGCGATCCATTGAATATCGCTCTGCGCGTCTTGCAGCAGCGCGTCGGCGATTTTGCCGGCGTCCATCTTAAGCTCGCCGCTGCGGATCGCCTGTTTGATGGCCTCGACCCGGCCCATATCGATATCCTGGGAGCCCGGCTGCATCAGGCGCGCCTGCGCCTCGCTCAGTTTGACCTGCGTGCCGCTGACGGCCGTTTCGGCCACGGCGGCCTTGCGCGGTTGGAGCGGGTTGTCGGCCGGGGTTTCACGCGGTTGCACAGTGGAAACCGGCTGTAACCGCTGGGTGCGATCGATACTCATGGTCCATCTCCGTTTACGCCGTGACCGCTCGGGGGCGACGACGCTGCAATGAAAGTTGTGCGGCCCTGGTGGCCAATAAAATGCTGCTTGATTTGTCTTATCGGCAAGGTTTGCGGAACCTTTACTTTTTTATAACGTAATGCGAATCGCGCCGTCGTCTCCGACCACGCCGCTGACGATCTGCCCGGACGCCATCCGCACGCGCACGCTGTCTTCGGCGGCGGCGTTGTTCATCGCTTTGCCCGACCCGCTGATGTTGAATCCTTCGCCCTGCGCGTTGACCTGCACCGATTGCCCCGCCTTGATAATCCAGGCGCGGCGCAGCATGGCGAGGGTCAGCGGTTGGCCAGGGCTGATGTTGCGCAGGCTGACGGCGCCCAACGCTTTGCCCGTTTCGGTCAGCGCGCGCGGCGGCAGGGTATCGAGCCGGCCTTCTTTCAACGTCAGATCCGCCGCGGTCAACCGGCTGCCGGCGCTGATGCCGCGCGCCGAAATCAGATAGCGGCCGAACACCTGCACCTGCGTCTGGATAAAACGCCGCTCCTGGCCACAGCGCGCCGAAATGCTGACGTTGCCGCCAATCCGCGCGTTGGGTGGCAGCGACAGCTGGGGCAGTTCGCAGGCGGGCCACTGGGCCGGCGGCGTGCGCACCCGCACTTTCACCTGCACCGGTTCGCCGGCGAACTTGCCTTGGATGAAGCTTTCGATTTGCGTCGCCAGATCGTCGGCGCGCGCGTTCAGACTGCACAGCAGGCCGATAAGCAGCAGCATTTTACCTTTCATCGTCATCTTCTCAAGCTTCATCGGGATACGCGTAAGTGTACCCGCAGCGCGCGCAGGCTAAGCAGATAAATAGCGCCCCATTTTGCGTCTATTCCCGCGATAGGGTGGCGCAGGGGGCGTTTATCCTGTCGACTCCAAATTCTAACCTCGCGGAGGGAGCATGCTCGACAAACTGGACGCGGCTCTGCGCTTTGGCCAAGAGGCGCTGAACTTGCGCGCCCAGCGGCAGGAAGTTCTGGCCGCCAACATCGCCAACGCAGACACACCGGGTTATCAGGCGCGGGATATCGATTTCGCCAGCCAATTGAACAAAGTGCTGGAACAAGGGCGCGTCAACGGCAACGGCATGTCGCTGAACCTGACGGCGGCGCGCCACATCCCGGCGCAAACCCTGCAGCCGCCGCAGCTCGATCTGTTGTACCGGGTACCGGACCAGCCGTCGATGGATGGCAACACGGTGGACATGGATCGCGAACGCACCAACTTTGCCGATAACAGCCTGAAATATCAGACCGATCTGACGCTGCTCAACGGGCAGATCAAAGGGATGATGTCCGTGCTGCAACAAGGATAAGGCGCATGTCTTTACTGAACATTTTTGATATCTCCGGCTCGGCGCTATCGGCGCAATCCCAGCGCATGAACGTCAGCGCCAGCAACATGGCCAACGCCGACAGCGTGACCGGCCCGGACGGCGAGCCTTACCGCGCCAAGCAGGTGGTGTTCCAGGTCGCGGCGGCGCCTGGGCAGCCGACCGGCGGCGTGCGCGTCGCCCAGTTGGTGGACGATCCGGCACCCGAGCGTCTGGTGTACCAGCCGGGCAACCCACTGGCGGACGCCAAGGGTTACGTGCGCATGCCGAACGTCGACGTGGTGGGCGAAATGGTCAACACCATCTCCGCTTCCCGCAGCTACCAGGCCAACGTCGAGGTGCTCAACACCACCAAGTCGATGATGATGAAAACCCTGACGCTGGGTCAGTAACCGGAGGTTCCCATGGCTATTGCCGCAACCACGAACGAGTCGTTGGACAACACCGTCATTGGTAACAACAGCAAAAATACCAACAGCCAGGATCTGCACAACAGCTTCCTGACGCTGCTGGTGGCGCAGTTGAAAAATCAGGATCCGACCAATCCGATGCAGAACAACGAACTGACTTCGCAGCTGGCGCAGATCAATACCGTTCAGGGCATCGAAAAACTCAACACCACGCTGGGATCGATCTCCGGCCAGATCAACAGCAATCAGTCGCTGCAGGCGACTGCGCTGATCGGTCACGGCGTAATGGTGCCGGGCAACAACATTCTGGTCGGCAGCAAGGACGGCAAGGTCAGCACCACGCCGTTCGGCGTGGAACTGGAGCGCGCCGCCGATCAGGTGACCGCCACCATCACCAACGCCAGCGGGCAGGTGGTGCGCACCATCGAAATCGGCGGCCTGACCGCCGGCGTGCATGCCTTCACCTGGGACGGTTCGCTGGATGACGGCTCTACCGCGCCAGACGGCGCCTACAAAGTGGCGATTAACGCCAAAGGCAACGGCGAGCAGTTGGTGGCGCGTAGCCTGCACTTCGGGCTGGTGAACGGCGTGATCCGCGACGGCAACGGCGCCAAGCTGGATCTCGGCCTGGCGGGCAACGCCACCCTGGAAGACGTGCGACAGATCTTATAACCCTAAGCATCAGGCTCAATCGGACGATAGCCTGACCACTATTCGGAGAATAACATGGCCTTTTCTCAGGCAGTCAGCGGCTTGAACGCGGCAGCAACCAACCTGGACGTGATCGGTAACAACATCGCCAACTCCGCGACCGCGGGCTTCAAATCCGGCAGCGTGTCCTTCGCCGACATGTTCGCCGGTTCGCAGGTTGGGCTGGGCGTTAAAGTGTCCGGCATCACCCAGAACTTCAAGGGCGGCACCACCACCGGCACCAGCCGTTCATTGGATGTGGCCATCAACGGCAACGGCTTTTTCCGCATGCAGGATAAAGACGGCGGCATCTTTTATACCCGCAACGGCCAGTTCAAGCTGGACGAGAACCGCAATCTGACCAACATGCAGGGCCTGCAGCTGACCGGTTACCCGGCGGCCGGCTCCCCGCCGACCATTCAGCAGGGCGCCAACCCGGTGCCGTTGAGCATTCCTGAAGGCATGATGAACGCCAAGGCGTCCACCTCCGGCCAGATGGTTGCCAACCTGATGTCCACCCATAAAGTGCCGGAGAACAAGACCTTCGATCCGACCAAACAGGACAGCTACAACTATACCAATACCATCACCGCCTACGATTCTCTGGGTAACGCGCACAACATCAACGCCTACTTCGTGAAGACTGAAGACAACAAGTGGCAGGTCTATACCCAGGACGGCAGCGCCGCGCCAGTGAACGCCGGCACCATGGAGTTCAACACCAGCGGCAGCCTGGTGAAAACCACCAGCGCCAACGGTGCGCCGGGCGAGTTCAGCATGGTGATCCCGATGACTGCCAAAGACGGCGCGCCGGCGCAAAACTTTACCCTGAGCTTCGCCGGCAGCATGCAGCAGAACGTGAGCAGCGACTCGGTGAGCAAGGTATCGCAGGACGGTTATGCCGCCGGTGAATACACGGGCTATCAGATCAACAACGACGGCACCATCGTGGGCGTCTATTCCAACCAGCAGACCCAGCTGTTGGGCCAGATCGTCATGGCTAACTTCTCCAACCCGGAAGGGCTGGCGTCGCAGGGCGATAACGTTTGGCAGGAAACCGGCGCGTCCGGCCAGCCGCGTGTCGGTCTTGCGGGCGGCGGCGGCTTAGGAAAGCTGACCAGCGGCGCGCTGGAATCTTCCAACGTCGATCTGAGCCAGGAGCTGGTGAACATGATCGTCGCGCAGCGTAACTACCAGTCCAACGCCCAGACCATCAAGACGCAGGACTCCATCCTGCAGACGTTGGTTAGCCTGCGCTAATAGGGCCGAGTTATGGATCACGCGATTTATACCGCGATGGGCGCGGCGCGCCAAACGCTGGAGCAGCAGTCCATCACCGCCAACAACCTGGCCAACGCGTCGACGCCGGGCTTTCGCGCCCAGCTCGCCGCATTGCGCGCGGTGCCGGTCGACGGGCCGAGCCTGGCGACGCGCACCTTGGTGACCGCCTCGACGCCGGGCGCCGACATGAGCCAGGGGGCGTTGAACTACACGGCGCGTCCGCTGGACGTGGCGCTGCAGCAGGACGGTTTCCTGGCGGTGAGCCTGCCGGGTGGCGGTGAAGCCTATACCCGCAACGGCAACATTCAGATTTCCTCCACCGGGCAGTTGACGGTGCAAGGGTTGCCGGTGATGGGGGACGGCGGCCCGATCGAGGTGCCGCCGTCGGCGGAGATCACCATCGCGGCCGACGGCACCATTTCGGCACTGAACGCCGGCGATCCGCCGAACACCATCGCGCAGATCGGCCGCCTGAAGCTGGTGAAAGCCGATGCGCGCGAAGTGATGCGCGGTGACGATGGGCTGTTTCGCCTAACGCCGGAAACCCAACAGCAGCGCGGCAATCAGTTGCAAAACGATCCGCAGGTGCGGGTGATGCCGGGCGTGCTGGAGGGCAGCAACGTCAAGCCGATGGAGACTATGGTCGACATGATCGCCAACGCCCGCCGCTTTGAAATGCAAATGAAGGTCATCCACAGCGTGGATGAAAACGAACAGCGTGCCAACTCACTGCTCTCAATGAGTTAAGCAGCAAGGAAATAACCGATGATTCCATCCTTATGGATTGCCAAAACCGGTCTGGACGCGCAGCAGACCAACATGGACGTGATCGCCAACAACCTGGCGAACGTCAGCACCAACGGCTTCAAACGCCAGCGTGCGGTATTTGAAGATCTGCTGTACCAGACCATGCGTCAGCCGGGGGCGCAGTCCTCCGAGCAGACCACGCTGCCTTCCGGTCTGCAGATCGGTACCGGCGTGCGTCCGGTGGCGACCGAGCGTCTGCACAGCCAGGGCAACCTGTCGCAGACCAACAACAGTAAAGACGTCGCCATCAAGGGGCAGGGTTTCTTCCAGGTGATGCTGCCGGACGGCACCCAGGCCTATACCCGCGACGGGTCGTTCCAGATCGATCAGAACGGCCAACTGGTGACCTCCAGCGGTTTCCAGGTGCAGCCGGCGATCACCATTCCGGCGAACGCGCTGTCCATCACCGTCGGCCGCGATGGCATCGTCAGCGTCACCCAGCAGGGGCAAACCGCCGCCCAGCAGGTGGGCCAACTGACGCTGACCACGTTCGTCAACGACAGCGGTCTGGAGAGCGTGGGCGAGAACCTGTATCAGGAAACCGAAAGCTCGGGCGCGCCGAACGAGAGCACCCCGGGGCTGAACGGCGCCGGTTTGCTGTATCAGGGTTACGTGGAAACCTCCAACGTTAACGTGGCGGAAGAGCTGGTCAACATGATCCAGACTCAGCGCGCTTACGAGATTAACAGCAAAGCGGTATCGACCTCTGATCAGATGCTGCAAAAGCTGACGCAACTGTAATCTGTCATTGACGGGCCCGGCTTGCCGCGCCCGTCATTCTCTTTCGTGAAACAAAGGCGATACCCGTGGTAACCACATATTCGATGGCAATCCTGCCGCGGCAGGGACAACGCTGGCTGGCGGGAATGGTGATGCTGACGCTGAGCGGCTGCGCCTATATCCCGCACAAATCGCTGGTGGACGGCGCGACCACGGCGCAGCCCGCGCCGGCCAGCGCGCCGATGCCGAACGGCTCGATCTTCCAGACGGTGCAGCCGATGAACTACGGCTATCAGCCGCTGTTCGAAGACCGCCGTCCGCGCAACGTCGGTGACACCCTGACCATCGTGCTGCAGGAAAACGTCAGCGCCAGCAAAAGCTCCTCCGCCAACGCCAGCCGCAACGGCGCCAGCAAGTTCGGCGTCGCCACCTCGCCGCGTTACCTCGACGGCCTGTTGGGCAATGCGCGCGCCGATATGGACATTTCCGGCGACAGCACCTTCGGCGGCAAGGGCGGTGCCAACGCCAACAACACCTTCAACGGCACCATTACGGTGACGGTCAACCAGGTGCTGGCTAACGGCAACCTGCACGTGGTGGGGGAAAAGCAGATCGCCATCAACCAGGGCACGGAATTCATCCGCTTCTCCGGCGTCGTCAATCCGCGCACCATCAGCGGCAACAACTCGGTGACCTCGACGCAGGTGGCGGACGCGCGTATCGAATACGTCGGCAATGGCTATATCAACGAAGCGCAGACCATGGGCTGGCTGCAGCGCTTCTTCTTAAATGTTTCACCGTTCTAAGGATTGACTGATGCTGAAAAAATGGTTTATCGCGCTGTGCGTCGGGCTGGTGTGCTTGCCGGCGGCGGCGGAGCGCATCCGCGATCTGGTGACGGTGCAGGGCGTGCGAGACAACGCCCTGATCGGCTACGGCCTGGTGGTGGGGCTGGACGGCTCCGGCGACCAGACCATGCAGACGCCGTTCACCACCCAAAGCCTGAGCAACATGCTGTCGCAGCTGGGCATCACCGTGCCGCCGGGCACCAACATGCAGTTGAAAAACGTGGCGGCGGTCATGGTGACCGCCAAACTCCCGCCGTTCTCACGCGCCGGGCAGAACATCGACGTGGTGGTTTCTTCGATGGGCAACGCCAAGAGCCTGCGTGGCGGCACCCTGCTGATGACGCCGCTCAAAGGCGTGGATAACCAGGTTTATGCGCTGGCGCAGGGCAACGTGCTGGTCGGCGGCGCGGGCGCGGCGGCCGGCGGCAGCAGCGTGCAGGTCAACCAGCTGGCGGGCGGGCGCATCAGCAACGGCGCCACCATCGAGCGTGAGCTGCCGACCACTTTCGGCAGCGGCGGCGTTCTCAACCTGCAGCTGAACGACGAGGATTTCACGTTGGCGCAGCAGATCAGCGACGCCATCAACCGCCAACGCGGCGGCGGCACCGCGACACCGCTCGACGCCCGCACGATCCAGGTGCTGGTGCCGCAGGGCAACAGCTCTCAGGTGCGCTTCCTGGCGGAGATTCAAAACATCACCGTCAACGTCGGGGCGATGGACGCCAAAGTGATCATCAACTCGCGCACTGGTTCGGTGGTGATGAACCGCGATGTGATCCTCGACTCTTGCGCCGTCGCCCAGGGTAATCTGTCGGTGGTGGTCGATCGGCAGAACACCGTCAGCCAGCCGACGACGCCGTTCGGCGGCGGCCAGACGGTGGTGACGCCAAACACCCAGATTTCGGTGCAACAGCAGGGCGGATCGCTGCAGAAAGTGAACGCCAGCGCTAACCTGAACAACGTGATCCGCGCACTGAACGCGCTGGGTGCCACGCCTATCGATCTGATGTCGATCCTGCAGGCGATGCAGAGCGCCGGCTGTCTGCGCGCCAAGCTGGAAATCATCTGATGGCCGGCGATCTGATGGCGATGTCGGGCGCGGCCTATGACGCCCAGGCGCTGAATGGCCTCAAGCGCGATGCGGCGGCCGACCCGCAGGGCAACCTCAAGCAGGTGGCCCTGCAGGTGGAAGGCATGTTCGTGCAGATGATGCTGAAAAGCATGCGTTCCGCCTTGCCGCAGGATGGGGTATTGAGCAGCGATCAAACGCGGCTCTATACCTCGATGTACGACCAGCAAATCGCCCAGCAGATGTCGCAAAAAGGGCTGGGGCTGGCCGACATGATGGTCAAGCAGATGAGCAATGCCAACACGTTGCCGAGTGAAACGGCGGGCCTGTCGCCGATGGTGTTGGACAACGAGGTGCTGCAAACGCTGCCGAACCAGGCGCTGGAGCAGATGGTGCGCCGCGCGATGCCGAAAGCCCCGCCTGCCGCCGCGCCGCTGTCGCTCAACAACGGCAACTTCGTCGCTCGCCTGTCGATACCGGCGAAGGTGGCCAGCCAGCAGAGCGGCATTCCGCATCAGCTGATCGTCGCGCAGGCGGCGCTGGAGTCCGGCTGGGGGCAACGCGAGATCCCGACCTCAGACGGCACGCCGAGCTACAACCTGTTCGGCATCAAGGCCGGCGGCAGCTGGAACGGGCCGGTGACGGAGATCACCACCACCGAGTTCGAACAGGGCGCGGCGAAGAAGGTGAAGGCGAAGTTCCGCGTCTACGGCTCGTACGTCGAGGCGATCGCCGATTACGTCAAACTGCTGACCAACAACCCGCGCTACGCCGACGTGGCCGCTGCGCGCAGCCCGGAGCAGGCGGCGCATGCGCTGCAACGCGCCGGCTACGCCACCGATCCGCAGTACGCCAGCAAACTGGTCAGCGTGATTCAGCAGATGAAGAACGCAGGGGAACAGGCGGTCAAAGCTTACACCCACGATCTGAAAGATTTGTTCTAAATCCCCGTCATTCTTGACGCCGCAGCGGCGCCAATTATTTAGGGAATAGGCGGTAATGAAGGCTGGCTGGATGCTGACCGCATTGCCGCTTTTTTTCCTCAAGTTCTTCTCATTTTTGCCGATAACCGAGACAGGCTGAGCGAACAGGCTCAGCAGCTCAATTAGAACCCTGTGGGCCACCGGCGCCGCAGCATAAGGAATTCCGATGTCCAATAGCTTAATCAATACCGCGATGAGCGGGCTGAATGCGGCTCAGGTGGCGCTCAGTACCGTCAGCAACAACATCTCCAACTACAACGTGGCGGGCTACAACCGCCAGACCGCGATCCTGGCGCAGAACGGCGGCATGGCCACCATGAGCGGCTTTATCGGCAACGGCGTGACCGTCACCAGCGTCAACCGCGAGTACAACCAGTTCATCACCAACCAGCTGCGCGGCGCGCAAAGCGCGTTCGGGGCGCAAAATGCCTATTACGAGAAGATTTCGCAGATCGATAACCTGTTGGCGAGCAAAACCAACCCACTGTCGACCAACATGCAGGATTTCTTCACCAACCTGCAGAACCTGGTGAGCAACGCCGGTGACGACGCCGCGCGCCAGACGGTGCTGGGGAAGGCCAACGGTCTGGTGAACCAATTCAACAACACCGACAAATTCCTGCGCGACATGGACAACGGCGTCAATCAGCAGATCAGCGATACGGCGCAGCAGATCAACAGTTACGGCCAACAGATCGCCAAGCTGAACGACGAGATCACCCGTTTGCGCGGCAGCGCCGGCGGCGAGCCGAATGCGTTGCTGGATCAGCGCGATCAGCTGGTCACCGAGCTGAACCAACTGGTGGGCGTACAGGTCACGCAACAGGATGGTGACGCCTATACCGTCTCCTTCGCCAACGGTTTGACCCTGGTGCAGGGCAGCAACACCTATCAGGTGGAAGCCGTGCCTTCCAGCAGCGATCCTTCCCGTCTGACCATCGGTTATAACCGCGGCAATGGCGCCAGCGAAGTGCCGGAAGGTCAGATCACCAGCGGCACGCTGAGCGGCGTGCTGAAATTCCGCAGCGAAACGCTGGACGGCGTGCGCAATCAGCTGGGCCAGTTGGCGCTGGCGATGGCGGACAGCTTCAATCAGCAGCATCGCGCCGGTTTCGACCTGAACGGCGATGCAGGCGGCGACTTCTTCAGCTTCAGCGGCGGCCGGGTGGTGGATAACACCCGCAACACCGGCGACGCGTCGCTGTCGGTCGCTTACACCGACACCGGCAAGGTGAAGGCCAACGATTATCGCGTCGAGTTCGACGGCAGCAACTGGCAGGTCAGCCGCCTGCCGGACAATGTGAAAGTCAACGCCACGCCGGGCACCAGCGCCGACGGCAAACCGACGCTGAACTTCGACGGGTTGGAAGTGAGCATCGACGGCAATGCGCAGGCCAAAGACAGCTTCACCGTGAAGCCGGTCAGCGACGTGGCGGGTAACCTGAAAGTGGCCATCACCGATTCGTCCAAGATCGCCGCCGCCGGTAAAGACGACAGCGGCCGCGGCGATAACGAAAACGCCAAGAAGCTGCTGGATCTGCAAACCAAAAACCTGGTGGACGGCAAGGCGACCCTGAGCGGCGCTTATGCCGGCATCGTCAGCGGCGTCGGCAACCAGACCGCTGCCGCTAAGGCCATCGCCACGTCGCAGGCCAAGATCGTCACGCAACTGGGCGCGCAACAGCAGTCGATGTCCGGCGTCAACCTTGACGAAGAGTACGGTGAGCTGCTGCGTTTCCAACAATACTACATGGCCAACGCGCAGGTGATTCAGACCGCCAGCTCGCTGTTCGACGCGCTGATGAATATTCGTTGATTTTATTGTTAACCGGCGCCGATAACGGCGCCGGTCGCTCAGAGTAAGGAACCCACAGCATGCGCATGAGCACCAGCATGATGTACCAACAGAACATGAACGGCATCACGGGCAACCAGTCGCTGTTCATGAAGGCGGCCGAGCAGCTTTCCTCGGGTAAGCGGGTGATCAACCCGTCCGACGATCCGCTGGCGGCGTCGCGCGCGGTGATGTTGTCGCAGTCGCAGGCGGAAAACAGCCAGTACACGCTGGCGCGTACTTTCGCTCGCCAAAGCGTGTCGATGGAAGAAACGGTCTTGGCCGGCGCGACGTCCACCATCGCGGACATGAAGGCGTTGATCGTCAGCGCCGGCGGCACGGAAAGCGATAACGACCGTCAGTCGTTGGCCACCCAGCTGCAGGGGCTGAAAGATCAGCTGCTGAACCAGGCCAACAGCACCGACGGCAACGGCCGCTATATGTTCGGCGGATATGTGAACGACAAGGCGCCGTTCGTCGACAACGGCGGCACCGTCAGTTATCAGGGCGGGGACAAGACGGTTCAGCAGAAAGTGGACGCCAACCGCACCATGACCATCGGCCACACCGGCAACGCGGTGTTCATGTCGTTGACCAGCAACCCGAAGCCTGAGCCGGACGGCAGTGCGCCGGTCAGCAACGTGTTCGAGAGTATCGATATCGCGCTGAACGCGCTGAAAACCCCGCTGCAGGGCGCCGATGAGGCCACCAAGCAGCAGGTGAACGATGCGCTGGCGAAAGCCAACCGCGGCCTGGACAACTCTTACAACAACGTGCTGAGCGTGCGCGCCGAGCTGGGCAGCCAGCTGCAGGAAATGGATCAGTTGGACAGCATCGGCAAAGAGCGCGACATGACCAACCAGGTCCAGATGAGCGCGTTGACGGATGCCGATCTGGCCGAGTCTATATCGTCTTACTTTATGCAACAGGCGGCGCTGCAGGCGTCGTATAAAACCTTCAGCGATATGCAGGGCATGTCGCTGTTCCAGATGAATCGTTAAGAGCAATACCCCGTTGCCTGACCGCGACGGGTTTCCCTTTAGTGCGCTTAGAAAATACCCTCTCCGCCCCGCGGGGAGGGAGGCTTCTTGAAACCGGGCGCACTCGTTTGGCGCGTCGCTCGTTCTCCCACTACTGACTGAGCGACGCGCCCTTTTTTCATCAGGAAAGAAATAATAAGATTGTCACCCCTGTTTAATGCGCAACGGCATTATTGAAATCAGTGGCGGAGAAATCACGATGAATATTATTTCCCTGACGATAAATAGTGATGTTATTTCTTTTTCTTCACGACTTTCCATTTCCCGCCGTCGGCCGTCTCGGTAAAAGAAACTCTAAACTTGTTGCTTTTCCAGTGGGTCAAACCGAATAACCGGCGCGCCTTGCGGTTGCTTTTCGCTTTAATCATTTTCTCGCTCCTGTGGTTAGCAAAGGTCGATGCTGCGCCCTGCAGCCGGCAGGCGCCGGGCGCATTTATTCAAGGTATAAGTTATCTGCCGCGCATTTAACCCTGCGTGACTGCGTTATTTTTATTTTTTACTCAAGATAAACGTATTTTATCGCTGCGGAAAACTAAGGGGCGCAAGGCGATATTTTTTGTTGCCGGGTCTATTCTAGGTCGGGGTTTTATTTATTCAAGCCGCCGGAGACATTTGAACCTTAATCCGGATAAAAGACGTTTCTCAGGCTTTTGTCCCAGGAAAGCGTTTTTATTGCCATTTTGTCTCAGGGGGAAAAGGGGGAAAGGAAGGGGCGGCGCAGGGGCTTAGAAGGTCATGCCGCCGATCACCGCCGCCAGCCGGTCGAAGATTTCACCGAACAGATGCTCGCAGAACGGGGCTAACATCGGCATCATCATGCCCAGCGTCATGATGCCGAAGGTCATGGTGACCGGGAAGCCGATCACGAAGACCGACAGCTGCGGCGTCATGCGGTTGAGCAAGCCGAGCGCCATGTTCAGCGTTAACAGCAGGCAGATCAGCGGCAGCGCCAGCATCATGCCGTTGATGAAGATCAGCGAGCCGACCTGGGTCAGCACCAGGAAGCCGTTGCCGTTCAGCGGTTGCGTTTGGACAGGCAGGGTGTGGAAGCTGTCCGCCAGCAGCGAAATCAGCCACAGATGGCCGTCGAAGCTGAGGAACAGCAGCATCGCCAGCAGGTTGAGCAGGCGCGCCAGCACCGGCATGTTCGGGCCGCCGCTGGGATCGAAGAAGGTGGCGAACGACAGGCCCATCTGCATGCCGATCACTTCGCCCGCCAGGCGCACCGCCGCGAAGGCAAACTGCATGGTCAACCCTAGCGCCACGCCGATCAGTATTTGCTGAATCGCCAGCCACAGGCCGGCGGCGGAGAAGATCGGGATATTGCTGGCGGGCAGCGTCGGCGCGATCAGGATGACGATCAGCCCGCCAAGACCTATTTTGACCTTTTTGCTGATTTGCTTTTCGCTGAATATCGGCGCGGTGCTGATCAGCGCCAGAATGCGCAGCAGCGGCCAAAAATAGTGGCTGAGCCAGACGGTGAGCTGGGCGCTGTCGAAGGTGAGCACGGTTAGCCGATCAGGGTGGGCAGGTTGCTGAACAGGGTGCGCATGTAGTCCAGCAGCAGGTTCAACATCCAGGGGCCGGCGATGATGATGGTGGCCACCACCGCCAGAATTTTGGGGATGAACGACAGCGTCATTTCGTTGATCTGGGTGGCGGCCTGCAGCAGGCTGACCACCAGGCCGCTGATCAGCGCCGCCAGCAGCAGCGGGGCGGCCAGCGCCAGCGCCACTTTCATCGCCTCGGTGCCGAGCGCCATAACCGATTCAGGTGTCATCTCGCGTTCTCCGGTCAGGGGGTTACGAATAGAAGCTCTGCGCCAGCGAGCCGAGCAGCAGCTGCCAGCCATCGACCAGCACGAACAGCATCAGCTTGAACGGCAGCGAGATGGTGGCCGGCGGCACCATCATCATCCCCAGCGCCATCAGCACGCTGGCGACCACCAGGTCGATAATCAGGAACGGAATGAACACCGTAAAGCCGATCTGGAAGGCGGTTTTCAGTTCGCTGGTGACGTAGGCGGGCAGCAGGATGCGCATCGGCACCGCCTCCGGGCCGGCCAGCGGCGGCTGATTGGCCAGCCTGGCGTACAGCGCCAGATCGGTTTCGCGCGTTTGGCGCAGCATGAATTCGCGCAACGGCTGCGCGCCTTTATCCAGCGCGACCTCCAGCCCGATCTTGTCCTGGCTGAACGGCAGGTAGGCGTCCTGATAAACCTTGTCGAACACCGGCGACATGATGAAGAAGGTCAGAAACAATGCCAGCCCCAGCATCACCTGGTTCGGCGGCGCCGACGGGGTGCCCAGCGCGTTGCGCAGCAGGCCGAGCACGATGATGATGCGGGTGAAGCTGGTCATCATCAGCAGCATGGCCGGCAGGAAGGTCAGCGAAGTTAACAGCACCAGCGTCTGCACCGGCAGCGACCAGCTTTGGCCGCCGTTGGCCAGCGGCTGACTGATCAGCCCCGGCAGTTGCGCCAAAGCCGCCGGGCTGATGAACAGCAGGGCGGCAGGGAGCCAAACCGCCGGACGGCGGACGAGGGTATGAAGAGTCGAGGTCATGCCGATTTTTCCGGGCGTTTCAGAACTTTTTGCATCAGTTGGCGGAAGTCCGCCGGCGTCGCCGCGTCGGCCGCGCCCTCGTCTTTCGGCGGGGCAGGCAGGGTGTGCAGCGGGGTGATCTGCTGGGCGGTGACGCCCAGTACCAGCAAGGTGTCGTCGACTTCCACCACCACCACGCGCTCGCGCTGCCCGACCTGACAACTGGCGCGCAGGTTGAGCAGCTTGTGGTTGCGCGCCTGCGGGGCGAAACCCAGCCGACGGAACAGCCAACCGGCCAGCAGGATCAGCAGCAGAATGCCGCCGAGCGCGCTGCTGACCTGCATCAACACCGAACCGGCCGGCAAGGCCGGCGCGGCGGGTGGTTGGCTGCTTTGGACGATAACGGGCGCCGCGACGGTCATCAGCGGCTCAGTCGACGCATGCGTTCGGACGGGGTGATGATGTCGGTGATGCGCACGCCGAACTTGTCGGCCACCACCACCACTTCACCTTGTGCGATCAGGTAACCGTTGATCAGGATGTCCAGCGGCTCGCCGGCCAGGCCGTCCAGCGCCACCACCGAGCCTTGCGACAGGCGCAGCAGCTCTTTGATGGTCATCTTGGTGCGCCCCAGTTCCACGGTCAGCTTGACCGGAATATCCAGGATCAGGTCGATATCCTGCAGGCTGCCGAGCGCATCCTGAGCTTCCAGCGACTTGAACACCCCTTCGGTGCTCGCGCCGGATTTCTCTGTCGACTGCTGCTCGTTAAACGCATCAGCCCACAGATCGTCTACGGATTCCTTTCCTTCGCCAGACGGTTGCTTAGGATCACTCATTGGGCTGTTCCTCACTCAGAGCATTCAAAATAGGGTTAATCAAATGTTCAACACGCAGGGCATATTGCCCGTTCAACGTGCCGTATTGGCTGGTCAGAACCGGTACGCCGTCCACATGGGCGATCAGGCGTTCCGGCTTGTCTATCGGTAATACATCGCCCGGCTGCAGCTTCAGGACTTTCGACAGCCGCATCGGGATATCGACGAAGTTGGCGATAAGCTCCAGTTCGGAGTGTTGCACCTGCTTCACCAGGGTTTCGCGCCAATGGCTGTCTTCCTGCCGCGAGTTTTCCAGCGGCGGGTTGGTCAACAGCTCGCGCAGCGGCTCAATCATCGCGAACGGAATACAGATGTTGAACTCGCCGGTCAGCGCGCCGATCTCCACCTGGAACGGCGTGGTGACCACGATGTCGTTCGGCGAAGTGGTGATGTTGGTAAACTTCACCTGCATTTCGGCGCGCACGTACTCTACGTCGATCTTGTAGATGGCGCTCCAGGCGTCACCGTAGGCGTCCAGCGCCAGTCGGAGCATGCGCTTGATCACCCGCTGTTCGGTCGGGGTGAACTCGCGGCCTTCGACCTTGGTCGGGAAGCGGCCGTCGCCGCCGAACAGGTTATCGACGGCGATGAACACCAGGCTCGGCGCGAACACGAACAGGGCGGTGCCGCGCAGCGGGTTCAGATGCACCAGGTTCAGGTTGGTCGGCACCGGCAGGTTGCGGGCGAACTCGTGATACGGCTGGATTTTGATCGGGCCGACGGTAATGTCCGGGCTGCGGCGCAGCAGGTTGAACAATCCCATGCGGAACTGCCGGGCAAAACGTTCGTTGATGATTTCCAGCGCGTGCAGACGCTCGCGCACCACGCGGCGCTGGGTGTTCGGATCGTAAGGCTTGACCTCGCTCTCTTTGCCGACTATCGCTTCGGGTTCATCACCCGCGCTGTCGCCGTTGAGCAAGGCGTCGATCTCTGCCTGTGAAAGAATGCTATCGCCCATAGTGATTACCGCAGTATGAAGGCGGTGAACAGCACGTCGCTGACCACCTGCTTCGGTTGTCCCTTAACCAGCGGTGGGCTGAGCACGTCCTTAATCTGCGCCACCAACTGTTGCTTCCCTTGCTCATTGGCCAACTGGCTCGCTTCCTGGCGGGAGAGCAGCATCAGCAGACGGCTGCGCACTTCCGGCAGAAAATCGTTCAGCTGACGGCGGGTACTTTCGTCCGGCAGACGCAGCGTGAGGCCGATGTACAGCACGCGATCCGGGTTGTTGTCCGGCGTCACCAGGTTGACGGTAAAGGTGTCGAGCGGCATGAACACCGGCGCGGCCGGCGGTTGCTGTTTGGCGGCGGCCGGTTCGGCGCCGTTTTTATGCTGTTGCAGCAGCCACCAGCTGTAGCCCGCGGCGCCACAGGCGGCGACGCTGATCAAGACCAGCAGGATGACCAGAAGGGGGCGTTTCGGTGCTGCCGGAAGGGAGTTCTGAGACATAGCGAAATCTAATTCCTGTTGTTCCACCCGCGGCCGGCGAGGCGGCGGGCATAGCGCGCAGCAAAGCCGCACGCATGACATGTAAAGGTATTATCGCGTCTATTGCGGCGTGCAATAGCCTGAATAGACGCGCAAATGGGTGCCAGCTTGGGCGTTTGCGGCGGCTCAGGCGAAAATATCGACGCCGTTGACCGCACTGGCCATACGCTGCAGCGTCACCGGTGCGCTGACGCCTTCGGCGGCTGCGCCATCACCGCCATGATGTTCAGCATAGTTGGAACGACCCTGGCCGTTGGAAGCCTGCTGCTGCCATTGCGGGGTGGACTCGCCGCCCACGCTGCTTTGCCCCAGGTTGATACCGCTCTCCGCCAGCGCGTGACGCAGCTGCGGCATCGCCGCTTCCACCGCCGCACGCACCTGGCCGTGAGCGGAGGCGATGTGCAGTTGTGCCTGCTGATCGTCCAGTTTCAGCGTGATCTGCAAGGCGCCCAACTCCTGTGGGTGCAGGCGCAGCTCGGCGCTCTGCTGGCCGTTGCGGTGGAACATCAGCACCTGTTGGTTCAACGCTTGCTGCCACTCCGGGCTGCCCAGCTGCGCGTTGAGCTGCGGCGCAGGCGGTGCGGTCACCAGTGCGCTGGCCGGGGCGGCCGTTTGCGTCGGGCTGGCGGCGGCCAGGGCGACAGCGTGGTTGAGCGTCGGTGGCTGCTGCGTATCGCTTGCCGGCAGCGGTTGTGCGGTGCTTGCGCGTTCGCCGTTGGTTGGTTGCGGGAGCGCCGCCTTGGCATTATCGCCGTCGGTAGCCGACGTTTTCGCGCCCGTCAGCGACGGATCAGGAGAGGCCGACACGCGCGCAGCGGTTTTATCACCGGCCGCCGCGATGTTCAGCAGGCCGTTACCGGGCTGCAGCGCAGTCGCCTCGTCAGCGCTTTCCACCGGCAGCGAGCGTTGGCCTTCGGCCGGTTGCGCCTGGGCGACGATCGCGGCCGGCAGCATGGCGTACAGCGCCTGCAGCGTTGCGGCATCCAGCTCTTTGGCGGCGGCGATCGGCGGCTGCGCCGGTTTATCGCCGGCGGCGGGCGCTTCGCCCTCGGTGCCTTCAGGTGAAAGCGCGTCGGCTGAGACGGTCTGGCCCGGCAGCAGGCCGCCGCGCTCGCCGAAGGTGGCCAGCAGTTGATTGAGCTGGTTGCGGCTCAGGGCCGGGGCGCGTTCTTCGTCCGCGCTCAGCGCGACCGGCGGCTGTTTGCCGTCGGCGGCGGGTGCGAAACGGGCGCCGAGCAGTTGGGCGAAAGCGGACG
Source organism: Serratia sp. TSA_105.2 (assembly GCF_052692115.1). Taxonomy (NCBI): domain Bacteria; kingdom Pseudomonadati; phylum Pseudomonadota; class Gammaproteobacteria; order Enterobacterales; family Yersiniaceae; genus Serratia; species Serratia sp. TSA_105.2. Next base: position 566,236 of record NZ_JBQZFT010000003.1, read on the forward strand.
ACAGCTGGCTCTCATCCAGCGCCGACGTCAGTTCGGCCAGGCCGCCGGCGTCGCCGGGTAAGACCAGACCGGGCAGGGCGTTCAGATTCATGGGTTGATATTCCTTTGTGCACTGCGTTGAGCGAACTCATCCATCAGTTTTTGATCCCGTTTGTTCTCCTGCTGCTGCTCCGCCGTCAGAGCGCGGGTATGCAGGGTCTCGAAAGCGTTCAGCCGCTGTTGTTTGTCTTGCCATTGCTTCACCGCATGATCCACTTTCTGCCCCCATTGCAGCAGCTGCTGGCGGTGTTGGTCGATGGCCTGTTCCAGCGTGCCGATAAACTGCTGGTAGTTTTGCCAGCGTGAGCTGTCCATGCCGTCGCAGAGCGTATGATTCAGCTTCTGGCGGTATTCGTCCTGATAGTTGAGCAGCATCGACAGCTGCTGCTCTGCCGCCTGCTGCGCTTGCCGTACCTGGCCCAGCTGTTGCGCGGCCTGTTCCACCGCATCCTGCGCCAGATCTCGCAGGGTAATCAGGGGGGATTGTGATTTCATCGCTGTGCGCCTCTGGTGACGTTAAACAATCAACTGCTGCAACTGTTGACAGGCTTCATCATAGCCGCTGCGTTCAAAGATGCCCTGCTGCAGGTAAGCTTCCATTTGGGGATACAGCGTCATCGCTTTGTCCAGCAACGGATCGCTGCCCGCCGCGTAAGCGCCGACGCTGATCAGATCGCGGTTGCGCTGATAGCTGGCCAGCATCTGTTTGAAGGTGCGCACCCGGCGGTAATGCTCTTCGTCGATCAGCGACGTCATGGCGCGGCTGATCGACGCTTCGATGTCGATCGCCGGATAGTGGCCGGCTTCCGCCAGGCGCCGGGACAGCACCACGTGGCCATCGAGAATCGCGCGCGCCGAGTCGGCTATCGGGTCTTGCTGATCGTCCCCTTCGGTCAACACGGTGTAGAAGGCGGTGATGGAACCGCCGCCGCTGATGCCGTTGCCCGCGCGTTCCACCAGCGCAGGCAGCTTGGCGAAGACCGACGGCGGATAGCCTTTGGTCGCCGGCGGCTCGCCGATGGCCAGGGCGATCTCACGCTGCGCCATGGCGTAGCGGGTGAGGGAGTCCATGATCAGCAACACATGCTGCCCGCGATCGCGGAAATCTTCGGCGATGCGGGTGGCGTAGGCCGCCCCCTGCATGCGCAGCAGCGGCGATACGTCCGCCGGCGCAGCGATCACCACCGATCGCGCCCGGCCTTCGGCGCCGAGAATGTTCTCGATAAAGTCTTTGACCTCGCGGCCACGCTCGCCGATCAGGCCAACGACGATCACATCCGCCTGGGTATAACGGGCCATCATGCCGAGCAGCACGCTCTTGCCGACGCCGGAGCCGGCGAACAGGCCCATGCGCTGGCCGCGACCGACGGTCAGCAGGCCGTTGATGGTGCGCACCCCCACGTCCAGCACCTGCTCGATCGGCGTGCGCTGCAAGGGGTTGAACGGCGCGGTGATCAGCGGCGCGCGGTAACCGGTTTCCGGTGAAGGCAGGCCGTCGAGCGGTTTGGCGCTGCCGTCCAGCACCCGCCCCAACAGCGCCGGGCCGAGCGGCAGCTGTTTGCCGGCGCTTTGGCCCTCCGGCGCGATGCGGGCGTAAACCCGCGCACCCGGCACGATGCCTTCCACTTCTTCCAGCGGCATCAGGAACAGCCGCTGGCCGTTGAAGCCGACCACTTCGCTTTCCACTTCCTGCACCTCACCGGCGTCGTGCCGTTCGATGAGGCAGGTCGCGCCGAGCGGCAACTGCAGCCCGGTGGCCTCCAGCACCAGCCCGGTGGCGCGGGTCAGGCGACCGTAGCGGCGCACCGTCGGCGCGCGGGCGATGCGCTTTTCCAGCGAATCCAGAGAGCTCAGCCAGCGGCCGAGACGCGCGGTCATCAGACTTCTCCCGGTGCTGCCAGGCGGCACAGTTCATGCCAGCGCGTCGCCAGGCTGGCGTCGAGATCGCCTTCCTCGGCGCTGACCTTGCAGCCGCCCGGATGCAGTTCACCGTCCGCCAGCAGACGCCAGCCGTGCAGGCTGAGGGTGACCCCCAACTGTTGCTCGACGCGCGGGTAGTCGTCCGGGTGCACCCGCAGCTGCGGCTTGCCGCTGAACATCGGTTCCTGCTGGATCAGCTGTTGGATCTGCGCCAGCAGGGCAGTGCCGTCGCACACCGGCGGTTGGCCCAGCACCTGCTTGGCGGCGGTCAGCGCCAGCTGCATCAACCGGGAGGCGATCACGCTGTCGAGCGCGTCCAGCGTGTGCTGGAATTCGGTGACCAGCTGCTGCCAGTGAGCGGTCAGCGGCTGCTGCTGCTGTTGTGCTTCCAGCAGCCCTTGCTGGCGGCCTTCCTCCAGTCCGGACTGAAAACCGGCCTCATAGCCTTTTTGCTGGCCGTCGGCATAGCCCAACTGCTGGCCCTGTTGCTCGGCCTGCAGGCGCAGCGTCGCCAACTGCTGCTGCAATTCGGCCTGTGCGTCCGGCGACGGATCGTCAAGTTCGATATCCGGCAACTGCGGCAGTTCGATAGCCGGTTTCTGTTCGCCCAGGTCGTTGAGCGACCAGGGCTGCCAGGGCAGGGTGTTAATGCGATCAGACATAGGTGTCCTCGCCGCCGCCGATGATCATTTCGCCGCTTTCCGCCAGGCGTCTCACCACCAGCAGGATGGCTTTCTGCTCGTTCTCCACCTGCGACATGCGCACCGGCCCACGGTTGGCCAGATCGTCGCGCAGGATGTCGGCGGCGCGTTGCGACATGTTCTTGAGGAACTTCTCGCGCAGCGGCTGTTCGGCGCCTTTCAACGCGATCAGCAGCGACTCGCCTTCCACTTCCTGCAGCAGGCGTTGGATACTGCGATCGTCGACTTCCACCAGGTTTTCGAACAGGAACATCTCGTCGATGATCTTCTGCGCCAGCTCGCCGTCGTATTCGCGCATCGCGTCGATGACCGCCTCTTCCTGCTGGGTTTTCATCAGGTTGATGATCTCGGCGGCGGTGCGCACCCCGCCCATTTTGCTGCGCTTGAGGTTTTGGCCGTCGAGCAGGTTGTTCAGCACTTCGGTCAGCTCCGCCAACGCCGCCGGCTGCACGCCGCCGAAGGTGGCGATACGCAGCATCACATCGTTGCGCAGGCGTTCGTCGAACAGGGCCAGAATATCCGCCGCCTGGCCGCGTTTGAGGTGTACCAGAATGGTGGCGATGATCTGCGGGTGTTCGTCGCGGATCAGATCGGCGGCGCTCTGCGGCTCCATAAAGTTGAGCGTTTCCATGCCGGTGGTGGTCTCGCGCGATTCGAGAATGTCTTCCAGCAGGCTGGCGGCGCGCTCTTCGCCCAGCGCCTTGACCAGCACCGAGCGCAGATAGTCGCTGGCGTTGACGCTCAGCGCCGCGTATTGCTCGGCGTCGTCTTCAAACTCGGTCAGTACTTCGCCGAGCTGTTTGTGCGAAACCTGGCTCATGCCGGCCATGGTGCCGCTCAGCAGCTGTACTTCGCGCGAGGAGAGGTGCTTGAACACCTCCGCCGCGCGATCTTCACCCAGCGTCATCAGCAGGATGGCGCTTTTGTCGGTTCCGGTCAGGCTCATATCTCGTTACTCATCCATTGGCGGATTACCAGAGCGACCACGCGTGGGTCTTTGTCAGCCAGATCGCGGATCCGCTGGCTCTGGACTTCTGCGCTGACGCGCTGCTGCGATTTACGACGCTGCGCCAGCTCTTCGTTGCTCGGTTTGCTGCTGTCGACCGGTTTGGCGGCAGGGGCGTTGGCGGCGGCGACGGCGGCCTGTTGCGCCGCCTGGCGCTGTTGCAGCTGCGGCCGCACCAGTTTGCGCCACAGCAGCCAGGCCACCAGCAGCACCAGCAGATAGCGGCCCGCGTCGAGCAGGCGATCGATAAACGACTGGCTTTGCCAGAACGGCAGTTCGCCACCGGTCACCTGACTGTCGGTAAACGGCGTGTTGACCACGTTCAGGGTATCGCCACGGCTGCTGGAGTAGCCCATCGCTTCACGCACCAGCGCTTCGATCTGCGCCAACTGCTCTTTGCTCATCGGCTGCGGTTTGCCGTCTTTATCGGTGCCCAGATAGTTGACGACCACGGCGACCGACAGACGCTGCACGGTGCCGGCTTTTTGCTGGGTATGGCGAATGGTGCGGTCGAGCTCGTAGTTGGTGGTCGCGTCGCGACGGGTATTTTGCGGTACGCCGTTGGCCGCTGCGCTGCGGGTGGTTGCGGCGTCTTGCGCGTTGGCGTTGGCATTGTTGCCTGCCGCGGTGGCCGGCTTGGCGGTCTCAATCGGCGCCGTGGCAGGCGCGCTTGGTTGGTTGGACAATGCGCCCGGCACGCCGCCCACCTGTGGCCCGCCGATCTGCTCGCTCAGGCTGGTTTGTTGAGAGCGGATAGCGGCTTTGTCCGGCTGTTGGTTCGGTTGGTACTGTTCATCGGTTTGTTCGCGAGTGGCGAAGTCGATCTGCGCCGTGACCTGCGCGCGCACGTTGGCGCTGCCGACCACCGGGGCGAGGATCGCTTCGATGCGGCGCTGGAAGCCGTTTTCCACTTCGTTGGCGTATTTCAGCTGCGAGGCGTTGAGATCGCGCCCGGTGCCGTCGGACTGCGTCAGCAGACGGCCAGCCTGATCGACCACGGTCACGTTGCCCGGCGGCAGGCCGGCGACGCTGCTCGACACCATATAAACGATGGCGTTGATCTGGCCATCGTCCAGCGCACGGCCGGGTTGCAGGGTCAGCGTTACCGACGCGGAAGGGGATTTCTGTTCGCGCACGAACAGCGAAGGTTTAGGCAGCGCCAGGTGAACGCGGGCGTTTTGCACCGGCCCCAGCGATTCGATAGTGCGCGACAGCTCGCCTTCAAGGGCGCGCTGGTAGTTGATCTGCTCGCTGAACTGGCTGATGCCGAATTTTTCCTGATCCAGCAGTTCGAAGCCGACGGCGCCGCCCTTCGGCAGCCCTTGCTGCGCCAGACGCAGACGGGTTTCATGCACTTTTTCCGCCGGGATCAGCAGCGCCGCGCCATTTTCGGCAAAGCGGTAAGGGATGTTCATCTGCGTCAGTTGAGTGACGATGGCGCCACCGTCGCGGTCGTTCAGATTGCTGTACAGCACGCGGTAGTCGGGACTTTTCACCCACAACAGCAGCGCGACGACGATCGCGATCGCGGCAGAGGCGGCGACCAGCAACGGAATTTTCGGGTTGGCGCGCAGACGATTCCAGATGGCCTGCAGGCCGTTGTCGCGGCTTTCGCCGGCGGTTATCGAAGCACTCATTTTAGGTCTCGTCCTTCAATGGCGCTCACGATCCCGTACGGGCCGCTGAGCAGCTCCCTGCCAGGCTGATGAACGGTATGGTTAGCGTTGTGTGACAAAACAGACTCCCTGATACACATATCTTCTAAATAGCGGCGCTCCCATTTCTGGGCAGGCCATTATTCGCCTTATCAGACGATTCCGATTGCCCGATAAGCCGGGTTTTTTGCAGTTAATTAGCCGCTTTAGGTCTGAAAACGCTGTGCTAGGGTGTGCATCATTGGAGAAGTGCAGGGTGAAACGTCACCCGGCGAGACGAGATGATTGAGGATCAGATGGCGATTCAGGGCATTGAAGGGGTACTGCAGCAGATGCAGACCATGGCGGTTCAGGCCGGCAAGATGGGGCAAAATGCGGCGCCGCAGGGCGTCAGCTTCGCCAGCGAACTGACCGCGGCGCTCGGCAAGATCAGCGAGACCCAGCAAACGGCACGCAAACAGGCGCAGGATTTTGAACTGGGCGTGCCGGGCATCAGCCTGAACGATGTGATGGTCGACCTGCAGAAATCGTCGGTCTCGCTGCAGCTGGGCGTGCAGGTGCGCAACAAGCTGGTGGCAGCCTACCAGGACATCATGAATATGCCGGTGTGATGAGCATGCCGACCATTTTGCAGTGACATTTGGGCCGGCGCTGTTACCCTATAGCGACGGTTATTTATCAGGATAGGATGATGTGCAAATCGCTGTGTCTTGCTCTGGGTATCATGGCGCTGTCAGGATGCGCCGGGCAAAACGATGACGATTCATCGGCCCCAAAAAACGCGGTTCATCAGGACGCCGGCAAGGAATGGAAAGCGTTTGTCGCGCCGCTGTCCGTGAAAACGCAGTCACCCGGTGAGCGAGAAATGAAACGCGTCGCCCGGCAATACTGACGCCGAGCCCCCAGCCGATGAACAAAAAAAACCAGCTATCGAAATAGCTGGCTCAAAGTGCGATAAAACTTTATGTGATGTAGGTGCGTCGACGCCCGTTCTGGGTGACGTCAACGCGGTTATCATATTTGTTATGTTATAACAAATCAATGCCGTCGTGCGTTTGCCTCAGTCCGCCAATTCCGCAATCCGCTGGTGGGCGTTCGCCAGCCCCTGCGCGAGGCCGTGCGGTTTCATATCCAGCCCTTCGGCATAGATAAATTGCACGTCGCCGATCCCCATCAGCCCCAGCACCGACCGCAGATAGGGCGTCACGGCGTCGGTCGGCTGGCCGGCGTGTACGCCGCCGCGTGAACTGAATACCAGCGCATTGACGCCTTCGACCAACCCGACCGGGTAGGTGGCGGTATAGTTGAACGTTACCCGAGCGCGGGCCACCAGATCGAACCAGTTTTTCAACTGGGTCGGTACGTTGAGGTTGTACATCGGCGCCCCGATCAGCAGCAGATCGCTCCCTTTCAGTTCGGCAATCAACTGATCGGAAAGCGCCACCGCCGCTTGGGCGCGTGGGCTGGTGTTTTCCGCGCCGCGCAGCGCACTGAACAGCTCGCCGTCCAATACCGGCAGGTCTAACGCCGTCAGATCGTGCTCGACGATCTGGTCTTCATGCCCGTTGGCCCGACGTTCCGCCAGATAGCGATCAATCAGGTTATTGGTCTGCGAGTCGTTTCCCATAATGCTGGATTTGAGCACCAGTATTTTTTTCATGTGGTTGTCCTCTGACGGTCATCTGTGGTTTTCACCGGGAATTCCGGAATGACTGCAGGTTATCATTGCTCGATGTTCACCAGTGGTGATAGGTTTTCACTTAATTGATTCCAATTTGGAAACGGTAAAATGAAAAGCGATCTCAGCGCGCTGCCGGCTTTTGTCGCCGTGGCGGAAGGCGGCAGTTTTGCCGCCGCCGCAGAAAAACTGCATCTGACGCGCTCCGCGGTCAGCAAAATCGTGTCGCGGCTCGAGGCGCGGCTCGGCGTGATGTTGTTTATGCGCACTACGCGCAGTCTGAGCCTGACGGATGAAGGGGCGCTGTACTACGAGCACTGTCGACAGGCGTTGGCGAACATTCAGGCGGCGGAAAATCAGCTGGACAGCGGCAAGATGCAGGTCAGCGGCCGGCTCAGGGTCTCAGTGCCGGTGTTGTTCGGCCACCTGTGCATCGCCCCCTTGCTGACGGCGCTGGCGAATGAGCATCCGTTGCTGGCGCTGGAAATCTCGTTCAGCGACCGCAGGATCGATCTGGTCGACGAGGGGTTCGATCTGGCGGTACGCATCGGCGAGCTGGCGGACAGCGGCAGTTTGGTTGCCCGGCGTCTGGGTGAACACGGCATGCTGCTGTGCGCTTCGCCCGATTATCTGCAGCGCTGCGGCGAACCGAGCACGGTGGACGCCTTAAGCCGACATCAGGCGGTGGGGTATCTGCACGCCGGCGCCGTGTTGCCCTGGCAACTTCGCGGTGAAAACGGCGAGCTGCGGCCGTTCAGGCCACCGGCCAAGATGATGATGGATGACATGCAGGGAATCGTCGATGCCGTTTCCGCCGGCGCCGGTATTGCCTGGCTGCCGGAGTGGCTGGTACGCGATCGGCTGGTGGCGGGGGCGTTGGTGGAACTCATGCGTGGTGAGTCCAGCCTCAGTTTTCCGGTGAATGTGGTATGGCCGTATATGCCTTATCAGCCGCTCAAGGTGCGGCTGGCGGTGGACAAATTGGTGGCGGAGCTGCCGGGCAGGCTGACGCGGTTCGCGTCGGCCTGAGCGTGAATGTGGTGGCAAGCGGTCCAAGGGACGCTTACCGATGTCAGAGCGCGCGCTGTTGCGTTGACCGTGGCAGTGACGGCTGTGTTTTCCCTGTCAACAGGCAACTGAAAATAAGAACCCAAATGAACCCGTAAGAGTAATCAGGGTTGGCGGCGCAGGAGCCTAAAAATGCGGAGAAAAGCATAAATTTAAGCATGGAATGGGCTTCGTTGCCCGCGACGTTATATTGCGAACGAATAAGCTTGGATACGATAAAACCGACTAACAGTATCGTCCCCAATATTCCGAAGTTAGCAAGTAGGGACAGAGGCAGAGAAGATATTCTTGCGCTACCGATACCGACGCCCAAGCCAAAGGTATTATACATAATTTCAAGGGCATTGTAGTTGGAGGCGGAACGCACGAGGTGAGAGATCGTTTGCGCTTTTTTATCCGCGTAATCGGTTATTTTCTCCAGGAAAAAGATAAATGTGAGCTTTGATACGATGGCCAAAGCCAGAGAAAATAGAGCTTTCTGTATCAGGCTAAAACGCGGACTGAAAATGAATGTGCCGCATAGCGACGTAAGCAGGGTAAAATAGCCCGATGTAGAGCCGTTTTTAACCAAGAGCAGCATCATCAATAGGGCCACTAGCTTCAGTCGCAAACCCTTGGCAACCATAAGAGGCACGATCGTTGCGCCGATAAAGATACCGGCGAATGACGGTTCACCGAAGGTACCGCTCAGTCTGGATTCAAAAATGGCATTGGCGTTGTGCATGCTGTTATACATCAAAATCTGAATCGCATTTGCCAGCGGCCTGGCAAGGAGCCAAATCAGACAGTAAGCGGAGAAAACCAACGTTGTGAAAATGATGGTTTTCAGTGCGTATTCAGGCGTAATTTCACGCCGCTTGACGTAAATGACATACAGCGTTATGAGGTTCAGCGTGATTAGAATCAGTTGCTTGATGTTGTTATTGCCCCACACAAGCGAGATACCTTTTTTGGCGTAGTTATTTTCAAAGCTATAAGCCGGTGAATAAACCCTTATCCCTTCAAATAGGTGGGTTAACGCATAGGTGAAGAACCAAAAAAGAATAATTATTACCAGCGATTGTAGAAATACCCGGTGTTTTAAGTTCAAGACGGATGTGCTGTTTTTTGAAGTAAAAACAAACCGGGTTATTAAAACCAGCTCGATAAAGTAAAATATGGGTAGGCTATTACTCCCTGTGTTAATAATAGCGCTTGATTGAAAGATGGATGCGAGAATCAACAGGGCGAAAATGGTTCTGTGGTGTAGGAAAAAAGTGGCGAAAGCAAGAGCTAGCCAAACAAAACTTAATATATTCACATTATATTCCCTAAGTTACTTATCCTATATGGCATCGTCTGACTTCAAATTAAAGTAGTTATAAAAGCCAGCGTATTTCCGCGCGCTATCATACAATAAGAAGGCGGGGCGGTCTAGCTGCAAGGGTAGTAGATTCATGGGGTTATAGAATTAGACTGCAAGTATATCCCATTCTTATAATTAACGGGCTAACTAAGTCGTGCGGATTTTGCGTTTGGTATAGTGACGATTGGCCCTCGGGATTTGCAATAACAGCAGGAAACAGGCCACCGGTGCAATTAATTTAGCAATAGAATAAATAAATAAAGTTAATCAAAAATCACCGAGGAGCAACGACCATTGCAATGCGTAATAAAGCAGCAACAAGAGACAGCTGGCAAGCACCAGCTTTTCACCCGCTTGCTTAAGCTTGGCTTTAACGTTGTTCCTTTGCCGCATTTTTACGTTCTCGCTTTAGACAGTCAGATAGAAAAGCAGTATAGCAAGCAAATTTTAGGGGTCGGTCAAAATAGGAAAATACTTAATGCTTTGGTGGAGAACCGAGCAGTGGGTTGTGCGGGATAAATAGCCAGCGGCAGGAAGAGGAAAAACCAGGAAAAGGTGCCAGCGGTCGCTGGCGGATACGTCAAGATAAGTTGCTCGGCACGCCCGCATCATTGCGATGCCATCGTTTATCTGGGCTAAATTGCAGTGTTTGCCGCCATTGATTAGCTGGAACCGTAATGCTGTTCAAAGGCCAGGTTCCATAATCCTTTGATGACCGCGAATGGCGGTAGGGGCGAAACCGAAGCGTTTGCGAAAACGTTCGGCGAAACGTGATGCGCTTTCATAGCCGACATGTTGCGCGATGGCGGAGATCGGCCAGTCGGTCGACTGCAGCAGGGCCAGCGCGCTACTCATGCGCACGTCGATCATTAGGTTGCGCAACGCGGTATTTTCCATCGACAGTTTGCGGCGCAGCATCACTTCACTCATCGACAGGCTTTCCGCCACCTTGGCCGCGGTCCAAATGCTGTGCGGATCGGTTGCCAGGCAGCGACGCACGCGCTGCGTCAGGTCCTTGGCTTCGTTGTGGATGAAGCGAATGCCGAATTGGGCCAGCCACAGCAGAATTTCCAGCATTTTGTGCCGCACGATGATGGTGGGAAAACGCTGCCGGAGCGCGAGCGCCAGGCTGGTGGTCTCAAAACTGTGTTTCAACGCGCAGGGCAGGCTGCGCAGCGCCAGGACGGCATCAAACGGCATCGGCGCCGGCGCTTCCTCGGCCAGAGGCTGAAGAGTGAGCAGCAATGGGTCGCAGGTCAGCAACTGGCAACTAAACACCCCCTCTTCGGAGGGGCCGTTAATAATATCCACCGTTTGCCCCCCGTCGATAATCAACAGTTCGCCGGCATGAGCCACCACCTCGTGTTGTTGCCAGCGTACGCGCTTATGGCCTTGTTGTATCAGATACAGGTGTGGTTGCTCAAAATAGACTGAAGGGAATAATAATTCAGTATGCTGAATGATGTGCGCTGAGGCGCCAATTCCTGGACAGAGATTAATTGTACGTTCCATCGATATTCATTTCGCAGCCATTATCTGAGAATATCTTTACGCTTTGATCCGCGTTGGAGCAACATTTTTCCATGGGCCGTGAAACACAGCGGCGTGTTGTATCTATCAAAAATCAATTTCCTGCTGAACAGAAAACGTCCGTGTCGGGATAATGTTTATCCATTAAAGTGAGAGCCAGGCTCGAAGCGCGCATTTTACCAATTACCCATAAACTGAATAATTCAAATGCCATAGATTAATATCCTAACGTAACCCGAGAGTAATAGCGCATAGTGCTATTTAATCCATTTTCGTCAGTATTGTCGATCTTATCGGACCTGTGGTTCCCCCAGCAACAGCGCACGGTCATGAAACTGGCCGTAGGTATTGTTGACCACGTTCTGGCGCGTGGACTGTTCGATCAGCATCTTCAGCTCATCCATGCGCTGCTGTAACAGACGTTTGAGCTCGGTTTCGTTGTCGAGGATCTGTTGCAGCTTATTGCGTAACATCTCCTGCAACGCCATGGAAGGGCCGGCTTGCCCGGTAAAGGTGGCGGTTTTTTCCACCGCCGTCACGTAAGCGAATTCGAGCTCGACGAGCTCTTCCCAGCGCCCGGTTTGCGCCAGCGCGATCATCTGGCTGCTCAGGCTATAAATTTGTTGATAAGCGGCTAACAGCTGCTGTTGACGTTCCATTACATGGCGTCCTGCGAAGGTTGGTAGTTGGGGCCGATTTGGCGCCAGGCGTCGGCGATGTTTTCCAGCAGTTTGACCACTTCGGCGATCGCCGCTTCGTCGTTGTGCAGGTTGGCCTGCATCAGCCGCCGCTTCATATAGTCGTACAACGCCGCCAGGTTTTCGGCGATCTCGCCGCCCTGCTGAGGGTCGAGGCCGCTTTTCAGGCCGTTGTCGATGATATTGATGGCTTTGGACAGCGCCATACCTTTGCCGGCGATATCGCCCTGGTTCATCAGGATGCGTGCGCGAAGCAGGGCGCTGAGCGCCCCGTCGAACAACATCACGATTAACTGGTGCGGGCTGGCGCTCATGGCGCCGCTTTCCAGACTGACCTGTGCATAGGCCTGAGTGCCGCTTCTGTTATACATGTTGTTTCTTTACCTGTTACTTGGTTAAGGGATCACTTTGCCGAGAATTGCTGTTTTAAATAGTCACCCGTGCCGCTCAATTTAGACATCATGGTATCTAACTGAACGAACTGCTGCTTATAGCGGTCGATGGTGTTCTGAATGCTGGCCGTAACCGTGGTGATCTGGATGTTCAGGCGATCGAGATTGGTGTTGATGCTCTTGGTCGAGTTCTCGATGATGCCGCCGGCCTTGATGTAATTTTGGATATCGTTGTGGATCTGGGTGGCCATGCCGGTGTCTTTACCGTTGCCGGCGAAGAAGTTGGCGACCTGCTCCGGTTTTTCGTCGATGGCTTTGTTCAGCTTGGTGCTGTCGATTTCCAGCTTGCCGGTTTTGACGTTGGTGGTGATGCCGAGGTTGCCCAGGCCTTTCAACTCCGGGTTGTCCTGCGCCGAGCTGAGAGCGCTTTTGATCGAGGACTGAATACCGCGCAGGGTGTTGTCGCCCAGCAGCGCGCCGTTTTTGGCGTTCTGTGCTTCACCGGGTTTGACCGGGGTGTACTTGGTCAGCGAATTAAAGGTGTCCAGCAGTGTGTTGTAGTTGTCCACCCACTCTTTAATCTTGTCGGCGCTGCCGCTCTTGTCGATGCCGATCACCAGGTTTTGCGGTTCGCCGGCCTTGGTGGTGGTTTTCAGGTCGAGCGTTACGCCCTGCAAGGCATCGGCGATCGAGTTGGTGCTGCGCTTGATTTTCGTGCCGTTGACGACGATTTCCGCATCCTGACCGGGCACGGTTTGCTTCATCGCGGTGCTGCCATCTTTCGGCGGTTTTTTAGGATCGTAGTTGAGGATGGCGCCGAGCTTGTCGTCGTTATTGACCTGCACCGCAATGGTGTTTTTTTCGCCGGGCGTGGTGGAGCTCAATGCCAGTTGATAGTCATTGTCGCCGACGCGCATGATGCTGGCAGTGACGCCGGATTTCGATTTGTTGATGGCGTCGCGCATCTCGACCAGCGAGGTCTGATCGTCACCGAGCGGGATCTTGGTCTCTTTCGGCGGGTTACCTGCCGTAATAGAGATGGAACGATCGCTGCTGCCCGATGTGCCCAGCTTGGCCTGCTGGTCGGCAATCGGCGTCTGAGTGGTCAGCGTTTGCGGCTGTGCCAGTTTCAAGACCTCGATCGAATAGTTACCCGGTACCGACTTGTTAGTGGTGGTCACGGTAAACTGATCGTGCTTGGTGGCAGTGGTGTTATTGAAGAACTCTGGCTTGGCCAGCTCTTTGCTCAGATTGTCAAACTTCTCCAGCGCGCCTTTCAGCGTGCCGTAAGCGGTTAGCTGGGCGTTGTAACTGGTCTGCTGGGTGGTGTACGGCGTCAGACGCTGCTGTTCCGCTTTGGTCAGCTTGTCCAGCAAGCCGTTAAGGTCGAGTCCTGAGCCGATGCCTAATGAACTGATCGATGCCATTCGTGTTTCTCCTTGGTAATGACTTTATTCGCTTTACGCGTTATCGGCCCAGCGGTGAAAAAGTTTACCGAAAAAAATAAAAAACCGATGGCGCAATAGAGGAGGGAAAAACCGCGTTATTTCCGCCATTGCCGACGGCGCAAAAAATTTTAAAAAATTGCTAAAGGTTGTTAGGGGAGGGCCGATACCTGAGGGGACGGTGGTTGACGCCGTGGGCAAATAAGCCCGAACCTTTTAACTGTGTTGCGAAGAACGCAACTGACTCGTAAGGAAAGCAAACAATGGCACAAGTAATTAACACTAACAGCCTGTCGCTGATGGCGCAGAACAACCTGAACAAATCTCAGTCTTCTCTGGGTACTGCGATTGAGCGTCTGTCTTCCGGTCTGCGTATCAACAGCGCGAAAGACGATGCTGCGGGTCAGGCTATTTCCAACCGTTTCACCGCGAACATCAAAGGCCTGACTCAGGCTTCTCGCAACGCCAACGACGGTATCTCTCTGGCGCAGACCACTGAAGGCGCACTGAATGAAGTTAACGACAACCTGCAGAACATCCGTCGTCTGACCGTACAGGCGCAGAACGGTTCCAACTCTTCCAGCGACCTGCAGTCCATCCAGGACGAGATCTCTCAGCGCCTGTCTGAAATCAACCGCATCTCCGAGCAAACCGATTTCAACGGCGTGAAAGTGCTGAGCAGCGATCAGAAACTGACCATCCAGGTTGGTGCTAACGATAACGAAACCATCGATATCGAACTGAAAGACATCAACGCCAAAACCCTGGGCCTGGAAACCTTCAGCGTTGCCGGCGGCGTGGATAAAGCTAAAATCGGTGGTGCCGTTACCGAAGTGTCTACCGGTAAAAGCATTGCTATCGACACCAACGGTAAGAAAGCGGGTGCTGATGATCCGGCAAAATACGTTAAAGATGACGCATCCGGCGACATCTACGCAGCAGATACCAAAGGCGACTTCTATAAAGCTACTATCGGCGCCGATGGTAAAGTTACCTCCATCGACACTACTGCAGCTGGTGCAACTCTGAAAGGTACTTTGAGTACTGCCGCATCCGTTTCAAGCATTCAGGAAAAAGTAGCTGTGTCTGGTGACAAAGCTGACACCGACAACCTGAAATCTTACGACAACGGTAAGTCTTACATCATCGAAGACGCTGGTAAATACTTCAAAGCTGAAGTGGCCAAAGACGGTAAAGTTACTCGTGGCGCAGAACTGAGCTCCGAGCCAAAAACTGCCGATCCGCTGGCAACCCTGGACAAAGCGCTGTCTCAGGTTGACTCCCTGCGTTCTTCCCTGGGTGCGGTACAGAACCGTTTCGATTCTGTTATCAACAACCTGAACAGCACCGTTAACAACCTGTCCGCTTCTCAGTCCCGTATTCAGGATGCTGACTACGCGACCGAAGTGTCCAACATGAGCCGTGCCAACATCCTGCAACAGGCTGGCACCTCTGTTCTGGCACAGGCTAACCAGTCTACTCAGAACGTTCTGTCCCTGCTGCGTTAATCGTTTCTCCCGATTAACTGTCGCAAAGAAACCCCGCTTCGGCGGGGTTTTTTTATGCTCGCGCACCGCGCGGTTATTACATGGCGCAAATAAAGCCCGTTTTGTGCGACTGTTCAGCCGATTGGCATTCCGCCCCCTACGCATAATAGCGCTGACTCTCTTATCCGCAGGTTTAAGACATAGTGAGCGATCTGTATACCGCCGAAGGCGTAATGGACAAAAATTCTCTCTGGCTGCGCTACGTCCCGTTAGTGCGCCACGAGGCGTTGCGCCTGCAGGTCAGGTTGCCCGCCAGCGTGGAGCTTGACGACCTGCTGCAGGCCGGGGGAATCGGGCTATTGAACGCCGTTGAGCGTTATGACGCCCTACAGGGAACCGCCTTTACCACCTATGCGGTGCAACGCATTCGCGGCGCGATGCTCGACGAGCTGCGCAGCCGCGACTGGGTGCCGCGCAGCGTGCGGCGCCACGCGCGAGAGGTCGCGCAGGTGATGCGGCAACTGGAACAGCGTTACGGCCGCCCGGCGAGCGAGACGGAAGTGGCGCAGACGCTGAATATCTCGCTGGATGAGTACCGTCAAATTCTGTTGGACACCAATAACAGCCAGCTTTTCTCCTACGACGAATGGCGTGAGGAGCATGGCGAGAACGCGGAACCGATGCTGGAAGGGCATGAAGAGGCCAACCCGCTGCATCACCTGTTGGAAGGCAGCCTGCGCCAGCGGGTGATCGACGCCATCGAGGCGTTGCCGGAGCGCGAAAAAATGGTGCTGACGCTGTATTACCAGGAAGAGTTGAATCTCAAAGAGATCGGCGCCGTGCTGGACGTCGGGGAATCCCGCGTCAGCCAACTGCACAGTCAGGCGATCAAACGGCTGCGCGCGCGGCTGGCGAACGATACCTGACGGCGGCCCACCGCCCCTCAACTCGATGACTCATGCGACAACGGGACTGCCCCTTATGCCAGGAATACTGTTGAAGAAACGGCCGCTTAGCCGTTACCTGAAAGACTACAAGCACAGCCAGACCCATTGCTCCCAGTGCGGCAAACTGTTGGACCGCATGGCGCTGGTGTTTCGCGGCAAGATTATCAATAAAGAAGCCATCGCGCGCATGGATCAGCCGATCGACGATGCGGTCTGGCAAAACGTGCAACACGAGCTGACCGCGCTGTGCCGCTTCTGCAGCGAGATCTCCTGCAACAGCCACCCCAGCTATTTCGACATCATGGCGTTCAAACAGTATCTGTTCGAGCAGACCGAGATGAGCCACAGCACCATCCGCGAGTATGTGGTGCGGCTACGCCGGCTGGACGAAATGCTGGTGGCGCGCAACTACCCGGCGGATAAATTCGCCAGCAGCGCCAGCCATCAGCGTATCATCGACGATCTGCCTACCGCGGCGCACAACAACTACCGCATTGCGCTGCGCAAATACGATCAGTATCTCGCCTGGCAGCGCAGCTACTGAGACTTTTCCCCGGCCGCTGGGCCGGGGCCTGCTGTTTCCCCCGTGATAAAGGATGATTATTCAGTTCACATCTGATAAATCTATCGGTTATCAGATGTTGATATTCGATTCCCTGGGGGGAAGTAGTGAACCTGCAACAACAACTGGCGCAATTTCCGCGTCTGGATCTGGTTGGCACCGCCACACCGCTCGAAAAGCTGTCCCGTCTCTCCGATTACCTCGGCCGCGAAATCTACCTTAAACGTGACGACGTCACCCCTATGGCAATGGGCGGCAACAAGCTGAGAAAGCTTGAGTTTTTGGCCGCCGACGCGCTGCGTCAGGGTGCCGATACGCTGGTCACCGCCGGCGCCATTCAATCCAACCACGTGCGCCAGACGGCGGCGGTGGCGGCGAAACTGGGCCTGCACTGCGTCGCGCTACTGGAAAACCCTATCGACACCCGCGCGGAAAACTATCTCACCAACGGCAATCGCCTGTTGATCGGCCTGTTCAACGCCGAGGTGGTGATGTGTGAAGCGCTGCACGATCCGCAGCAGCAGCTGGCGGAACTGGCGACGCGCCTCGAGGCTCAGGGCTTCCGGCCTTACGTGGTGCCGGTGGGTGGCTCCAATGCCCTGGGCGCGCTGGGATATGTGCAGTGCGCATTGGAAATCGCCGAGCAGAGCCAACGCAGCAACGTGGCGTTCAGTTCGGTGGTGGTGGCGTCCGGCAGCGCCGGCACCCACGCGGGGCTGGCGGTGGGGCTGCAGCAGCTGTTGCCGGAGACTGAACTGATCGGCGTGACGGTCTCGCGCACCGTGATCGATCAGCTGCCGAAGGTGGAGCAGATCCAAAAAGCCCTGGCCTGTTCGCTGAATATCGACGAACTGGCGCCGATCGCGCTATGGGATGATTATTTCGCGCCGCAGTACGGCATGCCGAACGAAGAGGGCATGGCGGCGGTGCAACTGCTGGCGCAGCAAGAAGGTGTGTTGCTGGATCCGGTATACACTGGCAAAGCGATGGCCGGTTTGATCGACGGCATCGCCCAGCGGCGCTTCCGCGATGAAGGGCCTATTCTGTTCGTTCACACCGGCGGTGCGCCGGCGCTGTTCGCCTATCATCCGCAGGTGTAAATACCGCTTGTTATTCCATTTTGAACTATATTTATAAGGTTATATTCCTTTATGCGGGCGGTCGCACTGTTAAAGTGCTGATATCAAAAAAGATAAATAACACACAGGGGTGTTTATGATGTTTGCGAAAGTTCGTCGTCAATGGCTGTTGGGCGTGGTGGGTATTGCGTTGGCCGCCGGTGTGACGACTCAAACCTACGCCGCCGACAATCTGCTGCAGCAGGTGAAACAACGCGGCACGCTGATCGTCGGGCTGGAAGGCACCTATCCGCCGTTCAGCTTCCAGGGGGAAGACGGCAAGCTGACCGGTTTCGAAGTGGATTTCGCCAACGCACTGGCGGAACACCTGGGCGTGAAAGCCAAGCTGAACCCGACCAAGTGGGACGGCATGCTGGCTTCGCTGGATTCGAAGCGTATCGACGTGGTCATCAATCAGGTGACGCTCTCCGATGAGCGCAAGAAGAAATATGATTTCTCCACCCCTTACACCGTTTCCGGGATTCAGGCGCTGGTGAAAAAAGGCAACGAAGGCACCATCACCAAGCCGGAAGATCTGAAGGGCAAGAAGGTCGGCGTTGGCCTGGGCACCAACTATGAGCAATGGCTGCGTGAGAATGTGCAGGGCGTGGACGTGCGTACCTACGACGACGACCCGACCAAGTATCAGGATCTGCGCGTTGGCCGTATCAACGCCATTCTGGTGGATCGCCTGGCGGCGCTGGATCTGGTGAAGAAAACCGGCGATACGCTGGCGGTAGCCGGCCCGGCATTCTCTCGTCAGGAGTCCGGCGTGGCGCTGCGCAAGAACAACCCAGAGCTGCTGGCCGCGATTGACCAGGCGATCGCCGAGATGCAAAAAGACGGCACGATGGCGAAGATCTCCGAGAAATGGTTTGGCGCGGACGTAACTAAATAATGCACGAAAGTATTCAACTGGCGCTGGATTCAGCGCCATTTTTATTGAAGGGCGCAATACTGACGCTTCAGCTCAGCCTGGGCGGCATGGCGCTGGGGTTGCTGCTCGGTTTTCTGCTGGCGCTGATGCGCCTTTCGCCGCTTTGGCCGCTGGCGTGGCTGTCGCGCATTTACGTGTCGCTGTTCCGCGGCACGCCGTTGATCGCCCAGCTGTTTATGATCTATTACGGTCTGCCGCAGTTCGGCATCGAGTTCGATCCTTTCCCGGCGGCGCTGATTGGCCTGTCGCTCAATACCGCCGCCTACACCTCGGAAACGCTGCGCGCGGCGATTTCGTCGATCGACAAAGGGCAGTGGGAAGCCGCCGCCAGCATCGGGATGACCCGCTGGCAAACCCTGCGCCGGGTGATCCTGCCGCAGGCGGCGCGCACCGCCTTGCCGCCGCTGGGCAACAGTTTTATCGGCCTGGTGAAAGACACCTCGCTGGCCGCCACCATTCAGGTGCCGGAACTGTTCCGCCAGGCGCAGTTGATCACCTCGCGCACGCTGGAAGTGTTTACCATGTACCTGGCGGCATCGCTGATTTACTGGGTGATGGCGACCCTGCTTTCCGCACTGCAAAACCGTCTGGAAGCCCACGTTAATCGCCAGGATCAGGAGTAACGCATGAGTGCCATCGAAGTTAAGCAATTGACCAAGCAGTTCAAGGGTCAGACGGTGCTGCATGGGATCGATCTGGCGGTGGACGCCGGCGAAGTGGTGGCGATTATCGGGCCGAGCGGCTCGGGGAAAACCACCTTATTGCGCTGCATTAACCTGCTGGAGGAGCCGGATTCCGGCACCATTCGCGTCGGTGATATCCTGATCGACGGCAGCAAGCCGCTGAGCAAACAGAAAAATCAGGTGCGGGCGCTGCGTCAGCAGGTCGGTTTCGTGTTCCAGAACTTCAACCTGTTCCCGCACCGTTCGGTGTTGGAAAACATCATCGAAGGGCCGGTTATCGTCAAGGGCGAGGCGAAAGCCAGCGCGGAACAGCGCGCCCGCGCGTTGCTGGCCAAGGTGGGGTTGAGCGGCAAGGAGCAGGCGTATCCGCGGCGGTTATCTGGCGGCCAACAGCAGCGAGTGGCTATTGCGCGCGCGCTGGCGATGCAGCCGGAGGTGATTCTGTTCGATGAGCCGACGTCGGCGCTCGATCCCGAGCTGGTGGGGGAAGTGCTCAATACCATGCGTTCACTGGCGGAAGAGAAACGCACCATGGTGATCGTCACCCATGAGATGAGCTTTGCCCGCGACGTGGCCGACCGGGTTATCTTTATGGACCACGGCCGCATCGTTGAACAGGGCCCGGCCAAAGCGCTGTTCGCCAACCCGCAGCACCAGCGTACCCAGCAATTCCTCGACAAATTCCTGAATCAATAAGGCGGCGGGGGAGCTTCCCCCGTCCGCATTCACTCCGTTTTCAATAATGCGTTTCGCGCGGCGGCGGCGAGAAACCCGCTGCGGCTACCGTATCCCGGATGTTACCGAACCCGAGCGTCAAAGCGACGAGTTGCGTGCTGCCGCGGTTTGCAAGCAGACCAATCCGTTCTGAGCTCACCCTGTTGTTATCGTCCATTAGGCGCCACATCCTCATGCCAGGATAACAAGACGCTAACGGCTGACCGGGCTGCGGGCAATAAAAAACCCTGCACAAGTGCAGGGTTTGCGTCGCGGTGAGCAACTCAGGCGGCAATCCATGGCCGCCTTGATGATGCGTTAACCGATGGTCATCAGGCTGGCGTTGCCGCCGGCGGCGGCGGTGTTGACGCTCAGCGAACGTTCGATAAGCAGGCGTTCCAACAGGATGTTGGTTTCACCATGGGCGAAGCCCTGTACCGAAACGATGGCGCCGCCGCGCTGCGCGATCTGTTCGCACAGGGTGCGCAACTGATCGGCATCGCCGTGGTAGATGGCGGCGTCGAACTCGACCTTGTCCTGCTGCCAGTCTTTGCTGAAGGCGATGCGCGCCTGCACATCGTTCGGCAAGCGGCGGAACAGATTGCGCTGCAGTTCCGCTTCCGGCCACAGCACGCAGCTGCCAACCGCCAGCACGGCGGCCAGTTGGATCAGCGCGTCGGCTTCGTTATCCGCCAGGCACAGCACGCGTTCACGTGGCAGCAGGGCATAGGTATTGCGCTCGCCGGTCGGGCCCGGCAGCGGACGTACGGTGCCGCCCTGGCCCAGTTCCGCATAGCGCTGCGCTAAAGCCGCCAGTTCGCCTTGTTGGCTGGTGACCGCCCATTTCTCCAGCGATTGCAGTGCGCCCAGCAGTTGCGGCCGTGCGGTAGCTTCCATCGGGCGCTCTTCGTCCTGACGGTGCAGCGTACGCTGCAGCGCATCGTCCGGACGGTTGGCCAGCAGACGGTACAGGTACAGCGGGCCGCCGGCTTTCGGGCCGGTGCCCGACAGGCCTTCGCCGCCGAACGGCTGTACGCCGACCACCGCGCCAACCATGTTACGGTTGACGTACAGGTTGCCGACCTTGGCGCGTTCGGTCACCCGGGCGATGGTTTCATCGATACGGGTGTGAATGCCCAGCGTCAGGCCATAACCGGCGGCGTTGATCTGATCGACCAGCGCGTCCAGATTGTTGCGCTGGAAGCGCACCACGTGCAGCACCGGGCCAAAGATCTCTTTTTGCAGCTCGTCGAAGCTGTCGAGCTCAATCAGCGTCGGCTTGATGAAGGTGCCGCGCGCCCACTCTTTCTCATCCTGCGTGCTGCCTTTGGCGGCCTGGTACACCTTGCGGCCTTTGGCGCGCATCGCCTGGATGTGGCGTTCGATGCCGGTTTTGGCTTCGGCGTCGATCACCGGGCCCACGTCGGTAGACAGGCGCTCCGGATTGCCCATACGGCATTCGGCCATCGCGCCGCGCAGCATTTGCAGCGTGTGTTCGGCCACGTCTTCCTGAATGCACAGGATACGCAGCGCGGAGCAGCGCTGGCCGGCGCTGTCGAAGGCGGAGGCCACCACGTCGGTCACGACCTGTTCGGTCAGGGCGGAAGAGTCGACGATCATGGCGTTCAGGCCGCCGGTTTCGGCGATCAGCGGCGTCGGGCGGCCCTGCGGATCCAGACGACCGGCGATGCTGCGCTGCAGAATGCCGGCGACGTCGGTGGAGCCGGTAAACATCACGCCGCGTACGCGGGCGTCGTTGACCAGCGTTGAGCCGACGGTTTCACCCTGGCCCGGCAGCAGCTGCAGGACGCCTTGCGGAATGCCGGCTTCCAGCAGGATTCGCACTGCCTGCGCGGCTACCAGCGGCGTTTGCTCGGCCGGTTTGGCCAGCACGCTGTTGCCCGCCGCCAGCGCCGCGGCGATTTGGCCGGTGAAGATCGCCAGCGGGAAGTTCCAGGGGCTGATGCAGACCACCGGGCCCAGCGGACGGTGGCTGTCGTTGGCGAAATCGTCGCGTACCTGGCCGGCGTAGTAGTGCAGGAAATCGACCGCTTCACGCACTTCGGCGATGGCGTTGTTGAAGGTTTTACCCGCTTCGCGCACCAGAATGCCCAGCAGGCTTTGCAGCTGGCTTTCCATCAGCTCGGCGGCGCGTTCGAGGATCGCGGCGCGCTCCGTCGGCGGTGTCGCGAACCAAATTGGGCCGGCGGCCGCGGCGGCGTCGAGCGCACGGCTGACTTCGCCTTCGGTGGCTTCACGCACGTAGCCGACCACATCGCCCGGCTCGGCCGGGTTGATCACCGGTTGCTCCACGCCCTGATCCAATTCGGCGTCAATGATAGGTTCCGCGCGCCACGGATGGCTGGCGCTGGTGAGCAGGGCGCTGGAGAGCGAGGCCAGACGCTGTTCGTTGGACAGATCCAGACCGCTGGAGTTGGTGCGCTTCTCGCCGTACAGCTCGCGCGGCAGCGGAATGCGCGGGTGCGGCAGGCCAATCTGGCCTTCGCTGGCCGCCAGCGCTTCCACGGCGCTGACCGGATCGGCCACCAGCTCGTCGAGCGGCAGGGTGGCGTCGGCGATGCGGTTGACGAACGAGGTGTTGGCGCCGTTTTCCAGCAGGCGGCGCACCAGGTAAGCCAGCAGCGTTTCATGGGTGCCGACCGGCGCATAGATGCGGCAAGGGCGGTTCAGTTTGCCGTCGGCCACTTTACCCACCACCTGTTCATACAGCGGCTCACCCATGCCGTGCAGGCACTGGAACTCATACTGGCCAGGGTAGTAGTTGTTGCCGGCCAGATGATAGATGGCGCTCAGGGTATGGGCGTTGTGGGTCGCGAACTGCGGATAGATCAGGTTCGGCACCGACAGCAGCTTGCGGGCGCAGGCCAGATAGGAAACGTCGGTATAGACCTTGCGGGTGTAGACCGGGTAGCCTTCCAGGCCGTCCATCTGGGCGCGTTTGATTTCGCTGTCCCAGTAGGCGCCCTTCACCAGACGGATCATCAGGCGACGGCGGCTGCGTTGCGCCATGTCGATCACCGCATCGATGGCGAACGGGCAGCGTTTCTGGTAGGCCTGGATCACGAAGCCGATGCCGTTCCAGCCGGCCAGCTGCGGCTCGAAGCACAGCTTCTCCAGCAGATCGAGCGAGATCTCCAGACGGTCGGCCTCTTCGGCGTCGATGTTGATGCCGATATCGTACTGGCGAGCCTGCAGGGTCAGCGACAGCAGGCGCGGGTAGAGTTCTTCCATGACGCGTTCGTACTGCGCGCGGCTGTAGCGCGGGTGCAGGGCGGACAGCTTGATGGAGATGCCGGGGCCTTCATAGATGCCGCGGCCGTTGGAGGCTTTGCCGATGGCGTGGATCGCCTGCTGGTAGGAAACCAGGTAGGCCTGCGCGTCGGCTTCGGTCAGGGCGGCTTCGCCCAGCATATCGTAGGAGTAGCGGAAGCCTTTTTCTTCGAGCTTGCGCGCGTTGGCCAGCGCTTCGGCGATGGTTTCACCGGTCACGAACTGTTCACCCATCAGACGCATCGCCATATCCACGCCTTTGCGGATCAGCGGTTCGCCGCTCTTGCCGATAATGCGGTTCAGCGAGCGAGACAGGTTTGCTTCGTTGTGCGTGGACACCAGTTTGCCGGTGAACAGCAGGCCCCAGGTCGCGGCGTTGACGAACAGCGACGGGCTGCGCCCGAGGTGCGAGTGCCAGTTGCCGTTGCTGATCTTGTCGCGGATCAGGGCATCGCGGGTCGGTTTGTCCGGAATGCGCAGCAGCGCTTCCGCCAGGCACATCAGCGCCACGCCTTCCTGCGAGGAGAGGGAGAACTCTTGCAGCAGGCCTTGCACCATGCCGGCGCGGCCGTTTGCACTTTTTTGGTTACGCAACTTCTCGGCGATGCCATAGGCCATTTTGTGAGTGGCCTGAGCAAGATCGGCGGGTAATCGCGCCTGTTCGAGCAACATCGGCACCGCTTCGGTCTCCGGGCGACGATAGGCGGCGGTGATGGCGGCGCGGGTGACCGACTGCGGCAGAATTTGTTCGGCGAAATCGAGGAATGGCTGGTGTGACTCTTCCTGCGCTTGCGGCATAATGTCGTCCGCTTCAGGCTGGCCCGCAGCGGCCAGCGCTGGAATTTCAGGAATATCGGAACCGCTCTCGAGACGCTCGAGGTAATTAAAGATGGCCTGCTTGATGAGCCAGTGCGGCGTGCGATCGATACGCTGTGCGGCGCTCTTGATCCGGTCGCGTGTTGCCTCGTCGAGTTTCACGCCCATTGTGGTAGTGCCCATGCCAATCCAACTCCTGTGTTTAGAACCTATCCCATCAGGCTAGACAAACAGCAGGCCGGAAAGCCTGTTGGGATAGGTTCGTGAGATGTGTGGTGTCAAGAATGCAGACAATATCCTGCATGTTGCAACTTTGTGCAACCTTGTTAAATCAGGCTGATGAGCGAAGTGTGAGTTTCATCGATTTTTTAACATCGGCAGTTGGCACGAATGTTGCCTTATTGAGCAAATGCGGCGGGGTTTATGCTGCCGCAGACGTTTTACCTTGCGGTATATAAGGGTAATAGCCGGGTGCAACTCACTTTGGTTGTCGTGAGTGCAACCTTTGGGCCCGGTAAATGTGACGCAGGGTAAACTTTGTGTAACTTTGTTGTTAAATATCTTGTTGGTTGATGAAAGGCTCATCTAGGATAACCGACGGTCAACAATTACGGGCAGAAACTATTTTACCTGCACTTGCTCGCAGGCTGCGCCACGTTCCGGCGCGGCGGCCAGTGAAATGCATTGCGCGTGGGTTTACCGGCGCCGGCTTGGCCGGAGCGAAACGCGAATAATAATGAAAGTGGAGAATTAAATGACAATGAGCACACCTATGCTGGTGACCTTCCTGGTGTACATTTTCGGGATGGTGCTGATCGGCCTGCTTGCCTACCGGGCAACCAACAACTTTGATGACTATATTCTCGGCGGCCGCAGTTTGGGCAGCGTGGTGACCGCGCTGTCCGCCGGCGCTTCCGACATGAGCGGCTGGTTGCTGATGGGCCTGCCGGGCGCGATCTTCCTCTCCGGCATCTCCGAAAGCTGGATCGCCATCGGCCTGACCATCGGCGCCTACCTGAACTGGAAACTGGTGGCAGGAAGGCTGCGCGTACATACCGAAGCCAACAACAACGCCCTGACGCTGCCGGACTATTTCACCAGCCGCTTTGAAGACAACAGCAAGCTGCTGCGGGTGATCTCGGCCATCGTCATCCTGGTGTTCTTCACCATTTACTGCGCCTCGGGCATCGTAGCCGGCGCGCGCCTGTTCGAAAGCACCTTCGGCATGAGCTACGAAACCGCCCTGTGGGCCGGTGCCGCGGCGACCATCCTCTATACCTTTATCGGCGGTTTCCTGGCGGTAAGCTGGACCGACACCGTGCAGGCCAGCCTGATGATTTTCGCGCTGATCCTGACGCCGGTGATCGTCATCTTCGCCGTTGGCGGCATCGATACTTCGATGCTGGTGATCCAGGCACAGAACCCGGCCAACCTCGACATGCTTAAGGGGTTGAACTTCATCGCCATCCTGTCGCTGCTGGGTTGGGGCCTGGGCTACTTCGGCCAGCCGCACATCCTGGCGCGTTTCATGGCGGCGGATTCTCACCGCACCATCCGCAGCGCGCGCCGCATCAGCATGACCTGGATGATCCTGTGCCTGGCCGGCACCATCGCCGTCGGTTTCTTCGGCATCGCTTACTTCGCCAATAACCCGGATCAAGCCGGTAACGTGTCGCAGAACGGCGAACGCGTGTTCATCGAGCTGGCGATGCTGCTGTTCAACCCATGGGTGGCGGGCGTGCTGCTGTCGGCAATTCTGGCGGCGGTCATGAGTACCCTGAGCTGCCAGCTGCTGGTGTGTTCCAGCGCGATCACCGAAGACCTGTACAAGGCGTTCCTGCGCAAAGGCGCCAGCCAGCGTGAGCTGGTGTGGGTCGGCCGCGTGATGGTGCTGGTGGTGGCGTTGATCGCCATCGCGCTGGCGGCCAACCCGGAGAACCGCGTGCTGGGCTTGGTGAGCTATGCCTGGGCCGGTTTCGGCGCCGCCTTCGGCCCGGTCGTGCTGATCTCGGTGCTGTGGTCGCGCATGACCCGCAACGGCGCGCTGGCCGGCATGCTGGTCGGTGCGGTGACGGTGATCGTCTGGAAACAGTACGAATGGCTGGGCCTGTATGAAATCATCCCAGGCTTCATCCTGGGCTGCCTCGCCATCGTGGTAGTGAGCCTGATGGGCCGCCAGCCTTCCGCCACCATGACCGAGCGTTTCGATCAGGCGGAAGCTGAGTATAAAACGGTATAACGCCGTTCGATGTCAGTCAGCAAGGGGCGCGCAGAGCGCCCCTTCTTTTTGCCGGCTTACCGCCGTCATCCGGCTGTAACACCTGGCGACATTTGATTAGAAAAAATCACGCTTGCGCCTCTTGTATTTCTTCTTGGCAGAATGATAATCACTCTCGTTGTATTTTACGTTTCTTTACAGAGTTGCCGCCGCTCATTTCGAGTCAATTTTCTCTGCCGCCGCGGTCTTTTCAGGGGTGATTATTTATGTTCGTTCCCTTTCTTATCATGTTCCGCGAGGGGCTGGAGGCTGCGCTGATCGTCAGCCTGATCGCCAGCTATCTGAAACGCACGCAGCGCAGCCAATGGCTCGGTGCGGTGTGGATCGGCGTGATTGTCGCCGCGGCGCTGTGTCTGGTGCTCGGCATCTTCATCAACGAGACCACCGGCGAGTTCCCGCAGAAACAGCAGGAGCTGTTCGAAGGTATCGTCGCGGTGGTGGCGGTACTGATCCTGACCTATATGGTGTTCTGGATGCGTAAGGTGTCCAAATCGGTCAAGGTGCATTTGGAAGGCGCGATCGATCAGGCGCTCAACGCCGGTAAAGGGCAGGGTTGGGCGCTGGTGGCGATGGTGTTTTTCGCCGTAGCGCGCGAAGGGCTGGAGTCGGTGTTCTTCCTGTTGGCGGCGTTCCAGCAAGACGTGGGCGCCGCGGCGCCGATCGGCGCGGTGCTCGGCCTGGTGGCCGCCATCGTGCTGGGCATGATGATTTACTGGGGCGGGGTGAAGCTGCACCTGGCCAAATTCTTCAAATGGACCAGCCTGTTCATTCTGTTCGTCGCCGCCGGCCTGGCCGCCGGGGCGATCCGCGCCTTCCACGAAGCCGGTCTGTGGAACCACTTCCAGGCTATCGCTTTCGATTTCAGCAGCACCCTCTCGACCCATTCGCTGTTCGGTACCCTGCTGGAAGGTATTCTCGGTTATCAGGAAGCCCCGACGGTCAGCGAAGTGGCCGTCTATTTCCTGTATCTGATCCCGGCGCTGATTTTCTTTTTCCTGCCGCAGCGCGCGGAGCCGGCAGCGGCGCCGGCGCAACGTAAAATCAATCATTAATGTGTAATAGGGAATCTCGTATGTCTACTCCGTTATTTCGCCGCAAGGCGTTGCACGCAGCATTACTGGCTATCCCGGCGTTTGCGCTGAGCATCGACGCGTTGGCGGCGGACGTGCCGCAGGTCAAGGTCACGGTCAACGACAAGCAGTGTGAACCGATGCAGCTGACGGTGCCGGCCGGCAAGACGCAGTTTGTGGTGCACAACACCAGCCAGAAAAACGTCGAATGGGAAATCCTGAAAGGGGTGATGGTGGTGGAAGAGCGCGAGAACATCGCGCCGGGCTTCACCCAGAAAATGACCGCCACGCTGGAAGCGGGCGAATATGACATGACCTGCGGGCTGCTGAGCAATCCGAAAGGTAAACTGACCGTCACCGCGGCGGCCAACGGCGCTACCGACGGCAAACCGAGCGCGCTGGATCTGGTTGGCCCGATCGCCGAGTACAAAGTCTACGTCACCAAAGAAGTCGATGGGCTGGTGAAACAGACCAAGCTGTTCACCGACGCGGTGAAGGCCGGCAACGTGGAGCAAGCGCGCAAGCTGTACGCGCCGACCCGCCAGCACTATGAGCGTATCGAGCCGATCGCCGAGCTGTTCTCCGATCTGGACGGCAGCATCGACGCCCGTGAAGACGACTACGAGAAGAAATCGGCGGATCCGAACTTCACCGGCTTCCACCGCCTCGAGAAGGCGCTGTTTGCCGACAACTCGACCAAAGACATGGGCAAATATGCCGACCGTCTGTATCACGACACTGTTGAGCTGCAAAAACGCGTGAGTGAACTGACTTTCCCGCCGAGCAAAGTGGTGGGCGGCGCCGCCGGGTTAATCGAAGAAGTGGCGGCCAGCAAGATCAGCGGTGAAGAAGACCGTTACAGTCGCACCGACCTGTGGGATTTCCAGGCCAACGTCGACGGCGCGCAGAAGATCGTCAACCTGCTGCGCCCGCTGCTGGTCAAAGCCAACAAGCCGCTGCTGGACAAGATTGACGCCAACTTCAAAACCGTCGACACCATTTTGGCGAAGTACCAAACCAAAGAGGGGTATGAGTCCTACGAGAAGCTGAGCGATGCCGATCGCAACGCGTTGAAAGGGCCGATCACCACGCTGGCGGAAGACCTTTCCCAACTGCGCGGCGTGTTGGGCCTGGACTGAGGCATACGGTTATGAGCAACAAGGCAGGCCCGAATAACGGGCCTCATCTGCAATCGCAAGGGGCGGCATCGCCTTCGCGGCGCCGTTTGCTGCAGGGGCTGGGGGTGGGCGCGCTGGCGCTGGGCGGCAGCCGCCTGGCGCAGGCGGCGGGCAACGCGGCGGAGCCGTTGGCGACGCCGCAGGATGAGCGTTGGCAGAAACAGCCGTTTTATGGCCGCCATCAGGCCGGGGTGCTGACGCCGCAACAGGCGGCGATGATGCTGGTGGCGTTCGACGTGCTGGCGACCAGCAAAGCGGATCTGGAGCGTCTGTTCCGGCTGTTGACCGATCGCATCGCCTTCCTGACCCACGGTGGCAAGGCGCCGGAGGTGGACGCCAAGCTGCCGCCGCTCGATTCCGGCATCATGGGGCCGGAGATTTACCCGGACAACCTGACCATTACCGTCTCGGTCGGCGCATCGCTGTTCGACGAACGCTTTGGCCTGCAGGCGCACAAACCGCTGCGGTTGCAGAAGATGACGCGCTTTCCCAACGATGCGCTGGATGCCGCGCTGTGCCACGGCGATCTGCTGCTGCAGATCTGCGCCAACACCAATGAAACCGCTCTCCACGCGCTGCGCGACATCATCAAGCATTCGCCGGATCTGCTCAGCGTGCGCTGGAAGCGGGAAGGGTTTATCTCCGCGCACGCGGCGCGCAGCAAAGGCAAAGAGACGCCGATCAACCTGCTGGGCTTCAAAGACGGCACAGCCAACCCGAAAACCGACGACAAACCGCTGATGGATAAGGTGGTGTGGGTCGGTGACAACGTGGGTGAACCGGCGTGGACGGCCGGCGGCAGCTACCAGGCGGCGCGTATTATTCGCTTCCGCGTGGAGTTTTGGGATCGCACGCCGCTGCAGGAGCAGGAAACTATTTTCGGTCGCGAAAAGCACAGCGGCGCGCCGTTAGGCATGAAGCATGAACATGACGAGCCGAACTACGCGAACGATCCCGACGGCAAGGTGATACCGATGGACGCGCACATCCGGTTGGCTAACCCCCGCACGCCGGAAAGCCAAAGCAACCTGATGCTGCGGCGTGGCTACAGTTATTCCCTTGGCGTTTCCAATGCCGGGCAGCTGGAAATGGGGCTGCTGTTCGTCTGCTATCAGGCCGATCTGGAAAAAGGATTCCTGACGGTGCAAAAAAGGCTCAATGGCGAAGCACTGGAAGAATACATCAAGCCGATCGGTGGCGGATATTTCTTCGTATTGCCGGGCGTGAAAGAGGGCGGCGACTATCTGGCCAGCGGCCTGCTCAAGGCCTGAGTGCGCAATGACGAGGCGGGATCTTCCGCCTCGTTTTACTTTGGCTTGCCTATTGCGCGGGGCATTAAGCGACGGCGTTCAATTCAATCCTTCGCCTGCGGATTAAAAAATCTGAGCGGCCCGCCGACTTTGAGTTGTGCAAATTTTAATCGGGAAACCAAAGTGTCATTCGCGGTTTTTAATTTTAATTTATTGATATTTATATGAATAATTTTTTTATGGAATGACGTGCCGAGCGTGATATAGTGTTTTTGCGCTAACTGAAAATAAAAGATATAAAATTTTTTTACATTTTAGTAACGCGACAGGATTGAATGTCATTATACTGTAATCATCTGGCGGTAGTTTTCACACGGTGCACAGCTTGAAGCTGTAAATATCACTGCGGGGATCGCTAATGGTAAAGTCCTTGGCTGGGCTGGAAAGAAAAAATAACACATCTCCCCTGATTTCTCGTTGTAACGAGGGTTCTCTCTCCAACTCTCTTTTACCGGCAACTCCGCACCCTTATCGCTACCGAATCTCATCACTTTTTACTCCACGTTTATTGATGCAGTCCGCGTTGTCCCGTGAAAAAACGGTGCTTAAGCGTTGCCGTCGATTCACGTTGTCCCTTGGCTCTTATTGGCTCGGAGGAGGCCAAAACCTAATACGTGTGTGAAACATAATCGCGCGGCCTGGCCGTTGCGGTAGGTGAAACAAACTGTAAGGTGCCACTATGGGTAGACAGAAAGCAGTGATCAAAGCACGTCGTGAAGCGAAACGCGTTATTCGTCGTGACGCTCGTAGTCATCGCCAGCTGGAAGAAGAGTCTGTGACCTCGCTGGTGCAAATGGGGGGAGTCGAGTCTATCGGCATGGCGCGAGACAAGCGCGATAGCTCACCCATCGAGGCTAGAACCGAAGCTCAGGGTCATTACTTATCAGCCATAGAGAATAAGCAGCTGATCTTCGCCACCGGCGAAGCCGGCTGTGGCAAAACATTCATCAGCGCCGCCAAGGCGGCGGAGGCGCTGATCCATAAAGAGGTGGATCGGATTATCGTTACCCGTCCTGTTTTGCAGGCGGATGAAGACCTCGGTTTCTTGCCGGGGGATATCTCCGAGAAGTTCGCCCCTTATTTCCGCCCGGTGTATGACATTCTGGTACGTCGTTTAGGCTCTTCCTTTATGCAGTACTGCCTGCGCCCGGAAATCGGCAAGGTAGAGATTGCGCCGTTCGCTTATATGCGTGGGCGCACCTTCGAAAATGCGGTCGTTATCCTGGATGAAGCCCAGAACGTGACCGCCAGCCAAATGAAAATGTTCCTGACCCGCCTGGGCGAAAACGTGACGGTTATCGTTAACGGCGACGTGACCCAGTGCGACTTGCCGCGCGGCGTGAAATCCGGTCTCAGCGACGCGCTGGAGCGCTTCGAAGAGGACGAGATGATCGGCGTTATCCGCTTTGAAAAACAGGACTGCGTGCGTTCCGCTTTGTGCCAGCGCACGCTCAACGCTTACAGTTAACCTATCCGCTAATAGAAAGGCCGCTTCGGCGGCCTTTTTTATCTCCGCAATTTCCCCTCTCGTTTAACCTTTGTGTAAATTATTGTGGTTTTTTGTATAGATTTTCGTTGAGTTAGCGTTAATGATTAATGGGTTCCAGATTGGCGCGCAATTTGCCTGCGGCACCAAAAGGACATTATCTGGGGTGTGCGCCGCGCGGCGCATAGCGTGTAGGTTCCTTGATGCGATTCAAACATGAAATACATCATTCTGATTTTGCTTATTTTATGCGTCGTCTATGTGCATTACCGCGGACGGGTGCGCTACAACGTGTGGCGGCAGCTGTCTGACCATTCCACCTTTACCGCACCGTTGAACGTTTTCATGTATCTGTTTTCCCGTGTGCCGACCACGCCGTACCTGAAGCCGGAGCAGTTTCCTGAGCTGGCGGTGTTGAGAGATAACTGGGAGACCATCCGCGACGAAGGACAGAAGCTGATGGAGATCCAGCAGATCAAGGCGTCCGATCAATTCAACGACGCCGGTTTCAACTCGTTCTTTAAGACCGGTTGGAAGCGCTTTTATCTGAAATGGTATGAGGACAGTCATCCTTCGGCCATGACCCTGTGCCCGCAGACCACTGAACTGCTGCGCAGCTTGCCTTCGGTCAAGGCGGCGATGTTCGCCGAACTGCCGGACGGCAGCCGTTTGCCGCGCCACCGCGATCCTTACGCCGGTTCGCTGCGTTATCACCTGGGGCTGATGACCCCCAACGATGACCGCTGCTTTATTGAAGTGGACGGCGAGCGCTACAGCTGGCGCGATGGGGAAGGCGTGATGTTCGATGAAACCTATCTGCACTACGCGGAAAACCAGAGTGGGCAGAACCGTCTGATCCTGTTCTGCGACATCGAACGGCCGATGCGTTATCGCTGGGCGCAGGCGGTTAACCACTGGCTGGGGCGTAATCTGATGAGCGCCGCCACCGCGCCGAACGAAGAGGGCGATCGCACCGGCGGCGTCAACAAGATGTTCAAATACATCTACGCGATACGCCGGGTGGGGAAACGCCTGAAGGCCTGGAACCGCACCGGCTATTACATCATCAAGTGGATTTTGTTCGGGGGGATCGCCGCGGCGATATTCTTCTCGGTATAAACGAAGACAAGGGCGCACGGTGTGCGCCCCTTTTTGATCAGGCGAAGATAGTCATCATGTAGGCGGCGAACAGCGCCAGGTGGGCGGTGCCGTTCAGCACGTTGGTGCGGCCGGTCGAGAACGACAGCTGGCACAGAAGCAGCACCGTCAGCATCACCACGATATGCGGCGTTTGCAGGCCGAAGATCAGCGTTTGCCCGGTCAGGGTGGCGATGATGGTGACCGCCGGCACGGTCAGGGAGATGGTCGCCAGCACCGAGCCGAAGAACAGGTTCATGGCGCGTTGTACCTGGTTGTTCAACACGGCGCGCAGCGCGCCCAGGCCTTCTGGCGACAGGATCAGCAGCGCCACCAGGAAACCGGTGAATTGCGCCGGCGCGTTCATCTTGGTCAGCAGGCCTTCCAGCGGATTGGCGTTGAACTTGGTGACGGCGATAACCGCGATCAGGTGTACGACGAGCCAGGCGGCATGCCAGGTGCTACTGTGCGATGAAGGCTTGCCGTGATGCGGATCGCCATCGTCGTCTTCATGCTCGTACACGAACAGACTCTGGTGAGTTTTGGTCTGGATCACCAGGAACACGCCATACATGGCAGCGGAGATCAGCGCGACCAACAGCGCTTGCCCGGTGCTGAAGTTGCCGCCCGGCAGCGCGCTCGGGAACACCAGCACGATCACCGCCAGCGGGAAAATCGCCATCAGATACTGTTTGATGCCGCCCAGGTTGACGTACTGGGTGGCAAACTTGCGCCCGCCGAGCAGCAGCGCGAACCCGACCAGGCCGGCGGAAACGATCATGATGATGGAGTACAGCGTGTCGCGCATCAGCGCCGGTGCGGCGTCGCCGGTGGCCATCAGCGCCGAGATCAGGCTGACCTCGAGGATCACCACCGACAGGCTAAGGATCAGCGAGCCGTAGGGTTCGCCCAACCGGTGGGCGAGCACGTCGGCGTGGCGCACCACGCTGAAGGCGCTGCTGAGGATCCCCACCAGCGCGAGAATGTTGATGCCGACGATCAGCGGAAAGTGAGTGGTGCTGCTCCACAGATTCAACACCACCAGCGCGGCGATGGGGAGGATCAGCGAGTATTCGGTATGGCGAGACTTGGTGGATCGGCCAGGATCGTGTTGCGACTTCATGAGGGTGGCACTCCTTATCAAACAGCGTAGCCCGTCAGCGCCGGTCGCCGTGATGCGGCAACTCTGCGTTTCCAGTAGGTATTTTATATTAGGATACACCCACGGCGCCGGTGTGATGTTGTTTTTATCTGAGAAAGCAATTGCTTGCTTTATGTGATCAGAGTAACAAAAAAACCGCACGGGGTGCGGTTTTATTTACTTACTTTTACGCAGTAACGCCAATTTTTAACGTTAGATTTGAGAAAAGTCGTGTTTACTCATTTACCACTTGGTTAATCAAGGGAAATGAGACCGTCAGTCATCAATGTTATCCATGATTTCATGCCGTTTATTGTGGTAACCCTCTTCATTTAGCCCTTCACGCCAGTAAGGTACGGCATAAAGGCGATTGCGATCGCATTGGCGTTCACGGCGCAGGTATCGACGCAACCCCACCACCAGGCGATCTTCACCGGCGAGCCAGAAGTGCGCTTCGCCCTGCGGCAGGGACTGCGCGCGGAACTGAGCGATCAGTTCCTCGGTTTTCTCTGTGCCGCCGACGATCCAATTGATTTCAACATCGGCGGGTTTTTTCAGGTCAATCACGTCAGCGGCGCTGTCGACGCGGACGAAAGCGCGTCCGGCGCTGTGCGGCGGCAGGTTTTCCAGCAGCGCGGCCAGCGCAGGCAGCGAGGAAGGATCGCCTGCCAGGCAGTAGAAATCGGCCGCCGGCAGCATCGGTTTAGGGCCGCCCGGGTTGCTGATGCCGATTTTATCGCCGGCTTTCGCCTGGCGCGCAAAGTCGACCGCCGGTCCCTGGTGGTCGTGAATCGCGAATTCGATGTCCACTTCCGCCTGTTCCGGGCGCACCGCGCGAATGGAATAGGTGCGTACGATCGGGCGCACGGCGTCCGCGGCCCAGCGCGGACCGTTTTCGGTCAGCGTCGGCAGATCCGGCTGGGTTTGGCCGGCGAGCGGCAAAAAGACCTTGATGTGTGCGGCGGCGGCGTTGGCCGGGTAGTAGCGCAGATCGGGCGCGGTAAAGGTGATGCGGCGCAGGTGCGGCGTAATGTCCTGTACGGCGCTGACGGCGATCAGGTAGGGGGCGCGTGAGCGAGGGGCTTCGGTAGTCACGGGGATCTCCTTATAGTTCGTTTGGCGGTGAGTATATCATGCCGTTTGATAATGAGAATTGTTTGCTCATTGAGGCGCAACGGCGTGTGAGCTAGGCTTAAGGTTCACGGAATACGCACGGGAGGACGTGATGCCCTATCAAGACACGAACGACTTGCCGGACAATGTGAAGCATGTGCTGCCGGCCCATGCACAGGCGATCTATAAAGAGGCGTTCAACAGCGCCTGGCAACAATACCGGGATCCTGAAGACCGACGCGGTGACGACAGCCGGGAGGAGACGGCGCACAAGGTGGCTTGGGCGGCGGTCAAGCAAAGCTATCGCAAGGGCGACGATGAGCGTTGGCACAAAAAGTAACGCCTTTATGGCCTGCTAAAATCGCGCAGACGTTATGCTGACCTCGGCAATTAATATTATTGCTGCTCAGTACAAATACTTTTCCACGTTAACGCCGCTTTGCAACTTGATTGCGCGGTGGGAAAAGAATATGGTCATTATTAATCGGCGCGGTTATTGAATTAATAAAATTCCGCACCAAAAAATAAAATTGCAAAGGTTCAGTAGTGGCGAGGGAGGACGAGAAATCGTATTCCCGGGAGGTTGTAACAGTGTTAACGCGAGATTTTCTGCAAAAAGCGGATTGCAAAACCGCCTTTGGCGCTATTGAGGAATCGCTGTTGCTGACGCCTGAGCAGCGCGCAGCCTCGTTGGAGTGCACGTTATCGCGTAGGCCGAATCACAGCCCGGTATGGGTATTCGGTTACGGTTCGCTGATGTGGAATCCGGTTTTCGAATCGGAAGAAGTGCGGCCTGCCATGCTGCAGGGTTGGCATCGGGCGTTCTGCATGCGTTTGACCGCCGGGCGCGGCACGCTGCATCAGCCGGGGCGCATGCTGGCGCTGAAAGAGGGCGGCCAGACCACCGGATTGGCGTTTCGTCTGCCGGAAGGCAAGCTGCGCGAAGAGCTGGAACTGCTCTGGAAGCGCGAGATGATCACCGATTGCTATGTGCCGACCTGGTGTGAACTGCAGTTGGATGGCGGAGAGACCGTTACGGCGCTGGTGTTCGTGATGAACGCGCAGCATCCGCTGTTTGAAGCAGACACCAGTCACCAGGTGATCGCGCCATTGATCGCCAGCGCCAGCGGCCCGCTGGGCACCAACGCGCAATACCTGTTTGCGCTGGATAACGAGCTGAAGCACCACGGCATGCAGGATGATTGCATCGGCGATCTGGTGCGCTATGTACAGCAATGGTTGCAGCAGAACCGCCCCGGCGCTTTCGGGGCGGAGGCCACGGCCTGAGGCGTTGGCAGGGCGGCAAACAGTGAAGGGCTCAGCATGCTGAGCCCTTTTTCATATATCTAATACCTCTATTTAATAACTTTATTCTGCATGATTATTTAAGGCTTCTTTTTTGTGTGGTTATTTATCTCGTTATTTTTAAAGCCATTCATCATTTTCCTCCGTCTTCCCACCCCGAGAGTCACGATAAATAATTCACTTAGTATTAAATTGCATAACTAAAGGTTATTTCTTATTTGTTCAGCCCCGTGGGACTCCGTATCAATAGGGCAAACGCTACCGCAAGAAACAGGGAGACGGGGATGAACTTTCAACAATTAAAAATTATTCGCGAATCGGCGCGCTGCAACTACAACCTGACCGAGGTCGCCAATACCTTATTTACTTCGCAGTCCGGCGTCAGTCGGCATATTCGCGAGCTGGAAGAAGAGCTGGGCATTGAAATATTCATTCGCCGCGGTAAGCGGCTGCTGGGCATGACCGAACCCGGCAAAGAGCTGCTGGTGGTGGCGGAACGCATTCTCAACGACGCCAACAACATCCGTCGCTTGGCGGACGTCTTCAGCAGCAACGATTCGGGGCAGCTGCATATCGCGACGACGCACACCCAGGCGCGCTACAGCCTGCCGGGGGTCATCAAAGAGTTTCGTGCGCTTTATCCTCGGGTGCGGGTGGTGCTCAATCAGGGCAGCCCGGAGGAGATCGTCTCGATGCTGGCCGCCGGCGAAGCCGATATCGGTATCGCCAGCGAACGGCTGATGAGCGACGAATCGCTGGCGGCGTTCCCTTACTATCGCTGGCATCACACCATTTTGGTGCCGGAAGGGCACGAGTTGACGCGCCAGCCGCAGGTGACGCTGGAGATGCTCAGCACCTTGCCGCTGATCACTTACCGTCAGGGCATTACCGGACGCGCGAAGCTGGATGCGGCGTTCAAAGCGGCGGGCCTGACGCCGGACATCGCGCTTAGCGCGCAGGATTCCGACGTAATTAAAACCTACGTCGAACTGGGATTGGGCGTGGGCGTGCTGGCGGACATGTCGTATGAAAAAGAGCGCGATCGTGGGTTGGTGAGCCTCAACGCCGAGCACTTGTTTGAACCCAATACGGTATGGCTGGGCCTGAAACGCAGTCAGCTGCAGCGCAACTATGCCTGGCGTTTTATCCAGCTGTGCAACCCGACGCTGTCGCTGACCGAAATCAAGGACAAGGTCTTCTCGTCGCAGCTGGATGCGGTGATTGACTACCAGATTTAATCGATAAGCGGCAGGCAACGCCTGCCGCGCATTCTGCATCGTCCCCCCTAATAATCAAAATCCCATCTATATACATAAAAAGAATATCTATAGTGATTTAAGTACCTTCAGCTGCCGATCGTGCTCGCATACACTCGCGAAATTATTATAAATTCCATCCGCTTGGAGAGTTTCAGATGAAAACGCTCGTTCCTTCTTTACTGTTTTTGGCCGTGGCGGCCGGCGTTAACGCGCAGGCGGCGACGCCGGCCAACACGCTGGTGATCGCGCAGTCTATCGATGACGTGGTCAGCTTTGATCCGGCCCAGGGATTTGAGTTAACCACGGTGCAGTCGTTCAACAGCCTGTATCAACGTCTGATCCAGTCCGATCCGCACAACCCTATCGATCTCAAGCCGACCCTGGCCAGCAGCTGGCAGGCCGGCGCTGACAATCGCAGCCTGACTTTCAGCCTGCGCCCGGATGCCAAATTCGCCAGTGGCAATCCACTGCGGCCGGAAGACGTGATCTTCTCGCTTTCACGGGTGGTAAAACTCAATCTGGAACCGTCGTTTATCCTGACGCAGCTGGGCTGGAACGCGAAGAATGTGGAGCAACACCTGAGCAAGGTGGATGACCACCAGGTGAAAATCAGCTGGAGTGAAAACGTCAGCCCGGCCTTCGTGCTCAGCCTGCTGTCGGCGCCGGTATCGTCGATCGTCGACGCCAAAGAGGCGCTGGCGCACCAGCAGGGCGACGATCTGGGGCACCAATGGTTGAACAGCCACTCCGCCGGCAGCGGCCCTTATAAAATCCGCACCTATGTGCCGCACGAAGTGGTGGTGCTGGACGCCAACCCCGGCTCGCCGGAAGGGGCGCCGACGCTGAAAACCATCCTGATCAAAAACGTGCCCGATCCGGCCGCGCGCCGCTTGCTGATCGAGCAGGGCGATGCCGATATCGCGCGCAACCTGGGTGCAGACCAGATGGCGGCCCTGAAGGGCAAGCCGGGCGTCAAACCCCTGGCCATTCCTTACGCCTCACTTTATTTCCTGCAGTTCAACGCCAAGGCGTCGCCGGCGCTCGGCAATCCGGCGTTCTGGGAGGCGGCGCGCTGGCTGTTCGATTACAAAGGCATCGCCGACGATCTGCTGAAAGGGCAGTTCCAGAGCCATCAGGCATTCCTGCCGGACGGTTATCTGGGCGCGCTCAAGGATCAGCCGTACAGCTTCAATCCACAGAAAGCCAAAGAAATACTGGCCAAAGCGGGGCTCAGCAACGTCAGTTTCCGTCTGGACGTCAACAACCAGCCGCCGTACCTGGATATCGCCCAGGCGCTGCAGGCCAGTTTTGCTCAGGGCGGCGTGAAGGTGGAACTGGTGCCGGGCATCAGCTCGCAGGTCTCTACCAAGGTGAAAACGCTTAACTACGATGCAACGCTGACTTCCTGGGGGCCGGATTATTTCGACCCTAACACTAATGCCGCAGCCTTCGCCTACAACCCGGAAGACGGCAGCAAGACGCTGGCCTGGCGCGCCAACTGGCAGATCCCGGCGCTGAGCAAGCTGACGCTGACCGCCACCGCGGAAAACGACACCGCCAAACGGGTGGCCGATTACCAGCAACTGCAAAAACAGGTGCAGCAAAGCTCGCCGTTCGTCATCGGCCTGCAGGCGCGCAGCCTGATTGCGGTGCGTGACAACCTCAAGGGCTATGTGCAGGGTATCAACCCTGACATGGTGTTCTACAGCAAGGTCAGCAAGTAATGGCCGCTGAACTGTCCGCCAGCGCCGGGACGGCCCGGCGGTATTGGCGCTGGGGCGGGCGGCTGCTCGGCGGCGCGCTGTCGCTGGCGTTGACGTTGCTTGGCCTGCTGCTGTTCACCTTCATGCTGTCGCACCTGGCGCCGATCGATCCGGCGCTGCAGGTGGCGGGCGATCACGCCAGTGAAGCCACCTATGCGCAGGTGCGGCACGAGTTGGGGTTGGATCAACCGTTGCCGGTGCAGTTTTGGCGTTACCTGGTGCACCTGGCGCACGGCGATTTGGGCATTTCGCGCATCACCGCCCAGCCGGTGTTGAGCGACCTGCTGCGTACCTTCCCGGCGACGGTGGAGCTGGCCACCTGCGCCATTATCCTCGGCGCCCTCGGCGGCATTACGCTGGCGTTTCTGGCGGTGCTCAAACCGGGCAGCTGGCTGGATAACGCGGCGCGTCTGCTGTCGCTGATCGGTTATTCGGTGCCGATTTTCTGGCTGAGCCTGCTCGGGCTGCTGCTGTTCTATGCCACGCTGCACTGGTCGGCGGGGCCGGGGCGGCTTGACGACATCTACTTGTACAGCATGGAGCCGCGCAGCGGCTTCGTGTTGATCGACAGCTGGCTGTCCGGCGATCGCGAGATGTTCTACAACGCCATCAGCCACCTGTGGCTGCCGGTGGTGGCGTTGGCGTTGCTGTCGATGGCGGGCATCACCCGGCTGCTGCGGGCGGCGATGCTGGAAGAGTGCAACAAGGAATACGTGACGCTGGCGCGTTCCAAGGGCGCCGGCCGCCTGCGCATTCTGCTGCGCCATGTGTTTCCCAACGTGCTGGGCACGCTGATCACCGTGCTGTCTCTCTCCTACGCCAGCCTGCTGGAGGGGGCGGTATTGACCGAAACGGTGTTCGCCTGGCCCGGCGTCGGGCGTTACCTGACCTCGGCGCTGTTTGCCGCCGACACGCCGGCGATCCTCGGCGCCACGTTGCTGATCGGCACCTGTTTCGTGCTGTTGAATGCGCTGGCCGACGCCTTGACCTATTTAGTGGATCCGCGAACCCGATGAGCCAATATCTCTCTGAACACGAACCGCAAAGCGAGCCGGCCGTCGGTTACCGCCGCTGTCGGCGCCTGACCACGCTGACGCTGGGCGCGGCGCTGGTGGCGATTCTGATCGTCACTGCGCTGCTGGCCCCGTGGCTGACGCCTTTCGATCCCAATCTGCAGCATATCGAGCTGCGGTTATTGCCGCCCTCCGCCGCACATTGGCTGGGCACCGACGGCTTTGGCCGCGATTTGCTCTCCCGGGTGATTTACGGCGCGCGGCCGACGCTGATTCTGGTGTCGCTGATTTTGGTGTTGACCATTCCCATCGGTCTGCTGGTCGGCATTGGCGCCGGTTACCTCGGCGGCTGGGTAGAGCGCATTTTGATGCGGCTGACCGACATTTTCCTGTCGCTGCCGAGCCTGGTGATCGCGCTGGCGTTCGTGGCGGTCATGGGGCCAGGGCTGATGAACGGCGCGCTGGCGCTGGCATTGACCAGCTGGCCGGCCTTTGCCCGCCAGGCGCGGGCCGAAACCCTGGCGCTGCGCCGCAGCGACTACCTGGCGGCGGCACGCATGCAGGGCATCAACGGGCTGCGGCTGATGGTCGGCCACATTTTGCCTTTATGCCTGCCGAGCGCGGTGGTGCGCGCGGCGCTGAGTCTGGGCGGCATCATCCTGTCCGCCGCCGGTCTGGGGTTCCTCGGCATGGGCGTCGCGCCGCCGACCGCCGAATGGGGCTCGATGGTGGCCGAAGGCAGTAAAGTGATTTTCGACCAATGGTGGGTCGCCGCCGCGCCGGGCGGGGCGATCCTGTTCGCCAGCCTGGCGTTTAACCTGCTGGGCGATGGCCTGCGCGACAAAATGGATCCTCGTCATGGGCACTGATAACACCTTATTGACCGTCGAACGGCTGGCGATCGGCGTGCCGGGGCCACAGCCGGTGGCGCTGGTGAAGCATATTTCGTTCAGCATGGGGCGGGAGCGGCTGGCGCTGGTCGGTGAGTCCGGTTCCGGCAAATCGTTGACCGCGCGTGCGCTGATGGGGCTATTGCCGCCGTCGTTGCAGCTGCAGGCGCAGCGCCTGACGCTGGGCGATGAAGACTTAATGCACCTGAGCGAGCGCCAGTGGAGCCGGCTGCGCGGCGACCGGGTGGCGATGGTGATGCAAGATCCCAAGCATGCGCTGAATCCCAATCAGCCAATCGGTCGTCAGGTGGAGGAACCGCTGGTGCTGCATGCGAAGCTGAGTCGCGCCGAGCGGCGTGAAAAAGTGCTGGAGATGCTGGCGGCGGTGGGCTTGCCCGATCCGGCGGCGCTGTGCCGCCGCTATCCGCATCAGCTCTCCGGCGGCATGGGGCAACGGGTGATGCTGGCCATTGCATTGATCAACGATCCGCAGCTGCTGATTGCCGACGAACCGACTTCGGCGCTGGATCACCAGATGCGCGATCAGGTGCTGCAGCTGATAGACAATCTGGTGGCGCAACGCAATATGGGCCTGATCCTGATCAGCCACGATTTGCAGCAGGTGGCGCACCACTGCGAGCGGGTACTGGTGATGTACAAAGGCGAGCTGTTGGATCAGCTGCCGGCGGCAGAGCTGGCGCAGGCCACGCATCCTTATACCCGCACGCTGTG
This sequence comes from Serratia sp. TSA_105.2, assembly GCF_052692115.1. NCBI lineage: Bacteria > Pseudomonadati > Pseudomonadota > Gammaproteobacteria > Enterobacterales > Yersiniaceae > Serratia > Serratia sp. TSA_105.2. The sequence continues at coordinate 607,943 of NZ_JBQZFT010000003.1, forward strand.
GGCGTGTCGGCCGAGCCGCGAGACGCGCGGCAAACCGCTGCCGGTGCTGGATCGCGCACTGCTGGAGACGTTGAAATGAGCGTGATTGCACTGGAAAACCTGAGCGTCAGTCACCGCCAGGGTTACGAACTGCGCACCGTGGTGCATGAGGTTAACCTGCGCATCGAACCGGGCGAGTGTTTCGGGCTGGTGGGGCCTTCCGGCTGCGGCAAGTCCTCGTTGCTGTGGGTGCTGGCCGGGCTGAATGGCAGCTGGCAGGGCGGTTTTGAATTGTTGGGGCGGCGGCTGCAGCCTGGGCAGGCGTTTACCGGCGAACTACGGCGCGAGGTGCAGATGGTGTTTCAAGATCCCTATGCTTCGCTACACCCGAAACACCGGCTGTTGCGTACGCTGTCGGAGCCGCTCAAACTGCTGAAGGAAAGCGACATCGAACGTAAAATCAGCGCAGGTTTTCGCCAGGTGGGGTTGGATCCGCGCCTGTTGGATCGCTACCCGCATCAGCTGTCGGGCGGCCAGCGGCAGCGCGTGGCGATTGTGCGCGTATTGTTGCTGCGGCCGAAGCTGCTGTTGCTGGATGAACCGACTTCGGCGTTGGACATGTCGGTGCAGGCGGAGATCCTCAACCTGCTCAACGAGCTGAAACAGGCGGGCGATCTGACTATGGTGCTGGTCAGCCACGATGCGGACGTGATTGACCACATGTGCGATCGTTCGGTGGCGATGGCGCACGGCCGCATCATCGTTTGAACCTATGCCCGCCAACGCGGCGGGCATATCCATCTTGGTAATAAATAAAGCAATTTATCGTCGTTCTTCCGTTAATTCTTACCCCCTACACTCGACAAACAGCGCAACCGCGTGATTGTGGAGAGTGTATCGATGAAACGGTTAATCCCAACTTTATTGTATGGCGCGCTGGCGGCCGCTTTCGGTGCGCAGGCCGCCACCCCGCAGGATACCTTGGTGGTGGTCAGTTCGCTGGAGGGCATTATCAGCCTCGATCCGGCGGAGAGCTTTGAAACCGTCAGCTCGGCCAACCTGGTCAACCTCTATCAGCGCCTGGTGGCGCCGGATCGCGCCGCGCCGCAAAAGCTGGCGCCGGACGCCGCAGGCAGTTGGCAAGCGGGCGCCGATGGCCGCAGCCTGACCTTTACCCTGAAACCGCAGCAACGCTTCGCTTCCGGTAATCCGCTGCGGCCCGAAGACGTCATTTTCTCGCTGGTTCGCGCGGTGAAGCTGAACAAGGCGCCGTCGTTTATTCTCGGTGAGTTTGGCTGGACGCCGGATAACGTTGAGCAGCAGCTGAAGAAGGTGGGGGATAACCAGGTGCAACTCCGTTGGCCCGCCAACATCGGCAGCGAGCTGGCGCTGCGGCTGCTGACGGCGAACGTGGCCTCTATCGTGGATGAGAAGCTGCTGAACGAGCGCGCGCAGCAGGGGGATTACGGCAATGCCTGGCTGCGCAGCCATTCCGCCGGCGGCGGTCCGTATCGGGTAAACAACTATGTGCCGCACGAGGCGCTGCTGCTTGGCCGCAACGACTATGCGCCATCGCCGGCCCGGCTGAAAACGGTATTGTTCAAGAACGTCAGCGACGCCGGCACCCGCCGTTTATTGCTGCTGAAAGGGGATGCCGACGTGGCCTACGATCTAGGCGCCGATCAGTTCGACTCGCTGCGCAATGCGCCGGGCGTGCGCATCGAGCAGGCCGATGCGCCCCGGATCTATTACCTCGGTTTCAACACCGGCAGCAAAGACAACCCGGCGCTGGGCAATCCGGCGCTGTGGCAGGCGGCGCGCTGGCTGGTGGATTATCAGAGCATCGCCGAGCAACTGCTGAAAGGGCAATATCGCGTGCATCAGGCCTTCTTGCCGGAGGGATTGGACGGTGCGCTCGACGATCGGCCGTTTAAGTTCGACGTGGACAAAGCCAAACAGATCCTGCGCGAGGCTGGCATCGCTGAAGGTACGCGCATCGATCTTATCGTCATCAACCAGCCGCCGTACACCGATATCGCGCAGGCGTTGCAGGCCAGCTTTGCGCAGGCCGGGCTGCGGTTGGATATCCATCCGGTGGTGGAAAGCGATCTGTGGGGCAAGATGCGCGGCCGCGATTTTCAGGCGATCTTCACCTACTGGGGCGCCGACTACCTGGATCCGAACACCAACGCCAGCGCCTTTGCCTACAACGTGCCCGGTGGGCCGAAAACCCTGGCCTGGCGCACCCAGTGGGGGATTCCCGCCATCAGCGCGGAAACGCGTGCCGCGGCCGCAGAGGGCAATAGCGCCGCGCGCAGCGCACGTTACATCACCTTGCAACGGGAAGTACAGGCCAGCTCGCCCTATGTGGTGGCGCTGCAGGGTCAAACGCTGGTGGCATTGCGAGACAACGTCGAAGGCGCCCGGCTGGATATCGCTAACAGCATGCTGTATCTGGACCGGGTGAGTAAGTAGCGGCAGCGCCCCGCGCCTGGCCGAGCGTTCTGTTGCGCCAAAGGCCGACAGCGTGTGAAATCGCTTGCTGTTGCAACCACGAGTCGCGAGATGTTGTATCAAGGTGAAATAAAATGAAATTTCATAACGTGCTCATGTGACGGTGATAGATTGGCGCTGAAAGGCGGCGTTGTTTGTGCCTTTCAGCGCGGTCGTCCGCAATGATGCGGACACATCACGTCAGGAGATATTATGGACAATAACGGAAACGCTTCAGGAGAGCGCACCGCAACCTTGCTCGCCACCGGTGAGGTTGTTACGCCGGAACAGTTTTATCAGGACAGCGACGGAAGCAACTGGGGGCCGGCGATCAACAAAGCGGCGGCGGCGGCGCTGCAAGCCGGCGGTACGTTGTCCCTGGGCAAACGGGTGTATACGGTCGCCGGGCACGTACTGATTCAGACGACAACGGACATCTACGGCGGCATCGGTTTGCGGGTGGTCGGATTGGGGCGGGCGACCAAAATCGTCAAGACCGCGGACAGCAGCTATACCAATGAACAAGGCGAAACCAAGAAAGCGGTGATCGTGGTGAAAGGCTTCGCCAATCTGACGCTGCACGGCTTGACGTTGCGGGATGATACCGGCGCAGACGATACCCACGGCGTGTGGTTCAGCGACCTCAATATGACGAAGTTTGATATCCGTGACATCTACACCAAGGTCGGTGGTTATTCGCTGTTTGTCTCGGGCGACATGTTCATTAACTGGCTGGTGAACGTGCAGATGGAAGCTAACGCCAATCGCCCGGGCGATGGGGTGCTGTGGATGAACAAGTCCGGCACCACCAATTTTATCGACGGGCTCTACGCCGCTCGCGCCAAAGGCACTGCGTTCAGAATTTCAGGGTTCTACTCTACAGTCGGCTCGTTGGCCGCGGATGACTGCATCGGCGATATCTACTATTTCAAAGATTTTAACGGCACGATCAATTCGTTGGGCTGCGAGAACCGCAACACGCAGCGCGCCGCCAATGTCAGCGTGTTGTCCACCAACTTTGCCCAGGGCACGATAGGCAATATCAATATCCAGGACGCGCAGAACGTGGAGAGCGGAGGTGCGCTGTGCCGATTTATCAACGAATCTCGTTGGGATATCGGTCAGTTGAATCTTTACAGCGGTTCTAAGACGCCTTTCCCGGTGGCGATCGCCACCTGTAACAACAATACCGAGGTAACCTTCAGTAACGTCTACAACGGCGGCGTCCCGGTGGCCGGCAAAAGCACCGTCGACGTTACGTCGTTTTTAAGCGGTGTCGAAGCGATGTACAGCCTGGGTGAGCGAGGAATTGCCCCTTCTTCCACCAGCAATCATTTGCCGCGCAACATCTCGAAGCAGCCATCGTGGACTTTTTTAGGCACCCTGACCGCGCCGGATCGGCAACCCACAACGCGCATTACGCTTCAACAGGGCGTAAGCACCAAGGTGCTGGCGTGCGATTTATATATCACGTTCGATCTGTCTTCGCAGGCGACCGCCTTTGTCGTCAATAAAGGCAGCTATAGCGCGAAAAGCGCCTTTATGTTGCGGCGCACCGGGCCGTTGAGCTGCGAAATATATTACCGCGTCGAGAAAGATTTCGGTTTTGGCAGTTATCAGGTGCAGACTACGCGCGGCAGCTACTGGCGGCCAGACGGCGCTTCGTTGAGCGCGCCCCCCTCCGATGCGTTGGAAATTCGCAGCGACGAGGTGTTATCCACGACCAGACTCGCGGTGATCCAGCCACTGGCTAATCCGGCAACGGCCAGCACGGCAGAAGTGGCCGGGTTGCTCAATCGGCTGATCGAGACGCTGAAGAACTAACCGAACAACGTCAGCGCGCTTTGGTCGGCGTCTATCAACAGCAGCAGCCAGCCGGCCGCCGCCAAGGCGATGCCGAAAGGTTGCGGCGTTCGCCAGCCGCGGCGCTGGCGCAGGCCGCGCGCCAATGCCATGCCTAACCCGAACGCAGCCGCCAGACAGACCAACAGCGGCAACAGCGTCCAACCGAGCCAGGCACCCAGCGCCGCCAGCAGTTTGAAATCGCCCTGGCCGATGCCGTCACGCCGCCGCACCTGACGATAAAGCGCGTTGAGCAGCCACAGCGCCCCGTAACCGGCCGCGGCGCCGATAACCGCGTCATCCAGCGGTACCCAGCGAGCGTCAAGATTGCACAGCAGCCCGCCCCACAGCAGCGGCTGGGTTAGCCGGTCCGGCAGCCACCGGTGGCGCCAGTCTAGCCAGGCCAGGGCGATCAGCAGCGCCGCGGCCGGCGGTAACCACAGCCGATGTGCTGTCGGCAGGTCAAAGGGTAGCGCCGCCAACGCCAAACCCAGGGCCGTCAGCAGCAGGCTGTGGCGGTGCAATTTCGGTAGGTTGGCGCGCACGGCCACCGTTCGCTCCAACCGGATGATGAGTGAGAAGGCGACCATTCCTGCCGACAGCAGCGCGATGAAAAACAGCGCGTGCCAGAGTGAGGAAAGAAACATCAAGGCTCCGTCAGTTGTGAAACAGATGTTTAAAATAACGGCAAAATGCGTATTTCATCGGGGTGAAATGCGGTGGGTTGTGAGGAATGCGCAGTCGTACGCATCGCCACTTTACGTGTTGCAGAGTGATACACTGCCATGCGCGGTGGCGCGCAGCAGCAGGTTGCTGTGCTTTTTATCGGCAAAATCGGCGCTAAAAAGATGTGAATTCACCCGGCGGCTGGATGGGATCGGTAAATGACGTAAGTGACGGCGTCACTCAGGCTGATTGGGGTTTATCCTATTGTTTCTGCTCGTCAAGCCGTTAGGCTTTAAGAAAGAGGCGTCCCCGCCAGTGCGGGACGTAAGGTTTTTTCAGAACTGTCGCGGGAAGGCGATAGCAAAGCAGTGGGTTGGCGAGATCCAGGAGGGAGAAAAGCCAACGGTGTCATGAAAGACGTGATTCAGGCAGAATTTATCAAGACCCAAAAACGATTTTGGCGCCATCGTCAGACGGTGTGGCTGGCCGGGCCGCTGGTGTGGCTGGCCGGTGCAGCGCCCGTGCGCGCCGAATCCCCGCCGGCGCCGGACGCCGTTATCGTTTCTCAGCAGCAAGCCGCAGATCCGGCCGAGAACTTGCCGGAGCTGGGCGGTGCGCCCGATGATGCCGCGCGTGAGAAGCAGTGGGCCGAGATGGCCAAACAGCTCGGCGAAAAAGAGTTGAACAACGTTTCACGTCAGCAGATGCGCAGCCGCGCCGAGGATTATTTGTTGGGCCAGGCGACCGACACGCTGCAGCAGCAGGCGCAGGAACTGTTGTCGCCGCTGGGCACCGCGCGGCTATCGCTGAAAATGACCGGGGAGGGTGACTTTACCGGCAGTAACGGGCAGTTATTCAGTCCGTTGTACGACGTCGACGGATTGCTGACCTATAGCCAGATCGGCTGGCTGCAGCAAAGCGCCGGGGCGCTCGGCAATTTTGCGCTGGGGCAACGCTGGATCGCCGGTGACTGGCTGCTGGGGTACAACACGGCGCTCGACAGCGATTTCGCTCGGCAGCGCAATCGAGGCAGCGTCGGTGCGGAAGCCTGGGGTGATTACCTGCGTTTCTCCACCAACTATTACTACCCGTTGTCGGCGCTGTCGCAACAGCCCGGCGATGGGGTATTTTTCAGCCGTCCGGCGCGCGGTTACGACATCACGACGCAAGGCTACCTGCCGTTTTATCGCCAGATTGGCGGTTCGCTCAGCTATGAGCAGTATCTGGGCGATAATGTCGATCTGTTCGGCAGCGGCAAAAAACAAAACGATCCGCGCGCGATGCAGCTGGGGCTCAATTACACGCCGGTGCCGCTGGTGACGATGAAGGCGCTGCATAAGATTGGCGCGGGCGGGCAAAGCCAGGATCAGGTCGAACTGGCGCTGAGCTATCGGCTCGGGGTGCCGCTGGTGAAGCAGATTTCGCCGGAGTATGTGGCGCAAGCCAAGTCGCTGCGCGGCAGCCGCTACGATCCTATCGAGCGCAAGAACGTGCCGGTGCTGGAGTTCCGTCAGCGCAAGACGCTGCAGGTGTTCCTGGCCACGCCGCCGTGGAGCCTGCAGGCGGGGGAAACCGTGCCGCTGGTGCTGGAAATCAAGGCGTTGAACGGCATCGCTCACGTCAGTTGGCAGGGAGATACGCAGGCGCTGAGCCTGACGCCGCCGCATAACGCCAACGATCCGCAGGGCTGGACGGCGATCGTGCCGCCGTGGGACGACGCGCCGGGCGCCGCCAACAGCTACCGGCTATCGGTCACGCTGGAGGACGATAAGCAGCAGCGCGTGACCTCCAACTGGATAGAGCTGAAAGTAGCGCCGCCGCTGACGGCGACCTCTGGGGAAGACGCGGGCCTGCCGCCGATCAAAACCCTGACGCCGCCGCCCATTCCGGCGCAAACCGGGCCGCTGTACGGCGGCGATTAACCGTTTTTACCCTGCAGCACCCACACGGCCGCCTCGACGCGGGATTTTAGCTTCATCTTTTTCAGCAGGTGTTTGACGTGTACCTTGACGGTGCTTTCGGTGATGGTCAGGCGGCGGGCGATCAGCTTGTTCGGCAGCCCTTGGGCGATCAGCTTCAGGATGTCCCGTTCGCGCGGCGTCAATTGCTGAATATCGCGATCGGCGCTGGGGCGGTTTTCCCGCAGGCTGGCGGCGAGGATCGGCGTCAGCGTCTCGCTGAGCACCATCTGCCCGGCCGCCGCCTGATGCAGCGCCTTCAGCAGATCCTCCGGTTCCATGTCTTTCAACAGATAGCCGTCGGCGCCGCGTTTGAGCGCGCTGACGACGTCGTCTTCATGGTTGGACACGCTGAATACCACGACGCGCCCCGACAGGTCGGTTTGGCGCAGGCGATCCAGCGTTTCCAGCCCGTTGATGCCGGGCATGTTCAGGTCGAGCAGGATCAGATCCGGATCGTGCTGCTCCGCGAGCGTGACCCCTTGTTCACCGTTGCTGGCTTCGGCGATGACCTGCAGGCGAGCGTCCATGCCAATCAGCTGTTTTACGCCGTTGCGCAGCATCGGGTGGTCGTCGATCAGTAAGATTGTGGCGGCGGTTTCTGTCGTCATGGTGTCTCCGTTAGTCGATGGCGTGGTTATCCGGCGTGAAGCTGACCCGCACCTCGGTGCCGCCGCCGCTGCGCGGTAAAATGTCGCAGCGGCCGTGCAGGCTCTTGGCGCGATCGCGCATGATGATCAAGCCGTAATGATCGGGGCGAGACGTCTCGGCCGGCAGGCCGCGTCCGTTGTCGCATACGCTCAGGGTCACTTCGCCCCGTTTATTGATGACCTGAATGCTCACCTCGCTGGCGGCGGCGTGCTTAAGGATATTGCTGAGCGCCTCGCGGGCGATCTGCAGCAGGTGAATGGCCTGGTAGGCGGGCACCGTGCGCGGCCCCAACTGGTAATCGAGGCTGATGTTCAGGCCCAGTTTGGGATTGAACTCCGCTACCGTCGATTGCAGTGCCGCCAGCAGGCCCGGTTCGGTCAGCTGCAGGCGGAAGGTGGTCAGCAGCTCGCGCAGTTGGCGATAAGCGCCGTTCAGCTCTTCGCGCATCTGCTGGACCAGCGCCTGGCTGGCGGAGGAGAGCGTTTCGCCCTGCATCTGCAAGCAGGCGATTTGCATTTTCAGGCAGGAAAGCGATTGGGCGATGGAGTCGTGCAGCTCGCGGGCGATCGCCGCCCGTTCTTCCATCAGCATCAGCTGCTGCTGATGGTCGACCTGACGTTCGATGGCCAGCACGCTGGTTAGCTGCTCCACCAGGGTGTTGATCAGCTGGCGGTGCTCATCGTTCAGCGGCTGTTGCGGCGCATGCTGCGCCACGATCACGCCGTAGTCGCCAAGCTTGTCGCTCAGGCTCCAGCTCAGCGACGGATTGTCGGGATGCTGGCGGTCGCTGTCGTTCAGACAGGCGCTGCACACCGGATTATGGCAATGCTCCGGCCGCAACGGCTGGTTGCCGCTCAGCTGCAGCAGCGGTTCCCGGCTGTCGTTTTCATACAACCGCACCTGAATGGCGCGCAGCGGCGTCAGGGTTTGCAGTTGGTTGAGCAGCGGCGTCAGGCGGCTGCACAGCGGCTCGCTGGCGTGCAGCAGGCGGCTGGCGCGATAGAGGAAGCTCAGCACCTGATTTTTCTGCTGCAGGTCGGCGGTTTTCTCGGCCACGCGCTGCTCCAGCCCGCTGTAGGTGGCCGACAGTTCGTCGGACATGGTGTTCAACGCGCCGCCGAGCGACGCCATTTCATCCTGGTGGCCGCGCTGCGCGAAGCGCCGGCTAAAGTCGCCGCGGCCCACCGCCAACGCCATCTCCACCAGCTGTCGCCACGGATGCAGCAACCGGCGGCGCAGGTAGCAGGTGGTGCCGATCAGCAGCAGCAGAGTCAGCGCGATGAAGCCGGCCTGCACCAGCGTCACCATCAGCAGGCGGCGCTCGGTTTGCCTGTCGATATCCGAGACCAGCTTATCCAGCAGCTGCACGAAGTGCGCCACCTGTGGCGCGGCGTCGGCCGGGCGTTGCGCGCTGCGCAGGCGCGGTTGCAGAGTCTGTTGCCAATAGTCGCGCAGGGCGTCGAAAGGTTGCGTCAACCCTTCCTGTTCCACCGAACGCTGCAGATCGGGGCTGTTTTCGTCGCGCTCCAGTTCGCGGACCAACGCTTCATGCCGTTCATCCAGCGGCACCTGTGCCAGCAAACGGTAGCTTTGCATACGCAGCGAGCCGGCCTTGTTGATGGCGTGCGCGTTGCCCTGAATGCTTTGCGACATCCAGGCGGAAATCCCCATGCCGGCCACGCCCAGAATGCCCGACAGCAACATCAACAGGGCGACCTGATTCACGATCGAAAGCGGGGCCAACAGGCGTTTCATAAGCGCGGATTCCTGGCGTTTGGTGCCGCTGAAGCTCAGGGGCGAAGGCGGCGACGGGATAAACAAATCACGATTCAGCCGTATTTTTGATTATCCCTGAGCATAACCCCATACCTCGAATGAAGTACCCATTAGTTTCCGGTGGGGGGGCAGGACGATAAAAGCGATGCGGATTTTATTTTTAATGCGTTGATTTTAATTGTTTTAATTTTTAATTGTGACGTACCCCTAAGGGGATGAGGACGCTATTTGCGCCGCCAACTACTTGCATTCGGGTTGATATACATCAACTTTGCCGCCGGGGCCGCCCCCTAGGGTGTGCGGAATGATCCCCCGTGTCTGAGGTTTTTATGTCGCAACTTGCAACGCCTTCATCAAAGAAAACCGGTGCGCTGATTCAGGACTGGCGTCCTGAAGACAGCGCCTTTTGGCAGCAGCGTGGCCATCGCATCGCCACCCGCAACCTGTGGATTTCCATTCCCTGCCTGCTGCTGGCCTTCTGCGTCTGGATGCTGTTCAGCGCCGTCGCGGTCAACCTGAACAAGGTGGGCTTCAACTTCACCACCGACCAGCTGTTCCTCCTGACGGCGCTGCCGTCGGTGTCGGGCGCTATTTTGCGCGTGCCGTATTCATTCGTGATCCCGCTGTTTGGCGGCCGCCGCTGGACCGCCATCAGCACCTGTTTCCTGCTGGTGCCGTGCCTGTGGCTGGGGTTCGCGGTGCAGGACAGCAGCACGCCGTACAGCGTGTTCGTCATCATTTCCCTGCTGTGCGGTTTCGCCGGCGCCAACTTTGCCTCCAGCATGGCCAACATCAGCTTCTTCTTCCCGAAAGCGCGGCAGGGCGGTGCGTTGGGGCTCAACGGCGGGTTGGGAAATCTGGGCGTCAGCGTTATGCAGCTGGTCGCGCCGCTGGCGATTTCTTTCAGCCTGTTCGGCCTGTTTGGCGGCACGGCGCAAAATCAGGCAGAGGGGGGGCAGCTGTGGCTGGAAAACGCCGCCTGGATCTGGGTGCCGTTCCTGCTGGTTGCCACCCTTGCGGCCTGGTTCGGCATGAACGATCTTGCGGCGGCCAAGGCATCGCTGCGCCAGCAGCTGCCGGTGCTCAAGCGTGGGCATTTGTGGATGCTGAGTTTGCTGTATCTCGCGACCTTCGGTTCTTTCATCGGTTTCTCCGCCGGTTTCGCCATGCTGTCGAAGACGCAATTCCCGGACATCGTGATCCTGCATTACGCATTCTTCGGGCCATTCCTCGGTGCGCTGGCACGGCCGGTCGGCGGCGCGCTGTCTGACCGTTTCGGCGGCGTGCGGGTGACGTTGATCAACTTTGTGGTGATGGCCGTGTTCGCCGCGTTGTTGTTCCTGACCTTACCGACGGCGGGTGAGGGCGGTTCTTTCATCGCCTTCTACGGCATCTTTATGGTGCTGTTCCTCACGGCGGGGCTGGGCAGCGGGTCGACTTTCCAAATGATCGCCGTCATTTTCCGTAAAATCACGGTCGATCGCGTGAAAGCGGCCGGCGGCAGTGATGAGAGCGCGCAGCGTGAAGCGGTGACGGACTCCGCCGCCGCATTGGGCTTTATCTCTGCGATCGGCGCCGCCGGCGGCTTCTTTATTCCCCAGGCATTCGGTACCTCTCTGGCGCTGACCGGTTCGCCGGCGGGGGCAATGAAAGTATTCCTGGTGTTTTATATCCTGTGTGTGGTCATCACCTGGGCGGTGTATGGCCGCAAGAAAAGGGCCTGAGTATCACACTGCTTTCTCAATCCCTCCCGACAGGGGAGGGATATTTCGCTCATTCCGAGTCATCTCTCCTTGCTTCCTCAGTGAAATTTTCTGTCTTTAGGTAAAATTCTTATCTCCGCTTGCCGTTTTTTTCTTTTTTTATAGCACTATCTCTCAATGTGGGAATATTTTCGCCAAAACGGATTATATTATTTGCACGCTTTTTCCGTTTTATTGAGAGTATTCTTACATTAAGGCGCTAATGTCTTTCCGAAGATTAAATGAAATTTTCGGAAGGGGAAGGCATAATTAGTGCGATTGTTATAAAATCAGTAATAGGCTTTTGTCTTAGATGCTGCACACACCGAGTGGAATGTGTCACGGGATTAAATCAGATAACTCTCATTCTGTTTTTTCCGGCTTTTTGTAGTCTATCTGACAATCAGATTAGGTGGAAAAACACAATGAATTCACGGATAAGAATGAAATTTCACAATTTCATTCGATTAACAATCGAACGATGCCGCTAATTTTTTCTTTTTAAATCAATGAGGTGGTCATTTGAGCTTTACGGTAGCCATGAAAGAAATCCATGTTGCCAACAGGGAAAAAGAGTCATTTGGATAAACGGAACATCCTTAATAAGGCCTAATGTAAAAAATGAAATCAGAAAATTTTTATAAAGGCCAATATCCGATGAATGCAACCTGTTGAGTTTACATTTAATTTCTTGAACATTTTTTGATATTTCTATACAAAGTGTGCAGGACAGGCACGCTAAGGAAATTAAAAGTGAATCTTGATAAAAGAATAAAGATTAGGAATCTCGATGTTCTGACTCCTGCCGGGGAGAAATTTCGTCTGCGTTGGAAGGAGTATCAAATTCTTTCGCTGCTTGTCGCCAGATCACCAGAACTGGTTACCCGAACGGAAATTATAGAAAATATCTGGAAAGGAACTTACTGCTCAGATTCAACGATAAATCAAACAATTAAATCTATTCGCCAAAAAATTAGCGACACGGAACATACGCTTATCAGAACCATTCCTCGCTTGGGTTACAAGGTGGAAAATCAAGCGGCTTTTCACTTTATATCCGAGGATGAAGACTACGCTGATGATGATATATTAAATGGCGGTGAAGATATTAGCGTTGATATTCAAGCGGAACTTTCTGAAAGTGAAAATGAGTCGTCTGAAACAAACGATGAAAAAATAGATAAGCCGCGTAAATCGACGCTGGTTGCTGCGCCTGTTGCTACGGTAGCGTCATCCCATGAACCCACTCGTGAAAAAAAACCGACGACGGTGCGTCGCTTTTTCAGCATGCCCGCCAGTCGCGTAGTGAAATACCTGACGGTATTCGCTTCATTGCTGGTTATTTCACATTTTTCATATGTGCTCGGCAACCAAACTCGTCCGCCAGTGATCAATGACATTCAGAACAACACGCGCGTGGTGTTGACGCTGACGCTGAATAATCCGCATACCAACAGCCCGCAAACCCTGTTCTGCCTGTACCAGGGCGAGAGCATGGAGCAGGCTACCATCGAATGTGTCGACCCTAAGCAAGGGCAGCTTAAATTGCCGGTAAAATATGAGACCTCTTCGACGCCGGGCAAAGGTCGGATTAATCTCATATTGCCGAATAAAACCTTGCAATATCAAGTTGCTTACGATGTTAAAAATTAGTGCTGAATGAGGTTTTATCTTTAGCGATAATTTTACATTTGATGAAATCTTTTATTTCATTATTTGTTATTTGAAAGCCAGGTTCGATTTGTCCAGTCTGGAACTCATTACCTAACGCATATTAGCGTCCTGTTTCCATCGCGGTGACAGGAATAATGAGAACCTGCTGAGTGACAAATTATGGATAAGCGTAAAGTAGCTATTATCGGGGGTTCCGGTTTTATCGGAACACGCCTGGCGAAACGTCTCAGTGCGCGCGATGATCTGACGTTGGTCATCGTGGATAAGCAACCCAGCGCACATTTTCCGGCGCTGTATCAGTATGGCGACGTGACGCAACCCCAGACCTTGCAAGAACCGCTGGCGGGCTGCGACGCCATCATTAATCTGGCGGCGGAGCATCAGGACAACGTCGATCCCATTTCGCTCTATTATCAGGTCAATGTCGAAGGCGCACGCCATGTCTGCATGACCGCCTCCGCGTTGAATATCCACCAAGTCATTTTCACTTCCTCGGTTGCCGTTTATGGATTCGTCAAGCAGGAAACCGGTGAAGAAGGACGTTTCGAGCCTTTCAACCATTACGGCAAGTCCAAGCTTGAGGCGGAATACGTCTATGAAGCCTGGCGCAAGGCCGACGCTGAAAATAAATTGACCATCATCCGCCCGACGGTGGTGTTCGGCGAAGGCAACCGTGGCAACGTGTATAACCTGTTCCGCCAGATCGCCAGCGGACGTTTCGTGATGATTGGCAGCGGAAATAATATGAAGTCGATGGCTTACGTTGAAAATATTGCCGCGCGGCTGGAACATGCGTTGGATCAACAGTCAAGTTATCAGGTCAGCAACTACGTTGATAAACCGGACTTTACGATGAATCAACTGGTCGACGTTATTTCCTCTTCATTGGGGAGAGAAAATAAGACGATTCGCATTCCTTATGCCGTAGGCATATGCGGTGCAACCGCATTGGATGTCGTGAGTAAAATAAGTCGCAAGAAATTCCCAATCAGTCGCGTCAGGGTGCAGAAATTCTGCGCCAGAACGCAATTTAAAAGTAATGTGCAAAATAATTTCGTAGCGCCGGTTGACCTTGATTCGGCAATCGAAAGAACCATTAAACATGAGTTTTCTGATAGATAACTTAACCGCACGCTGACGTTATTTAATTATTTCCGCCGACAAGCGGATAAGTCTGTATTTTTCAGGATTAATTCATGCTGACTTATATCCTGGCAGGATCAATTTTGTTTTTGTTAATAGCGCATTGGGAGCTGTAACTCAAGGGCGGTAGCGTGCTTATTCGCTGGAGGAACGATGTTATATCAACTGAGCGTGATATTTTTGCTGGCGGTCGCGTGGGTCCTTATTGCCCGCCGGGCCGCCTTGACGGTGGGATTAGTGGATAAGCCCAATGCGCGCAAGCAACATCTGGGACATATTCCGCTGGTCGGCGGCATTGCCGTGTACCTGACGCTGATGCTGATGACGCTGTGGCAACCCGCCTGGCTGCCCGACAGCACCGTGTATCTGCTGTGCATCACGGCGCTGGTGGTGTTGGGCGTGCTGGATGACCGCTTTGATCTGCCCGTGGCGCCGCGCGTCATGGTGCAGGGAGGGATCGCGCTGGCGATGATGCTGGCGGCAGGGATGCAGCTTTCCTCATTGGGCTATGTTTGGGGGCATCAGGAAGTGATGCTCGGTTATGGCGCGTTGCTACTCACGCCGCTGGCAGTATGGGGAGCGATCAACGCCTACAACATGGTGGATGGCATCGACGGGCAACTGGGCGCCTTGTCCTGCGTTACCTTCGTCGCGTTGGCCATCGTGTTCGGATTGGGCGGCCGGGAAGACCTGGCGCTGTGGTGTCTGGGCATGATCGTCGCGCTGGCGGCTTATCTGCTGTTCAACCTGAGCCTGTTCGGTGCGCGTAACAAGATCTTTATGGGGGATGCCGGCAGCATGGTGATCGGCTTCAGCGTGCTGTGGCTGGTGTTGCTGGCGACGCAGGGGCAGCAGGCGGTAATGCGCCCGGTCACCGCGCTGTGGCTGATCGCCATTCCGCTGATGGACATGGTGACCGTGATGGTGCGCCGCCTGTTGCGCCGCCAAAGCCCCTTCAAAGCGGGCCGCGATCATTTGCACCATATTCTGATGCGTCGCGGGCTCAATGCGCGTCAGGCACTGGCGATGAGCACCATGCTGGCGGTAACGCTGGCCTGCATCGGCATTTGCAGTGAAGTGTTGCAGCTGCGGGAAAGCCAGATGCTGGTGGCCTTTCTGTTCTGTTTTTGCGGTTATTTCGTCATGTTGCGCGAACCGCGTCAGGCGACGGTGTTCAGCGATAATCCGACCGTCGGCCGTTAATCCCCTCACGGGCTGCGGCGGCAGCCCGTCTATCACGGTACTTCCATGAATTTTCATTTGCCTCTTTTGATGCCGTTGGCCTTCACCTCCGCGCTGTTGAGCGGGTGTACGGTGGTCCCCGGCTCACATTTACCGACCAGCGGAAAAGCCATCGTCGTGCAGCAGGACGACGACTTCGATTTGAATGACCAGGTACAGGTCTACCGTATGTCGCCGATGCTGCTGCAGAAAATGCGGCGCGTAGAACCGGTCGCCCGACCGAATCCGGCGCTGGATCAGCGGCTGCAGAGCTATCAATACCGCATCGGTGTCGGCGACGTGTTGAACGTCACCGTCTGGGATCACCCCGAGTTGACCACGCCGGCCGGCCAGTACCGCAGCGCCAGCGACACCGGTAACTGGGTGCATGCGGATGGCACGATCTTCTATCCCTATATCGGGCGAGTGGCGGTGGTGGGCAAGACCGTCACCGAAGTGCGCAGCCTGATCGCCGGCCGTCTGGCGCAGTACGTGGAAAGCCCGCAGGTGGACGTCAGCATCGCCGCTTTCCGTTCGCAGAAGGCTTACGTGACCGGCGAAGTGAAAACCTCCGGCCAGCAGGCGATCACCAACGTGCCGTTGACCATTCTGGACGCGATCAACGCCGCCGGCGGCCTGACGGACAATGCCGACTGGCGCAACGTGGTGCTGACCCATCAGGGCAAAGAGCGGGCTATCTCGCTGCAGGCGCTGATGCAGCGCGGCGACATCAGCCAGAACGCGCTGCTGCAGCCGGGCGACATCCTCTACATCCCACGCAATGACGAATTGAAAGTGTTCGTGATGGGCGAGGTGGGCAAGCAAGCGACGTTGAAGATGGATCGCAGCGGCATGACCCTGACCGAAGCCCTCGGATCTTCCGAAGGGATCAGCCAGACGGTGGCGGATGCGACCGGGGTGTTCGTGATCCGGCCGAGCGGCGGTAAAACGCCGCAGCGGCTGGCGACGCTGTATCAGTTCGATCTCTCCGACGCCAGCGCGCTGGCGATGGGCGCTGAATTTCAACTGCAGCCGTACGACGTCGTGTACGTCACTGCGGCGCCGGTCGCGCGCTGGAACCGTTTGATCAGCCAGCTGGTGCCGACCATCAGCAGTTTTAACGATCTCAGCGAGGCGACCTTGCGCGTGCGCAATTGGTAACTCCGCAGGGTGAATAAGGAACAGAAGATGAAAAACAATGCGCTGTCCGTGATGGTGGCCGAACAAGATGAAAAGCTGGAGTGGGAGCGGCTGATCGGGCCGCTGTGGGATAACCGTTGGCGGATCGCCGTCGTGACCGGTTTGGCCGGCGTGCTGGGCGTCGCCTACGCCCTGTTGGCTACCCCGGTGTATCAAGCCACGGCGGTGGTGCAGGTGGAGAAGCAGCTGTCTGGCGAGTCGCTGCTGCGTGAAACGCTGGACAGCTCGATGGGGCAAAATTCGGCGACGCAGGATGAGGTGACGCTGGCCAAGTCACGCTACGTGCTCGGCAAAACGGTGGACGCCCTCGGCTTGACGGTGCGCGTCAGCCCGGACTATTTTCCTGTCTTCGGCAAAGGCTTTGCCCGGCTGAGCGCCGAAAAGCCGCCGGTGCTGGACATCACCACGCTGACGACGCCGCCGGAAATGGAAGGCGAAGCGCTGACGCTGACGGTGCGCGAGGGGCAGCATTACGAATTGAGCCATGACGGCGACAAACTGTTCAGCGGCGTGGTCGGTCAGCCGGTAGCACAGGGCGGATGGAACATGGCCGTCTCGGCACTGGACGCGGCGCCGGGCGCCAGCTTTACCGTGGTCAAAGTCGCGCGTCAGGAAGCGGTGGACGATCTGCGTAAATACCTGGATGTGACACCGGGTGGCAAGGACAGTGGCATCATAACCTTTACGCTGCCGAGCGAAGATCCGCAGCGCGCCGAGGCGGTGCTGAAGAGCATCACCGACAACTACCTGCAACAGAACGTGGATCGCAAAACAGAAGAGGCGCAGCGCATGCTGGCGTTTCTGCAAGAGCAGTTGCCGCAAACGCAAACCTCGTTGAATAACGCCGAAACCCAACTCAATCAGTTCCGCCAGCAAAACGACTCGGTGGATCTGTCGCTTGAAGCCAAATCGGTGCTGGATACCCAAGTGCAGCTCGAAGCCCAGCTCAACGAGCTGACCTTCAAGGAAGCGGAAATCTCCAAACTCTACACCCGCGCGCACCCGGCTTACCGGGCGCTGCTGGAAAAGCGCGCCACGCTGGAGGTGGAAAAGGCGCGGCTGGGTAAACAGGTGCAGACGCTGCCGAAAATGCAGCAGGAGATCCTGCGCCTGACCCGCGACGTGCAGGTGGATCAGCAGGTTTACATGCAGCTGATGAATAAGCAGCAGGAGCTGAGCATCAGCAAGGCCGGCACGGTGGGCAATGTGCGCATCATCGACGAAGCGGAAACCGCTATCCGGCCGATTAAGCCGCAAAAGGGGTTGATCGTGCTGTTGGCGCTGCTGCTGGGCGCGGCGGGCGCCGCCTCGGTGGTGCTGTTGCGCGCGGCTTTCCATCGCGGCATCAATGATATCGATACTCTGGAGAAGCGGGGCATCAACGTCTACGCCACCGTGCCGCTGTCGCCGTGGCAGGTGAAGCGCAACCGCGAGCAGCGTCACTTGCTGCCCAAATCCGGCGGCCGGCGTTTGCCGATCCTGGCGGTGGCCGAACCGACGGATCTGTCGGTGGAAGCGATCCGCAGCCTGCGCACCAGCCTGCATTTCGCCATGATGGAGGCCAAAAACAACATTCTGATGGTCTCCGGTGCCAGCCCGGAAAGCGGCAAGAGCTTTACCAGCACCAACCTGGCGGTGGTGGTGGCACAGGCCGGGCAGCGGGTGCTGTTGATCGACGCCGATATGCGCAAAGGCTTCCTGCACCGCTGGTTCGCGAATGATGGGCATCAGGGCCTGTCCGATCTGCTGGTGGGCAACGTGATGACGGAACAGGCGGTGCGGAAAACCGCCATCGCCAATCTGGACTTCGTGCCGCGCGGCCAGGTGCCGCCGAACCCGTCCGAACTGCTGATGCACCGCCGTTTCGCCGATTTCCTGCGCTGGGCCGGGCAAAACTACGATCTGGTGCTGATCGATACGCCGCCGATTCTGGCGGTGACGGACGCGGCGATCGTCGGCAATCATGCGGGCACCTCGCTGCTGGTGGTGCGTTTTGAGGTCAATACCGTCAAGCAGATCGAAACCAGCATGCGCCGTTTCGAACAGAATGGGGTGACGATAAAGGGCGTGATCCTCAACGGCATGGTGAAGAAGGCGGCAACCGACATGAGCTACTACAACTTCGCCTATCCAAGCCATCGGGAAGATCGCCCGCAGGCGGGGGAATAAGCGGGTGAAGGCCATTATCACCAATGCCCTGTGGCTGATGCTCGAACGCGTTTCGCTCAGCCTGTCCGGCATCTTCGTCTCCATTTACGTTGCGCGCTATCTGGGGCCCGCGCAGTTTGGCGCGCTCAACTATCTGTTGGCGACGATTGCCATCGTGGTGCCACTGGTGCAGTTGGGCGCCGACAGCATCATTTTCAACCGCGTCGCCCGCCGACAGCCGAGCGGCATTCGCCTGATGCTGGCGTCAATACGCCTGCGCCGTTGGCTGTTCCTGGCGGTGGCGCTGCCGATACTGACATGGAGCTATTTCAGCCAATCGCCCGCCAGCCAACTGATGACGCTGTTGCTGCTTGTCAGCGCCTATTTCTCGATTCAGGACGTGTACAAGATTTATTACGATGCCCGCCTGCAGTCGAAACGCAATACGCTGATCAACAACCTGGCGCTGCTGCTGTCGATCGGGCTGCGGCTGGCACTGGTGAGCGCCGCGCTGCCACTGGTGTGGTTCGCGGTACCCTACATCCTCAGCAGCGCCGTACCTTACCTGGCGCGCCTCTGGTTATTCCGGGGGGAAGCTGCGGCCTCGCCGCGGGTTACGCCGCGCCAGGCCGGGCGCTACGGCCGTTATTTGCTCAAGGTGGGCCTGCCGTTGGCCATCTCCAGCCTGTCGATAGTGATCTATACCCGCATCGATCAAATCATGCTGGGCAATCTGGTCGGCGAGCAGGCGGTAGGCTGGTTCAGTGCCGCCACCACCCTCAGCCAAGGCTGGGTTTTCGTGCCGATGGCGCTGATCACTTCGTTGATGCCGGGCATTGCCAGCTGTCGCGATCCGTTGGAGCAGGAGTACCGTATCCGGGTGCTTTATCTGGTGGTTCTGGGTCTGTCGTTGCCGGTGTTGCTGGGCCTGTGGTGGTTCGCCCACCCGGCCATTGCGCTGCTGTACGGTGCTGCTTTCCAACCGGCCGCCAGCATCCTGGCTATTTGTACGTTGACCTCGCTGTTCTCGGTCATGGGGACGGTTTCGTACCGCAGCATCGTGCTGTTCGCCGGCTATCGCTTTATCGCTATCAAGATGCCGTTGGTGGCTGTGGCGAACGTGGTGATGAATCTGCTGCTGATCCCGCGCTACGGCCTGATCGGTGCGGCGGTGTCTACGCTGCTGGCGGAATTCATTTCGTTCTTCGTGCTGAACAGTTTATTCCGTGGCGGAAAAATTACCCGACTGCAGCTGACCTGTTTTTACTGCTTGCCGCGTCTTGTCAGCAAATTAAGGAGAGAGCATGTTAAACATCCTGGTTAAAAACATTTCCAAGCGCCTGCCCGATGCCTGGCACCATCAGGTTAAATACGCGCTCTATTTCAAGAAGCTGCCGCACCTGTCAAAACCGACCGGCTTCAGCGAAAAGATCATGCGCCGCAAAATATACCCGCGCAGCATCTACACCACCTTGTCGGACAAGTTCAAGGTCCGTGAATTTATCGCCGGTCTGTGGGGCGAGGAGTATCTGGTAGAGCTGTATGCGCATGGCACTGAACTCAGTTACGAGATGTTCAGGCAATTGCCCAATGCCTTTGTGCTGAAGGCCAACCACGGCAGCGGTTATAACCGGTTGGTATTCGACAAGCGGCAGGTTAGCTACGCGGAGTTGTACGATCTCAGCAACGCGTGGATGCGCAGCAACTTTTACGAGCAGAGTCGCGAAAAGCATTATCTGGATATCGAACCCTGCATCATGGTGGAGCGCATGTTGCTGGATGGCGAACAGGTGCCGAACGATATCAAGTTTCATTGTTTCAACGACAATCATGAAATTCGCATGTTCATCCAGGTGGATTACCAGCGTTTCGGCACCCATCGGCGCGATATTTTTGATATCGACTGGAACCGCACTGAAATCCGTATCAGCTTGCCGAATGCCGACGAACCGATGCCGCGCCCTACGCGGCTGGATGAAATGATACGTTTGGCTCGCCAGACCGCGCAGCAGTTCTCTTATGTCCGTGTGGATTTCTACCAGGTCGGCGAGAAGGTGTATTTCGGTGAGCTGACGTTCACGCCTGGCGCGGGGTTAAGCAAGCTGAAGCCGAAAAACATTGAGCAGGAATGGGGCAGTTATTTTACTGAGTAAACGCTTATGCAAAGAGTCGCCTCCAATTTTCAAATGCATGCCAATGCGGGTTATCATCAGTCGCGAGATTTAGTCAATCAATCAATCGTATTGACCTTCTTGCTGATGTTTTTCGTGAAAACTTTCCTGACTTCGGGATCGTTCAACAGCGAGCTGATTAATAAAGCCGTGCTGGGGCTTAATGGCCTGATGTTGCTCTATGTCGGCTATGCATTTTTTATCGCTACGCTGGCGGAAAAGGCGGTTGCGGGTTTTTTGGTTCTGCTGTTTCTTCTTAATATTGCCACCGGGCATGGTGATTATCTGTTTGGTGCGGTATTCAGCACGGCGGTGATAATTTTATTTCGTCGCATCGAAATGGGGCGTGGCGCGGAAATGTTTGCCATCACCTTTGTGGTGGCAGGGCTGCTGGTGGTTATTCCCTATACCTTTTACACCGAGGGGTTTGTTTACCTTGATGAACGTTACGGCAACCGATTAACGCTGGGGTTCGATAATCCGAATACCCTGGCGTATTATTCTTTTGCCCTGTTCGCCACGCTGCTGTGCCTGATCGACCATGCGAAATTAACGCGTGGAATGAAAAATATCGCTTCGTTGGCGGTATCGGCGCTCATTCTCCCGGTGCTGATGTATTCCTATTCTCGCACCTGTTTTATGCTGGCGTTGTTGATGTTGCTGCTGTTTTGGCTGGCGCCGCTACTGCGTGTCGCGCCCAACAGAAAAGTCTGCATCGCGCTGACGTTGGTCATTGTCGGCTTTCAATTCGCCAGCGTTATACGCTGGGGGAGTAATCCGGCGTTGGACGCCCTCTTGAACCAGGCGTTGACCGGGCGAATCTGGTTCTCCTGGCAGATGTTTCAGGCGGTGGGGCTACCCAATCCGCTGTTCGGCATGAATATAGAGCCTTATAAGCCAGTCGATTTCTTCTTCATCGCCATGTTTTATTCGGCCGGTGGCATCGCTTCTGTCGTCATGCTCTTTTGTTATTTTCACTTGTTGGGCAATATGCGCAGGCTGAGTCGATTCATGCGCTGGGTGGTGGTTGTTTTCCTGCTGACAACCTTTACGGAAACCTATTTTTTGGTCCCGGTATTTAACGTGTCATTATTGTTGCTTTGCCGTGGAAAAGAAATGATAAATTCTAATTTGGAGGGTTAAGAAATGGATTTCTCGATCGTGATCCCTATTTATAATAGTGCGCGCTACCTGCCGAAAACTCTGAAGCGGATTTTCAACGCTTGCCAAGGGTTCGACTATCAGGTGATTTTGGTTGATGATTGCTCTGACGAGGATGATATCAAATATATTCGCCAGATAGCGGCGACTAATAGCAACGTGATGCTGCATGAGAAAAAACAGAAGAGCAATGCGGCGGTATCGCGCAACTTAGGTACCAAGTTAGCGCAATCGGAGATCGTGTTTTTTCTCGATTCGGATGATTACTTCACGACCAACTATATTATTCGCCGCATGAAGAAGCATGAAGATCGCCATATTGATATTATCTTCGGCAACTATGCGGAGGTGAGCGGCGATTCGGTACGCGACTTCAACTTCCACTACAAATCCGGTTCTTCCGGCGAGGATTTTCTTTTTCTGGAAATGGGCGATATTCGTTCATCCACCATCAGCATGCGTAAAAAAAGCGATCGACGCTTTTTATTTCCCGAGTTTCTCAACAAGCATCAGGATTGGGGCTTTCTGGTCAACGCCACCAATTTGGGCGCGCAAGTGGCGCATGACGCCGGCGGCGGAGTGTTTCTCGACGTGGGGCGCTACGGACGCATGACGGCGAAGCTTAATCTGGAGGCCAGCGACCGCTTTATCAATACCTTCCTCAGCCCCAGCGATCGCCATATCAGCGGATTCGCCTGCAAGCATCTGCTGGCCTCGCTGTATTCGGAAAACGCCCAGGCGTTCAATTATTACTCGTCGCGCATCGTGCGGCACAGCCTGAGCGGCAAGTTCAAGGTGATCAAATGGTATGGCGATTGTCTGGCGCGACTGGGGTTGTTCTCGGTTGGCGGCCGGCTGCTGCGCAATGTGCGCCAGGGATTCAGGAGATGATATGCAACCACGCAAGGTAATCATCGTTATTGAAAATATAGCGGGCAAGGGCGGCACTGAACGGGTCGCCAGCGGTTTGGCCAATGCGCTGGCGCGTCTGCCGGGTTACGAGGTGGCGGTATTTTCGCTGTTTGGCGAGCGAAGCTTCTTTCCGCTGGCGAGTGACGTCCGGTTGCGCTGCGGCGGCGGCGATTCGCTGTTCTGGCCATGGCGGTTGGCGTTGGCGCTGCGGCGTGAACGCGCGGACGTGATCATTACCGTTTCCATGGGGAAACTGTCGGTGGTGATGACGCCTTTTCTGCGTTTGTTCTGTGGCCGCAGCCGGCTGCTATTGAGTGAGCACGTCAGCTTTCATCAGTATCCGCGCGTATTTAAGTGGTTGAAGTTGCTGGTTTACCGGCTGGGAGACCGCGTGATTTTCCTGACGCGGCAAGATAGCGACGCCATCGCTCGCTGGGTGGGGGCCGGGAAGTGTCGGGTGATCGAGAACGTTTCGCCGTTCGGCGCGCAGGCGCCGACGCCGGCGCTGCAGAAAAAGGTGGCGCTGGCGGTGGGGCGATTGAGCAATCAGAAAGGCTTCGATCGTCTGATCGCGTTGTGGCGAGGAGTGGCGGCGCAGGTGCCGGATTGGCGGCTGCTGATTATTGGCGACGGTCCGGAGCGCGACGCATTGCGGCGGCAGATTGAAGACGCCGGGTTGGAGCGGCAGGTAAGCCTGCTGCCGGCCACCGCCGACGTGGCGGCTTATTATCGCCAGGCCAGCCTGTATCTGATGACTTCTCGCTATGAGGGGTTGCCGATGGTGTTGATCGAAGCCATGAGTTTCGGCCTGCCACTGGTGGCCTACGACTGCAAGACCGGCCCGGCCGAGTTGATAGACGATGGCGTCAACGGCTATCTGGTGCCCGATGACGACGCCGCCGCCTTCAGCGAAGGGGTGATCAAACTGATGCTCGATCCGGGTTTGCGTGAGCGCTTTTCTCTCGCCGCGTTAGAAAAGTCTCGTCGTTTTTCTCCCGAACGTATTTATCCCCAGTGGCAACAGCTCACCGAGTGAGGACAAAATGGAAAAGATATCCGTAATCATGCCGGCCTACAATGCGGCGAACTCTATTAAAGAGTCGATTCTAGGCGTGTTGAACCAGGGATTTACCGATTATCACCTGTATGTGATCGATGATGCGTCCACCGACGATACTGCCGAGGTGGTGCGGCCGTTTATCCACGATCGCCTCACCTACATACGCAATGAGCACAACCAGGGCGTGGCGGAAACGCGCAACATCGGCATTGAGGCGGCGAAAGGCGATTATATCGCCTTCTGCGACAGCGATGACGTATGGCTGCCCAACAAGCTGTCGCGCCAGGCGAGCATTTTGCAAACCCGCCGCTATGACGTGGTGTGTTCCCATTATTACACCTTCGAAGACGACCTGAAATTGATCAAAAATACCCGTGGCGCGGATGAGCTTATCGGCTATCAGGACATGTTGAAAAGCAACTGGATCGGCAATCTCACCGGCATCTACAACCAGAAGCGCATCGGTAAGGTGTATCAGCAAAAAGTGGGCCATGAGGACTATTTAATGTGGCTGGCGGTGCTGCAGAAGGCGCGTAACGGCCTGGCCTACTGCATTCCCGAACCGCTGGCCTGTTACCGATTGTCTACCCATTCGCTGTCGGGCAACAAAATCCGCGCCGCGGACTGGCAATGGCGGATTTACCGTCAGCATTTGGGACTGTCTTACCAGAAATCCTGCTACCTGTTCGCCACCTATCTGTTCAATGCCGTGGTGAAAAGGAAATGACCATGAGGGGGATGTATCAGAGGGTAGCTCTGGGCTGTTGCGCCTTGTGGGGCATTTCGGCTCTGGCGCAGAGCTGCCAACCCAATCTGTTGACCAACCCCGGCTTTGAGCAGGGTCTCAGCGGCTGGCGAGCGCAGGGCGCGCAGGCCGACGGGGATGCGCACAGCGGCAGTGGCAGTCTGCGTTATGACAATGCAGATGCCGCGCAGTACCGTACCTTCAACCAGGCGCTGCAGGTTGTGCCCGGGCAGACGATCGATTTCGGCGTCTGGCTCAAGACCCAGGGCGTACGCGGGCAAAGCCGCGACGGCGGTGCCGGGGTCTATCTGCAGAGCTTTGATGCGCAGGGGCGTTTTCTGGAAGGCAGCTATCCGGCTGGGGTGACCGGCGACAGCGGCTGGCAGCCGGTGAGCGCCAGCTATACCGTGCCGCCGCAGGCGGCGCGAATCACTTTTGGCGTCTATCTGCGCAAGGGGAGCACCGGTACCGCCTGGTTTGACGACGCCTATGCGTGTGCTCGAGCGCCTACGCCGGTGTTGTATCAGCTCGGCGCGTCGGCGCAGGGGAAGGTCGACACGCTGGTCGTCACTCCGCAGCGGCAGCGTTTGCAGGTCGACAGCGAATTGCTCAATGCCGAGGGGCAGGTTGTTCACCGTAGCCGCGACCGTTATCAGGTTGAAGGGCAGCGCCGTATCGAATACCCACTGCCGGCCGGCCTGGCCCAGGGGCAATACCGCCTGCGTCAGCAGGTCACCGGTCAGCAATCCCAACCGGCACAGGGCAGCGAGCTGTCTTTTCGCGTTGGGCAGCCTGCGGCCAAAGTGGCGATCGACAGCGAAGGTTTTACCCTGCGCGACGGCCAACGGCTTTTCCCGTTGGGCATATACGCCAACGTGGCGACCGATGAGCATTTGGCGCGCATCGCATCGGCGGGATTCAACACGGTGTTGAATTATGATTACGGGGAAAAGAAAGATCCTTACGCCTTTTTCCGCAACGCACGCCAGCGCGGGCTGCTGGTCATTTACTCCGTCAAAGATCAGTACCGCGGCAGCCGTTTCGCGCCGACCGTCCGCGGTGGCGACTACACGGCGATGACGGCCTGGTACGTGCAGCGCTTGCGCGCTCAGCCTAACCTGCTCGCCTGGTACATCAACGATGAACTGGGGCCGGAATATCTCGATAAGATCGAGGAAAAAAACCTGCAAATAAAGCGGCTTGACGGCGATCATCCCACCTTCCAGGTGTTGAACAAAACCGGGGAGTTGGACGCCTACTTTAACAGCAGCGACATTTTGGCAACCGATCCTTACCCGGTGGGGAACGATAGCGATCTGACGCGCACCACGCGTTATACCGAACTCACGGTGCAGGCCGCCCGTCAGGCGCGCGGGGCCTGGGTGGTGATGCAAATCATGGATCACGCCGCTTATGACGCCCGCCGTAAGCCGCATCCGCCGTCAGAGGCGGAAATCCGCAATCAGGCCTGGCAGGCGCTGATCGGCGGCGCCAAGGGGCTGCTGTTTTATTCCTATACCGATCTGTTTTACAAGCGTAAAACCGGCCGCTTCGACCAACGGGAGTTTGACGCCGCCTGGCGTGGTGTGGCTGCCGTGTCGCAGCAAATCGCCGCTTTCACCCCTTATCTGCTGACGGGAAAATCGACGCCGCTGGCGGGAAGCGATCCGCAAATGCCGGCGCGGATGTTTATTCTGGGCGATCGCGCCTTGCTGCTGGTAGCCAATCCTTACTATCGAAAAGGAAGCACCCGATTGCGCCTTCCGGCGGGCTGGCGGCAGCAGGAAGGGGGGGCGGAGATCGCGCTGGCGTTGCCCGCCGTGGGCACTGCGACGCTGTGGCTCCAACGCTGAAAGCGTCGAATTATCGTCACGCGGGAGGTTTCTCCCGCGTCCTACCCCCAAATACCCCGTCTTGCCTCCCACCCGCCCGCCCTCATCCTGATTCCCTTGTTTATTCGTTATCATTCAATCAATTAAGGTAATTTTTCACACCTATACTTTGGTGGTATTTCTCACCCGGCGCGCGCGTCGCCTCCCGCTTTCTCTTGATCGCAATCAATTTGCCGCCGGTTGGCCGTCAGTAGGCTGGCGGCAGATTGAGCATGTCTTCTTATAACGACAAGAGCCTTCAGGAGCATTCCGGATGAGCAAATTTCTAGACCGTTTCCGCTATTTCAAGCAGTTGGCGGAGCCTTTTTCTGGCGAGCACGGCCAGACCTTGAACACCAACCGCGACTGGGAAGACGGCTACCGCAGCCGTTGGCAGCACGACAAAGTGGTGCGTTCCACTCACGGCGTGAACTGCACCGGTTCCTGCAGTTGGAAGATCTACGTGAAGAATGGCCTGGTGACCTGGGAAACCCAGCAAACCGACTACCCGCGCACCCGGCCCGATCTGCCCAACCATGAACCGCGCGGCTGCCCGCGCGGCGCCAGCTACTCCTGGTACCTGTACAGCGCCAACCGGCTGAAATACCCGCTGATGCGCAAGCGTCTGCTCAAGCTGTGGCGCGAAGCGAAGGCACAGCACAGCGATCCGGTCGCGGCCTGGGGCTCTATCGTCGGCGATGTGGAAAAAGCCAAAAGCTACAAGGTGGCGCGCGGCCGCGGCGGCTTCGTCCGCTCCAGCTGGCAGGAGGTCAATGAACTGATCGCCGCCGCCAACGTCTATACCGCCAAAACCTTCGGCCCGGACCGTATCATCGGCTTCTCGCCGATCCCGGCGATGTCGATGGTGTCCTACGCCGCCGGCGCCCGCTACCTGTCGCTGATCGGCGGCGCCTGCCTGAGCTTCTACGATTGGTACTGCGATCTGCCGCCGGCCTCGCCGATGACCTGGGGCGAGCAGACCGACGTGCCGGAATCCGCCGACTGGTACAACTCCTCCTACATTATCGCCTGGGGCTCCAACGTGCCGCAGACGCGTACCCCGGACGCCCACTTCTTTACCGAAGTGCGTTACAAGGGCACCAAAACCGTGGCGGTGACGCCGGACTATGCCGAAGTCGCCAAGCTGTGCGACCACTGGCTGAATCCGAAGCAGGGCACCGACAGTGCGATGGCGCTGGCGATGGGCCACGTGATGCTGAAAGAGTTCCATCTCGATCGCGAAGTCGGCTACTTCCGCGACTACGTGCGTCGCTATACCGATATGCCGATGCTGGTGCTGCTGGAAGCGCGTGAAGGCGGCCATTACGCCGCCGGCCGCCTGCTGCGCGCCGCCGATCTGGTGGACGGGCTGGGCCAGGAAAACAACCCCGAGTGGAAAACCGTCGCTATCGACAGCCTCAGCGGCGATCTGGTGGCGCCGCAGGGCTCCATCGGCTTCCGCTGGGGCGAGAAGGGCAAGTGGAACCTGGAACAGCGCGAGGGCAAGTCGCAACAGGAAGTCGAGCTGCAGCTCAGCCTGTTGGGCATGCATGACGACGTTGCCGAGGTGGGCTTCCCGTACTTCGGCGGCGCCGACAGTGAGCATTTCAACAGCGTGGCGCTGGACGAGATCCTGCTGCACAAACTGCCGGTGAAACGCCTGCAGCTGGCGGACGGCAGCGAAGCGCTGGTGACCAGCGTGTACGACCTGACGCTGGCTAATTACGGCCTCGAGCGCGGGCTGGGCGACGCCAACTGCGCCGCCGACTATGACGAGGTCAAGGCCTACAGCCCGGCCTGGGCCGAACAGATCACCGGCGTGTCGCGCCACAACATTATTCGCATTGCCCGCGAGTTCGCGGAAAACGCCGAGAAGACCCACGGCCGTTCGATGATCATCGTCGGCGCCGGCGTCAACCACTGGTACCACATGGACATGACCTACCGCGGCCTGATCAATATGCTGATCTTCTGCGGTTGCGTCGGCCAGAGCGGCGGCGGCTGGGCGCACTACGTCGGCCAGGAAAAACTGCGGCCGCAAACCGGCTGGCTGCCGCTGGCGTTCGGCCTCGATTGGCAGCGCCCGCCGCGCCACATGAACAGCACCTCGTTCTTCTACAACCATTCCAGCCAATGGCGCTATGAAACCGTCGGCACCGACGAGCTGCTGTCGCCGCTGGCGGACAAGTCGCGCTTCGGCGGCAGCCTGATCGACTTCAACGTGCGCGCCGAGCGCATGGGCTGGCTGCCGTCGGCGCCGCAGTTGGGCACCAACCCGCTGCGCCTGGCGGAGCAGGCCCGCGCAGCGGGCCAATCGCCGGTCGAGTTCACCGTCGACAGCCTGAAGAACGGCACGCTGGGCTTCGCCGCCGAGCAGCCGGACAATCCGCAGAACTTCCCGCGTAACCTGTTCGTCTGGCGCTCCAACCTGCTGGGCTCCTCCGGCAAAGGCCATGAGTACATGCTCAAATACCTGTTGGGCACCGAAAACGGCATCCAGGGGAAAGATCTCGGCCAGCAGGGCGGCGTGAAGCCGCAGGAAGTGGAATGGCGCGAGCAGGGCGGCGAAGGCAAGCTGGATCTGGTAGTGACGCTCGATTTCCGCATGTCGAGCACCTGCCTGTACTCCGACGTGGTGCTGCCGACCGCCACCTGGTACGAAAAAGACGACATGAACACCTCCGACATGCACCCGTTCATCCATCCGCTGTCGGCGGCGGTCGATCCGGCCTGGGATTCGAAGAGCGATTGGGAGATTTACAAGGGCATCGCCAAGGCCTTCTCCGAGGTGTGCGTCGGCCATCTGGGCCAGGAAACCGACGTGGTGACCCTGCCTATCCAGCACGATTCCGCCGCCGAACTGGCGCAGCCTTACGGCGTGCAGGACTGGAAGAAAAGCGAATGCGATCTGATCCCCGGCAAAACCGCGCCGCACATCATCGCGGTGGAACGCGATTACCCGGCCACCTACGAGCGCTTTACCTCGCTGGGGCCGCTGCTGGACAAGCTGGGCAACGGCGGCAAGGGCATCAGCTGGAACACCCAAACCGAGGTCGACTTCCTCAAGCAGCTTAACTACGTCAAGGCCGACGGCCCGGCGGCGGGCCGACCGAAGATCGAGAGCGCGATAGACGCGGCGGAAGTGATCCTGTCGCTGGCGCCGGAAACCAACGGCCAGGTGGCGGTAAAAGCCTGGGAGGCCCTGAGCAACGTCACCGGCCGCGATCACCGGCATCTGGCGCTGAACAAGGAAGACGAGAAAATTCGCTTCCGCGATATTCAGGCGCAGCCGCGCAAAATCATCTCCAGCCCGACCTGGTCCGGTCTGGAAGACGAACACGTTTCCTACAACGCCTGTTACACCAACGTGCATGAGCTGATCCCATGGCGCACTATCAGCGGCCGTCAACAGCTGTATCAGGACCACGAGTGGATGCGCGCCTTCGGTGAAAGCCTGCTGGTATACCGGCCGCCGATCGACACTCGCGCCGCCCAGCCGTTGCTCAACAGCAAGCCGAACGGCAACAAGGAGAAGGCGCTGAACTTCCTGACGCCGCACCAGAAGTGGGGGATTCACTCCACCTACAGCGACAACCTGCTGATGCTGACGCTGTCGCGCGGCGGCCCGATCGTCTGGCTGAGCGAAGACGACGCCAAAGATCTGGGCATCGCGGACAACGACTGGATCGAGGCCTTCAACGCCAACGGCGCGCTGACGGCGCGCGCGGTGGTCAGCCAGCGTATCCCGGCCGGTATGACCATGATGTACCACGCGCAGGAGCGCATCGTGAACCTGCCGGGCTCGGAGATCACCAGCCAGCGTGGCGGCATCCACAACTCGGTGACCCGCGCCTGTCCGAAGCCGACCCACATGATCGGCGGCTATGCGCAGCTGGCCTACGGCTTCAACTACTACGGCACCGTCGGCTCCAACCGCGACGAGTTCGTGGTGGTGCGCAAGATGAACCGCATTGATTGGTTGGACGACGAAGGCAACGACTACGCGCAGGGCAGTCAGCAGGAGAACAGCAAATGAAAATTCGTTCGCAAGTCGGCATGGTGCTGAATCTGGACAAGTGCATCGGTTGCCACACCTGTTCGGTCACCTGCAAAAACGTCTGGACCAGCCGTGAAGGTATGGAATACGCCTGGTTCAATAACGTGGAAAGCAAGCCCGGCGTCGGATATCCGCACGCCTGGGAAGATCAGGAAAAATGGAAGGGCGGCTGGATCCGTAAAATCAACGGCAAGCTGGAACCGCGCATGGGCAACCGCGTCGGCGTGCTGGCGAAAATCTTCGCCAACCCGGACGTGCCGGCGCTGGACGACTACTACGAGCCGTTCGATTACGATTACCAGCATCTGCACACCGCCAAACAGGGCAAGCACCAGCCGGTGGCCCGCCCGCGCTCGCTGATCACCGGCCAGCGCATGAACAAGATCGAAAGCGGCCCGAACTGGGAGGAGATCCTCGGCGGGGAATTCGAAAAACGTTCGCAGGACAAGAATTTCGACAACCTGCAGAAGGCGATGTACGGCCAGTTCGAGAACACCTTCATGATGTACCTGCCGCGCCTGTGCGAGCACTGCCTCAACCCGGCCTGCGTCGCCACCTGCCCGAGCGGGGCGATCTACAAGCGCGGCGAAGACGGCATTGTGCTGATCGACCAGGACAAGTGCCGCGGCTGGCGCATGTGCCTGACCGGCTGCCCGTACAAGAAAATCTACTTCAATTGGAAGAGCGGCAAGTCCGAGAAGTGCATCTTCTGCTACCCGCGCATCGAAGCCGGGCAGCCGACGGTGTGTTCGGAGACCTGCGTCGGCCGCATTCGCTACCTCGGCGTGCTGCTGTACGATGCCGACCGCATCGAGCAGGCGGCGGCGGTGGAGAACGACAAGGATCTGTACCAGAGCCAGCTCGATATCTTCCTCGATCCGCATGATCCCAAGGTGATTGCTCAGGCGCTGGCGGACGGCGTGCCGCAGGGCGTCATTGAAGCCGCCCAGCAGTCGCCGGTGTACAAAATGGCGATGGACTGGAAGCTGGCGCTGCCGCTGCACCCGGAATACCGCACGCTGCCGATGGTGTGGTACGTGCCGCCGTTGTCGCCGATTCAGTCCGCCGCCGACGCCGGCGAGCTGGCGCACAGCGGCGTACTGCCGGACGTCGAGAGCCTGCGCATTCCGGTGCAGTATCTGGCGAACCTGCTGACCGCCGGCGATACCGAACCGGTGCTGCTGGCGCTGAAGCGCATGCTGGCGATGCGCCACTACAAGCGGGCGGAAACCGTCGACGGCGTGGTGGACACCAGCGCGCTGGAGCAGGTCGGCCTGAGCGAAGCGCAGGCGCAGGAGATGTACCGCTACCTGGCGATCGCCAACTATGAAGATCGCTTCGTGGTGCCGTCGAGCCACCGCGAGCTGGCGCGCGAAGCCTTCCCGGAAAGCAAAGGCTGCGGTTTCAGCTTCGGCGACGGCTGCCACGGCAGCGACGGCAAGTTCAACCTGTTCAACAGCCGCCGCATCGACGCCATCGACGTGACCGCTAAAACCGCACGGCCGGAGGACGCCTCATGATCAGCCTGAAAGTGATCGCCCGCCTGCTGGATTACCCGGAGCAGGTTCTGTTTGACCATCAGCAGGCGCTCATCGAAGCGCTGGAGCCGGCCAGCGAGCTGGATCTGCACCACAGTGCGCAGCTGATTCTGTTTATCCGCCGCCTGTGCGCCCGCCCGCTGCTGGACGTGCAGGCCGACTATTGCGAGCTGTTTGACCGCGGCCGCGCCACCTCGCTGCTGCTGTTTGAGCACGTGCACGGCGAGTCGCGCGATCGCGGCCAGGCGATGGTTGACCTGATGGCGCAGTACCGCGCCGCCGGGCTGGAGATCGACAGCCGCGAGCTGCCGGATTTCCTGCCGCTGTACCTGGAGTATCTGGCCAGCCGCAGCGCGGCGCAGGCGCGGGAAGGGCTGCAGGACATCGCGCCGATCCTGGCGCTGCTGGGCGCGCGCCTGCAACAGCGCGAAAGCCCGTATGCGGTGCTGTTCGATCTGCTGCTATTGCTGTCCGGCAGCGAGATGCAGGCACAGGCGCTGGAGCCCCAGGTGGCGCAAGAGGCGCGTGACGACACGCCGCAGGCGCTGGATGCGGTGTGGGAAGAGGAGCAGGTCAAGTTCCTCGGCGAACAGGGCTGCGCCTCCGCCCAGCAGACGGCGCACCAGCGGCGCTTCGCCGGCGCGGTGGCGCCACAGTATCTGGACCTGACGGATGCGTTAACCGGAACCAAAGGACGCTAATCATGCAATTTTTGAATCAGTTCTTCTTCGATATCTACCCTTATCTGGCCGGCGCGGTATTCCTGATCGGCAGCTGGTTGCGTTACGACTACGGGCAGTACAGCTGGCGCGCCGGCTCCAGCCAGATGCTGGATAAAAAGGGCATGCGGCTGGCGTCCAACCTGTTTCACATCGGCATTATCGGCATCTTCGCGGGCCACTTCCTCGGCATGCTGACGCCGCACTGGATGTATGAGGCCTTCCTGCCGATCGACGTGAAGCAGAAGCTGGCGATGATCGCCGGCGGCGCCTGCGGCCTGATGACGCTGATCGGCGGCGCGCTGTTGCTGAAGCGCCGGTTGACCAACCCGCGGGTGCGCGCCACCAGCAGCTTCGCCGACATCATGATCCTGACGTTGCTGGTGGTGCAGGTGTGCCTCGGCCTGCTGACCATTCCGTTCTCTGCCCAGCATATGGACGGCAGCGAAATGATGAAGCTGGTGGCCTGGGCGCAGGCGGTGGTGACCTTCCACGCTGGCGCCTCTGCGCACCTGGAAGGCGTGGCGATTATCTTCAAACTGCACATGGTGCTGGGCATGACGCTGTTTGTGCTGTTCCCGTTCTGCCGCCTGGTGCACATCTGGAGTGCGCCGGTAGAGTATCTGACCCGCCGCTACCAGCTGGTGCGCAACCGCCGCTGAGTCTGACCCCGCCGCCGCCGCCGATCGCCAGCGGCGGCGCTATTCCGATAATTCCCCTGCCGTCTGCCCATTCTCGCCGCCTTGTCGTAAACTGAATATCTCAGTCATGTTACGCTTATGCTTCCGCCGACGGACGTCGGCCCGCGCCAGCTGATAACAAGAGATACCGCCTAGATGAAAGGCCTTTTGGGACATAAAAACCGGGGATGATCCGCATGGCCTTTGCGCCGCGCGGGAGAATCGCTTTATGGATAGTCAGGTTAATCAATAACAATAATGACCACACAATGTCGCTCACCCGAGCTGTTGCCTCTGAAAATCATCGCCACCGGGGCCGCGTTGCCGCCCAACCGCGTGGCCTCCTCTACGCTCGATGCCCGCCTGGGGAAACCGGTCGGCTACGTTGAAAAACGCTCGGGCATCGTTTACCGCTATCACGCCGCCGATGACGCCAGCCAGGCCGAGCTCGCCGCCGCCGCGCTGCAAGACGCGCTGGCCCGCAGTGCCATCCCGGCAGCCTCCATTGACCTTTTGATCTCCGCCTCGGCGATAGCGGTGCAGGCATTGCCGTGCTCCGCCGCGCATATTCTCAAGGTCGCTGGATTGGCCCCGGGTACGCCGGGCTTCGACATCAACAGCAGCTGCGTCAGCTTTATCTCTGCGCTGCAGGTGGCAGCGGGGCTGTTGAACGCCGGGACGTATCGGCGTATCGCCATCGTCTCGGCGGATCTCGCTTCGCGCGGCATCGACTGGCAGCACGAAGAATCGTCGCTGATTTTCGGCGACGGCGCCGCCTGCGCTATCGTGGAGCGCGGTGACGGCACCGGCGGCATCCTCGCCAGCCTGGTGGAAACCTATCCTGCCGGCAGCGAACTGTGCGAGATCCGCGCCGGCGGCACGCGCCGCAACCCGCGCGCCGGCATGTGCGAGCAAGACTTCCTGTTTCTTATGCAGGGCAAGCCGCTGTTCCGTCAGGCGTCGGCGCTGATTGAGGGCTACCTCGACCGGCTGTTGAGTGCCAGCGGCCTGACCCTGGCGCAGATCGCCACCGTGGTGCCGCACCAGGCCAGCCATTTGTCGCTCGAACATATGCGCAAACGGCTGCACGTCTCCAGCGAGGCGCTGGTGGACATCTACCGCCATCACGGCAACCAGGTGGCGGCCTCTATCCCGACCGCGCTGCATGCCGCCGTGACCACCGGGCGTTTCAATCCCGGCCAGCCGGTGATGCTGATCGGCACCGCCGCCGGGCTGGCGCTGGCCGGCATGGTGTTGCTGCCATGAGGGTGTTGGTGACCGGCGCGACCAGCGGGCTGGGGCGCAACGCGGCGGAGTGGTTGCTGGAGGCCGGGCATCAGGTGCGCGCCACCGGCCGCGATGAGCGGGCCGGCGAAGCGTTGCGTCAGCTGGGCGCCGAGTTTTACTCGCTCGATCTGGCGCAGGCTACGCCGCAGCAGTGCCGGGAGCTGGTGACCGACTGCGAGTGGGTATGGCACTGTGCGGCCAAGTCTTCGCCCTGGGGCAGCAAAGTGGAATTTCACCGCATCAACGCCGCAGCGACGGACAAGCTGGCGGAGGCGGCCGGGCGCTGCGGCGTGCGGCGCTTCGTGCATATCTCCACGCCGGCAATCTACTTCGATTTTCAGCCGCATTACGATCTTGATGAGGGTTATCGCGCCCGGCGCTTCGCCAACCACTATGCCGCCAGCAAGCACGCCGCCGAGCAGCGGCTGTTGGCGCAGGCGAAGATCTACCCTCAAACCACCTATATTATTCTGCGGCCGCGCGGCCTGTTTGGCTCGCACGATCGGGTGATCGTGCCGCGGCTGTTGCAACAGCTCGAACGCGATCGCGGCGTGCTGCGGCTGCCCGGCGGCGGGCAGGCGTTGCTGGATCTGACCTTTGCTCCCAACGTGGTGCACGCCATGGAACTGGCCAGCCGGCAGCGCGGATTGTCGTCCGGCGCCGTGTACAACATTACCAACCACCAACCGCAGCGGCTGGCGGAGATGCTGGATGCGCTGCTGCGCCAGGAACTGGGGCTGCGTTACCGGCTGCAGGCCGTGCCGTATCCGCTGCTGCAGGCGCTGGCCGGCGGCATGGAGCTGTGGGCAAGCCTGAGCGGCAAGGAACCGCTGCTGACGCGCTACAGCGTGGCGGCGGTGCATTTCGACATGACCCTGAGCCAGACCCGCGCGATCGAAGAGCTGGGCTATCGGCCGCGTTACTCGATGGAGGAGGGGATCCGCCTGACCGGCGAGTGGCTGCGGCGGCAAGGAGGCATACCGCATGGCTAAGGTTACCGTTTTTGAAGTGGGCTATTGCACGCATATCGGCTGCATGGCGCTGCGCGGCGCCGGGTTCCGGGTGTGTAAATTCCCGGCGCGCGCCTATCTGCTGGAGGTGGGGCAGCGCCGCTGGCTGTGGGATACCGGCTACGCGCCTTATTTTCAGCAGCACACGCAGTCGGGGCTGTTCAGCCTTTACCGCCGCATGACGCCGGTCTACTTCGATCCCGCCGAGTCGTTGGCGCATCAGCTGCGCGAAGCCGGTTACGCCGAAGGCGACATCCAGGCGCTGATCGTCTCGCACTTTCACGCGGATCACATCGCCGGGCTGCAGGATTTCAGCCACCTCGATTTTATTTGCTCCGGCGAAGGCTGGCAGCAAACCCGCGGGCTGCGTGGTTTCGCGGCGCTCAAGCGCGCCTTTATTCCCGGTCTGATCCCGGCGGATTTCGAGAGCCGCCTGCAGTTTATGGAAGCTTTTCCCTCGGTGGCGTTGCCCGCGCTGCTGGCGCCGTTCGATCGCGGTTACGCGCTGCCGGGCAGTGAAGGGCAGATCGTGCTGGTGCCGCTGCCGGGACATGCGGCCGGCCATATCGGCGCCTTTATCCTCACCGACGCCGGCTGGACGCTGTTGGCCAGCGACGCCGCCTGGTCGCCGCAGAGTTACCAGACGCTGCGCGGGCCTTCGCGCCTGGCCAATCTGGTGATGGACGACGCGGCGGCGTACACCCGCACGCTGGAGCGGCTCAACCAGCTGTGGGCGGGCGGGCAGGTCAACATTTTGCTGTGCCACGAGGGGGACCTGTGATCCCCTTC
Source organism: Serratia sp. TSA_105.2 (assembly GCF_052692115.1). Taxonomy (NCBI): domain Bacteria; kingdom Pseudomonadati; phylum Pseudomonadota; class Gammaproteobacteria; order Enterobacterales; family Yersiniaceae; genus Serratia; species Serratia sp. TSA_105.2. The sequence continues at coordinate 644,436 of NZ_JBQZFT010000003.1, forward strand.
ATGACCCTGTGGCACTATTTCCGCGCCCGGCGCCTGCGCTTTGGCGATCGTGCGGCGCTGGAGGCGCATCAGGCCCGGCAGCTCGCGGGCTTTGCCCGTCGGGTGCTGAGCCAGAGCCCCTATTTTCAGCGGTTCAGCCGCCGGCCGTTCGCCGAATGGCCGCAGATGGACAAGGCGCTGATGATGGCGCAGTTCGACCGGATGAATACCGCTGGCCTGAGCCGGGAGGCGGTGCTGGCCTGCGCGCAGCGCAGCGAGGCGGATCGCGATTTCACGCCGAAGATCGGCCGCTACAGCGTCGGGTTGTCGTCCGGCACTTCCGGGCAGCGCGGCGTGTTTGTCGTCAGCCCGCACGAACAGCAGGTGTGGGCCGGCGGCATGCTGGCGAAGATGCTGCCGGACGGGCTGCTGGCCGGTGAGCGTGTCGCCCTGTTTCTGCGGGCGGACAATAACCTCTATCACAGCGTAAACAACCGTTGGCTGAGCCTGGCGTTTTACGATTTACTGGCGCCGTTCAGCGAGCATCTGCCCGCGCTGGAACGGCAGGCGCCCAGCATCATCGTGGCCCCGGCGCAGGTGCTGCGCGCCCTGGCGCTGGCGGTGCTGGCCGGGCAGGTGACGCTGCCGGTCAAAAAAGTGATTTCGGTCGCCGAGGTGTTGGAAGAACAGGATCGCCGCCTGCTGATGCAGGTGTTTCCGGCGGTTGGTGAAGTGTATCAGGCTACCGAGGGGTTCCTGGCCGCGACTTGCGCGCACGGCACGCTGCATCTGAACGAAGAGTTTTTGCATATCGAACCGCAGTGGATCGACGAGCAGCGTTTCACGCCGTTGATCACTGACTTCACCCGCAGCACGCAGCCGATCGTGCGTTATCGGCTGGACGATGTGCTGGTGCTGCGCAAGGAACCCTGCCCGTGCGGGCAGCCGACGCGGGCGATCGCGCGTATCGAAGGGCGGCGCGACGATCAGCTGATGTTGCCCGATGCGCAGCGGCAACCGCAGGTGGTATTCGCCGATGCCTGCAGCCGGACGATCGCCAATGCGTTGCCGCTGACCAGCGATTACCGCCTGATCCAGCGCGGCGAGCACCGGCTGGAGCTGATCGCCGATTGCAGCCCGGCGGCGTTGGCGCACTGCCAGGCGCAGCTGATCGCGCTGTTCGCTCGCCAGGGCATCGCCACCGATCGGCTCGAATGGCGGTTGACGGCGCAGGCGGTTTTGCCGCAGTTCGATCGCAAGCGGCGGCGCATCGTGCGCCAGGCGGAGGAAGCATGAAAAATACGCTGTTCAGGTTAGGGCACATGTTGCTCGGCTGGGGGACGGTCGGGGTGGTGTATAGCCTGACCGATCGCCTGCAGGGGGCGGGAACCCTGTTGCCGCCGTCGGCGCTTGACCGGGCGATCCCGTTCAACCCGGCGGCCATTTGGCTCTACCTGTCGTTCTTCCTCATCGTCCCGGCGGGCTATTTGCTGGCGCCGCTGCGGCGAATCAAATGGCTGACGCTGGCGATGCAGCTGACGGCGCTGGGCGCCGGGGCCGTTTACCTGCTGTGGCCGACCACCATGGCCTATCCGCAGAACGATGGCGTTGGGATCAGCGCGCAGCTGTTGGCGGCGTTAACGCAGGTGGATTCGCCGCAGAACTGCCTGCCTTCGTTGCACATGGCGCTGACGGTGCTGGCGGTGTGGGCGCTGAGCGACGGCGAGCGCAAAATACGGACGGCGCTGTGGATGCTGTGGGGTGTGGCGATCGCGTTCTCCATTCTGCAGCTGCGTCGCCATTTGTTTGTCGATTTGGCAGGTGGCGCCTTGCTGGCGCTGTGCGCCGGCGGGCTGGCCCTGCGCATCAAGACTCTGCGCAGGCGCGTAGTTAAAGGAGAAATGGGATGAGCGATCTGGCGTTGCCGATAGTGTTCATGCTGTTCATCGTGGTGGCCGAGGCGGTGGCGCTGCAGTGGGGGCGTCGTGAGCCGGTCAACTGGCACGATCTGGTGTTCAATCTGAACTCCGGCCATATCATGCTGTGGCTGTTCCGCGGGCTGGAGATCACCTGCTACGGCTACGTGGCCGCGCATTTCAGCCTGGGGCTGCTGGACGCCTGGCCGCCGCTGCTGATGTGGCTGTTCGCCCTGCTGGCGTGGGACTTCGGTTTCTACTGGCTGCACCGCCTGCACCACCGCTTTCGTGTGCTGTGGGCGGTACACGTGGTGCACCATCAGGGCGAGCACTTCAATCTGTCGCTGGGGGTGCGCAACTCCTGGTATTCGTCGCTGACGTCGATCCCGTTCTTTTTGCTGCTGGCGCTGGCGGGCGTGCCGCTGTCTGTGTTCGTCACGGTGTCGATTTTTCACTACAGCATTCAGCTGTTTAACCACAATGCGCTGACGCCGAAGCTCGGCGTGCTGGAAAAAATCCTGGTCACGCCGGCGCACCACCGGGTGCACCACGTCAAGGACATGGCGTATTCCAATAAGAACTTCGGCGGCAGCTTTATCTTCTGGGACAAACTGTTCGGCACGTTCTGTCCGGCGTTACCGACCACGCCGTTCAGCTACGGCGTCAGCGGCGATCGGCCGTCCGCCAATCCATTTTGGGCGAGCAATCTGCCGTTCCTGCGCTATTTGCGCCTGACATGGCGCCCGGCGCCGGGCCGGCCGCGCGACCGCCGTTCGGCGTTCAGCGTCTTCAGTGGCGCCATGCTGCTGTTCTCGCTGGTGGTCGGTTACGTCTACCAATACGGTTACGGTTACGGCGACATCAGCTGGCCGCAAATGGCGCTGCTGGTGCTGCTGGCGTTGGGCTCGGTGGCGCTGGGCGGCATGACGGAAGGGCGGCCGTGGGCGAGCGCCGTCTGGCTGCTGATCGCGCTGGGCATGCCGCTGCTGTTTATCGGCTATCTTGGCTGGCCGCAGCGCTATTGGCATATCGCCATGGCCGCCGTGGCGCTGCATGCCCTGTGCGTGGCGCTGGGCTGGGGGCGAGTGGCCGCACCGGCCGCCGTGGAGGAACCGCATGGCTGACTCATTACCGCCGCTGCGTTTCCCCACCGATGGCGAGCAGGCGTTTCACCGCGATCTCAAGCGCGCGGCGCACGCCTGCCTGGCGGGCGATCATCGCTATGCCGATACCGCGCGGCTGGCCAAGGCCGCGCTGTTGCTGGCGCTGTGCGTCGGGTTTTATGCCCTGAGCCTGATGCAGCATCAGCCCTGGGCGTTTTTCCTCTGCTATTTCCTGTTCGTGGCCATGGGCATGCTGCTCAACGTCAATGTCAACCACGATGCTTCGCATAACGCCTTCTTGCGCGTGCCCTGGGCCAATCGCCTGGTGGGGCGGTTGGTGACGCTGCCGTTGGGTGTCGATCCGGATTACTGGCGCACGCGGCACGTGGATTACCACCACGTTTACGCCAACGTCGAGCACTACGATCTGGATACCGAAGAGAACGGCTTTTTCCGCCAGACGCCGTTCCAGCGCTGGCGGCCGCATATGCGCTATCAGCATCTGTACTGGCCGCTGATCGCCGCGCTCTCGCTTCCCTACATTGCGTGGATTTTCGATTGGTCCGATCGGCTCGATAAAACGCCGCTGCGGGAAAAACGCGTGCTGGCGGGGCTCGGCGGTTGGGCGCTGTTCGTGCTGTGCAAGTTGCTCCATGTGGCGCTGGTGCTGGTGGTGCCGCTGATCCTGTGCCACCTGCACGGCATCGGTTGGGGCTGGGTGCTGTTGGCTTACGCGCTCAGCCAGATGTTTGCCTCGCTGCTGGTGGTGTTCCTGCTGCTGGGCACCCACTGGGCGCAGGCCGAGTTTTACCCGGCACCGGCGGGGGACAACATGCCGCACGGTTGGTACCGGCACAATTTCGCCACCGCCTGCGACTGGCAGCCCGAGCCGCGCTGGCTGGAGCACCTGACCGGCGGGCTGAACTATCACCTGACCCATCACCTGTTTCCCGGCTGGAATCACCGCCACTACCCGGCGCTGGCCGCCGCAGTGGCGGAAGTGGCGCATCGGCACGGCATGGCGTACCGCTGCATCGGCTATCGCGAACTGCTGGCACAGCAACAGCGCTTCTTACGCTGGATGGGGCAGCCATGAAGCCGCTGCGTCCGTTAGCCTACCGGCGTGACGATAGTGGGCTACATCGTGCGCTGATGCAGGCCGCCCAGCATTATTTGACGGCCAACGGCGATCACCGCTTCGCCGACGGCGGCATGCTGGCGAAGGTGGCGTTGCTGTTATCGCTGTGCGGCCTGTGTTACGGGTTGAGCCTGCAGCAGCAAAACGGCTGGGCGTTTTTCGCTTGCTACTTCGGTTTTATCTTTATCGGCATGTTCCTGACGGTGAACGTGGTGCACGACGCCTCGCATAACGCGTTTTTCCGTCGGCCCTGGGCCAACCGCTGGCTGAACGCCCTGGTGAGCGTCCCGCTGGGGCTGGATCCCGACTGCTGGCGCGTGCGCCACGTGCTGTTTCACCATGCTCATAACAATATCGAACATTACGACCCCGACATCGACGCCAACGGCGTGCTGCGGCAAACGCCGTTCCAGCGCTGGCGACCCTTTATGCGCGCCCAGCGTTACTATTGGCCGCTGGTGGCGGCGCTGACGTTCCCGTACTACATCTGGCTGTTCGACTGGCTGGACCGGGCGGGCCGCACCCGCGTGGCGGCGCGCATGGCGCAGCAGGGCGTGCGCGGCTGGTGCGGGTTTCTGGCGGGCAAGGCGGCACACCTGCTGCTGGCGCTGGCGATCCCGTGCTGGCTGCTGCCGCCGGCCATCGGCATCGGGCAAATCCTGCTGGTCTATTTGCTGAGCCAGATGCTTTCTTCCTTGCTGTTCGTGATGTTGATCATCGGCACCCACTGGGCCAAGGCCAATTTTTACCAGGCGCCGGCGCAGGGCGCGATGCCGCACGGCTGGTATCACCACGTGTTCGCCACCACCTTCGACTGGCTGACCCGGCCGCGCTGGCTGGGATACTGGCTCGGCGGGGCGAACCTGCATTTGACGCATCATCTGTTCCCGCACTGGAGCCACCGCCATTACCCGGCGCTGAGCCGCATCATAGGCGAGGTGGCGCCGCGTTTCGGCATCGACTACCGCCTGCTGGAGCTGGAGGAGCTATTGCGCCTGCAGCAGCGCTTCCTCAGCGCGATGGGGCGCAAACCACATTAGCGTTGCATGCGGATTGTGCGAGGCGTTACGCAGTTCACTAATTGAACGATATTTGCCCTTCCAGTAGACTTTCCCCCTGTGAATCAACGGCCACAGGAGGTGGACTATGCGCAGCTTGCCGATTCGGTTATCCAATGAAATTGACGACAGTTTGAACGATATTGCCCGGTGTCATGGGATGGCAAAAACCCACATCATTCGCCTGTAATGCTTGTCAGTTAGCGTTTTTTGAAGTACTCGTGACGTTTTCGGTCGATAAATGAGAGGTGCATCATGAGGCTCCTGCACCTCGACCGAGCCAGGGGCCGAAGGCGCGGCCCCTGGCAACCCGCGCCTTTGCCCTATCAGACGGTTGGCTTTGCCAACTCCCCTCCCTCCGCCATACCGCATTGAGGCCGGTTGCGACAGGCGTCCCTGCCTGTCTCACCTGAAACCGC
>NZ_JBQZFT010000004.1:0-498833 GCF_052692115.1 Serratia sp. TSA_105.2
CTGAGCCTGCTTCCGGCAGTTGCCCCTGGGAAAGTCCCGAAGATAATGAATGATATCCTGGCAATGGCGGGGAGCTTCGTACTTCCTTCTCGACGGCAAAGGCATTACCCGCGAGCAGTAAAAAAGAAGCCGCAACGTTATACGTTGCGGCTTCCTCAAAAGCTTAACTGACAAGCATTACCGGCATTTGCCGGCCCTTTTTTTATCGCGAGAACCGCTTACAGGCCCCCGGCGTCGCGCTTGGTGTTCGGCGCCGGCGTAGACGGCGGCGTACGGCCGTTGTTGGTCAGCCGCGACAGCGTCTCGGTGCGCACCTGGAACGGCGGGTACGGCAGCGTGATGCCGTGCTCGCGGTAGCCCGCCAGGATCAGCTGGTGGATCTCGTGGCGCAGCGGCATGCGGTGGCCCATCTCGGCGGCGTAAATACGCATCTCGAAGATCTGGATACCTTGCTGCAGATCGACCAGGTAAACCTCCGGCGCCGGGTTATCCAGCACCAGCGAGCAGCGTTCGGCGGCGTTCATCAGGATCTTGGTCACCTCTTCGCTGTTGGCTTCGCCCGGTGCCGGCACGGTCAGCACCACACGGGTCAGGTTATCCGACAGCGACCAGTTGACGAACTGTTCGGTGATGAAGGCTTTGTTCGGCACGATGATCTCTTTGCGGTCCCAATCCGAAATGGTGGTGGCGCGGGTGTTGATCTTGGTGACGGTGCCGGTCAGGTTGCGGATCGTCACGGTATCGCCGATGCGGATCGGTTTCTCGAACAGGATGATCAGGCCGGAGATGAAGTTGGAGAAGATCTCCTGCATGCCGAAGCCCAACCCCAGGCTGAGTGCGGTAACCACCCACTGCAGTTTCGACCACTCGATGCCGATCCAGGCGAAGCTGAGCACCGCGCCGAACACCAGCAGCAGGTACTTGGTGATGGTGGTGATGGCGTAGCCGGTGCCCGGCGTCAGATCCAGGTGCTGCAGCACCGCCAGCTCCAGCAGTGCCGGCAGGTTGCGCACCAGCTGCATGGTGATGATCAACACCAGAATGGCAATCAGGACCGCGCCGAGGGTGATCGGATGGGCGGTCTCCACGCCGTTCACCGTCGAGGTCACATCCCACAGCGAGATGTTTTCCAGGAAAGCGAACGCGGAGTGGATCTCCGACCACAGCACGATCACCGACACCAGCGCGATCAGCGTCAGGATCGAACGCACCAGCCGCAGCGACTGGGCGCTGATGGTGTCCAGATCGAAGTCCGAATCGTCCGGATCGATGGATCCTTCGGTGCTGTTCGGGGTGTGCGAAGTTTCGTCTTCGCCGCGGGCGCGCTGGGCCAGGATGTCGGCACGGCGCTGTTTGGCGCGATCGAAGGCGATGCGTCGCCGCTGGATCAGCATCCAACGGCGGATGATGTGGTAGACAACCAGCAGCAGGAACCAGATCGCCACCGAGGTTTCCAGGCGCGCCAACAGCGCCTGCGCGGTGGTGAGGTAACCGACGGTCGAGGCCAGCGCCGCCAGCAGCGGCGCCGACAGCAGCAGCCCCCAGAAGGCGCTGTTGAGCATGTTGTCGCCGGAGCCGTTTTTATCCAGATACAGCGGGATGCCGGCGCGCTTCAGGCTGTGGGTGACCAGCGCCAGCGCCAGACACAGCAGGATGAAGCACAGCCGCCCCAGGGTGTTGGCGAATTCGCGCTCTTTCAGGCTATCGAAGGTGATCAGCGCCATGATCAGCGGCACGATCAGCCAGATCGACATCTTATAGTAACGCATGGCGCGCGAAACCTGCTTCGCCGGCCAGCGGAAGTGCACGATGAACAACCCCTGCGGATGGGCGAAAGCGGCGCAGATCATGCAGATCCACAGGATCGGCAGCGTGGCGGTCACCCCTTTGCCGATCGCTTCCGCCACCGGGTAGTTCCAGGCGCTCTGCAGGCCGTAGCCGAGCGCGGCCCACAGCACCGGCAGCGGCATCGCCACCAGAATCGACCAGAACACGGTGCGCACCGTCAGGAAGAATTCGTCCTGCGTCACCTTGCCGACGCGGCTGCTGGCGCGCTCGAGGAAGGCGTGATAGTGCTTGCGCGAACTGATGCTGAAAATCACCAGCAGCAGGGCGCCGAAGATCGGGATCAGCGTTTCGCGGCTGGTCACCATCATCATGAAAGCGCCGCCGAGCTGTGACAGCGTGTCCAGCGACAGGACGCGCGTCAGATCGTGCGCCACGTTGAGCGGATAAGAGAAGTTGATCGGATTGACGTCCGGCACCCAGAACAGATAGCGGTGGGTGGCGTCGCGAATTTCGTTCAACGCTTCGATCAGTTGGGTGTTGGCCACCTTCAGCTTGGTCAGCTCGAGGATTTGGGTGTCGCAACCGGACAGCAGCGAGTTCAGCAGCTCGCGCTGGGTGCGCAGCTGGGCATCGACGATGCGCTGCTCCTGGTTGGTCAGCGCGCTGCCGTCGTCGCGTTTGAATTCGCGTTGCGACAGTTTTTCCAGCTGGTTTTCAAACTGCAGGCGCTGCACGCGCAGCTGGGCCATGTCGCCGTCCAGCTGTTGCGGCTTGGGCATCTCCGGCAGCGTCGCCACCTGGGCGCGCAGGGTTTCCCCCAGCGCCGACGACGAGCCGAGCCACTGGGCCTGTTCGATGATAGTACTCAGCGCCTGGCGCACCTGCAGCGTCTGCGCCGCCGCCTGCCGCTGCTGCGACGAAATCAGATCCATGCGCTGCGCCTGGCTGTTCAGCGCGGCGGACAGTTCGCGGTTGATCTGCAGCTGTTGGCTGATGCTTTTTGGCAAGTCGCCGTTCTGCTCGGCCAGCTGCTCGGTTTTTTCCAGCGCCAGTTCCGCTTCGCGTTGGCGCTGGGCGTTGAGGTTGTTGCGCAGCGCCTGCAGCTGAACGTCTATTTTCTCGTGGCGCTTTTTATAGACCTCGGCGCGCATGCGCGCCAGCTCCTGACGGTTGTTGGCCGACAGCTGCGCCAGCTCCAGCTCGTCCACTTTGGCTTTGCGCGCCGCGGCTTCGGTCTGCAGCAGGGCCAGGGCGGCCTGCGCGTACGGGGTGGTCGGGTTGGCGGGCTGCGCCTGCAGACGGCGCTGCACTTCGGTCAGCGCGCGGCGGGCGTCGGTCTGCTGCTGCGGCAGCTGGCCGAGGGAATCGCTGATTTCCCGCGTGCGATCCTGCTCTTGTTGCAGCAGGCGCGCCTGTTCCAGCAGCAGGCTGCTGGTTTGCAGGATCTGCTGTTCCAGCTCGGCGGCCGGCAGATCGTCGCCGTTCGGCAGGATCTTGTTGCTTTCCAGCACCAGCTGACGGCGCAGTTCCTGCGTCATCTTCGGGAAATCGTCGATCACCTTCTGATACTGTTCAGAGCGAGTCTGCGACTCTTTACGCTCCGTCAGCCAGTTGAGGGCGCTTTGCAGCGCCTCGGTGGTCTCCGCCTGATTTGGCGCGTTTTTGCTGTTTTCCGCCTGCTTCAGCTCCTGTTTGAGCTGGTTCTCGGTCGGCACGGGGGCGGCCAGCGCCGGTTGCCACAGCAGGCAACCGAGCAAAAGCGTGATGATCAGGCGCACGGCGTCGATTCCTTTAGAGCGGGGTCTGTGGTGTTTCAGCGGCGGCCGGGATTTCGGCGAAGGCCTCACCCATGCGGGTGACGGTGCCGTTATGCAGCTGCGGCGCGAACTGCACGCTGCCTGCGGTAAACAGGTTGATCACCGTGGAGCCGAGTTTGAAGCGGCCCATCTCGGCGCCTTTTTCCAGCGCGATGGCGCCTTCTTCACCGGCGGCCGGGTAGGTCCAGCGTTTGATGATGCCTTCGCGCGGCGGCGTGACGGTGCCGGCCCAGACGGTCTCGATGCTGCCGACGATGGTGGCGCCGACCAGGATTTGCACCATTGGCCCGATGTCGGTGTCGAACACGCAGATCACGCGCTCGTTGCGCGCGAACAGGTTAGGCACGTTGGCGGCGGTGAGCGGGTTGACCGAGAACAGATCGCCCGGCACATAGATCATCTCGCGCAGCACGCCGGCGCACGGCATGTGCACGCGGTGGTAGTCGCGCGGCGCCAGATAGGTGGTGGCGAACAGGCCGTTGCGGAACGGCTCGGCCAGCAGGTAGTTGCCGGCCAGCAGCGCTTCCAGGCTGTAGTGGTGGCCTTTGGCCTGGAAGATTTGATCGTCGCGGATCGGGCCGAGCTGGCTGATGGCGCCATCGGCAGGCAGCGCCAGCCAGTTGGCGTCGGCGACGATCGGGCGCGCGCCGTCGCGCAGCGGGCGCACGAAGAAGTCGTTGAAGGTGGCGTAAGACGCCAGGTCCGGATTTTGCGCTTCCTGCATGTCTACGCGGTAGAAGCGGGCGAAGGCCTTGACCACCAGTTGGGTCAGCCAGCCGGCCCGTTTGTCGGCGCCCCAGCCTGCCAGGCGGGTCAGCGCCAGCTTCGGCAACCAATATTGCAATTTAATCTTGATGCTATCCAGCACGTTAACCTCGTGAATCAGGGTAAAGGGCGCGCATTGTAACGAGGGCTCCGCCGTCGTCAATGCCCGCCCGTCAGTGTCAGTCTGCGGCGTCCGTGAAGTTCTTGCGAACCTTCACCTGCGCCATGCTTTCCAGAATGCGGTGATAGTTGTCGAAACGCTCTTCCGCGATATCGCCTTTCTCCATCGCCGCGCGGATGGCGCAGCCGGGATCGGTATCGTGGCGGCAGTCGCGGAATTTGCAACCGCCTAAATAATCACGGAATTCGACAAATCCGCGGGTGATTTGTTCCGGCTCCAGATGCCACAGGCCAAACTCGCGCACCCCCGGGGAGTCGATCACGTCGCCGCCGTGCTGGAAATGGTACAGCCGCGCGGCGGTGGTGGTATGTTGCCCGAGGCCCGAAACGTCGGAAACCTGATTTACCAGAATTTGCTCTTCGGACGGCGGCAGCAGCGCATTCAGCAGGCTGGACTTGCCGACCCCCGACTGGCCGGCGAAGATGCTGATGCGCCCCGCCAGCGCCTGTTCGAATTCCGCCATGCCTTCCCGCGTCTGGCTGGAAACTTCCAACACCCGGTAGCCAATCTTGCGATAGATATCCATCATGCCGTCGACCAGCTTGCGCGCTTCGGCGTCCAGCAGGTCAATTTTGTTGAGCACGATCAGCGGCTCGACTTCGAGCGTTTCGCAGGCCACCAGATAACGGTCGATGATGTTCAGCGACAGCTCGGGCAGGATCGCCGACACGATGACGATCTGATTGATATTGGCGGCGATCGGCTTCACGCCGTCGTAGAAATCCGGGCGCGTCAGCACCGAGGTGCGCTCGTGCACCGCTTCCACGATGCCTTTTACCCCTTCATGGGTGCCCAGGCCGGGGCGCCACACCACGCGATCGCCGGTGACCAGCGAACGCAGCGTGCGGCGGATGTTGCAGCGGTGCTGAGTGCCATCCGGCGCCTCAACGTCGGCGTGCATGCCGAAACGGCTGATAACGACGCCTTCCTGCGGCTCGCCCAGCTGGGAATCATCCGGTTCCGGTTTGTTATCAGCGCGCTTCAGACGGCGCTGATGGTTCGCCTGCACGCGGCGTTGCTGGCCTTTGGACAGTTTGTTCTTACTCACTGCGCCTCACTTGAATCGGTTTTATACCTTTACGTATACGCACAGCTGCGGCGGGGGACTTGCCCCGAGCGCAGCCTTGAACCCGTCAGGGTATATGTCGCCCAGGGCGACCAAAAAGACTATGATACACGCTATTTTATATTAAATAACCGTTGTTAGCCGCCGGCTGCGGCGCGTCGCCAGCGGCGGCGCCCGTCGTCTCGTCCGCACAGCGTTTTTCTCTCGGCTTTTAGGCAGGAAACATCATGACAGGAAACGAAAATAACCTGATTTGGATCGATTTGGAGATGACCGGGCTGGATCCCGAGCGTGACCGCATTATCGAGATCGCCACGCTGGTCACCGACGCCAACCTGAACATCCTGGCGGAAGGGCCGGTGATCGCCGTGCACCAATCCGACGAGCAGTTGGCCTTGATGGACGAGTGGAACGTGCGCACCCATACCGGCAGCGGGCTGGTGGAACGGGTGAAAGCCAGCCGCCAGGACGATCGCGCCGCCGAGCTGGAAACGATAGCCTTCCTGCAGCAGTGGGTGCCGGCCGGCAAATCGCCAATCTGCGGCAACAGCGTGGGCCAGGACCGCCGTTTCCTGTTCCGCTACATGCCGGAGCTGGAGGCTTACTTCCATTACCGCTACCTGGACGTCAGCACGCTGAAGGAGTTGGCGCGCCGCTGGAAGCCGGAAATTCTCGCCGGTTTTAAGAAGCAGGGCACCCATCAGGCGCTGGACGACATCCGCGAATCGGTGGCCGAACTGGCTTATTACCGCGAACATTTCATTCAGCTTTAAGGCGATGGCGGCCCCTCTGGGGAAAAAACGCCGGTTTTAGCCGCTTAATTCGCCAATCTGGCGCTTTAATCGGCAATCAAACAAAAATCGCGTTTTTTTGCTTTCAGGGGCTTGCGGCAAAAAGGATTTCTCGTATAATGCGCACCCCGTACCGATGAAGAATTTCGTAACGTTCCACCATCGATACGCCGGGCGGGAATAGCTCAGTTGGTAGAGCACGACCTTGCCAAGGTCGGGGTCGCGAGTTCGAGTCTCGTTTCCCGCTCCAAATTCAACAATGTCGCGATGCGGCATGATGAATAAATAAAGCAGTATCAAGCAGTACCTATGCGACGCGGGAATAGCTCAGTTGGTAGAGCGCAACCTTGCCAAGGTTGAGGTCGCGAGTTCGAGCCTCGTTTCCCGCTCCAAAAATTCAAAGGTCACGTCAGTGTTTGGTGACCGGATGCCAAAAGCATCTCAATGCGGGAATAGCTCAGTTGGTAGAGCACGACCTTGCCAAGGTCGGGGTCGCGAGTTCGAGTCTCGTTTCCCGCTCCAATTTTCTCTTCGTTTCAAACTCAAATCCAACGCCTTATCCGGCGCGGGTTTTTGTCCCTTTTACACGCCTCGTAAAAATGTTGTGAACAGAGTTATCCACAGCCTCTGCACATAAACTCGCCTGCCTGAAAAATCAACGTCATACAAATTAAATATTTATCTATCTGATTTATAAGTTTATTTATTTATCCCAAAACGTTATGCCGATCACTTGCTCTTTTTGTTGCAGTTGAAAGACAACGTGTTTTTATTTTTATGCACAAATCCACAGAGTGAGACATCCGGTGAGATGGCCGCGCGGCGCACGCCGTCAGGCGTCCCTCGGCAAACCTTTTTCCACAGCCCGTATCAGCCGTTTTTTCTGCGCCGTCTGCACCTCGACGCCCTGCGCTTCGCGGCGGTCGAGCTGTTGCGCCAGCGCCCAGTGGATATGTTCGTCCAGCATGGCGTCCTGGCCCAGGCGCGTGCGCAGTGCGAGCACGACGCTGTCCTCGTAGGGCGCATTGCCCAGCGCCACGGCGATATTGCGCAGCCAGCGCAGGTGGCCGATGCGGCGTATCGCCGAGCCTTCGGTGATGCGCAGGAACTTTTCTTCCGTCCAGTTGAACAGATCGATCAGCTGCGGCGCATGCAGCGTGGCGCGCGGGCTGAAATCGTCTTCGTCGGTGAGCTGTGAAAAGCGGTTCCACGGGCAAATCAGCTGGCAGTCGTCGCAGCCATAGATGCGGTTGCCGAGCAGCGGGCGGAACTCCTCCGGGATCGCGCCTTCCAGCTCGATGGTCAGGTAGGAGATACAGCGCCGGGCGTCGACGGTATAGGGGGCGACGATGGCGCCGGTCGGGCAGGTGGTGATACAGGCGACGCAGCGGCCACACTGTTCTTCCTGCGGCTGATCGACCGGCAGCGGCAGGTCGATCAGCAGTTCGCCGAGGAAAAACCACGACCCGGCTTCACGGTTGAGAATTAGTGAGTGTTTACCAACCCAACCGATGCCCGCTTTGGCGGCCAGCGCGCGTTCCATCACCGGCGCAGAATCGACAAAGGGGCGAAAATTTAACTCGCCGCAATAGGCCTGGATCTGATCGCCCAGCTTTTTCAGACGCTGGCGCAACAGTTTGTGATAGTCGCGCCCCAGCGCATAGCGGCTGACGTAGCCCAGTTGCGGGTTCTGCAAAGTGCTGGCAAACGCCGCCTTGGCCGGCAGGTAGTTCATGCGTACGCTGATCACTCGCAGCGTGCCCGGCAACAGTTCGTGAGGGCGTGCGCGCAGCATGCCGTGGCGCGCCATCCATGCCATTTCGCCGTGGTACTGTTTGTCGAGCCAGGCCTGCAGCTTCGGCTCTTCAAGGCTCAGATCGGTATCGCAGATGCCAACCTGTTGGAATCCTAGCGATTGCCCCCATTGCTTGATATGTTGGGCGAGTTGATGGAGATCGAGGGGGTGCGTCATGACGGGCCACAGTGAAAAAGCATACGCTGACAGTTTACCACACTCTGTCTGGCCTGCGGATTGGATCCGTCGCTCGGAACCCGCCGCGGCGGCCTCGCTCGGTATTTCTCTTTACGATTTGATGCAGCGCGCCGGTCAGGCGGCCTACGTATTGGCGCGCAACGCGTACCCCTCCCGCGACCACTGGCTGGTGCTGTGCGGCCACGGCAACAACGGCGGCGACGGCTATGTGGTGGCGCGCCTGGCGAAGGCGGCGGGCGTACAGGTGACGCTGATCGCCTGCGAAGGCGTACGGCCTTTGCCGCCGGAAGCCGCGGCGGCCCGTCAGGCCTGGTTGGCCGCCGGCGGTGATATTCTGCCGGCAAACAGCCGCTGGCCGGCGTCCGTCTCTCTCATCATTGACGGCCTGTTAGGCACTGGCCTGGGCAGCGCGCCGCGTGCGCCTTACGACGCGCTGATCGAGGCCGCCAACCGCCATGCGGCGCCGGTGGTGGCGCTCGATATCCCGTCCGGCCTGCTGGCGGAAAGTGGCGCAGCGCCGGGCGCGGTCGTGCGTGCCGCGCACACCGTCACGTTCATCGGCCTCAAACCGGGGTTGCTGACCGGCCAGGCGCGCGACTGGGTCGGGCAACTTCATCAGAATGCGCTAGGCTTATCGGGTTGGTTGGCGAAGCAACCGGAGCAGATTCAGCGGCTTACCGCCGAGATATTGCCGCGCTGGCTGCATCCGCGCCGTCCCTGCGCCCATAAGGGCGAGCATGGCCGCCTGCTGTTGGTGGGCGGCGACCACGGGTTCGGCGGCGCCATTCGCATGGCGGCGGAGGCGGCGCTACGCAGCGGGGCGGGATTGGTGCGAGTGCTTACTCACATGGATCACGTCGCACCGCTGCTGGCGGCCCGGCCGGAGCTGATGGCGCAGGCGCTGGACGAGGCGACGCTGCGGCAGGCGATGCAATGGGCGGATGTGCTGGTGATTGGCCCGGGACTGGGCCAGGCTGAATGGGGCAAAAATGCCTTGAACGTGCTGCAAACCAGCGATAAACCGGCCTTGTGGGACGCCGATGCGCTGAACTTGCTGGCATTAAATCCCGAGAAACGGCAGAATCGCGTGATGACTCCGCATCCTGGAGAGGCGGCGCGGCTGTTGAGCTGCAGCACTGCCGACATCGAGAGTGATCGCTTACTTGCCGTGCGCAAGCTGACGGCGCGCTACGGCGGCGTGGTGGTGCTGAAAGGCGCCGGTACGCTGATCGCCGATGAGCAGGGGCAGATGGCGATTGCCGACGTCGGCAACGCCGGCATGGCCTCCGGCGGCATGGGCGATGTGCTGTCGGGCATCATCGGCGGTTTGCTGGCGCAAAAGCTCTCGCTGTATGATGCCGCCTGTGCGGGCTGCGTCGTACATGGCGCGGCCGGCGATCGCGTAGCGGAAAGACAAGGAACAAGAGGCATGTTGGCGACCGATTTACTGCCGGACATCCTTCATTTCGTTAACCCTGAGTGGGCAAAATAGACTTTATCGAATGAAAGAACTCGTTTTACCTCTACCAGACGAGGCAGCGACTGTCGCTTTGGGCACCACTTTGGCCAAGGCCTGCGATCGCGCCAGCGTCATCTATCTCTACGGCGACCTGGGCGCCGGTAAAACCACCTTCAGCCGTGGTTTCCTGCAGGCGTTAGGGCATCAGGGCAACGTCAAAAGCCCGACCTATACGCTGGTGGAGCCCTATGCCTTGCAGCCGCTGGCGGTGTATCACTTCGATCTGTATCGCCTGGCCGATCCGGAAGAGCTTGAATTCATGGGCATTCGCGATTACTTCGCGCAAGACGCCATCTGCCTGGTCGAATGGCCGCAGCAGGGCACCGGCGTGCTGCCGGAGCCGGATCTGGCGCTGCATCTTTGCTATCAGGGCGAGGGGCGAGAGGCGAAGATCGAGGCGATTTCTGCTTACGGCAGCCAACTGCTAGACCGTATTCATGGATCACAGGGATGATGCTGCAATGACGCACGTGTTGAAAAAATTTGCGGTCATCATGCTGATCGCCGTGCTGGGGCCGCTCGGTGCGCTGAACGCGCTGGCGGCTTCCTCGCTGTCCGATATCAAAGTGTCCAACGCCCAACGCGAAGCGACGGTGTCGGTGAGCTTCAATGGCCCGCCGGACTACGCGTTTTTCCCGTTGCACGGCCCGGAACGCGTGGTGCTGGACGTTAACCAGAAGGGCAAGGTCGGCGGCCTGCCGCTCAATTTCAGCGGGCAAAACCTGGTGAAAAGCATTCGCTCCAGCGCGCCGAAAGACGCTCAGAGCGTGCGCCTGGTGTTTGATCTGACCCAGCGCGCCAAAACCCGCGTCGCCACCCGCCAGAACGGCGGGGTGCATACCGTGGTGTTCACCATTACGGCCGAAGGCAGTGCCAATACGGTGGTGCGCAAGGCGCCGGTGCAAACGCCTGCGCCGGTAGCGGTCAACCCACCGCCGCGTCAGGCGCCGGTCGTGGTGCGTGAAGCGCCGGAGCCGCCGCTGCGCAAAACGCCGACGGGATCGAATCCCTTTACCCATAAACAGACCGTGGTCGCAGGCACCGCCACAGAGGTCACGCCGCGCAGCAGCCGCGTTTCCGCCGGTTCCGGCGATCGGGTGGTGGTGGCGATCGACGCCGGCCACGGCGGCCAGGATCCGGGCGCCATTGGCCCGAGCGGGCTGAAAGAAAAGAATGTCACCATCGCCATCGCGCGTCGCCTGCAGGCGATGTTGGACGCCGATCCGCAGTTCAAACCGGTGCTGACGCGTACCGGTGACTATTTCATCTCGGTGATGGGGCGCTCCGACGTTGCGCGTAAACAGGGTGCCAACGTGCTGGTCTCCATCCATGCCGACGCCGCGCCAAACCGCAGCGCCAGCGGGGCCTCCGTCTGGGTGCTGTCCAATCGCCGTGCCAACAGCGAAATGGCCGGCTGGCTCGAACAGCATGAGAAGCAGTCTGAGCTGCTCGGCGGCGCCGGCGATCTGCTGGCCAACAGCCAGGCCGATCCTTATCTGAGCCAGGCGGTGCTGGATCTGCAGTTCGGCCACTCGCAGCGCGTCGGTTACGATGTGGCGGTGAAAGTGCTGCAGCAGTTGCAGAGCGTCGGATCGTTGCATAAACGCCGGCCGGAACACGCCAGCCTGGGTGTACTGCGTTCGCCGGATATTCCATCGCTGCTGGTGGAAACCGGATTTATCAGTAATAGCACGGAGGAGCGGCTGCTGGGCAGTAGCGCGTATCAGGAGAAGATTGCCAAGGCCATTCACAACGGCCTGCGCAGCTACTTCCTGGCGCATCCGTTGCAAGCCGACCCAAAGGTGGAAAACCGACCGCTGGACGTCGCAGCGGCGGTTAACACCTCAACACCAGACGTGCGCCAGCCTGAGCCTATCGTCAGCTCGGCCGGCGCGAGCCGCAGCGTAAGCGGCAAGACCCAGATCCACGTAGTGAAGCGGGCGGAAACGCTGTCCGGCATCGCCGACAGCTACGGCACGACCATGGCGGCGCTGCGGGATCTGAACAAACTGAAGAAAGACGGCGTGTGGGTCGGGCAACGCCTGAAGGTGCCGGCGGGGAAAACCGCCGCCGTCGCCACCGTCGCCAAGGCGAAAACGCCGGCCAAGAAGCCGTCTAAACATAAAGTGGCCCGCGGGGATACGCTCTCCTCCATCGCTT
This sequence comes from Serratia sp. TSA_105.2, assembly GCF_052692115.1. Lineage (NCBI taxonomy): Bacteria > Pseudomonadati > Pseudomonadota > Gammaproteobacteria > Enterobacterales > Yersiniaceae > Serratia > Serratia sp. TSA_105.2. The sequence goes on from NZ_JBQZFT010000004.1 coordinate 12,081, forward strand.
CTCGCTACGGGGTCAGCGTCGGCGATCTGAAACGGGTCAATAATCTGAAGTCGGACGTCGCGCCGCTGGATCGGACGCTGACCATTCCGCAGGCCTAGCGCCATCGCTACAGGAGCCAGCATGCCTATCCAGGTGTTACCGCCACAGCTTGCCAACCAGATCGCCGCCGGAGAGGTGGTTGAACGCCCTGCGTCGGTCGTCAAGGAACTGGTGGAAAACAGCCTGGACGCCGGGGCGACGCGCATCGATATCGATATTGAACGCGGCGGCGCCAGGCTGATCCGCATTCGCGACAACGGCTGCGGCATCGGCAAGGACGATCTGGCGCTGGCGCTGGCGCGGCACGCTACCAGTAAAATCAGCACGCTCGACGATCTGGAAGCGATCGTCAGCCTCGGTTTTCGCGGCGAAGCGCTGGCCAGTATCAGCTCGGTTTCCCGTTTGACCCTGACGTCGCGCACCGCCGAGCAGAGCGAGGCGTGGCAAGCCTATGCCGAAGGGCGCGAGCAGGCGGTGACGGTCAAACCCGCCGCGCACCCGGTCGGCAGCACGCTGGAAGTGCTGGATCTGTTTTACAACACCCCGGCGCGCCGCAAGTTCATGCGCACCGAGAAAACCGAATTCGGCCATATCGATGAAGTGGTGCGGCGCATCGCGCTGGCGCGTTTCGATGTGGCGATCAACCTCAGCCACAACGGCAAACTGATCCGTCAATACCGGGCAGCGAAAGAAGAGAGCCAGCACGAGCGCCGTTTGGGCAGCATCTGTGGCCCGGCGTTTTTGCAGCATGCGCTGAACATCGACTGGCAACACGGCGATCTGAGCATCCGCGGCTGGGTGGCGGATCCGGCCGGGGCGCGCCAACTGGGTGAAATGCAATACTGCTACGTCAACTGCCGCATGATGCGCGATCGCTTGATCAATCACGCTATTCGTCAGGCCTATCAGGATCAGCTGAAGGACGATCAGCAGCCCGCTTACGTGCTGTATCTAGAGGTCGACCCGCACCAGGTGGACGTCAACGTTCATCCCGCCAAGCACGAGGTGCGTTTCCATCAGGCGCGGCTGGTGCACGATTTTATCTACCAGGCGGTAACCACCGTGCTGCAGCAGGCCGGTCAGACGCCGCCGCTGCCGCTGGCGGAAACGCCTGACGAAGCGCCCGCGCCGGTCTGGCAGCAGGAAAACCGCGTCGCCGCCGGCGGCAACCATTTTTCTCAGCCTGCGCCGCGTCGCGAAACGCCGCCACCGGCCGGCACCGCCCGCGAGCGTGCACCGCAGCCGGGTTGGCAAACGACCGGCGGTTACCAGAAACGCGAAGGCGAGCTGTACGGTAAACTGATGCAGCCCGTCGCCGAGCCGCAGGCCGATGCGGCGTCGGAAGTTTCGAGTAAGCCGCCGCTGTTCCCGCCGGCGAAAGCCGCAGCGGAAACGCCGTTGGCGGGCGGCCCGCACAGTTTTGGCCGGGTGCTGATGATTCATCCGCCGTGCTACGCGTTGATTGAACAGCGCCAGCAGCCGGCGTTGCTCAATCTGACGGTGGCCGAGCGCTGGCTGCGCCAGGCACAGCTCAACCCGCCGACGGAAGGGCTGCGGCCGCAGCCGCTGCTGATCCCAGTCAAGCTGACGTTGGAAAAGAGCGAAGCGGCGGCCATTGCACGGCATCAGGCGCTGCTGACGATGATGGGGCTGGATCTGCAGGCGGATCACGGCCGTGTGACGCTGCGCGCAGTGCCTTTACCATTACGCCAACAAAATTTACAAAAACTGATACCCGAACTGTTAGGCTATCTGGCCGAACATCAGGAGATGTCGCCCGCGGTGCTGGCCACCTGGCTCGCTCGCCGTCTTGGCAGCGAGCATGAACAGTGGAACACCTCGCAAGCGATACAATTGCTGACCGACGTTGAACGACTTTGCCCGCAGCTGGTCAAATCGCCACCGAGCGGACTTTTACAACCCGTTGATTTACAGGTCGCACTGGCGGCCCTCAAGCATGACTAACACTGAAATGACACCACATCCCCCGGCTATTTTCATCATGGGGCCGACCGCCTCGGGCAAGACCGCGCTGGCGATCGCGCTGCGCGAACGCCTGCCGGTGGAACTGATCAGCGTCGATTCCGCGCTGATCTACCGCGGCATGGATATCGGCACCGCCAAGCCGAGCGCCGAAGAATTGGCGCAGGCGCCGCATCGGCTGATCGATATCCGCGATCCCGCCGAAGCTTACTCGGCCGCGGAGTTCCGCGCCGACGCGCTGAAGGAGATGGCCGACATCACCGCCGCCGGGCGCATTCCGCTGCTGGTCGGCGGCACCATGTTGTATTTCAAGGCGTTGCTGGAAGGATTGTCGCCGCTGCCGTCCGCCGATCCCGCGGTGCGCGAGCGCATCGAACGGCAAGCGGCGGAGCAGGGCTGGGAGGCGCTGCACCGTCAGTTACAGGCGATCGATCCGGTCGCGGCAGTGAGAATTCATCCGAATGATCCGCAGAGACTGTCCAGAGCACTGGAAGTTTTTTTTATTTCGGGTAAAACTTTAACGGAACTGACTAAAATTTCGGGTGAATCGTTACCGTATCAAGTTCACCAATTTGCGATAGCGCCGACCAGCCGTGAGTTGATCCATCAACGCATCGAGCTGCGGTACCATCAAATGTTGGCGGCGGGTTTTGAGACGGAAGCGCGTGCACTTTTCGCACGGGGTGATTTGCATACGGACTTGCCCTCCATTCGCTGTGTCGGTTACCGCCAGATGTGGTCATACTTGTCTGGTGAAATTAGTTACGATGAGATGGTTTATCGTGGTATTTGCGCAACACGTCAGTTGGCTAAACGCCAGATGACCTGGTTACGGGGTTGGGAGTCGGTCCATTGGTTGGACAGTGAAAAGCCGGGAGAGGCTTTGGACTCGGTGACACAGGTTGTTAGTGCATAGGTTGGGTGATTGTGTACAATTGCTGAGTATTCAGCGCGCAAATTTTTTACGTCGTTTATTTTAGAGCCGACAGGTTCTTAGTTACAAACAACAAGCAAATAAGGAAAAGATAGAATGGCTAAGGGGCAATCTTTGCAAGATCCGTTCCTGAACGCATTGCGTCGTGAACGTGTTCCGGTTTCTATTTATTTGGTGAATGGTATTAAGCTGCAAGGCCAGATTGAGTCTTTTGACCAGTTTGTCATCCTGTTGAAGAACACGGTGAGCCAGATGGTGTACAAGCACGCTATCTCTACCGTTGTCCCGTCACGTCCGGTTTCGCATCACAGCAACAACCCGAGCGGCGGTTCAAGCAACTATCACCATGGCAACAATCCGTCTGCGCAGCAACAGCCGCAGCAGGAAAGCGATGACGCTGAATAAAGCGCGTTGCAAGTCAACCATGACGGGGAGCATAAGCAGCCGCGGGCTGTTTATGTCCCCCAAACTCACGGTAAGTGTCCGTTTGAGAGGTTGCACGCTTGTTTGACCGTTATGAAGCCGGTGAGCAGGCCGTACTGGTTCATATCTATTTCTCGCAAGACAAAGATACGGAAGACCTCAACGAGTTTGAGTCGTTGGTTTCCTCAGCCGGTGTCGAAGCTTTGCAAGTGGTGACTGGTAGCCGCAAAGCCCCGCATCCGAAGTACTTTGTCGGCGAAGGAAAGGCCGAAGAAATTGCAGATGCGGTGAAAGCCAGCGGCGCGTCTGTTGTCCTGTTTGATCATTCCCTTTCCCCGGCGCAGGAAAGAAACCTCGAGCGCCTGTGCGAATGCCGGGTGATCGATCGCACCGGGCTGATTTTAGACATCTTCGCCCAGCGTGCCCGCACCCATGAAGGTAAGCTGCAGGTGGAGCTGGCGCAGTTGCGTCACATCGCCACGCGTCTGGTACGCGGCTGGACGCACCTGGAGCGGCAAAAAGGGGGGATTGGCCTGCGCGGGCCGGGGGAAACCCAGCTTGAGACCGACCGTCGCCTGTTACGCGATCGCATCAGCTTGATTCTGCGCCGCCTGGAGCGGGTAGAGAAGCAGCGTGAACAAGGCCGACGCGCGCGGACCCGCGCCGATGTGCCGACCGTATCGCTGGTGGGCTACACCAACGCCGGCAAATCCACCCTGTTTAACCGAATAACGTCTGCCGAGGTGTATGCGGCGGACCAGCTATTTGCCACCTTGGATCCTACGTTGCGGCGCATCGACGTGCCGGACGTAGGAGATACCGTGTTGGCGGATACCGTAGGCTTTATCCGGCACCTGCCGCACGATCTGGTGGCCGCCTTCAAGGCAACGCTGCAGGAAACGCGCCAGGCATCTCTGCTGCTGCACGTCATCGATGCCGCAGATCCGCGCGTCGATGAGAACATCGAAGCGGTGAACACCGTGCTGGCGGAGATAGACTCGGATGAAATCCCTACACTGTTAGTGATGAACAAAATAGATATGCTGGACGATTTTGTGCCGCGTATCGACCGCAACGACGAAAACCTGCCGATCCGGGTGTGGCTGTCCGCCGCCAGCGGAGAGGGAATTCCGTTGCTGTATCAGGCGTTGACGGAGCGCTTATCGGGGGAGATCGCGCATTACGAATTGCGCTTACCGCCACGGGCAGGCCGTCTTCGCAGCCGTTTTTACCAGCTTCAGGCGATTGAAAAAGAGTGGAACGAAGAGGACGGCAGCATTGGCGTGGTGGTGCGAATGCCTATCGTCGAATGGCGTCGTCTCTGCAAGCAAGAACAGGACCTGATTGACTTTATCGTATGATCATATCCTGTTACATTTATGCTTCGCGAAAGCCTGAAGTACCCAATCACAGAATATGGAGCTAAAACATGGCGTGGAATCAGCCCGGTAATAACGGACAGGACCGCGACCCGTGGGGGAGCAGCAATAACAATGGCGGCAACTCTGGCGGTAACAACAAAGGCGGTCGTGATCAAGGGCCACCTGATTTGGACGATATCTTCCGCAAACTGAGCAAGAAATTGAGCGGTTTCGGCGGGGGCAAAGGCTCCAACAGCAATAGCGGCGGCACCGGCACCTCTGGTCCGGGCTTCAGCGGCCGCATTATCGGTATCGCGGCGGTGGCCGTGGTGGTGATCTGGGCCGCCAGCGGCTTCTACACCATCAAGGAAGCCGAGCGCGGCGTCGTGACGCGTTTCGGCAAGTTCAGCCACCTGGTGCAGCCGGGCCTGAACTGGAAACCGACCTTCATCGACGACGTGCGTCCGGTGAACGTGGAGTCCGTGCGTGAGCTGGCGGCGTCCGGCGTGATGCTGACCTCCGATGAAAACGTGGTGCGCGTGGAAATGAACGTGCAGTACCGCGTGACCAACCCGGAAGCGTACCTGTTCAGCGTCGTCAATGCCGACGACAGCCTGAGCCAGGCGACCGACAGCGCCCTGCGCGGCGTGATCGGCAAATACTCGATGGACCGCATCCTGACCGAAGGCCGTACCGTGGTGCGTAACGATACGCAGCGCATGCTGGAAGAGACCATCCGTCCTTACAACATGGGCATCACGCTGCTGGACGTCAACTTCCAGGCGGCGCGTCCGCCGGAAGAGGTGAAGGCGTCGTTCGACGATGCGATCGCCGCGCGTGAGAACGAGCAGCAATACATCCGTGAAGCGGAAGCTTACGCCAACGAAGTTCAGCCGCGTGCGAACGGCCAGGCGCAGCGTCTGCTGGAAGACTCCAAGGCTTATAAGGACCGTACCGTCCTGGAAGCTCAGGGTGAGGTGGCGCGCTTTGCCAAGCTGTTGCCGGAATACAAGTCCGCACCGCAGATCACCCGCGAGCGTCTGTATATCGAAACCATGGAAAAAGTGCTGGGCCATACCCGTAAGGTGTTGGTGAGCGACAAGGGCAACAACCTGATGGTGCTGCCGCTGGATCAGATGCTGCGCGGCCAAGGCGCGGCGCCGGAGAGCGGCAACAAGGATACCAGCCTGATTCGCCTCAATCCGAATCCTGCGCCGGCTGCCAACAGCAGCGCCCCGCGCACCAGCGGCGGTTCGATTATGGATCAGCGCCGGGCGAATGCGCAGCGTGACGACACCACTCGCGTAGGGAGAGAGTAATCAATGCGTAAGTCTTTTGTAGTTATTGTCCTCGCGGTGCTGGTGGTGCTGTACGCTTCGCTGTTCGTGGTGCAGGAAGGCCAGCGCGGCATCGTGCTGCGCTTTGGCAAGGTTCTGCGCGACGGCGAAAACAAGCCGCTGGTGTATGAGCCGGGTCTGCACCTCAAGATCCCGTTCATCGAGACCGTGAAGAACCTGGATGCGCGCATCCAGACCATGGACAACCAGGCCGATCGCTTCGTGACCAGCGAGAAGAAAGACCTGATCGTTGACTCCTATCTGAAGTGGCGCATCAGCGACTTCAGCCGTTACTATCTGGCGACCGGCGGCGGCGACGTCTCCCAGGCCGAAGTGCTGCTGAAACGCAAGTTCAGCGACCGTCTGCGTTCCGAAATCGGCCGCCTGGACGTGAAAGACATCGTGACCGACTCGCGCGGCAAGCTGATGTCCGATGTGCGTGACGCGCTGAACACCGGCACCGTGGGTGACGGCGAAGAAGTGGCGACCACCGAAGCCGATGATGCTATCGCCTCTGCGGCGGCGCGCGTTGAACGGGAAACTACCGGCAAACAGCCGCAGGTTAACCCGAACAGCATGGCGGCGCTGGGCATCGAAGTGATCGACGTGCGTATCAAGCAGATCAACCTGCCGGCAGAAGTGTCCGACGCCATCTACCAGCGTATGCGCGCCGAGCGTGAAGCGGTAGCCCGTCGTCTGCGCTCGCAGGGCCAGGAAGAAGCCGAGAAGCTGCGCGCCAGCGCGGACTACGAAGTGACCCGTACCCTGGCGGAAGCCGAGCGTCAGGCGCGTATCACCCGCGGTGAAGGCGATGCCGAAGCGGCCAAGCTGTTCGCCAACGCGTTCAGCCAGGATCCGGACTTCTATGCCTTTATCCGTAGCCTGCGTGCCTATGAAGCCAGCTTCAAGGACAACCAGGACGTGCTGGTACTGAGCCCGGACAGCGATTTCTTCCGCTACATGAAGTCGCCTGATACCCTGCGCAAGTAAGCGCGGCAGGCAATCTGATCGAGGGCCCGTTTACGCGGGCCCTTTCTCGTTTTTGGGGGATGCATGAACTCAACGATTTGGCTGGCGCTCGGGCTGGTTCTGGTGCTGGAAGGATTGGGGCCGATGCTGTTTCCGCAGGCCTGGCGCAAAATGATTGTGGCGATGTCGCAGTTGCCGGACGCGACGCTGCGGCGATTTGGCGGTGGAATAGTGGTTGCGGGTTGCGTGATCTACTACATGTTGAGCGGCCGCACGGGTCTTTAAAGTCTAGCCCAAAATTTACGCAATCGTATGCTAAAAGTGCTGAAAATCGAAAATTACGGTGGTAGAATCCATTTTTAAGCAATCGGTGATTTTGAAAAATGGGTAAGAACGTCGTCGTACTGGGCACCCAATGGGGTGACGAAGGTAAAGGCAAGGTTGTAGACCTGCTGACTGAACGGGCTCAATATGTTGTGCGCTACCAAGGTGGCCATAACGCTGGCCACACTCTGGTAATCAACGGTGAAAAAACCGTCCTTCATTTAATTCCTTCAGGTATTCTGCGTGAAAACGTCACCAGCATCATCGGCAACGGTGTTGTTCTGGCGCCGGACGCATTGATGAAAGAAATGGGTGAACTCGAAGCGCGTGGCATCCCGGTACGCGAACGTCTGTTACTCTCTGAAGCTTGCCCGCTGATCCTGCCTTACCACGTCGCGTTGGACAACGCGCGTGAGAAAGCGCGCGGCGCGAAAGCGATCGGCACCACCGGTCGCGGTATCGGCCCGGCTTACGAAGATAAAGTGGCTCGTCGCGGCCTGCGCGTCAGCGACCTGTTCAACAAAGAAACCTTCGCCGTTAAGCTCAAAGAGATCGTCGATTACCACAACTTCCAGCTGGTCAACTACTACAAAGTTGAAGCCGTCGATTATCAGGCGACGCTGGACTACGTGCTGTCTATCGCCGACATCCTGACCGCCATGGTGGTTGACGTTTCCGAACTGCTGGACGGCGCGCGCAAGCGTGGCGACCTGATCATGTTCGAAGGCGCTCAGGGCACCCTGCTGGATATCGACCACGGTACTTACCCGTACGTCACCTCTTCCAACACCACCGCCGGCGGCGTGGCTACCGGTTCCGGCATCGGCCCGCGTTATGTGGACTACGTGCTGGGCATCGTGAAAGCCTACTCCACTCGCGTGGGTGCAGGCCCGTTCCCAACCGAACTGTTCGATGAAACCGGCGAGTACCTGTGCAAGCAGGGTAACGAGTTCGGCGCCACCACCGGCCGTCGTCGTCGTACCGGCTGGCTGGACGCGGTAGCGGTGCGTCGTGCCGTGCAGATCAACTCCCTGTCCGGCTTCTGCCTGACCAAGCTGGACGTCCTGGACGGCCTGAAAGAAGTGAAGATCTGCGTGGGCTACCGCATGCCGGACGGCCGTGAAGTGGATACCACTCCGCTGGCGGCTGAAGGCTGGGAAGGCATCGAGCCTATCTACGAAACCATGCCAGGCTGGAGTGAAACCACCTTTGGCGTGAAAGAGCACAGCAAGCTGCCTCAGGCTGCGCTGAACTACATCAAGCGCATCGAAGAAGTGACCGGCGTACCGGTAGACATTATCTCTACCGGCCCGGATCGCAGCGAAACCATGATCCTGCGCGACCCGTTCGACGCATAATCAGGCTTTGCGGCATTAAACAAACCGGGCGTGTCCCGGTTTGTTTTTATCCTGACTCCCTCCGATTGCGGTTTCACGTCAAAAAATCCTTTCATAAACCCGCCTTAGGGCGCGGGATTCGCTAAATAATTAGCGACGAACTCTCCGGCTGGTTTATTATCCAATGAGTAATCTTTTGAATAGCGCCGAAACGCGGCGTATCAGACGGGTAAAGTGATACCCAGAGGTAAGATGTGCAGTTAACAAGTTTTACTGATTATGGTCTGCGGGCGTTGATCTACATGGCCTCGTTGCCGCAGGACAAGATGACCAGCATCTCGGAAGTGACCGAGGTTTACGGCGTGTCTCGCAACCATATGGTGAAGATCATCAATCAGTTGAGCCGGGTCGGTTTTGTCACGGCGGTGCGCGGCAAGCATGGCGGCATCCGTTTGGGCAAACCGGCCGAGAGCATTCGCCTCGGCGACGTGGTGCGGGCGCTGGAGCCGCTTGCGCTGGTTAACTGCAGCAGCGAGTTTTGCCACATCACCCCTGCCTGCCGACTGAAGCAGGTGCTCCAACAGGGCGTACAGAATTTCCTTGAAGAGCTGGATAAGCATACGTTGGCCGATATGGTCGAAGACAATCCGCCGCTCTACAAGCTATTGCTTGTCGAATAAAACGACGTTGAGAAGACAAGGCTCAACGTCATCCTGCTGATGACAACGGAGGAACCGCAATGTCACAAGATCCATTCCTGGAACGAGAAGCAGAAAAATACGAATCCCCCATTCCCAGTCGTGAATATATCCTGGCCCATTTGGCGAAACGTGAAACGCCGGCCAGCCGCGAAGAGCTGGGCAACGAACTGGGCCTCAGCGGTGAAGAGCAGCTGGAAGCGCTGCGCCGCCGCCTGCGCGCCATGGAGCGCGATGGCCAGCTGGTGTTTACCCGCCGCCAGTGCTACGCGCTGCCGGAACGTCTGGATCTGCTGCGCGGCACGGTGATCGGCCACCGCGACGGCTATGGCTTCCTGCGCGTGGAAGGCAGCAAAGACGATCTGTACCTGTCTGCCGAACAGATGAAAATGGCGATCCACGGTGACGTGGTGCTGGCGCAGGCCTTGGGCGCGGATCGCAAAGGGCGCCGCGAAGCGCGCATCGTGCGCGTGCTGGTGCCGAAAACCAGCCAGATTGTCGGCCGCTTCTTCATGGATGCCGGCACCGGCTTCGTGGTGCCGGACGACAGCCGTCTGAGCTTCGATATTCTGATCCCGGCTGACAGCGTCAGCGGCGCGCGCATGGGCTTTATGGTGGTGGTGGAGCTGACGCAGCGTCCGACCCGCCGCACCAAGGCGGTCGGCAAAATCGTCGAGATCCTCGGCGACAAGATGGGCACCAGCATGGCGGTGGACATCGCGCTGCGCACCCATGAGATCCCGCATACCTGGCCGCCGCAGGTGGAAAAACAGGTGGCCGATCTCAGTGAGCAGGTGCCGGAAGCGGCCAAGAAGGGCCGCGTCGATCTGCGCAAGCTGCCGTTGGTCACCATCGACGGTGAAGACGCACGCGACTTCGATGACGCCGTGTACTGCGAGAAAAAACGCGGCGGCGGCTGGCGCCTGTGGGTGGCGATCGCCGACGTCAGCTACTACGTGCGCCCGCGCACAGCGCTGGACGATGAAGCGCGCAGCCGCGGCAACTCGGTGTACTTCCCGTCGCAGGTGATCCCGATGCTGCCGGAAGTGTTGTCCAACGGGCTGTGCTCCCTGAACCCACAGGTCGATCGCCTGTGCATGGTGTGCGAGATGACCATCTCCGCCCAGGGGCGCCTGTCCACGGCCAAGTTCTACGAGGCGGTGATGAGCTCGCACGCCCGCCTGACCTATAACAAGGTGTGGCACATTCTGCAGGGCGATCAGGAGCTGCGCGAGCACTACCATCCGCTGGTCAAGCACCTGGAAGAGCTGCACGCGATGTACAAGGTGCTGGATAAGGCGCGCGCCGAGCGCGGCGGCATCGCGTTTGAAACCGAAGAAGCCAAGTTCATCTTCAACGCCGAACGCCGCATCGAGCGCGTGGAGCCGACGGTGCGCAACGACGCCCACAAGCTGATCGAAGAGTGCATGATCATGGCCAACGTGGCGGCCGCGCGCTTCGTCGAGAAACGCAACGAGCCGGCGCTGTACCGCGTGCACGATCGTCCGAGCGACGACCACATCTCCGCGCTGCGCAGCGTGCTGAGCGAGCTGGGGCTGGCGCTGGGCGGCGGCAACAAGCCGCAGCCGAAGGACTATGCGGTGCTGATGGATGAAGTGTCCGAGCGCCCTGACCACGAAATGCTGCAAACCATGTTGCTGCGTTCGATGAAGCAGGCGATTTACGATCCGGAAAACCGCGGCCACTTCGGCCTGGCGCTGGCGTCTTATGGCCACTTCACCTCGCCGATCCGCCGTTATCCGGATCTGGCGCTGCACCGCGCGATCAAATATCAGCTGGCCAAAGAACACGGCGAGCCGAAAGAGCGCTGGACGCCGACCGGCGGCTGGCACAGCGAATTCGAAGAGATGCTGCAGCTGGGCGAACACTGCTCGATGACCGAGCGCCGCGCGGACGAAGCGACGCGCAACGTCGCCGACTGGCTGAAGTGCGACTTCATGCAGGATCACGTCGGTGAAGTGTTCAGCGGCATCATCTCCAGCGTGACCGGCTTCGGCTTCTTCGTGCGCCTGAACGATCTGTTCATCGACGGGCTGGTGCACGTATCAACGCTGGATAATGATTACTATCGCTACGATAATATCGGTCAGCGCCTGATCGGCGAGTCTTCCGGCACGGTCTATCGCCTGGGGGATACGGTGGAGATCCGCGTGGACGCGGTGCATATGGACGAGCGCAAGATCGACTTCGCGCTGGTGTCCAGCACCCGCAAAGCGCGCGGTGAAGGCAAAACCGAGCGCGATCGCGCCAAGAAGGGGGGCCAGCGCACGCTGCGCGACAACGGTAGCGCGGGGCGCGACAACGGTAGCGCGGGGCGCGGCAAGCGCCGCGGCGGCAAACCGCCGGCCAACTTCGAGCCGGACAGCGCCTTCCGCAAGCAGGATGACGCCAAACCCGCGGACAACGTGAAGAAGGCGAAGAAGAAAGCCAAGAAAGCGTCCGACAAAACGCGGAAAATCGCGGCGGCGACCAAAGCCAAACGCGCAGCCAAGAAGAAAGGTGCCGAGCAGGCTTAACCTGCCGCACATCGTTACCATCGGCCGGTTATCGCCGGCCGCACGAATTTAAAAGAGCATCATGAGCGAAATTATTTACGGCATTCACGCCGTCAAAGCCCTGTTAGAGCGCGATCCGCAACGCTTCCTGGAAGTGTTTATCCTGAAAGGCCGCGAAGATCGCCGCCTGCAACCGCTGATCGCCGAGCTGGAAGCGACCGGCATCGTGATCCAGGTGGCGAACCGCCAGTGGCTGGATGACAAGGTTGAAGGCGCGGTGCACCAAGGGATCATCGCCCGGGTGCGCGAAGGGCGCCAGTATCAGGAGAACGACCTGCCGGGCCTGCTGGAAAGCGTGGAGACACCGTTCCTGCTGGTGCTGGACGGCGTGACCGACCCGCATAACCTCGGTGCCTGCCTGCGTAGCGCCGACGCTGCCGGCGTGCACGCGGTGATCGTGCCGCGCGACCGTTCCGCCCAGCTGAACGCCACCGCCAAAAAAGTGGCCTGCGGCGCCGCCGAAAACGTGCCGTTGATCCGCGTGACCAACCTGGCGCGCACGCTGCGTCTGTTGCAGGAAATGAATGTCTGGGTGGTGGGCACCGCCGGCGAAGCCGACCATACGCTGTATCAGAGCAAAATGACCGGCCCGATGGCGCTGGTGATGGGCGCGGAAGGTGAAGGCATGCGCCGTCTGACCCGCGAACACTGCGACGAGCTGATCAGTATCCCGATGGCCGGGACCGTCTCTTCGCTGAACGTGTCGGTCGCTACCGGCATCTGCCTGTTCGAAGCGGTGCGTCAGCGCGGCTGATTCTCCTGACGGGGGCCCTGAGCCCCCGTTAATTCCCCCTCTTGTGATCCCGCCTTCGGCAGAAATCTCTGCGCCGACCATACTTACTCCTGACGCTTTTCTCAGGGAGCACTCTCATGGTCTGGACTACGCACACCGTTTTTAACCAACCCAAGCCGCTGGGCAACAGCAACCTGTTTCTCTCCGATACGCCGCTGCGCGAAGCGTTGCAACGCGAGCAGGGCGGCTGGGACGCCGAGGTATTGGCCTCGCTGGGCCAGCAGCTCGGCACCCAGGAGTCGCTGGAGCTGGGGCGCCTGGCCAACGCCAACCCGCCGGAGCTGCTGCGCTACGACGCCACCGGCCAGCGGCTGGACGACGTTCGCTTTCACCCCGCCTGGCATATCCTGATGCAGGGGCTGATCGCCAACCGGGTGCACAACCTGCCCTGGCAGGAGGATGCGCGCATCGGTTCCTTCGTGGCGCGTGCCGCGCGCTTTATGCTGCATGCGCAGGTCGAGGCCGGTACGCTGTGCCCGGTGACCATGACCTTCGGCGCTACGCCGCTGTTGCTGCAGGCGTTGCCGGCCGAGTTTCGCTCCTGGCTGACGCCGCTGCTGTCGGATCGTTATGACGCTCATCTGCTGCCGGGCGGGCAAAAGCGCGGCCTGCTGATCGGCATGGGTATGACGGAGAAACAGGGCGGCTCCGATGTCTTGAGCAATACCACCACCGCCGCGCCGCTCGGTGCGCGCGGGCCGGGTGAGGCCTACCGGCTGGTGGGGCACAAGTGGTTCTTCTCGGTGCCGCAGAGCGATGCGCACCTGGTGCTGGCGCAGGCCGAAGGCGGGTTGTCCTGTTTCTTCCTGCCGCGTATTTTGCCCGACGGCAGCCGCAACGCCATTCGCCTGGAACGGTTGAAAGACAAGCTGGGCAATCGCTCCAATGCCAGCAGCGAAGTAGAGTTTCAGGACGCCACCGCCTGGCTGTTGGGGGATGAGGGCGACGGCGTGCGGCATATCCTGAAAATGGGCGGCCTGACCCGTTTCGACTGCTCGCTCGGCAGCCACGGCCTGATGCGCCGCGGGCTGTCGGTGGCGCTGTATCATGCGCTGCAGCGGCAGGCATTCGGCAAGCTCTTGATCGAACAACCGCTGATGCGCCAGGTTTTGGCGCGCATGGCGCTGCGATTGGAAGGGCATACCGCGTTGCTGTTCCGGCTGGCCCGCGCCTGGGGAAGCCGCAGCAATGAGGGCGAGCTGATCTACAGCCGCCTGCTGACCCCGGCGGCCAAATACAGCATCTGTCGCCAGGGCATGCCGTTCATCGGCGAGGCGATGGAGGTGCTGGGCGGTATCGGCTACTGCGAAGAGAGCGAGCTGCCGCGCCTGTATCGCGAGATGCCGGTTAACAGCATCTGGGAAGGTTCCGGCAACATCATGTGTCTGGACGTGTTGCGCAGCCTGCACAAGCTGCCGGGCGCGCTCGAGATGCTGCAGTTCGAGCTGCAGCCGGTGCGCGGCCAGAATCGGTTGTTCGATCACGCCTGGCGGCAGTGGCAGCAGCGTGTGCGGCAACCGCGTGAAGAGATGGGGCGGCTGCTGACCCAGCAGCTGTTCGACCTGTGCTGTGCCGCGCAGCTGCTGCAGCATGCCAGCCCGCAGATAGCCGACGCCTGGTGCCACCTGACGCTGGATCACCGCGGCGAGAGCCTGCTGTCGGCCGAGGTGTGCGAACTGCTGCTCAACCGCGCTATCGGCGGTTAGGGAAAAGGGTGGCGCGCGGCGGCGAAAACCTTTTTAATTCAGCCTCACTCTGACAGGAAAATGCACATGGATATTCTCAGCGCGTTGGCGGCGTTCGCCTCTTATTTCTTCAGCGGTTTCGCCATGATTTTGGTGTTTCTGTTCGTCTATACCCGCATCACTCCGCACGACGAATGGGCGCTGATCAAGGCCGATAATCAATCCGCCGCCTTTGCTTTCATCGGCGCTTGCCTGGGGTATGTGATCCCGTTGGCCAGCGCGGCGATCAACTCGATCAGCCTGCTGGATTACCTGCTGTGGGGCGTAGTGGCGCTGGTGGTGCAACTGCTGCTGTTCGCGGCCGTGAAGATCTACATGCCACGCATCAGCGACAAGATCGAAGCGAACCACCTGGCCGCCGGGATTTTCCTGGGGGGCGTCTCCGTGAGCGGCGGCGTGTTGAATGCGGCTTGCATGAGCTACTAAAGGTATAAGATGGCCGAGGCGCGCCAGCCAAGCGGGTGCGCCTGTTCTTCCATCCGCAGGATGCGGTAATAGCTGGCGCCGTGTTGGCCGGCGGTGCGAGCGATGGCCTGCTCCGCCTCCTGCGGTGAACCGGGCAGATCGTTAAAGGTGATCTCGGCGATTTCACTGAGCGGCGTCACGCGATCGGCGGGCGCCAGCTCGGCGGACTGTGCGCCGGTGCTGAGCAGCCCTACTGAAAGCAGGAGGGAGGTGAGTGCGGTGGAGCGTTTCATGGCGTTCCCCTTCGTCAGATCCTGAATCGCACCCGCAACATGCGGCATGCTGTCCGACAGTGTGCAATACCCTACTTCAGCCTGTGCAAAGCCAGTGTAAATCTGCTTAAAAAATCCCCGCCTTACCGATACAGGATCGCCTGGGAATACCATTGGCCCGGCACGATGGTTTCGCTGTTCATGATGATCACGTAATACCGGGCGCCGGCGCCGGTGGCCTTGCGCTGGATCTCCGCTTCCACGTCCATCGGGCTGCCGCGCACCACGGCGGTGACGGTACCTATCTTCACCAGCTCGGCGGTCTGTGCGCGGACGATCTCCTGCGCCTGTGCGGTGGGCGGTGGCGGCGGTTTCGGCGTGGTGGTCATGATGCCGCAGGCGGAAAGCTGTGCGGCCAGCGTCAAGGCAATGAGTGTGCGGACAAGCGTCATGGTGACCTCGAAAGAGCCGGTACGATGGCTTCAGTGTAACGCAATATAAGCTGGAACAGATTGAGCTAACGCTGGCTGGCGCAAGTTTGTCATGATGAATGCCAACAGGTGAGTTGAGGATGAACGGATGATCGAAATTCATGACGAGCGGGCGGGCGATATTGCGGTGATCCATGCCGTCCCCGCAGGGCACTATCAGCGGCCCTTGCCGACGGTGTTCTTCTGTCATGGCTATACCTCGTCGAAAGAGGTGTACGCCTACTTCGCCTATGCGCTGGCGCGCGCCGGTTTTCGGGTGATATTGCCGGATGCCGATCGGCACGGCGAGCGGTTCGACGGCGATGAGGCGCGGCGTCTGGCTACGTTTTGGGAGATCCTGCGCAGCAATATCGACGAACTGCCGCAGATCAAGGCGCATTTCGAGCGGCTCGGCCTGATTGCCGACGGGCGTATCGGTGTCGCCGGCGCCTCTATGGGCGGCATGACCGCGCTTGGCGCCTTCGCGCGCTTCCCGTGGATCCGGGCGGCCGCCAGCCTGATGGGTTCCGGCTATTACCGTGCGCTGGCGCAAACGCTGTATCCGCCGTTGGGCGAAGAGGGCGAGGCGCTCTCGCCGCCAGCGTTTGCGGCGCGCACGGCCGTGCTGGCGGAGTATGAGCTGGAAGGGCGTTTGGCGGCGATCGCCGGGCGGCCGCTGCTGCTGTGGCACGGCGAGACGGACGACGTGGTGCCGGCGGCGGACAGCCTGCGTTTGGCGGCTGAACTGAGGCAGCAAGGCGCGGACGGCCGTTTGACGTCGCTCATCGAACCGGGGGTGAAGCACCGCATCACGCCGCTGGCGCTGTCCGCCACGGCCGACTTTTTCCTCCGTGAACTGTGATGCACCGCCGGGCGCGATGCCTGGAATTGCACCGATCTGTGCGGGCTGTTTCGGCCATCGTTTGGCCGAATGAAGGGGAGAATGTCAGCGTGAATTCTTTCAGGGCAGCAAGGAGCAGAGGGCATGATAAAAAACATCGGCAGTACGGCCGGTTTCATGGGAACGATGAAAGCGCGCACCGAGCTTAACTCAGCGGCCTTCAGCGAGATGTTGGGGGCCGCCGACGGCAAGGCGCGGCAAAACAAGGCGAATCCGCTGTCGCGCATCACCGCGCAGACAGTGCAAAACATGACGGCGCTGTTCGCCTCCGCGCCGAAAGCGGCGCCTATTCACTCCGCGGCTGCCGGTACGCTCTCGTTCGAGCAGCGGGCGACCCTGACGGAAAGCGCAGAGCTGCTGCAAACGCGAACGAACTATCTGCGGACGGCGCTGCAATTGCACAATCCGGGCAAGGCGTTCAGCATGCCGGCGCTGCTCAAATTCTGATGAGGGAAGCGGAGCGCCCAACGGGCGGCGCTCCGGTGCGGACTGAACGGGCTTTCTGATGAAGCCCTGGGGATTTCCCTGGCGTGGCGTGTGTTTTTAGCGGTACAGCTCGGCGCTGACGTGCATCGTGCTGTTGTCGCCCGGTTCGTGCAGGGCGATGATGCGATAAGAGCTTGCGCCGCGTTGATCGGCGATTTTGCTGACCTGGCTGCTGGCGTCATCTGGTGAAACCACGTTCTGGTTCAGGGTGACGAAGCCGACGCTCTGGCGTTGATCGGCCTGGTGCGAGGTAATCTCCGTCGCGGCCATCACGTTGGCGGAGAACAGGGCGGCCAGCGCCGTCGCGAGAATGATGCGTTTCATAGTGCCTCTCTTACTTTTTGCCGTTACGGCCTGACAGCGAGTGTCGCTGCGGCAAAAAGTCATTTATCTGCATTGAATAACCTGGAATCTTTTTCGTCGCGCTGTCTGCGGCGGATATGGTTAATTTTAGTCCGTTGCGGCGGATTAAAAAGCGGGGTCTTTTGATGGCCTCTTTCAAAAAAAGTGAAATAGATTTGTGACTCAGCGCTGATTTCATTGAAAGATTTTTGAAACCGATGGATCGGCGTACATAGGTTCTCCCACGAGCAAATCGTGCTATTTCCCATAGCGCCTTGCATTAACGCGAATAAAACCCACGCAGTCCTTGAGTTTCCCGCCCTGCGTCAGTATGATTACGCGTCATTTTTCAGCCGCACACTAAACACGTTCCTTGCTTCCATGGGCCGCGGTTGACCCTGACAGGAGGCTGAATAATCCGTAAGGAGCAATTCGATGCGTCATTACGAAATCGTTTTTATGGTCCATCCTGACCAAAGCGAACAGGTTCCGGGCATGATCGAGCGTTACAGTGCTACCATCACTAACGCGCAAGGTCAGATTCACCGTCTGGAAGACTGGGGCCGCCGTCAGCTGGCTTATCCGATCAACAAACTGCACAAAGCTCACTACGTTCTGCTGAACGTTGAAGCGCCGCAGGAAGCGATCGATGAGCTGGAAACTAACTTCCGCTTCAACGACGCCGTTATCCGCAGCATGGTTATGCGCGTTAAGCACGCGGTAACTGAAGCATCTCCGATGGTTAAAGCGAAAGACGAACGTCGTGGCGATCGCCGCGAAGACTTCGCTAACGAAACCGCAGATGATGCAGATGCTGGGGATTCTGAAGAGTAATTGCCGCCGTGACGGCTAATCGTCTGGTTTTGTCGGGCACTGTGTGCAAGGCGCCGGTTCGAAAAGTGAGTCCTTCCGGGATACCGCACTGCCAATTTGTGCTAGAGCACCGTTCGCAGCAGACGGAAGCCGGATTCAGCAGACAAGCATGGTGCCGAATGCCCGTGGTTGTCAGCGGACAACAGTCACAAGCACTAACTCAAAGATTAACGGTCGGCAGTCAGATTACCGTGCAAGGCTTTGTAAGCTGCCATCAAGGGCGCAACGGGCTGAGCAAATTGGTTCTGCATGCCGAGCAGATTGAATTGATAGATTCTGGAGACTAGCCAAATGGCACGTTATTTCCGTCGTCGCAAGTTCTGCCGTTTCACCGCGGAAGGCGTTCAAGAGATTGACTATAAAGACATCGCTACGCTGAAAAACTACATCACCGAAAGTGGTAAAATTGTACCGAGCCGTATCACCGGTACTCGTGCAAAATATCAGCGCCAGCTGGCCCGTGCTATCAAGCGCGCGCGCTACCTGTCTTTGTTGCCGTACACTGATCGTCATCAGTAATCGGCCACTGTCCATTAACGACTTTGAGAGGATAAGGTAATGCAAGTTATTCTGCTTGATAAAGTAGCAAACCTGGGCAGCCTGGGTGATCAAGTTAACGTTAAAGCGGGCTACGCTCGTAACTTCCTGGTACCACAGGGCAAAGCTGTTCCTGCTACCAAGAAAAACGTTGAGTTCTTCGAAGCACGCCGTGCTGAACTGGAAGCCAAACTGGCTGACGTTCTGGCTGCTGCTGAAGCTCGCGCAACCAAGATCAACGAACTGGGTTCAGTGACCATCGCTTCCAAATCTGGCGACGAAGGTAAACTGTTCGGCTCTATCGGCACCCGCGACATCGCTGACGCAGTGACTGCGGCAGGCGTTGAAGTTGCCAAGAGCGAAGTTCGTCTGCCGAACGGCGTTCTGCGTACTACTGGCGAGCACGAAGTGCACTTCCAGGTACACAGCGACGTGTTCGCACAGCTGAATGTAGTTGTGGTTGCAGAAGCGTAATTTACGCTGCTGTTAACCCGGTTAAAACGCCAGCCTCGCGCTGGCGTTTTGCTTTTCTGCGCCCGGCAAAACGCGCTACGCTTGAAGACGGGATAAAAAGGAGAGCGTGCGATGGCAAAGATTACGCTACAGCGGGTTTACGATTTCAGCGCGCCGGCGCCGGAACACTGTTATCTGATAGACAGGCTATGGCCGCGCGGCATCAGCAAGGCGCGGCTGACGGGCGTGCAGTGGCTGAAACAGGTGGCGCCGGATGATGAGCTGCGCAAGTGGTTCCATCAGCATACCGACCAGTGGGCGGTCTTCGAGGCGCGTTATCGCCAACAGCTGGCGGCCAACGACGCCTGGCAGCCGCTGGTGGCGTTGTTACGGCAGGGGCAAGCGCTGACGCTGCTGTATGGCAGCAAAGATACCGAGCACAACCAGGGCGTGGTGCTGCGCGAGTTTTTGCTGGCGCAGCTGTAGGGATTAGCGTTCCCGGCGGTAGCTGCCGTCGGCCTGGCGGCGGAACAGCGCCTGGCTGTTGTCCACCGTGGTGACCGACAGCGCGTTAATCACGCCGTTGGCGTCGCGTTCGATGCGCACTTCCTGGCCGGCTTTCATGTTGCTCAGCGGCTTGTCGCCGCCTTCCACCTGCGCCATGGCGAACACTTCATTCACCGGCAGATTGTTGTCGCGAAACAGCTGGGCCAGGGTCTGGCCGGGCTGGATCTGATAACGCTGCCAGTTGCCCGCCGGCGTTGGTTCGTTGGCAGACGTGGTGCCGCCGTTTTGCAGATCGGCCTGCAACGGCACGCTGGTTTCCTGCTGGGAAACCGGGAACGGCTGTCTTTCGGGCGAGTACGGCCACAGCAGGGCCAGCAGCAGGATGATGCCGAAGATCAGCACCCAGCGGCGGTGGAAGTAGGGCAGCGGCTCCATCCAATGGAAACCGTCCGGCAGATGCCAGACTTTGGCCAGCAGCGCTTTGACCTGCTGCATTTTGTCGTTGGCCGGCGGTGGCTCCGATGGCGGTTCCGCGCCTTCAGACGTGGGTGCGGCGCCCGGTTTCAGGCGCTGGCTGACATTCAGCCAGGTGCGCAGCAGCGGCTGGTAGATGCGGGTGGTTTTCCTTCTCCTGGGCGCGATTCTGCCCATGGTGACCTCTCTTCGACGGCGTAGTAATTAGCGCGGCGCGGCAAGCGCCTCGCCTGCCCGATATCCTGCTTTCAGTATAGTCCGCTAACTGATTGAAGCGAAAGGCAGCTGAGCGGCAGAACCGCGGTTTGCGGCTGCGGGCGTTAACAGAAGGTTATTGTTTCTTTTTCTACGACAAAAGTCATCATTCTCCACACAAGATTTTACCCGGCATTGACGCGCTGTTATGCTGCGCTTTCGACTTTTTACAGACTTAAGGAAAACCCCATGACAACCCCTTCTTTTGACAGCGTTGAAGCGCAAGCAAGTTACGGGATTGGTTTACAGGTCGGCCAGCAGCTGCAAGAGTCCGGGCTGGAAGGTTTGCAACCGGAAGCTTTGCTGGCGGGCCTGCGTGACGCGCTGGAAGGGAATGCCCCGGCGGTTCCGGTAGACGTGGTGCACCGTGCGCTGCGTGAAATCCACGAGCGTGCGGACGCGGTGCGCCGTGAGCGCCAGCAGGCGATGGCCGTTGAAGGCCAGAAATTCCTGGACGACAACGCCAAGCGCGACGACGTGACGTTGACCGAGTCCGGCCTGCAGTTCTCCGTGCTGGAGCAGGGCAACGGCCCAATCCCGTCCCGTCAGGATCGCGTGCGTGTGCACTACACCGGTCGTCTGATCAACGGTGATGTGTTCGACAGCTCGGTCGAGCGCGGTCAGCCGGCAGAATTCCCGGTCAGCGGCGTGATCCCAGGCTGGATCGAAGCGCTGACCCTGATGCCGGTCGGCTCCAAATGGCAGCTGTATATCCCGCACAACCTGGCCTACGGCGAGCGTGGCGCAGGCGCGTCCATCCCGCCGTTCAGCGCGCTGGTGTTCGACGTCGAACTGCTGGAAATCCTGTAATCCCACCGAGGATTGCTCCGGGCGCCTTCGTGGCGCCCTTATTTTATGCGCCGCGCAGCGCGCGCGGGAACAGCAGATTGTTTTCCAGGCTGATGTGCTCCATCAGATCGCCGATGAACTCGTCGATGCCGGTGTACAGCGCTCGCCAGGTGGTGCAGGCGCCCTCCGGCGGCGTGACGTTATCGGTGAGGAACTTCACCACTTCCAGCTGCTCACCCGCCTCGTCATGTTCATGCTCCATCACCGAGATCGGTCCGGCGGCCTGCGGCCCCATGCCCTGTTTGATCAGCGGGAACAGGATCTGCTCCTCTTTCATCATGTGATTCTCCAGATCCAGGCGGATCAGGTTCAACTGCTTCACCAACCCGCGCGGGCAGCTGGGCTTGTCGCCGTGGACGCGTTCGACCTTTTCCGCCATCAGCACCAGTTCGGCCAATTGCTCGCGGTGCCGTTGATGAAAGCGCGGCAGAATGTAATCGATCAACTCACCGAGCGGCGCCGTGCGCCAGTCCCGGCTTGGCTCCGGCGTGGCGGCGAGTGCGGCCAGCGCGTTCTCCAACTGGTCGATGTCCAGCCCTTTGCGCTCGGCGGCGCGTGCCAGCGATTGCCGGCCGCCGCAGCAGAAATCCAGCTGATGCTGGCGAAACAGACGGGATGCCCGAGGAATGGCGATAGCGAGTGCGCCAAGGGATTGATTGCGGTAATCCATGGTAGTGCCTCTTTAAACGAAGGAATTTTATAACATGCATTTTAAATGCAATTTAAAGGGCGCGCCAGTGGGAAAATCGAAGAGAAGGTGGCCGGGGAATTGCCCCGGCCGGGTGATTATTTCGCGCTGAGATCGATGCGATAGACCGCGAAGCCGATGCGGTCATTGCCCTCGGCGGTCATCGGATATTGAGCGTGCTCCTTGATAAACGCCGTCGCTTTGTCCGACGGCGAGGTCTCGAAGCGGATATCCAGCGGCTGCTGGCTGCTGAAGGTCGCCAAACGCCAGTTGTTGTCCGCCTGCGGGTGCACTGCGCCGTGCCGCTGGGTTTCGGCGCTGATGTAGGCCGCCAGTACCGAACGGTTCTCATCCGGCGAAGCGAAGGCGATATGTTTGTCGCCGGTGCCGGCGAATTTGCCGCCGTAGGCGCGGTAGTTGTTGGTGGCAACCAGGAAGGTGGCGTTTGGATCGATCGGCTTGCCGTTGAAGGTCAGCTGCTTGATGCGCTCCGCCTTATCATTGATCAGCTGGCATTCACCGTCGTAGCGCGCCGGCTGGCTGACGTCGATCTGGTAGTTGACGCCGTCGATCACGTCGAAGTTATAGGTGCGGAAACCGTCCCAGTTGATCAAGCCCTGCGGCTTGGCGCTGTTGACGTCGATCTGGTTGAACTGGCCGGCGGAGCACTCCAGCCACTCTTTCACCTCTTTGCCGCTGGCCTTCACCACCACCAGGGTATTGGGGTAGAGATAGAGATCGGCGGCGTTGCGGAAGGTGAGCTGGCCTTTTTCCACTTCGACGAAGCTGGCCGGATCGTTCTTGCGGCCGCCGACCTTGAACGGCGCCGCCGCCGACAGCACCGGCAGATCGGCCAGATCCGGATCGCCCTGAATGTAATGTTCAACGTAGGCCTTCTGCGCATTGTTGACGATCTGCACCGTCGGATCGTCCTGCACCAGCGCCAGGTAGCTGTACATGTTGCCGTCGGATTTGCCGATCGGCTGGCTGACGAACTCGCGCGTGCCCTTGTGATCGTCCGCCAACACTTTCACCAGCGCGGCGTCTTCCGCCGCCAGCGATTTCTTGTTCTCTTTGTCGTAGATCGGCCGTGCTTCCGCTTTGGCGGCGGTCACTTTCCAGCTACCGCTATCGTTGTTGAGCTGCAGGTCGACCACGCCGAGATGATCGCCCCATTGGCCCGGCATCACCGCCGGTACGCCGTTCAGCAGGCCCTTATCGATATCCGCGCCTTTGATGTTGGCGAAGTCCTTGCTCGGGAACACCGCATGGGCGTGGCCGAACATGATGGCGTCGATGCCCGGTACCTGGCTGAGGTAGTAGACCGAGTTTTCCGCCATTGCCTTGTAAGGCTCGCTGGATAGCCCGGAATGCGGGATCGCCACCACCAGGTCGGCGCCCTGTTTACGCATTTCCGGTACGTAGCGTTTGGCGGTGGCGGTGATGTCGTCCACCGTTACCTTGCCCTGCAGGTTGGCCTTGTCCCACACCAGGATCTGCGGCGGCACGAAGCCGATGTAGCCGATGCGCAGCGTATGCGCCTTGCCGTCGCGGTCTTTCACCGGCGTATCGACGATGATGTACGGCGTGAACAGCGGTTTTTGCGTTTTGGCGTCGATGACGTTGGCGTTGATGTACGGGAATTTGGCGCCGGCAATGGCGTTCTTCAGGTAGTCCAGCCCGTAGTTGAACTCATGGTTGCCGATGTTGCCGACCACGTAGTTCAGCGTGTTCATCGCCTTATAGACCGGGTGCACGTCGCCCGGTTTCAGCCCCTTGGCCGCCATGTAGTCGCCGAGCGGGCTGCCCTGAATGATGTCGCCGTTGTCCACCAACACTGCGTTGGTAGCCTGTTGGCGCGCCTGCTGGATCAGGCTGGCGGTGCGCACCAGGCCGAATTTATCGGTCGGCGTGTCCTTGTAGTAATCGAAGTCCATCATGTTGCTGTGCAGGTCGGTGGTTTCCAGCACGCGCAGGTCGACGGTGGCCGCCTGCGCCGAGGCGCACACCAGCAGCGCAAGCGCGGACAGCGTCAGGGGATGCTTCTTCATTTTGGGCTCTCTCCATTCCATTATTCGAGTGTTATCGCAGAGGGAAATGTAATTAACACTGCTTGCCACAGCAAACTGTGAAGTGTGGCAGAAAACGGCGGCAGGTAACGCGGGGAAGTTCACAGTTGTGCCCAACAAGATCTGAGGAATTCCTTGGGCTTAGCCGGTTGAGATGGATATTCGGCGTAAAAAAAACTAGTCTGCTAGCAGAGACAGAGGGAAATTTCCCACGGAGATGCAGAGTTGAGGTGCATGATGTTAGAGCGAATTTGCCAACTGTCCCGCGAGGCGGGGGCGGCGATCATGGCGGTGTACGACGGTGAACAACCGCTTGATGTCGCACAGAAAAAAGATGACTCACCGGTGACGGCGGCCGATCTGGCGGCGCATCATATCATCAAGCGCGGCCTGGCGGCGCTGACGCCGGAGGTGCCGCTGTTGTCTGAAGAAGATCCGCCGGCGTGGGAAGAGCGCCGCAACTGGACGCGTTACTGGCTGGTCGATCCGTTGGACGGCACTAAAGAGTTCTTGCACCGCAACGGTGAGTTCACGGTCAATATTGCCCTGATTGAAGACGGGCAAGCGGTGATGGGGGTGGTGTACGCCCCGGCGATCGACGTGTTGTATCTGGCGGAGCGCGGCAAGGCCTGGAAAGAAGAGAAGGGCGTGCGGCAGGCGATCGGCGTCAGCAACGCGCATCCGCCGCTGGTGGTGGTGAGCCGCTCGCATAGTGACGACGAACTGAAAGACTATTTGCAGCAGTTGGGTGAGCACCAGACCATGTCCGTCGGCTCCTCGCTGAAGTTCTGCCTGGTGGCGGAAGGCAAGGCGCAGCTTTATCCGCGCTTCGGGCCGACCAACATTTGGGATACCGCCGCAGGGCATGCGGTGGCGGTGGCTGCCGGGGCGCAAATTCACGATTGGCAGGGCAAGCCGTTGCTCTATACCCCGCGTGAATCTTTCCTCAACCCCGGCTTCCGGGTGTCGCTGTTCTGAGTTAGTTCGCCAACAGCTGGTGCAGTTTGGACATGACCTGCTGCACCTCTTCCGGCGTCAGCGCGCCGTCTTTAGCAAACTGAATGCGCCCTTGCTTATCCAACACCACGATAGCAGAGCCTTTCGACTGCAGATCCCAGGCCTTGCGCACGTTACCGTCGCTATCGACGATAAACTGCGACCACGGGAACTCCTTCTTGCTATCTTCAATGCTGCTGCGCACGAACATCGCGGTGCCCATCAGGGCATCGTCGGTGTTGACGATTGTCGTCGTTTGGTAACGATCGTGTGGTAGCTTCGCCTTCTTGATCGCTTCAATCAGTGGGTCGTTCATGTCTTTGGCGGAACTGCGGCCGGCAATATGTTGTATCACTCGCACTTTTCCACTGAGCTGCGCGCTGTTCCAGTTCTGGTAGCTAAAATTACCGTCAGCGTAATTGAGCTCTCCTTTGTCGCTGACGCCAACCGGCGCCACGCGTTGCTGGAGCTGGAAGTTGTGCGCGGAAGCGAAAAGCGGGGCGATCAGCAGGGATACCATCAGCATGCGACTTGTTTTCATGCTTTCTCCTTGTAATGGGGGGAATTTGTGCGACAGCACTTCGACAGCCTAAAGCATAGGATGTGATAAGAGGTCTGTCCTGTTAACCGGATCGCAGATTTTCCCTTGGTTCGCTAATCATCAGATTTTGAAGGGATATACTGAAAACGTTATAAATTATCATATACAATTCTGTCAAAAAGTGTAAATCCAGCGTAGATATCCGGGCAGAAGTGAACGTTCTGGTCTTTACTGGGTCTACTACATGCAATCAAGTTGCGTTCTGAATTTCGAGGCTGCCACCTTTGGCGGCTCGCTGAGCGCATGGATCAACGGGAGGAGCGTAAAAGAATGAGAATCTTCCAGCGTTATAACCCTTTGAAAGTGGCAAAGTACGTTAAGACCCTGTTTCGCGGAAGGCTGTATATCAAGGACGTAGGCGCATTTGAATTCGACGAGGGGAAAATCCTGCCGCCGAAGATTCGCGATAAGCGCCATTTCAGCGTGATGTCTGAAGTGAACCGTCAGGTGCTGCTGTTGCAGACCGAGATGGGGTAACACCTCGCTGACAGCGGTAAAAAAATGCGGCCCCAATGGGGCCGCTGATGTTTTTGCCGGCTGCCGTCAAGCCGCTGGAGTATCTTCCGGCGCCTTCGGCAGTACCGCCGTCGGTTTGTCGCTCAGCCGGGTGACCAGCAACTGGTCTATCTTGTAGCTGTCGATATCCACCACTTCGAACTTGTAGCCGGCGTATTTGACGAAGTCGGTGCGTTTCGGGATCTTGCGCAGCATATACATCATAAAGCCGCCGATGGTCTCGTAGTTGCCCGCCTGCGGGAACTCGTCGATATCCAGCACGCGCATCACGTCATCGATCGGCGTGCCGCCTTCAATCAGCCATGAGCTTTCGTCGCGCGCCACGATCTGCTCTTCCTGGCCCTGGCCGACCAAATCCCCCATCAGCGTGGTCATCACGTCGTTAAGGGTGATGATGCCCACCACCAATGCATATTCATTGAGGATCACCGCGAAGTCTTCGCCGGCGGTCTTGAAGCTTTCCAACGCTTCGGACAGCGTCAGCGTATCCGGCACGATCAGCGCCGAGCGGATCTGCACGCCGCTGCTCAGCACCAGACTCTGGTTGCCCAGCACGCGGTTCAGCAGGTCTTTGGAATCGACGTAACCGACCACCTGATCGATATGGCCGTCGCACACCAGGAACTTGGAGTGCGGATGGGTCGAGACCTTCTCCTTGATGCTCTCTTCGCTTTCGCGCAAATCGAAGTACACCACGCTTTCGCGCGAGGTCATCGAGGACGGCACGGTGCGCGATTCCAGTTCGAACACGTTTTCAATCAGCTCGTGCTCCTGCTTGCGCAGCACGCCCGCCAGGGCGCCGGCTTCCACCACCGCGTAGATATCGTCGGAGGTGATGTCGTCTTTACGCACCATCGGCAGCTTGAACATGCGGAAGATCAGGTTGGCCATGCCGTTGAAGAACCACACCAGCGGGCGGAAGATCATGATGGAGAAACGCATCGGGTTGATGATCCGGACGGCGACCGTCTCTGGTGCAATCATACCGATGCGCTTCGGGGTCAAATCGGCGAACAGGATAAACAGGCTGGTCACCAGCACGAAGGAGCAGATGAAGCTGACCTGTTCCGCCAGTTCGGGCGACAGGAAACGATCGAACAACACCTTGAAAGTGGGAGAAAAAGCCGCGTCGCCGACGATACCGCCGAGGATGGCCACGGCGTTCAGGCCGATCTGCACCACGGTGAAGAAGATGCCTGGGGTTTCTTGCAGTTTAAGCACTCTGGCGGCGTTGATGTTGCCTTCGTCCGCCATCAGCTTCAGTTTGATCTTGCGCGAGGCGGCCAGAGAGATTTCCGACAGTGAGAAAAACGCACTCACCGCGATCAGAAAAAGAATCAGTAAAATACTGTTTAACATAATCTATCCATACGTGCCGACGGGATGCCGGCGCTCTTGAGGAAGGGTAGTACATAGTAAAAAAAGCAGCGATAACAACCAGAAGGGAAGCTATCGGGCCGCAGAAGCGGCCCGCATAGTATAGCAGTTGCCCCACAGGGGCCGCCAGCGGTTAAAAAAGTGCCGCCGGCCGGCATCGGATCAGCCCTGCGGCGGTAGGCAAACGCCGATGCCGCCCAGGCCGCAGTAGCCTTCCGGGTTTTTGAACAGGTACTGCTGATGATCGTCTTCCGCGTAATAGAACGGCAGCGCCGGCGCGATCTCGGTGGTAATGACGCGCTTGTCGCCCGCCGCGTCCATCGCCTGCTGAAAGCGCTGCAGGCTACTCTCCGCCTCGGCCTGCTGCTCCGGGCTCAGCGTGTAAATCGCCGAGCGGTACTGGGTGCCGACGTCGCCGCCCTGGCGCATGCCCTGCGCCGGATCGTGATTTTCCCAGAACACCTGCAGCAGCTGTTTGTAGCTGACGACCTGCGGATCGAACACCACGCGCACCACTTCGGCATGGCCGGTCTGGCCGCTGCACACTTCGCGGTAGGTCGGGTTCGGCGTGTAGCCGCCGCTGTAGCCGGCGGCGGTGCTGTAGACGCCCGGCTGCTGCCAGAACAGGCGCTCGACGCCCCAGAAACAGCCCATGGCGAAGATCGCCACCTCCATGCCTGCCGGCACCTGGGTCATCGAGTGTTCGGTGACCACGTTGAGCGTTGCGACAGGCATTGGCGTGGTGCGGCCAGGCAGCGCGCTTGCCTTATCGACGGTTTGTGATTTATCAAAAAATGGCACCACGGTTGACTCCTGTTGTCACAGTAAGAATTGACCCTACATGGGGCGGTTCGGTTGTATCTCACCGCGTCTTTGCCCACAATAAGTGGCAACTTGGGTTTATGTATAAGCTTAACGCAGTATTTTGAGCGCCAAAAGTGAAGAATTCGCCTGTTGCGCGGCGGTGGCAAAGCGCGGCGGGCGGCGTCCGGAACAAAGCTGAAAAGGGCTGCCGTCATGATAGCGCGGAGTCTGCCCTGGCCCCGGAGCGAACACCATAACAGGAAAGTAAAATCAATAAGGAGAACACGTGCCAAAGTACCCGGTCATGTGCTTGATATCTGTGTTGCTTGCGGCACCTGCGGCCTATGCGGCGAACGTGCGGTTGCAGGTGGAGGGGTTAAGCGGAGAGTTGGAAAAAAACGTCCGGGTGCGCCTGTCGTCGATCACGCCTGAAGAGGTCGGCACCGACGGCCGCTTCCGCGCGCGGGTGGATGAGGCGGTGCGCCAGGGGCTGCGCGCGCTCGGCTATTACCAGCCGACCATCGAGTTTACGCTGGACGACCGGCCGGGGATGTCGCGCCCGGTGCTGCATGCCAAGGTCAATCCGGGCGAACCGGTGCGTATCGCCGGCGCCAACATCGTGCTGGAAGGCGGCGCGAAAACCGATGAGGATTACCTGACGTTGGTAAAGAAGGGCCGGCCGACCATTGGCGAGATCCTCAACCACGGCAAGTATGACAGTTTCAAAGGCTCGCTCACCGGCCTGGCGCTGCGCAAAGGCTATTTCGATGCCGATATGACCAAAAGCCAGCTCGGCGTGGCCGAAGATTTGCACAAGGCGTTTTGGGATATCGATTTCAACAGCGGCGAACGTTACCGCTTCGGCAAGGTGAAATTCACCGGTTCGCAAATCCGCGAAGACTATCTGCAAAATCTGGTGCCCTTTCATCAGGGGGATTACTACAGTTCGGAGGATTTGGCCGAGCTGAACCGCCGTTTGTCCGCCACCAACTGGTTCAACTCGGTGGTGGTGTCCCCTGATTTCAACGATGCCAAAGAGAACAAGATTTTGCCGTTGGACGCGCTGGTGACGCCGCGCACGCGCAACACCGTCGAAACCGGTATCGGTTACTCCACCGACGTCGGCCCGCGGGTGAAAGGCACCTGGAAAAAGCCCTGGCTCAACGATCGCGGGCATAGCCTGGAAACCAGCGCCAGCGTGTCGGCGCCGGAGCAACAGCTGGATCTGACCTACAAGATCCCGCTGCTCAAGAACCCGCTGGAGCAGTATTACCTGCTGCAGGGTGGCCTCAAGAACGTCGATCTTAACGACACCAAGTCCGTTACCTCCAAAGTGGTGGCCTCGCGCAACTGGGATCTCTCCAGCGGCTGGCAGCGGGCGATCAACCTGACTTGGCGCTGGGATAACTTTACCCAGGGTAACGTCAGCAACACCACCATGCTGCTGTATCCCGGCGTCAGCTTCAGCCGCACCCGCTCGCGCGGCGGCCTGATGCCGACCTGGGGCGACAGCCAGCGCTACTCTATCGACGTGTCCGACACCTCTTGGGGCTCCGGCGTGGACTTTGCGCTGATGCAGGCGCAGAACGTTTGGATCCGCACCCTGGCCGACAAGCATCGTTTTGTGGCGCGTGGGCAGGTGGGCTGGATAGAAACCAACGACTTCGACAAGGTGCCGCCGGATCTGCGCTTCTTCGCCGGCGGTGACCGCAGCATTCGCGGCTACAAGTACAAAGACATCTCGCCGCGCGGTGACGACGGCAAGCTGACCGGCGCCTCCAAGATGCTGACCGGCTCGCTGGAGTACCAGTACAACGTGACCGGCAAATGGTGGGGGGCGATGTTCGTCGACTCCGGTGAAGCGGTGAACGATATCAAGAAAAGCAACTTCAAGACCGGCGCCGGCGTAGGCGTGCGCTGGCAGTCGCCGGTGGGGCCGGTGAAGCTGGATATCGCCGCGCCTGTGGGAGACAAGGACACCCACGGGATGCAGTTCTACATCGGTTTGGGGCCTGAACTATGAGCCTGGTTAAAAAGATTTGTCTCGGATTTCTGGTCGTTCTGCTGTTGCTGATCGGCGGTCTGGCCTTCCTGGTGGGTACCACCACCGGTTTGCATATGGTCATCAACGGCGCGGCGCGCTGGGTGCCGGGGCTGGAGATCGCCGGCGTCAGCGGCGGCTGGCGCGATTTGACGCTGAAGGGCGTGAAGTATCAGATGCCGGGCGTGACGGTCAACGCCGGGCAGTTCCATCTGTCCCTTGATCTGTCCTGCTTTAAGCGCAGCTCGCTGTGCGTCAACGCCTTGACCGCCCAGGATGTGGACGTGGCGGTGAACACCAAAGAGATGGCGCCCTCCGCGCCGGTGGAGGAGAGCAGTGAGCCGACCACCAATCTCAGCACCCCTTATCCGATCACCCTGCGCCTGTTGGCGCTGAACAACGTCAAGGTCACCGTTGACGACACCGCCATCTCGCTGGCCGAGTTCCGCACCGGCGCGCAGTGGCAAGAGCGCGCGCTGACGCTGATGCCGACCAAGATCGGCTCGCTGCTGATCGCCTTGCCGAAAACGCCGCCAAACCCGTTGCCGGAAACGATGCAGCCGGCGGCCGAGGTGGCGAAAAAGGTCGGCGAACAGGTTACCGACGCGGCGAAGCCGGCACCGCAGCCGGAAGAGAAGCCGCTCGGCGAAACGCTGAAGGAGCTGTTCGCCAAACCGCTGTTGCCGGATCTGCCGGACATTCGCCTGCCGCTGGATATCACCGTCAAAGAGATCCGCGGCGAGCAGTTGCGCTTGACCGGCGATACCGACGTGCTGATCACGAGCCTGTTGCTGCAGGCCAGCACGCAGGATCAACATATCCAACTGGACAACTTCGACGTGAAGTCGCCGCAGGGCACGCTGTCGGTGCAGGGGCAGGCGACCCTGACCGGCGACTGGCCGGTGGCTCTGACCGCCAATAGCGCGCTGAACATTGAGCCGCTGAAGGGCGAAAAGGTAAAGCTGAACATCGGCGGCGGGCTGCGCGACGAGCTGAAGGTGGCGCTGAACCTGTCCGGCCCGGTCGGCGCCCAGCTTGATGTGCAAACCCGGCTGGCCGAAGCCGGCCTGCCGCTGGCGCTGACGCTGCAGAGCAAACAGCTGAAATGGCCGCTGAGCGGTGAGGCGCAGTACCAGGTCAACGATTTCCGCCTGCGCTTTAACGGCAAGGCGACCGACTATGCGCTGTCGACGCGCGCCAATCTGAAAGGCCAGGATCTGCCGCCGGCGGTGCTGACGCTGGACGGCAAAGGCAACGTCGAGCAGTTCAAGCTGGAGCGCCTGCGGCTGGCGGCGCTGCAGGGCAATACCGATCTCACCGCGCTGGTGGACTGGAGCAAGGCCATCAGCTGGACCTCGCAATTGACGCTGAGCGGCATCAATACCGCCAAGCAGTGGCCGGAATGGCCGGCGAAACTCGACGGCAAGATCACCACGCGCGGCAGTTTGCACGGCGGCAGCTGGCAGCTGCAGGTGCCGGTGCTGCAACTGGACGGCAACGTGAAGCAGAACAAGGTCACGGCGCGCGGTACGCTGAGCGGCAACGCCGCCGGGCAGTGGAAAATCCCCGGCATCGATCTGGCGCTGGGGCGTAACCAATTGAACGTCAAAGGACAGTTGGACGAGAAGAGCTGGAACCTGGACGCCAACATCGACGCGCCGCGTCTGGACGGCGCGCTGCCGGGCCTGGGCGGCACCGCCAAAGGGCTGCTGAAGTTGCGCGGCAATCTGCAGGCGCCGCAGCTGCTGGCGGATTTAACCGCTTCCGGCTTGCAGTGGCAGGCGTTGCGCATCAACCGCGTGAAGATTGACGGCGACGTGCGCTCCACGGATCAGATCCAGGGGCAGCTGGCGGTACGCGTCGAACAGCTGAAGCAGGACGCGCTGGAGGTCAGCTTGCTGACCCTCGACGCCAAAGGCAGCGAGAAGCAGCACCAGCTGCAGCTGAAGATTGACGGCAAGCCGGTCTCCGGCCAGCTGGCGCTGCAGGGCAGTTTCGATCGTCAGCAGCAGCGCTGGCGCGGCAATCTGAACAACACCCGCTTCGATACGCCGGTCGGGGAATGGCGCCTGACGCGCGCCATCGCGCTGGACTACCTGAACACCGAGCAGAAAATCAGCGTCGGGCCGCACTGTTGGCAGAACCCGAACGCCGAGCTGTGTGTGCCCAAGACCATCGAAGCCGGCCAGAGCGGCCAGGCCAGCGTGGTGCTCAACCGGTTCGACCTGGCGATGATCAAGCCGTTCCTTGGCCCGGAAACCGCCCTGAGCGGCGTGTTCACCGGCCGGGCCGACGTCAGCTGGAAGCCGGGCGGCGCGCTGCCGGAGGCGAAAGTCACGCTGGCCGGCAACGGCGTCAAGGTGGTGCAGCAGGTGCAGGGCAACGCGCTGCCGATCGCCTTCGATACGCTGACCCTCAACGCCGGCCTGAACAACGGCCGCGCGCAGGCCGACTGGCGGATCAAGCTGACCAACAACGGCCAGTTCGACGGCAATATCCAGGTGGCGGATCCGCAGGTGCGGCGCACCATTAGCGGCAACGTCAATATCACCAATATCTCGCTGGCGCTGATCAACCCGGCGCTGATGAAGGGCGAAAGCGCGGCGGGCATGCTGAACGCCAACCTGCGCCTGGGCGGCAGCGCGCAGAAGCCGCTGGTGTTCGGACGCCTGGCGTTGGATCGGGCGAAGGTGCAGGGGCACTGGATGCCGTTCGACATGACCGACGCGCGGCTGGCGGTGAATTTCAACGGCATGACCTCGACGCTGGAAGGGTTGCTCAGCACCACGCGCGGCCAGCTGAATCTGGCGGGCGACGCCGACTGGCGCGATATCAACGCCTGGCGTGCGCGCATTGCCGCCAAGGGCGACAAGCTGCGGGTGACGGTGCCGCCGATGATCCGCATCGACGTGTCGCCGGATCTGGTGTTTGAAGCCACGCCGCAGCTGTTCTCGCTCAACGGCAAGGTCGACATTCCCTGGGCGCGCATCACGGTGCAGGAGCTGCCGGAAAGCGCGGTGGGCGTCTCTTCCGACGAGGTGATGCTGGACGACCAGCTGAAGCCGATTCAACCGAAGACCGCCTCGATCCCGATCAACAGCAACCTGATGATCCACGTCGGCAACGACGTGCGGCTGGACGCCTTCGGCCTGAAAGCCCGGCTGAAGGGCGATTTGAAAGTGGTGCAGGACAAGAAAGGGCTGGGCCTCAACGGCCAGATTGACATCCCTTCCGGTCGCTTCCATGCTTATGGTCAGGATTTGATCGTGCGTAAAGGGCAACTGATGTTCTCTGGCCCGCCGGATCAGCCGCTGCTCAATATCGAAGCGATCCGCAACCCGGAATCCACCGAGGACGATGTGACCGCCGGCGTGCGCGTGACCGGCCTGGCGGATGCACCGAAGCTGGAAGTGTTCTCCGATCCGGCCAAATCGCAGCAGGAAGCCTTGTCTTATCTGCTGCGCGGCCAGGGCTTGAGCAGCTCCGGCGCCGACGGCAACGCCATGACCTCGATGTTAATCGGCATGGGGGTTGCACAAAGTGGTCAACTTGTGGGTAAAATCGGCGAGGCATTCGGCGTGAGTAATTTGGCTCTGGACACCCAAGGGGTTGGCGACAATTCCCAGGTTGTCGTGAGCGGCTATGTCCTCCCAGGCTTACAAGTAAAATATGGGGTGGGCATTTTCGACTCGCTGGCCACGCTGACGTTGCGTTATCGCCTGATGCCTAAGTTGTATCTTGAAGCGGTGTCTGGTCTCGACCAGGCATTAGATTTGCTCTATCAGTTTGAGTTTTAGCGATGCGAATAATTGTCTACGGCAGTTTACGGCGCAAACAGGGAAACAGCCATTGGATGACCAACGCCCAATGGCTCGGCGAGCACGAGCTCGAAGGCTATCAGATTTATAATCTGGGCCATTACCCGGCGGCGATCCCTGGAGAGGGCACGATACATTGCGAGGTGTATCGTATTAACTCATCGATTCTGGCAGAGCTGGACGAACTGAAAAGCAACACCAAGGACTATAAGCGCGAGCTGATTCAGACGCCTTATGGGAGTGCGTGGATCTACCTGTATAAACACAGCGTGGACGGTTACCCGCGGATTATCAGCGGTGACTGGCTGAAACGCCTCGAAGAACAGTAAGAAAAAAAACACCGCTCATTGAGCGGTGTTTTTTCATCGGACGGCGGCGAAATTACTTCTTGGCGGCGCGTTCGAAGGAGGCGATGATTTCCGCTTTAGCCGCGGCAGCATCTGCCCAGCCTTCCACTTTCACCCATTTGCCTTTTTCCAGATCTTTGTAGTGCTCGAAGAAGTGAGCGATCTGGGCTTTCAGCAGTTCCGGCAGGTCGTTCACGTCTTTCACGTGATCGTACTCTTTGGTCAGCTTGCTGTGCGGTACCGCAACCAGCTTGGCGTCTTCACCGGCTTCGTCGGTCATCTTCAGAACGCCAACCGGACGGCAGCGGATCACGGAGCCCGGCTGCAGCGGGTATGGGGTTGGAACCAGCACGTCAACCGGGTCGCCGTCCAGAGACAGGGTGTGGTTGATGTAGCCGTAGTTGCACGGGTAGAACATCGCGGTGGACATGAAACGGTCAACGAACAGCGCGCCGGTTTCTTTGTCGATTTCGTATTTGATTGGATCGGCGTTGGCCGGGATTTCGATTACTACGTAGATGTCTTCCGGCAGGTCTTTGCCAGCAGGGACCAGATTCAAGCTCATGTCGGTTTCCTTTAATCATCAAACCAGAAATGGAGTGGCGGCTATTATAGCGGACTCTTTTGCGATTTCCTGCCCTTTTCATCGTCGAAAACCCAGCGTGCCGGCGCGCGGAGAATTTCCAGATTAATCCCGCCGCGGCATGAAGTTTTGCCTCCGCCTGCCGATAACTTCAACAAACAATAATGAGCCAGCAAAGCTGGCTCCGCGTTTTGCCACCCCTACTACGTCTGATCTCACTATTCTGAAGCCGGGAAGAACTCATGCTAAAAAAGATTACGGTGAAGGCTGGGCTGATCGCCCTGCTGAGCCTGATGACCATGCTGCTGATCATGGTCAGCGTTATTGGCGTCAACGCGATTAACGAAGGATCGCGTTCGATCCATACCTTAAACCAGATCCTCGGCGAAGAGCTGGGCTCGCTGGCCAATAGCTCCAACCTGACGCTGCGCGCCCGAACCGCCGCTTCGCTGGCGGTGCGCCAACGGGAGATCGGCCAGACTGATGTCTCCGACGCCACCGTGGGCCGCATCTACGGTTACCTCGAGCAGTCGAACAAGGAAATGGCGCGCTTTGTCGGCGTCGGCACCGTGACCGATCGCGGCCGCGAACTCTCCAACCGCCTGCAAAACAGCTACCGCGCCTATCTGGAGCAGGGTGTGAAGCCGATGGCCGCCGCCATCAAGGCCGGCAAGATTGATGAGTATTATCACATTCAGGAGACGCGAATCTCCGCGTTGAGCATCGCTTTTGAAAAGGATCTCAGCGATTTCCGCAGCTTCGCCATGAAGCTCGGCGCGCAGCAGGTGTATGACGCGGAAAGCAATGCCAGTACCAAGATCACGCTGATTGTGGTGGCGGGCCTGCTCAGCGTGCTGCTGGCGGTGCTGGCCTGGTTCGCGCTGCGGGTGATCATTCTGCGTCCGCTGGACGAGTCCATCGCGCAGCTGGAACACATCGCCGGCGGCGATCTGACCCATGAGATCCGCGGCGAGGGCGATACCGAGATGGGCCGCCTGGTGCGGGCGATGCAGCGCATGCAGCAGGCGTTGGCCAGTTCGGTCAGCAAAGTGCGCGACGCCAGCAGCCAGATCGACACCGGTTCACGCGAACTGGCGGCCGGCAACCTGCATCTGGCGCAGCGCACCGAAGAATCGGCCGCTTCGCTGGAAGAAACTGCCGCCAGCATGGAACAGCTGACTTCGACGGTGAAAATGAACGCCGAGAACTGCGAACAGGCCAATCAACTGGCGCTGAGCGTATCCGATATCGCCAACCAGGGCAGCGACGTGGTCAGCCAGGTGATGAGCAAGATGCAGGCGATCACCGACAGTTCGCGCCGCATCGCCGACATCATCAGCGTGATGGACGGCATCGCCTTCCAGACCAATATCCTGGCGCTGAACGCGGCGGTGGAAGCGGCGCGCGCCGGCGAACAGGGCCGCGGTTTCGCGGTGGTGGCCGGTGAAGTGCGCAATCTGGCGCAGCGCAGCGCCCAGTCGGCGAAAGAGATCAAAGGATTGATCGAAGCGTCGCAGAACCGGGTGCAGGAAGGCGAGCAGATGGTGGAGTCGGCGGCGCAGACCATGAGCGGCATTACCGGCGAAGTGGGCCGGGTGACGGCGTTGATGCGTGAGATCTCGGCGGCGACGCGCGAACAAAGCAGCGGTATCGAACAGGTGAACCTGGCGGTGGCGCAGATGGATCAGGTGGCGCAGCAGAATGCGGCGCTGGTGGAAGAGTCGGCGGCGGCAACGCGCTCGCTGGAAGATCAGGCTCAGCTGTTGGCGCAGAGCATGGCGGCGTTCAAGCTGTAAGGTGATAAGGGTTCGGCGCGGCGCCGAACCCTTGCAAAGAACGCGTTACTCGTCCGGGTTTTCGGCGATGAAGCGTTCCGCGTCTTCTACCATCGACTTGGTGCCGACGAAGAATGGCGCACGCTGGTGCAGTTTCACCGGCGTGATGTCCAGAATGCGGTTTTTGCCGTCGCTGGCCTTACCGCCGGCCTGTTCGGCCAGGAACGCCATCGGGTTGCATTCGTACAGCAGGCGCAGCTTGCCTTGCGGATGGCTGGCGGTGCTTGGGTAGATGTAGATGCCGCCTTTCAGCAGGTTGCGGTGGAAGTCCGCCACCAGAGAACCGATGTAGCGCGAGGTGTAAGGGCGCTGCGTCGCTTCATCCTGCTCCTGGCAGTACTTGATGTATTTCTTCACGCCGAGAGGGAACTTGATGTAGTTGCCTTCGTTGATGGAATACATGTTGCCGCTCGCCGGGAAACGCACTTTCTCGTGGGAGAGGCAGAACACGCCCAGAGACGGATCGTAAGTGAAGGCGTGGACGCCGTAACCGGTGGTGTACACCAGCATGGTGGACGAACCGTAAACCACATAACCCGCTGCGACCTGGGCGCTGCCAGGCTGCAGGAAGTCTTCTTCGGTCACCGGCGTGCCGACCGGCGTGATGCGACGGTAGATAGAGAAAATCGTACCGACCGAGACGTTGACATCGATGTTGGACGAACCGTCCAACGGGTCCATCAAAACGACATATTTGGCATTTTCAGCTCGCTCGCCGTCGAATATCACGATTTCATCTTCTTCTTCGGAAGCGATACCCGCAACTTCACCACGTGCTTTCAACGCCGCTTTCAGTTTTTCGTTCGCGTACAGGTCCAGTTTCATCTGAACTTCGCCCTGTACGTTGGACACCCCGCTGGTTCCCAGAATATCAACCAGGCCGGCCTTATTGATGTCGCGGTGGATGATTTTGGCGCCCAGTTTAATTGCAGAAAGTAACGCGGTCAGCTCGCCGGTGGCGTGAGAGAAGTCGTGCTGTTTCTCGACGATAAATTCGCCTAACGTTTTCATGACACAATCCCTGAATCTACGGATGGATAGCGGCCTGTTAACAAACCGCCAACGTTTTCGCGTGCAGTGTAGCCCAAAGATGCGCGCTATTCATAGGCAAATCCATTTCTTCTGGACGATTCTGAGCGGTAGAATATGCCGACATTCGATGCACTCACATGAGAAACCTATGCGCATTCACATTCTTGGGATCTGTGGCACCTTTATGGGCGGGCTGGCGATGCTGGCGCGCTCACTGGGGCATGACGTCACCGGTTCGGACGCCAACGTCTATCCGCCGATGAGCACGCTGCTGGAGAACCAGGGGATCGATCTTATTCAGGGTTATGATCCAGCCCAGCTGGATCCGGCGCCGGATCTGGTGATCATCGGCAACGCCATGACGCGCGGCAACCCGTGCGTGGAGGCGGTACTGGAACGTGGCATCCCTTACGTTTCCGGCCCACAGTGGCTGCACGACGCCGTGTTGCGCGATCGCTGGGTACTGGCGGTCGCCGGCACCCACGGCAAAACCACCACCGCCGGCATGGCGACCTGGATCCTCGAGGCCTGCGGTTACCAGCCCGGCTTCGTCATCGGCGGCGTGCCGGGCAACTTCGACGTTTCGGCCCGCCTCGGCGGCAGCCCGTTCTTCGTGATCGAGGCCGACGAATATGACTGCGCGTTCTTCGACAAGCGCTCCAAATTCGTGCATTACAGCCCGCGCACGCTGATCATGAATAACCTGGAGTTCGACCACGCCGATATCTTCGACGATCTGAAAGCCATCCAGAAACAGTTCCACCACCTGGTGCGTCTGGTGCCGGGCAAAGGCAAAATCATCCTGCCGGACAACGACAGCCACCTGAAGCAGGTGATGGCGATGGGCTGCTGGAGCGAGCAGGAGCTGGTGGGGGAAGAGGGTACCTGGCGCGCGCAGAAGCTGACGCCGGACGCCAGCCATTACGCGGTGTTCCTCGACGGCGAACAGGTCGGTGAAGTGAACTGGGCGCTGGTGGGCGAGCACAATATGCATAACGGCCTGATGGCCATCGCCGCCACCCGTCATGTTGGCGTGCAGCCGGCGGATGCCTGCCGCGCGTTGGGCGATTTCATCAACGCCCGCCGCCGCCTGGAACTGCGTGGCGAAGCCAACGGCGTCACGGTTTACGACGACTTCGCACACCACCCGACGGCGATCCTCGCCACTCTGGCCGCGTTGCGTGGCAAGGTAGGCGGCACGGCGCGCATTCTGGCGGTGCTGGAACCGCGCTCCAACACCATGAAAATGGGCATCAGCAAAAACGATCTGGCACCTTCGCTCGGCCGCGCCGACGAAGTGTTCCTGTTCCAGCCGCACCACATTCCGTGGCAGGTGGCGGAGGTGGCGGATGCCTGCGTGCAGCCGGCGCACTGGAGCGCGGATCTCGACACGCTGGTGGACATGGTGGTGAAAACCGCACAGCCGGGCGATCACATTCTGGTGATGAGCAACGGCGGTTTCGGCGGTATTCACGATCGTCTGCTGGACGCGCTGGCGAAAAAGCAGGAACCGAAAGTCACCTACTGATCGCGCAACCACATCAAGGGCCGCGTTCGCGGCCTTTTTTACGCCCATAAAAAAGCCATCGCGAGCGAGGGCAACGGGGTTCGTCGGATAGGACGACGAGAGGGTCTCTGGGAAATCGGCGTTTGCGTCAGAACTCGGCAGTGGCAGTGACGAGGGTAATCAGCTCTGCAAAGCCGTTCCCAGAGTTGTTATTTGTAAATCTCGGCGGTGGCGTGGTAGTTGCCTTCATTACGCGCTTCGATCACGCGGTAGGCGGTCGCGCCTTTAGCGTCGGCTTTCTCCGACAGCGCCTGGCGAATGTCGGTCGGCGCGCCGTCGATGCCGCTGACGGTAATGGTGCCGATAGATTGCAGGTTGGCGGTCTGATCGTTAGTCACCAACTGGGCGGCAGACGCGCCGAAGGAGATGACAGACAGCAGACCGAGTGCAGCAAGAGTAGTTTTCATGTTCATGATAGCGATCCTTGGTCATAACAGCCTGGAAGGGCTTGGCAGCGATTTTTATTCTTGAAGGCCGTTACGACAGCATTTGATTCCAGAGATGTATTGCCCGTTGCCGGGTAATGCCGGTACTTATTTGTAGATTTCAGCGGTTGCGTGGAAGTTGCCTTCATTGCGGGCTTCGATCACGCGGTAAGCGGTCGCCCCTTTGGCGTCAGCTTTGTCGGACAGCGCCTGGCGAATGTCGGAAGGCGCAGCGGCGACGCCGCTCACGGTGATCACACCGGCCGGCTGCAGTTTTGCGGCCTGATTCGCGTCAACAGATTGTGCTGCGAATGCACCAAATGAAAGCATGGACAGAACGCTCAGGGTTGCAACGGTAGTTTTAATTTTCATCATCTCACCTCATCGTATTCTTTTATCAGTTCCAACGAACTGTGATTCAGTTCACGAAAATGAGTATACAGCTAGTAACGCGAAAAATTAATAGTTCGCTAACAGTTGCTAGTGAAACTTTAACCTCATGATCCTTATTTTTTATAACCATAAGGAATAAAAAACGCTCATAAAACGATCTTTTTATGTTAAATTTATGTAATTTCAATGAGGTAAGTGCTTTTGACCAAAAGTGCGGAAGATCACAGTGGGTACTGCTGGTTACATGGAGATGTCATGGAAATGTGTTGCTGAGGGATAAAAAAGCAGTGTTAAACGCGGTTGAAGGCAGGGAAGGTAACGCGGGGGTTAAAGAAGCGCTAACAAAGTGCGGGCTACAGCCGCACTTTGTTAGCGCCAGGTTTCACAGCTCTTGCTCGAACACGCCCAGAATAGCTTCATGCAGTTTCTGAGCGGTAAAGCCGTTGGAGGGGGTGACGAAAATCGTATCGTCGCCGGCAATTGTGCCGAGGATGCCCTGGGATTTACCCAATGAGTCGAGCAGGCGAGCGATCAGCTGCGCGGCGCCCGGGCTGGTGTGGATCACCACGACGGCGTCGTTATGGTCGACGTCCAGCACCAGATTCTTCAATGGGCTGGTGGTGGTCGGCACGCCGAGTTCGGCAGGAAGGCAATACACCATTTCCATTTTGGCATTGCGCGTACGTACCGCGCCGAACTTGGTCAGCATGCGCGATACTTTGGATTGGTTAATGTTTTCGAAGCCTTCTTCTTGCAGCGCCAAAACGATCTCGCCTTGAGAACTGAATTTTTCTTCTTTCAATAACGCTTTGAACGTCTTGATCAGATCTTCCTGTTTTGCGGGATTACGCATTTTGCACCGTGGAATGTTGATAGTGGAAGTCATGATTATGCATATAGATGAATTTTTATGCAACAAAGGCCGACCCAAAGAAAATAAACATGACCGGGCGGCGAGGAAAGGGCGGCATTTTAACAAAATCCGGCCGCGATGAATATGCCCTTTTGGCGACGGAAAATCGGCCTGCGGTGGTAAATAAAATGTTATTAAAATGATGTTGTTCTGATGTTGCGTAAGGGTGTAATGTAACGGCCGGTTAACTTGCTCGTGAATAACCTCGCACTATTTTTGATTAGTGTGCGCTATGCCCTTCATGCGTAAGCGATTTAATCTAAAATGGGCGCGACAGCGGCCGTTTTATTACACCTGCAGGCAAGAATTGGCTAATTTATTGTTTTTAAAGGTGTAATAACTTAAGGTCCGTAACCAACACATTCACGGCGCTTTATATATTTAAGATAATAAAGGAGTATAGGATGAAAGTTGCAGTTCTCGGTGCTGCTGGCGGTATCGGCCAGGCCCTCGCCCTTCTACTCAAAACCCAGCTTCCTTCAGGTTCTGAACTCTCTCTCTACGACATTGCCCCTGTTACCCCAGGCGTTGCCGTCGACTTAAGCCACATCCCAACCGCAGTTAAAATCAAAGGCTTCAGCGGCGAAGACGCGACCCCGGCTCTGCACGGTGCGGACGTGGTGCTGATTTCCGCCGGCGTGGCCCGTAAGCCGGGCATGGATCGCTCTGATCTGTTCAACGTTAACGCCGGCATCGTGCGTAACCTGATTGAACAAGTGGCGAAAACCTGCCCGAAAGCCTGCATCGGCATCATCACCAACCCAGTTAACACCACGGTCGCCATCGCGGCGGAAGTGCTGAAAAAAGCCGGCGTTTACGACAAGAACAAACTGTTCGGCGTGACTTCGCTGGATATCATCCGTTCCAACACCTTCGTGGCCGAGCTGAAAGGCAAACAGCCGGAAGAGCTGAACGTGCCGGTCATCGGCGGCCACTCAGGCGTGACCATCCTGCCTCTGCTGTCGCAGATCCCTGGCGTGAGCTTCACCGATCAGGAAGTGGCGGATCTGACCAAACGCATTCAGAACGCCGGCACCGAAGTGGTGGAAGCCAAAGCCGGCGGCGGGTCTGCAACGCTGTCCATGGGCCAGGCGGCTGCCCGTTTCGGTCTGTCTCTGGTGCGTGCGCTGCAGGGCGAGAAAGGCGTGGTGGAATGCGCTTACGTTGAAGGCGACGGCAAATACGCTCGCTTCTTCGCGCAGCCGCTGGTGCTTGGCAAGAACGGCGTTGAAGAGCGCAAAGATATCGGCACCCTGAGCGCCTTCGAGCAGAAAGCGCTTAACGAGATGCTGGACGTGCTGCACAAAGATATCGAGCTGGGTGAGAAGTTCATCAATAACTGATCGTTGCCGATAGTCAGCCGATAAACGCCGCCGGACGCTGTTCCGGCGGTTTTTTTTGCTCCGCGTTCACGATTTGATGCGTGCCTTGCGATCCAGCAGGCAATCGCTGTGCGGATCGTAATAGCGGCTTGGCCAGATTTCCGAAGGGTGGATGCCTATCGCTTCGGCGATCAGCCATTCCCCCTTCGGCCACGGGCGCGATAGCGCGTTGGCCAGCGTCGATGAGCTCAATCCGGCCTTGCGCGACACTGCCGCCAGCGTGGTGCCCTGCTTGCGTAGTGCAGCGATAATATCTGCCGGGTGCCAATCTGGGTTCCTTGAATTCATGTTTACATTCCTTTTCTGATTAGCCAAAGTTGCGTTAGTGGTATAACTAACGGGTCGAGGTTAAGTGCTTGAACAACGTGAAACGCTTATTCGGAAACCAGAATACCATTAAATTTCCTAAAAAATACCCGAGTAATTTCCAAAAAATGACGTTGCCCACTATTGCCCAGAGATGATGGCTATGAAAAACGAGTGGTTTGCCGCCAAGGAACTGACAGGCATCGCAGGATTACCCTCCTCACCACAGGGAATCAATCTGATGGCCCGGCGCGAAGGCTGGGTCAGCCGCAGGCGTAAAGGCGTGCAGGGAAAAGCGTTGGAGTACCATATCGACAGCCTGCCTTCAGGTGTGCGTAACCTGCTGGTGCTGAAGGAGGATGGGGCGGCATATGACGTAGAACGCCAGGAACCGTTGGCGGTCTGGATCGAGTATTACTACCATTTGACGGAGAGCGAGCGCGAGAAAATGGTGGCTTTCCTGATGCGGGAAGGGATCGGCGGCCTGTTGGCGCGTATCGACGAAGAGAGCAATAGCTAGGCAGGCCCGCGTACGCGGGCCTGATGGTTTTTAAGAAATATTTATTTCTTAAAAGTCGCGTTGCACCGCCAGATGGGCCAGGCCTTCCAGCGCCGTACGGTGCTCCGATGCCGGCAAGACCTGCAGCGCGGCGATCGCCTTGTCGGCTTCTTCTTCGGCGCGTTTGCGGGTGTACTCCAGCGAACCGCATTGTTGCATCGCCTGCAGTACCGGCTCCAACAGATGACGACCGTTGCCTTGCTCAATCGCACCGCGGATCATGTCACGCTGCGCGTCGTCGCCGTTGTGCATCGCGTGCAGCAGCGGCAGGGTCGGTTTCCCTTCGTTCAGATCGTCGCCGGTGTTTTTACCCAGGGTGCTGCCGTCGGCGCTGTAGTCGAGCAGATCGTCGATCAGCTGGAAAGCGGTGCCGAGGTAGCGGCCATAGTCTTGCAGCGCCTGTTCTTGCTCAGCGCTGGCACCGGACAGGATCGCCGACGATTGCGCCGCCGCCTCGAACAGACGGGCGGTTTTGCTGTAGATCACCCGCATATAGCTTTCTTCGGTGATGTCGGGATCGTGCACGTTCATCAACTGCAGCACTTCACCTTCGGCGATGACGTTGACCGCCTCCGACATCAGCGCCAGCACGCGCAGGGATTCCAGGCTGGTCATCATCTGGAAGGCGCGGGTATAGATAAAGTCGCCGACCAGCACGCTGGCGGCGTTGCCGAACGCCGCGTTGGCGGTGGCTTTGCCGCGGCGCATGTCCGATTCGTCGACGACGTCGTCATGCAGCAGCGTGGCGGTATGGATGAATTCGATCAGGGCGGCCACGGTGACGTGCTTGTTGCCTTCATAGCCCAACGCCCGCGCCGCCAGAACGGCGATCATCGGCCGGATGCGCTTACCGCCACCACTGATAATGTAATAGCCAAGCTGATTGATGAGCG
Source organism: Serratia sp. TSA_105.2 (assembly GCF_052692115.1). Classification (NCBI taxonomy): domain Bacteria; kingdom Pseudomonadati; phylum Pseudomonadota; class Gammaproteobacteria; order Enterobacterales; family Yersiniaceae; genus Serratia; species Serratia sp. TSA_105.2. The sequence continues at coordinate 56,569 of NZ_JBQZFT010000004.1, forward strand.
TGACATCGGAATTCAGCTGTTCGAGAATTGTTGCGTTCACGGCCGCCATATCTTGCGCGGTTAACTCGGTAATTTGCTCTAGGTTCATTGTGTTTTTTTCAGCTGTGTTTCTCTTCACCGCGTTGAGATCGCTGCTCACATCGGTACATGGCGGTAACTGTCCCTATGATTGTACTTGAAAAACGGTTCAGATAAACGCCACGAAAGAAACTGCGCTTTTTTTCTTCTTTTTTCTTGTTCTGGTCTTATTCTGCTCTTGTCATGCGCTGCTTTTTTGCGTAGAATTCGCGCCCTATTGTGAATATTTATAGCGCGCTCTGAACTAACACAGTCGGGCACGCGGAAAGCGGAGTTTTATATGTACGCGGTTTTCCAAAGTGGTGGTAAACAACACCGAGTAAGCGAAGGTCAGACCGTTCGCTTGGAAAAGCTGGACATCGCAACTGGTGAAGCGGTTGAGTTTGACCAGATTCTGATGATCGCTAATGGCGAAGATATCAAAATCGGCGTTCCTTTCGTCGATGGCGGCAAGATCAAAGCTGAAGTTGTTGCTCACGGTCGTGGCGAGAAAATTAAAATCGTTAAGTTTCGTCGTCGTAAACACCACCGTAAGCAGCAGGGCCACCGTCAGTGGTTCACTGACGTTAAAATCACCGGCATCAGCGCTTAAGTTAGGAGAGCGGATTAATGGCACACAAAAAGGCTGGCGGCTCGACTCGTAACGGTCGCGATTCAGAAGCTAAACGTCTGGGCGTAAAACGCTTTGGCGGCGAAGCAGTACTGGCAGGCAGCATCATCGTTCGTCAGCGCGGCACCAAATTCCACGCTGGTACCAACGTGGGTTGCGGCAAAGACCACACTCTGTTTGCTTTGAAAGACGGTAAAGTCAAATTCGAAGTTAAAGGCCCGAGCAATCGTAAATTCATCAGCATCGAAGCTGAATAATTTTTCGAGCCTTACGAAATAGATGTAAGCCCCGCAATTCGTTGCGGGGCTTTTTACATTTATGGGTTGCCTGAGGGCAGGCCCGTCAGCGTTGGCGAAGGTGATATGGATACGAAGCAGCAGGTCGGCGTTGGCATTTCTCTGGCGTTAACCACGGCGGTTTGCTGGGGCGCGTTGCCGATCGCGATGAAAGAAGTGTTAGTGGTGATGGAGCCGTTTACCGTTGTCTGGTATCGCTTTACCATGGCCGCCATCGGCTTGGGCGTGATCCTCGCGGTGCGCGGCAAGCTGCCGCCGCTGACGATGTTCCGCCAGCCGCGTTGGCTGCTGCTGTTGGCGATCGCGACAGCGGGGCTGCTGGGCAACTTTGTGTTCTTCAGTTCCTCGCTGCAATACCTGAGCCCGACGGCGTCGCAGGTGATTGGCCAGCTGTCGCCGGTCGGCATGATGTTCGCCAGCGTGCTGATTTTAAAAGAACGCATGCGTATCACCCAGGTCATTGGCGCCCTGATGCTGATTTGCGGACTGATGCTGTTTTTCAACGTCAGTCTGATAGAGATCTTCACCCGGCTGACGGACTACACGCTGGGCGTCATGCTGGGCGTGTGCGCGGCGATGGTCTGGGTGAGCTACGGCGTGGCGCAGAAGGTGTTGCTGCGCCGACTGGCTTCGCCGCAGATCCTGGTTATGTTGTACACTTTATGTGCGATAGCGTTGTTCCCTCTGGCCAAACCCGAGGTGATTTTCCAGCTGAGCGGCTGGCAATTGGCGTGCCTGCTGTTTTGCGGCGCCAACACGCTGATCGGCTATGGCGCGCTGGCAGAGGCTATGGCGCGCTGGCAGGCGGCGCAGGTGAGCGCGTTGGTTACGCTGACCCCGCTGTTTACCCTGCTGTTTTCAGATTTATTGGCGCTGGCCTGGCCCCAGGCATTCGCCGCGCCGACGCTGAACATCGTCGGCTATGTCGGTGCGTTTGTGGTTGTGGCGGGCGCCATGTTTTCCGCAATTGGTCACCGGTGGTGGCCGCGACGGGCAGAACCCCCCCTGGTTGCTCCTTTGAAGCAATCCGGTGAATGATTTACGGAGACGGTAAATGAAGTTTGTAGATGAAGCAGCGATTCTGGTCGTTGCAGGCGACGGTGGTAACGGATGCGTCAGCTTCCGCCGCGAAAAATATATTCCCAACGGTGGGCCTGACGGCGGCGACGGCGGCGACGGCGGCGACGTCTACCTGCTGGCGGACGAGAACCTCAACACCCTGATCGACTACCGTTTTGAGAAGTCTTTCCGCGCCGAGCGCGGCCAGAATGGTCAGAGCCGCGACTGTACCGGTAAACGCGGTAAAGACGTCATCATCAAGGTGCCGGTCGGCACGCGCGTGAAGGATCAGGGCACCGGCGAGATCCTCGGCGACATGACCCGCCACGAGCAAAAGCTGATGGTCGCCAAAGGCGGCTGGCACGGCCTGGGCAACACCCGTTTCAAATCTTCGGTCAACCGAGCGCCGCGTCAGAAGACGCTGGGTACCGCCGGCGAAGCGCGCGACCTGTTGCTGGAGCTGTTGCTGCTGGCCGATGTAGGCATGCTGGGGCTGCCGAACGCCGGTAAATCGACCTTCATTCGCGCGGTGTCCGCCGCCAAGCCGAAGGTGGCCGATTATCCGTTTACCACGCTGGTGCCGAGCCTGGGCGTGGTGCGCATGGACCACGAGCAGAGCTTTGTGGTTGCGGACATTCCGGGGTTGATCGAGGGTGCCTCTGAAGGCGCGGGCCTGGGTATTCGCTTCCTGAAGCACCTGGAGCGTTGCCGCGTGCTGCTGCACCTGGTGGATATCGCGCCGATCGACGAAACCGATCCGGTGGAAAACGCCAAAGTGATCATCAACGAGTTGAATCAATACAGCGAAAATCTGGCGCAGAAGCCGCGTTGGCTGGTGTTCAACAAAATTGATGTGATTGGTGAGGAAGAAGCCGCCGAACGCGCCAAAGCGATTGTGGAAGGCATGGGCTGGGAAGGGAAGTACTACATGATCTCCGCCGCCAACCGCGAAGGCGTCAACGCGCTGTGCTGGGACGTGATGAACTTCATCAACACTCAGCCGAAAGCGATGGCGATCGAAGAAAGCGAACCGGAAAAAGTCGAATTCATGTGGGATGACTACCACCGCGAGCAGATCGCGGAAGTGGAAGCCGAAGCGGAAGATGACTGGGATGACGACTGGGACGAAGACGACGACGAAGGCGTCGAAATCATTTACCAGAAGTGATTCGGTGATAAAGGGCTCAGCAACGCTGGGCCCTTGTTATTTAAGCGCCTTTTCCGGCAGCCAACACTGGGCGTTCAGGCCGCGCACATTGCGGCGGTTTTCCAGCGTCAAACGGCCCTGATGCAACTGCGCGATGCGGATCACGATATTCAAGCCCAGTCCGCTGCCGCCGTAGCGTTGATCCATGCGGCGAAACGCCTGTGTCAGCTCCCCGACCATCTCCTCCTTGATACCTGGGCCATCGTCGATGACCTGCAGCAGATAGCCGTGGTCTTGCGGCGTTAACCGCACCTGTATCGCCCCGCCTTCCGGGCCGTAACGGTGGGCGTTTTCGACCAGGTTGCGCAGCAGCAGCCGCAGCAGCACCGGATCGCCGTTCACCGCGGCGACACCCGGCAATTGCCAATCCAGCGTCTGCCCGCGTTGGGCGGTCATTTCGTCGAGCTCTTCACGCAGCGGTTGAATCACATCGGCTACCCAATCGAAATGCTGATAATGGCCGCTGGCGAAGTCTTGTCCGGCGCGCGACAGCATCAGCAACTGCTCGACGGTGTGCATCAGCTGATCGATGCGGGCGATCAGCGCCTGGCTGCCCTTGACGCCCTGCTTTTCCATCAGTTCCAGATGCAGGCGGATGCCGGCCAGCGGCGTGCGCAGCTCATGGGCGGCGTCAGCGGTGAACAGGCGTTCCTGTTGAATGGTGTTATCCAGCCGTGAAAACAGCTGATTGAGTGCATTGGTGACCGCCACCATTTCCTGGCTGTCGCTGGTGATTGGCAGCGGCGTCAGGTTATCGGCAGAGCGCTTTTCCAGCCGCTGCTGCAATTGGTTGAGCGGGCGGATGATCCAACTGATGGCCCAAAACGACGCCAGCAGCGTGACGACCATCATGATCAGCGAAGGCGCCAGCAGCGACGCGATGGCCTCGGCGATCTCGGTATCGACGCGTTCGGTACGCACTTTGGCGGACAGGGTTTCGTCCACCAGGAAGCTGATCTGCTCCTGGCTTTCGTGCCACAGCCAAAAGGCGCTGATGAGTTGCGTGACCAGCAGGATCAGCGCCAGCATCAGCAGCAGGCGGCGGCGCATGCTGATCATGACGAGGGTTCCAGGCGGTAGCCGATGCCGCGCACGGTGCGGATGCGATCCTTGCCCAGTTTGCGGCGCAGGTTGTGGATGTGCACTTCCAGCGTGTTGGAACCCAAGTCGTCCTGCCAGGTGTAGAGGTCCTGTTGCAGGAGTTCGCGGTTGACCGTTTGGCCGGCACGCATGATAAGACGCGCCAGAATGGCGAACTCTTTCGGCGTGACCTCCACCGGCTGCTGCTGCAGATAGACCTGCTGGCTGGAGAGGTTCAACTGCAGGTCATCCACCTGCATCAGATTGTCGCTGTGGCCCTGGTAGCGCCGCAGGAGGGCGCGCACGCGCGCCTGCAGTTCGACCAGCGCGAAGGGTTTGACCAGGTAGTCATCGGCGCCGGCATCCAGCCCGTCGACGCGATCTTCCAGCGCATCGCGAGCGGTCAGGATCAGCACAGGCAGATCGATCTGCTGTCGGCGCCACTGCCGCAGCAGCGCGGCGCCGTCCATGTCCGGCAGGCCGAGATCCAGGATCACCATGCTGTATTGGCTGGTGATGAGCAGGCTGTTGGCCTCCGCCGCCGTGGCGGCGCAGTCGCAGACGTAGCCTTCGCCGGTCAGCGCCAGCGCCAGCCCCTGTTGCAGCAGTTCATCATCCTCAACGACCAGCAGCTTCATGGCGATCCTCAGTTGTTTTGGTAAATATCCCGATACAGGCGGCTTTCGAAGCGTACCAGCGGTGCGCGGCGCTGTTTCTGATCTTCCGGCGGTACGGCGTAACCGGAAAGATACTGCACGAACGCCATGCGCTGGCCGCTGGCGGTGGTGATGAAGCCCGCCAGGTTGTACACGCCCTGCAGCGCGCCGGTTTTGGCCGACACTTTGCCGTCGACGCCGGCTTCGTGCAGGCCGCCGCGGTAGCGCAAGGTGCCGTCATAGCCGGACAGCGGCAGCATCGAGATGAAGTTCAGCTCGTTGTCGTGCTGCGCGATGTACTGTAACGCTTGCATCATGGTCGCCGGCGCCAGCAGGTTGTGGCGCGACAGGCCGGAACCGTCGGCGATGATGGTATTGCCCAGATCGATGCCGGCCTTCTGGCGCAGCACCTGCCGCACCGCATCGGAACCCGCTCGCCAGGTGCCCGGTACGCCGAAGCGTTCGTGGCCAATGGTGCGGAAGACGGTATCGGCGATCATGTTGTCCGATTTCTTCAGCATGATCTTCAACAGATCGTGCAGTGGCGCCGACTGGGTTTGCGCGATTACCGTGCCGGTGATGCCAGGGCGCGTCTGGCGTTTCAAATGCCCGTCTATCTGGATACCGGCCTGGGTCAGTTCGTCTTTCAGGATGGCACCCGCATAGCTGGCGCCGTCCTGGATGGCGAAGGCCAGCGGCAGCGGTTCGCTGCGCTGCGTCAGGCAGCCGGTCAGGGTAAAGCGGTTCAGCTCGCCCGGCACCACGTCCAGCTCGCAGTACTGCGCGTCTGCAGAGCCGCGCGCCAGGGTGCGCACCTGGCTAAACATATTGACCGGATAATAGGAGGCGACGCGGATAAACGCCATGTCGCCCGGGTTCGGCGCGCTGTAGAGCGAGACCGAGAAACAGTTGCGATCGACGATGGCGGCGGCCGGCGGTGCGCTGAAGCACTGCGTCAGATCGTTCCACGGCCAGCCGGGCGCCTTGTCATGGCTGGCGAAGACCGAGGTATCGACCAGCACGTCGCCGCTGATTTGGCGCACGCCCTGTTTCTTCAGGACGGCCACCATATTGCGCAGGCTCTGGCGTTTGAAGGTCGGATCGCCGCTGAAGCGGGCGATCAGGTTGCCGCGCAGCACGCCGTCGCGGATATCGCCCTGGCTCTCCAGCGTGGTGGTGAAACGGTAATCGGGCCCGAGTTGCAGCAATGCCGCCAGCGCCGTCAGCACTTTTTGGGTACTGGCCGGCAGCGCCATCTGCTGAGAGTGATAATCGATCGTCGGCGCGCCGGCACCGATTTTCTGAACGACCAGGGCAAGGTTGGCCCCATCAGGCAGATATTGTGTGTACTCTTCAACCGGGGCCGCATTCGCATTCAGAACAAATGCGCAAGCCAATGCACTGACAATTCGTGAAAAACGCATAATCTCGGGATAACAGCTGGATAACGTGCCGTCATACTACGGTGCAATCAGGGAAAAAGTAAACGATGACCCTCAAGGAACTCTAGGCTAAAATGCGTATCAAAATGCAAAACCAATCTTGGCTTGGGCCTCGTTCCGAGTCAGGTTTCTTTTGTTTGTCGCCTGGAGGCGGGTGGCGGTATGCCAACCGTGTTTTCATCCGAATACGTCAGGATGACGGTTATTTGAACAGGAAAGATTTAGAGGTATTTATACGATGAACCAAATTCCGATGACCTTGTTTGGCGCTGAAAAACTGCGCGAAGAGCTCGAATATCTGAAAAGCGTGCGCCGCCCGAAAATCATTGCGGATATCGCTGACGCCCGTGAGCACGGCGATTTGAAAGAGAATGCCGAGTACCACGCCGCCCGCGAACAGCAGGGTTTCTGCGAAGGCCGCATTCAGGAAATCGAAGCCAAGCTGTCCAATGCTCAGGTGATCGATATCACCAAGATGCCGAACACCGGCCGGGTGATCTTCGGCGCCACCGTATCGGTGATGAATCTGGACAGCGAAGAAGAAGTGACTTACCGCATCGTTGGCGACGATGAGGCCGATTTCAAGAAAAATCTGATTTCGGTAAACTCGCCGATGGCCCGCGGCCTGATCGGCAAAGAGCAAGACGACGTGGTGGTGATCAAAACCCCCGGCGGCGACGTTGAGTATGAGATCCTGAAGGTCGAGTATCTCTGATCGAGGCCGTTGGTCACTAATGCGCCAACGTTTTGTAAAGATAGGAAAAAGGCCGCGAGCGGCCTTTTATCTTGGTCAGGCGCATGGCACCTTTTCGTTAACCTGATGGTTATTAACGCGGTAGACTGATCTTGCGCTCTTTCGACGGGCGGTAAAGAATAAGCGTACTGCCGATAACTTGCACATTGCAGGCGCCCGTTTCACGCACGATAGCATCGGCGATCAGGGTTTTGGTTTCGCGATCTTCAGCGGCGATTTTTACCTTGATCAGCTCATGATGCTCCAGAGCCTGTTCAATTTCAGCCAGCACCCCTTCGGTAAGACCGTTATTGCCCAGCATCACCACCGGTTTTAACGGATGCGCCAGGCCTTTCAGGTGCTGTTTTTGTTTATTATTCAGATTCATTGTCTTTTTTGCTTAAGTTGGGATTGAAAACGGTACATTCTACCGCCATCTCATGTATATCACCAAATCGGTCTTCACCGGTGTGAGTCTACGTGAGCAGCGACCCTGACATAAGACTCTTTTTATGATAGTTGGAAAACGAGATGGCTAATAAAAAGCGTTCGGCTAGCTCCAGTCGCTGGTTACAAGAACACTTTAGCGATAAATATGTACAGCAGGCGCAGAAAAAGGGACTGCGTTCCCGTGCCTGGTTTAAACTTGATGAAATACAGCAGAGCGACAAACTGTTCAAACCGGGCATGACCGTGGTTGATCTCGGCGCCGCGCCGGGTGGCTGGTCGCAGTATGTGGTCACCCAAATCGGCGGTACCGGGCGTATCATCGCCTGTGATATTTTGCCAATGGATCCTATCGTTGGCGTCGATTTCCTTCAGGGCGATTTTCGTGATGAACTGGTGCTGAAGGCGCTGTTGGAACGAGTAGGCGAGAGTAAGGTTCAGGTGGTCATGTCCGATATGGCCCCGAATATGAGTGGCACCCCGGCGGTCGATATTCCAAGATCGATGTATCTGGTGGAGTTGGCGCTGGATATGTGTCGTGATGTCCTCGCACCAGGCGGAAGTTTCCTGGTGAAGGTGTTCCAGGGAGATGGCTTTGACGAGTACCTACGGGAAATTCGCTCCCTGTTTACGAAGGTTAAGATTCGTAAGCCAGACGCTTCCCGCGCTCGTTCGCGCGAAGTGTACATTGTAGCGACAGGGCGCAAACTGTAGTACCCTAACGCTGTTTGTTAACACAGTTGTAAGATGAGGTTAATCCCTTGAGTGACATGGCGAAAAACCTAATTCTCTGGTTAGTCATCGCGGTAGTGTTGATGTCTGTATTCCAGAGCTTTGGGCCCAGCGAGTCGAATGGCCGTAGGGTGGATTACTCTACCTTCATGTCCGAACTGACCCAAGATCAGGTTCGCGAAGCGCGAATCAACGGACGTGAAATTAACGTTACCAAGAAAGACAGTAACAAATACACGACCTACATCCCTGTCAACGATCCTAAGTTGCTGGATACGTTGTTAACGAAGAATGTGAAAGTTGTCGGCGAGCCGCCTGAAGAGCCGAGCCTGCTGGCTTCTATCTTTATCTCTTGGTTCCCGATGCTGTTGCTGATCGGGGTCTGGATCTTCTTTATGCGGCAAATGCAGGGCGGCGGCGGCAAGGGCGCGATGTCCTTCGGCAAGAGCAAGGCCCGCATGCTGACGGAAGACCAGATCAAGACCACTTTCGCCGATGTCGCCGGTTGTGACGAAGCGAAAGAAGAGGTGAGCGAACTGGTGGAATACCTGCGCGAGCCGAGCCGTTTCCAGAAACTGGGCGGCAAGATCCCGAAAGGCGTGCTGATGGTTGGCCCGCCGGGGACCGGTAAAACGCTGTTGGCGAAAGCGATCGCTGGCGAAGCGAAGGTACCGTTCTTCACCATTTCCGGTTCCGACTTCGTCGAAATGTTCGTCGGCGTGGGTGCATCTCGCGTGCGCGACATGTTCGAACAAGCGAAGAAAGCCGCGCCGTGCATCATCTTCATCGATGAAATCGACGCCGTCGGCCGCCAGCGTGGCGCCGGCCTGGGTGGCGGTCACGATGAGCGCGAGCAGACCCTGAACCAGATGCTGGTTGAGATGGACGGTTTCGAAGGCAACGAGGGCATCATCGTCATCGCGGCTACCAACCGTCCGGACGTGCTTGACCCGGCGCTGCTGCGCCCGGGCCGTTTCGACCGTCAGGTCGTGGTCGGGCTGCCGGATGTGCGTGGCCGTGAGCAAATCCTGAAGGTGCACATGCGCCGCGTGCCGTTGGCCGCCGACATCGACGCCTCCGTCATTGCGCGCGGTACGCCGGGCTTCTCCGGTGCCGATCTGGCTAACCTGGTCAACGAAGCGGCGCTGTTCGCCGCCCGCGGCAATAAGCGCGTGGTGTCGATGGTGGAGTTCGAGAAAGCCAAAGACAAGATCATGATGGGCGCGGAACGCCGCTCCATGGTGATGACCGAAGCGCAGAAAGAGTCGACCGCGTATCACGAAGCGGGCCACGCCATCATTGGCCGCCTGGTTCCTGAACACGATCCGGTACACAAGGTGACGATCATTCCTCGTGGCCGTGCGCTCGGCGTGACCTTCTTCCTGCCGGAAGGGGATGCGATCAGCGCCAGCCGTCAGAAGCTGGAGAGCCAAATCTCTACCCTGTACGGCGGCCGTCTGGCGGAAGAGATCATCTACGGGCCGGAAAAAGTCTCTACCGGTGCGTCGAACGACATCAAAGTGGCGACCTCCATCGCCCGCAACATGGTGACCCAGTGGGGCTTCTCCGAGAAGCTGGGGCCGCTGCTGTATGCGGAAGAAGAGGGCGAAGTGTTCCTGGGCCGTTCCGTGGCCAAGGCGAAGCACATGTCGGATGAAACCGCGCGTATTATCGACCAGGAAGTGAAGTCGCTGATCGAGCGTAACTACACGCGTGCTCGCTCGCTGTTGATGGAAAACATGGACATCCTGCACTCGATGAAGGATGCGCTGATGAAGTATGAAACCATCGATGCGCCGCAGATCGACGATCTGATGAACCGCAAAGACGTGCGTCCGCCGGCGGGCTGGGACGATGCGAACAAAGGCAACAGCTCCGACAACGGCGGCACCCCGAAAGCCCCGACGCCGGTAGATGAGCCTCGCACCCCAACGCCGGGCAACACCATGTCCGAACAGCTCGACAAGTAACAGCGGCTGTGTAATAACATCGAACCCCGGCATGCCGGGGTTTTTTTTGCCCGGCGGGCAGTGAACCAGGCAACAATAAGGTGGACCAACCATGCAGTTAACCGTGCGCGACATGACGCTCAACCTCTCCCATCCGCAGGTGATGGGTATCCTCAACGTGACGCCGGATTCGTTTTCCGACGGCGGCCGCCACAACACCCTGAACCAGGCGCTGGTGCATGCGCATGCGCTGATTTCGGCCGGCGCCACGATGATCGATATCGGCGGTGAATCGACAAGGCCGGGTGCGGCGGAAGTGAGCGAAGAGGAGGAGCTTGAGCGGGTCGTGCCGGTGGTGGAAGCGCTTGCGCAGCGTTTTGAAGTCTTTATCTCTGTCGATACCTCGAAAGCGGGCGTGATCCGCGAATCGGCGCACGCTGGCGCACATCTGATCAACGACATTCGTTCGCTGCAGGAGCCGGGTGCCCTGGCTGCGGCGGCGGAAAGCGGGCTGCCGGTCTGTCTGATGCATATGCAAGGGCAGCCGCGCACCATGCAACAGGCGCCGCACTACGACGATCTGATCGCTGACGTTCAGGCGTTTTTCGAGCACCATATTCGGCGCTGTAACGAGGCGGGGATAACAAATCAGAAATTGCTGCTCGACCCAGGCTTCGGTTTCGGTAAAAATTTGGCGCACAACTATCAGCTTCTGGCCCGGTTGTCGGAGTTTCATCGTTTTGGTTTGCCGCTGTTGGTCGGCATGTCGCGCAAATCGATGATAGGACAACTGCTGAACGTACCGCCGGATCAACGGGTTATCGGCAGCGTGGCCTGCGCGGTAATCGCGGCGATGCAGGGCGCGCAGATTGTCAGAGTGCATGACGTTAAAGAAACCGTCGAGGCGATGCGTGTCGTCGAGGCAACACTTTCAGCTAAGGGACAGTAGAGACATGAGCGAGCGCAAATATTTTGGCACCGACGGCATCCGTGGCAAGGTCGGGGACAGCCCCATCACGCCGGACTTCGTGCTGAAGCTGGGCTGGGCGGCCGGTAAAGTGCTGGCGCGTCACGGTTCCCGCAAGATCATCATCGGTAAGGACACGCGCATCTCCGGCTATATGCTGGAATCCGCGCTGGAAGCCGGCCTGGCGGCCGCAGGGTTATCCGCCTCTTTCACCGGGCCGATGCCCACCCCGGCGGTGGCTTATCTGACGCGCACCTTCCGCGCAGAAGCGGGCATCGTCATCTCCGCGTCGCATAACCCGTTTTATGACAACGGCATCAAGTTCTTCTCGATCGACGGCGCCAAGCTGCCGGACAACGTCGAAGAAGCGATCGAAGCCGAGATGGAAAAGCCGCTGACCTGCGTGGAGTCGGCCGAGTTGGGTAAAGCCAGCCGCATCATCGACGCCGCCGGCCGCTACATCGAATTCTGCAAAGGCACCTTCCCGAGCGAGCTGAGCCTGAAAGGGCTGAAAATCGTGGTCGACTGCGCCAACGGCGCGACTTACCACATCGCGCCGAGCGTGCTGCGCGAGCTGGGCGCCACGGTGATCGCCATCGGCGTTGAGCCAGACGGCATGAACATCAACGAAAAATGCGGCGCCACCGACGTGCGCCAGCTGCAGGAGCGCGTGCTGCAGGAAAAAGCGCACGTTGGCCTGGCGTTCGACGGCGACGGCGATCGCGTGATGATGGTGGACCACCTGGGCAACAAGGTGGACGGCGATCAGATCTTGTACATCATTGCCCGCGAAGGCCTGCGTCAGGGGCAACTGCGCGGTGGTGCAGTCGGCACCCTGATGAGCAACATGGGGCTGGAGCTGGCGCTGAAACAGCTGGGCATTCCGTTCGCTCGCGCCAAAGTGGGCGACCGCTATGTGTTGGAGAAGCTGCAGGAGCTGGGCTGGCGTATCGGTGCGGAAAACTCCGGCCATGTGATCCTGCTGGACAAAACCACCACCGGCGACGGCATCGTGGCTGGGCTGCAGGTGCTGACCGCCATGGTGCGCAACCACATGACCCTGCACGACCTGTGCAGCGGCATGAAGCTGCTGCCGCAGATCCTGGTCAACGTGCGCTTCGCCGGCGATCACAATCCGCTGGAGTCTGAAGCGGTGCGTAAAGTCACCGAGCAGGTGGAAGCCGAACTGGCCGGCCGCGGCCGGGTGCTGCTGCGCAAATCGGGCACCGAACCGCTGATCCGCGTAATGGTGGAAGGCGAGGACGAGCAGCAGGTGACCGCGCTGGCGCATCGCATCGCCGACGCGGTAAAATCCGCCGGTTAAAACAGTCAGTTAGCCGCCGGGCTCGGCAAAGCTGAGCCCGGAGAGGCGATTGTTGGCGTTTTTTTCCGCAAACGCGCCGGCGGCTGCAAATTGCCCTTGCGCGGGTTGGCGGCTTTGGTTAGTATTCACACCCGCTTCAGTAGGCAGTTTATAAAAATGCCTGCTTGATGAGTGTGAAGCATTTGGCATGCGGTGAGGCCGCAAGGATACGGGTACTACTATGTACGAAGCTCTTCTGGTAATTTTCCTGCTGATTTCAATCGGGCTGGTTGCTCTGATTATGTTGCAGCAAGGTAAAGGCGCTGATATGGGAGCCTCTTTCGGAGCAGGTGCATCAGGCACATTGTTCGGTTCGAGTGGTTCCGGTAACTTTATGACCCGCATGACTGCTGTGCTGGCGACGCTGTTCTTCGTCATCAGCCTGATTCTGGGCAACCTCAGCAGCAACCAAAGCAAGAAAGGCAGCGAGTGGGAAAACCTGGGTCAGCCAGTGAAAACTGAGCAGACAACCGCGCCGGCAGCACCTGCCAAGCCGAGCAGCGACATCCCGCAGTAAGCCGCAAAAAAGTTTGTAAACGGTGGTTGTGAACTCGAAAAAACAACGGCCGTTAGCAGTAAGAATCAGTACCGAGGTGGTGGAATTGGTAGACACGCTACCTTGAGGTGGTAGTGCCCTAACGGGCTTGTGGGTTCGAGTCCCATCCTCGGTACCAAATCCCAAAGATAACTTGCAATTTTGCGATTATCGGCGTAGTATTTGCCACGTTTTCGGACGCGGGGTGGAGCAGCCTGGTAGCTCGTCGGGCTCATAACCCGAAGGTCGTCGGTTCAAATCCGGCCCCCGCAACCACTTTCCTTTAAGTGTTTATTTTCAAATACACTTTTCGATTGAAATCCGCTTTTCTCGATCAACATTTGAAAATGACACTTGCTCGAAAGTTGTACCGAGGCCGCCTAGCGGCAAACAGGGTCCAGTTGCATAAAGCCCCGATTTTTCGGGGTTTTTTGTTATTTGGCAACAGAATCACTGGGCTATTTAGCCCTTTTTTTATGTCTTGGGGGTGGGCTTGTCCACATTAGAGCAACAGTTAACAGAGATGCTTTCGGCACCGGTAGAAGCGTTGGGCTTTGAGCTTGTAGGCATCGAATTCATTCGTGCGCGCCAATCGACGCTCCGCATCTATATTGATAGTGATAACGGCATCAATGTTGATGATTGCGCTGATGTCAGCCACCAGGTCAGCGCTGTATTGGACGTCGAAGATCCAATCACGGTCGCTTACAACTTGGAAGTCTCCTCTCCTGGCCTTGATCGCCCGATGTTCACCGCAGAACACTATACGCGTTACCTCGGTGAAGAAGTCAGCCTGGTCCTGCGCATGGCGGTGCAGAACCGTCGCAAGTGGCAGGGTATTATCAAGTCTGTCGAAGGCGAGATGATCACGGTTACTGTGGAAGGGAAAGATGAAGTGTTCGCGCTGAGCAACATCCAGAAAGCGAACCTGGTACCCCACTTTTAAAGTTTGGAAGAGGCAACTAGGATGAACAAAGAGATTCTGGCTGTTGTTGAAGCAGTTTCCAATGAAAAATCCCTTCCGCGCGAGAAGATTTTCGAAGCGCTGGAAACTGCATTAGCCACCGCAACCAAGAAAAAATACGAGCAGGAAATCGACGTGCGCGTCAGCATTGACCGCAGAACCGGCGATTTCGACACCTTCCGCCGTTGGGTCGCCGTAGACGAGGTGACTCAGCCAACGCGTGAAATCACGCTGGAAGCCGCTCAGTTTGAAGATCCGAGCATCGAGCTCGGCGGCTACGTCGAAGATCAGATCGAATCCGTGACCTTTGACCGTATCACCACCCAAACCGCCAAGCAGGTTATCGTGCAGAAAGTGCGTGAAGCCGAGCGTGCGATGGTGGTCGACGCTTTCCGTGAACACGAAGGTGAGATCGTCACCGGCGTGGTGAAAAAAGTGAACCGTGACAGCATCGCGCTGGATCTGGGCAACAACGCCGAAGCGGTGATTGGCCGTGAAGACATGCTGCCGCGCGAAAACTTCCGTCCGGGCGACCGCATTCGCGGCGTACTGTACGCCGTGCGTCCTGAAGCTCGCGGCGCGCAGCTGTTCGTCAGCCGTTCCAGCTCTGAAATGCTGAAAGAACTGTTCCGCATCGAAGTGCCGGAAATCGGCGAAGAAGTGATCGAAATTAAAGCGGCAGCCCGCGATCCAGGCTCCCGCGCGAAAATTGCAGTGAAAACCAACGACAAGCGCATCGATCCGGTCGGCGCCTGCGTAGGTATGCGCGGTGCGCGCGTTCAGGCCGTGTCGAGCGAGCTCGGCGGCGAACGCATCGACATCATCCTGTGGGATGATAACCCAGCGCAATTCGTCATCAACGCCATGGCGCCGGCCGACGTCGCGTCGATCGTGGTAGACGAAGATAACTGCACCATGGATATCGCCGTTGAAGCCAGCAACCTGGCACAGGCGATCGGCCGTAACGGCCAAAACGTGCGTTTGGCTTCCCAGCTGCTGAAACAACACCGCGGCGACGATCGTTGGGAACTGAACGTGATGACGGCGGACGACCTGCAGGCCAAGCACCAGGCCGAGGCTCATGCCGCTATTGATACCTTCACCAAGTATCTTGATATCGACGAAGATTTCGCCACCGTACTGGTTGAAGAAGGCTTCTCCACGCTGGAAGAGCTGGCCTACGTGCCGATCAAAGAGCTGTTGGAAATCGACGGTCTGGATGAAGATACGGTTGAAGCATTGCGCGAACGCGCCAAAGCTGCATTGACCACGCTGGCCCTGGCACAAGAAGAAAGCCTGGGCGACAACAAACCGGCCGACGATTTGCTCAACCTGCCGGGTCTTGAGCGCAGCATGGCCTTTAAACTGGCCGCGCGTGGGGTTTGTACGCTGGAAGATCTTGCCGAGCAGGGTGTTGACGATCTGGCTGATATTGAAGGGCTTAGCGACGAGCAAGCCGGTGAGCTGATCATGGCTGCACGCAATATCTGTTGGTTTGGCGACAACGCGTAATAACTGTAGCAGGAAGGAACAGCATGACGACAGATGTAACCGTAAAATCGCTGGCAGCAGAGATTCAGACTCCGGTTGATCGCCTGGTACAGCAGTTTGCTGATGCAGGGATCAACAAGTCCGAGTCGGACTCTGTTACCCAGCAAGAAAAAGAAACATTGCTGGCGCACCTGAACCGTGAACACGGCAGCGCGCCGGGTAAACTCACTTTGCAGCGCAAAACGCGCAGCACCTTGAATATCCCGAGCACCGGCGGTAAAAGTAAATCGGTGCAAATTGAGGTCCGCAAGAAACGCACTTATGTAAATCGCGATACGCAGGAAGCCCAGTTGGCTGAAGCGGCAGAGCAGGCACAGCGTGAAGCGGAAGAGCAGGCACGGCGCGAAGCGGAAGAGCTCGTAAAACGCGAAGCGGAAGCGAAGCGCGCAGCCGAAGAGCAAGCCAAACGTGAGGCCGCGGAGATTGCTAAGCGTAATTCAGCGGAAAAAGAAAAAGTGACCAATCAACATACCGACGAAATGACCAAGCCAGCTCAGGCGGAAAAAGCACGCCGTGAAGCCGAAGCCGCTGAACTGAAACGCAAAGCGGAAGAGGAAGTGCGCCGCAAGGTTGAAGAGGAAGCCAAGCGCGTGGCGGAAGAAGCCCGCCGCATGGCCGAAGAGAACGGCGAGAAGTGGGCTCAGGCAGACGCGGCAAGCGCTGCGGTTGAAAGTGCCGACTATCACGTGACCACCTCTCAGCACGCCCGTGCCGCTGAAGACGAAAACGACGCCAAAGTTGAAGGCGATCGTCGCAGCCGCACCCGCGGCGGCAAAGCCACCAAGCAGAAGAAAGGCAACAAGCTGTCCGAATCCAAAGCGGATCGTGAAGAGGCGCGTGCCGTTACCCGTGGCGGTAAAGGCAAACGCAAGCCTAGCGCTCTGCAGCAGGGCTTCAACAAGCCGGCACAGGTGGTTAACCGTGACGTGGTGATCGGCGAAACCATCACCGTGGCCGAGCTGGCCAACAAGATGGCGGTAAAAGGTTCTCAGGTCATCAAAGTGATGATGAAGCTGGGCGCCATGGCCACCATCAACCAGGTTATCGACCAGGAAACCGCACAGCTGGTTGCCGAAGAGATGGGCCACAAAGTTATCCTGCGCCGTGAAAACGAGCTGGAAGAAGCGCTGATGAGCGACCGTGATACGGGCGCTGCGGCCGAGCCGCGCGCGCCGGTCGTGACCATCATGGGCCACGTTGACCACGGTAAAACCTCTCTGCTGGACTACATCCGCTCCACCAAAGTGGCGGCGGGCGAAGCCGGCGGCATTACCCAGCACATCGGTGCCTACCACGTAGAAACCGAGAACGGCATGATCACCTTCCTGGATACTCCGGGCCACGCCGCGTTTACCTCGATGCGTGCTCGCGGTGCTCAGGCGACTGACATCGTGGTTCTGGTGGTGGCGGCCGACGACGGCGTGATGCCACAGACCATCGAAGCTATCCAGCACGCGAAAGCGGCGCAGGTGCCGTTGGTGGTTGCGGTGAACAAAATCGACAAGCCGGAAGCCGATCCGGACCGCGTTAAGCAGGAACTGTCTCAGTACGGCGTTATGCCGGAAGAGTGGGGCGGCGAAGCGCAGTTCGTCCACGTGTCCGCGAAAGCCGGTACCGGTATCGACGAGCTGCTGCAGGCTATCCTGCTGCAGGCCGAAGTGCTGGAACTGAAAGCAGTTCGCAGCGGCATGGCGAGCGGCGTGGTGATCGAGTCCTTCCTGGATAAAGGCCGTGGCCCTGTGGCTACCGTGCTGGTTCAGGAAGGTACGCTGAACAAGGGCGATATCGTTCTGTGCGGCTTCGAATACGGCCGTGTGCGTGCGATGCGCGACGAATTGGGTCGTGACGTGACCTCCGCAGGTCCGTCTATCCCTGTGGAAATCCTGGGTCTGTCCAGCGTGCCTGCAGCGGGTGACGAAGCGACCGTGGTGCGCGACGAGAAGAAAGCGCGTGAAGTGGCGCTGTACCGTCAGGGCAAATTCCGCGAAGTCAAACTGGCGCGTCAGCAGAAGTCCAAGCTGGAAAACATGTTCGCCAACATGACCGACGGCGAAGTGTCCGAGCTGAACATCGTACTGAAGTCCGACGTACAGGGTTCTTGCGAAGCGATCAGCGACTCGCTGCTGAAACTCTCCACCGACGAAGTGAAGGTGAAGATTGTCGGCTCTGGCGTAGGTGGTATCACCGAAACCGACGCGACGCTGGCTGCGGCATCCAACGCCATCATCCTGGGCTTCAACGTACGTGCCGACGCTTCTGCGCGCCGCGTAATCGAAGCGGAAAGCCTGGACCTGCGTTACTACTCCGTGATCTATAACCTGATCGACGAAGTGAAGCAGGCGATGAGCGGTATGCTGGCGCCGGAATACAAGCAGCAGATCATCGGCCTGGCCGAAGTGCGCGACGTGTTCAAATCGCCTAAGTTCGGCGCTATCGCCGGCTGTATGGTTACCGAAGGGACCATCAAGCGTCACAACCCAATCCGCGTACTGCGCGACAACGTGGTTATCTATGAAGGCGAGCTGGAATCCCTGCGCCGCTTCAAGGATGACGTTAACGAAGTCCGTAACGGCATGGAATGTGGTATCGGCGTTAAGAACTATAACGACGTGCGCGTCGGCGACATGATCGAAGTGTTCGAAATCATTGAGATCCAACGCACCATCGCTTAACGATTGCACATCTGCTTATATCTGTTTACGGGGGGCCTTTGTGCCCCCCGATTTGTCTGGAGAATCCAAAATGGCAAAAGAATTCAGCCGCGGTCAACGCGTGGCGCAAGAGATGCAGAAAGAGATTGCGATCATTCTGCAGCGTGAAGTGAAAGATCCGCGCGTCGGCATGGCGACCGTTTCCGGCGTGGAAGTGTCCCGCGACCTGGCGTATGCCAAGGTTTACGTCACCTTCCTGAACGTGCTGACCGAGAACCACGATCCGGATCTGGTCACCAACGGCATTAAAGCGTTGCAGGACGCTTCCGGCTACATCCGCACCCTGCTGGGCAAAGCGATGCGCCTGCGCGTGGTGCCGGAGCTGACCTTCGCCTACGACAACTCCCTGGTGGAAGGCATGCGCATGTCCAACCTGGTGACCAACGTGGTGAAGAACGACGCCGAGCGCCGTTCCGCCTCAGGCGATGACAAGGAGGATTAATGAGTCGCCCTCGTCGCCGCGGCCGTGATATCCACGGCGTGCTGTTGCTGGACAAGCCCCAGGGTTTGTCGTCCAACGATGCGCTGCAAAAAGTAAAACGCCTGTACAACGCCAACCGGGCGGGCCATACCGGCGCGCTCGATCCGTTGGCGACCGGCATGCTGCCTATCTGCCTGGGCGAAGCGACCAAGTTTTCGCAATACCTGCTCGATTCCGACAAGCGTTATCGGGTGATCGCCAAGCTGGGGCAGCGTACCGATACCTCCGACGCCGACGGCCAGATCGTGCAGGAGCGCCCGGTGAATTTCACCCAGGCGCAACTCGACGCGGCGCTGGACACCTTCCGCGGTGACATCCAGCAGGTGCCGTCGATGTATTCGGCGCTGAAATACCAGGGCAAGAAACTCTACGAGTATGCGCGCCAGGGCATTGAAGTGCCGCGCGAAGCGCGCAGCATCACGGTGTACGAGCTGCAGTTTATCCGCTGGGAAGGGGATGAGCTGGAGCTGGAGATCCACTGCTCGAAAGGCACCTACATCCGCACCATCACCGACGATCTCGGCGAGCTGCTGGGCTGTGGCGCGCACGTGATCTATCTGCGCCGCCTGCAGGTGGCGACTTACCCGATCGCGCGCATGGTGACGCTGGAACAGCTGAACGCCTTGCTGGCGCAAGCGCAGGAACAGGCGATCGCGCCCGGCGAGCTGCTCGATCCGCTGCTGATGCCGATGGACAGCCCGGTTGAGAACTATCCGGAAGTGAATTTGCTGCCGGTGGTAGCAGGCTACGTCAAGCAGGGGCAACCGGTGCAAGTGGCCGGCGCGCCGGCTTCCGGCCTGGTGCGCATCACCGAGGGTGAAGAGCGAAAATTCATCGGCGTTGGCGACATCGCCGAGGATGGTCGCGTGGCGCCGCGCCGCCTGGTGGTCGAGCATTTCGACTGACGGCGGGGCACTGCGTCGCCTTGCGATCGCACTGCGCTAAGAGTAGAATGGCGCAGCTTATGCATTGGGTTGCTGAATTAGAGATCGGCGCCTGTTTTTATTATCTATAATCTGGAGTATTACAATGTCTCTAAGTGTTGAAGCTAAAGCTCAAATCGTAGCTGATTTCGGTCGTGGTACTAACGACAGCGGTTCTACCGAAGTTCAGGTTGCCCTGCTGACTGCGCAGATCAACCATCTGCAAGGCCACTTCTCCGAGCACAAAAAAGATCACCACAGCCGTCGTGGTCTGCTGCGTATGGTTTCTCAGCGTCGTAAGCTGCTGGACTACCTGAAGCGTAAAGATGTAGCACGTTACACCAGCCTGATCGAGCGTCTGGGTCTGCGTCGCTAATCTAGCAAGTTTCAGTGGAAAGGGGCCTATTTTGGCCCCTTTCTTCTAGGAAGCATAAGCAAATCAGGTTAATGTATTACTGATGTTTCCAAACAGGCTCTTCCGTTACAGAGGTTCGCGCGGCTAATGAGAGGCTTTATCTCCCGCCTGAGATAAGGATTGTCATTAGTCGCGAGGATGTAGTGAGAAGGCAAATCGAGTCACAGGCGTGTCGAGTCGTCAATGCGATTGCGCGCCGCTAATCAAGGATATAATTTTGCTGACACCGATCATTCGCAAATTCCAGTATGGCCAGCATACCGTCACCATCGAAACCGGTATGATGGCTCGTCAGGCCACCGCCGCCGTTATGGTGAGCATGGATGACACCGCCGTATTCGTTACCGTCGTTGGCCAGAAAAAAGCCAAGCCGGGCCAGAGCTTCTTCCCGCTGACCGTTAACTACCAAGAGCGCACTTACGCCGCCGGCCGTATCCCGGGCAGCTTCTTCCGTCGCGAAGGCCGTCCGAGCGAAGGCGAGACGCTGACTTCCCGTCTGATTGACCGTCCGATCCGCCCACTGTTCCCGGACAGCTTCCTGAACGAAGTTCAGGTGATCGCGACCGTGGTTTCCGTTAACCCGCAGGTGAACCCGGACATCGTTGCGATGATCGGTGCTTCTGCCGCACTGAGCCTGTCCGGTATTCCGTTCAACGGCCCAATCGGCGCAGCGCGCGTAGGTTACATCAACGATCAGTACGTGCTGAACCCGACGACTGACGAGCTGAAAGAAAGCCGTCTGGACCTGGTGGTTGCCGGTACTGCCGGCGCGGTGCTGATGGTTGAATCCGAAGCGGAAGTGCTGAGCGAAGATCAGATGCTGGGCGCCGTGGTATTCGGCCACGACCAGCAGCAAGTGGTTATCGAAAACATCAACTCCCTGGTTGCCGAAGCCGGCAAGCCGAAGTGGGATTGGCAGGCCCCAGCGGTCAACGAAGCGCTGCACGCGCGCGTGGCTGAACTGGCTGAAGCTCGCCTGGGCGACGCTTACCACATCACCGAAAAACAAGAGCGTTACGCTCAGGTTGACGCGATCAAAGACAGCGTTGTTGAAACCCTGCTGGCGCAGGACGAAACGCTGGACGCCGGCGAAATCCAGGACATCCTGGGCAACGTCGAGAAGAACGTAGTGCGCAGCCGCGTACTGCGTGGCGAGCCGCGTATCGACGGTCGTGAAAAAGACATGATCCGTGGCCTGGACGTGCGCACCGGCGTACTGCCGCGCACCCACGGTTCCGCGCTGTTCACCCGTGGTGAAACTCAGGCGCTGGTTACCGCGACCCTGGGCACCGCGCGCGACGCGCAGAACCTGGATGAGCTGATGGGCGAGAAGACCGACAGCTTCCTGTTCCACTACAACTTCCCTCCGTACTCCGTAGGCGAAACCGGCATGGTCGGTTCTCCTAAGCGTCGTGAAATCGGTCACGGTCGCCTGGCGAAACGCGGCGTATTGGCTATGATGCCTAAACCGGAAGATTTCCCGTACACCGTTCGCGTCGTGTCTGAAATCACCGAATCCAACGGTTCTTCTTCCATGGCTTCCGTGTGCGGCGCGTCTCTGGCGCTGATGGACGCCGGTGTGCCAATCAAGGCTGCCGTTGCGGGTATCGCGATGGGCCTGGTGAAAGAAGCCGATAACTTTGTGGTTCTGTCCGACATTCTGGGTGACGAAGATCACCTGGGCGACATGGACTTTAAAGTGGCCGGTAGCCGCGACGGTATCACCGCGCTGCAGATGGACATTAAAATCGAAGGCATCACCCGCGAAATCATGCAGGTGGCTCTGAACCAGGCCAAGGGCGCGCGTCTGCACATCCTGGGCGTGATGGAACAGGCTATCAGCTCCCCGCGCGGCGATATCTCCGAATTCGCACCGCGTATTCATACTATCCGCATCAACCCGGATAAAATCAAAGACGTGATCGGTAAGGGCGGTTCCGTTATCCGCGCACTGACCGAAGAGACTGGCACTACCATCGAAATCGAAGATGATGGTACAGTTAAAATCGCTGCGACCGACGGTGAGAAGGCGAAATTCGCTATCCGTCGTATCGAAGAGATCACGGCAGAGATCGAAGTGGGCCGTATCTACCAGGGTAAAGTGACCCGTATCGTTGATTTCGGCGCATTCGTCGCCATCGGCGGTGGTAAAGAAGGTCTGGTACACATTTCTCAGATCGCCGACAAGCGCGTCGAGAAAGTGACCGACTATCTGCAGATGGGTCAGGAAGTGCCGGTTAAGGTACTGGAAGTGGACCGTCAGGGCCGCGTGCGTCTGAGCATCAAAGAAGCGATGGCGCCGGAAGCGGGTTCACCTGCGCCTGAAGCAGAATAACTGTATAGATAGTTTTACAGCTCCCCGCCACGGGGTTGGGAGCTGTTCGTATCGCGCGGGTAGGATGCCCGCGTATTAGCAAACGGAGGACAGGACGTTCATCCAATGTTTGTCTTCGGGAGTGGGAAATGAAGCCTTTCTTGCGCTGGTGTTACGTTGCGACAGCACTCATGCTGGCAGGATGCAGCAACCATGATTGGCGTAAAGACGAAGTTTTGGCAATCCCGTTGCAGCCTACGTTGCAGCAGGAAGTGATCCTGGCGCGCATGGAACAAATTCTTGCCAGCCGGGCACTGACGGACGACGAACGCGCACAGCTTTTATATGAGCGCGGTGTGCTGTATGATAGCCTCGGGTTACGTGCATTAGCGCGCAATGATTTCTCGCAGGCGCTGGCGATACGTCCCGACATGCCGGAAGTTTTCAACTACCTGGGCATTTACTTAACGCAGGCAGGCAATTTTGATGCTGCCTATGAAGCGTTTGATTCTGTACTAGAGCTTGATCCAACTTACAATTACGCGCGTTTAAACCGGGGCATCGCACTGTATTATGGCGGCCGCTTCCCGTTGGCGCAGGATGATCTGCAGGCGTTTTATCAAGACGACCCAAACGATCCCTTCCGTTCGTTATGGCTGTATCTGGTGGAGCGAGAAATCGATCCCAAGAAGGCCGAGGTAGCGCTTCAGCAGCGCTATGACAAAGCGGACAGAGGGCAATGGGGATGGAATATTGTCGAATTCTACCTGGGCAAGATCAGCGAAAAAACGCTGATGGAACGCCTCAAGGCAGATGCAACGGATAACACTTCGCTCGCTGAGCATCTCAGTGAAACTGACTTCTATTTGGGTAAACACTACCTGAGTCTGGGGGACAAGGACACCGCTTCGGCGCTGTTCAAACTGACGGTGTCTAACAACGTTCACAACTTCGTTGAGCACCGCTATGCATTGTTGGAATTGGCGCTTTTGGGCCAAGAGCAAGACGACCTATCGGAATCGGACCAGCAATAGCTGACGAACACCTATCAGCCTGATGGACATTGGTTTTTAACCAAAGTTATCGCCTTCACGGGCGAGGGCTTTTTTGTTCGTTTTATAATCTAATTTGAGCCGGTTCACACTTTTCAATGAAAATGACTGAAAATTTTCTCGACGAGTTATGTAGACTGGCTGCCATTATTAATGAGGCACGTGTACATGACGACTGAGTTTGAAACCTCTTTTGCTGATCTGGGGCTGTCTGCTCCAATCATTTCCGCCCTGAACGATCTGGGCTATGAAAAACCATCACCGATCCAGGCTGAGTGTATTCCTCACCTGTTGAACGGCCGCGACGTGCTGGGCATGGCACAGACCGGTAGTGGTAAAACTGCAGCGTTCTCGCTGCCGCTGCTGCACAACCTGCAGGCAGACCTGAAAGCACCTCAGATCCTGGTGCTGGCACCGACCCGCGAACTGGCGGTTCAGGTTGCCGAAGCGATGACCGATTTCTCCAAACACATGAACGGCGTCAACGTGGTAGCCCTGTACGGCGGCCAGCGTTACGACGTGCAGCTGCGCGCTCTGCGCCAGGGCCCGCAAATCGTCGTGGGTACCCCAGGCCGCCTGCTGGACCACCTGAAGCGCGGCACCCTGAACCTCTCTAACCTGAGCGGTCTGGTGCTGGATGAAGCCGACGAAATGCTGCGCATGGGCTTTATCGAAGACGTAGAAACCATCATGGCTGAGATCCCGGCTGAACATCAGACCGCGCTGTTCTCCGCCACCATGCCGGAAGCGATCCGTCGCATCACCCGCCGCTTCATGAAAGAGCCGCAGGAAGTGCGCATCCAGTCCAGCGTGACCACCCGTCCGGACATCAGCCAGAGCTACTGGTCGGTCTACGGCATGCGTAAAAACGAAGCGCTGGTGCGTTTCCTGGAAGCTGAAGACTTTGATGCGGCGATCATCTTCGTGCGCACCAAGAACGCGACCCTGGAAGTGGCCGAAGCGCTGGAGCGCAGCGGTTACAGCAGCGCCGCGCTGAACGGCGACATGAACCAGGCGCTGCGTGAGCAGACCCTGGAGCGCCTGAAAGACGGTCGTCTGGATATCCTGATCGCGACCGACGTTGCGGCCCGTGGCCTGGACGTTGAGCGCATCAGCCTGGTTGTCAACTATGACATCCCGATGGACTCCGAGTCTTACGTTCACCGTATCGGCCGTACCGGTCGTGCGGGCCGCGCCGGCCGCGCGCTGCTGTTCGTGGAAAACCGCGAACGCCGCCTGCTGCGCAACATTGAACGCACCATGAAGCTGACCATCCCGGAAGTGGAACTGCCGAACGCAGAACTGCTGGGTGAGCGTCGTCTGGCCAAGTTCGCCGCAAAAGTTCAGCAGCAGCTGGAAAGCAGCGATCTGGATCTGTACCGCGCACTGCTGACCAAACTGCAGCCGGAAGAAGAGCTGGATATGGAAACCCTGGCCGCAGCGCTGCTGAAAATGGCACAGGGCGAACGTCCGCTGATCCTGCCGCCGGATCCGGTCTTCAAGCCGCGTCAGCGTCGCGAGTTCAACGACCGTGACGATCGTCGCGGTGATCGTGGCGACCGTCGCGACAGCCGCGATAGCCGTGACGGCGACCGTCCGCGTCGCGAACGTCGTGACGTTGGCGAAATGCAGCTGTACCGCATTGAAGTGGGCCGTGACGATGGCGTAGAAGTCCGTCACATCGTTGGCGCGATCGCTAACGAAGGCGACATCAGCAGCCGTTACATCGGTAACATCAAGCTGTTCGCTTCCCACTCCACCATCGAGCTGCCAAAAGGCATGCCGGGCGAGATCCTGAATCACTTCACTCGTACTCGCATCCTGAACAAGCCGATGAACATGCAGCTGCTGGGCGATGCACAGCCGTTCGAACGTCGCGAGCGTCGTGACGGTGGCAACGGTGGCGAGCGTCGTGGCAACGGTCGTCCGTTCAACGGCGAACGTCGCGAAGGCGGCCCACGTCGCTCCTTCGGTGAACGTCGTGAAGGCGGCAACGGCGGCGAGCGTCGTGGCGGTAACTTCAACCGTGACGGCAAACCGGCCCCACGCCGTGATGACGGCGCACCGGCAGCACCACGTCGTCGTTTCGGCGACGCGTAATCGCTGATTCACCGTTCGCGGTGAAGCGCTCTGAAAAACCAGCCTGCGGGCTGGTTTTTTTATGCCTGAAAGTTGCCGTCAAACGTCCCTGAATGGCGTATCATTCATAAGGTTTTTTCTTACGGATGATATGCACGGGAGATGCCATGAGTTGGCAGCAGTTCAAATCTCAATACCTAGTGCGCTTTTGGGCGCCGCTGCCGGCGGTGATCGCCGCCGGGATCCTTTCTACCTACTACTTCGGCATGACCGGCACCTTCTGGGCGGTGACCGGCGAGTTCACCCGCTGGGGCGGCCATGTGCTGCAGTGGTTCGGCCTGCACCCCGAGCAGTGGGGCTATTTCAAGGTTATCGGCCTGCAGGGCACGCCGCTGCAGCGCATCGACGGGCGCATGATCATCGGCATGTTCGCCGGCTGCATCGCCGCCGCGCTGTGGGCCAACAACATCAAGCTGCGCCAGCCGCAGCACCGCATTCGCATCGTGCAGGCGCTGCTGGGCGGCATCATCGCCGGTTTCGGCGCGCGCCTGGCGATGGGCTGTAACCTGGCGGCGTTCTTCACCGGTATTCCGCAGTTTTCGCTGCACGCCTGGTTCTTCGCGCTGGCGACCGCCGCCGGCTCCTACTTCGGCGCCAAATTCACGCTGCTGCCGATGTTCCGCATCCCGGTCAAATTGCAAAAGGTGAAGGCCGCCGCGCCGCTGACGCAGAAACCTGAGCAGGCGCGCCGCCGCTTCCGGTTGGGCATGGCGGTCTTCGGCCTGGCGGTGGCCTGGTCGCTGTGGACGCTGTTCGATGCGCCGAAGCTCGGTATCGCCATGCTGTTCGGCATCGGTTTCGGTCTGCTGATCGAACGCGCGCAGATCTGCTTCACCTCGGCGTTCCGCGATCTGTGGATCACCGGCCGCACCCACATGGCGAAAGCCATCATCATCGGCATGGCGGTGAGCGCCATCGGCATCTTCAGCTACGTGCAGCTCGGCGTGGCGCCGAAAATCATGTGGGCCGGCCCGAATGCGGTGCTGGGCGGCTTGCTGTTCGGCTTCGGCATCGTGCTGGCCGGCGGTTGCGAGACCGGCTGGATGTACCGCGCGGTGGAAGGGCAGGTACACTACTGGTGGGTGGGGCTGGGCAACATCATCGGCGCCACGCTGCTGGCCTATTACTGGGACGATCTGGCGCCGGCGCTGGCGACCGACTATGACAAGATCAACCTGCTCGACACCTTCGGCCCGATCGGCGGCCTGCTG
Organism: Serratia sp. TSA_105.2; assembly: GCF_052692115.1. Classification (NCBI taxonomy): domain Bacteria; kingdom Pseudomonadati; phylum Pseudomonadota; class Gammaproteobacteria; order Enterobacterales; family Yersiniaceae; genus Serratia; species Serratia sp. TSA_105.2. The sequence continues at coordinate 83,484 of NZ_JBQZFT010000004.1, forward strand.
GTGACCTACCTGCTGCTGGCGCTGGCCTTCGCCGCCATGCTGTGGTGGGAGAAACGCTTTTTCCGCGCCCGGCCTGAGGCGCAGGTGGTGAATTTGAGGAGCATGCCATGAAAGAGACGACGATAGTGCCGGACTACCGGCTGGACATGCTGGGTGAGCCTTGCCCGTACCCGGCGGTGGCGACGCTGGAGGCGATGCCGCAGCTGAAGCCAGGGGAAATCCTGGAGGTGATCAGCGATTGCCCGCAGTCGATCAACAACATCCCGCTCGATGCGCGCAACCACGGCTACAAGGTGCTGGATATCCAGCAGGACGGGCCGACCATCCGCTATCTGATCCAGCGTTAACGCCGAGGCGGTGGGGTTCCCCACCGCCTTATCGCGTTTTATCCCTTCACGACGTCGCCTTTCACTCCGGCAACAATCTCGAACGAACGCAGCCGCGCCTGATGATCGAAGATCTGGCCGTTGACCATGATCTCGTCGGCATCGGTTTCACGCAGCAGCGTTTGCAGCCCGTGGCGCACGGTTTTTTCATCGCCGACGATCGACATCCGCAGCGCCTGCTCGACGCCGTATTGCTCACCGGCGGTCCACAGCGCGTGGATGTTATCCACCGGCGGCGGCAGCGGGCCGGGCGAACCGCGGCGCAGGTTGATGAACTGCTGCTGCATCGAGCTGAACAGGAAGCGCGCATCGCTATCGCTGTCGGCGGCGATCACGTTGACGCACACCATGGCATGCGGCTGCGCCAGCTGTTTGGACGGTTTGAAGTTCTCGCGGTACAGCTGGAGCGCCTGGAACAGCATATCCGGGGCGAAGTGCGAGGCGAAGGCGAACGGCAGGCCGAGCTGCGCCGCCAGCTGCGCGCTGTAGAGGCTGGAGCCGAGCAGCCAGAGCGGCACGTGCAGCCCCTGGCCCGGCACCGCCTGCACCGGCTGACCGGGCTGCGCGTCGCAGAAGTAGTTTTGCAGCTCCTGCACGTCGCGCGGGAAGGTATCCACATCGCCGGACAGGTGGCGGCGCAGCGCCATCATGGTGCGCTGATCGGTGCCGGGCGCGCGGCCCAGCCCCAGATCGATGCGGCCGGGGTAGAGCGACTCCAGCGTACCGAACTGCTCGGCGATCACCAGCGGCGCATGGTTCGGCAGCATCACGCCGCCGGAGCCGAGGCGAATGCTCTGGGTGCCGGCGGCCAGATAGCCCAGCAGAACCGAGGTGGCGGCGCTGCCGATGCCGGTCATGTTGTGGTGCTCGGCCAGCCAGTAGCGCCGGTAGCCCCAGCGTTCGGCATGCTGCGCCAAATCCAGCGAACAGTGGAAAGCGTCGCGCGCTTTGGCCCCTTGCGGGATTGGCGATAAATCCAGTACCGACAGCGGTACGGCAGTGTTTTCAGTCATGACATCGTCCATCAGAGAGTGGATCGCTTAAAGGGCGATTGCAGGAGTCTGCATACCAAAAAGCCGAAAATGATGCTTTTTAGTGTTAAAAGCATAATCCAATTTATAGTTATAAAAGAGGAGATATGTGCTTGTGATATCCTCATGAGAGCAATGGTGTTTTTTGGAGCAATTTGAGACATGGAAATGATGATCCCCGCCCGCCGCTTACCGTTCCGGGAGCCGATATAATGAAAAAAAAGACGCTGTTTACCCTGTTGCTGATGATGGTGGCGATCGCATTGGCGATCCTGTTCCGCGCGCATAATCAGGATCTGTTACTGCAGGGTGAAGTGGACGCCCCCGAAGTGATCGTCGCTTCCAAAGCGAAAGGCCGGGTGGTTGAACGCCTGATCGAACGCGGCGACGACGTGAAAAGCGGCCAGCTGATTATTCAGCTCGACAGCCCCGAACTGATGGCGCAGCTGCGTTCCGCGCAGGCGACGCGTGACGAAGCCAAGGCGCAGCTCGATCAGTCGCTGCACGGCACCCGTGAAGAGAGCATCCGCAACCTGCGAGCCAACCTGGCGCAGGCCGAGGCGCAGTACCGCAACGCGCAAAACGACTACAACCGCAACCTGAGCGTGTCGGGCAGGGGTTATATCTCGAAGTCCGAGCTGGACGCTTCGCGCCGGGCGCGCGATACCGCCTTCCAGCAGGTGCAGGCGGCCAAGGCCAATCTGGACGAAGGTATCAACGGCGACCGCGTCGAGCTGCGGCAACAATACGCGGCGGCGCTGCGGGCGGCGGAAGAGAACCTGCTGCAGATCCAGGCGCAGAGCGACGATCTGCAGGTGAAAGCGCCGGTAGACGGCGAAGTGGGGCCGATCCCGGCCGAAGTGGGCGAATTGCTGAACGCCGGCAGCCCGCTGGTGACGCTGATCCGGGTGCCGGACGCCTACTTCGTGTTTAACCTGCGCGAAGACATCCTGGCCCACGTGCGCAAAGGCGACAAGGTCAAGCTGCGGGTGCCGGCGCTGAAGGATAAAATGATCGACACCGAGGTGCGTTACATCGCGCCGCTGGGGGATTACGCCACCAAACGCGCCACCCGCGCCACCGGCGACTTCGACCTGAAAACCTTCGAAGTGCGCCTGTATCCGTCACAGCCGGTGGACGGCCTGCGTCCGGGGATGAGCACCTTATGGCAATGGAAAGAGTAAGGGCCGGCTGGCGCTGCTTCAGTCACGCGTTCGACAAAGAGTGTCGCGTCGCCTTTCGCAGCCCGGTGGTGCACTGGCTGAGCTGGATCTTTCCGCTGATCCTGTTTGGGCTGATCAGCAGCAACTTCTCCGAAGGCACGCTGCTCGATCTGCCGGTCTCGGTGGTGGACAGCGATCACAGCCCGCTGTCCAAGTCGCTGACGCGGCGGCTGGACGCCGGGTCGCACGCCCACGTCGAGGCCTACGGCGGCGGGCTGCCGGAGTCGCTGAACCGCCTGCGCAGCGCGCAAGATTACGCGTTGCTGTACATCCCGCCGGACTTCGAGGCCAACGCGCTGTCGGGCAAGCAGCCGAGCGTGGTGATGTACTACAACGCGCTGTTCTACGGCGCCGGGCTGTATTCCACCCAGGACTTCGGCGGCCTGATGAACGAAATCAACGCCAGCACCCGCAGCATCATCGCCACCGAAATGGGCAAATCGCTGCCGCCGCTGGCGGACGTAACGCTCTCTTACGGCAGCTTGTTCAACGCCAGCGGCAGCTATATCTATTATCAGCAGTTCGCCGCCACCATTCACCTGCTGCAGCTGTTCGTGGTGACCTGCATGATCTACGTGCTGGCGCGCAGCAAATCGCTGCTGCAGGCCAAGCCGTTCAGCCTGGCGCTGCTCGGCAAGCTGGCGCCTTACACGCTGTGTTTCACCACCCTGCTGATGGTGGAGATCGCGGCGCTGGTGGGCATCTTTGACGCCCGCGTCAGCGGCAATCCGCTGTTTATGCTGATGATCGGCCTGTTTTACGTGATGGCGGCGCAGAGCATCGGCCTGCTGCTGTATACCTTTACCGGCAGCACCATCACCGCTTACAGCCTGATCGGTATTTTGGTCAGTATCGCGATGACCTTCTCCGGCATGGCGGTGCCTGAGCTGTCGATGCCGCTGCCGGCGCGCATCATTTCCAACATCGAGCCGCTGACCCACGCGCTGTACGCGATGTTCGACGTGTTCCTGCGGCAGGTGCACGCCAGCGCCATCTTCAGCGTGTGTGCGCTGCTGGCGGTCTATCCGCTGGTGGCCGCGCTGCTGGTGCGTAATCGCCTGCCGGCGCGGCTGGCAAAAGAGGGGAGCGCCGGATGAAGCTCTATTGGCAAACCTTCGTTAAGGTGCTGCTCGGCATGCTGGAGCGGCCGGTGTGGCTGATGCTGATCCTGTCGCTGTGCATCATGAGCATGGTGTATGCCAACCGCACGGTGTGGGATCTGCCGGTGGGGGTGGTCGATCAGGATCACAGCACCGCCAGCCGGCAGCTGATCCGCCAACTGGACGCCACGTCCAAGATAGCGATCGAAACCTACGACAGCCTGGAACAGGCGCAGCGCGATCTCGGCTGGCGCAAGCTGTTTGCGGTAATCATCATGCCGGTGGATCTGGAGAAGAAGATCCTCAGCGGGCAGAACATTGTGGTGCCGGTGTACGGCGATGCCACCAACCGCCTGGCCAACGGCCAGATCCAACAGGACGTGGTGGCGGCCTACCAGCAGCTGCTGACGGAGTACAACAACGGGCTGCTGCTGCGCAGCGGCTTCAGCGAACGGCAGGCGCAGATACTGCTGACGCCGATACTGGGGCAAACGCTGGACGTGTTTAACCCCGGCATCAGCTTCGCGGCGATCATCTTCCCCGGCCTGCTGGTGATGCTGTTGCAGCACTCGCTGCTGATCGCCTGTATCCGCGTCAACATCGCCATGAAGAGCATGCCCGGTGGCAAGGCGCCGCTGGCGGCGCACCTCGGCGGGCTGACGGCGCTGCTGCCGATCTGGCTGTTCCTGTCGATCGTGCTGTTCGTGCTGTGGCCGTGGGTATTGGGCTACAGGCAGACGGCGAACATCGCCGAACTGCTGCTGCTGACCTTCCCGTTCCTGCTGGCGGTACTGGGGCTGGGCAAGCTGGTGACCGAGTGCCTGCGCAGCGTCGAAATGATCTACCTGACGCTGGCGTTCATTACCACGCCGATCTTCTACCTGTCCGGCACCATCTGGCCGCTGCAGTCGATGCCGGCCTGGGTGCGCGCCATCTCGTACAGCATTCCCTCCACCTGGGGCACCAAGGCGATCGCCGGCGTCAACCAGATGGGGCTGTCGCTGAACGAAGTGTGGGGCGACGTGATGATGATGCTGGTGCTCGGCGTGATCTACACCCTGCTGGGCTTCGGCGTCGGCTTCTTGCGCAACAGTGTGGCGCTGCGCGGGATGTTCAGGAAGCGGAGGGCGTAGGAAACCAATAAAGGCGCCATATTCGGCGCCTTTATTATTTCGTATTATCGATATGTGTAAGGTTATTTATTTGGCGGGATGTCTATTGTTATTTTGATTTAATTTCTTATATTAACTTTGGTAATTATCATTGCCGACTGGTTTAGGGAATTAATGGTTGACGTTAGTTTTATCTGTAACGTGTTATTTAAAGGATGATATAAACATGTCAACAATAAGAGAGCTTACTTCTGATGAGATGAAACTGATTGGCGGTTGTGGTGATGGAAATAACGGCGGCGATCGTGACAGGCCAGGCAGAGGTGCACCAAACTCCTGTGCCAATCAGGTTGGAATGGGCATCATCATTGGCGCATTTACCGGTTTTTCAGGTGGCCCGCCAGGCATGATAGGTATGGCGATTGCCGGTGGCTTGATGGGGGCAGTCTCTTGCGCCGATAACAGCCCCGCGGGAATAATAAGCATAACGATGGTGCCTTGGGTGGGAATAAAAACGCCAATAGCGTTAATGGGCAATGTCGCCGATGATGAGTAAATCGTTTCTAGAGTGTCAAAAGTAGAGGGTGGGTTATGGTTAACAGACGTCTTTTAAACCCGCTTTGTAATATGATTGCGCTAATATTGAGTATGTTACTTGTCTCGTTCTCCTCACTGAGTATTATTTCATACGGAGAAAATTTGGTAGATGCGGTCATCGCGGTTTTCACTTATTTTGGTATCAGAAGCTGCTGCCTGATGTGTGTAAGTTTATTCCATTGGTTCCACGGTGGAAATAACCGCATTAATCTTGATAAATAAACGGTGCCGGCAGAGCCAACTGTCGGCACTGTCCTCGCTAAGACACCAACTCCAACCCCGCCACGCGGCGCCAGTAGCCGTTGCAGTCGGCGTGATCGGTCAAGGCCAAGGGCTTTTCGCCGCGTTCGTTGGCGCGGAAGGCATCGATTTGCGCCAGCGTCTCGGCGCCCTGCGGCGACAGCCGCACGATATCCACCAGCCCCTGCATGCTCGGCAGCTCGTTGCCGAGGTTGTAGCAGTAGCCGCTCATGGTCTGGATGCCGTTGAGTACGAACACCTGCTGCTGTTCCTGCGAGCGCATCATGCGGCCCTGCGGATACTTGATGCAGCAGGTTTCGCACTCGTCCTTGCCGCGGTTCTCCGAGCGGGCGGTGAAGCAGCGCGCCGAGTAGGCCAGCGGCAGGTGGCCGTAGCTCAGCACCTCCACCTCGAAGTCGTGGCGGAACCCCAGCTCGTCGCACTGCGTCAGCAGGTTGGCCAGCCAGTCGCGCGAAAGCTCGACCGGCATGCACCAGCGCATCATGCCCTGGCGGCGCAGCAGGCGCAGGGTATAGGCGTTGTAGCAGTTCAGCGCATGGCCGGCGACGAACGGCAATCCTCGTTCCGCCGCCATGTTCACCGCGCCCAGATCGTTGGCTTCAAACAGGAACTCGCCGTTTTCCACATAGCGTTTCAGCTCATTCAGCTCGGACGGCGCCTGCAGCAGCGCCAGCGTGGAGATCACCACCTGCTTGCCGCTGCGGGCGATTTCGCGCGCCAGCGCCAGCCAATCGCCGACCTTCATCTCGCGCCGCTTGGTGCAGACGCTCTCGCCGAGGTAAATGATGTCGGCGCTGCTCTCCGCCGCCTGTTGATAGAACGCCGCGATGTCGTTTTTCGGCCAGTAGTAGAGTACCGGCCCCAGTGCGTATTTCATGTTTCCTCCGGCTACTGCCATTTGCGGTGATAGGCGCCCAGCGTGGTTTGGGTGCCCTCGGACATCGCGCCCAGCGTCTCCATCCAGGCGGCGTCGGCGCGGTAGGTGGCCGGATCGGCCTGGCAGCGGTCGATCGCCTGGCGCCAGACGCGCGCCACCTGGCTGACGTAAGCCGGGCTGCGCTGGCGGCCTTCGATCTTCACCGAGGCGATGTTGGCGGCCAGCAGCTCCGGCAGCAGCTCCAGCGTATTGAGGCTGGTGGGCTCTTCCAGCGCGTGGTAGCGCACGTCGTCCACCAGATAGCGGCCCTTGCACAGCGTCGGGTAACCGGCGTTTTCATGATCCTGATAGCGGTCGATCAGCACGTCGTTCAGGCGCGACTCCATGCCCTGCGGGGTTTGCTGCCAGCGCACGAAACGCGCCGGCGAACAGGCGCCGACGGTGTTCGGCGACTCGCCGGTCAGGTAGGAAGAGAGGTAGCAGCGCCCCTCGGCCATGATGCACAGGCTGCCGAAGGCGAACACTTCCAGCGGCACCGGGCTGGTGCGCGCCAGCTGTTTCACCTGATGCATCGACAGCACGCGCGGCAGCACCACCCGGCCCACGTCGAAGTTGCGCTGGTAGAAACGGATCGCCTCTTCGTTGGTGGCGGAGGCCTGCACCGAAACGTGGCGCTCCAGCTGCGGGTAGCGCTGGGCGGCATATTCCAGCATCGCCAGATCCGCCAGAATCAGCGCGTCGGCGCCCAGCTGGGCCGCCATATCCACCGCGCGCTGCCAGCGGGCGTAGCCGTCGGGATGGGCGAAGGTGTTGATGGCGATATGCAGCTTGCGGCCGTGGCGATGCACGTAATCGACCGCTTCCTGCAGCTTTTTCTCGGTGAAGTTGAGGCCGGCGAAGTGGCGCGCGTTGGTATCGTCTTTCAGACCGATGTAAACGGCGTCGGCACCGTTATCCACCGCGGCCTTCAGGGCCGGCAGGTTGCCGGCGGGACAAAGCAGCTCCATAGATTTATCCTGGCTTAGCCGTGCGCCCGGCCGGGCGCACGCTGTCTTTAAAGGTTGCCGACGGCGGTGTTCCGCCGGCAAACGCGAATCGGGGAGGCCATTTTAGGCAAAGGGGCGCACACAGGTTTTGATTTGAGGCAGCTTATGGCGTATTGATAAACATGGCGGTGAAATGCACTATTTGTTGATATAGACCGCTGAAGCCGCGCGCCAGTGTGGCAAAATAGCGGTAGTCCGTATTGAAAGGAGTGGATGACCGTGTTGGAACAACTACGAGCACGCCTTGTGCGCCAGGGGCCGTCGCTGCTGCGCATCCCGCTGAAATTCACGCCGTTCGCCCTGCAGCGCCAGCTGCTGCAACAGGTGCTGAGCTGGCAGTTCCGCCAGGCGTTGGCGGATGGGGATTTGGAATTTCTCGAATCGCGCTGGTTGAAGATCGAAGTTCGCGATCTGGCGCTACAATGGTTTATGACGGTAGAAAACGACAAACTGGTGGTCAGCCAGCACGCCGAAGCGGACGTCAGCTTCAGCGGTGACGCCAACGATCTGATCCTGATCGCGGCGCGCAAGCAAGATCCGGATACGCTGTTCTTTCAGCGTCGGCTGCAGATTGAAGGGGATACCGAATTGGGCCTGTATGTGAAAAATTTGATGGACGCCATCGAGCTGGAAAGCATGCCTGCGCCGCTGCGCATGGGGCTGTTGCAGTTGGCTGATTTTGTCGAAGCAGGATTGCAGGAGGGCACGGCGTCGGCTTCCCGTGTGGCGGTATCATGCTGATCCGCGTAGAGATCCCGGTAGACGCGGCGGGCATCGATGCCTTGCTGCGCCGCGCCTTTGGCCGCGACGACGAAGCCGATCTGGTGCAGCAGCTGCGCGAAGACGGCCTGCTGACGCTGGGCGTGGTCGCCACTGACGACGAAGGCGGGGTAGTGGGTTACGCCGCGTTCAGCCCGGTGGACGTGGCCGGCGAAGACCGCCAATGGGTGGCGCTGGCGCCGCTGGCGGTAGACGAAAGCCTGCGCCGCCAGGGGCTGGCTGAAAAGCTGGTGTACGAAGGCTTGGATTCGCTGAACGAATTCAGCTACGCCGCGGTGGTGGTGCTGGGCGAGCCGGCCTATTACGGCCGCTTCGGCTTTAAGCCGGCCGCCGCCTATGGTCTGCATTGCCGCTGGCCGGACACGGAAAGTGCATTCCAGGTCTACCCGTTGGCGGAAGACGCCCTGAATGGCGTCAGCGGCGAAGTGGCTTTTTCGGCGCCGTTTAATCGCTTTTAACGACCGGCAATAGATACTCCAACGACAGCGGCGGGTGATTCACCAGCCGCTCTTTTTGTATTTTGCTCAGCTGCTTGACGCGGTATTCCAGCTTCAGCGCCGTTGAACGATCCCCCACCTGGCAGTGAAACGCCAGCGTCAATTCCCCTTTGCCGCGCAGCGCCTTGGCGCCTTTGCCGGCCTGATGCTGCGCCAGGCGGCGCGCCACGTCGGTGGTGATGCCGGTATACAGCATGCCACTCGGTAAACGCAGCATGTAGAGGTGCCAGAGAGAGGGGGAAGTGTCGGTCATCGTACGCCGTTTCGGTGGCCAGGGTCGGCGTATGATGGCATGTTCGCCATCACAATCCCATCCCCGGCCACCGGTGCCTTACCGCTTTACCCCTTTTTTCCCGCCAGCTCGAAGCGCGGCGAGACGATACCGTACAGCGTCCAGCCGAGGAAGGTGGCGATGGCGCCCCACATCATCGCTTCCTCACCGGAGCTGTAGAGCGCGTAGAAGCTGTACAGCGCGCCGATGCCGGCGATGATATTGGCGATACGCGCCTTGTTGTCCGGCACCTTCGCCACTTTCTGAATAATGACCAGCGCCGCCATCGACAGGATGTAAGGGATGATGTTGGTCACCACCGCCAGGTTCACCAGCACGTTGAACTGCTTGTTCAGCGACGGGCTGATGGTCATCAGCGACAGGCCGCTCTGGATGACGACGATGGTCAGCATGCCTTTAACCGGCGCGTCGGCCTTGCTCAGCTTGGAGAAGATTTTCGGGAAGAAGCCGCTGTCGGCGGAGGATTTGAACACCTGAGCGATGGTGAACTGCCAGCCGAGCAGCGAGCCGACGCAGGACATGACCATCAACGCCATGATGATCTTGCCGACCGTCGGGTTGAACATGTGGGAGAACGCCAGACCGAACGGGGCGGTGGAGTTGGCCAGATCCATGTTCGGCACGATGCCGGCGATCACGTTGGTCGAAATGATATAGATCACCGCCGCGCTGAGGGTGCCGCCCAGTACGGCGATCGGCACGTTGCGCTCCGGATTTTCCACCACGTCGGTGTTGGCGCAGGCGGATTCCAGCCCCAGAAACGCCCACAGGGTCATTGAGATCGAGGCGCCGATGGCTTCGAAGGTCGGCACCTGATGCGGGTTCCAGGCGGCGACGTAGGCGCTGCCACTGAACCAGTACCAGCCGATGACCGAGATGCCCACCACCGGAATGATCACGCCCCAGACGGTGATGCCGCTGATTTTACCGGTGATGCGCGCACCGCCGAAGTTGGCGACGGTCGCAAGCCACAGCACGCCGATGGTGGCGATACAGATCCCGAGCGGGCTGAGCGTAGCGCCAAACAGCTCGGTGCCGTAGCCGACGGCGGAAATGGCGATGGCGATGTTGGCGATCAGCAGCGAAACGCCGTAGGTGTAGTTCGCCATAAAGTTGCCTGATTTGCCGAAGGCGTATTCGGCGTAGCCACCCATGCCGCCGGATTTACGGCTGAACATGCCGCATTTGGCGAAGGCGTAGGCCAGCGCCATCGAGCCGACGGCGGTCACCAGCCAGGAAACGATCGAAATCGTGCCCACTTCGGCCAGCTTGGTCGGCAGCATAATTATGCCGGAACCCATCATATTCACGGCGGTCAGGATCGTTAATTGTACGACCCCCATTTTATTATTGGACTTACTCATGATCATTTTCTCTTTTAGGATGCGATCCGGGCGGCGAAAATAATCGCCGCCCCGTAAGGTGATTAATTTTTCATGACGTAGCCGTAAGCGCGGTTCCAGCCGTCCTCATCCTGTTGGATATAAACGCCCTGCAATTCCGGCGCGAATCCCGGCAATAAGTTGATGCCTTCTTCCAGAGCCAGGAAATAACGCTGCGCGGCGCCGCCCCAAATTTCACCGGGCACCACGCACAGCACGCCCGGCGGATAAGGCAGGGCGCCTTCGGCGGCGATGCGGCCCTCGGCTTTAGCCAGCGAGACCAATTCCACATTGCCGCGCACGAACTCGGTATTGGCGTCCTGCGGATTCATCACAACGCGCGGGAAATAACTTTTGCGGAACATCTCTTTTTGCAGCTCTTTAACGTCGTAGCTGACGTAAAGGTCGTGCATTTCCTGGCACAGCTGGCGGATGGTGTAGTTTTTGTAGCGCTGCTGGTGGTTTTTATAGACCGCCGGCAGCACCTCGCTGAGCAGGGAGTTCTGCTCGATGTGCTTCTCGAAGCGGGCGATCAGGGCCACCAGATGCTGCATCTTGGCGATGTCTTCCGCCGGCGTCAGCAGAAACAGGATCGAGTTGAGATCGCATTTTTCCGGCACGATGCCGTTTTCGCGCAGGTAGTTGGCCAGAATGGTCGCCGGGATGCCGAATTCGCTGTAGCTGCCGGTGGCGGTATCGATGCCCGGCGTGGTGAGCAGCAGTTTGCACGGATCGACGAAGTACTGCGATTCGGCATAGCCCTCAAAGGCGTGCCATTTTTCGCCGGGCACGAAGTTGAAGAAGCGCAGATCGTTGGCCATCGCCGCGGTGTCATAGGCCTGCCACGGTTTGCCGTCGATCTGATCCGGCACGAACGGTTTGATCATCGTGCAGGTGTCCAGCAGCATTTTGCGCGCTTCGATCCCCACGCGCACGCACTCCTGCCACAGGCGCTGGCCGCTTTTGCCCTCGTGCATCTTGGCATTGACGTCCAGCGCGGCGAACAGCGGATAGAACGGGCTGGTGGAGGCGTGCAGCATAAAGGCGTTGTTGAAGCGCTTGTGGTTGCAGTAGCGGCTCTGTCCCTTGATGTGCTTGTCTTTTTTGTGGATCTGCGAGGTCTGCGAGAAGCCAGCCTGCTGTTTGTGCACCGACTGGGTGACGATGATGCCGGGATCGTTTTCGTTCAGCTCCAGCAGCAGCGGCGAGCAGTCTTTCATCATCGGAATGAACTGCTCATAGCCTACCCAGGCGGAGTCGAACAGGATGTAATCGCACAGGTGGCCAATCTTGTCGACCACCTGGCGGGCGTTGTAGATGGTGCCATCGTAGGTGCCGAGCTGGATGATCGCCAGGCGGAACGGGCGGGCTTCGTTGGCGCGTTCCGGCGCCACTTCGCGGATCTGTTGGCGCAGGTAGCGTTCGTCGAAGCAGTGCGCGTCGATACCGCCGATAAAGCCGAACGGGTTGCGGGCGGTTTCCAGGTAAACCGGCGTGGCACCGGCCTGGATCAACGCGCCGTGGTGGTTGGATTTATGGTTGTTGCGGTCGAACAGCACCAGGTCGCCGCGCGTCAGCAGGGCGTTGGTCGCCACCTTGTTCGAGGCCGAGGTGCCGTTGAGCACGAAGTAGGTCTTGTCGGCGTTGAACACCTTGGCGGCGTGCTGCTGCGCGGCGCAAGGCGCGCCTTCGTGGATCAACAGATCGCCCAGTTTGACGTCGGCGTTGCACATGTCGGAGCGGAAAAGCGTTTCGCCGTAGAAGTCGAAGAACTGGCGGCCCGCCGGGTGTTTGCGGAAGAACTCGCCGCCCTGGTGGCCGGGGCAGGCGAAGGTGGCGTTGCCCATTTCTACGTATTGCGTCAGCGTGTTGAAGAACGGTGGCAGCAGCTCGCTCTCATATTTGGCGGCGGCGGCCTCCAGCTGTTTGCCGTAGAACTGGGTATTCTTGCCGCACAGCTCAAACACGCCGTGCAGCGCCGGCAATACGGCGTTATCCAGCTCTTCTTCGCAGCACACGGCGACGAACAGCGGAATGTTCAGGCCGTGCTCTTCGATGCGCGCCAACATACCTTGCGTGACGTCGTCTACCGACAGCACGATGGCGGCGACGTCATTGAAATCGCTGTGATGCACATCGACGATGTCGCGTTCAGTTTCAAAGCAGCCGAGGGTTTGGGTGTTGGCGGCAATTTTTAATTTTTTCATTTTTCTCATTCTTCAGGCAAAGGCAGTCCGCCGGCAAATAATTCCATTTGCCGTTAACGCCTTCACGAAAATAAAGGTATGCGAGAACCCAGCGATGCCGAAAGGCATTAACTGTGTTCGCTGTTTTATTTGGCTTGGATGCGCTTGGCCGAAATTAAGAATGAATTGCGTGCCCTTCCCGGTTAGCGAGAAAGAGGTATTATCACCGGCGTGCGGAGAATAAATAAAAACGCAATGACACTCTTATTAACGGCGTAAGAGCGAGGGGGGAGGGTTATCTGTAGTTGAAGAATGCGAAGCTAAAGCAGCTGCGATGAGCCATCATCATAATATGGGTTGTGCGCCTGATATGCGCCATTTTGCGGTTATTGTTTTCCATTTTCTAATCCACCTTGCTGAGTGAAAAGATGGCGCTATTTTAACGCAAGGTGGGCTAAAAATCGTGATGGGAGTCACATAAATGCCGGTATTTATAAATAACTATTCACCTGTTATGCAATAAGTTGCATAAACAGCGTTCAGGCGAGCTAGCGGGCATGTAAACGAATTGATAATCGACTCCGGACGGGGGCACTAAATTTACGTACCTTCAGGATGGGAACAATAAAATCGCTCGATTAACCGGTTGCATAACGATCAAATAAATCTGTCTTGTATTTTTTATGTTATAAATCTGCTTTGGGCTTAAATTAATAAAAATGCATTTATTGTGTTTTTATATTCATTTTTGGTTTTTGATGATTATCGTTATTTGTGACTCGCCTCAACAACGCAGGGTAAGATGAAGTGAGTGAACAGGGAGGCGAGTAACCTTGAATACCCCAGAACAACGGCAGCAGATTGCGGATTTCATCGGCAAACAACATGTCTTGACGCTGTGCGCCGGCGACGGTCTCGACATGTGGTGCGCCAACTGTTTTTACGTGTTCGACGCCGCGGCGATGGCGCTGTGGCTGATGACCGAACCGCACACCCGCCACGGTGGGCTGATGCTGAACAACGGCTGGGTGGTTGGCACCATCGCGCCGAAGCCGAAAAGCATCGCGCTGATCCGCGGCGTGCAGTATCGCGCCGAGGCGGTGCTGCTGAGCGGCGAAGAAGCCGAGGCGGCGCGCGCGCGTTACTGCAAGCGCTTCCCGATCGCCAGGGCGATGAAGGCCGCGGTTTGGCGGCTGGATCTGCACGAGGTGAAGATGACCGACAACACCCTCGGCTTCGGCAAGAAGCTGCACTGGTCGCGGTCTATACTTTAAGTCGACGTATTGATTACAACGGGAGATTGCATGGCGCGAGCACTGTTAGTCGGCGCAACCGGGCTGGTGGGGCGCGAGTTGCTGCAGTTGTTGCAAAGCGATCCGCAGATAACGGCCATCGTGGCGCCGACGCGCACGCCGCTGCCGCCGCACGGCAAGCTGACCAACCCGGTCGGCGATGCGCTGTTCGAGCTGCTGAGTAGCCTGCAGCAGCCGGTCGATCTGGTGTTCTGCTGCCTGGGCACCACCCGCCGGGCGGCGGGCAGCGCCGATGCCTTCCGCTACGTCGATTATCAACTGGTGGTGGAGAGCGCGCTGACCGGCCGCCGGTTGGGGGCGCAGCACTGTCTGGTGGTAAGCGCGTTGGGCGCCAACGCGGATTCCACCTTCCTGTATAACCGCACCAAAGGCGAGATGGAGCAGGCGCTGCGCGAACAGCACTGGCCGCGCTTGACGCTGGTGCGGCCTTCCATGCTGGTGGGGGATCGCCCTGCGCCGCGCCTGATGGAGCGCCTCACGCTGCCGCTGTTCAGGCTGCTGCCCGGCAAATGGCGTGCCGTCTCCGCCAAAGACGTGGCGCAAACGCTGCTGCAGCAGGCGTTTACGCCGGGCGAAGGGGTCAGGGTACTGGAGTCGGATCGGCTGCACTGCTACCGAGGCTGACGCTGAGATGATCGAACGCCAGCTCCAGCCCGGCGGGCAGTTCGTTGTCCAGCAGCCACAGATCGAGATGATGGCTGATGTGCGTCAGCAGCGTGCGTTTGGGCTGCAGCAACCGCTGCGTCTCCTGCGCGCGGGTCAGGTCGTTGTGGTTGCGCGGCGCCTGCGGCTGTGGCGGCAGGCTGCAATCGAGCACCAGCAGATCCAGCGCCACGTTCTGCAGATAGTCGGCGGTGGCCGGCGGCAGGCCGACGGTGTCGGTCAGGTAGGCCAGCGCAGCGCCCGCCGCCTGGATCAGATAACCGTGGGTCAGCTTGGAGTGTTGCAGCGGCAGCGGGGTGATGCGCATGCCGCCCAGCTCGACGGTGGCAAAGGGCGCCAGCGGCGGCTGAAACGCCAGAATGCCGGGGTGTTTGAACAGATCGTCGCAGCCCTGTTCATCCGGCGGGCCATACACCGGAATGGAATTTCCGCACCCCCAACGCAAAGGAAATAACCCCTGAACGTGATCCATGTGGTAATGTGTCAGTAAAAAACGTTGAATTTGCCCCGCCGAAAATCGCCGCTCCAAAGCCGGCAATCCCGCATCCAATAAGGTCGTTTCCCCCTGATAGTTAAGCATGGCGCTGCACGCTCGCCGCCGAAATGCCGGCTCGCGTCGCGCCCGTTGGCAGATAGGGCAGTCGCAGCCGAACACCGGCACCTGCTGCGCGCCGCCGGTGCCGAGAAAGGTCAGTTGCATCGCTCCCCTCCGTTAAAGGTACTTCTGGGCAAAGCGGTTGATGTCGCGAAAATCCGCCAGCCGCGCCTGCAGCGTGGCGTGATCCCAGTGCCACCACTGGCTGCGTTCGATGCGTTCTATCAGCGCGTCGTCAAAGCGCATGCCGATCTTCTTGGCCGCCACGCCGGCGACGATGCTGTAAGGCTCCACGTCCTTGGTGACCACCGCCGCGCTGCCGATCACCGCGCCGTTGCCGACGCTGACGCCCGGCATCAGGATGGCGTTATGGCCGATCCACACGTCGTGGCCAACGGTGACGTGGTGCTCGCGCCGCCAGTCGAAGAACGCCGCGTCGTCTTCCCCCAGCCCGTATTCGGAAGCGCGGTAGGTGAAGTGGTGCTGCGCGATGCGCTGGTAGGTTGGGTGGTTGCCGGGATTGATGCGCGCATAGGAGGCGATGGAGACGAACTTGCCGATGGTGGCGTAAAAGATCTGGTTGTGCCCGGCGGTGTAGGAGTAGTCCCCCATCTCCACCTCTTCCAGGATCGCATCGTCGGCCAGATGCACATACTGGCCGAGCCGGGTGCGGTTAAGGGTCACGTTGTCGCCGATTTTCGGCTGGGCAAAGTCGTTCATGGCGTCGCGTCCTGAGCTTGTCGGGTGGCGGTAGGCAGCAGCGCCAGCAGCGCTGCCAGGGTGTCATCGAGTGGGCCATCGTTGTGCAGCAGCCGGCAGCCGGCGGGCAGACTCTGCTGATATTCCGCCGCCCGCGCCAGCCGCTGCTCGATCTGTTCGGCGCTTTCTCGCCCGCGATCCTGCAGGCGCCGGCGCAGGATCCCGGTGCTGACCTGCAGGCACACCGGCAGCAGCTGCGCACCATAGCGCTGCTGCGCCTGCGGCAGGTGGGCGCGCGAACCGTTGACCGCCACGTCGATCCCCTGCAGCAGCCAAAGATCCACTTCGATCCCAAACGCATAGCGCTGCTGGTGCGCCTGCCAGTCGAGCGCGAACAGCCCCTTGGCGCGGCGGCGCAGAAATTCCGGTTCGCTCAGCGCGATATGATTCTCGCAGCCGGCGTCCGCCGGCCGGGTGATGTAACGGTGCGCCACCAGCGGCGCGCGGTCGGCGTCGGCCCGCAGCGCGGCCAGCAGGCTGTCCTTGCCTGCGCCGGAAGGCCCCATCAGATAGATGAGCCGCGCCATCAGAACACCTGCCTGCCCTGGCGCCACACGTTCTGCACGTAAACGTGCTCACCGTGCGGCCGCGCCAGCACCAGATCCGCTCGCAGCCCTTCGGCGAGGGTGCCGCGATCCTGCAGATCCAGCGCCCGCGCCGGGTTGCGGGTGATCATGCGCACCGCCTGGGGCAGATCGTAGGCGTTGCGTTCGTCCGCCGCGAGGCGAAACGCCGCGTCCAGCAGGCTGGCCGGGTAATAATCGGAAGAGAGGATATCCAGCACCCCCAGCGCCGCCAGATGGTGCGCCGCCACGTTGCCGGAGTGGGAACCGCCGCGCACGATGTTCGGCGCGCCCATCAGCACCTGCAGGCCCTGCTGGTGCGAGGCGCGGGCGGCCGCCTCGGTGGTGGGGAACTCGGCAATGGCGCTGCCCAGCGCGCAGGATTCGGCCACGTGTGCGGCGGTGGCGTCGTCATGGCTGGCCAGCGAGATGCGGCGCGCGCGGCAGTGGGCGGCGATCGCCTCGCGGTTCGGCGCGGCCCAGCGGGCGGACAGGGCGACCTGCTGTTCCTCGTACTCGCTCATCTGCTGGTCGTTGAGGTGGTATTTGCCCTGATAATATTCGCGGTATTTTTCGCGCGAGGCGAACTGGCGCTGGCCCGGCGAGTGGTCCATCAGCGACACCAGCGACACGCCCGGCTTGTCCATCAGCTGTTCGAACAGCGGCAGCGTGCTCTCGTGCGGCAGCTCGCAGCGCAGGTGCAGACGGTGCTCGGCGCGGTTGACCCCGGCGCGCTGGCTGTGGATCACCGCGTCGATCATCTTCTGCAGGTTTTCCAGCCGGTGGCCGCCATCGCGCACGTCGCCGATCGCCACCGCGTCCAATACCGTGGTGATGCCGTTGGCCACCATCAGCGCGTCGTGGCTGCTCATCGCCGAATGGGCCGGCCAGTCGACGTTCGGGCGCGGGGTGAAGAACTTGTCCAGGTTGTCGGTATGCAGTTCGATCAGCCCCGGCAGCAGCCAGCCGCCGTCGCCGTCCAGCGCCTGCGGCAGCCGGCTCGGGCCGTCGGCGAAGCTGCGGATCACGCCGTCCTGCATCTCCAGCGAGCCTTGCACCACCTGGTCATCCAGCACCAGCTTAACGTTATTGACGATCATCAGAGGGCCTCCAGCGCCTGCGGCGCCTGCATGTCATAAAGCCGGTCGGCGACCTGTCGGCGGACGCCTTCATCGTGGAAAATGCCGACGATCGCTGCGCCGCGCGCCTTGGCGCGTTCGATAAGCTGCACCACCGCCGCGCTGTTGCGGCTGTCGAGCGAGGCGGTCGGTTCGTCCAGCAACAGAATGGGGTAATCGACGATAAAGCCGCGCGCGATGTTCACCCGCTGCTGCTCGCCGCCGGAGAAGGTGGACGGCGCCAGCGGCCACAGGCGCTGCGGCACGTTGAGCGCAGCGAGCAGCGCTTCGGCGCGTTCGCGGCACTCGGCGCGCTCGACGCCCTGTTCCAGCAACGGCTGCATCACCACCTCCAGCGCGCTGATGCGCGGGATCACCCGCAGGAACTGGCTGACCCAGCCCAGCGTATGGCGGCGCACCGCCAGAATTTGGCGCGCGTCGGCGCTGACCATGTCCAGCCAGTCGCCCTGGTGGTTGATCCAGATATGGCCGCTGTCCGGCAGGTAATTGGCGTACAGCGAGCGCAGCAGGGTGGATTTGCCGCTGCCGGAGTGGCCGTGCAGCACCACGCATTCGCCGCCGTGGACCGTCAGGTTGGCGTCGTGCAGCACCGGCAGGCGGGTGCCGTACTGCTGGTGCAGCACAAAGGTTTTACTGAGATGTTCAACTCGGATTTGCATAGTCATCTGTTATCGCCTTGGGTTACGACAGCACCGAAGAAACCAGCAGCTGGGTGTAGGGATGGTGCGGATCGTCCAGCACCCGGTCGGTCAGGCCGCTCTCCACCACTTCGCCCTGTTTCATCACCAGCAGGCGGTGGGCCAGCAGCCGCGCCACGCCGAGATCGTGGGTGACGATCACCGCCGCCAGCTGCATCTCCACCACCAGGTTGCGCAGCAGATCGAGCAGGCGCGCCTGCACCGACACGTCCAGCCCGCCGGTCGGCTCATCCATAAACACCAGCTTGGGGTGGGTGACCAGATTGCGGGCGATCTGCAGCCGCTGCTGCATGCCGCCGGAGAAGGTGGTCGGCAGATCGTCGAGGCGCGACAGCGGGATTTCGACGTCTTCCAGCCACTGGCCGGCCTGGCGGCGAATGTCGCCATAGTGGCGCTGGCCGATGGCCATCAGCCGCTCGCCGATGTTGCCGCCGGCGGAGACCTGCGGTCGCAGCCCGTCGAGCGGGTGCTGGTGCACCACGCCCCAGTCGGTGCGCAGCAGGCGGCGGCGATCGCTCTCCGCCATGGCGTACAGATCCTGTTCCTGGCCCGCCTGCGGGCGGTAAAGGATCTGCCCGCGCTGCGGCGCCAGCCGCGCCGAGATCGACTTCAGCAGTGTGGTTTTGCCGGAGCCGGATTCGCCGACGATGCCCAGCACTTCGCCGGGGTAGATGTCGAACGACACGTCGCTGAAGCCCTTGCCGGGGGCGTACAGGTGGGTGAGCCGGTTCACCGACAGCAGCGGAGTGGTGCTCAAAGGGGTGGAAGTCATCAGTGCTGCGCCTCTTGCGAAGATTGCGCCAGCTGCTGCCGGCAGTAGTCGGTGTCCGAACAGACGAACATGCGGTTGCCCCGGTCGTCGAGCACCACCTCGTCCAGATAGCTGTGGCGCGAGCCGCACAGCGCGCAGGGTTCGTCCCACTGCTGCACGCTGAACGGGTGGTCGTCGAAGTCCAGGCTCTCCACCTTGGTGAACGGCGGCAGGGCGTAGATGCGTTTCTCGCGCCCGGCGCCGAACAGCTGCAGCGCCGGCATCAGATGCATTTTCGGGTTGTCGAATTTCGGGATCGGCGAAGGATCCATCACGTAGCGATCGTTGACCTTCACCGGGTAGGCGTAGGTGGTGGCGATATGGCCGTAGCGCGCGATGTCTTCATACAGCTTCACCTGCATCACGCCGTACTCCTCCAGCGCGTGCATCTTGCGGGTCTCGGTTTCGCGCGGTTCGATAAAGCGCAGCGGCTCCGGGATCGGCACCTGATAGATCAGGATCTGGTCTTCGCGCAGCGCCGTTTCCGGAATGCGGTGACGGGTCTGGATCAGCGTGGCCTCCGGCGTGCGTTCGGTGGTTTCTACCCCGGCGACGCGCTGGAAGAAGCGGCGGATCGACACCGCGTTGGTGGTGTCGTCGGCGCCCTGGTCGATCACCTTCAGCACGTCGGCGCGGCCGATGACGCTGGCGGTGAGCTGAATGCCGCCGGTGCCCCAGCCGTAGGGCATCGGCATCTCGCGGCCGCCGAACGGCACCTGATAGCCGGGGATCGCCACCGCCTTGAGGATGGCGCGGCGGATCATGCGCTTGGTCTGCTCGTCCAGATAACCGAGGTTATAGCCGGTCAATACTTCACTCATCGCGGGCCTCCTGACGCTCGCTGTATTCCTGTCGCAGCCGCTTGAGCAGCTCCAGTTCGGCTTGGAAGTCGACGTAGTGCGGCAGCTTGAGATGGGAGACGAAGCCGGCGGCCTCGACGTTGTCGGCGTGGGCCAGCACGAACTCTTCGTCCTGCGCCGGGCCGGCGACGCCTTCGCCGTAGTCGGGGCTTTGCAATGCGCGGTCCACCAGCGCCATCGCCATCGCCTTGCGTTCGGCGCGGCCGAACACCAGCCCGTAGCCGCGGGTGAAGTGCGGCGGGTGGTCCTTTGGATCGACGAAGCCGTTGACCATTTCGCACTCGGTCAGCAGGATTTCGCCGATGTCGATGGCGAAACCGAGCTCTTCAGGCACGATCTCCACCGAAACGTGGCCGGTGCGGATCTCGCCGGCGAACGGGTGGTTGCGGCCGTAGCCGCGCTGGGTGGCGTAGCCGAGCGCCAGCAGAAAACCTTCGTCGCCGCGCACCAGCTGCTGCAGGCGCGCCGAGCGTGAGCAGGGGTAAACCGGCGGATTGCGGGTGATGTCGTCCGGCGTACTGCCGTCGTCCTGTTCCTCCCGCGCCAGCTGTTGGCGACACAACAGATCGAACACGTGGCTGCAGTTGTCCGGCAGCGGTTCGTCGGCCTGCGGCGCACGCGGCGCCTCGCCTTCCGCCAGCAGCGCGAAGTCCAGCAGCCGGTGGGTGTAGTCGTAGGTCGGCCCCAGCACCTGCCCGCCGGGCAAGTCCTTGTAAACCGCCGAGATGCGCCGCTCCAGCCGCATGTTTTCGCTGGCCAGCGGCTCGCTGACCGCCAGGCGCGGCAGGGTGGTGCGGTAGGCGCGCAGCAGGAAGATCGCCTCCACCAGATCGCCGCTGGCCTGTTTGATGGCCAGCGCCGCCAGCTCGCGATCGTAGATGCCGCCTTCGGTCATCACCCGATCCACCGCCAGCCCCAGCTGCTGTTCGATTTGTTCCGCGCCGATCGCCGGCAGCGCGTCGTCGCCGCGCCGCAGCTGTTCC
The DNA here is from genome assembly GCF_052692115.1 of Serratia sp. TSA_105.2. NCBI lineage: Bacteria > Pseudomonadati > Pseudomonadota > Gammaproteobacteria > Enterobacterales > Yersiniaceae > Serratia > Serratia sp. TSA_105.2. Next base: position 104,638 of record NZ_JBQZFT010000004.1, read on the forward strand.
TGCAGCTGATGGGCCGCCTCAATGGCTTTTTCGCCCCCTTTTACCGCTACGTACATCAGCACACCTCCACGCGGGTGGTCCGCGGGATCGCCAGCAGGCGATCGCCGCAGGTCAGTAAAATATCCAGCCCCAGCGGGAAGCGCTGTGGGCGGTTGACCAGGTAATCCAGCAGCGCCGGCGGCAGGTGCGGCGCAATCAGGCGTTGGCTCTCGATGCCGGGGCCGGTCAGGCGCAGCGCGGCGCCGTTCTCCAGCTCGGCGAGCTGCACGATGACCGTGGCGCCGAACTCCGGCGAGATTTCCGTGCCGTGCGGCAACGACTGCAGGTCGGCGGCCTGCAGCTGCTCATCGAACAGGGCAAAACAGACCTCCTGCGCCGTGGCGGCCAGCGGCGCGCCGCTGTGAAAACGAATGTTTGTTAGCACTTGCTCACTTTTTAGCGCCGCGCACAGCTGCAGCGGCGTTTCCTGATCGGCCAGCGTCAGCAGCGCGGCGGTGCTGGCGGCGTTCAGCGGCGCCCAGGCTGGGCCGTTTGGCAGCGTCACCCGGTGGCCCGGTTCGCTCAAGGCTTTAAGAATCAAACGGAAAGCGTGCTGCGATTGGTCTATCGGTTGTTCAAAACCGGTCAATAAACTCATGGCTTAATCCCCTCGCACCAGCGTAAAGAAGTCCACCCGGCTGGCGGCGATCGCCCGGGCGCGCAGCTGGCGCTGCTCGTGCTGCAGCGCGGCCAGCGGCGCGATCAGCTGTTGTTGCAGGCGTTCGCCGTGTTCCGGCTGTTGCAGCAGCGCATCGGCCAGCGCGCACAGCTCGGCGTGCGCCTTGTCGCGCCCGGCGATATAGCTGTAGCCGTAGCCGCCGTTGTCCAACTGCACCACCGCGCGGGTGACCGTCATGTCCCCCAGCACGAAGCGGCGGCCGGTGGCGCCCATGCGCCCCTGCAGCTGGGCCAGGCCGATCTCCGGCGCGCGGATGCTGCGGTAACCCGGGCTGAGGTTCAGCGCCTGCCAGTGGCTGCGCAGCTGCTCGGGCCGGCTGTGCGCCAGCACCGACATCCAGCGTTGTCTCGACTCTAAGGCTTGCATTCAGTGCTCCATCGTCAGTTCAATCATGTCGGCGCGGGCCAGGCTGACGGAGTATTCCGCCACGTCTTCGCCGCCGCTGCGGACGTTAAGGGTGCGCACGCACAGCAGCGGCGCGTGGGTGGCGATCTCCAGCAGCCGGCTCTCTTTGGCCTGCGCGCGGCGCGCGCTGATGCGCGTCTGGCGGCGGGTCAGCGGCTGCTGGAGGTGCTGTTCGATAAACTGGTGCAGCGAACCGCTGTGGAACTGCTGCAGCGCCGGCCACCAGTCCAGATCGGGCAGATAGTGGTCGATCACGCTCATCGGCACACCGTTGACCCGGCGCAGGGTGCGCAGGTGGATCACCATTTCGCCTTCTTCACGCGAGAGTGCGCTGGCAACATGCCCATTGCACGGGCGCAAGACAGCGAGTAAGCGCTCACTGGTGGGATGGCTGCCCTGCTCGAACAGGTTCTGGCTGAAGCGGGTATTGGCGTGCAGCGGGTAGTCGTAAGGCCGCATCAGCACCAGAATGCCGACGCCGTGGCGGCGCTGCAGCCAGCCGCGCTCCACCAGCTGATCTACCGCGCGGCGCAGCGTGTGGCGATTGACCTGGTAACGCTCGGCCAGCTGCTGTTCCGAAGGCAGGTAGTCGCCGCAGCGGTACTGCGTGCGCAGCTCCTGTTCCAGCTGTGCGGCGATCTGCTGATAGCGGGTGGGGTAAGTGGTAGGATGTCTAGATAACTCCATCATAATAAAAACCTCGTCATACCGATGGCTGTGCGATGAAGGCGGAAGCGGTGCGTTTCATCGGGCGTCTACCCTGTGGTTTTCAAGTTGGCATCATGGTGCCGGGCGCAGATGACAATCGCGTTACGCGTCGGTGGCGAACAGATGAACTATTTAGGACAGCCCGGACGTGCACGGGCGGCGGCGGCGCGCTATGCTGGCGCCTCTGTTGACTGACTCTGGCCGCTACCATGCCGCAACCTCTGAACGCCCCTGAACACGCCCCACGCGCCTGGCCGCTGTGGAAACCGATCCTGTTTCTGCTGGTGGTGGCCGTCGGCCTCTACTACGTCAAATGGCAGCCTTACTACGGCAAGGCATTCGTGGCGGCGGACAGTCACTCGATCGGCAAATCGATCCTGGCTGACGGCGCCGCGAGCCCCTGGCTGGCGGCCTGGCAGTACGCGCTGGTCTACTTCACCGCGGTGTGGAAGGCCGCGCTGCTCGGGGTGCTGTTAGGTTCGCTGGTGCAGGTGCTGATCCCGCGCGACTGGCTGGCGCGCACGCTCGGCCACCGGCGTTTTTCCGGCACCGTGCTGGGGGCGCTGATCGCGCTGCCGGGCATGATGTGCACCTGCTGCGCCGCACCGGTTGCCGCCGGCATGCGCCGCCAGTCGGTATCCAGCGGCGCCGCGCTGGCCTTTTGGCTCGCCAACCCGGTATTGAACCCGGCGACGCTGGTATTCATGGGGTTTGTGCTCGGTTGGTCGTTCGCCGCTATCCGCCTGGTGGCGGGCGTGGTGATGGTGCTGGGCATCGCCTGGCTGGTGCAGCGCGTGACCGCCAACGACCCGCAGCCCGCCGCGCCTCAGCCGCCGGTGATGACGGCGCAGAATGACGAGCGGCCGTTCCTTGCCCGCTGGGGCAAAGCGCTGTGGGCGCTGTTTTGGTCGACCATTCCGATCTACGTGCTGGCGGTGCTGGCGCTGGGCGCGGCGCGGGTCTGGCTGTTCCCGCACGCCGACGGCGCCGTCGACAATAGCCTGCTGTGGATCATCGGCCTGGCGATCGTCGGCTGCCTGTTCGTTATCCCCACCGCGGCGGAAATCCCGATCGTGCAGACCATGATGCTGGCGGGCATGGGCGCCGGCCCGGCGCTGGCGCTGCTGATGACCCTGCCGGCGGTCAGCCTGCCTTCGCTGCTGATGCTCAACAAAGCCTTCTCCGCCCGAGCGCTGTGCCTGACGGCGGCGCTGGTGGCGCTGTGCGGCGTACTGACCGGCGTGGTGGGGATGGGGTTGTTGTAACTTACCGCTGTTGCTGAGTGGCCCGATGCTGTCTTAAGGAGGAGATGGAAATGGAACAGCGGAATAAACTTGAAATGGACGTAGAGGCGATGTTGCTGGGGCAAGCGTTGCGTGAAAGGGTAGATGCCGCCCTTGAACGCTTAAGAAATGGCACCGCGGTTTATCTCAGCCATTCGGAGGTAGAAAAACGAATGGCTTTATTCAAAGCGAAGAGCCGGGGACGCTATCGGTGAGGGGGGAGTTTAGAACTGGGTTGGCAGGTTCTAGAGATAGAACAGGCGGGCAACTTTGAGCGAAAAGCGGACATAGGACGGAAAAAAGCCGCCTGGTGGCGGCTTTCATCTGGAGGGAATTATGTGCTGCTTTTACGATACAAAGCTAACGAACCCGCGAGGATTAACAGAAACGATCCGCTGATACGGTTCATCCATTTAATGCCACTGGCTTTCCAGAGGCTGACGGATTTCTTACCCAAAACCGCATAGCCCAACATCACCGCCACATCGATTAAAACTATCACTGTCGCCAGGCTGGCATACTGTGGTAAGGCGGGTTGCGTTGTACTGACGAACTGAGGGAGTAATGCGGTCATGAAGATGTAATATTTAGGATTGCTCATGGCGACAAAGAAGCTTTTGAGAAAAAGCGAACGACGTGCCGGAGCCATTTCCTCCATACTACCAGGCAAAGAAGTATTTGAAGAAAGCAGCATACGCAAACCGATATAAGCAAGCCACGCTGCACCGACCCACTTCAGGGTGACAAAAAGCGTTTCCGAAGCAGCCAGAACAACGCCAAGTCCCAAACCGACCAGTGCCACGAGAAGGATATCCGCTGCTGCTGCGCCAATAATTCCCCATGATGCCCGTCTGATACCAAAGCGGGCCGCATTATTGAGAGCAAGCAGAACGGTCGGACCGGGAGTGACGATCCCGGCAGACATAATCAGGGCAAAAGCCATTAGGGCAGTTAAAGACATAGAATATTCCTCGTCATAACTTGACTTGCACTATATCAGCAACAGAAGCCGGTGAGGAATGGTTTGGATGGTGGAAGTTAACTGCTCGCTTGTTAAAAATTTACGCCCTGCATGCGCTTAAAATCCTGCCAACAATTTTAACGACCTTTGGTCAATTGGCGCAAAGCGGCCTATCAGATCAGGTTTAGCTCTGTGCCGTAGCCGTGTCATGCCGACTTTGGATTAACACACGTCGAGACACGCGCTATCAGCTCATCGCAACCTATGCACCACCTGGTTGCTGCTGCCGCGCCAGATCAGCGCCGGGTCTTTCAAATCCTGCACGAACTTGCCGTCGATCAGCACGTTGATCTTGTCCACCACCTGCATTTGCTGCGCGTCCAGCTCCGCCAGCCGGTAGCCGGTCCACAGCCAGATATCCTTGCCGGGGCACTCGGCGCGCACCCGTTTCACCAACTGCAAGATGCTCGGGACGTTGGCCGGGTGCAGCGGATCGCCGCCGGAGAGCGACAGCCCCTGGCGCGGCACGCGCGAATCGTTCAGATCGGTGATGATGCGGTCTTCCAGCGCCGGGGTAAACGGCTGGCCGGAGTTGAGTCGCCAGGTGCTCTTGTTGTAGCAGCCGGGGCACTGGTGCACGCAGCCGGCGACAAACAGCGTGCAGCGGGTGCCGGGGCCGTTGACGACGTCAATCGGGTAGTACTGGTGATAATTCATGTGAGGCCTGCCCATCAGGCTATTTTACTGGCCATTTGGCCTCCGGGCAGTGCTCCCAATCCTCACGTACTGCGTGTACGCTGCGGTTTGTGTGCGCTGGCCGAAGGCAAACTGGCGGCGACAATCACGCCTGATGAACAGGCTGATACTTTGGTTGCGCGACGGCTTTTCAGCCGAGCTGCCCGTTGCCGAGGTGTTTCACCCGGCGTTTCACCTCTTCCTGCTTGCCGGCGTTGAACGGCCGGGCATCGGGGCTGCCGAGATAGCCGCACACCCGGCGGGTGACCGAGACTTTGGCCGAGTCGTGGTTGCCGCATTTCGGGCAGGTGAAGCCTTTGCTGGTGCAAGAGAATTCACCGGTGAAGCCGCACTCGTAGCACTCGTCGATCGGCGTGTTGGTGCCGTAGTAAGGCACCCGGCTGTAGCTGTAGTCCCACACGTCTTCCAGCGCCTTCAGGTTGTGCTGCAGGTTCGGGTACTCGCCGTAGCAGATGAAGCCGCCGCTGGCCAACGGCGGGTAGGGCGCTTCGAAGTCAAGCTTGTCATACGGGTTAACTTTCTTCTCCACGTCGAGGTGGAAGCTGTTGGTGTAATAGCCCTTGTCGGTGACGCCCGGCACTACGCCGAAATCGGCGGTGTCCAGCCGGCAGAAGCGATCGCACAGGTTTTCGCTCGGCGTGCTGTAGAGGCTGAAGCCGTAGCCGGTCTCGTCTTTCCAGGCGTCGACGGCGGCGCGCAGGCGCGCGACGATCGCCACCGCTTTGGCGCGCAGCGCTTCGTCGTCATACACGTGGTTTTCGCCGCCGAACAGCGCGTTGATGGTCTCGTGCAGGCCGATGTAGCCCAGCGAAATCGAGGCGCGGCCGTTCTTGAAGATATCGGCGATGTTGTCGTCGGCCTTGAGCCGCACGCCGCAGGCGCCTTCCATGTACAGGATTGGCGCCACCCGCGCCTTGATGCCTTCCAGCCGGGCGATACGCGTCATCAGGGCCTTTTTCGCCAGCTGCAGGCGTTGATCCAGCAGCGCCCAGAAGCGCGACTCATCGCCCATTGCCTCCAGCGCGATGCGCGGCAGGTTGAGGCTGATGACGCCGATGTTGTTGCGGCCGTCGTGCACCAGTTCGCCGTCCTGCTCGTAGGTGCCGAGGAAGCTGCGGCAGCCCATCGGTGTTTTGAACGAGCCGGTCACCTTCACCACCTGATCGTAGTTAAGAATGTCCGGGTACATGCGCTTGCTGGCGCACTCCAGCGCCAGCTGCTTGATGTCGTAGTTCGGATCGCCGTACTGGTGGTTGAGGCCGTCGCGGATGGCGAACACCAGTTTGGGGAACACGGCGGTCTTGCGGTTTTTGCCCAGCCCGGCGATGCGGTTTTTCAGGATTGAACGCTGGATCAGGCGCGACTCCCAGCTGGTGCCGAGGCCGAAGCCGAAGGTGACGAACGGCGTCTGGCCGTTGGCGGTGTGCAGGGTGTTGACCTCGTACTCCAGCGACTGGAAGGCGTCGTAACACTCTTTCTCGGTGCGCGCCATGGCATAGCCTTTGGCGTCCGGGATCTGCCATTCCTCCGCCACCTGCAGGTGTTTGCGGAAGCTCTCGTCGACGAAAGGCGCCAGAATTTCATCGATGCGGTTGATGGTGGTGCCGCCATAAATATGGCTGGCGACCTGGGCGATGATCTGCGCGGTCACGGCGGTGGCGGTGGAGATCGACTTCGGCGGCTCAATCTCGGCGTTGCCCATCTTGAAGCCGTTGGTCAGCATGCCTTTCAGATCGATCAGCATGCAGTTGAACATCGGGAAGAACGGCGAGTAGTCGAGATCGTGATAGTGAATTTCGCCGCGTTCATGGGCCAGCACCACGTCGCGCGGCAGGATGTGCTGCTTGGCGTAATGTTTGGCGACGATGCCCGCCAGCAGGTCGCGCTGGGTGGGGATCACCTTGCTGTCCTTGTTGGCGTTTTCGTTCAGCAGCGCGCGGTTGCTCTGCTCGACCAGGCCGCGAATTTCCTGGTTCAGGCGGCCGCGCAGCTCGCGCGCCACGTCGCGATCGTGGCGGTATTCGATATAGGCGCGCGCCAGCTGTTTGTACTCGCCGGCCATCAGCTGGTTTTCCACCGCCTGCTGGATCTCGTGGATATCGACGCGGGGCTGCTGCTCCATGCGCTGAGCGACCACGCGGGCGACGGTGGCGCAGTAGTCGGCGTCGACCACGCCCACCGCCAGCGCGGCGCGCTCGATGGCCTGCGCGATGCGCGCTTCGTCAAAAGGTACCTGGCAACCGTCCCGCTTAATCACTACTGGTTTCACGTTGTACTCCTTGTTCCCCGAGGGAGCGTTCATACCCGCCTGGCGTGGCGAGCAACCGTCAAATTTCGCTTATCCACAGGGCAAAGCCGCAGCGCGCAAGGGCTGTGGCGGCGTGTGGATGATTTTGTGGATAACTACTATATATAGGTGTTCGCAATTCTTAATGCACTATATATAGATATTGGCGAGATTCTTTTGATGTAGAACAAGGAAATCGGAAGAGCGTGCGCAAGCTGAACAGTCGTCAATCGCTCACTGGCCGATCGCGAAAATGCGCCAGCAGAAAATCAACCCAGACGCGCACCCGCGGCGGCAGATCCGCCGAGGCGTAATAGAGCCACAGCTGCACCGGGCGCGGCCAGCACTCCGCCAGCACCGGCCGCAGCGTGCCCTGCTCGAAGTGCTTTTCGAGGTACCAGCGCGCCAGGTTGACGATGCCCAGCCCGGCCAGCGCCGCATCCAGCAACATTTCCGGGCGGCTCACCACCAATCGGCCGTTCAGATCCAGCGCCAGCGTTTCGCCCTGATGGCGCAGCTGCCATTTGACGTGGCGGCCGTTGCTGGGGTTGCGGTGCCGCAGGCAGTCGTGCCGCAGCAGGTCGTGCGGCGTTTGCGGTTCACCGCGCCGCGCCAGATAGTCGGGCGACGCCGCCAGCGCCATGTGCATCGGGTAGAGTGGGCGCGCCACCAGCCGGCTGTCGGGATCGACCCGGCTGCCGATGCCGACGTCGAAGCCTTCGCCCACCAGATTCACCACCCGGGCATCCAGCGACAGATCGAGATCGATCTGCGGGTAGCACGCCAGAAATTGCGGGATCAACGGCATCAGCATCTGGCGGCCGAAGCCGGGGATCATCGTGACGCGCACCACCCCGGCCGGCGTCTGCCGTTCGCCACCGGCGCTTTCCAGCGTCGCCGCCAACGCCTGCCACAGCGGCGCCACCTGCGCCAGCAGCGCTTTGCCCTCGTCGGTCAGCAGCACGTTATGGGTGTTGCGCTGAAACAGCCGCAGCGCCAGCTTCTCTTCCAGCGCGCGGATATTTTTGCTGACCGCCGCCGGCGTGACGCCCAGCTGGCGGGCAGCGGCGGAGAAATTTTGCGCCTGCGCGGCGGCGAGGAAGGCCGGCAGCAGGCGGTGCACGTCAAAGGGCAGCGACATAGTGGTTGATACTTTCGGTTGAAATTGAAGTGACCTTGAACAGCCTACACCCGAAGCGGCAGAAATGGAAAAATGCCTCATCTTCTTTACGTTCAAGGAATCCTTTATGTCACGCATTTTAGTGTTAACCGCCCACCGCACCCCCGACGAGTCGCGCATCAACCAGGCGCTGATCGAGGCCGTGCGCCCGCTGCCTAACGTGACCGTGCACGAGCTGATCCGCGCTTACCCGGATTACCGCATCGACGTGGCGCGCGAACAGGAGCTGCTGGAAAGCCACGATGCGGTGGTGATGATGTTCCCGTTTTTCTGGTACAGCTCGCCGGCGATCCTGCGCGAATGGCAGGACGCGGTATTAACCTATGGTTTCGCCTATGGCAGCGAGGGCACCAAACTGCACGGCAAGCCGCTGCAGCTGGTGGTGAGCACCGGCGGCAACGCGCAGGCCTACACGCCGGCAGGCTACAACCGCTATCCGGTGCAGGATCTGCTGCTGCCGTTCCACGCGCTGGCTAACCTGACCGGCATGGATTATCTGCCGCCGCACCTGGTGCAGGGCGTGAGCGACATGAGCGATGAGCAGTTGGCGCAAGCCGCCGCCGGGGTGGTGACGCTGATGGGGACATTGTAGGGCGCAGCGCTCGCCGCGCCCTGCGGGGTCAGTCTTCGAGCAGCCACCACACCGCTTCGAACGGCCGCAGCGTCAGCGCCTGCGGCTGATCCGCCGAGTCGCTGTAGTTGCTCATCAGCGGGCGCCACTGCGCGGAGGCTTCCACGCCCTCCGCCGCCCAGGCCAGCGGTTCGCGGCTCAGGTTGGCCACCACCAGCAGGCGCTGGCCGTTCCAGCTGCGCTGATAGCACCACAGCGCCGGGTGATCCGGCGCCAGATCCTGATAGTCGCCGTGGGTTAGCAGCGGATACTGCTTGCGCAGGATGATCAGCTGGCGGTAGGCGTAAAACACCGAGTCGAGATCGGCCAGCGCCGCGTCGGCGTTGATCTGCGGGTAGTTCTCGGCGCAGCCGATCCACGGCGTGCCGGTGGTGAAACCGGCGTGCGGCGCGGCGCTCCACTGCATCGGCGTGCGGCCGTTGTCGCGCGATTTGTCCGCCAGGATCGCCAGCAGTTCGGCGTCGCTGCGGCCCTGGGCGCTCAGTTCGGCGTACATGTTCAGGCTTTCCACGTCGCGGTACTGCTCGATGGCGCGGAAGCCGGGGTTGGTCATGCCGATCTCTTCACCCTGGTAGATATAAGGCGTGCCCTGCATGCCGTGCAGCACCATCGCCAGCATTTTGGCGGCCGGCATCCGCAGTGCGCCTTCATCGCCGAAGCGCGACACGATGCGCGGCTGATCGTGGTTACACCAGAACAGTGCGTTCCAGGCGCGGTTATGCATCCCTTGCTGCCAGTGGCGGAAGATCTGCTTTAACTCCACGTAATCCGGCGCCGCCCGCGTCCATTTTTCGCCGCCGGCGTAGTCTACCTTCAGGTGGTGGAAGTTGAAGGTCATCGACAGCTCTTCGCCGCTCTGCGCCGCGTACTGCTGGCAATGCTCAAGCGTGGTGGAAGACATCTCGCCCACCGTCATCAGGCCGCGCGGCTGAAACACATCGCGGCTCATCTCCTGCAGGAACTCGTGAATGCGCGGGCCGTCGGTGTAGAAGCGGCGGCCGTCGCCCTGGCTGTCGGACGGGAAGTCCTGCTGTTTGGACACCAGGTTGATCACGTCGAGGCGCAGGCCGTCGACGCCTTTGTCCGCCCAGAACTGACACACTTTCTTCAGCTCTTCGCGCACCGGCGGGTGTTCCCAGTTGAGATCCGCCTGCTCGACGGCAAACAGGTGCAGATAGTACTGGCCGCTTTCGGCGTGCCACTGCCAGGCGTTGCCGCCGAATTTGGAGCGCCAGTTGTTCGGCGGCGTATCCCCCTCGCCGTCGCGCCAGACGTAAAACTGGCGATAAGGGCTGTGGCGATCCTGCGCGGCCTTGAACCATGGATGCTCGGTCGAGGTGTGGTTGAACACCATGTCCATCACGATGCGGATGCCGCGCCGGTGGGCGGCGGCGACCAGCTGCTCGAAGTCCGCCATGGTGCCGTAAGCCGGATCGATGGCGCAGTAGTCCGCCACGTCATAGCCGTTGTCCACCTGCGGCGACACGTAGACCGGCGTCAGCCAGATGGCGTCGACGCCCAGCTCCTGCAGATAGTCCAGCCGCCGGGTCACGCCGGCCAAATCGCCGTAGCCGTTGCCGGTGCTGTCCTGAAAACTCTTCGGATAAATTTGGTAGATGACGCCGTTCTGCCACCAGGGGGTTGGGTTGCTCATAGTTCAATACCTTTGAATCGTGACAACGGGCCTGTACCCTTCATCTTTCAAACTGCAGCGTTGTTGGCTGCTGGCGCTGCACCCCAGTCACTTACTTGAGTAAGCTCCTGGGGATTTGCACCCTTGCCGCCTAGCTACAGCTCGAAAGCTATAGGGTATTTCCAGCCCCTACATTCATGTTGCGTATTTTGCGTCAATTAAACCGGCAGCTCGCCGCGGGCGGCCTTGCGCTTGTAGACCATGATGGTCAGCACCAGCGGGATGACGATCGCCACCAGAATCGCCAGCGAGTAAATCAGCCAGAACTGCGGCTTGATAGACAGGATGCCCGGCAGGCCGCCGACGCCGATGCCGTTGGCCATCACGCCGTCCAGGCCGCAGATAAGGCCTGCGATCGCGGAGCCGATCATCGCGCACAGCATCGGGAAGCGGTATTTGAGGTTGATGCCGTACATCGCCGGTTCGGTCACGCCGAGGTAGGCGGAGATCGCCGCCGGCACCGAAATTTCACGCTCGTTGGCCTTGCGGCTGATGATGATGATGCCGAGCACCGCCGAGGCCTGCGCGATGTTGGACAGCGCAATCAGCGGCCATACCGGGGTGCCGCCCATGCTCTGGATCATCTGCATGTCGATGGCCAGCGTGGTCTGGTGCACGCCGGTGATCACCAGCGGCGCATACAGGAAGCCGAACAGCGCGGCGCCCACCGGGGCGAAGCTGCCGGTCATCACCGCTTTCACCGCCCAGGCGACGCCGTCGCCGATCATGCGGCCGAACGGCCCGATCAGCGCGTGCGCCAGGAACACCGCCAGCAGCAGCGAAACCACCGGCACCACCACCAGATAGAGATAGTCGGGGACGATCTTTTTCAGCCGGGTTTCGATCCAGCCCAGCGCCATGCCCGCCAGGATCGACGGGATCACCTGCGCCTGATAGCCGACTTTCTGGATCACGAACCAGCCGAAGTTCCACACTTCCGGCGTTTGCTGGCCGAGCAGGTAGGAGTTCATCAACTGCGGCGACACCAGGGTGACGTCCAGCACGATGCCGAGCACCGGCGTGCCGCCCATCTTTTTCACCGTCGACCAGCAGATGGCCACCGGCAGGAACATGAAGATCGCTTCACCCAGCAGCCACAGGAAGTCGTAAACGGTTTTCCACGCCGGGTGCATCTGCGCCAGCGTTTGGCCGCCGGACATCGGGATGTCGCCGATCACGTTGCGGAAGCCGAGGATCAGACCGCCGCTGATCAGCGCCGGCAGCAGCGGGAAGAAGATCTCGGCGAAGTGGGAGATGGTGCGCTCGGTCCAGGTCATGTTCTGGCGCGCGGCCACCTTGGCCTGTTCTTTGTCGGCCTCGTTGACGCCGGTGCTGGCGATCAGCGCCTGATAGTAGTCGCCGACGTCGGTGCCGATCACCACCTGGAACTGCCCGGCGTTGGTGAAGCAACCTTTGACCATCGGCAGCTCTTCGATTTCTTTGGGGCTGGCCTTGCTGGGGTCATTGAGGACGAAACGCAACCGGGTAATGCAATGGCTGACGGTGGCGATATTCTCGCGGCCGCCGACCAAAACAATCAGGCGGTCAATATCCTGCTGTTTTACTTTGCTCATTATGGGATACCTGCAGAGGTGTTGACTGAGTAATGATCAAAGCTTAGTCACTCGGCTTTTTTAATGGAATGGGAACGTTCCCGGTTTGGGGTGAGGATCACAAAATGACAAAAAATGGTCGCTTTTTAATCAGGAAAGTTTGCTGGGCACCACCAGGCGGCGGATCCCCTGTTCGCCGCTGAGCTGCGCCAGCAGCTGCTGCGCCGCCAGCAGGCCGGCGCTGCCGTAGCCGAACTCGACCGACAGGGTATCGGGGAACAGGAAGCTGAGCAGCGGGGTGTTGCCGATGGCGCATACCTGAATGGCGCGCGCCGGCTGCTGCTGCAGGTATTTGATCGCCCCCAGGGCGATGCTGTCGGAGGCGCAGATCAGCGCGCTGGTGTGCGAGTCGATCACCTCGGCGGCGTGCTGGAAACCGCTCTGGTAGCTCAGCTCGCCCAGCGTGGCGCGCGGCGTGAGCTTGAGGCGTTCACAGGCGTCGAGGTAGGCCTGATAGCGGCGCTGGCCGGTGGTGGCGTCGCTGAGCTGCACCCCCAGATAGCCGATATGCCGGTGCCCTTGCCGGTACAGGCGATCCATCAGCAGGTTCACCGCGCCGGCGTCGTCGTAGCAGACGGACGAGAAGCCGTCGTATTCGCGCACCATCACCACCATTTTTTCCTGCCACGGTTTGAGCATCGCCGCGGTCAGGCCGGTGAAGCCGAACAGGATCACCCCGTCGACGTTGCGCTGGCGCAGCACGTGCAGGTGCTCCTGCACCAGGCGGGTTTCGAACTGGCTCTCCATCACGATCGGGTCGAAGCCCTGCTGATACAGCAGCGGCAGCATGGTGCGCACCGCCTGGTTTTCCGACGGTGAATCGAGACGGGAAACGATGATGCCTACCACCTTGTCGCTCTGGCCGCGCATGGCGCGCGCCGACTTGGAGGGGGTAAACCCTTGCTGACGGATCACCGCTTCCACCCGTTCGCGGGTTTGCGGGCTCACGCTGCCTTCATTGTTCAGCACGCGTGAGACGGTGGATTTGCCTACGCCGCTCAGGCGTGCGATGTCCTTGATGGTCAGCCGGTTTTGCATGGTTTACTTTTCGTTGAAGTGGACAGGCGTAACATAACGGCCTGTAAAACAATGCCCGTCAGCATAGCTCATTTTCCCACGCGGATCTTGAGGCAAAACGGGATTGTGACATTGCGATGAACGGCCGCTCCTGCCGCTCTGTTTTTCCCTTTACCGGAGGTTATACCCCATATGGACCCCGACCCGACTGCTTTAGACACTCACTCGGTTCACCGGTAAAACCTCTCCGCCTGGCGCTGCTGTTTTACCGGTGAAGTACATCACGGTAACCGGTGGCGCGCGCTTCGTCGTTCGCTCCTGCTGCTGAAAAAGAATAAGGATCTGCGTTGGCAGAGGCTTTTTGGCGTGCCCGCCATCCGCCCGGCCGGTGACGATCCCCGTTTACCCGCTGCCGTGAGGCACCGGGCGACGAGGTGCGAACCATGAAACTGAAAAAACTCCCCCGTCAGCTGCTGGGCCTGTTCGCCCGCGGCCTTCCGCGCCGTTTGGTGCGCCGCGACAGCCTGCTGGACGGCGTCGGCGGCGCTGTGCGCGATATGCCGGCTGGCCTGGCGCAGCAGCGGCTGGCATGCGCCGCCGCAGAGACGATGCAGCTGTTTGAGCGTTTTCACAGCCACCCGGAAGGCATCACCGCCCATGAGGCGGAGCAGGTGCGCCGGCGCTGCGGCGAGAACGTCATCGACGATCAGCAGAAAGAGGCCTGGTGGCAGCACCTCTGGCACTGCTACCGCAACCCGTTCAACCTGCTGCTGACCGCGCTCGGCATGATCTCTTATGCCACCGAGGATCTGACCGGCGCCTTGGTGATCGCACTGATGGTGCTGATCTCCACGCTGCTGAACTTCATCCAGGAGGCGCGCTCCAACCGGGCGGCCGACGCGCTGAAGGCCATGGTGAGCAACACCGCCACGGTGATCCGCAGCGATGCGCTCACCGGCAAGAGCGAGCACGTGGAGCTGCCAATCGCGCAGCTGGTGCCGGGCGATATCATCAAGCTGGCGGCCGGCGACATGATCCCGGCGGATCTGCGCGTGCTGTCGGCCAAGGATCTGTTCATCAGCCAGGCAGCGCTGACCGGCGAATCGCTGCCGGTGGAAAAATCCGCGGCGCCGCAGGCGTTGGCGGCCGATCCGCTCGACTGCCGGAACCTGTGCTTCATGGGCACCAACGTGGTCAGCGGCACCGCGCTGGCGATGGTGATCGGCACCGGCGGCGGCACCTATTTCGGCCAGCTGGCGCAGCGCGTCACCAGCCAGGATGAGCAGCCGAACGCCTTCCAGAGCGGCATCAGCAAGGTCAGCTGGCTGCTGATCCGCTTTATGCTGGTGATGACGCCGATCGTGCTGCTGATCAACGGCTATACCAAGGGCGACTGGTGGGAAGCGGCGCTGTTCGCGCTGTCGGTGGCGGTCGGGCTGACGCCGGAAATGCTGCCTATGATCGTCACCTCGACGCTGGCCAAAGGGGCGGTGAAACTGTCGCGCCAGAAGGTGATCGTCAAACGCCTGGACGCCATCCAGAACTTCGGCGCCATGGACATTCTGTGCACCGACAAGACCGGCACCCTGACCCAAGACAAGATCGTACTGGAGCGCCATACCGACGTGTTCGGCGCCAGCAGCGAGCGGGTGCTGCGCTACGCCTGGCTGAACAGCTTCTACCAGACCGGGCTGAAAAACCTGCTCGACGTGGCGGTGCTGAGCTGCGCGGAGCAAAATCAGCAGCCGGAAGCGCTGCAGCACTACCGCAAGGTGGATGAGATCCCGTTCGACTTTGTGCGCCGCCGCATGTCGGTGGTGGTGGCGAAAGACAACGAGTATCACGAGCTGGTGTGCAAGGGCGCGCTGGAAGAGATGCTGGCGATTTGCAGCCACGTGCGCCACGAAGACGAGGTGATCCCGCTCAGCGAGGCGCTGCTGGCGCGCATTCGCCGCATCACCGACGATCTCAACCAGCAGGGGCTGCGGGTGGTGGCAGTGGCCAACAAGATCCTGCCGGCGCAAACCCACGAATACGGCGTGGCGGACGAGTCGGATCTGATCCTCGAAGGCTACGTCGCCTTCCTCGATCCGCCGAAGGAGAGCACCGCGCCGGCGCTGGCGGCGCTGAAACAGAACGGCGTCACGGTGAAGATCCTCACCGGCGACAACGAGCTGGTGGCCGCCAAAGTGTGCCGGGACGTCGGGCTGGCGGCCGAGCACCTGCTGCGCGGTAGCGAGATCGAGCAGATGGACGACGAGCAGCTGGCGCAGGCGGCGGCGCGCACCACGGTGTTCGCCAAGCTGACGCCGCTGCACAAAGAGCGCATCGTCAAACTGCTGCGGCGCCAGGGGCACGTGGTGGGCTTTATGGGCGACGGCATCAACGACGCGCCGGCGCTGCGCGCGGCCGATATCGGCATCTCCGTCGATTCGGCGGTGGACATCGCCAAGGAAGCGGCGGACATCATCCTGCTGGAAAAAAGCCTGATGGTGCTGGAGCAGGGGGTGATCGAAGGGCGCCGTACCTTCGCCAACATGCTGAAATACATCAAGATGACCGCCAGCTCCAACTTCGGTAACGTGTTCAGCGTGCTGATCGCCAGCGCCTTCCTGCCGTTCCTGCCGATGCTGCCGCTGCACCTGTTGATTCAGAACCTGATGTACGACATCTCGCAGATCGCCATCCCGTTCGATAACGTCGACGACGATCAGATCACCCAGCCGCAGCGCTGGAACTCCGCCGATCTGGGGCGGTTTATGGTGTTCTTTGGGCCGATCAGCTCGATCTTCGACGTGCTGACCTTCTGCCTGATGTGGTGGGTGTTCAAGGCCAATACGCCGGAAATGCAGACGCTGTTCCAGTCCGGCTGGTTCGTGGAAGGGCTGTTGTCGCAAACGCTGATCGTGCACATGATCCGCACGCGCAAAATTCCGTTTATCCAGAGCCGCCCATCCTGGCCGCTGTGCATCATGACGCTGGCGGTGATCGCCACCGGCATCGGCCTGGTGTTCTCGCCGCTGGCCGGCTTCCTGCAGCTGCAGGCGCTGCCGCTCGCCTACTTCCCGTGGCTGGTGCTGATCCTCGCCGGTTACATGGTGCTGACCCAGTGCGTGAAAGGCTGGTTCGTGCGCCGCTACGGCTGGCAATAACCCGTTCGCCCCCTCCGGCCGGGAGGGGGCAACTGTGATCCCGTCCGCTTTTTCACCGCAACGGTTGGACATCTGTTCTGTGCTGAGTCTTTATCTACAGCGTTGGCTGTTTTTCCCTGCGCCTTTCAAGCCACCGCGTTGTTGGCTGTACGCCCGCCCCCCAGTGACTTAGCAGACCTAAGCGCCTGGGGATGCGGGCGCTTGCCGCCTAGCGGTGGTTTGAAATTCATTGGGGATATTTTGTTTTTTTCCTCTGAGGAATTTCCGATGCACAGACCTTTCCGTTATACGCTACTGGCTTCATCGTTATGGTTTTCTTGCGGCGCGTTGGCGCAGCCGGCCGGCGATCTGCCGCTGATGCCCTGGCCGCAGCAGGTGGACGTGACGCAACCGGCGGGCAAGCTGATTTTGGATCACCAGTTGTCGTTAAGCGTCCAGGGTGACGACTTGGGCGACGTGCTGCCGCGCTGGCGCCAGCGCATCGAACTGCAGACCGGCTGGACGCTGGCACCGGCGGTTGAAGCGAAGGGCGGCGCGGCGATCAAGGTGGTGATCAAGGACCGGGTGGCGGCGCTGCCGCTGCCGGGCAGCGACGAAAGTTACCGGCTGGCGGTCACGCCGCAGGGCGCCACGCTGACCGCCAACACTCGCTTCGGCGCGCTGCGCGGCATGGAGACCCTGCTGCAGCTGCTGCAGACCGACGGGCAAAACACCTTCCTGCCGCTGGTGGATATCCGCGACGTGCCGCGCTTCCCGTGGCGCGGCGTCTTGTTGGATTCGGCGCGCCATTTCCTGCCGCTGCCGGACATTCTCCGCCAGCTCGACGGGATGGCGGCGGCCAAGCTTAACGTGTTCCACTGGCACCTGACCGACGATCAGGGCTGGCGCTTCGCCTCCGAGCATTACCCCAAACTGCAACAGCAGGCCAGCGACGGCCAGTTCTACACCCGCGAGCAGATGCGGCAGGTAGTGGCTTACGCCACGGCGCGCGGCATTCGCGTGGTGCCGGAGATCGACATGCCGGGGCACGCCTCCAGCATCGCGGTGGCCTATCCCGACCTGATGAGCGCGCCGGGGCCGTATCGCATGGAGCGCGAGTGGGGCGTGCATAAGCCGACGCTCGATCCGACCCGCGACGAGGTGTATCAGTTTGTCGACACGATCGTCGGCGAGCTGGCGGCGATCTTCCCCGATCCTTATCTGCACATCGGCGGTGACGAGGTGGACGCCAGCCAGTGGCGGGCGTCGCCGTCGATTCAGGCGTTTATGCAGAAGAACGGGCTGGCGGATACCCATGCGCTGCAGGCCTACTTCAACCAGAAGCTGGAAAAGATCCTCGAGAAGCACCAGCGGCAGATGGTCGGCTGGGACGAGATCTACCATCCGTCGCTGCCGCGTTCGATCGTCATTCAATCCTGGCAGGGGCAAGACTCGCTGGGCGCCAGTGCGCAGGACGGCTATCAGGGCATTCTCTCCACCGGTTTCTATCTCGATCAGCCGCAAAGCACCGCCTATCACTACCGCAATGAAATTCTGCCGCAGCCGCTGGGGATCGAGACGGCGGTGCAGCCCGGCGAGCAGGCGCAAAGCTGGCGCTTCAGCATGCCGCGTCTGAAGGGCAGCGCGGTGGAGGGCAGCTTCACGCTGATCGAGGGCAAGCAGGGCTGGCGCGGCTTTATCGATTTCAACGGCAAGTCGCGCCGCGCGGTGCACGACATCGTCTGGCGCACGCCGCAGCAGGTGACGTTCCGCGTCGATACCTGGATGGGCGACACGCGGCCGGTGTTCACGCTGCAGCAGGACAAGCTCAGCGGCTATACGCTGGTCGGCAACGTGCGCTATCCCACCCAGGGCGACAAACTGGCGGCGGTGCCGGCGGGCAAGATGCCGGTGGTGCCGGACGAAAAAGGGCAGGCCAACATTCTCGGCGGTGAAGCGGCGCTGTGGGCGGAAAACGTGCGCGCGCCGCTGCTCGATCTCAAGCTGTGGCCGCGCGCCTTCGCGGTGGCGGAGCGGCTGTGGTCGGCGCAGGACGTCACCGACGAAAGCAGCATGTACCGGCGGTTGGCGGCGATCGACGCCTGGTCGGTGGTGTCGGTCGGCCTGCAGCAGCACGCGGAAACGGCGCGCGAATTCACCCGGCTGAGCAACAGCGTGCAGATCCTGCCGCTGCAGATCCTGGCCGAGGCGGTGGAGCCGGCGCAGTATTACACCCGCCAGCATTTGAAGTTCCAGGCCGGCAACTATCACCAGTTCGAACCGCTGAACCGCTTTGCCGATGCGCTGCCGCCGGAGAGCGGCGCGGTGCGCGACATGCATGCCCAGGTCGCGGCCTTGTTGAAGGATAAGCGCGATAAGGCGGCGGCGCAGGCGCTGCGCGAACGGCTGCAGCGCTGGCAGGCGAACGGCGCGGCATTGCAGATGGCGATCGCGGGCAACCGCACGCTGCGCGATCTGGCGCCGGTGGCGCAGGACGTCGATGCTTTGGCCACGCTGGGCTTAACGCTGCTGGATCGCCATCAGCAGGGCAAACCGCTGAGCCGGGCCGAGGCCGAGCAAGCGCTGCACCGGCTGGATGCGGCGGCGCAGACGCGCGACGAAGTGGTGATTGCGGCGGTGTACCCGCTGGAGGCGCTGCTGCGCGGGATGCAAACGGCGCCGTAAGGAGGGGGGCGAAGAAACTGCGGGGCGTATTCCATATCTCGACATTGCGATGTGGTTGAAAGAGCAGAAATGACGGGCTGGTTGTAAAATCCAGCCCGATTTGTTCATTCAATACGGTTTACGCATTCAAGGGATTGATAATGCGGCATGTTTTTAATGTCCGATTGATTGGAGAAGGCGCACTGGCTGCAACCAATGACCTCTTTGCTGAGGCCGGGTATGGTGTCCGGGTGCAAATGATGAATGCTGAAGATTTTGAGTGGTGCGTTGCGTTAGCTCGCCAACAACCCGCAGAACGCCGTATTCCCTGGGAGTTGAATGGCGCCGCGTTGGGCGATCCTGACGGCTTTATGTTTAGCTTTAAGATACAGGGCATCGATGACCGGCCGGCCGGCGCCTGTCTCTGCCGGTTTTGTCCGGCTGCAGGCGAGCATCTGGCGATGTTAAATATTGAGATGCTGCAGAATTTTCGTATTAGAGACTCGAGCCTTGATGGCAATACGCTACGTTTTGCGCTCTATGTCGCCGTGCTCTTTATGGTGGATACGGCATGCGCAGGTTTGCGCTTAATATCGCCGATTAATACGGAGTTGGCTGATTATTATATAAATCATCATCATTTTGTCGACCTCACCGGGGGGCTCAAACAGATACTTTATCGAGACGCTGAGGCGCTTTTCCTGTGGTTCCAGGAAGGTTTTTCGCCGCCGGCCTCATAATTGAAGGTGGGTGAAATTTGCGCAATAATGGCGAAATGCCGGTAGGGTCACAGGAGGTTCGCATGGTGATAAAGTCAACAAAACGTCAGGTAACAAAACCTGCCTCTTATGAGCTGAAGGTGTATAAATTCGGCATGGAAGGTGTAGATGCAGTGAACACCTATACATCTGAACAGATTGACCGCATAACGCCTCGCGGCAAACCGATTACGGCTTCGCGAGAAGAGGTTATCGCCGTTTTAAAACAGGCGGTTAAACAGGTTAACGTTTCATCCTCTCCGGCTGCTGAAACTCTGGGCTGTGTCCGGCGGCGCCAGGCATTCAAGTAATGTAAAAACGGCCAGCCGAAGCTGACCGTCATTCGCGAGCGTGTCGATTAACGACGCACGGCGATGGCTTCGATTTCGATCTTCACGTCTTTCGGCAGACGCGCCACTTCTACACAGGAGCGGGCCGGGAACGGCGCGCTGTGCTCGGTGAAGAAGGCTTCGTACGCGGCGTTGACGGTGGCGAAGTCGTTCAGGTCTTTCACGAACACGGTGGTTTTCACGATGTCGGCAACGATCAGGCCGGCGGCTTCGACGATCGCTTTGACGTTCTCCAGCGACTGGCGCGCCTGAGCGGCCACGTCGTCGGCAACGGCGCCGGTTTTCGGATCGACCGGGATCTGGCCGGAAGTGATGATCATGCTGCCCAGATCAACGCCCTGTACGTAAGGACCAATGGCTGCCGGGGCGAGTTCAGTGCTGATGTTACGTGACATGTTTTCTCCTGATAGACCCGTTGTCTTTCACGCCGCCGCGCGGTCGGCCGCAGCTTGAAATTCGGTGGGTAGCAACGTGGGTAGAGTTATTTTCAGGCATCCATTATAGGGAGTGACGCGCAGATTAACAGCGCCGCTCCCGCTAAAAGGGCAGAATTCAGTCGGCCTGCAACACCACCTGATGCTCGAACTCTTTCTCGCAGTAGCGGCACTTCAGGTGCACTTCGCCGTCGCGCGGCTTCACGCTGAAGCTCGACGCCACCGGCTCGCTGCGGCTGATGCAGTTGCTGTTCGGGCAGGTCAGCACGCCGTCGATGTGATCCGGCAGGCTGAGGGTCAGTTTGCGCACCACTTCATAGTTATCGATGCGGTTTACCGTGGCCTTCGGCGCATACATCGCCAGCTGGTTGGCCTGCTGCTCGGTCAGGAAGGTGTTCTCGATCTTGATCAGATCTTTGCGGCCCAGCTCGTTGGAGGGCAGGTTCAGGCCGATGGTGATGCGCTGGTCGGTGGCGGTCAGCTTGAACAGCGTCAGCAGTTTGAACCCGATCTGCGCCGGAATGTGGTCGATCACCGTGCCGCATTTGATCGCTTCGACCTGCAGTTTATTGTCGTGAGTCATGGCGGTTCCCCCTTAAAGAGCAAAATCTGCGTTAAGCACCAGCGCCAGCAGCGCCTGGCGGGCGAAGATGCCGTTGCCCGCCTGCTGGAAGTAGTAAGCGTACGGCGTTTTATCCACGTCGGTGGCGATCTCGTCGATGCGCGGCAGCGGGTGCAGCACCTTGAGGTTGGCGCGCGCGCCGGCCAGATCCGCAGCGCGCAGGACGAACTGCGCCTTCACGTTGGCGTACTCGGAAGGATCGAGGCGCTCTTTCTGTACCCGGGTCATGTAGAGAATATCCAGCTCCGGCACCACTTCTTCAATGCTGCTGTGCAGGCTGTACTCGATGCCTTTCTCTTCCAGCATTTTCAGGATGTAGGCCGGCATCGCCAGCGCGTCCGGGGCGATGAAGTAGAAGCGGTTGCCTTCGAACTTGGCCAGCGCCTGGGTGAGCGAGTGCACGGTGCGGCCGTACTTCAGGTCGCCGACCATGGCGATGCTGAGGTTGCTCAGGCGGCCCTGGGTTTCCTGGATGGTGAACAGATCCAGCAGGGTCTGGGTCGGGTGCTGGTTGGCGCCGTCGCCGGCGTTGAGCACCGGTACGTTGCCGGAGAATTCAGCGGCCATGCGCGCCGCGCCTTCCTGCGGATGACGCATCACGATGGCGTCCACGTAGGTGCTGATCACCGAGATGGTGTCGGCCAGGGTTTCGCCTTTCTTGCCGAGCGAGGTGTTGCTGCCGTCGGCGAAGCCCACCACCGAAGCGCCGAGGCGGTGCATCGAGGTTTCGAACGACAGGCGGGTACGGGTCGAGGCTTCGAAGAAGCAGCTGGCGATCACCTTGTGTTTCAACAGTTCCGGCTGCGGGTTGGCTTTCAGACCGGCGGCGGTGCGCAGCACCAGCTCCAGATCCTCGCGGCTGAGATCGTTAATAGAGATGATGTGTTTGTGATACAGCGGGTTGGCCATTTTTCACTCCTCCTCGACGCGTGCCCGTGGCGCGGGACTTTGGGATATTCTCAAGGCAAAAAAAAGCCCCTCAATGAGGGGCTTGAAACGATCGGTTTAGCAACAGGAGAAACAACGGCAGCTGGCCGCCGATAGGCAGTCGGTTTTGTCGATTGTGGCTAACAAAACAAACGTCGTTTTTCATGCTTTCTCCTGGCAAATTGTGGCGCATTATACTCGCGCTTTTCGCCACTGCAAGCGCTAAAACGCCGTTTTTTGCCGCCCCGCAATCGATTGGCCGGCGATAGCCGCCCGCCGGCTATTTGTTGACGCGATCGTAGTAGACCATGTCGGCGTTCAGCCCCTGCTGGTAGCCTTTGACGTTGTCGCGCAGCACCACTTCGGTTTTGGCCTGATCGATAAACACGTAAGGCGAACTGCGCTGCAGTTCCTGCTGCATGGCGGTGTACAGCGCGCGGCGCTTGGCCGGATCGGCTTCGGCCAGCGCCGCCAGCGTCTGCTGGTTCAACTGCGGGATCTGCCAGCCGTTCAGTCCGGCTACCGTGCTGCTTTTGCCGTCGTTGTAGGCGAAGGCGCTGGCGTTGGAGTGGGCGTCGAAGTAATCCGGGATCCACAGGCGGATCGCCGCCTGATGCTGCCTGGCGCGCACGCGGGAGTAAACCTGGCTGCCCGCCGCCGGCAGCAGCTCGACCTTCACGCCGGCGGCGGCGAAGCTGCCCTGCAGCGCCTGCGCGATGGTGATGAACGGCGGCTTGTTTTCTACGTCCAGCGTAAAGGCGGCGTGGGTGATGCCCGCTTTGGCCAGAATGGCTTTTGCCTTGGCCGGATCGTAGCTGAACGGGTTGGTCTCCAGCGCGCCCGGCAGCCCGACCGGCAGGAAGCTCTGGTGCACGAAGTATTGGCCCTTCAGCAGATCCTTCGTGATGCCCTGATAATCCACCAGGTAGCGCGCCGCTTCCCAGAAGGCCGGGTTGCTCAGCAGCGGATTGGCGCCGTTGCCGGTGTTGAACACCAGGTAGTTTTGCTCGGCGGACGGGAGCTCCAGCACCTTGACGCCCGGCTGGTTCTTCAGCGTGTCGGTCTGATCGGCGCCCAGTTCGCGGGCGATATCGGCGTCGCCCTGCTGGATCAGCAGGCGGCGGGTGGCCGGATCCGGCACGTTTTTAATGATGATATTTTTCAGCTGCGGCTTGTCGCCCGGCGTGGTGGGGTTGGCGTCCAGCACGATCGCCTGATGCGGCTGATAGACGCGCATCTTGAACGGGCCGCTGCCGGCGGAGTGCATTTTCAGCCAGGCGTTGCCGAAGTCGCCGTCTTTGACGTTGGCCAGCGCCGCCTTGCTGTCGACGATCGAGGCGATCGGCGTCGAGAGGATATTCAGCGCCACCGCCGGGCTGACGTCCGCCGTCCAGCGCAGCTGCACGGTATGTTCGTCGATCTTCTTCAGCTGCGCGTCGATGTTGTCCGGCTGCCAGCCGAGCACGTTGAGGATGAACGCCGGCGACTTGTTCATTTTGACCGCGCGGCTGTAAGAGAAGATCACGTCGTCGGCGGTGAGCGGGTTGCCGGAGGCGAACGCCGCCTGCGGCCGCAGTTTCACCGTCAGCGTTTTGGCCGCCGCATCGCCCTGCCAGCTTTCCGCCAGCACCGGCGCTACCTTGGCCGGATCGTCGCGATCCGCCTGCACCAGCCGCTGATACAGGCTGGGCACCGTCTGGATGCTGGAGAGTTCGTTGGCTTCCGCCGGATCGAGGCTGACGATGTCATCCAGCGATTGCACCACCACCAGCGTATTCGGCGGCGTGGCGGCTAACGCGGCGGCGGGCAGGGCGGCGAGCAGGAACAGCGGCAAGAGTTTGGCTTTCATCGGTGTGTATCCCCTGAAGGCGCCGCAAGGCGACGCTGAGAACGGTTTGTTATCGTTGGTTTTTACGGCGCGAGCGCCGTCGGCCTGTCACGGTAGAACCTTTGCCCGCGGCGGGCAAAGGCCAATCCGCTATTTGATATTCCAGGAATATATTAGCCGCCCTGGCCGGGGGCACCAGGGCGGAGGGGGGATTGTCAGAGGGTTTCGCTCAGCGTGGCGACCAGCACCGCTTTGATGGTGTGCAGCCGGTTTTCCGCCTGATCGAACACCACGCTGTGCGCCGATTCGAACACCTCGTCGGTCACTTCCATGCCGCCGTGAAGATCGTACTGCTGCGCCATCTGCTTGCCGAGGGTGGTTTGGTCGTCGTGGAACGCCGGCAGGCAGTGCAGGAACTTCACGTTCGGGTTGCCGGTCAGCTTCAGCATCGCCATGTTGACCTGATACGGCCGCAGCAGCGCGATACGCTCCTGCCAGGTCTCTTTTGGTTCGCCCATCGACACCCACACGTCGGTGTAGAGGAAGTCGGCGTCTTGTACCCCTTCGGCGATATCTTCGGTCAGGGTGAGTTTCGCGCCGGTTTGCTGCGCCAGCGCCTGGCATTCGGCCACCAGCTCCGGCTGCGGCCAGCAGGCCTTCGGCGCCACTAGCCGCAGATCCATGCCCGCCAGCGCGGCGGCTTCCAGAAGCGTGTTGCCCATGTTGTTGCGCGCGTCGCCGATGTACGCCAGTTTCACTTCGCTCAGCGCCTTGCCCGGCAGGTGCTCCTGCACGGTGAGCAGATCCGCCAGCAGTTGGGTGGGGTGGAACTCGTCGGTCAGGCCGTTCCACACCGGCACGCCGGCGTATTCCGCCAGGGTTTCCACCAGCGCCTGGCCGTAGCCGCGATACTGAATACCGTCGTACAGGCGGCCCAGCACCCGGGCGGTGTCTTTCATCGACTCCTTATGGCCGATCTGGCTGCCGCTTGGGCCGAGATAGGTCACCTGGGCGCCCTGATCGAATGCGGCAACTTCGAAAGAGCATCGCGTGCGGGTCGAGTCTTTTTCGAAGATGAGCGCAATGTTTTTGCCCTGCAGCCGGCGCTGTTCCTGCCCCTGCTTCTTGGCCTGCTTCAGATCGGCCGAAAGCCGCAGCAGCGCCTGCAGCTCGGCGGGGGTGAAATCCATTAACCTCAGAAAGTGACGTTGGTAGAACGCATTGCCGGTGCTCATAGTCCGATTCCCTGATTGTGCAATTGAATTAAAATTCACTTTATATGTATGAATATTCAATTTCAACCCCAGCGAGGAAATCTTTCACGTTTATCGTGGAAGCAATGTCAGCGGTGTGTGAAAATAGAAGGAATGAAGGCCATTTGACTTGAGGATATAGGCATGGCAAACCGCGAATTGCTGGAAGAACAACGTGAAGAGACCCGCCTGATCATCGAAGAACTGCTGGAAGACGGCAGCGATCCGGACGCGCTCTACACCATCGAGCACCATCTGTCCGCTGAGAAATTTGAGGTTCTGGAGCAGGCCGCCGTTGAAGCCTTCAAGTTGGGCTACGAAGTGACCGACGCCGAAGAGCTGGAAGTGGAAGACGGTTCGATGGTGATGTGCTGCGACGTGATCAGCGAAGTCGGCCTGAACGCCGAGCTGATCGACGCTCAGGTCGAGCAGCTGGTGGCGCTGGCGGAGCGCTGCGGCGTCAACTACGACGGCTGGGGCACCTACTTCGAAGATCCGAACGGTGAAGACGGTGAGGATGACGAAGACGGCGACTACATCGACGAAGACGACGACGGTAAACGCCACTAATCCCTCTCCAATCAATACCTGTGGGCCGGTTCTCGCCGGCCCCTGATAAACGCCATGACATACCAATCCCTGTTAGCCCCGATTTTAAGCTTCCTGCACTGTGAAACCCCCGACGCCTGGATCGACGCCGCGCGCCGTCCGGAAAACCTGCAGCTGTTGCTAACCGACCACCTGGTGTGCGAGCTGAAGGCCGCGCAGACCGGCATGTGGCTGATCCGCCGCTACGTGGCAGACAAAGAGAGCGGCGACGCGCTGTTGGCGCTGCTGCGGCCCTACGAGGCGTTTCTGCACGAAGCGCAGGGCGCGCCGGACACGCTGTTTCGTCAGGGCCAGTTCACCCGCAAGATCCTGCCGAAAAACGGCTCGGCCTACGGCCAGGATCTGGCGGATCGCATGGTGCTGTTGATCAAGGAAGAGTTGCATCACTTCTCGCAGGTGCTGGAGATCATGCAGGCGCGCGGGATCCCGTATCGCAAGATCACCGCCAGCCGCTACGCCAAGGGCATGATCCGCGAGATCCGCACTCACGATCCGGCGACGCTGATCGACAAACTGATCATCGGTGCCTACATCGAAGCGCGATCCTGCGAACGCTTCGCCAAACTGGCGCCGCATCTGGACGACGAGCTGAACCGCTTTTACGTCTCGCTGCTGCGATCCGAAGCGCGCCACTATCAGGACTACCTGACGCTGGCTGAGCAGATCGCCGGCGGCGACATCAGCGAACGGGTGGCGCATTTCGGCCGCCTCGAGGCTGAGCTGATCCTGTCGCCGGACAGCGAACTGCGCTTCCACAGCGGCGTGCCCGCCGCCGCCTGACGTTGAGGGGCGCCCCTACTGCGGCGCGCCCAGCAACAGATCCACCGCCTTTTCCGCCAGCATGATGGTCGGCGCATTGGTGTTGCCGCTGGTGAGCTGCGGCATCACCGAGCAGTCGATCACCCGCAGCCGTTCAAAACCGTGCACCCGCAGCTGCGGATCGGTCACCGCGTCCTGCGGCGACGGCCCCATGCGGCAGCTGCCCACCGGGTGATACACCGTCTTGCAGAAGTTGCGCACGAAGGCTTCCAGCTGCGCCTCGTCGCGCGTCCACTCCGGCTGCGGCATCAGCAGATCTTTGATCAGCGGCTTCAGCGCCGCGGTTTGCAGGAAGCCCAGGCCGAACTTCACCGCGCGCACGCTGCCGGCCAGATCGTCCGGGTGGCCGAGGTAGTTGGCGTGCAGCTTGACCGGATCGCGCGGGTTGCTGCTGCGCAGCAGCACTTCGCCGCGCGCCTTCGGCTGCAGGTAGCCGACCTTGAGCGTGAAGCCGTGAATGTTCGGCAGCGGCTCGCCGGGCACGTCGTCCCAGCTGTCCAGCAGCGGCAGGAAGTGGATTTGCACGTCCGGCCGGCCGTCGCCCTGGCTGTCGGTGAAGGCGGCGCCTTCCAGCACGTTGGACGAGAGCACGCCGCTGCGAAACGCCAGCCATTGCGCGCCGTGGCTCAGCGCCTGCAGGCCGCGATCGGCGCCGAACAGGCTGATCGGCTCGCGGGTGCTGACGTTGATCGACATGTGCAGGTGGTCGTGGAAGTTTTTGCCCACCGGCAGATCCGCCCGCACCTCAATGCCCAGCTGTTGCAGGTGGTCGCGCGGGCCGATGCCGGAGAGCATCAGCAGCTTCGGCGAACCGACCGCGCCGGCGCTGACGATCACCTCTTTGGTGGCGCGCGCGGTGACTTCCGCGCCGCCGTTCTGGCTGTAGACCACGCCGGTGGCGACGTTGCCCTCGAAGGTCAGCCGGTGCGCCAGGGCGTTCAGTTTCACCACCAGCCGCCGTTCGTCGCGCACCGCCTTCAGGTAGGTGCGGGCGGTGCTGGCGCGTTCGCCGTTGTGGGTGGTGGTTTGGTAGAAACCGACGCCGTGCTGGCTGTCGCCGTTGAAGTCGTTGCGGTAGGGCAGGTTCAGCTCCTGGCCGGCGCGGATAAACGCCATGCTGAGCGGGTGGCGGTAGCGGTTTTCGCTGACCGGCAGCAGCCCGTCGGCGCCGTGGTAGTCGTCCGACAGGCTTTCGTTGGCCTCGGCGCGTTTGAAATAGGGCAGCACCTCCCGGTAGCTCCAGCCGGTGCAGCCGTAGCGGTCGGCCCAGTCGTCGTAGTCCTGCGGCTGGCCGCGCAGGTAGATCATGCCGTTGACCGAGCTGCTGCCGCCCAGCACCTTGCCCTGTGCGATCTGCATGCGGCGGTTGTTGGCGTGCGGTTCCGGTTCCGTCTCGTAGGGCCAGCTCTTTTTGGCGATGATCTTGGCCACCCCGGCCGGCATTTTGATGAACAGGTTATTGTCGTCGCCGCCGGCTTCCAGCAGCAGCACCCGCGCCTGGGTGCGGCGGATCAGCTGTGCCGCCAGCACGCAGCCGGCGGAACCGGCGCCGACGATGATGTAATCAAAGGTGTTTTCCGACATGACAGCTCTCCGTGCGCGATTGGGATACTGGCAGAGTAACGCGGGGGGAAAAGCGGTCAATTTGCGATCGTTAATTTATTAACGAACTTCACATTAAATTTACATCGTGGTTTTTAACGTCAGTTTATCTGCTTGAAAAACGGCGTTATAGCGAGTTTTACTGATTGATTGCGATATTAATAAAATGGCGCAGCACGCTGCGCCATGATAGAGAGGCGGGGGACGATTACAGCGTTTTCAGCATGGTGACTTCGCAATCGACGTGGCCGGTGGCGCCCATCGCGTGGTCGATGTGTTCGAAGCCCAGGTGTTCGTACAGCGCAACGGCCTGCGTCAGGCTGGCGGTGGTCTCAAGGTAACAACAGCGGAAGCCGTGCTGGCGGGCGAAATCCAGCGCCTGCAGCGCCAGGCGTTTCGCCAATCCCTTGCCGCGCAACACCGGCAGGAAATACATCTTCTGCAATTCGCAAATATCGTCTGCGCCGCCCTGCAGCGGCGCGATGCCGCCGCCGCCGGCGACCTGGCCGTCCACCTCGATCACCCAGTAAGCGCTGCGTGGCAGGCTGTAGAGCTGATACAGGGCGTCCAGATTGGGATCGGAGACGGTATAGCCTTTATCCGCCGTCAGGCCGTGCTCGGCGGAGACTTCGCGAATGACGTGAGCAATGGCGGGATTGTCTTCCGCCGTGATGGGGCGCACCAGCAGGCGTGCCGGGGTTGCTGTTGTCATGTTTACACTCGCCATTGAAAGAGACCACGTTCGTTTTTTCATTTTTATCGCAGCACGAAACGCGCCGGGGGTTATTTCCCGGCGGCGTCCCTGCAGCAGTAATATCTTGTAATAACATCTAACCCGGCCCGGATGCAACGGCGATAAAAAAACAGCGGGGAAGACCCCGCTGTTTTTCAGGCGTTGGCGTGAGCCGGTGGATTACAGCGCGGCGATGGTCGCCTGCTGTTCCTGCAGCTTCACTTTACCTTCTTTGCAGGCCGCCAGACGATCGCGCTCTTTGGCGACCACCGCTTCCGGCGCGCGCGCCACGAAGCCTTCGTTCGCCAGCTTGCCTTCGATCGAGGCGATTTCCGCATCCAGTTTGCCCATCTCTTTCGCCAGGCGCGCGATCTCGGCGTCCTTGTCGATGAAACCGGCCATCGGGATCAGCAGCTCGGCGCCGTCCACCAGCTTGGTGACGGAGACCGGGCCTTTCTCACCGGCCGGCAGCAGCGCGATGGATTCCAGGCGCGCCAGACGGGCGATAAAGCTTTGGTTCTCCTGCACGCGGCGCTGGGCGTCGGCGCTGCAGTTGCGCAGCAGCACGTCGAGCGCTTTGCTAGGCGCGATGTTCATCTCGGCGCGGATGTTGCGCACGGCGATGATGGTTTGCTTGATCCACTCCAGATCGTTCAGCGCCTGCTCGTCTTCCAGCGCGGCGTCATAGGCCGGGAACGGCTGCAGCATGATGGTGTCTGCGGTCGTGCCGGTCAGCGGCTTCACGCGCTGCCAGATGGTTTCGGTGATGAACGGAATGATCGGGTGCGCCAGGCGCAGCAGCGCTTCCAGCACGGTGATCAGCGTGTGGCGGGTGCCGCGCTGTTCCGCTTCGCTGCCGTTGCTCACCACCGGCTTGGTCAGCTCCAGATACCAGTCGCAGAACTGGTTCCAGGTGAATTCGTACAGGATGTTGGCCGCCAGATCGAAGCGGTAAGTGTCCAGCGCTTCGCGGTAGGCTTTCACCGTGCGGTTGAATTCGGCCAGGATCCAGCGATCCGCCAGCGACAGCACTTTCTCGCCGCCGTTGAAGCCGCAGTCGTGCGCTTCGGTGTTCATCAGCACGAAGCGGCTGGCGTTCCAAAGCTTGTTACAGAAGTTGCGGTAGCCTTCGAGGCGCTTCATGTCCCAGTTGATGTCGCGGCCGGTCGAGGCCAGCGCCGCCAGGGTGAAGCGCAGGGCGTCGGTGCCGTGCGGCTCGATA
The DNA here is from genome assembly GCF_052692115.1 of Serratia sp. TSA_105.2. Lineage (NCBI taxonomy): Bacteria > Pseudomonadati > Pseudomonadota > Gammaproteobacteria > Enterobacterales > Yersiniaceae > Serratia > Serratia sp. TSA_105.2. Next base: position 134,842 of record NZ_JBQZFT010000004.1, read on the forward strand.
CCGTTCGGGAACTGCTTCTCGGTGCGCTTGCGGATTTTCTCCGCCAGCTGCGGCTGCATCATGTTGCCGGTGCGTTTTTCCAGCAGGTCTTCCAGCGAGATGCCGTCGACCATGTCCAGCGGATCGATCACGTTGCCTTTCGACTTGGACATCTTCTGGCCTTCGTCGTCGCGGATCAGGCCGGTCATGTAGACGGTCTTGAACGGCACCTGCGGCTTGCCGTTTTCATCCTTGATGAAGTGCATGGTCAGCATGATCATGCGTGCGATCCAGAAGAAGATGATGTCGAAGCCGCTGACCATCACGCTGGTCGGGTGGAAGGTTTTCAGCGCGTCGGTCTGCTCCGGCCAGCCCAGAGTAGAGAAGGTCCACAGGCCGGACGAGAACCAGGTGTCCAGCACGTCTTCGTCCTGGGTCAGCACCACGTCGGCGCCCAGGTTGTTTTCGCTGCGCACTTCTTCTTCGCTGCGGCCCACGTAGACTTTGCCGTTCACGTCATACCAGGCCGGGATGCGGTGGCCCCACCACAGCTGACGCGAGATGCACCAGTCCTGAATGTCACGCATCCAGCTGAAGTACATGTTTTCGTACTGCTTCGGCACGAACTCGATTTGGCCCTGTTCGACCGCTTCCACCGCCACTTTGGCCAGCGGCGCGGTGCGCACGTACCATTGGTCGGTCAGCATCGGCTCGATCACCACGCCGCCGCGGTCGCCGTAAGGCACCGTCAGGTCGTGCGGTTTGATCTCGTCCAGCAGGCCCAGATTATCGAAGGCGGCAACCACCGCTTTACGCGCCGCGAAGCGCTCCAGGCCACGGAACTCGGCCGGGATCTCGTTGCAGTAGTCGGTGCAGACTTCGCCCAGGGTGTTGAACACTTCCGCTTCCTGGCGGATGTCGCCGTCGAAGGTCAGAATGTTGATCATCGGCAGGCCGTGGCGTTTGCCGACTTCGTAGTCGTTGAAATCGTGCGCCGGGGTGATCTTCACGCAGCCGGTGCCTTTTTCCATATCGGCGTGTTCGTCGCCGACGATGCGAATGCGGCGGCCGACCAGCGGCAGAATGATCTCTTTGCCGATCAGATCTTTATAGCGCGGATCTTCCGGGTTGACCGCCACGCCGGTATCGCCCAGCACGGTTTCCGGACGGGTGGTGGCGACCACCAGATAGTCTTTGCCCTCGGCGGTTTTCGCGCCGTCGGCCAGCGGGTAGCGCAGGTGCCACATGGAGCCTTTGGACTCGCGGTTTTCCACTTCCAGATCGGAGATGGCGGTGCGCAGCTTCGGATCCCAGTTCACCAGGCGCTTGCCGCGGTAGATCAGGTCTTCTTTGTGCAGACGGACAAACACTTCGCGCACCGCGTTCGACAGGCCTTCGTCCATGGTGAAGCGCTCGCGCTCCCAGTCCACGGAGTTGCCCAGACGGCGCATCTGGCGGGTGATGGTGCCGCCGGATTCCGCCTTCCACTGCCAGATTTTGTCGATGAACGCGTCACGGCCGTAGTCGTGGCGGGTTTTGCCTTCTTCCGCGGCGATCTTGCGCTCCACCACCATCTGGGTGGCGATGCCGGCGTGGTCGGTGCCCGCCTGCCACAGGGTGTTTTTACCCTGCATGCGCTGATAGCGAATCATGGTATCCATGATGGTCTGCTGGAACGCGTGGCCCATGTGCAGGCTGCCGGTGACGTTCGGCGGCGGGATCATGATGCAGAAGCTTTCCTGGCTGGTGTCGCCGTTCGGCTTGAAGTAACCCTGATTCTCCCAGTGATCGTACAGCTTCTGTTCGATCTGTTTTGGGTCGTATGCGGTGTCGAGCTGACTGTTTGTCTTTTCCATTCTTTATCGTATTCAGTGAGTTGGCGGCGTAGCCGTGGTCAAATGGAAGCCGACGCTGCGATAGGCCTTGTAACGGTCGCGCGCCAACTGTTTCAGAGTGTCTTCGTAAGGAACGAAGTCTACCACTTCATGGAAAGCGGTAGCAAAATCGGCAAACTGCGGCAGCAGGGCGATCAGCAGATCGCGCGGGGCGTTGCCGCGCTTGCCGGGCCAGCACAGTTCCACCGGTGCGCCGTAGTGCGGCCCTTCGCCGGCCAGGTTGTGCGGCACGAATTCATGCGGCTCGCGCTGCCACAGCGCTTCGTCCAGCCGCTGGGCCTGCTCCTGGCTCTCGCAGGCGATCAGCACCCGCTTGCCGGCACGCCAGCGTTCGGCGGCAACGGCGCAGGCCACGGCCTCATGGGCGCTGAGCGCGCCAGACGGTTCCGCGTTGTCGAGCAAATAAAACGTCGCCTGTTTCATTAAGGATCCACCGCTGCCGATAAAAAAAACAGGGCACAACATGTAGGTTGCGCCCTTTTAGGGAACGGAGCAGATAACTCTACCCCTTCGCTCCTGAGAGGATTATATACCCAATAGATTTCAAGTTGCAGCTAGGCGGCAAGTTCGTTCATCCCCAGGAGCTGACATCAAGTCAGTGACTGGGGTGAACGAATGCGGCCAACAACGCTGCAGCTTGAAAGATGAAGGGTATTTAATCGTCGCCGTTCAGGCCTGCACGGTTGAGCAGGAACTGCGACAGCAGCGCCACCGGGCGGCCGGTCGCGCCCTTGGCTTTACCGGAACGCCAGGCGGTGCCGGCGATATCCAGGTGCGCCCAGGTGTACTTGCGGGTGAAGCGCGACAGGAAGCAGGCGGCGGTGATGGCGCCGCCAGGGCGGCCACCGATATTCGCCATGTCGGCGAAGTTGGAGTCCAGCTGCTCGTAGTACTCGTCGGCCATCGGCAGGCGCCAGGCGCGGTCGCCGGCCTGCTCGGAAGCGCCCAGCAGCTCGTGCGCCAGCGGATTGTGGTTCGACATCAGGCCGGTGATGTGATGGCCCAAGGCGATCACGCAGGCGCCGGTCAGGGTGGCGATGTCGATCACCAGCTCCGGCTCGAAGCGTTCGACGTAGGTCAGGGTGTCGCACAGCACCAGGCGGCCTTCGGCGTCGGTGTTGAGCACCTCGACGGTCTGGCCGGACATGGTGGTCAGCACGTCGCCCGGACGGTAAGCACGGCCGCCCGGCATGTTTTCACAGCCGGCCAGCACGCCGATCACGTTCAGCGGCAGGTTCAGCTCCGCCACCACGCGCATCACGCCGTACACGGTCGCCGCGCCGCACATGTCGTATTTCATCTCGTCCATGCCGTCGGCCGGTTTAATCGAGATGCCGCCGGAGTCGAAGGTCAGCCCTTTGCCTACCAGCACGATCGGCTTAGCGTCCGGATTTGGGTTGCCCTTATATTCCATCACCGACATCAATGATTCGTTCTGCGAACCGGCGCCGACCGCCAGGTAGGCGTTCATACCCAGCTCTTTCATCTGCTGTTCGCCGATGACGCGGGTGGTGATATTGGTACTGAAGGCGTCCGCCAGCTGGCGGGCCTGCGAGGCCAGGTAGCCGGCATTACAGATGTTCGGCGGCATGTTGCCGAGATCTTTGGCCGCCTTGATGCCGGAAGCCACCGCCAGGCCGTGCTGGATGGCGCGCTCGCCGCTGGTGAGCTCACGGCGGGTCGGCACGTTGAACACCATTTTGCGCAGCGGACGACGCGGCTCCACCTTGTTGCTTTTCAGCTGATCGAAGGTGTAGAGCGTCTCTTTGGCGGTTTCTACCGCCTGACGCACTTTCCAGTAGGTGTTGCGGCCTTTCACGTGCAGCTCGGTCAGGAAGCAGACCGCTTCCATCGAGCCGGTGTCGTTGAGGGTATTGATGGTTTTCTGGATCACCTGCTTGTATTGGCGCTCATCGAGCTCGCGCTCTTTGCCGCAGCCGATCAGCAGGATGCGCTCGGAGAGAATGTTGGGCACATGGTGCAGTAGCAGCGTCTGCCCGACCTTGCCTTCCAGTTCGCCACGGCGCAGCAATGCGCTGATATAACCATCACTGATTTTGTCGAGTTGTTCTGCGATAGGGGACAGGCGGCGCGGTTCGAAAACGCCGACTACAATACAGGCACTGCGCTGTTTTTCCGGGCTACCGCTTTTTACACTGAACTCCATGCACTCTCCTGAATCTTAAAGACAAAGGCGGACGCTACGGCTAGAATAACCGACTCCGTAACGATCTCCTGCCATTTGAGTTAACGGATTATGTTAACCTGAACGGCATAAATTGCTCTGTTTTGGCGACTATAAGCAAGTTCCTATAGGACACCCAAACGGCTTGATGTTGTAATACTATTTTAGCTGTGAAGGTTGCCATATGATGAGAATAAATGGCGGATTAACGATGAAATTATCGATTTTCCTGCAAAAAGACAAGTTTTCACAGGCGTAATAAGCGTGATCATCATAAGATATCTGGTACGGGAAACGCTCAAGAGCCAAATCGCCATCCTGTTCATCCTGCTTCTGATCTTCTTTTGTCAGAACCTGGTCAGGGTGTTGGGCGATGCGGTGGACGGCAATATCCCGACAAACTTAGTACTCTCCCTGCTTGCTCTGGGCGTGCCGAAAATGGCGCAGCTCATCCTGCCTTTGAGCCTGTTTCTCGGCTTACTGATGACGCTTGGGCGGTTGTATACCGAGAGCGAAATCACCGTTATGCACGCCTGCGGGCTGGGCAAACGCACCCTGATTATCGCCGCCATGATCCTGGCGCTGCTCACCTCTGCGGTCGCGGCGGTGAACGTGTTTTGGGCCGGCCCCTGGGCCTCGCGCTATCAGGACGTGGTGGTGAACGAAGCCAAGGCCAACCCGAGCATCGCCGGGCTGGCGGAAGGGCAGTTCAAACCCTCGCAGGACGGCAACGCGGTGCTGTTTATCGGCAACGTGAAGGGCAGCACCTTCAACGACGTGTTCCTGGCGCAGCTGCGGCCGAACGGCAACCAACGCCCGTCGGTGGTGGTGGCCGAGCACGGCAACATCGTGCAGCAGAAAGACGGCTCGCAGGTGGTGACGCTCGACAAGGGCACCCGCTTTGAAGGCACCGCGCTGCTGCGCGACTTCCGCATTACCGACTTCACCGACTACAAGGCGGTGATTGGCCACCGCACCGTGGCGGCGGACAACACCGAATCTGAACAGATGTCGATGCAGACGCTGTGGGAATCCGACGATCCGGACGCGCGCGCCGAGTTCCACTGGCGCCTGACGCTGGTGGTGTCGGTGGCGCTGATGGCGCTGCTGGTGGTGCCGCTCAGCGTGGTGAACCCGCGCCAGGGCCGCGTGCTGAGCATGCTGCCGGCCATCCTGCTGTATCTGATCTTCTTCCTGCTGCAGACCTCGCTGCGCTCCAACGCCGGCAAGGGCAAGCTGGATCCGATGCTGTGGCTGTGGCTGGTTAACGGCGTTTACTTCGCGATCGCGCTGGCGCTGAACCTGTGGGATACCGTGCCGATGCGCAAGCTGCGCGCACGCCTGAGAGGAGCGGCCTGATGTTTGGCGTATTAGACCGGTATATCGGTAAAACGATTTTCAACACCATCATCATGACGCTGTTCATGCTGGTGTCGCTGTCCGGCATCATCAAGTTCGTCGATCAGCTGCGCAAGGTCGGCCAGGGCGAATACACCGCGCTGAGCGCCGGCATGTACACCCTGCTGAGCGTGCCGAAAGACATCGAGATCTTCTTCCCGATGGCGGCGCTGCTCGGCGCGTTGCTCGGCCTGGGCCAACTGGCGACGCGCAGCGAACTGGTGGTGATGCAGGCTTCCGGCTTCACCCGCCTGCAGATCGCCGGCTCGGTGATGAAAACCGCCATTCCGCTGGTGCTGCTGACCATGGCGATCGGCGAGTGGGTGGCGCCGCAGGGCGAGCAGATGGCGCGCAACTACCGCGCCCAGCAGATGTACGGCGGCTCGCTGCTCTCCACCAAGAGCGGGCTGTGGGCGAAGGACGGCAACGACTTCATCTACATCGAGCGCGTCTCCGGCGATAAAGAACTCTCCGGCGTGAACATCTACCACTTCAACGACCAGCGTCGCCTCGAGACGGTGCGCTATGCCGCCACCGCCAGCTTCGAGAACGGCCTGTGGCAGCTTTCGCAGGTGGACACCTCGGATCTGACCAACCCGAAACAGGTGACCGGCACCCAGACGCTGACCGGCGAATGGAAAACCAACCTGACCCCGGACAAGCTGGGCGTGGTGGCGTTGGATCCGGATTCGCTCTCCATCAGCGGGCTGCACAACTACGTGAAGTACCTGAAGCAGAGTGGCCAGGAATCCAACCGTTACCAGCTCAACATGTGGAGCAAAATCTTCTCGCCGCTGTCGGTGGCGGTGATGATGCTGATGGCGCTGTCGTTCATCTTCGGCCCGCTGCGCAGCGTGCCGATGGGCATCCGCGTGGTGACCGGCATCAGCTTCGGCTTCCTGTTCTACGTGCTGGACCAGATCTTCGGCCCGCTGAGCATGGTCTACAGCATGCCGCCGGTGTTGGGCGCGCTGCTGCCGAGCATGCTGTTCCTGCTGATCAGCGTGTATATGCTGCTCAAACGCAAGTAGCGGGGCGATCGGTAGTGAAAAAAGGCGTGGCCGCGGGGCCGCGCCTTTTTTGTTGGTGCGGCATGCCTCCCGATAAACCCGTCCCCCGACCTGTCGCTTTTCGTCGTGCTATAGTCAACCCAGCGGCATGCGGATAGAGGGAGCGGGCAGTCAATGGAAGATGAATATAATCTCAGCAATATCATCGGCAAGCGCCTGGAAGCGGCGTTGGGAGAGTTGGGCGATCTCCTGTGGGCGTATGTGGTGTTATCCAAAAAGGACATTGCCTGCATCTTTGGCGTCACCAACTACCCGAGTGACTGGGTAAAAAAGTATCAAGAACAGGGGTTACAGTACATTGATCCGGTGGTGCTTACCGCCCGCAACCGCCTGACTCCGTTCGCCTGGGACGAGCAAATCATGGCCGACGCGGGGCTGCACTTTCCCGAACTGTTCGAGCAGGCGCGCGAGTTTGGTGTGACGCACGGTTATACCTTCGTGCTGCACGATTATAACGATAACCTCGTCACGCTTTCCTTTGCCTTCAACCTTGAGCAGAGAGCGGAAGCCATCCCGGCGCTTATCGAACGTAAAGGTGAAATCTCGGTATTGCTGGCCTCAATCCATGAGTCCTATCTGGCGCTGTCCCCACTGACAGCAAAAAACGCCGTATCCCTGGAGCGTAACGCCCGCTTTACCGACAGGGAAAACGAGATCCTCTATTGGGCCAGCGTGGGTAAAACCTACCAGGAAACGGCGATGATCCTGGGCATAAAGACCGGCACCATCAAGTTTCATATGTCCAACGTCGTCAAAAAGTTGGGGGTCACGAATGCCCGACATGCCGTGCGTCTGGGGATGGAGCTGCGGCTGATTAAGCCTGTGGAGTGATGGGCTAGCTAGCCTGTGGAATACTGAGGCAACGACTGCGCAGAACTCATCAGCCGGGATACGTCTAAATGGAGAAAATATCGGCTGGCGAACAGCGTCTTTCGATTCGGGAAATGACGGGCGTTAACCGGTATTGATTTGGCCGCGTGGCGATTAACGTGAAGGCCGCAATAGCGTATCGACCCCGAACTCTGCAATTTGAAATAATAACCTGCATGAACTGATAAAGGTCTAGTAATGGACTGTACTTTAGTCTAACTAGTTTCTCACCCCTTGAGGCGATACACTTTCCCGGTAATGTTTTGATAAAAAATACAAAAAAAAAACCTGACCGCGTAGGGCCAGGTTGCCAATATTGGCCAACACCAGGGAAAATTTTCTTGCACCATCTTAAAGCTATTAACTCCGCAGAGGCAAGCGATCTCAGCTGGTTTTTAGGCATTAACCAGCCATTTTGTTAGGTATGTGCGCTATTTTCTGGTGATTTAAGATAAAATCCATCTAATAGAATTACTCTTTTGCCTTTGAGAGCGCCATTCCGATTTTTTTATTTCCTGCCTGATATCCACCAATGAAAAAATAGTGATCTCGAAATGTTGCGCAACCTCATTTTTTATTGGCTGACACATGGGTATGCAATTATTTGCAGCATTGCCATTGCGGCTGGGGATTATTTTGTTTTTGATTGGCGCTGGGTTAGACAGTAGTGATGGGGGGGCGGGTGTGACCTTCAGCTTGACGGGGTTCTGAACCTGTTTCGCGAGCTGGGCGAGCGGTTCTGGCTAGTGGGAGCGAGTGACGTTCGGCACATGAGCCATCATTGTTCTGCGCAACGATGCTGGAATCTGGCATCGGACGATATCGCGTGAGTGCGGTGGTGACTGAGCCCCGATGCTCTTTGCAATAGCCTGATGCTCATCATCAACGCAGTTGTGAAGGGCGCGCAGCGGGAAGAAGGGGCATGCAAACGCGCGTTGCGGCGGTTTTTTCGACACTTAACTCATTGAACAACGGATAAGTGTTGCGTGCTGGTCGCGGGAAGGTATAATTCACCCGTTTTCCGCATACTACTTCAGTGCCGAAGTGGCGAAATCGGTAGACGCAGTTGATTCAAAATCAACCGTAGAGATACGTGCCGGTTCGAGTCCGGCCTTCGGCACCATTAAGTACCGCGCGAACAAGAAGCCACCGAAAGGTGGTTTTTTTGTGCCTGGGATCTGCCCGCCGCCACTACCTGCCCATCAGATTGACGTATTCTTCATTCCCGTTATAAGTATCCTGTTATCTCCCCCGGAAATATCAAAAAATGCGCAGAACTAAAACAAGTGTACTTACGCAATTACCGATCAGCCTCGCGGTTGTCCTGCCTGAGCCACCGAACTGAGTGTGCACGTAGGCGCCGAAAAACATATGCCTTATTCGTATTGAAGGAGTCGGGGTTCCAATCCTGACTGAGGATCTTTCCGCAGCACGGAAAATATATTCTGGCTACCGCCTACATGGAATGGGCTGGATAAATTTACAGGGGGCTGTGGTTAGGGATGTGACTAAGATCGCATAAAAAATGAAATTTGTATGTGTAGAATTGCCTTATATGGGGATGTTTCATAGGTATGTGATTCGCTGTTAATCTCCCAAATTTTATTGTAAATGACTATTCATGGCGGTAACCTCTGTTGTAGCCAGTAGCAAAAACATGTATAGGTTCTTGCTAGTGTGGTTTTTAATTGATAATTTTATATAAAAACTTATCCTATTTGTACCTCGGTGGTTGCTTAAGTCAAATGTGTACAGAATGCGCTCATATGATGGAGTGCTTCTATTTGCTTTTTGGTATAGAAATTATTATAGCTCATCATCTTTGGTGGAGGCTAGATAGAGAGTTTTTCTTTGTAATATGCGTAATTAGTTACTGTTGTCAACGCATTTATAAAGTAATAGATACTTAAATATTTCTCATTATTAATGGCAAGAAAATAATCCACGTGTGAAATTATTAATTCGCGAATTTTATGGATATTTTTGTATAGAGTGGGCTTAGGAGAGGAAAATGAGGGTTTCAAATCCCCCCCAAGCAAGAGACCTGATGGTAACTGCTCGGAGTTTTGGCAACTATGATCTTGCAGCAGCTCTTGCTGATCTGATTGATAACAGTATCAAGGCTAAGGCTACTCGGGTAGATATCAATTTTGAACTAGAGAAAACCGGTAGAGAAGTGGTTGTTAGGATTCGGGATAATGGGCTGGGGATGACTCTGGATGCTCTAAGAGTGGCTATGCGTCCCGCAAGCACCAATCCAGAAGATGACAGGGAACCGGACGATCTTGGAAGATTTGGTTGGGGGTTAAAATCAGCGTCTCTTTCGCAAGCTCGAATACTCACTGTTGTTTCTTGGCGTGATGGGGTTATTAGTGCTGCGAGATGGGATATCGATGATATTGATGATTGGGGAATGGAAGTCATGGAGGGTGCAGAAGCAGAAAGTCTTCTGTCTGCTCCCTGCAAATCTCAATCGGGAACTGAAGTAATATGGACTCGTTGCGATCGTGTACTTGATAGTGAAATCAACTCCTCTTTCGATGATACCCTTACATTTGCTATTGCACACTCAAATCAACAGCTTTCATTGATATTTCACCGATATCTTGCTGGGGAAGCAGATAGGCGTTTGACAATCGCGGTTAATAGTCGCCAGTTACGTCCAATCGATCCATTCATGATATCTCATAATGCTACACAGACCTTAGATGCTGAACTTATTAAGACAGCGAATGGAGCTGTAATTAGTATTCAGCCCTATATTCTGCCGCATTTTTCAAAATTAACTGTTGAGGAACAGAAAGTACTTGGTGGTTCTGAAGGGATGGTCCGTAATCAAGGGTTTTATGTATATCGAAACAAGCGATTAATCATTTATGGGACCTGGTTCCGGTTGATTCCGCATGGTGAACTTTCTCAGTTGACTAGGATCAGAGTCGATATTCCAAATAGTGCTGATGCTGAATGGAGAATCACTGTAGATAAATCGGATGCACAACTCCCGGTTGCTCTTAAACGCCGTCTTCAAGACGTTGTCAAACGTTTCAATCTGCGTTCATTCTCGGTACATCGTAAAAAAGGAATTTCTCTAGATGTCCCGAAAATCCATTCTGTATGGCTCCGCCATATAAAGCATGGTCAGATCTATTATAGAGTAAATCGAGAGCATCCTATCGTAGCGAGCCTATTAGATATGGAGTGTGTCACAAATAATGCTGATGCCGTGCTTCGGTTACTGGAGTCTTATTTTCCAACAGACAGATTTATTGCTGATGCTAACGGTTCTGGTGTCAGTCAATGTTCGACATCAACTGAAGCGTTTGAATCTATTGTCGACCAATGTGTTATAAATTTCCTTCAAAGCAATGATGGATCCTTTGAAGTTGATACATTTTTAGATTTTATAAGAGATGTAGAACCTTTTTCCAGTCAATGGACATACACGGAGAGTTATGTTCGAAAAAATACAGCCGAAAAGTGGGGTATGAAAAGTGGATTTTGAAGCTGCTCTTAGTTTTCTTCGTACGGAGATCGATAAATCTATAAAAGGACGGTTTCCTGTTCCTAAAGGATTCCTTGAAAATCATGTTAAAGAAAAATCAGGTATTTCAAAGATTCTCGAAAAAGGATTGGCTGACCGACTTATTCGGCATCTTGAGACGGTGTATGGAACGAGCCAAGATAAAGGTCATGTACTAAAAACCGACTTCGAAGAGTGGTACAGAAAACGTCAAGGAGAGATAAACTCCTATTTCTGGCGTCGATTGCAAAAATACTGGTTGGATCACTCTATACTCCCAGTTCAGGTTGTTAAAACCGTTGATAAGGTAACAGACGAAATTGTTGGCTACCTAGGTGATCCTCAGGAGAATAAGTCATGGTGCCGTCGTGGCCTTGTTATGGGGCATGTGCAGTCAGGTAAGACTACAAATTATTCAGCACTCATTGCCAAGGCTGCAGACGCCGGTTACCGAGTCATTATTGTGTTGGCAGGGCTTACTAATTCACTTAGATATCAAACTCAGGTAAGGCTAGATCAGAGCTTTGTGGGTAAATCTTCACTTGGTGATACAGTGGCATCGGTTATTTACCCTGTATCGCATGTTTTTAAGGGGATCGAAGATGAAAACTCTGACATTCGACATCCATATTGTGGAACAACGCAAGTTTCAGATTTTAATGTTGGGAAGGCGACAGGAATAGGCGCTACAGAAGAAAACTTTGCTGATCCTATATTGTTTGTGACGAAAAAACACAATAAAGTACTTGAGCAGCTTGCTATTTGGCTTAGAGGGTTACGTCAAGGTGGACAACTTGAAGGGCCGATGTTGTTAATTGATGATGAAGCTGATAATGCATCGATAAATACCGAAAAAAACCCTAATGCTACATCAACAATCAATGCCCGTATCCGTGAGTTATTAGATTGTTCCCGACGTTCATCATATGTTGGATACACTGCAACGCCATTTGCTAATATTTTTATTGACCCTGACACAAATGACGAAATGCTCAAGAATGATCTTTTTCCTGAGCATTTTATCAAGTCACTGGAACCACCAGAAAACTATATTGGTGCTGATAAATTGTTTTCTGAAAATGGTAAGTTCTATAAGATTTGTGTAAGGCCTATCCCTGATGACTACAAGGATCTTCTGCCACTTAAGCATAAGTCAGGATACATAGTTACAGCATTGCCTCAAAGCCTCAAAGATGCGGTTTTCGAATATGCACTTTTCAGATGCCTTCGAACGCTAGCCGGTGAAGGAGGGCGACATTCGTCAATGCTTGTGAATGTCAGCAGGTTTAATGCAATTCAACAACAGGTACACAATGAAATTTATCGCCTTGTTCAAGAAATGAAAGCTGCTATAGATGTATGGGCTGTGAACCCAACTTGGGAACGTTCCGAGATTCTGAGTCGTATGTACAAGGTTTGGTGTGATGAATACGAGATGTATTCAGAATTTAATTGGGATGACGTTAGAGAGGTTCTAAAACAGGCAGTTTCATCTATTGAGGTTCGTCTAGTTAATATGCGTGGTGGCGGATTGGACTATGACAAGGCACCTGAATTTGGCCTTCATGTAATCACTGTCGGTGGGTTGGCACTTTCACGTGGTCTCACCTTGGAAGGGCTTGCTGTCTCATATGTACTTCGTAATGTCGGGGCCGCCGATACTTTACTCCAAATGGGACGATGGTTTGGTTATCGCCCTGGATACGAAAAACTCTGTCGTATCCATGCAACGACGGATATGCTTGGAGATTTTCGTGAGGTCAGTGGCTCAGTTGAAGAGCTGCGAGGTGACCTTGTGCGAATGGAAAAAATGGGGCTTACACCAGATCAGTTTGGCCTCAAAGTTCGTCAGAGTTCAACAGGTATTGCTATCACTGCGGCGAACAAAATGAGGGCTGCAAAACCACTTCTGATTGCCTTGGATCTGTCCGTTCGCCATCTTCAAGCATACGAATTGTTTAATAGCTCCGAAATTAACCGCAAACATCTCGATGCTGTCACTTCTTTAGTCAAAATCCTTAACTCAGAAATTCCTAATAAGAGAGTGAGTGATGAATCTGCGTTTGTCTGGTCTCGTATCAACGTTACCGTCGTGAAAGAGTTTCTTCAAAAATTTAAATTACCGCAACTGGAGTTTGCTTTAGGTAACGAAGAAAGAAGCTTGGCTTTGGACTATATCTCAGATCGTGCTGCAGGTGAGCTAGCTAGTTGGGATATAGCGATTCCTTTTAGAAAAAAAAGCTCGTTAAAATTCCCATTGGACCTCGGTATTGAGGGGGCTGAGAGTGTTTTTTGTCGTGAGCGCCACAGCGGGATTCCAAAGTCAGATGACCCTGATGTTGTAAAAGTTACAGAGAAAAATATAGTAGCAGATAAAGCCCCCACTGATCTCAAGTATGGTGAAAGAGGGGAAAGTCTGGAGGGGAAAATAAAAAAAATTAAAGAGGGGGACTCAAAAATTCGTGCTGAGAAAGCCTGTTTACTTTCTAGAGAGCGCCCTTTGCTTGTAATTCATTTGTTTGATTTCGAATTTGATCTTGAGAGAGGTAAGGATAAGTCACTAAAATTCGAGAAGAACTTGCCTGTAGTGACATTGAGTTTGGCTTTTCCTGAAACTAGCGTTCAACCGATACAACGTGAATATGCTATTTCTGTCAGAATGCGCCAGCTCTTGAAGCAGCAGCTGGAGGAAGCCCAAACCGATGAGGATATATTCGATGAGTAGTGAATTTACGGGGAAGTGGGATGAAATAGCTGGGCGTGGACACAGTGCAGGACGTTTTCGTGTTTGCCCTGATCACCAACTTGATCTTTTTATAGGTTTTTCATTAGCCGGAGAACGAGAGTTTACGTTGGAATCTTCTACAGTGGACTTTGATGTGAACGAACTCCCCATATTCGAGAATATGGCTGTCCAAATTGAATATGAAAACGGTATTTATTGCCTTACTTTAAGATTGATAGAGCGTGCTTTAACTGATCTATTCTCAATTATTTGCAGCGATCTTGTAGAAGCTTCATCAGTGGCGGAAAATGCGGGCAGTGCTATTCAGATTTTTGTGAACAGACTTAATCGCTGGGCGGAATTGCTGCGTCGTCGACGTACTCGTGAACTTTCTTTCAAGGAGAGACTGGGTCTTCTGGGGGAACTGAGTATGTTGGTTTGGGTTATTAAAGTCTGTGGTGTTGATGCCCCACTGGCCGTCCGTGGGTGGCGAGGGCCAGATGACGATACCAATGATATCGGTTTGAACAATGTACGTATAGAAGTTAAAGCGCAGCTTTCGACCCAACGGCAATCGCTGAAAATATCTTCGCTTGATCAATTGGACTGGGATAACCGCAATCTCTTCATCGCAGTAAACCGTTTCAGCCCTTCCGATGATGGTGTGAGTCTATCGTCTTTGTCCTTGGCTGTGTCCTCAATGTTAGCAATCAACAGTCATGGGTTTATGGAGTTTCAGCGCAAATTGATCGTTGCAGGTTACGATCCAGATGCTGATTATATTCACGATGCATTCAAGCTTGAAGAATTAAGTGTTTATAGGGTTTCAGAGGGGTTCCCGCGCTTGATTCCAAGCAATGTCCCGCTTGGAATTATCAAGGCTAGGTATGAAATTTCCTGTGAAACGATAAAAGATTTTCTGATAGCGTCATCGGAATTAGAGGCCCTGATAAATGGTTGAACTTCAAGATGAATACTTGTATCTACATGAAGAGGTTCGCGTTGGCAGCATTGCGAACCACGAGCTTCTGATTACGGAGTTTTTTCGAATCTACTCGTCGCTTGCTGCAGAGAATGGAGATACACCAGATATGGAGTATTGCCCGGTTCTTAGGGAGGGATTGGGGGGATACCGTGTTGATGGTTACGCACTAGATATACTAGAAAGTGAAGCCAGTGAGTCTGGTGATCTCTACTTGGCTGTTTGTGACTACCGCCAAGTAGAAGAACTACCAGCAATCAACAGCCGGGATATCGAGCGTGTAGTCGATGGTGTTGAGCGATTCTTCAAGGCTGCAACAAGTCGGAAATTTCTTGATAGCCTAGAAGAGGCTAGTCCAGCTTATCAACTTGCTTTACTTATTCAGCAATACAGCACGAGAATTAAGCGACTTCGCGTCATCATTTTTACTAACGGTCATTTGCGTATCCGCAAAAGCATCTTTGAAACGAAAGATCTTGATGGCATTACCATGCATATCAATGTTCTTGACTTAGAACGCTATTCAAGGATTTCTTCAACTGGCGGGGAACCTGTTGAGATTGATTTTGATGAAAATTTCGATGGTGCTATCGAGTGTTTATCAGCCTCGGTTGGTGCAGATAGCTATCAGAGCTACCTCTTTGCGATCCCTGGTTCGGTGTTGGCAGCAGTTTTTGCAGCATTTGGAAATCGTTTACTTGAGCAGAACGTCAGAACTTACCTTCAGGCAAAGACTGGTGTCAACAAAGGTATTCTGCGCACAATTGCAGAGGATCCAAGTATGTTCTTTGCCTACAATAATGGCGTTACTGCAACGGCATCTTCTGTGCTAACACGAAGGCTTTCTAATGGTGCATTGGCTATATACCATATCAAGAACTTCCAGATCGTGAATGGTGGGCAAACCACCGCATCACTTCTCTATGCTCGTGATGGTTTAGGTAATAAGCTTGACCATGTTTATGTTCAGGTGAAGTTATCGGTAGTTGATGAAATGCGTTTGGCTGATGTCGTTCCGCGAATTTCAGAGTACGCCAACACGCAAAATAAAGTTTCTTTAGCTGATCTTGCCTCCAATAGTCCAGTACAAATTCGAATTGAGCGTTTTTCCAAAGAGATCTCCGTACCACAAAAGGCCGGTGAGTTGCATACTAGTAAGTGGTTTTATGAGCGTACTAGAGGCCAATACAAAAACCTCTTTGCCTATAAAACCAAGTCTGAACGCAACAAACTCGAGTTGATGTACCCGAAAACAAGACTCGTGACAAAGACAGATCTAGCTAAATATGAGTTGTCTTTTGATGGGCGCCCTCATTACGTTAGTGAAGGTGCTCAGAAATGTTTCAACCGCTATACGACATTGGTACTCTTGAAACTTGGAGACGGCACCTTACTTAGTGAAACATGGTTTCGCAGAGCAATGGCTAAAGCATTACTATTCATTGGCCTTGATGAGGCCATTCAGAAGTCATCGTGGTATCTGATGGATAGAGGTTACAAAGCCCAAATAGTTACGTATACGATCGCAGCCTGTGCGAATGAGTTTCGTATAAGAAGCCAACAGATAGATCTAGATCGGATATGGCGAGAACAAAGTATCCCAATCTCATTGCTTGGCTGGATGCTTAAAGAAGCGAGCCAGGTTGCAAAAATTTTGAGATCTCCCCCTGACAATGTCAGGAACATATCGGAATTTGCAAAACGAGACTTTTGCTGGGAGCTGTATGTGAAGGGAAAAATCGGTTCACCGGATGACTCTATTCTTCAGTTCGGCGTCTCTATTGAAGATTACAATGATGAAACAAGACAAGGCAGTCGTGAAGCAGCTAGGCGATTAGATATTGACTTCGATATTAAGGTAACTGGTTTGGTACATCGAGCGAATGACATCATCATTCAGGCTAATAAAATTGGTGCTGCATCTCCCAAAAACATAAGTGCCTTAACCAAGGTTGCTGCGGGTAATTTAAGTCTATCCAAAGGGGAGAAAACCGCTCTTAAGTATCTGCTGGAGCGGTTGGAAATCGAATACTAAAATTAATTGGTTACGGCCATTGCAAGCTGTTTGCTGAGGTAATGGCCGATATGTAAATTGTCTAGAATGCTGGAGGTTAGTCTTGGAGCTTCTATGCCAAAATCTTGGCTACGATTCCAGCAATTTGATTCGCCAAAAGTGGCGGCACTGCATTCCCAACCTGGTGGTACTGTTGGGTACGACCACCCTGGAAAAAGTAGTTGTCTGGGAAAGTCTGTAGCCGAGCAGCTTCTCGTACAGTCAAACTTCTGCATTGTACCGGGTCATAATGGATGAAATAGTGTCCATCCTTGGAAATGTGACTTGTAATCGTTGTCGACGGGTTATCTTTAATTTGAACCCTAAATCTGTCCGAAAACTTGCCTGACTCCCAGTTCTTATGAGCAGGAGCGAGTCTTGGCAAATTAAATTCCTTATGTCCCTTTGGCGATCTTTTGTGAACAGAAGCGAAGGTTGCGGCATAACCATAACGGGCAAGATCATCTATGCGATGCCCACGAGTTTCATGGTTAAGCCAGACATTTAGGTAGGAGTCTAATAGCCATTCATCTAAGTTATCATGTCCTGTTTGTCCTAAATAACCGGCTTTTCTAGGTAGCCTTATACTTCCTGTGGCTTGGACGCAGCCGATGCTGGAAGCGGTTTTTTGTAGATAAGGTGCTAAATTTTTTACGGTATCGTCAGATGTCGATGCAGCCTCTGCCAGTGCTTGCAGTTCCTTACCAACTAGTTCTGCCCATAAAATATTGGAGTCCTTTTCTTTGCTTAACAAACTTCTCAAAGCAGGGAGACCTCCAATAGCATCTTTGACTGATACTGAGTTTTGGCAGGACAACTTGGGCAATTTGTCTTGATAGCGATCTTCTCTTATCCCTAACAAAATGACTCTATGGCGAGCCTGCGGTATGCCAAAGTCCTCGGCACGAATGATATATTTCGTTAGATCCAGCTGACTCGGATCATCACCATCACTAAATACTTGATCGCTGACGAGTGACACTATGTGATAGCGCTGACCTTTTTTTTCTGCACTCAAGGCAGCATTTGGATTGGCAAGGTCTTTCAGGATTTCATGGAATATTTTTTGCCCATTTATAGTCGACGAGAGAATTCCTTTAACGTTCTCCATGACAAAAATATCCGGTTGATAGTTTTGTATGATCCTCAAGTATTCACGATAGAGAAAATGGCGATGATCATCTTCTGCCTTGTAATCAGCGTTACCTTTGTTTCTGGCTCTACCTACCAGTGAATACGCTTGGCAAGGCGGCCCACCAATTAACACCCAGGGTTCTTCAGTGGGGCGTTTATCTAATGCTGCTTTAATTGAAGCATCAAGAGTAGCATTTCCATCAACGCTGCCAATTTCTATGCACATAGCTTCTTTACCGGCCTTATGCCAAAGATCTTCTGTTTCACAGCTGTATGGTTTTTCGGCTTGGCCATTGCAAAAGCGATAGTAATCACCCAGTTTGCTTGGTCTACTACTACAGAGTAATCGATAGAAGGCTCGGAGACGGAGAGTTTGGTGAGCAATAGGATCCTTTTCAGCTGAAACTGCGATCTGGAACGCGGTCCCGTTTTTCAACGAAGAGAAGCCTTCACCCAAGCCACCAGGTCCGGCAAAAAGGTCTACTATTGGAATCGGTAATGAAGTTGTACTCATGAGTTCTTTTTGTAATTTTAATAAGGTAACCAGGATACCAGGAAGAGACGCAAACGGGAAGTAATCATGGATGTCGTCGACCAAAAAACACGCTCTAGAATGATGTCAGGTATCAAAAACAAGAATACGCGGCCGGAAATGCTCGTACGTAAGTACTTACATGCGAAAGCTTTTCGATTCAGACTGCACGTTGCAGATTTACCCGGAAAACCCGATCTGGTTCTTCCCAAGCACAAATTGTGCATCTTTGTACATGGCTGTTTTTGGCATCGCCATGAAGGATGTCGTTATGCTACGACTCCAGCTACTCGCACAGAGTTTTGGACTAAAAAACTTGCATCGAATAAACAACGCGATATTCGCGTCAAGATGCAACTGCTTGACGCTGGATGGCGAGTCTTCGAAATCTGGGAGTGCGGTCTTAGAAAGAAAGATGGTGATTCCTTAAGTTGGTTGCCAGAGTTTATCAACAGCGATGTTCAGACTCTTAGTTGGCCTGACTATGTTTGCAGTGGGGACATGTAGTCAGGCGATAAGCTAATTTGTTCTTGGTTAGAACTTCCCCATTACCCCAAATCCCCCCCATTGCTGGCGATCACTTTCTTATACCACCAGAACGATTTCTTGCGGGTGCGGGCGAGGGTGCCGTTGCCCTGGTCGTCGCGGTCGACGTAGACAAAGCCGTAGCGCTTGCTCATTTCGCCGGTCGAGGCGGCCACCAGGTCGATGCAGCCCCAGGTGGTGTAACCCAGCACCGGCACGCCGTCGGCGATGGCGTCGGCCATGGCGCGGATGTGTTCGCGCAGGTAGCTGATGCGGTAGTCGTCCTCAATCTCGCCTGCTGCATTGAACTCGTCGTGCGCGCCCAGGCCGTTTTCCACCAGGAACAGCGGCTTTTGGTAGCGATCGTACATCATGTTCATGGTGATGCGTAGCCCCAGCGGGTCGATGCCCCAGCCCCAGTCGCTGCGCGGCAGGTGCGGGTTCGCCAGCGATTTCACCACGTTGGCGGCGCTGCTGTTGTTGTCGTTCATGTCGGCGGAGGCGCAGCGCGAGGCGTAGTAGCTGAAGGAGACGAAGTCGACGGTGTGCTTCAGGATGTCGGCGTCTTCCGGTTCCATGACGATGCTGACGCCTTTCTCGCGGAAGACGCGGGCGGCGTAGGAGGGGTAAGCGCCGCGCGCCTGCACGTCGATAAAGAACAGGTTCTCGCGGTCTTTCTCCAGCGCGGCCCACACGTCTTCCGGCTTGCTGGACCACGGGTAGAAGTTGCCGCCGGCCAGCATGCAGCCCACCTGGTTGGCGGGGTTCACTTCGTGGGCGATGCGCGTCGCCAGCGCGCTGGCCACCAGTTCGTGGTGCGCGGCCTGGTATTTCACCTGTTCGGGGTTTTCGCCCGCTTCAAACACCAGCCCCGCGCCGGAGAACGGGCTGTGCAGCAGGATGTTGATCTCGTTGAAAGTCAGCCAGTATTTCACCAGCCCGTCGAAGGCTTCGAAGCAGGTGCGGGCGTAGCGGGTGAAGAACTCCACCATCCTGCGGCTGCGCCAGGAGCCGTATTCGGTCACCAGGTACATCGGCACGTCGAAATGGCACAGGGTCACCAGCGGCTCGATGCCGTATTGGCGGCACTCTTCGAACAGGCTGCGGTAGAAGGCGATGCCTTCGGCGTTGGGCGTCAGCTCGTCGCCGTTGGGGTAGATGCGGCTCCAGGCGATGGAGGTGCGGAACACGGTAAAGCCCATCTCCGCCATCAGCGCGATGTCGTCGCGGTAGCGGTGGTAGAAATCGATGGCGTCGTGGCTGGGGTAAAACTCGTCGTCGCGCAGGCTAAAGCGCTTCTCCAGCCCGAGTTTGACCGCCATGCGGTGCGGGCCGTGCGGGATCATATCGACGGTGGTCAGCCCTTTGCCGCCCTCGCGATAGCCGCCTTCCGCCTGGTTGGCGGCTAAAGCGCCGCCCCATAAAAATCCTTTAGGGAATGTTGAATCGGACATGCAATCCTCTGGTGTCTCAATGCGTTGCGCTGGCGGCGTTCGCCGCCGGTGCGGTTTGGCCGGGCGCGGCGGCGTTTTCCGGCAGATCCTCGAAGCCGAGCATCAGCGTGAGCGCGAACGACAGCACCACCGAGAGCGCCATCACCGCCACCACCCACACGATGCTCATCGGGTTGGCCGGATCGAAGAACTGCACGCTGGTGAACAGCCCGGGCGAGGCCATCGAATGGCTGGCCAGCCCGCCGATGCCGGCGACCGCGCCGCAGACAAAGCCGCTGATCAGGCTGGCGATCAGCGGCCGCTTCAGGCGCACCGCCACGCCGTACAGCGCCGGTTCGGAAATCCCCGCCACGATGGCGGAGGCGGCGGCGGCCAGCGCGGTCTGGCGCAGCTCGCGGTTCTTGGTTTTCAGCGCCACCGCCAGCGAAGCGCCGCCCAGCGACAGGTTGGCGCCGATCTCCGAAGGCATCACCATGCCCTCTTTGCCGGTCTCGGCGATGGTCTGGATGATGGTCGGGGTGAACACCCGGTGCATGCCGGTGATCACCAGCAGCGGCCAAATCGCCCCCATGATGGCCACGGAAAGCCAGCCCAGGTAGCCGTGCACGGTGTAGACCAGCGCAGAGATGCCGCTGCCGATCCAGATGCCGAGCGGGCCGATAAGCAGAATGGCGATCGGCGCGGCGATCAGCACGATAAGCATCGGCTTGAGGAAGTTCTTGGTCACCGCCGGGGTGATGCGATCCACCCCGCGTTCGATGTGCGACAGGATCCAGGTCATCACCAGCGCCGGGATCACCGTGTAGGTGTATTTCACCGCCGTCACCGGGATGAAGGCGAATTCCACCGCCTGGCCCTGCGCCGCCTTGGCCATCAGATCGATAAAGTTGGGATGCACCAGCACCCCGGCGATGGCGATCGCCAGCGACATGTTGGTTTTGAACTTCAGCGCCGCCGAGGCGGCGACCATCACTGGCAGGAAGAAGAACGCGCCGTCGCCGATCACGTTGAGGATGACGAGAGTCGAGGAGCCTTTCTCGAATACCCCGGCCATGTCCAGGATCATCGCCAGCAGCTTCACCATCGAGCCGCCGATGATGGCGGGGATCAGGGGCGACATGGTGCCCACCAGCGCGTCGAGAATGCCGGCGCCGATGCCCTTCAGGGTGAGCTTGCGTTTCTCCGGGGCAGCGGGGGCCGCCGCGCCCGGCATGCCGAGCGCCAGCACCGCCTGATAGGCCTTGGCCACCTCGTTGCCGATGATCACCTGGCACTGCTCGCCGCTGTGCACCACGCCCAGCACGCCGTTGATGGCCTTCAGCGCCGACGTGTCGATTCGCGCTTTGTCTTTCACCACGAATCTCAGGCGGGTCATGCAGTGGGTCACGGCCTCGATATTGCCCGTGCCGCCCAGGGCGGCCACGATGGCGTGCGAGATCTCTGCGTAGTTCTTCGGCATGGCGTGTCGTCTCTCAGATAGCAATTCGGATAGCCCAAAGGCGAATATTTACTGCCTGGGCGATCCGTCGTTCCATCCGTATGAAACGCCCATAAGAAACCGGTTTCACAAAATCATGTATTGGTGTTTTGTAGTTGGCAAGAACTATGATTTTTGACGTTTCGTTTTCGTGATCTGGATCGTCAGGGATAAGTGCGCACCGACGCGAAGGGGCGCGAAAGCGTTCCAAACGCCGGGCGTCTTGGGTAGACTGCGCTGAACCCATGGATTTTGGCGGCGCACAGATGGCAACGATACTCGAGGTGGCGAAAAAGGCTGGCGTTTCAAAGGCGACGGTGTCGCGCGTTTTGTCCGGCAGCGGCTATGTCAGCGAGGAGAAACGCGCATTGGTGGATAAAGCCATCGCGGAAACCGGCTATCGGCCCAACCTGCTGGCGCGCAGCCTGGCGACCAACACCACCCAAACCCTCGGCCTGGTGGTCACCAACACCCTCTACAGCGGCAACTATTTCAGCGAACTGATGGCGCAGTCGGCGCGCATCATGGAGGCGAACGGCCGCCAACTGATCCTGGCGGACGGCAAGCACACCGCCGAAGAGGAGCGGGCCGCCATTCAGTTTTTGCTGGATCTGCGCTGCGACGGGGTGATCATCTATCCGCGTTTTCTGTCGATTGCGGAAATGGACGAGATTGTCTCCCAACACCGCCAGCCGATTCTGGTGATCAACCGGCGGCTGCGGCTGAACGACAGCTACTGCATCTTCAGCGATCAGCACGCCGCCGGCGCGGCGGCGGTGGCGCACCTGATCGCGCGCGGCCATCGCGACATTGCTTTTATCACCGGCTCGCTCGATTCCCCCACCGGGCTGGAGCGGCTTTCCGGCTACAAGTCCGCGCTGGCGCAGCAGGGCATTGCGGTTAACGAGGCGTTGATCGTTGAAGGGAAATGGAACGCGCAAAGCGGCGTGGCGGCGGTCGATGCGCTGCTGGCCGGCGGGCAGCCGTTCAGCGCCATCGTCGCCGGCAACGACGAAATGGCCATCGGCGCGATGAAGCGGCTGGCGGAGCGCGGCGTAGCGGTGCCGGAGGCGGTATCGGTCATCGGTTTCGACGACATCCCGCTGGCGCCCTATACCGTACCGTCGCTGTCGAGCATGAAGATGCCGGTCACCGAGATGATCCAGGAGACCATCAACCGCCTGCTGTCGATGCTGGACGGCGGCGAGCTGAGCAAGCGCCCCAGTTTCCCGGCCAGCCTGATCGAGCGCGAGTCGGTGGCGGCGGGGCCGTATTTTCAAAAGGGGTAAAACGGTCGGATTGGCTTATTGTTCGCCACGGTAAGCCATATAAATTTTCTGTACTTCGGGATCGTCCATGCTGCCGTAGGAGATATTTTCTTTATCTAAACCATCCAGTCCTTTTATTCCACCGATGATGTTTGGCCAATCATCGCGGCTGGCTATGTTGATGACAAAAGGTTGCAGATATTGGTCGAGATGTCTCTGAGCGGGGGCGTTTATCTCGTCGGTCAAAGCCTGAAGGTAGTCATGCTTATTCGTTTCTGCCCAGTTAATGCTGAACCCGGCACGGAAGCTGAGCTCCATGAAAACTAACAAAATCGTGCGGCCGTTGCCGTCCAGAAAGGGATGCGCGAAAGCCAATAATCCCATGACTTCCCCTGGCCGTTCCCTGAAGCGTTGTTCGTCTGCTGCAAGCCGCAGCGCATAATCAACGGCCCTGCGGATAGAATCAGGACGTTCGAAGACCGTATGGCGCGGTTCGTCCTTTGAGCCTTTGAAGACGGCGAGATGGGGGACCAGCGTGTTTCTGTCCTTTCCCGCCCAAGGATAGAAGCCAGAGAACAGGATTTCGTGAACTTTCAGAATAGACGGGTAGCCTATGCGCTGCGTTTGGGCGAGGTAGCGGAGGGCGTCTTCGATGCTTAATTCGAATGAAATATGTTCTGCCTTTTTTATTTCATCGGGATCTTTAAGTTTCAGGCTATTTTGCAAATAGCCGTTGGCATCAAAATCGCCGAAAGGATCAAACATCATGCTTTGAATTTCTTGCGAACGGCCCTCTGTTCGCGGAAATAACGCCCCTGAAGGCTGAGAATTTCAGATTTGGTCAGGATACCTTTTCGTTTAAGGTTAACCAGTAATTGTTCCACTTCATCCAATTCGACAGCGTCGTCAGCCAGACCGGTAATGGCCACCGCCATACGGCTCATGCCGTCACGGGAATGTGTAATTTCATGGTCTTTAGCCAGTTGGTGAACATAGCTGGCAACGCTAACGATGGCTCTTTGGGTCATGGGGCATCCTCCATTGTTGGTCATATTTTAGCATGCCAATACGGCGATGTCGCTAAAGCGCAGCGCGTTGCGATGCGTCAGCGCGCCCCGTGGGCGCGGTTTTTCGCCCTTACCCCACCCCCCCAATCCTTCCCCGAATCTCCTCCTCCGGCAGATCCACGCCGATAAACACCAGCGTACTCTTGCGTTCTTCCTCTGGCAGCCACTCCCGATCCCAGTCGGCGTTATACAGCCGCTGTACGCCCTGGAACAGCAGGCGGCGCGGCTCGTTTTCGATAGACAGTATGCCTTTGTAGCGCAGCAGGTTGTCGGCGTATTCCAGCAGCAGGCCTTCCATCACGTCGGAGATGTGCATCAGCGGCAGCGGCCGTTCCAGCGTTACCACGATCGAGCGGATGTCGCTCTGCGGCTGCGGGATGCGGCGGAACAGCGGGGCGGGTGGCGTCAGGTTGAGCTTGTCGTTCAGCGTAAAGCCTTCAATATCGAACAGCACGCTCAGATCGATGTCGCCGTGCGTCACTTTGTACACCGGCGCGCGGGCGTTCATCCGCTGCAGCCGCTGGATCAGCGCCTCGCAGTCCGGCGCCACGTCGGTTTTGGTCAGCAGGAGGCGGTCGGCGTAGCCCACCTGCGCCTGGGCGATGCTGAACTGGCTCAGCTGCTGCTCGGCGTGCGCCGCGTCCACCAGGGTGATGATGCCGTCCAGCAGGAAGCGCTCGCACAGGATTTCGTGCGAGAAAAAGGTCTGGGTGATCGGGCCGGGATCGGCCATGCCGGTGCATTCGATGATCAGCCGATCGAACGCCAGCTGGCCGCTGTCGACGCCGTCCAGCAGATCCAGCAGCGCGTCCGCCAGTTCGTTGGACTTGCTGCAGCAGATGCAACCGTTGCTCAGGGTAGTGATGCGGCTGGCGCGATCGCCGATCAGCGCATCGTCGATCGGCACTTCGCCGAACTCGTTCTCGATGACCGCGATTTTATAGCCGTGTTCGGCGTTCAGGATGTGGCGCAGTAGGGTGGTTTTGCCGGCGCCCAAAAAGCCGGTCAGGATGGTGACTGCAATGGGTTTCATACGGATCCTTGTGACTGCGGGTTAACAGCAGCGCATGCCGCCTTTGCCGTCGCCGCCGTAGCGCGCTTGCTGGCGCTCGCGGAAAAATTCTTTATAGGTCATCACCGGCTTGTCCGGGTGGTTGTCTTTCATGTGCTGGACGTAGGTATCGTAGTCAGGCACGCCCACCAACATGCGCGCTGCCTGCCCGAGGTACTTCCCCGCCTGGCCGAGATTTCCGAACATAAGCCTTCTCCAACTTTACCCTGCATCACTACAGCGCTTGCTTAAGCCTGATATTAGGGGAAGCCGGGGGATGGGGTTCCCGCAGGGATGCCCCACCTCCGGGTCGCCCCGGGTATCTCGATTGCATCGCGCCGCACGCCTGGCATCTTGTGATGCACAGGCCGTGCGGCTTTGGGTACTACTTAACGTTATTATGCAGGGTATCCGTTAAATCACATCAATGCTGGGTCGAAACTTTGACCTCCCCCTCAGTTACGCCGTCGGCGGGCGTGGCCTGTGGCACCGGTACGTAAGGCGTTTCCTGGTCGGTGCGTTTCGGGTTTTTGTGCGCCGCCATCGCGGTTTTCACCCCGTAGAAGATGATGCTGTACACCACCAGCAGGAACAAAATGCTCAGCCCGGCGTTGGTGTAGTTGTTCACCACGATGTGGTTCATGTTGGCGATCTGCTGGGCGCTCAGCTCGGCGCCGCCTTCGGCGATCTTGCGTTTGTACTCGCCGGCCAGGAAGAAGAAGCCTTCCAGCTGCGGGTTGTCGCTGAACAGCTTCAGCCCCAGCGCGTAGGTGGTGCAGATCAGCAGCCACACCGCCGGCAGCACGGTCACCCAGATGTATTGGGTGCGTTTCATCTTAATCAGCACCACGGTGCCCAGCACCAGCGCCACGGCGGCCAGCATCTGGTTGGAGATGCCGAACAGCGGCCACAGGCTCTTCACTCCGCCGAGCGGATCCACCACGCCCTGATACAGCAGGTAGCCCCACAGCCCGACGCAGCCGGCGGTGCCGACGATGCCGGCCACCAGCGAGTCGGTTTTCTTCAGGAACGGCACGAAGTTGCCCAGCAGATCCTGCAGCATAAAGCGGCCGGAGCGGGTGCCGGCGTCCAGCGCGGTCAGGATGAACAGCGCCTCGAACAGAATGCCGAAGTGGTACCAGAAGCCCATGTTGGCGCCCGGGATGATCTGGTGGAACACGTGGGCGATGCCCACCGCCAGCGTTGGCGCGCCGCCGGCGCGGTTCAGCACTGAAGGTTCGCCGATGTCGGTGGCGGTCTGCAGGATCTGTTCCGGGCTGATGACGAAGCCCCAGGAGCTGACCGCCGCCGCCGCGTGCACGGTCACGTCCTTCAGCGAAGCCATGATCATCGGCGCGTCTTCGGTGCCCAGGCGGTGCAGATCCGGCATGGTGATGCCCAGCGCCGCCGGCGGGGTGTTCATGGCGAAGTACAGGCCCGGCTCGATGATGGACGCCGCCACCAGCGCCATGATGGCGACGAAGGACTCCATCAGCATCGCGCCGTAGCCGATAAAGCGCGCGTCGGTCTCATTGGCCAGCAGCTTCGGCGTGGTGCCGGAGGCGATCAGCGCATGGAAGCCGGAGACCGCGCCGCAGGCGATGGTGATGAACAGGAACGGGAACAGGGTGCCTTTCCACACCGGGCCGGTGCCGTCGACGAACTGGGTAACCGCCGGCATTTTCAGCTCAGGGTTGAGGATCACGATGCCGATCGCCAGCCCGACGATCACGCCGATTTTCAGGAAGGTTGCCAGATAGTCGCGCGGCGCCAGGATCAGCCACACCGGCAGCAGGGCGGAGACGAACGCGTAGCCGATCAGCGTGAAGGTGATGGTGGTGTCTTTAAAGGTCAGCGCCGGGCCCCAGTACGGGTCGTGCGCCACCACGCCGCCGAACCAGATGGCGGCTACCAGCAGCACGATGCCGATGACTGACACTTCACCCACGCGGCCGGGGCGCAGATAGCGCATGTAGATGCCCATAAACAGCGCGATTGGCACGGTGGAGCAGACGGTGAACACGCCCCACGGGCTTTCCGCCAGCGCTTTCACCACGATCAGCGCCAGCACCGCCAGGATGATGATCATGATCAGGAAGCAGCCGAACAGCGCGATGGTGCCCGGTATCGGCCCCATCTCTTTTTTGATGATCTCACCGAGCGAGGCGCCGTTGCGGCGCGAGGAGATGAACAGCACCATAAAGTCTTGCACCGCCCCCGCCAGCACCACGCCGCCCAGCAGCCACAGCGTGCCGGGCAGGTAGCCGACCTGCGCGGCCAGCACCGGCCCCACCAGCGGACCGGCGCCGGCGATGGCGGCGAAGTGGTGGCCGAACAGCACGTTCTTGTTGGTCGGCACGTAGTTCAGGCCGTCGTTGTTGACCACCGCCGGGGTGGCGCGGCCGGCGTCCAGCTTCATCACCTTGGTGGCGATGTACAGGCTGTAGTAGCGGTAGGCCACCAGATACACCGCCACCGAAGCGACGACGATCCACAGCGCGCTGATGTGTTCGCCGCGGCGCAGCGCCACCACGCCGAGGCAGGCTGCGCCGAGTATCCCCAGCAGCATCCACGGAATGTGCTTTAAAATCCCCTCTCGTTTCATGAGGTATCCTTAATTCCAGTCTGCAAAATATGAATGAACTCATCCGCTTGTAAGAGGTGTCAGAGTGGCGCGGTGAGCCGTAGCGTCTTTCCCGAGGTAAGGCGGGTTTAGGAACAGCTCATCATCGCCGGGGGTAAGGGGGGAAGACAGGCGTATTTCGGTCAGCGGTCAGATCTGCCGGGTGAACGGTTGGATTGACGGGGTGAGCGGTTGGCGGCCAGGAGAAGAGATTCGGCCGCCGGCGGGCGGCAGCCTGTCTCCTCAGGCCGTCTGCATGGCCTGCAGCAGGTGGATAAACGCGGCGCTAAGCGGCGGCGTGGCCGGCTCATGGCGGGTAAAGACGTAAAAGCGCGCGCTGATGTCGATCTCGTGCGTCGGGATTTTCTGCAGGTGCAGCTGCGGGGCGTAGTGTGCGACCACCCGATCGCTCAGCAGTGCGATATAGCCTTGCTGCCTGACCAGGCACCAGGTCGCCAGAAAGGAGTCGGTCTCGACGATCTGGCCGTGCGGCGTATAGCGTTCGGCGATCTCGCGGATGGCGGCATGCCCCACCGAGCAGGAGCGCGGCACCACCCATTTGGCCTCGGCCGGCGGCTGCCCGGCTGCGGTAAGATCGCCTCCCTGATAGAGCGAGAAGCGCTCGCTCTTCAGCGCCTGCATGGCCAGATCGGCGCCGCCCGCCGCGCCGTTCAGGCTGCTGACCGCCAAATCCAGCTCGCAGTTTCGCAGCCGGGCCAGCAGGCCTTCCGGGCCGTCTTCCACCACCGTCACCCGGGTATGCGGGTAGCGGCGGTTGAAGCCTTCGAGCACCTGAGGCAGGTAGCACAGCAGCGGATCGACGCTCATCCCCACCCGCAGGCGCTTCTCGCCGTCAGCGCTCAGGCCGCGCAGTTCGTCAAACGCGTTGAGCAACTGATTGGTGGCGGCGTCTATCCGCCGGTAAAACAGCTCACCGACCGCCGTCAGGCGCACGCCGCGGTTGCTGCGCTCCAGCAGCCGCGCGCCGATGGTCATTTCCAGCTCTTTCAGCACCCGGCTGAGCGTCGGCTGCGAGATGGCCAGCTTTTTCGCGGCCTCGTGCAAGCTTCCACAGTGGACAATGTCTTTGAACATCGTCAGATGCGCCAGCTTTGGCATGGTTTTCATGATTG
Source organism: Serratia sp. TSA_105.2 (assembly GCF_052692115.1). Taxonomy (NCBI): domain Bacteria; kingdom Pseudomonadati; phylum Pseudomonadota; class Gammaproteobacteria; order Enterobacterales; family Yersiniaceae; genus Serratia; species Serratia sp. TSA_105.2. Next base: position 163,783 of record NZ_JBQZFT010000004.1, read on the forward strand.
ATCTCCCTGGAAGTGAACGGCATCAGCCGGAGCCGGCGATGCGGCTGTAATAGGCCTGTTTCATCATGCTGTCGTTCAGCAATTTATTGATGGTCTGGTCGAGTACCGGCGTGGTGACGGAGGCCGGCATCAGCGTGGCGGTGATCTCCACGTCGTCGTCGCCAAAGGGTTCGATATCCAGATGCGAGATAAAGCAGTTTTCCCCTTGCAGCACCTGTTTGAATTTGGCCAGCGCCTCACGCTGCTCATGCTCGAAGGCAATGACGCAAATCTGATAGGTAGACTCACCGTTAACGTCATTGAAGGGCTGTTTGTTGACCATATTGACCAGCGGGCGCAACAGGGTGTTGGCGGCGAGCACGAACAGCGTGGCGGCCAGCGCATCGCCGTACAGGCCGCAGCCGGCGCAGGCGCCAACCGCCGCGGAACCCCAGAGCGTGGCGGCGGTGTTCAGGCCGCGGATGTTCATCCCTTCCTTCATGATGGCCCCGGCGCCGAGAAAGCCGACGCCGGAGACCACGTAGGAAATGACGCGCACCGCGCCGCCGCTGCCGTCGATGGTCATGGCCAGATGGACGAAGATCGCCGCGCTGGTGGCCACCAGCGTGTTGGTGCGCAGCCCGGCGGTGCGCTGGCGGAACTGTCTTTCGTAGCCGATGGCCGCGCCCAGGACGGACGCGGTCAGCAGCGTCAGCAGTGTATGAATGAAATGCATGATAATAACTCGATGTATTATCCGCTTATCATGAGCCACCCGTGGTGGGGTAACTCTTGATAAACAGGTAGTTAAGTTGGCGGGGTTCCGTCCCGCCAGTCCAGGGCGGCGCTCAGTGCGCGGCGGCGATCTGCCGGCTGAGCGTCTCGCTGATTTTGTCCGTCAGCGGCTGCATCCCCTCGCGGGTGCGCGCCTCGCGGCGCTGCGTGATGTGATAGCAGCCGTCGAGGGTGCCGGCGCCCAGCAGGAGGATGCGGTCAGACATCATCACCGCCTCCTCTACGCTGTGGGTGACCAGCACGATGGAGCGGGTTTTGATCTGGCGCGTGCTCCAGATACGCAGCAGATCGCTGCGCAGGTGTTCGCCGGTATAGACGTCCAGCGCGGAAAAGGGTTCGTCCAGCAACAGCAGCATCGGTTCTACCGCCAGCGCGCGCGCGAAGCCGACCCGCTGGCGCATGCCGCCGGAAAGCTCGCGCGGGTAGGCGTCGCGGTAGGGCGTGAGCCCGACCAGATCGAGCATTTTCAGCGTCTGGGTTTCGACCACCTGCGGCGGCAGATCCTGCGCCTGCAGCCCGAAGGCGATATTTTGGTAGACGTTCAGCCACGGGAAAATGGCGAAGGTCTGGAACACCATGTTGATCTGCGGATTCGGCCCCGAGACTTTTTTATCCCCTAGCATCACGCTGCCCAGATCCGGCGCGATCAGGCCGGAAAGCATGCGCAGCAGGGTGGATTTACCCGAGCCGGACTGCCCCAAAATGCTGACGACCTCGTTGTCGTAAAGGCGCAAATTGATTTCATTCAGCACCAGACGTTTTTCTTTACCGGTAGGTTGAACGCTTTTGCTGACGTTATTGACCGTCAGCAGCGTGGTTTTTTTTACCATCATGATCCGTATCCACCCAATTAAAATATGAGCATGGAAAAAGGGCCGATATTTATCGCCGGGCAGGCGTAAAATAAATGCGGGTGCAAATAAGCCTGACCGTTATCGGACTGTTAATACGCTTATGCTGGAGGGGTTAGCCCATCGGGCGTGCCGGTGCGGCATGCGCGCAGGCCAGAGGCTGAAGGGTAAAGCGAAGGGATGCTATAACTGACTCATATCCTGACACTTTCAGGATGCAATGGGATGACTATTGCTCCTGTGACCTCAGCGATTCCAACAATAAAATAAACAACCAACTGTCGCCGTCCATATCATTCTCCCGTTATTTTTCGTGTGGCCATAATACGCGTGCCATAGCCTGTTATTCAATGTGGTTACGCCGAATTATGGCGGCAAAATGTAATTTAATATGAATGCGGGAAAGATTTTCTTTATTCATTAAACGGGGCGTAAACAGAAAGTGCCAGAATGAATATAGGCATCATTTTATGGAAATATAAACCTGAGTTAAACGAGAGAATAAGGGGGCGGACGAAAGTTAAATCATGAACCGGCCGGAGAGCGCCCTCCGGCCGGGATGGGGATCAGAACTGATACATGATGCCGGTTTCGACGATGTCGTCGGCGCCGGCGCCGACGGCGTTCTGCCGTTGCAGCAGGTTGAGTTTGTACTCTACGTAGGTCGACATGTTGGCGTTGAAGCTGTAATTCAGCGCCAGATCCAGGTATTTGACCAGATCGGCGTCGCCGATGCCGGGCAGGTTGCGACCGCGCGTTTGCAGGTAGGCCAGCGAGGGCGTGACGCCGGAATCGAAGTGATACTGCGCGACCGCCTCAATAGCGTCCGCGCGAGGGGCGAAGCCGGCGTAGCGATCGCCGTCGACGTAGGTCATGTTCTCGGTGCGCGCGTAGCTTGCCGCCAGGTAGAGGTTGTCCTGGTCGTATTTCAGCCCCAGCGTCCAGGCCCGGGCGCGATCGCCGTCAGCCAGGCCGAAGCGCTGTTGCGCCAGCGTGCGCGCAGAGTTGGCGTAGGCGGCGCCAACGTTGAGCCCCACGCCGGTGTCGTAGGTGGCGGAAAAGGCGTAGCCATCGCCGTTTTGCGTCTGGATATCCTTCGCCCGTTGAGCGTCGTCCCCCCGATTCTTCCCCTGATATTGCAGGCCGAGATCCAGGCCGTCGACCAGACCGCCCAGGCTGCGGTTGTGGTAGGTCAGCAGGCCGTTGGCGCGGCCGGTCATAAAGTTGTCGGCCGCTTCGTAGCTGTCGTTGCCGAATTCAGGCAGCACGTCCGTCCAGCCGGCCACGTCATACAGCAGGCCGTAGTTGCGGCCGTAATCCAGGCTGCCCCAGGGGCCGAACGTCAATCCGGCAAAGCCCAGGCGGGTATAGCTGTCGCCCGGTCCGGCGCTTTCCGGCTGATCGAGCCCTGCCTGATATTCCCACTGCCCATACCCCGTCAGCGCGTCGCCGATCTGCGTTTCGCCTTTGAAACCGAAGCGGGTATAGGAGCGGTCGCCGTTATTGTCGGCGTCGCTGCTGAAGTAATGCACGCCGTTCAGCTGGCCGTACAGATCCAGTTTATTGCCGTCTTTATTGACGATTTCCGCGCCGCTGGCGGCGGCCGGCAGCAGGATGAGCAGCGTCATCAGCACGCTTTTATGGTTCATTTCAGTTCCCCAAGTGGATGAAAACAGGGCCGTTAACCGGCCGATTGCGCTTGCGCGATTTTTTTGTACAGACAGCTGCGGATCCGATCGGTGAGGTGCCGCAGGCTTTCCCGGTTGCGCGCCGCACGCGGGAGGTTGACGCTGAATTCGTCGTCGATCCGTTTGCTGGTTGCGTCCAGGATCAGCACCCGATCGGACATCAGCACCGCTTCTTCGACGTCGTGCGTCACCATCACCATGGCGCGCGTGCGCAGCCGGTTGTCTCCCCACAGCGCCAGCAGGTCGCCCCGCAGTTTTTGCGCGGTAAAGATATCGAGGGCGGAGAAGGGTTCGTCCAGCAGCAAGAGGTCGGGCTCTACCGCCAGCGCCCGGGCGAAGCCCACCCGTTGACGCATGCCGCCCGAGAGCTCGCGCGGCCAGGCGTGCTCATAGCCGGTCAGGCCCACCAGGCGCAGCAGCGCTCCCAGCCGCTCGGCGATCGTCTGCGGCGGCAGCCGTTGCGCCAGCAGCCCGAAGGCGATGTTGTCGTACACCGTTAGCCAGGGATAGAGCGCGTAGGACTGAAACACCATGCCGACGTTGGTGCTCGGGCCGTCGACCGGTTTGCCCGCCAGCGTGAGCGTGCCGCTGTCCGCTGGGATCAGCCCGGCCAGCATGCGCAGCAGCGTGGACTTGCCCGAGCCGGATTGCCCCAGAATGGTGACGAACTCGCCGGCGTGCACGGTCAGCGTCACGTCGCGCAGCACGGGTTTGGGGCGCTTGTTTTCGCCGATAAACGTCTTGTTCAGCCGGCGGGCGCTGATAATCACGTCTTGAGTCACCATGTGGTTCCCCCTTGATCAGTCATATTTGAATTTGGTTTCCGCGATGCGATACAGCGGTTGCCAGACGAAGATGATGCACAGCGCCACCAGCGCGCACATGGCGGCGCAGCCCAGCGCGGACTCCGGGTTCTTGCCGGCGTCGGTGACCACGGAAATGAACGCGCCCAGCCCGGTGGCGCTGAGGGTGGTGCTGCCCCACTGGATCACCTCGGCGGCGATGGCGCTGTTCCAGGCGCCGCCGGCGGCGGAGATGATGCCCGTCACGATGTAGGGGAAAATTGCCGGCAGCATGTAGTAGCGCCACCAGCGGAAGCGGCGCATGCCGAAGGTTTCGCTGACTTCGGTGATCTGCGTTGGAATGGCGGAAACGCCGGCGATCACGTTAAACAACACGTACCACTGGGTGCCCAGCATGATCATCGGGATGGCCCACCAGCCGAGATCCTGATGATAAATGGCGATGAAGGCGGCGATCAGCGGGTAGAAAATGTTGGGCGGAATGGCCGCCAGGATCTGGATGATCGGCTGGAAGATCTTCACCAGCCGCGGATTCATGCCGATCCATACCCCCAGAGGCGTGAAGATCGCCACGCTGAGCAGCATGGCCGCGGCCACGCGCGCGGTGGTGAGCAGCATCCATTCCGGCAGCATCGCGAAGTACTGTTTGGGGAAGTATTCCCACAGCCGGTAACCGAACCAGACGCAGGCCAGCACCACGCCGAGATACCACAGGCTGCGCCACAGCCAGTTCCCCTTGGCGGCGAGCCTGAACAGGCGGTGCAGGCCGAGGGCGTACCACAGCCGCGGCAGCTTGAACAGCCACAGATCAGCCAGCGCGCGCAGCGCGCGGCCGAGCGCCGCGCCGACGTGCGAGAAGGCCAGGCTGTTGTAAAACCACGGATTGCCGAGCGGCCGGCTGGCGGTGACGTCCTCATATTTGAAGCGGGCGGTGTAGCGTACCAGCGGGCGGAAAACCAGCTGATCGAGCAGCACGATGTTGGCGGCCAGCGCGACGATCGCATACAGGATCGCCGGCACGTTCTGCTGCGCCAGCGCTTCGGCGATGTAAGAGCCGACTCCAGGCAGTTCGACCGAGCGATCGCCGACCGGAATGGCCTCGGAGGCCACCAGGGCGAACCAGGCGGCGGATTGCGACACCATGGCGTTCCACAGCAGGCCCGGCACCGAATAGATGAACTCCAGCCGCCAGAAGCGTTGCCACGGGTTGTAATTGAAGCTGCGTGCGGCTTCATCCAGCTCCTTGGGCACGATGCGCAGCGTCTGATACAGCGTCAGCATCATGTTCCAGGCTTGGCCGGTAAACACCGCGAAGATGGCGGTGCACTCCAGCCCCATCACGCTGTGCGGGTAGAGGTTGAGAAAATACACGGTCGTGAAGGTCAGGAACCCCACCAGCGGCACCGACTCCATAAAGTTGACGAAGGGCAGGATCACCCGGCGCAGCGGTGTATAGCGCGCGGCCAGCACGGCGAATACCACAGAAAACAGCAGCGACCAGGCCATGCCGAGGAGAAAGCGCATGCTGGTTCTGAGCGAATAATAAAGCAGGTTCCAGGCATCAAGACTGATGGCAGAGACGTTTTGTTCATTGAAGTCACCGTGCATGTCACCCCAGGCACGAATAAAAAAGGCAATGAAAAAAACACCGATGGCGATAACGATAAAGTCGTTTAAATAAGACTTTCTGAAAATAGATGTACCCCGGTTATTTTGCATAACGCAATACCTTATTTTTCCCATAAGAAATCCGTCGCCGCTCGGGGAATATGCCCGGCGACACCAGATAAATACCGCCGTAGCGGTTGAGACAGACGTTGTTTTCGCAGCGGGGCGATGGGTGGGCAGGCAAAGCGGGAAAGGCCGTCAGAAGGGGAGCGGTTGCCGCATTCCGTGTCTTTCAGAATGCAACCTGGATGGCATTACTGAAAGACGCCCAATAGCATTAGCGTAAAACTAAAACTTTCATCGCCCATGGGGCCCTCCTCGGTTTAAATATGGCAGGGAGAGGGTAATGTGTTTTACTAATAAAAAGCAATTGGCGAAATAGGGTTTTTACGGTTGATATGTAACAGGATGAATATTCATTTTTTAATCGCTATATCCGGAAAATGAAATAACGCATGGTGATGGCAATAAAGGCGGTAAAAATAAATCGCGGCGAAATAAAACGGCGCGCCTGAAGGGCGCGCCGCCGTAAATCAATAAACCTGCCTGCCGTTGATGCCGGCGGGGAAAATGCCGGTGGCGAACAGATGCCCGTTGGCCTGGATCTGATCGTCGGGCAGCATCTCCAGCGGGAATTCGGCCGCCAGGCAGCTGAGAAAGGCGTTGCGATCGTCGGTGGTGGTAAAGCCGATCAGATCGTAGAACAGCAGCGAAGCGATCAGCTGGCGATGTTCCGGGATGCGCCGCAGCAGCGCCGCCGACGGGAACGGCAGGTGGAAGAAGAACGCGCAGGCGTTCAGCAGCCCTTGCTCCTTCAGCGCCTGGGCGCAGGGCAGCAGCTGATAGTCGTCGATGCAGACGATGTCGCCGGGGCACAGGTGCTCGCAGGCGATATCGGCAAAACGGAGGTTCAGCTGCCGGTAGGCGCGGTAGTTTTCCGGCGTGAAGTGCGCCTTCTCCGGCTGGTTGTGAAACACCGGCCACAGGCCGTCGTGGTAATAGCCCTGATAGTGGCGGCGAAACTCCTCGATCGACAGCGGAAAGGTCACCTGATCGTAACCGGTACCTTGACGGCAACTGATCGGGCGCTGTGCGAAATTCTGCACGTCGCCGTTCCAGCCGAGCCATAGCCCCGGTTCGGCGTCGGCCGCCAGCGTCTGGCCGGCGCAGGCCAGATCCTTACCGTCGCACTGCTTGTTGGAAATCAGCACCAAACGAGACATGGAGGCCTCCTTATCAGTGAAGGGCGCGCAGGGCGTGCGCCGAACCATCGGCGCGCCAGGGCGCCTGCAGCGCGGGCAGCGTGACGCGCAGGCCGCGCAAGGCCGGATGCGCCAGACAGCAGCGCGTCAGCCAGCTTCCCAGCCCGACGCCGCGGTATTCGGCGCTGACGAACAGTTCGCTCACCGACGCGAAGGTGGCGTAATCGGTCACCATGCGGGCGAAGCCGAGCAGGTGGCGCTTGCGGTACAGCCCGAAGCACAGGCCGTGGTGCACCAGACGCTCGGCCGCCGCCCGATCCGGCAGGCTGAGGAAACGCTGGATCGCCTCGATATCCAACAGCTGCCGATCGGTGCTGATATGAAAAACGCCTTTGCGCCAGCAGAGCAGCGGCTGTACGGGCGCCCGTTGCGATTGCATATTCATGATTATCCTTAGGTTAATGAACCGGGTGGTTACAGCATCCAGCCGAGTTCGGCGGCGGTGACCTGTTCCTCGAAGCGGCGCAGTTCGGCGCTTTTGCAGGTGTGCCACAGGGTGCAGAACGCCGGGCCGAGCAGCTCACGCAGCGGATCGCTGTGGCGGAACAGAGCCAGCGCCTCCTGCTGGCCGAGCGGCAAGGGCGCGGCGTTGTCGCTCTCGCAGCCGTTGGCTGCGGGCGGCAGCGGCAGCGGGTTTTCCAGCCCGTGCAGCAGGCCGCCGAGCATCACCGCCAGCGCCAGATAGGGGTTGGCGTCGGCGCCGGCCAGGCGGTATTCGATGCGCTGGTTGGCGCTGTCGGCGCAGGGTAGGCGCAGCGCCACCGTGCGGTTGTTGTGGCCCCAGGAGGCGCGCAGCGGCACGTGCATGCCGGGGCGGAAGCGGCGGAACGCGTTGATGTTGGGCGCCAGGATCGCCATCGAGGCCGGCATCAGCGCCAGCATGCCCGCCATCGCCAGCTGCATATTGTCGCTCAGTTCGCCCGGCGCGCCGGTCAGCAGGTTCTCGCCGTGCTCGTCCTGCAAACTGATGTGGAAATGCAGCCCGCTGCCGGCTGCGTGGGCGCAGGGCTTGGCCATAAAGCAGGCGTGCTGGTGATGTTGCTCGGCAATCTGCCGCGTCAGGCGTTTCAGCGCCATGATCTGGTCGCAGGCTTCCAGCACGCGCCGGCTGTGATGCAGATTCAGCTCGTACTGGCCGGAGGCGGCTTCGGCCACCACGCCGGTCAACGGCAGGTTTTGCAGGCGGGCGTGCCGTTCGATGTCGCTCAGCAGCGCATGGTGGCGCTCGGGCGCATCCACCGCGAAGCTCTGCGTTGGGCAGGTTTCCGCCTCGGCGGGGTGCTGCGGATCCTGCAGGTAGAACTCCAGTTCGGCCGCCACCACCGGGAAGCAGTTGCGCTCGTGCAGGCGCTTCAGCACCCGTTGCAGCACCACGCGCGGCTCCAGCTCGCAGGCGCCGCCGTCGGCATTTTGCATCGTCAGCAGCAGTTGGGCGTGGCGTTCGGGATCGCGCGCGCAGGGGCGCAGCGTGCCGGGCACCGGCAGGCACAAACGGTCCGGCTCGCCCGCCCGCTGCCCCAGCCCGCTTTCTTCAATCACCCGGCCGTGCAGATCCAGGGCGTAGATCGACAGCGGGAAGTAACAGCCTTTCTCCAGCCCAAAGGCTTCGGCGATCGGCAGCCGCTTGCCGCGCAGCTGGCCGTTCAGATCGTGCAGATAAATATCCAGCTGCTCGGTCTGCGGATAGCGCTGCAGGTAGTGTTCCAGCTCTTTGTGGAAGGCGCGCGTTGGCGAAGCGGGCAGCTCCGCCAGCAGCGGATTGAAGCCGATGATATTAGAATGCATGGCGCGCTCCAGAACGACGGCCGGTCACGGCCAGAGGCAGGGATAAACGCATGGGACAACTCTCTTGTGAGGCCATAGCGGCGATGTGAAAAGGGTATCTGCGGCGGCAAAAACTGTCTGTAAAAACGCCGTAACGTTAACGGGGCGCGGAATAAAAATGCCGTAAAGAGTACGGCGGCGTTGGCGGGTTGGCCGCGCCGGCACGGTCTATACTGGCGAGACGGGCCGTTGAAGGAGAGATAACGATGAAGAGAATAGGGCTGCTTATCGCCGCGCTGGCCGCGTTCAACGCCACCGCGTCTTCCCCACAGGCGTGGGCCGAGAGCGAAAGGGCGATGCGCGCCGCCTGCCTGAAAGCCAGCGGGCTAAAAAACGCCAGGGTGGAAGGGGCGATCGTTCACTACGGTGATGACGTCGGCTATTCGGCGCTGTTTATCGGCGGGCGCTACCCGCAGCCGTTTATGAAAAACAAGCCGGGCAGGGAGCTGTGCTTATATCAGCGCGCTACGCAGAAGGCGGCGGTGCAGGCGGTGGAGGGGAGCAACGCGTCTGCTCAACCTTGATGCTTGATGAGGTAAATAAAAATACAACCCACGGCGATAATAACGGCCTCTACGAGCAAAAGTATAAAATCCATCACCAGCCACTTCTGTAGCTCAGGAGAGGCAGTTTTTTGCACGAAATCGTAGGTTTTCGCATCGAGCCAAACTTGATCCTTTATTTTTATTTTTTTCCTTTTCAGAATCCAAAGAAACCACTGTGCTTTCAATGAGGTTCCAAGCATGCCGAGGCTATCGGCAAAGGCGACGTAGGGCGGAATAAAATGTCCGCTGCCGGCGTAACGTTGATAGAAAGCGTCAAACTCTTTTTTATGGCGACGGTAACCAATGAACTGGATGAAGGCGCTTAAAACCAGCAGCGTTAAGCATAATATGACAAGGGTTTTCATTGAGTAGCCTGAATCACGATATTCTCGCTATCATCATAAAGATCAATGCCATGATGAAGAGCACGCCTTCCAGCGCCAAAAGCGTGCCGTTGTTTTTCATCCAGGTCTGCAAGCGTTCAGATGATGAAAGACGAACAAATTCATAGGTCTTGGCGGGAAGATATTGGTTTTTCTTCACCTTGATTTTCTTGCCGCAAAGGATCCATCTGAACCATTGGACTTTGATGGAAGTACCTAAAGAGCCAAGGCCATCGGCAATCGCGACGTGGGCAGGGACAAAGTGGCCCTGTTGGGTATAGCGTTGATAAAAAACATCGAACTCACGTTTATAGCGACGAGAGTAAATATATTGAACAAGCCAACAAAGTAAGAGCAGCACGGCTGCAATAAGTGATGCTGTTTTCATGAGTCAGTCACCAAAAATAAAACCTGTAGCCGTATCAGATAAAGAACCACCGAGCCAACCACCGGCGGCTCCACCAGCAGCCGCACCCGCTATGCCACATGCTAACGACCCAACGCCACCAGTGGCGACGCCTAATACAACTCCGCATAGTAACATTCCCCCAGCGGCACCTAATTCGCCGCCTTTGATACCGAAGGCAGTACTTGCCGCAAAATGACTGTACCCCTTCACCGCGATCTTGGCGCACTCCTGTTCGCGGCCGGTGGTGCAAGCATTGTAGACGTCGTTGGTGGCATTCAGCCCGCTCAATCCGATGCCGATCCAGCCGCCGGCTTTCATAAACTTGGCCGCACGGCTGGCGCTGTCGACGTAGTTCGAATAGCCCTTGATGGCGCCGACGCCGGCGGTACTCCATTCATGCACCAGCGATTTACTGGAGAGCCCCAGCGCGTGTTTGATTTGCGCATACTCTTTCATATTGAGTTGAGCACGAGTAAGGCGATTCAGTAACGGTTTTAATGTACCGAACAGCCGCGCTCGTTCCACCTGAAACTGAGTACCAATCAAAGCGCCACTCGTGCGGAACTGATTTTGGTAGGTTGTTTCAATTTCGACCAAGATATTTTTGATCTGACTGAAGTAGCGTTCTCCGGCATCCGAAGCCAGCCCGACGACCGTTTCCCCATAGCTGGTGAAGGCGGCGATAGCGGCGTAATTGCGGTGCAAGAAGGCAGAGAAATCGCTGTCACCGGCTTTCACCGCTTTGCTGGTGCGGCTCTTGGCCTGCATTAGGGCGGCGATCTGCGTAGATTGATGATGATTGCGCGGATCGGCGACGATCAGCATTTGCCCCAGTTGAACCAGCGTCGTATCGGCATTGAGCTGCATAAAAAAGCGTGCCGCTTCCGATGGCTTGCCACCGAACAGGTAGTTGGCGTGGAAGGCGAGCGGGCCGGTTTGTTGGGCGATGCAATAGCCCGGTGCGATGTTGCTGGACTTCTGTTCCATGTCGAAAAGCCTCCTAATTTTTAGGAAACTTAACATTTTCTACAGGGTGGTAACAGGTTCTGGCTCACGCTCTCGATCGGAGAATCATCTGAAAACATCGACATTTCGCTAAATTTGCCTCTCCTTTCCTTATTTGGTTGAACTGATAGGCGATGGTCCTATCGGTTACTTTTGCGAGCTGCCAGGCAAAACGCCAATGGCGGTCTGGAGAAAATTATATATTCCGGTCTATCGTCTTGTCATAGATTGTAATCTATAATCAGGAGATGCCATGTGGACGGTAATGACAACGGAAGAGTTTGATCGGTGGCTCTGTGAACAGGATGAATCGACGCAGGAAAAGGTGTTGGCCGCGCTGGTGATGCTCGAGCGTGCAGGGCCTTCTCTTCGGCGGCCTTTTGTCGACGTGCTGAAAGGCTCGTTGCATCCCAACATGAAAGAGCTGCGTATTCAGCACAAAGGGCGGCCGATTCGCGCTTTTTTCGCCTTTGATCCGGCGCGGCAGGCGATTGTGCTGTGTGCGGGCGACAAAACGGGTAATGAGAAGCGGTTTTATAAAGTGATGCTGCCCATCGCGGATGCGCAGTTCACCCAATATTTGATGTGTTATTTCAAGGAGTAACCCATGAGCACCTTAAAGCAACTGCTGGCCTCCCGCACCCCGGAGAGCCGCCGGCGCATCGAGGAAATGGCCGAAGAGATGCTGTTTGAAGCGCACCTGCACCAGTTGCGGGAAGCGCTGAATATTTCCCAACAGGAATTGGCGAAAACGCTAGGCATTTCCCAGCCTTCGGTCGCGGCCATCGAAGGGCGCGGCAATGAGCTGAAGATTTCGACCCTGAAACGCTACGTGGAAGCGATGGGCGGCACGCTGCGCCTGGACGTTGAGCTGCCGGGCGGCAAGCACGTCGGGTTTACGGTTTAAGCGCAGGCTGCCCGCCACTCCCCGCCATTTCCCGTTCGATCACCGTCGCCAGCGCCTGCGCGGCGGAAGAGAGTTGGTGCTGCGCCAGGCGGATCAGGCCCACGCGCCGTTCGATGATCGGGCCGATCAGCGGCACGCAGACCGCCCCCAGCTCATCCATCTGTTGCTCGCACAGCGCCGGCACCGCGCTGGCGCCGAGGCCGTTGGCCACCATGCGCCCGACCGTCACCAACTGGTGGCTTTCAAACGCCACCTCCAGCGTTCGCCCGCTGCGGGCCAGCTCCTGCTCCAGCAGCAGCCGCACCGCCGATGGCCGCTGCAGGGTGATGAAATCCAGCGTCAGCAGCTCCTTCCAACTGACCTGCGCCTTGCGCGCCAGCGCCGAATCCTTCGGCACCACCGCCAGAAAGCGATCGCGGCACAGCGGGGTGAAGTGCAAGGTGTCGCTCGGCTCCGGCTCGAAGGCGATGCCCATCTCTACCCGGCCTTCGCGGATCATTTCAAACACCTGTTCGTTGATGACGTCGTGCACCGCCACGTTGATGCCGGCGTAACGATCGCGAAACGCTTTGAGGATCGGCGGCAACGGGTTGCCGGCGAACGACGGCATGGCGGCGATCGCCACCTTGCCCATCTGCAGGGTGAAGCGCTGGCGCATCGCCTCTTCCGCGTTGTCCCAATCCGCCAGCAGCTGGCGCGCCATCGGAAAGAAGGTTTCCCCCTCCGGCGTCAGCGTCACCCGGCGGGTGGTGCGCAGCAGCAGCGGCCCGCCCAGCGCGTCTTCCAGCCCACGGATCGCCAGGCTGAGCGCCGGCTGAGAAATATTCAGCCGCTCGCTGGCCTGGGCGAAATTCAGAGTGTGAGCTACCGCTAAAAACGCGCGTAACTGCTTGATGCTCATTTTCATTTTGGCTGGCGTTAACTCTTTGTTAATTGTCGGTTAACGAGTGATTAATAAAAATTCTAAATGAATGCGGCATAAAAACAAAATTAACAAATCATTTTTGTGACCTGAAGATGCCCTCACGCAAGCCAGGGCATTTCGCCCTGCGCCGCAACATGCAGGGGCAACGATATGGCAGGGCTCGACAAACGCGTCGGCAGCTACCAGGAAGCGCTGGCAGGCCTGACGGACAACATGACGGTGCTGGCGGGCGGCTTTGGCCTGTGCGGCATCCCGGAAAATCTGATCGAAGAGATCCGCCGGCGCGGCGTGCGCGGGTTGACGGTGGTCTCCAACAACTGCGGCGTCGATGGGTTCGGCCTCGGGCGGCTGCTGGAAACCCAGCAGATCCGCAAGGTGGTGGGATCTTACGTCGGCGAAAACGCGCTGTTCGAGCAGCAGGCGCTCAGCGGCGAACTGGAGGTGGATCTCACCCCACAGGGCACGCTGGCGGAGAAGATCCGCGCCGGCGGCGCCGGTATCCCGGCGTTCTTCACCGCCACCGGTTACGGTACGCCGATCGCCGAAGGCAAAGAGGTGCGCGAGTTCAACGGCCGCCCTTACATCATGGAAACCGCCATCACCGGCGATTTCGCCATCGTTAAGGGCTGGAAGGCCGATCACTTCGGCAACGTCATCTACCGCCACACCGCACAGAACTTCAATCCGCTGATGGCGACCGCCGGGCGCATCACGGTGGTGGAAGTGGAAGAGATCGTCGCGCCGGGCGAGCTGGATCCGGCGGCGATCCATACCCCCGGCATCTACGTCGATCGGTTGATTCAGGGCACCTTCGAAAAGCGTATCGAACAACGCACCCTGCGGGCATAAGGAGAATTCGCATGCTTACCCGTGAACAAATGGCGCAGCGCGTGGCGCAAGAGCTGAGGGACGGTTACTACGTCAACCTGGGCATCGGCATCCCGACGCTGGTGGCCAACTATGTGCCGGCGGGCATGGACGTGATGCTGCAGTCGGAAAACGGCCTGCTGGGGATGGGCGAGTTCCCGACCGAGCAGCAGCTGGACGCCGACATGATCAACGCCGGCAAGCAGACGGTCACCGCGCGCCTCGGCGCGTCGATCTTCGATTCGGCGCAGTCGTTCGCCATGATCCGCGGCGGCCACGTCGATCTGACCGTACTGGGGGCGTTTGAAGTGGACGTCGGGGGCAACATCGCCTCGTGGATGATCCCCGGCAAGATGGTCAAGGGCATGGGCGGCGCGATGGATTTGGTGGCGGGGGCGGAGAACATCATCGTGGTGATGACCCACGCCTCGAAGGGCGGCGAGTCCAAGCTGCTGCCGCGCTGCACGCTGCCGCTGACCGGCGCCAACTGCATCCGCAAGGTATTGACCGATCTGGCCTATCTGGAAATTGAAGACGGCGCCTTCGTGCTGCGCGAACGCGCGCCGGGCGTCAGCGTGGCGGAGATTGTCGCCAAAACCGCCGGCCGGCTGATCGTGCCGGAGCATGTGCCGGAAATGCGTTTCTGAAACGGGAGGTGAATGTGCAACAACGTGAAGTGGTGATTGTGGCGGCGACGCGCACGCCGGTCGGCAGTTTTCACGGCGCGCTGGCGCCGCTGACGGCGGTGGAACTGGGCACGGCGGCGGTGCAGGGGCTGCTGGCGCAAAGCGGCGTGGCGCCGCAGCAGATCGATGAAGTGATCCTCGGCCAGGTGCTGACCGCCGGCTGCGGGCAGAATCCGGCGCGCCAGACCGCGCTGAATGCCGGGCTGCCCGTGACGACGCCGGCGCTGACCATCAACAAGGTGTGCGGCTCTGGTTTGAAGGCGGTGCATCTGGCGGTGCAGGCGATCCGCAGCGGCGACGCCGAGGCGGTGATCGCCGGCGGCCAGGAGAGCATGAGCCAGTCGCCTTACCTGATGGCCGGCGCGCGCGCCGGTCTGCGCCTCGGTCACGCGCAGATGGTCGACAGCGTGATCCACGATGGCCTGTGGGATGCCTTCAACGACTACCACATGGGCATCACCGCCGAGAACCTGGCGGAGAAATACGCCATCAGCCGCGCCGAGCAGGACAGCTTTGCGCTGCGCTCGCAGCAGAAGGCGCAGGCGGCGCAGCAGGCCGGGCGTTTCGCGCAGGAGATCACGCCAGTGACGGTGCCGAAGCCGAAGGGCGAAGCGTTGCTTGTTAAGCACGACGAACAGCCGCGCGACACCAGCCTGGAGGCGCTGGCGCGGCTGCGCCCGGCGTTCCGTAAGGAGGGCACGGTAACCGCCGGCAACGCCTCGTCGCTCAACGACGGCGCCGCCGTGGTGCTGCTGATGAGCGCGGAAAAAGCCGCCGCGCTGCGTTTGCCGGTGCTGGCGCGCATCGCCGGTTACGCGTCGTCGGGCGTCGATCCGGCGATCATGGGCATCGGCCCGGCGCCGGCCGCGCGCCGCTGCCTGGAGAAAGCCGGCTGGCGGCTGGACGAGGTCGATCTGATCGAAGCCAACGAAGCCTTCGCCGCGCAGGCGCTGGCGGTGGGCAAAGAACTGGGCTGGGAGGCGGAGCGGGTCAACGTCAACGGCGGGGCGATCGCGCTGGGGCATCCGATCGGCGCGTCCGGCTGTCGCATTTTGGTGTCGCTGCTGTACGAAATGCAGCGCCGCGGGGTGAACAAGGGGCTGGCGACGCTGTGCATCGGCGGCGGGCAGGGCGTGGCGCTGGCGGTAGAGCGCCCGTAAACAACCGAGGAGGGCACGATGCAGTCATCTGACTATGCGGTACTGGGCGCCGGATTGATGGGGGTGGGCATCGCCACCCACTTTATTCGCCACGGCCATGAGGTGCTGCTGTATGACCCGGATCCGCAGCGGCGGGTGGAGGCGCCGGCGGTGGCGAGCGGCATTCTGGCCGAGCTGAGCGACGTCGGGCAGTTTGATAACGCTGAGCGCGACGCGGCGCTGGCGCGCCTGCGCGTGACCGGCGAGCTGAACGACGTGGCGCGCGCCCGGCTGCTTATTGAGGCGATCCCGGAACGGCTCGAGCTGAAGCACGCGCTGTATGAGCAGTTGGAAGGGCTGATCGCCGACGACGCGGTGATTGCCAGCAACACCAGCGGCCTGCCGCCGGACGAGCTGGCGGCGCGCATGACCCACCCGCAGCGCCTGCTGATCGCCCACTTCTGGCACCCGCCGCACCTGATCCCGTTGGTGGAGATCGTGCCCGGCCGCGCCACCGATCCGCGCCATCTGGCGGCGGTGCAGGCGCTGCTCGGCGGGATGGCGCTGGAGGCGGTGCTGCTGGAGCGCGCCGCGCCGGGGTTTGTCGGCAACCGGCTGCAGTTTGCGGTGCTGCGTGAGGCGCTGCACATCGTCCACAGCGGCATCGCCAGCGCCGAGGTGGTGGATCAGGTGATGCGCGCCTCGCTGGGGCGGCGCTACGCCATGGTCGGCCCGCTGGAGGCCGCCGACATGACCGGGCTGCCGACGGTGGCGGACATCGCCCGCCACCTGTTCCCGGAACTGGCGACCGGCGACGAGATGATGGCGCTGGTGGAACAGCGGCTGCAGCGCGGCGATACCGGCCAGCGCAGCGGCCGGGGATTTTATCTTTGGGATGACGCACGCAGGGAACGCATTCAACGGCGACGGGCGCATCAGCTGCGCTTTGCGCTGAAACCGTAATTTCGCACTCCGTACCTGACAATAACAACGATACTGAGGTGACCGATGAGCGTTTTGATTGCCCTGGCAGCACTGGGATTACTGATGCTGGCCGCCTACCGCGGCTACAGCGTGATTTTGTTCGCCCCGATCGCCGCGCTGGGCGCGGTGCTGTTGACCGATCCCGGCGCGGTGGCGCCGACTTTCACCGGGCTGTTTATGGAGAAGATGGTCGGCTTCGTGAAGCTCTACTTCCCGGTGTTCCTGCTGGGGGCGGTGTTCGGCAAGCTGATCGAGCTGTCCGGCTTTTCCCGTTCGATCGTCGCGGCGGCGATCCGCATTCTCGGCCGGCGTCACGCCATTCCGGTGATCGTGCTGGTGTGCGCGCTGCTGACCTACGGCGGGGTGTCGCTGTTCGTGGTGGCGTTCGCGGTCTATCCGTTCGCCGCCGAGCTGTTCCGCCAGAGCGGTATCCCCAAGCGGCTGATCCCGGCCACCGTGGCGCTCGGCGCCTTCTCCTTCACCATGGACGCCTTGCCCGGCACGCCGCAGATCCAAAACATCATCCCGACCAGCTTCTTCGGCACCAATGCCTGGGCCGCGCCGTGGCTGGGGCTGATCGGCTCGCTGTTCATCATCGCGGTCGGTCTGCTGTATCTTGAACGCCAGCGGCGCAAGGCGCAGCTGAAGGGAGAAGGGTACGGTACCGATCTGCTGAACGAGCCGGAAACTCCGGACGACATCAACCTGCCGAACCCGCTGATCGCCATCCTGCCGTTGATTTTGGTCGGGGTATTCAACCTTGGCTTCACCCATTGGATCCCGCAGTGGTACGGCGCCAGCCACGAGCTGACGCTGCCGGGGCTGGCCAAACCGATCACCACCGACGTGGCGAAAATCACCGCCATCTGGGCGGTGGAAGCGGCGCTGGTGTCGGGTATTCTGCTGGTGGTGGTGTTCGGCTTTCGCAATATTCGCGGCCGGCTGGCGGAAGGCAGCAAGACGGCGGTCGGCGGCGCGATCCTGGCGGCGATGAACACCGCCTCCGAATATGGCTTCGGCGCGGTGATCGCCGCGCTGCCGGGCTTTTTGGTGCTGTCGCAGGCGCTGTCGGCGATCCCCAATCCGCTGCTGAACGAAGCGATTAGCGTCACCCTGTTGGCCGGCATCACCGGATCGGCCTCCGGCGGCATGAGCATCGCGCTGGCGGCGATGTCCGACAGCTTTATCGCCGCCGCCCATGCGGCACAGATTCCGCTGGAGGTGCTGCACCGGGTGGCCTCGATGGCCAGCGGCGGCATGGACACCTTGCCGCACAACGGCGCGGTGATCACCCTGCTGGCGATCACCGGCCTCAGCCACCGGCAGGCCTACGGCGGCATCTTCGCCATCACCCTGATCAAGAGCGCCGCGGTGCTGTTCGTGATCGGCGTGTTCTACCTGACCGGCATTGTTTAAAGGAGCGATACCATGAGTGTACAAGGCAAAACCGCGCTGGTGACCGGCTCGACCAGCGGCATCGGCCTCGGGATAGCGTCCGTGTTGGCCGCCGCCGGCGCGCGCGTGATCCTCAACGGCTTCGGCGACGTGGAGCAGGCGCAAGCGCAGGTCGCGCGGCTGGGCGCCGCGCCGGGTTATCACGGCGCCGATCTCGGCGATGCGGGCCAGATAGCTGACATGATGCAGTATGCCGAACGCGAGTTCGGCGGCGTGGACATTCTGGTGAACAACGCCGGCATTCAGCACGTGGCGCCGCTGGATCAGTTCCCGGTGGAGAAATGGAACGCCATCCTCGCCATCAACCTGTCGGCGGTGTTCCACACCTGCCGATTGGCGCTACCGGGGATGCGCGAGCGCAACTGGGGGCGCATCATCAACGTGGCGTCGGTACACGGGCTGGTGGCGTCGAAAGACAAGTCGGCCTATGTGGCGGCCAAGCACGGCGTGGTGGGGCTGACCAAGACGCTGGCGCTGGAGACCGCGCGCACGCCCGTCACCTGCAACGCCATCTGCCCCGGCTGGGTGCTGACGCCGCTGGTGCAGCAGCAGATCGACAAACGCATTGCCGCCGGGACCGATCCGCAGCAGGCGCGCGATGAACTGTTGGCGGAGAAGCAGCCTTCGCAAGCGTTCATCACGCCTGAGCAGCTCGGCGAGCTGGCGCTGTTCCTGTGCAGCGATGCGGCGGCGCAGGTGCGCGGCGCCGCCTGGAACATGGACGGCGGCTGGCTGGCGCAGTAGTGAATTCTCTCTCGGAGCGCGCAACGCGCTCCGTCGTTATTTCCCCTCATCAGTTAATTCCACTGCGTGACGGTTTACCTGCGGCAATAATATTTATTTGTTATTTGCTATTTTTATTCCCGGATAATCACGCCGGTTTATTTTGGGTGAAACGTGCGGATTGGTTTGTTTCGTGCTGCGGTTATTACATTATTTTTCTCCGCGTTACAGATGAACACGTTTTTGCTGAAATTAAATCCAACCTGAAATAATGACAGGTTATGGCGTGAATTTTTATATCTTGAGTGCGCTGTTCACATCGGGTAATTATTTCTGCGTGGCTTAAGACCACCGTGTTTATAACAATAATTTTTTCGGGCAGGGGTAATAATGAGAAAAAATACAACGCCAATATTCATTGGCGGCGTCTTGCTGTCGGCGTTATCCGCCGGCGCACAGGCCGAGATCACCATTCTGGATAAAAACCCGCAGAGCAATGTGTTGCTGGCGCCGCTCAGTGTAAAGGTGGGCGGCAGCATTCGCCCCGAGTGGATCTTCAATAACGGCCCGGAGCCGGGCTATGACAAAAACGGCCACGACGGCGGCACGCGTTTTCGCTTCAGTGGCGACTATGCGCTGACGCAGGATACCTCGATCATCGGCTATTACGAGTGGGGTGTCGATCTGGCGCACGCGCTCAGCTGGGACGGGCACTATAACGAAGACGGCAAGCGCGACTATCAGCGCCAGCTGTACGCCGGTTTCAAAGACGATCGTTACGGCACCCTGACCTACGGCCATCAATACGGCATCTATTATTCGGTGGTCGGTATCAAAAGCGACGTCTGGGATAACGATGGCCATGCAGGCGGCACCGGCATCGGTATTTCCGGCGATTATGACGGCGGCAATAAACCGAAAAACAGCATCAAGTACACCAATGATTTCGGGCCGGTAACGCTGTACGCCAACTATTTATTGCCGGAAGACGATCTGCACACCGCGGATAACCTGATTTATCGCCGCAAGGGCGGTGGCGGGCTGGGCTTCGATTACAAGGTGACGAAAGATTTCACCTTCAGCGCTGCCTACAGTTATACCGACGCGAAGATCAAAGACAATCTGTACAGCGAAAAGGATTATCACCAGCAGCTGTCCGGCACCGCGTTGACCTGGCAGCCGAACAACTGGTACATCGTCGGCACCGCCAGCTACTACAAAGACTATGTGCCAAGCACCCGCCAGCGCACGCTGTCGCACTTCTTCGCCGGTGACGGCTACGGGCTGGAAGGCTTCGTCGGTTACACCTTCAATATCGACAAGCCATTCCTCAAATCGATCCAGCCTTACGTGGCGGCGGACTCGCTGCGGCTGAAAGGTGACGAGGCATATCACGCCAACCACGTTTACCTCGGCGCGGGCACCACCATCGGTTACGGTCTGTCGGTGTATGTGGAGCGCACGCTGGCCAACAGCAGCGACAACGAGCCGGACTCCACCTGGATTACGGTGTTCTACGACTTCTGATTCTCACCTGCTCCAAGCCGGCGCCTGCGCCGGCTTTTTTACATGGTGATCGCGCCGCCCAGGGTTTCTCCAGAGGCGTTGCGCTCCGCCAGGTAGCGCGCCGGCGGTTTGCCCACCGCCTTTCTGAACATGGTGACGAAGCCGCTGGCGCTCTCGTAGCCCAGATCCAGCGCCACCGTCTGTACGCTCTCGCCCTGCGTCAGGCGCTGCAGCGCCAGCATCACGTGCAGCTGGCGTCGCCAGTGGCCGAAGCTCATGCCCATCTGCTGTTGCAAGGTGCGGCTGAGGGAGCGCTCGCTCATGCCGATGCGCTGCGCCCACTGCCCGAGGGTGGATTTGTCCGCCGGGCTGCTCAGCATGCCTTCGGTCAACTGCCGAATGCGCGCGTCGTCGGACACCGGCAGATGCAGGTTCTCGATCGGCGCGGCCGCCAGCTGGTCCAGCAATACCGCCGTCAGGCGCCCTTCGGCGCCCTGTTCGTCGTAGAGCGGCTCGAAGGTGCTGGCCTGCAGCAGCAGCTCGCGCAGCAGCGGCGAGACCGACAGCGTGCAGCAGTTTTGCGGCAGACCGGCGGCGGCATGTTGATCGACGAACAGGCAGTAGGCCTCGGTGGAGCCGGCGCCCTGAGCGTTGTGCAACACGTTGCCCGGCATCCACAGCGCGCACTGCGGCGGCACCAGCCACAGCCCGTTTTCCACTTCGCAGCGGATCATGCCGCGTACCGTATAGATCAGCTGCGCCTTCTGGTGGCGGTGCGGCTCGACTTCCCAATCCTGCTCAAGGGTCGAACCTTGCAGGGCAAACAGCGGACGCGGCACCTGATCGATATCCAGACAGTGACGGGGGATCTGTACTTTCATGAGAACAATTCTCAATTTGGCGGAATTGAAAAGTATTATGTCCTGATTGCGCAATGTGGTCTAGCGCCGGTGCCGATAAAGTAAGCGCCAGTCCTAAACCATTTCCTGAGGAAACTGATTATGTCATTGGATACCGCCGATTTTCCGCTGGTATGGATGCGCCAAAGCGGGCGCGATACCCAGGCCGAACTGGCCGAATTCAGCGCGCTGCTGGCACGCGCCGAACCCTTTGTCCTGATGACCGACCGCAGCGTCGGCGATGAAGAACAAGAACATGACCGCGATGCCCGCACCCAGGTCGCGCTGTGGAAGCGCGATAACCGCGAGGCGCTGAAGCTGTGGGTGAAAGGCATGATCATGCTGGAGCCGGACGACGCCAAACGCGCGGCGGCGGAAGAGTTTGCCGAATACGGCGCCAAATTTTGGGGCTACCCGGTGCTGGTGGCCGCCGATGAAGCCGCAGGCCGGGTATTGGCGCAGACGTTATTGTTAAAATAAGGGGAATACCATGCACCAGCAACAGGTGATTGAACAGCTGCTGGCCTGGATCGAGCAGAGCCTGGATCAGCCGCTGACGCTGGACGACATTGCCGCCAAGTCCGGCTACTCCAAGTGGCATTTGCAGCGGATGTTCAAGCAACATACCGGCCATATTCTCGGCACTTACGCCCGCCGCAGAAGGCTGACCGCCGCCGCGCGCGAACTGCGCCTGACCGGCACCAGCGTGGCCTGCATCGCCGATACTTACCAGTTCGATTCGCAGCAGACCTTCACCCGTTGCTTCCGCAAACAGTTCGGTCTGCCGCCGGCCAGCTATCGCCGCAGCCAGGATTGGTCGAGCTACGGCCTGCAGCCGCCGCTGCGGCTGACCGAAACGCCGTTGCCGCAGGCCGACATCGTGACGCTGCCCGCCATGCAGCTGGTGGGCAACACCCAGCGCCGCAGCTTTACGCTGGGGCAGCTGGCGGCTTCCAAGTGCGAGCTGCGCCGCCATGCCTGGCGGCAGCTGCTGCAGCCGCAGGCGCTGCCGGAGGTGGTATACGGCCTCACCAGTCTGGAGGTCGACAGGCAACGCCGGGGTAACCCGCGCATGGCCTATACCGCCGCTCTGCCGGACGAAGGGGCGATGGGGGAGCGGGTGACTATCGAACAGGGGGAGTATGCCCGTTTCACCTATCAAGGGCAGGCGGAAGGGTTACAAAACTTTATCGTGCGGCTGTACGACACCGCGATGCCGCAGATGAACGCCGTTCGCCGGCCGGGGCAGGATATCGAGCGTTTCTACCCGGCGCAGGAGGGCAGCTGCCCGCTCGGCGGCGCGGCGATCCGCTGCGAATATCTGATCCCTATTCGGCGGGTGGAAGCGTTGGCCGCCGCCGGTTAGACGGCGGTTCTCGCAAAAAGTCGCCTTCGTGGCGCGTCAGGTTACAAAAAATTGCGATATTACATCGGTAATGGTTCACACTTTGATTGATGTGCACATATAATGCGCATCCGGTCAAATCCCCCTGGCTTTTCAGGCCGCAGCGCCGTTGGCTGCCGGCTGAAATTCATCGGGGCAAGGTGGCCGTAGAAACCGATATCCCTAATCGCCAGTGGCCTTGACCAACACGAAGATGAAAATGAGCATTCGCGCGTTATTAACCCTGTTTACGGCACTGGTTGCATTCAGCCAGGCTGCCTTCGCCGTCGTTTACCCGCTGCCGCCAAAAGACAGCCGTTTGGTGGGCGAGAATATCCAAATCACCGTACCGGAAGACAGCAAACTGCCGCTGGAAAGCTTTGCCGCCCAGTATCAGATGGGGCTGAGCAATATGCTGGAGGCCAACCCGGGCGTGGATCCGTTCCTGCCAAAGGCCGGCAGCACCCTGACCATCCCGCAGCAGTTGATCCTGCCGGATGCGCCGCGTGAAGGCATCATCATCAACAGCGCCGAGATGCGTCTGTACTACTACCCGAAAGGGTCCAACACCGTGGTGGTGCTGCCGATCGGTATCGGCCAGCTGGGTAAAGACACCCCGCTGAACTGGACCACTACCGTACAGCGCAAGAAAGACGGCCCGACCTGGACGCCGACCGCCAAGATGCGCGCCGAATATGCGGCCGACGGTGAAATTCTGCCTGCGGTGTTCCCGGCCGGCCCGGACAACCCGATGGGGCTGTATGCGCTGTATGTCGGCCGCCTGTACGCCATCCACGGCACCAACGCCAACTTCGGCATCGGCCTGCGCGTGAGCCACGGCTGCGTGCGTCTGCGCGCCGACGACATCAAGTACCTGTTCGATAACGTGCCGGTCGGCACCCGCGTGCAGTTCATCAACGAACCGATGAAAGCCACCGTCGAACCGGACGGCTCGCGCTACGTGGAAGTGCACAATCCGCTGTCGGCCAACGAAGAGCAGCTGCAATCGAAAGATCCGGTGCCGCTGACCATCTCCGCGCCGGTCGGCAAAGTGCTGATGGACGCCGGCGTCAACCAGAGCGAAGTGGACGCGGCGATCAAGGCCCGTTCCGGTATGCCGGTGAAAGTGAACTGATCGCCTCGGGCTTCAGTGAACGCGATAAAAAGACGCCTGCGGGCGTCTTTTTTTATGGCTGTTGAACCTTTATCTCTGCCGAGAGGGTTAATTTATTTTTTTCCCACCATCGTCTGTAAAGCGAAAAGCGCCGACTCATATTGCTCTTTATTGACCCGTTCAAGGTACCTGTTATCAATCGCGTCGGCGATTGGGCGGCTGGCTTCGAACAGCGCCTGTCCCGCAGGCGTCAGGTAAATAAATCGGCGGCGCTTGTCCTGCTCGCCTGCTTCACGCTTTAACAGACCTTTCCCTTCCATTCGGCTGAGTAATTCAGCCAGCGCGGCTTTACTGCTGATTGCCGCCTCCATTAACTCGACTTGCTCAATACCCGGAGTTTCTGAAACGGTGGCCAGAATGGAATATTGCTGTTTACTGAGTTCAGGGAGCGATTTCTGCCATTGAGAACTATGATCCTGAAGCAACTCGCGGATGAGATGGAAAAAAGTATTGGCCAGCGTTCTGTTCATACGTTTATTCCTTAAGAGGAAAAAAGCGAGCAATAATATCAATATAACAAAACTGACCGCTAAGAGATACTTGCCCTGGCAGGTCGTTCGTTTACGAACGGTTACATCTTGCCCGCTTGTTTTATCCCGATCCCAGGGCTAGATTTGACATATTGTTCGTATACGAACTTTGTCGGGGTAGGCATGAGATTAACGATCGCGATGACGGGCGCTACCGGGGCACCGCTCGGTACGGCGCTTCTCCAGGCCCTGAAAGATATCGAAGGTATAGAGACGCATTTGATCTTGAGCCGGTGGGCCAAAAAGACCATTGAACTTGAAACAAAGCACAGCGTACGTGACGTGATGGCGATGGCTGATGTCACACACAGTGCGGCCGACCAGGCCGCCACGATCTCCTCGGGTTCATTTCGCATGGATGGCATGATCATTATTCCCTGCAGCATGAAAACGTTGGCGGGAATTCGCGCGGGTTATGCCGAGGGGCTTATTGGCAGAGCGGCGGATGTCATGATTAAAGAAGGGCGGAAGCTGGTGTTGGTTCCAAGGGAAACGCCGCTGAGCGCTATCCATCTGGAAAATATGCTGGCGCTCTCGAAGCTGGGCGCTTCATTGGTCCCCCCGATGCCCGCTTATTATAACCATCCCACTCATATTGATGACGTCACCGATCATATTGTCGCACGGGTTCTGGACCAGTTTGGCCTTGATTACAGCCGGGCAAAACGCTGGGCTGGATTAAAAAAAGAGGTTTACAGTCAGGAGGGTTAAATATGGCTTATGACGATCTTCGAAGTTATTTGGCGGCATTGGATAAGGCCGGGCAATTACTCGACATTGCCGAGGAGGTGCAGGCGGAACCGGATATCGCCGCGGCGGCCAACGCCACCGGAAGAATCGGTGAGGGCGCCCCCGCCATTGCATTCAGGAACATTAAAGGCTTTGAACATGCGCATGTGGTGATGAACACCCTCGGCTCATGGCAGAATCACGCCATCGCGCTGGGCCTGCCGCCGACCACGCCGGTGAAACAGCAAATCGATGAGTATATTCGCCGCTGGGATCATTTCCCTGTCTCTGCAGAGCGCCGCGATAATCCGCCCTGGGCGCAGAATGAGGTCAACGGCGAGGAGATTAATCTGTTTGAAATCCTGCCGTTGTTTCGCCTAAACGACGGCGACGGCGGTTTTTATCTGGATAAGGCCTGCGTCGTTTCCCGTGATCCTGAAGATCCCGCTCATTTCGGCAAGCAAAACGTCGGCATTTACCGTATGGAGGTGAAGGGCAAACGCAAGCTGGGTTTGCAACCGGTGCCGATGCACGACATCGCGCTGCATCTGCATAAAGCCGAAGAGCGCGGTGAGGATCTGCCGATTGCCATTACGCTGGGCAATGATCCCATCATTACGCTGATGGGGGCGACGCCGTTGAAATACGATCAGTCGGAGTATGAGATGGCCGGCGCCCTGCGCGAAAGCCCCTATCCGATAGCGACGGCCCCTTTGACCGGCTTCGATGTGCCGTGGGGGTCTGAAGTGATCATCGAAGGGGTGATTGAAGGCCGCAAGCGCGAGATTGAAGGCCCGTTCGGCGAATTTACGGGCCATTATTCCGGCGGCCGCAACATGACGGTGGTGCGTATCGATAAGGTTTCTTACCGAACACGGCCGATTTTTGAATCCCTGTATCTGGGCATGCCCTGGACAGAAATCGACTATCTGATGGGGCCGGCCACCTGCGTGCCGTTGTATCAGCAGCTGAAAGCCGAGTTTCCGGAAGTGCAGGCGGTCAATGCGATGTATACCCACGGGCTGCTCGTCATCATTTCCACCAAAAAGCGTTACGGCGGCTTCGCGCGCGCGGTGGGGATGCGGGCAATGACCACGCCGCACGGATTGGGCTATGTGAAAATGGTGATCATGGTCGATGAGGATGTCGATCCCTTCAATCTGCCGCAGGTCATGTGGGCGCTGTCCGCCAAGGTCAATCCGGCCGGCGATCTGGTGCAATTGCCGAACATGTCCGTGCTGGAACTGGATCCCGGCTCCAGCCCTGCGGGGATTACCGACAAGTTGATCATCGACGCGACAACGCCGGTGGCTCCGGATGCGCGTGGCCACTACAGTCAGCCGGTCAAGGATTTACCTGAGACCGCCCTGTGGGTGGATAAATTAACCGCCATGTTGGCTAACCGTCCTTAAGGAGCTCCTATGATTTGTCCTCGTTGTGCCGATAAACAGATAGACGTCATGGCGCGTTCACCGGTCAAGGGCGTATGGACGGTATACCAGTGCCAGCACTGTCTTTATACCTGGCGGAATACCGAACCCGCCCGCAGAACGGAACGGGAGCATTATCCGCCTGAGTTTCGTATGACTCAGCAGGATATCGATAATGCGCCGGAAGTGCCGGCCATTCCTCCTCTTTTGACGAAATGAACCCAAAGACGGGCAAGAGCCCGTCTTTTGATGGAAATCGCGATGATGAATAACGAAGACGTCGTTTTGCTCGATGCCGCCTGGCAGCCTTGCGGAACGATGCCGAAAAATCAGGTGCACACGCATCATACGCCGCTGCATTTGGCCTTTTCATGCTATCTCTTTACCCCAGAGGGCAACGTGCTGGCCACAAGACGTGCGTTGAGTAAAACCGCCTGGCCGGGGGTTTGGACCAATTCCTTTTGCGGCCATCCTCTGCCGCAAGAGGCGCTGGCACAGGCGGTGATGCGCCGTGCCCAGGTTGAACTGGGCACGGAGGTGGAGCAGATAATGTTGCTGAGCGAAGCTTTCAGCTATCAGGCTACCGATGCGTCCGGCGTAATGGAAAATGAAGTTTGCCCGGTATTTGCCGCGCAAATAAAAGGCGCGCTCCATCGCAATCCGGATGAGGTCGCGGATTATGCCTGGGTCGAGCTCAATCATTTAATGGCGGCGGTAAAATTAACGCCTTTCGGTTTTAGCCCGTGGATGGTTTCGCAATTAAATACCGACGCGATAGCCGCAGGTTTGAAAGAATATCGGGATGCGATAATGGTCAAGTATTCAGCGGGCGGCGTAGGGTGAGGGCGGCAATAAAATAAATAGCCACCGCGGGGGTGACTATCTATTCGTGCTTACAGGCTGCCGCCGACCGAGGTCGAGGTGGAGCCGATAGTTTCGCGGAAATGTTTTGCGTAGTCCGCCACTTCCTGCTGCGTATGGGTCAGGCCATACAGCCCCAGCCCCACACCGCCTGCGACGCCGCCGATGATGGTACCGACCAGTTGGCCGACGGCACCGGCAATAAAGCCGCCGGCCCCTGCGGATTTGCCTGCAATCAGCGCGCCGGTCATGGCGCCGTCCAGCAACCCATCCCAGGCCGCGTTCAGATCGCCACCGCTAACGTACTGCTCTTCATATTGACTAAGTACTTTCATATACAATCCTTATAAATAAAAGGGTGACTTAGTGGGGTTAATTAATACCGAGAATAACGCTGTGGCGCTATTCCACTTTAAAAATATAACAGCTGATAATCTGTTGGCAATAATATATCCAATGAGGAATGTTGTTTGGTTATATATGCGACTATTTATTTTCTGTCGATATTTTTATGACAGGGGTTGAGAATATTCTTGGTTAAAAAAGGCGATATCACTGGAAACCCCATCATGCCCTTATTGCGGACGGGCTGAGGCGATTTCTTCTTGTCGTTGCCGTGGGCCCGCCGTGGCTGTCACTATTTTCACATTTCAGGCCCTGTCACCGGTGAGGAGAGTACGTCCGCCCTGTGATTATTCCATTAAAAACTATAGCTAATTAATGGGTTATATCTCCGCGCTCGCCTCCCGTCATTGAAAAAATTCTCGCAAAAAAAACCACACTGTGAAAATAAGATCACACAAGCGTAACAAAAGTTAAACATACCCCTCCTATATTGGCTGCTTCGCTTTTGGGAGGGAGTGTCATGCGTAACTGGAACGAACCGAAAAAGAACAAAGCGCACATCGAACTGATCCCGATGATCGACGTGATGATGTTTTTATTAGTGTTTTTCGTCTTGATTAGCCTGAACGTCATTCCGGCGCTCGGGCTGAAAACGCAGCTGCCGTCCGCCGGCAGCGCGCAACAGCTGAAACCGCAGAAGAAAGCGATCATCACGCTGGGGGCCGACGAACAGCTGCAGCTGGATGGCCAGCCGATCGCGCTCGGCGCGTTGGTCAACACGCTGAAGCAACAGCAGCAGGCCAACCAGACCACCACCATCATCGTCAACAGCGACAAGGGTGTGGCGGTCGAGCGGCTGGTGGCGGTCATGGACAACCTGCGCCAGGGCGGTTTCTTCTCCGTCTCCATCGCGACACGGAAGCTGTGACATGTATCTGCTCTATCGCTCACGTCATCTTTTCAGCTGGCTGCCGGCGCTGATTGTCGCCGGTTGCCTGCTGTTCGCCAGCCAGCAGGCGGCGCTGAAGATCCAGCCGCGCTACGACGAAACCGCCATCGAACTGGCGCTGGTGGAGCCTGAACCGGCGCCTGAACCCCAACCGGAAACGCCGCCGGAACCCCAGCCCGAACCGCCGCCGCCCGAGCCGGAGCCGATCCCCGAACCGGTGGTGCCGGCGCCGGAGCCGATCGTGGAAGCCAAACCGGTGCCGAAACCGCAGCCGAAGCCCAAACCCAAACCGGTGAAAGAGAAAGCCAAACCGGTAGAGAAGCCTAAAGCGACGCCGGCGCCTGCCGCCCCGCGCGCGCTGGTGAGCAAACCGGCGGCGCAGCCCGCACCGGCCGCGCCGAAGGTGAACGCGCAGGCGATTGAAAACGGCTATCTGCTGGCCTTGCGCCGCGAGCTGGAACAGCGCAAGCGCTACCCGAGCGGGCGCCAGGCTTCGCTCGAGCGCCCGCAGGGCAACGTCGAAGTGTGGCTGGAGGTCGATCGCAGCGGGCGGGTGCTCTCTTCCGGCATCGCCAACAAAGCCGCCAGCATGTTGCTGAACCGCGCGGCGATGAGCAGCCTGCAAAGCATCAGTTCAGTAAAGCCGTTCCCGAGCGAGGCATTCGCCGGGCAAACAACCAAAAGATTTACCGCGACGTTCAATTATCAGGCGCCTTAGCGCAAGGGTTAATCGTTTGATTTTTATGGGATGCACACAATGAAATCGTTTAATCGTTCTGGGATCTATCTGGCGGTGATGTCGGCGATGCTGCCGGGCACCGCGCTGGCGGCCGACGCCACCGATGTCGGCACCATCAGCGTCAAGGGGCAGTCGCTCGGCGGCGGCATGATGGTGCAGGATGACAGCGCCAAGGCGCGCTCCACCGTCACCAAAGAGGCGATGGAAAAAATGCCGTCGGCGGCCAACGCCATCGACAAGTTGAAATACACGCCGGGCCTGAACGTCAACAGCAACGACGCCAGCGGCCTGAGCGGCGTGGACTACACCATGCGCGGCATGAATTCCGATCAGATCGGCCTGTCGATGGACGGCATTCCGATCAACGACTCCGGCAACTACGCGGTATACCCGAACCTGCTCGGCGATGCCGAGAACCTGGAAGAGGTGTTCGTCACCCAGGGGTCTTCCGAAGCGGACGGCCCGCACATCGGCTCCAGCGGCGGCAACATCGGCCTGGTGACGCGCCGCCCGGCGAAAGACTTCGGCGGTTTCGTCAAGCAGACGCTGGGCAGCAACAGCCTGAGCAAAACCTTCGCCCGCCTGGAGACCGGCGAGTACAACGGCTTCAGCAACTGGCTCTCCTATTCGCACACCGAGGCGAAGAAGTGGCGCGGCGAGGGGCGGCTGTACTCCGACAAGTTCGAGATGAACTCGCTGTACGAAGACGGCAACGGCAACAGCAGCAATCTGGTGATGAAGTACAACCGCCAGAACAACACCAACTACAACACCCTGAGCAAGGCGCAGTTCCAAAACGACGGCCGTGACACCGATTATGTCACCTCGCCGGAGTACAACAGCAAAGGGCAGTTGAACAAGTATTACAAGATTGAACGCAACCCGTTCGAGAACTTTACGCTGTCGTTCACCCAGAAACTGCAGCTGCGCGACAACCTGTCGCTGACTCTGCAACCGTATTACTACTGGGGTAACGGCGGCAGTTTCAACGGCCAGACGGCGTCGGTATTGTCCAGCACCTCGGACAGAGCCGGGCAGTATGACCTCAGCAACCTGCAGTCCAACACCTATTACCGCCCGTCGTGGACCCAAACCTGGCGGCCGGGTATCACCACCAAACTGAAGTGGGACATCAACGAGCAGCACAGCCTGGACGTCGGTTATTGGTACGAGCGCGCGCGTCAGCTGCAGACTCAGCCGTTCATCAGCATCAAGGGCGACGGCAACCCGTCGCAGATTTGGGGCCAGCCGGGCGACTCCGATCAGGTGAAGGACGCCAACGGCAACACCGTTCAGGGGCGCAACCAGTACACCATCACCCCGGCGCAGAAGGTGTGGCTGCAGGACACCTGGTTCGCCACGCCGGACTGGACCTTCGTCGGCGGCCTGGCCTATCAGTACGTCGAGCGCAAAGGGGACAACCGCGGCAGCCTGTACAACGTGCCGGAGAAGCGTAAAGCCACCTATCACGAATTCCTGCCGAACTTCAGCGCCAGTTATAAGGTGAACCAGGAAAACCAGGTGTTCTACAACCTGACGCGCAACATGCGCACACCGCCAAACTACGTGCTGTACAACGTCGGCGACTCGCTCAGCACCAAGCCGGAACTGAGCTGGAACCACGAACTGGGCTGGCGTTTCCAGCAGGAAGACATGCTGCTGAGCGCCACGCTGTTCTACATGCGCTACAGCGATCGCCAAATCTCCACCACCAACGCGGCCGGCGACTACGAGATGATGAACATCGGCAACGTGGAGAACAAAGGACTGGAGCTGGAGTGGAGCGGCCAGTTGCCGCATAACTTCAACTACTACACCTCTTATACCTACACCGAGTCGAAGCAGAAGAGCGACATCGTCAGCAACGGCGGACTGCCGCTGCCGACCTCCGGCAAAGAGGTGCCGAACGTGCCGAAAAACCTGCTGAACATGACGCTGGGTTACGACGACGGACTGTATTACGGCAGCGTCAGCGGCAAGTACGTCAGTTCGTTCTACGGCGATCTGACCAACGACGAGAAGATCGGCGGCCGCACGGTGTTCGATCTGGCGGCGGGGGTGCATCTGCCGGTGGACAAGAAAATCGTCAAAAGCGCCGCGCTGCGCTTTGGCATCAGCAACCTGTTTGACAAGGAATACCTGACCTCGGTGCGCACCACCACCTTTAACGCGGCGCCTTACGGCGGCGTGAAGGCCAGCACGCCGTATTACAACGTCGGCGAAGAACGCACCTTCAGCGTCTCGCTGGAAGCCACCTTTTAACTGAATACCCCGCCGCCTGCCGGGCGGCGGGGAAGAGGAGCCCTGTATGGACGCCAATTTGTTGCACGACATTATTTTCTACGTGATGTACGCCGCGCTGGCGATTGCGCTGGTGATCATCATCGAACGCACGCTGTACTTCGCCTATACCCAGCGCCAGGCACGCCGGCTGGAGCAGGCGCTGACGCCGGACGTGCGCCGCGCCGCCGATCTGCCGGACGAGCTGACCCAGCGCAACAGCCTGCCGATGGCGGTGATCGCGCCGGTACTGGCGCAGAAACACCACGCCGGCGACCGTGAGGCGATCGGCGATCTGATCGACGCCCAGTACCTGCTGAGCAAGCCGCCGATGGCGCGTGGCCTGTGGCTGCTGGAAACCGTGGTCACCGCCGCGCCGTTGCTGGGGTTGCTGGGCACCGTGATGGGGATCATCGAAACCTTCAAGGCGCTGGCCGCCTCGGGGGTGTCCGAGCCGAGCCTGGTGTCGGCCGGGATGGGCACCGCGCTGTACGCCACCGGCCTCGGCATCGCCATCGCGCTGCTGTGCTTGGTGGCCAACAACTTCCTGCAGAGCCGCATGGAGCGCATCAACGAACTGCTGAAGGTGCTGCTGATCCGTGCCGGCCAACCGGCCAGCCGCCCGGAGAGCGGCAGCGGCGAACAATGGGTTGACAGCGGAGCGCCGCGCTATGCCTAATGGCCATCCAGTACGGCGGCCGCTCGGCCGCCTTTATACGGCATTGTGGGGCGGTTGTTTGTTGATGTTGAGCCAGAGCGCTGCGGCGCGTTTTGCGATTCCCGGCTACGAGCTGGTGTACACCGCGCCGGTGGAAACCGCGCTGCAGGCCGACGACCTGCGCAACACCGCCGAGGTGTGGCGCGAGATGTTCGACGCGGCGAAAACCCGCATCGATCTGGGGCAGTTTTACGTGGCGAATCAGGACGGTTCGCTGCTGGACGGCGTGCTGCAGCACCTGAAGGCGGCCGGCGAACGCGGGGTGAAAATCCGCTTTTTGGTGGAAGATAAGGGCATTCGCATTTCTACCGCCGAGACGCTGGAACAGCTGAAGGCGATCCCCAATCTGGAGCTGCGCATTATTCCTTACCAGAAGCTGAGCGGCGGCATTCTGCACGCCAAATATCTGCTGGTGGACGGGGAGCAGGCGTTCGTCGGCAGCCAGAACTTCGACTGGCGCGCGCTGGAGCATATTCACGAAACCGGGCTGCGCATCAGCGACGCCAAGGTGGTGGGGCAGATCCAGGCGATCTTCGAGCAGGATTGGCAGGCGCAGGCGCTGCTGGCGCAGGATAAGCCGGTGCCGCCGCTGTCCGATGCGCCGACGACGGCGCTGACGCAGGGCAACTATCTGGTGGCCAGCCCGCGCGCCTACAACCCGGCGGGGGTGATTGACTCGCAGGCCGAGCTGCCGCGCCTGCTGGCCAATGCCAAACGGCGGGTGCGGGTGCAGGTGATGGATTACGCGCCGCTGTCGTTCGGCCCCGAACGCAGTCGCCCCTTCTACGCGGTGATCGACAACGCGCTGCGCAGCGCGGCGGCGCGCGGGGTGCAGATCGAGCTGATGGTGGCCAACTGGAACACCAAAAAGCCGGATATCGCCTGGCTGAAGAGCCTGGCGCTGGTGCCGAACGTGCAGATCAAAGTGGTGACCATACCACCGGCCAGCAGCGGCTTCATTCCGTTTGCCCGCGTGATCCACAGCAAGCTGATGACCATCGACGATGAGATTGCCTGGGTGGGCACCAGCAACTGGACCGGCGGCTATCTGGACAACTCGCGCAATCTGGAGCTGGTGATGCACAGCGCGGCGATGAGCGGGCGGTTGGACCAGCTGTACCAACAGCTGTGGAACAGCGTCTACGCCGAACCGCTGCGGCTGGATTACGACTACCCAACGCCCAAGCCGGGCGGCGAGTCCTGATAAGCAGGGCGCGGTTAACCCCCGAGCCCTGTGTTTTTACCGCCGCCAGCCGGCTTTCTCCAGCGCCGTCACCAGTTGCTCGGCGCTTAACCCTTCCGCCCGATGGCCGTTGCCGCTGACGGTATTGGCCGCCAGCAACGCATTCACGATCGCTTCCTCCACCGCTTCCGCCACTGCGGCGAACAGCGCCGAAATGTAGTCGTTGTTCACCATGCGCAGCGGCGTGGTGAAGGCGCCTTTATTGGCGTAGTCGGCGGGCGGCAGGCCGTCGTTGCCGGTAGCGAAGGCGATGAAAATGTCGCCGCTCGAGTCCTCGGTGCCGCCGCCGGTGCGGGCGATGCCGATGCTGGCGCGCTGCGCCAGCCGCGCACACTGGTGCGGCAGCAGCGGCGCGTCGGTCGCCAGCGCCACCACGATGGAGCCCATGCCGGGATGCGGCAACTGCGGCGTGAACGGCGAGGGGAGATGCCCCAGATGCCGGCCTACCGGGTAACCGCCGACCAGCAGCGACTCGCGCTTGCCGTGGTTGGCCTGCACGATGGCACCCACCGTCCAGCCGCCCTGATCGGCGGGCAGGCGACGCGACGCGGTGCCGCTGCCGCCTTTGAATTCATGGCAGATCATGCCGCTGCCGCCGCCGACCGCACCTTCCTGCGGCAAGCCGCCCTGGGCAGCCTGCTGCGCCAGGCGCACGTGCTCGGCCTTGACGTGAAAGCCGTTGATGTCGTTGAGCAGGCCGTCGAAGGTTTCCATCACCACCGGCATATTCCAATACACCGCGTTGTCGCCCGCGGGCAGCGTTTCACGCTCCAGCGCGATCAGCGCATCGCGCACCACGCCCACGCTGTGGGTGTTGGTGAAGGCGATCGGGCTGGTCAGCAGGCCCGCTTCGCGCACCCATTCCAGGCCGGTGGCGTCGCCGTTGCCATTCAGCACGTGCACGCCGGCAAAGCAGGGCGCGTGGCGGGCGGAGCCGGGGCGCGGTTCGATCACCGTCACGCCGGTGCGCACGCTGCGCCCGTCCGCCAAATCGGCATGAATGCTGGCATGGCCAACGCGCACGCCGGGCACGTCGGTGATGGCGTTCAGCGGGCCGGGCGTGCCCTGTCCGATGATAATGCCCAGATCCTGAGCGCGCTGCGTCATGGTTATTCTCCTTCTATTGAGGGGGCGGCGAGGGGCGCCGTCTGGCGGCCGCGCAGATGGTTCAGCGCCAGCCCGAAGCCGATGATGCCGGCAATGATAATAAAGTCTTTCAGGCTGCTGGCGATCAAAATCGTCCACAGCACGTACAGGCAGCACAGCAGCGCCACCACCACCGGCAGCGGCCACAGCGGCATCAGGTACGGATGGTGGAAGTGGCGGCGACGGCGGCTGATCAGCGCCGCCACCGCCATGATGATGTACACCAGCAGCAGCAGGATCACGGTGAACGAGGTCAGCGATTCGAGATCGGAGCAAAACGCCAGCAGCGCCGAGGGCACGCCGAACAGCAGGGTGGCGATCCAGGGGGTGCCGAAGCGCGGGTGGATGATTTTCAGCGCCCGGTTGAACGTCGGCAGCCAGAAACCGTCGCGCCCGCTGGCGAACATCATGCGGCTGAACTGCGCCACGATGGCGATGATGGCGTTGAACACCGACAGATAAATCGCGCCGCTTACCACGCGCGCCAGCGTCGGGCCGCCGAGCTGGGTGACCACATAGCCGACCGGATCGGCCTGTTTGGCCATCTCGGTCAGCGACGGCGAGCCGATCAGCAGGGCGGTGAACGGCACCAGCTCCACCAGTACCACGATGACCAGCGTCAGCATGATCGCGATCGCCATCGGCCTGCCCTGTTCGCGCATGTCTTCCGCCATGTACACCGCCGCGCCGTAGCCGTTGTAGGAGAACAGCGCGACCCCGACCATGGCGACGATCAGCGGCAGCGACACCGGCGCCAGGCTACCTTGCGCGTCCAGCATCACCGGCGCGGTGAGGATCTCCGTGCTCTGATGCGGATGGCTGAAGCCGAGCCAGGCGATCAGCGCCAGCACCGCCACTTCCACCACCAGAAAGGCGCCGGTCAGCAGGGCGTTGGCCTTGATGTTGAAAATGGCGCAGATGCCGCCGACCAGCACGGTGAGCATGCCGGCGGTCGAGGCGTCGAACTGGGTGCCCAGCGCGGTGTTCAGGTAGGGCACCGCGCCGGTGGCCAGCACCGCCGGCACGAACAGCGAGGCGCTGAGGATAAACAGGTAGGTCTGCAATCCGCACAGGGTGCCGAACAGGCGCTTGATGATGCTGTACTCACCGCCGGCGCTGGGGTGTGCGGCGCCGAGCTCGGCATAGCACAGCGCGATGGCGGCGGCGACGCAGGCGGCGATCAGAAACGACAGAAAGGCGCCGCTGCCGGCGCTGGCGATCGCCAGCGGGGCGATGACGAAGATCGAACTGGCCGGCGTCACGCCGGACGCGGTGATCATCACCACGTCGAGGACGCTGAGATTGCCTTTGAAGGTGTGTTCAGGGGCGGACTCTTTCATGGGATAACGACTCCATTAACGTGTGAGTGAATTATTGTTTTGCTGCACAGGCTGTACGCAGGAATCAAATGGAGCGCGCGGAAATGCCGGGGAGCGTTGCTCCCCGGAAGTTTATTGTTCTTATGTGTTACCCCTGTCCCGACGGGAAGCTGAAGCTGGCGCGCCGGGCATCGCCGGAGGCCGGCCAGCGCTGGGTCACGGTCTTGCGTTTGGTGTAGAACCTGACGGCGTCCGGGCCGTAGGCGTGCAGATCGCCGAACAGCGAGCGCTTCCAGCCGCCGAACGAGTGGTAGGCCACCGGCACCGGCAGCGCCACGTTGATCCCCACCATGCCGACCTGAATGCGGCTGGAGAAGTAGCGCGCTGCTTCGCCGTCGCGGGTGAACAGACAGGTGCCGTTGCCGTATTCGTGGGCGTCGATCAAGGCCATCGCCTCCGGCAGCGACGCCGCGCGCACTACGCCGAGCACCGGGCCGAAGATCTCCTCCTGATAGATGCGCATGCCGGGCGTCACGCGATCGAACAGCGTCGGGCCGAGGAAATAGCCTTGGCTGGGGTGACCGTCGGCGGCCGTCACGCGCAGTTCGCGCCCGTCCACCAGCAGCTCGGCGCCTTCGGCCACACCCTGATCGATATAGCCTTTTACCTTCTGATAATGCTCTTGGGTCACCAGCGGACCCATGTCGTTGCGGTTGTCGCTGCCGGGGCCGACGCGCATGGCGGCCATCTGTTGCCGCAGCCCGGCGATCAGCGCTTCGGCGGTGCCGTCGCCCACCGCCACCACCAGCGGGATGGCCATGCAGCGCTGGCCGCAGGAGCCGAAGGCGGCGCCCATCAGCGCGCCGACCGCGCCGGGGATATCGGCGTCCGGCAGCACCACCGCGTGGTTCTTGGCGCCGCCTAACGCCTGCACCCGTTTGTTCTGCCCGCAGCCGGTGTGATAGATGTGTTCCGCCACCGGTGTCGAACCGACGAAGCTTATCGCTTTGACGCGCCCGTCATGCAGCAGCGTCTCCACCGCTTCGCGATCGCCGTTGACCACGTTGAGCACCCCCGGCGGCAGCCCGGCTTCCGCCGCCAGCCGCGCGATATACAGCGCGGCGGAAGGCACGCGCTCGGAAGGCTTCAGCACGAAAGTGTTGCCGCACGCCACCGCCATCGGCCACATCCACAGCGGCACCATCGCCGGGAAGTTGAACGGCGTGATGCCCGCCACCACCCCCAGCGGTTGAAACTCGCTCCAGCTGTCGATGCTCGGGCCGGCCTCTTTGCTGTGTTCGCCCTTCAGCAGTTCCGGCACATAGCCGGCATATTCGATATTCTCGATGCCGCGCTGCAGTTCGCCCAGGGCGTCGCTGAGCACCTTGCCGTGCTCGGCGGTGATCAGTTGGCAGATGGCGTCGGCGTGCTGCTCCAGCAGATCCTTGAGCTTCATCATGATGCGCGCGCGCTTCAGCGGCGGGGTGTCGCGCCAGGCGGGATAGGCCTGTTCGGCGGCGGCGATGGCGCGCTCCACCGTGGCGCGGTCGGCCAGCTGCACCTCCTGCGCCGATTGGCCGGTGGCCGGGTCGTAAACCGGCTGGCTGCGTTCGCCGCCGGCGGCGGGCTCGCCGTTGATCCAATGGGTAATGGTCATGGTTCTCTCCTTATTCGGTGGCGTTGAGGGCGTCGCCCACGGCGTTGATCAGCGCATCGATCTGCGCTTCGCTGCTGATGAACGGCGGCGCCAGCTGCAGGGTGTCGCCGCCGTAGCGCACGTAAAATCCGCTTTCCCAGCAGCGCATCGCCGCCTCGAAGGGGCGCCGCGCCGGTTCGCCCGGCCGCGCCGCCAGCGTAATGCCGGCCGCCAGGCCGATGTTGCGAATGTCGGCGACGTGTTTGGCTCCCTGCAGGCTGTGCACCGCGCGCTCGAAGTAGGGCGCCAGCGCCTGTACGCGCTCCACCATCTGTTCGCGCTGCAGGATGTCCAGCGTCGCCAGCGCGACCGCGCAGCTGACCGGGTGGGCGGAGTAGGTGTAGCCGTGCGGGAATTCGAGCTGGTAGTCCGGCTCGCCGCCGTTCATGAAGGTGTGGTAGATCTCCGGCCGCACCACCACCGCGCCCATCGGCTGCGCGCCGTTGGTCACCTGTTTGGCGATGTTCATGATGTCCGGCGTGACGCCGAACGCCTCGGCGCCGGTCATCGCGCCGCAGCGGCCGAAGGCGGTGATCACTTCGTCGAAGATCAGCAGAATGTCATGCTGGGTACAGATTTCGCGCAGGCGCTGCAGGTAGCCGACCGGCGGCACGATCACCCCGGCGGAGCCGGAGAAGGGTTCGACGATCACCGCGGCGATCGTTGAGGCGTCGCGCAGCGCGATGATGCGGTTGAGCTCTTCCGCCAGCTCTGCCCCCTGTTGCGGCATGCCGCGCGAAAAGGCGTTGCCGGCCAGCAGGGTGTGCGGCAGGTGGTCCGCTTCGGCGCCGGCGCCGAACGTCTTGCGGTTGCCGGCGATGCCGCCGACCGAGATACCGCCGAAGTTAACGCCGTGATAGCCCTTTTCCCGGCCGATAAAGCAGGTTTTTCCCGCCTGGCCTTTGGCGCGCCAGTAAGCGCGCGCCATTTTCAGCGAGGTGTCCGCCGCTTCCGATCCGGAGCCGGTGAAGAACACGTAATCCAGCCCCGCCGGCGTCAGTGCCTTGATCTTGTTGGCCAGTTCGAACGACAGCGGGTGGCCGAACTGAAACGCCGGCGAGTAATCCAGCGTCGCCAGCTGGCGCTGGGCGGCGTCGGTGATTTCCTGCCGGCCGTGCCCCAATCCGCAACACCATAACCCGGACAGGCCGTCGAAAATCTTTCTGCCGTCATGGCTGGTGTAATACGCCCCCGCGGCTTGAGTAATGATGCGCGGCTGCGCTTTAAAATTACGGTTACCGGTAAAAGGCATCCAATGGGCCTCTAACCCTTCGGCATCGAGACTATTTAGCGGGTGATTTTCAGCGGCCATGTTTTCCTCCGAACAGGAAAATAAGAGCGATTAATGAAATAAACCGAGTTGTTAACGAATTGTTGTGCGAAATTGACTATGTACCGCTTGTTCTCTACTGTGAATAATCATATGTCGAAACTTACTTAAGGTTTTATGCAAGTAAAAAAGCGCGCGCTGTTAGGGCAATTGTCGGATATGGATCTGCGTTTGCTGCGGGTATTCAAGGCCGTGGTCGACTGCGGCGGCATGAGCGCCGCCGAACTGGAGCTGAACATCAGCCTGTCGACCATCAGCAAGCACATCAAGGATCTGGAGCAGCGGCTGGGACTGACGCTGTGCCAGCGCGGGCGCGAGGGCTTTGCGGTCACCGACGAGGGGCTGCTTATCTACCAGGAAACGGTCAACCTGCTGGCGGCCACCGAGGCGTTCCGGCGCGGGGTAGACGAGGTGCACCAGCGCATGGGCGGGCAGCTGCACGTGGCGATATTCGACCATACGGTCAGCAATCCGCAGGCGCAGATCGGCCGGGCCATCGCATTATTCAGCGAGCGTGCGCCGGAGGTTTCTTTGCAAATGTACGTGGAGCCGATTAATACCATTGAACGCGGCGTCATTGACGGGCAATTTCAGGTTGGCGTTATTCCCATGCACCGCAGCGCGGAAAGTTTATCTTATCATTCGTTATTCAGTGAGAGGATGTTCTTATATTGTGGCGCGCAGCATGAATTATTTCCCGCCCCCCATGAAACATTAAATTGGGATCTGCTGCACAATTATGCCTTCGCCGGATTAGGCTACCATTCGCCGAATATGGAACTGAGCCTGCAGCAACATTTGCATCGCAAGGCGACGGGGTTCGCGCAGGAGTCGATCGCCACGCTGATCCTGTCCGGCAAATACGTCGGCTTTTTGCCGGATCACTACGCGGCGTTTTTCGTGGCGCAGAATATGATGCGGGCGATCAAACCGGCGCTGTTCCGCTATCACTGCGAATACTCCAGCGTGCTGCGCCGCTCGCCGGTGCCGCAGCGGGTGGTGAAGCTGTTCCATGAGTGCCTGCTGGCGGCCCACGGAACAGCGTGACGCTTACTGCTCTTTCTTCTTGCCGAAGATTCTGATCAGCGCGCCGACCAGGATGCCGACCGCGATGCCGGCGAAGATCCAGCCGATGATGCCCATTTCCTTACTCCTGCTAGTGCGTTGATCTGATTATATAATCATTCGACGCGAAACGCCTCTTCGATCATCCGTTGCCGCTGTGCCGGCGCATAGTCGATCCAGGAATTCTTGCTGTTGGATTTTTCCAGCGCCACCGCCAGTTCCTGGCCGGAAATCGGCAAATCGTCCTGCCAGAACGGCGCGATGGCGTGGCGGGTGATGAAATCGGTCAGGTAGCTCTCCGGGCTGCCCTGCCAGTGCGGGTACAGGCGCGCGGCCAGCTCGGCCATCAGCGCGCGTTGCTGCGGCTGTTCGCTGCTTTCCAGCAGGGCAAGGAACGGCAGCAGCAGGCGGCCACAGACTTGGCCGTGGTGGTAGTCGCGCAGCGCGCCGATCTCGCCGGCGATGCCGTGGATCACTCCCAGCCCGGCGGCGCTCAGCGTCAGCCCCCCAAGGTACGAAGCTTGCATAATCGCTTCGCGCGCCGCATCGCTGCGGTTGAGCGCCGGCCAGGCGGCGAGGAAGTGGCGGATGCCGCTCAGCGACATGTCGCGCGTCATGGCGCCGGCGGTTTTCGACAGATAGGCCTCGAACAGGTGGATGAAGGCGTCGATGGCGCAGTAGGCCAGCACCTTGTCCGGCGCGCCGGCCAGCAGCTGCGGATCGAGAATGGCGGTGTGCGGCACGAAGTTATTGTGGCGCAGCGAGGCCTTCACTTTGCTGACCTGGGTGTCGGTGATCACCGCGTTCTGCGTCACCTCGCTGCCGGTGCCGGCGGTGGTGGGAATGGCGATCAGCGGCAGGGTGGCGCCGCTGATTTTGCTGTCGCCCACTTTTTCCATATAGCGCAGCGTTGGCAGCGGATGCTCCACCAGCGCGGAGAACGCCTTGGCGGCATCCAGCACGCTGCCGCCGCCGATGGCCACCACGCGCCGTGCCTGGCCGCGCCAGCGCGCCACCCAGGCGTCTATTTCCTGCGGCGACGCCTCGTGGCTGACGATCTCGGTGCCGATGAGCAGCGGCGCCAGCGATTCGCGCAGGCCGGCGTACACCGGGCCGTTGAGAAAAGATCGGCAGCTGAACAGCAGCGTCGGCTGCGGATCGGCAAGCAGCAGCGGCGGCAGTTGCTGGATGCTGCCGTGGCCGAACCAGGTCTGGCGGTTGGCGATGATGTGGCTGACGGACATGAGGTCTCCTTGACGGCGTTGCAGGGCGCGATGCCACAGCATAAGCCAGCGGGCGCGGAGCGGCCACCGCTTTCCCCGCTGCGGCAACTTGTGAGTTGTTTAACATGTAAACGATCGCTTTCTTGCATTTCGGCGCGCCGGATGCTTTTTTTAACAGTACTGGCCGCCATGCGGCCAACCCCATCCGAAATCGGTAGATTGTTAATGTATTAATAATGGCGAGGCGGGTATGGATATTCAGGTTGAACGCTTGTCTGCGGTGATCGATGCGGTGGCCAGCCCGCGCTTTTATCCCAGCCTGTTGAATTGGCTGGAAGGGTTTTTCGCCTTCGACAACGCCATCGTCTATGCCTTCGAACGCGGCCGGCCGCCGCGCTGCCTGATCAAAACCGAGCGGGAAAACAGCGATGCGGTCAACCAGATCTACCAACAGGGCGCCTATCTGCAGGATCCGTTTTACCGCGCGCTGAGCGACGGCGGCGAAGGCGAGGTGCTCACGCTGCGCCAGCTGGCGCCCTGCGGGTTTTATCACAGCGACTATTACCGTAATTTTTATCGCAAGACCGGCTGGCACGATGAGGCCGGCGTGCTGCTGCAGCTGACGCCGGAGTGCGGGCTGGGGGTGTTCTTCGGCTCGGCGTGCCGCACGGTGGCGGTGCGCTACCCGCAGCGGGCGGATCTGCGCAGCGCGCTAACGCTGGTGAAAAGCGTGGCGCGGCTGCACGGCGAAGTGGTGGCGGCGCCGGCCGAGGCCGCGACGGTGAACGATGACGGCGCCCGGGCGCGCTATCTGCTGACGCCGCGCGAGCGCGAGATCGTCGATCTGATCCTCGCCGGCTGCGGTTCGCAGCAGATTGCCGACCGGCTGTTCATCAGCCTAGGCACGGTAAAAAATCACCGCAAGAACATCTACGGGAAGCTGAACATCGGCTCGCAGGCCGAACTGTTCAGCCTGTTGCTGACCGCCCCACAGCGCCGCAGCGCGTGAATGCATCGATCTATCCCCTATAGCTTTCGAACTACAGCCAGGCGGCAAGGACGAGAGTCCCCAGGAGCTTACTTAGGTAAGTGACTGGGGTGAACGTCAGCAGCCAACAACGCTGTAGTTTGAAAGATGAAGGGGAAAAATGTCCCTAAGGGGACATAGCGGCACGGCTGCCGCCTCCCGATAATCCGATGTCATGGCATAGGCAATCGGGAGTGCGGCAGTGAACAACGAAATCGAGTCCTTAACCTACTACGCGGCAACCAAAAAATACGATCTGCGCTTCCCGACGCTGGAAGAGGATCTGGACGTCGACGTGGTGATCATCGGCGGCGGCTTCTCCGGCATCAACACCGCGCTGGAGCTGGCGGAGAAGGGCATCACCAACATCGCCATTCTCGAAGGCCGCTATCTGGGTTACGGCGGCACCGGGCGCAACGGCGGCCAGGTGATGGCCGGCATCGGCCACGATCTGGAGAAGATCAAGCGCCACGTCGGCCCGGCCGGGCTGGAAACCATCTTCAAAATCAGCAACCTCGGCGCCGGCATTATCCGCGAGCGCATCAAGAAATATGACATCGACGCCGACTTCTGCTTCGGCTACGGCTATCTCGGCAGCAACGCGCGCCAGGAGAAGACCCTGCGCGGCTGGCTGAAGGAGTTCAAGGCGGTAGCGCCGCAGGAGGAGATTGAGCTCTACACCGGGGCGGAGGTGAAGCAGGTGGTGGGCTCCGACGCTTACACCTGCGCGCTGAAACACATGGGCGGCGGCCACGTGCATTCGCTCAACCTGCTGCTGGGCGAGGCCAAGGCGCTGAGCGGCTACGGGGTGAAAATCTTCGAGAACAGCAGCGTGCTCAACGTGGAGTACGGGCCGCGCATCACGGTGCGCACCGCCATGGGCTCGGTGCGCGCCAACAAGATGCTGTGGGCCTGCAACGGCTTTCTCAACGGCATGGAGCCGCAGATCTACCGCAAGACCATCAATACCTACGCCTTCCAGCTGGCCACCGAGCCGCTGTCTGACGAACTGATCCGTCAGATCAGCCCGATCCGCGGCGCCTACAGCGACATCCGCCCGGTGATCGACTATTACCGGGTGACCAACGAAAACCGGCTGCTGTTCGGCAGCGCCACCCGGCTGATCGAATATTTCCCGTCGGATCTCAAGGCCTGGAACCGCAACCTGATGCTGAAGGTGTTCCCGTACCTGAAAGACGTGAAGATCGATCTGGCCTGGGGCGGCCCGCTGTGCTGCAGCGCCAACCTGTTCCCGCAGATTGGCACGCTGCCGGATCGCGATAATGTGTTTTACGTGCAGGGCTACTCCGGCTTCGGCGTAACGCCGAGCCACATCGT
This sequence comes from Serratia sp. TSA_105.2, assembly GCF_052692115.1. Lineage (NCBI taxonomy): Bacteria > Pseudomonadati > Pseudomonadota > Gammaproteobacteria > Enterobacterales > Yersiniaceae > Serratia > Serratia sp. TSA_105.2. Next base: position 207,612 of record NZ_JBQZFT010000004.1, read on the forward strand.
GTGCAAGGTGCTGGCGGAGGGCATGAGCGAAGGATCCGATCGTTACGATCTGATGAGCTCGATCCCGCACGTCAACATCTTCGGCAAGGACAAGCTGCGGCGGGTGATGACCACCGCCGGTAAGGTTTGGCACCAGACATCCGGCTACTGGAAAGGCCGCCGTTAACCCTCAGAGGAGAATGACATGAAACCGTTACTGCTTAAACAACCGCTGCCGGAACTGCTGGAGATCGGCAGCGTCAGCAACCTGGGCGCCACGGTGATCGCCGGCACGCCGACCGTCGGCGTGGCCAGCATCTTCGGCGAACCGACCGACAACCTGAACTGCGGCGTGTTCAGCTGCACCCGCGGCAGCTTCGTGATGGAATATCCGTTCGCCGAGCACGCCACGGTGTGGGAAGGCAGCGCGACCCTGACCAACGAACGCACCGGCGAATCGGTGCAGTATCAGGCCGGCGATTCCTGGTTCGTCGAGAAGGGCACCCCGGTGCGTTGGGACATCACCTCGGATCGCTTCGTCAAACACTACCTCGCCATCGTCGAGGGCTGACGCCGTCATGCCCCCCTCAGCATGCTCCGAGGGGGAGCGCCTTAGCCTAACGCCCGCGTAATAAAATCGGTCACCCGCTTGAGGATCTGATCCTTATTGGTTTCGTTAAAGCTCTCGTGCCGCCCGCCCGCATTGATCATCCGTTCGAAATCGTCGCCACGCAGTCGGTCGAGCGCGGTTTGCGTTTCGCTCATCAGCACCAGCCGATCGTCGTCGCCGTGGATCCACAGCGTGGGCAGTGCGCCGAAGCCCGGCCCGGCGTTGATGGCGGCGAGGATCCGCTGCATGGCGCGCAGGGTGGGGCGCTTGAACGGCCCGTGCCACACCAGCGGATCTTCCTGATAGGCCGCGCCGACCGCCGGATCGCGCGCCAGGGTGGCGGTATCCAGCGGCGCGTCGGGGATCGTCGGCAGTTCGGCCAGATCGGAGATCGCCGTTCTGTCGCCAAGCAGCGGGCCGGACAGCACCAGCGCACGCACCTCCTCGCCGTAGCGCTGCACGTAGCGGGTGGCGATCATGCCGCCCATCGAGTGGCCGATCACCACCAGCGGCAAGGTGGGGTATTGCTGCCGGAAATAGCTGACCACGCGCTGCACGTCGTCGACCACGGCGTCATAATCCTCGATCAGCACGCGTTCGCCCTGCGACAGGCCGTGGCCGAGATGGTCGGGGCCGAACACCCGCGCGCCCTGCGCCTGCAGCGTGCGCGCCACGTATTGGTAACGGCCGAGATGCTCGCCGTAGCCGTGTATCAGCAGCGCCAGATAGCGCGGCTGGTCGTTTCCCCAGTCGTGCACGGCGATGTCGCCGTGACGGCCTTTGATAAAGCTGACGGTTTGTTCGGGCATCTTATTGTTCTCATAGTGGTAGGGTTGTCCTTCAGCGTAGCGGCTGGCGGCGAGGTTGTCAGGGGCGCCGGGTGCGGCGCCCGCAAAGAGGGGATTACAGGCCGAACTGGCGCGCCAACTCGTCGAGCGCTTCGCGCTGGAAGCGGTTGAAGGCGTCGCGCGGCTGCTGTTGCTGGATGAACGCCAGCAGCGGATCCTGCACTTCAGTGCGCACGCCGCTCAGCTGTTCCATCACCGCCAGCCCGCAGAACGGCACGTAGGATTCGGCGTAGCCGCCTTCATGCACCATCACCAGCTTGCCGCCGCACAGCCGGTCGGCGGCGTCCTGCACCAGCGCGGTCATGGCGCGGAAGCTGTCGCTGTGCAGCTGCATGCGCGCCAGCGGATCGAGGGCGTTGGCATCGTAGCCGCAGGCGACGATGATCAGCTCCGGCTCGAATTTTTCCAGCGCCGGGATAATGATGCGCCGCATGGCGTGCAGGTAGCCGTCGTCGCCGGCGCCGGCCAGCATCGGCACGTTAACGTTGCAGCCCGCCCCGTCGCCTTCGCCGCGATCCCGTTCGCCGGAATAGCCCGCCGGGAAGCAGCCGTCCTGATGCAGCGACAGCGTCAGCACGTCGCCGCGTTGCCAATAGATGTGCTGGGTGCCGTTGCCGTGGTGCACGTCCCAGTCGAGCACCGCCACCTTGCCGAGGCCATGGCGAGCCTTGGCGCGCTCGATGGCGATGGGAATATTGGCCAGGAAGCAGAAGCCCATCGATTGATCCGGCAGGCAGTGGTGGCCCGGCGGGCGCGACAGCGCATAGGCGTTATCCAGCTCGCCCTGCAGCACCGCCTCCACCGCCGCGCAGGCCAGTCCGGCGGAGAGTTTGGCGATTTCATAGCTGCCCGGCCCCAGCGGCGCTTCCTCTCCCAGCAGGCCGCCGCCGCTGTCGCTCACCTGTTTGAAGCGCTGCAGGTAGTGGGCGGGGTGAATGCGCAGCAGGTCTTCTTCCGTCGCCGGTTCGGCGCTCAGCAGGGTGAGCTGGCGCGATAGGCCGGACACGTCCATCAGATTCTTCATGCGCCGTTTGGTTTCCGGCGACTCGGCGTGGCCGGCGCCCGAAGGCGGTTGCACCCAGCCGCCGACCGGCAGGGTGGTGGCGTGCAGGCCGGTGCTGTGCCAGAAACAGCGTTCATCAAACAAGAAACCGGTTGTTCTTTTCACCTTTCTCCTCCTGTTATACGGCGCGGTGCGCGCGGTGAAGCCAGCGAAATCAACAGCAGCGACAGCAGCGCGCAGCCCAGCGCGCCGAACAGCAAGGCGTTGAAACCGCCGGAAGATTCGATCAGAGAGCCGGCCAGCGTCGGGCCGATGGCCATGCCGCCGCCGATCACCAGGTTGATGCCGTTCATCAGCTTGCCGTCGTTATCCAACCCGGCGACCTGCGCCAGAATGAATGGCAGCACGAAGGTCCAGGTGAATTTGAACAGCAGGGCCGCCAGGGCGAAGCGCAGCAGCAGGGGCTGGCCCGTCAGCAGCGCCACGCTGGCCAGCAGCAGGGCGTACCCCAGCACGATCAGGCGCCCGCCGCCGAAGCGCGCGCCGATCAGCGCCGCGGCCCCCGCGCCGACGATGCCGAGCAAGGTGGCGACGGCCAGCACCTGGCCGCTGTGGGCCGGCGACAGCCCGGCGCCGGCGGCGATGCCGCCGATAAAGGTCCAGACCGCGCTCAGGCTGATGTAAAAGGTCAGCACCGCCAGCACGGCGCACAGCTTGCGCGCCAGCGAGGCGGCGGGGCCGCTGCGGGCGGCGCGGGCGGCGGTGAAACCGTTGGGGAATGCCGGGATGAGCGGCAGGCAGCACAGCATGATGGCCGCCAGAATCAGGTAGACCGCCATCAGGCCGAAGTGCGCGAACAGCGGCGGCAGCACCAGCAGCCCGACCGCGCCCAGCACCAGTTGGCCGAGCACCCAGAAGGCATAGACCCGGCTGGGATTGGCGGTGCCGGCGGCGCAGGTGATGCACAGGATCATCAGGGTGCCGCCCGCCAGCGAGGCGATAAAGCGCAGCGGCAGCAGCAGGGTAAAGTCCTGCGCCAGCGCCGAAGCCAGGTTGCCGACGATAAACACCAGCGCCGACAGCGTAGCGACCCGCCGCCAGTTGATGCGCCCGATCCACCACCACGCCGGCAGCGTGGCCAGGCTCATGGCGCCGAGTTCGGTGGAGAACAGGTGGCCGATCTGCGCCGGGCCGAGCTGCCACTGTGCGGCGAGCTGGGCGGCCACGGCGGGGGCGGTCATCAGAATGCCCGGCGCGATGGCGGCGAAGACGATAATGGCGGTCAGCAGCCGCGGCGGGCAGGGGAGCGCCGCGCCGACGGCGGGCGCGGAAACCGAATCACTGGACATAAACCTTATTCCCCAAGCGTTAAGTGACGATGAAATATCCCGCCCGGCCCGATTGCGGGCAGGAGGAAGCCGCGCCATAAATGGCGAATACGTTCTGGCGTTATTTTCCGGCCGCCGGCAGCGGCGGCCGTTATCGGGCGTTAACCGTGGGCGAGAAAGCCGCCGGCGACCAGTTCGGTGCGGTTCACCACGTCGGTTTTGGCGAAAATATTGCGCATATGGGTTTTCACCGTGGACAGCGAAATGCCCAGCTTCAGGGCGATGCGCTTATTGCTGGCGCCTTCGCGCACCATGTTGACGATCTCTTGCTCTTTGGCGGTCAGCAACTGCGCCTCGCCGTCGGGCAGCAGATCGCGCGTCGCCAGCTCGATCAGCGGCAGCACCGCGCGCAGGCGGCCGCGCTCCACGTCGGTAAACGGCGTATCGCGGATCAGCGACACTCCGGCGACGATGCGTTTGCGTTGGCGAATGAAAATCTCCGTAATATCGTGCATGTCGTTCGGCAGCATAAAATCATGATAGTAATGACCATTGGCGGCGATCATCGCCGAACTCATGCCAACCATGACGGTATCTTGCCGGTAGAAATTGGCTGGCTTCATCGGGTCTATTTGCTGGAAGTGGTTCAGATACTGCTGATGGGTGTTATCGGAGACGCCGTGCAGGATGTAGTGATCCGGCCGCAGGTCGCGATCGACCAGATAAAACACCCCGGCGGACACCGGGATCAGATGCGCAATGGTCGCCAAACAACTGTTGATAAAGGCATCGGATGCTGTGCTGTGCATGATTCGTGTTCCTCCCTTTATCGTTCAGTCTGGAGAAGGTTGGCGGTCAATATATGAACGATACAAGCATAGTTATAGCAATTTAGCAACACAATAAAAACATATTAACAACGTGAGGCCGATTGCAATAAAACACATAAATAACAAGATGACACTGCGTTAATCAGGGCTTTTCAGGGCGGATTTTTCGCGATTTTCATTAATAGGTTAATGAAATAATTCACCGCTTTTCCCGCTGAATTTACAGCGCTTTTCAGTGCTTACCCGGACGAAGCCCTCGCCGCCCTGCGCGTGCTACAACCGGCACGAGTGGAGCCGTTCCTCGTTCTTAAGAACGATAGCCAGGCTTTTCCGCCGCTTCCTACACTGCGAATTGAAGATAGCGCCAGGCGGCGCCAAACGTATAAGACGAAAAAATGATGACCTTTCTCGGGCTGAGGCGTCGGGTGGTTCAGTCCGCATGACCATACGGGGAACGAACGATGCAGAAAAAAACGTTGGCGGTGGCGTTGAGCGGCGCCTTATCGGGCCTGGCGCAGGGGGCGGACGCCGATCGCCCCAATGTGCTGATCATTCTGGTGGACGATATGGGCTACTCCGACATCAGCCCGTTCGGCGGCGAGATACCGACGCCCAACCTGCAGGCGCTGGCCGAACGGGGCGTGCGCATGAGCCAGTATTACACCTCGCCGATGTCGGCGCCGGCGCGGTCGATGCTGATGACCGGCAACACCAATCAGCAGGCCGGCATGGGCGGCATGTGGTGGTATGAGAGCACCGCCGCGCAGCCGGGCTATGAAATGCGGCTGACCGACCGCGTGACCACATTGCCGGAGCGTTTTCGCGACGCGGGTTACGCCACCATGATGGCGGGCAAATGGCACCTGGGCTATGTCGACGGCGCCAAACCGACCGATCGCGGCTTCGAGCGCGCCTTCGCCTTTATGGGGGGCGGCACCAGCCATTTCGACGATGCGAAACCGCTGGGCACCGTGGAGGCGTTCCATACCTTCTACACCCTGAACGGCAAACGCGTGTCGTTGCCCAAAGATTTCTATTCCAGCAAGGCCTATGCCGATCAGCTGGAACAGTGGATCCGCGAGACACCGCAGAATAAGCCCGTCTTCGCCTATCTGGCATTTACCGCGCCGCACGATCCGCTGCAGGCGCCGGATGACTGGATCGCCAAATTCGACGGCAAATACGACGCCGGTTACCAGCAGGCCTATCAGCGGCGCATTCAGCGCCTGAAGGCGCTGGGGTTGATTTCCGATCGCACGCCGATGCCGACGCTGGCGCTGGATAAGGCCTGGAATGCGCTGACGCCCGAGCAGCAAAAATATGAAGCCAAGACCATGCAGGTGTACGCGGCGATGATCGCTTACATGGACGATCAGGTCGGCGCGGTGCTGAACACCCTGAAGCAGACCGGCCGCGACCAAAATACGGTGATCGTGTTCGCCACCGACAACGGCGCCAACCCCGCCAGCGGCTTCTACTACGGCTCGAAGCCGGAGTATTGGCGGCAGTTCGACAACAGCTACGCCAACCTCGGCCGCAAGGGATCGTTCATTTCCTACGGGCCGCACTGGGCCAACGTCAGCAACGCGCCGTATGCCAACTACCATAAAACCACCAGCGCGCAGGGCGGCATTAATACCGATTTCATCATCTCCGCGCCGCGGCTGAAAGGGCGCGGCGGCATCGACCGCACGCCGATGGCGGTGTATGACATCGCGCCGACGCTGTATGACTATGCCGGCATCGACGCCAACAAACCGCTGAAGGCCAAACCGACGCTGCCGATGGTCGGCGTCAGCTTCAAGCGCTATTTCAGCGGCGAGGCCGACGGCGTGCCGCGCGCGACCTACGGCGTGGAGCTGCATAACCAGACCGCCTATGTCGACGGCGTCTGGAAGCTGCGGCGGTTGGTGAAGGCCGGGCCGACGGCGCAGATGGCGCCGTGGGGGCTGTTCAACCTGCATGACGATCCGCTGGAAACGCGCGATCTGGCCGCCGCCAATCCGGATCGAGTCAAACGGCTGAGCGAGGCGTATCGCCGCTTTGCGCAGCAGGGCATGGTCATTGAAGCCAAAGGCGCAGCGATCGACTATCTCGGCGTAGACGCCAGCACCGGCGACTACATCGGCCTGGATCCGCTGACCCACAAACCGTTGCCACAGGCGGCGCTATGAACCTGGCCCAGCTGCGCGCGCAGCAGATCCCGGTAGAGAGCGAACCGCGCGCGGCGGCGCCTTTTCATTTGCTGGTGAAGCCGATCGGCGCCGGCTGCAACCTGGGCTGCCGCTACTGTTACTACCCGCAGCGCCAGCAAGAGCGGACGCGCAAGATGGACGACGACCTGCTGGCGGAATTTATTCGCGGCTACATCGCCGCCCAGCCGCGTTACAGCCGCGAGATCAACTTCGTCTGGCAGGGCGGTGAGCCGCTGCTGGCGGGGATCGGCTTTTACAAGCGGGCACTGGCGTTGCAACGCCGCTACGCGCCGCCGGGCGTGCGGATCAGCAACAGCCTGCAGACCAACGGTACCCTGCTGAACGACGCCTGGTGCCGGCTGTTCCGGCAGCATCACTTTATCCTCGGCGTCAGCCTGGACGGCGACCGCGAGGTGCAGGACGCCCACCGGCCGGACAAGCGCGGCGGCGCCAGCTATGACGCGGCGCTGCGCGGCATTGCGCTGTTGCAGCGCCATCAGATCGATTTCAACCTGCTGATGGTGGTGCACGACGGCGTCGCGGATCGCGCCGAGGCGATCTACGATCATGCGGTGGCGATCGGGGCGCGCTATCTGCAGTTCCAGCCGCTGATGCTGGAAGGAGACGCGCCCACCGCCGGCTATGGGCTGAGCGCCGCCAACTGGGGGCGCTTCATGCTGGCGGTGTACCGCCGCTGGCGCAGCCGCGGGCACGTTGGCCAGGTCTTCGTGATGAATATCGAGCAGGTCTACGCGCAGTATTTCACCCACGTTAGCCCCAGCTGCGTACACGCCGAACGCTGCGGCGGCAATCTGGTGATGGAGCCGGACGGGCGGCTTTACGCCTGCGATCATCTGATCAACGCGCAGCACCTGCTCGGCCATGCCGATCGCCACACGCCGCTCGCCACCCTGGCGGCAAGGGCGGCGGAGATGCCGTTCGGTAAAAACAAGAGCCTGCGCCGCGAGTGCCAACGCTGCAGCGTGAAAAGCGTCTGCCAGGGCGGCTGCCCGGCGCATGTGGGCGAAGATCGCTACAACCGGCTGTGTGCCGGCTATTACGCTTTCTTTTCCGCGCTGCTGGCGCCGCTGCGCGCCTACCCGCGCAGCCCGCAGGGGGCGAGGCAGTGGCGCGCCGCCGTGAGCGCGGCCGCAGGTTGAAAGCGTCTCGTCCTTAAGGACGATAGTCAGCATTTTCCTTTCCTCTCTATAGTGAGATTACCGCCGCTGGCGGTGAAAAACCTGCAAGCACCTGCATGCATCAGGCCAAAACTATAAGAGGAAATAACCATGAACCTGTCGTCGCGGTTGCACGCCCACCTGGCTCGAGGCAAGGTCGGCTTTCCCACCACCCTGGCCAGTTCGGTCGGGGTGATCATGGCCAGCCCGGTGATCCTGACGGTCACCAGCGGCTTCGGTATCGGCGGCGACACCTTCGCGCTGGCGATGCTGATCGCCTTCATCATGATGCAGGCGCAGCTCACCACCTTCTCCGAAGCGGCGGCGCTGCTGCCGACCTCCGGTTCGGTTTACGACTACATCTCCTGCGGCATGGGGCGCTTTTTCGCCATCACCGGCGCGCTGTCGGCCTACCTGATCGTGCACATCTTCGCCGGCACCGCCGAGACCATTCTCTCCGGCATCATGGCGCTGGTGAACTTCGAGCATCTCAACACCCTGATGGAAAGCCACAACGCCTCCTGGATGGTCGGCGTCGGGCTGGTTGTCGTGTTCGGCCTGCTCAACGCGTTCGGCATCGAGGCCTTCGGCAAGGCGGAGATCGTGCTGACCTTCGCCATGTGGAGCACGCTGGTGATTTTTGGCATCGTCGGGCTGCTGTCGCCGCATGCGGTGCCGCTCGAGGGCTGGTTCGGCAGCACGCTGAGCCTGAACGATCCCTTCGCGGTGTTCAGCCTGATCGGCATGGCGATGTTCATGTTCGTCGGCTGTGAGCTGGTGACGCCGATGGCGCCGGAGATCAAACGTTGCGATCGGGTGATCCCGCGCGCGATGGCGCTGGGGTTGTGCGGCGTGGCGGTGTGCATGGCGCTGTATGGCGCGGCGCTCAGCCACCAGGTGGAAAACGTGGTGATCGACGCCGCCAGCGGCGCGCGCCTGCTGGAAACGCCGATGGCCATCCCGGCGTTCGCCGGCCAGGTAATGGGCCAGTTCGGCAAATACTGGCTGGGCGTCGGCCTGCTGCTGGCCGGCGCCGCGACCATCAACACGCTGATGGCGGCGGTGCCGCGCATTCTGTACGGCATGGCGCTGGACGGCGCGCTGCCGCGCATGTTCGCTTATCTGCACCCGCGCTTTAAAACGCCGGTGGTCGGCATTCTGGTGGCGGTGTTGATCCCCTGCGTACACGCCTTCGCCATTCAGGGCAACCTCGACAGGATCATTCCGCTGGTGCTGGCGGCGGTGTGCGCCTGGGGCGTGGCCTACCTGCTGGTGACCTGCTCGGTGGTGATCCTGCGCGTGCGCCGCCCCGATCTGCCGCGCGCCTATAAATCGCCGTGGTTCCCGCTGCCGCAGATCGTTTCCAGCGTTGGCATCGTGCTGGCCATCGTTTACATCACGCCGCCGGGAATGAACCCGAGCGATATCTACATTCCCTTCGGCTGGATGATCGGCCTGACCGCCGCCTATGCGCTGTTCTGGACGCTGTGCGTGCAGAAAGTGAATCCGTTCAAGCCGGTGCCGGTCGAGCAGGTGCTGGAGAACGCGTTCGCCAAGGGTGAAAACGAGGAGGCGCAGTTTGATCGGCTTACTTCCCTCACTTAATCGCGCCTGGCGGCGAGCGCCGTCGGGCTATCGGCCGGGCGCCGCGCTGGATCGTCTGGCGCGCAACCTGGAACCCTACGCGTGCGAACGCCTGGCGCCGGGCCTGCTGCGGCTGACGCTGCCGCAGGGGCCGCAGATCGAGATCGGCGAACAGGTGCAGGGGCTGTTTATGGCGCATATCGTCAGCCACCGCTTTCGGTTGCAGGGCGCGTGCGCGATGCAACCTCCGCTGACGCTGGACGTGGTGACCGGCGGCTGGCTGCGGCGGCGCGGGGTGCGTTATCTGCTGCGCCAGCGCCATGCGGCCGCGCAGCGGTTGCTGGACGGCCTGCAGCGCTACCCGCAGATCGGCGAGACGCTGGCGCAGCTGGATTTTCGCCGCGTGCGGCTGACGGCGAACGATGGGCGCTGGCAGGTGGATATTGAGCATTTCGCCGCGTCGGAGGTGGTCAGCCGTTTACCGGCCGGCCGCCGCTACCTGCGGCTGGATGCCGAACAGCGGCGGCTGCTGTTGAGCAGCCTGCTGATGATCGGCCAACTGATGGAGAAGCTGAATCATGAATAGAGTGGTTGTGATTACCGGCGGCGGCACCGGCGTCGGCGCCGCCTGCGCCCGTCTGCTGGCGGCGCAGGGCGATCGGGTGTTTATCATCGGCCGCCGCCCGGAACCGCTGGCGGCGCTGGCGCAAGAGATCGGCGCGCAGGCGCTGGTGGGCGATGCCGCCAGCGGCGAGAGCTGGAACCACGCGCTGCTGCCGGCCATTCTGCGCGAAGCCGGGCGCATCGACTGCCTGATCGGCAGCGCCGGCGGCATGGGCTTCAAGCGCATCACCGAGATGACCGACGCGCAGTGGCAAGGGGCGATGGACAGCAACCTCAACAGCGCTTTCGCCAGCGCGCGCGCCTGCCTGCCGGAGCTGATTAAAAGCGGCGGCAACCTGCTGTTCGTGGCCTCGATCGCCTCGCTGGCCGCCGGGCCGGAGGTCTGCGGCTACGTCACCGCCAAACATGCGCTGATCGGGCTGATGCGTTCCATCGCCCGCGACTATGGCCCGCTGGGCGTGCGCGCCAACGCGGTGTGCCCGGGCTGGGTGACCACGCCGATGGCGGACGAAGAGATGCAACTGCTGATGGACGCCCATCAGATTTCGCTGGAGCAGGCTTACCAGATGGTCTGCCGCGACGTGCCGCTGCGCCGCCCGGCCAGCGCCGAGGAGATCGCCCGCGTGTGCCGTTTCCTGTGTTCCAACGAGGCTTCAATCATTACCGGCGCGGCGCTGGTGGCCGACGGCGGCTCCACCATCGTCGATGTGCCGACCCTGGCTTTCACTTCCCTGTAAGGAGCATTTCCATGAGTTCAGAAGCGGTATTCATTCAGGTTGGCGCGCTGGCGGAAGGCTTTGCGCCGCACAGCAATACGCTGGAACGCCAGCACGACCTGGCGGGCAGTACGTTGACGCTGCGCTTTAGCGACGGCGCGACGCAACGCTGCCGGTTCACCGACGAGCAGACGCTGGAGTGGGGTGAACGGCGGGGCGTCGCCTATCGCGCCACCAGCATTCGCCCCGGCGTGCTGTTCATCGATTTTCTCGATCCTGCCCGCGCCAACGCCAGCATTACGCTGGTATGCGACCGCAATCAGGGCAATTTCACCGCGGTATACGGCCAACTGCCGGACGAAGCGCAGGCGCGGCTCGACGCCTTCAGCCGGGTGGAGCAGGGGCTGCCGCTGACCGCGGTCGAGGCCGAATTCCGATTCGGCACGCTGGATGACGCCGACGTGGCGCCGCCGGGCTTTACCGATGAGCTGATCGGCATGCGCAACATGTACACCTACAGCCCAACCGAACGGTACGAGCATATCTACCTGAACGACAACTTCTACGCCTGGCAGTGTCTGGACGGGGTGGAGAAAGGGCTGGCGGACGTCGATCGCTGCCATTACGTGAAGGTGGCGGAGCAGCTTTATCTGTTCGTCTGGCGCGAGAAGATCATTCCGACGCTGGGCGTGGTGATGATCGATCTGCAGGGCATGCGCACCGACGGCAAGATCCTCGGTTATCAGGGCAGCGATTTCAGCGCGCTGAGCAACTTTGCGGTCGGCGCCCATGCACAGGTGTTGAACACCACGCGCCACCCGCGAGGATAGGCCGATGAGCGCAACCTATGCGGCCGACGCCTTCGCGGGGCAGGCGGTGCTGGTAACCGGCGGCGCTCAGGGCATTGGGCTGGCGATCGTCAGCGCCTTTGCCCGGCTGGGCGCCGAGGTGACGATCGCGGACGTGCAACTCCCGCAGGCGCAGGCGGCGGCGCAGGCGCTGCGGGACGAAGGGCTGAGCGTGCAGGCGCTGGCCTGCGATCTGGCCGAGCCGGGGCAGATTGCCGAGGGGGTGACGGCGGTAGGTGAGCGGCATCAACGGCTGGACGTGGTGATCCACAATGCCGCTTACTTTCCGCTGACGCCGTTCGCCGCCATCGACGCGGCCCTGCTGCAACGCACGCTGAGCGTCAATCTGATGGCGCCGTTCTTTCTGGCGCAGGCGGCGCTGCCGTGGATGCGCCGCCGGGGCGGCGGCTGCATTCTGGTGACCTCGTCGGTGACCGGCCCGCGGGTGGCCTACCCGGGGCTGGCGCACTACGCCGCCTCCAAGGCCGGGGTGAACGGGTTTATTCGCGCGGCGGCGCTGGAATTGGCGGCGGAGAACATTCGCGTCAACGGCGTGGAGCCGGGGATGATCCGCACGCCGGCGATGGCCAACCTGGGCGATGCGCAGGTGAATCAGGCGATCGCCGCCTCGGTGCCACTCGGGCGGCTGGGGGAACCGGAAGACATCGCCGCGGCGATGGTGTTTCTCGCCTCGCCGGCGGCGGCCTACATCACCGGCCAGACGCTGGTGGTGGACGGCGGCGCGCTGCTGCCGGAAACGAATTCTCTGCTTACCTGACGCTGCAGCGTTGTTGGCTGCAACGTCAATTAATTTGAGAATTCCGGTTGGTTAAATCACTGCTTGGCGGGATGCGCGGTGACGTTGGCGGGCAGGCTGTCGCCCAGGGTGATCAGCTCGTCCAGCAGCGTCATCAGCTGGTCCATTTTCTGCCGCGAGAAAGCGGCTTCAATCTCGGCGTAGCCCTGTTCCACCTGGTGGCGTGCCACTTCATACAGATCCTGGCCCTGCTGGGTCAGCGACACGTACAGCTTGCGCTGATCGTTAACCGGCTTCAGGCGGAAGATCAGCTTGTCACGCTCCATGCGCGACAGAATGCCGGTCAGGCTGGGACGCAGGATGCAGGTTTCCGCCGCCAGCTCGTGGAATTCGATCGAGCGGCTGTTGGCCAGCACGCGGATGATGCGCCACTGCTGCTCGGTCAGGTTGTGGCTTTTCAGGATCGGGCGAAAGAACCCCATGGCGGTTTCACGCGCCTGCAGCAGGGCGATGGTTAACGATTCATGCATAAGTTTGGCCTTAGCTATCAAGGTGTTCGTTGTTACGGCGCTCGTTATGGGGGCGCCTGCCCCGCAAAGCCCGATTTTGTTAATAACTTAATAGTAGCCAAAGTTACCCGTAGGGATAAAGCAAAAATGCGTGGCGCAGCGAAAAATGGCGATAAAAATGATTAATACATTGAATAATCACGCTAATGTTCGTTATTTGTGAATATTTTGTTATCACGATCACAAATCACTCCAAGCGCATTGCGTAAAAGCTGCACAGCGTATAAAAGTAATCATTAATATGTTAATGAATGCCGGTTGTCATGTTTTGCCATTGGAGGAGTTCGCATGAAAGGCACCGTTTTTTCCGTTGCGCTGAACCACCGCAGCCAACTGGACGCCTGGGATCAGGCGTTTCACCAGCCACCGTATCAGACCCCGCCCAAAACCCCGGTGTGGTTTATCAAACCGCGCAACACCCACCTCGCCAACGGCGGGGCGATCCCGTTTCCGGCCGGTGAAACCGTGCACAGCGGCGGCACGCTGGCGGTGATCATCGGCGATACCGCGCGCAAGGTGCCGGCGGCGCAGGTGGGCCGTTATCTGGCCGGTTACGCGCTGGCCAACGACGTCAGCCTGCCGGAGAGCAGCTTCTACCGCCCGGCGATCAAGGCCAAATGCCGCGACGGGTTCTGCCCGCTGGGGGAGATCGGCCAACTGGAGACAGCCGATCGGCTGGAGATCGTCACCGAGATCAACGGCGTGGAACAGGATCGCTGGTCCACCGCCGATCTGGTGCGCTCGGTGCCGGAGCTGATCGCCGCCATCAGCGACTTCATCACCCTGCAGCCGGGGGATGCGGTGCTGATCGGCACCCCGCACCAGCGGGTGGAGATCAAACCGGGGGATGAGGTGACGGTGCGCGCCGCCGGCCTGCCCACGCTGACCAACCGCGTCACCCAGGCAGGAGCCGCATCATGAAACATGCCCGTATTCGCCATCATGGCCAGATCTTCAACGTGCAGGTGGACGAGCAGCTGCGCGTCACGCTGCCGAACGGCGAGGTGCTGCAGGAGCGCGAAGTGGAATGGCTGCCGCCGGCGCAGGGCACGGTGTTCGCCCTGGGGCTGAACTATGCCGACCACGCCAGCGAGCTGGAATTCAAAGCACCGGAAGAGCCGCTGGTGTTCCTCAAGGCACCGAACACCCTGACCGGCCATCGCCAGGTGTCGGTGCGCCCGGCCGGCGTGGAGTATATGCATTACGAAGCCGAGCTGGTGGCGGTGATCGGCAAGACCGCGCGCAACGTCAGCCGCGAGCACGCCATGGAGTACGTGGCGGGTTACACCCTGTGTAACGACTACGCCATCCGCGATTACCTGGAGAACTACTACCGGCCGAATCTGCGGGTGAAGAGCCGCGACACCCTGACGCCGATCGGGCCGTATATCGTCGATCGCGACGACATCGCCGATCCGCACCGGCTAGCGCTCAGCACTTACGTCAACGGTGAGCTGCGCCAGCGCGGCAGCACCGCCGACATGATTTTCGACATTCCGTTCCTGATAGCCTACCTGAGCGAATTCATGACGCTGCAGCCGGGCGACATGATCGCCACCGGCACGCCGAAAGGGCTGGCCGACGTGCAGCCGGGCGACGAAGTGGTGGTGGAGATCGAGGGCATCGGCCGTCTGGTTAACCACATTATCAGTGAAAAAGATTACGAGGAGAGCCTGCGATGAAAACCATCAACCACTGGATCAACGGCAAGAACGTCGCCAGCAAAGAGTATTTCACCACCACCAACCCGGCGAACGGTGAGGTGTTGGCGGAGGTGGCCTCCGGCGGCCAGCTGGAGATAGACCAGGCGGTGGCGGCGGCGAAAGAGGCGTTCCCCAAGTGGGCCAACACGCCGATGAAAGAGCGCGCGCGCCTGATGCGCCGCCTGGGCGAGCTGATCGACCAGAACGTGCCGCAGATCGCCGAACTGGAAACCGCCGACACCGGCCTGCCGATCCACCAGACCAAAAACGTGCTGATCCCGCGCGCTTCGCACAACTTCGAGTTCTTCGCCGAGGTGTGCCAGCAGATGAACGGCAAGACCTACCCGGTGGACGACAAGATGCTCAACTACACGCTGGTGCAGCCGGTGGGGGTGTGCGCGCTGGTGTCGCCGTGGAACGTACCGTTCATGACCGCCACCTGGAAAACCGCGCCTTGCCTGGCGCTGGGCAACACCGCGGTGCTGAAGATGTCCGAACTGTCGCCGCTGACCGCCGATCGCCTGGGCGAACTGGCGCTGGAGGCCGGCATTCCGGCCGGGGTGTTGAACGTGGTGCAGGGCTACGGCGCCACCGCCGGCGACGCGCTGGTGCGCCATAAAGACGTGCGCGCGGTCTCCTTCACCGGCGGCACCGCCACCGGCCGCCGCATCATCGAAAGCGCCGGGCTGAAGAAATTCTCCATGGAACTGGGCGGCAAGTCGCCGGTGCTGATCTTTGAAGACGCCGACATCGAGCGGGCGCTCGACGCCGCGCTGTTCACCATCTTCTCGATCAACGGCGAACGCTGCACCGCCGGTTCGCGCATCTTCATTCAGGAGAGCATCTACCCGGAATTCGTCAAACGTTTCGCCGAGCGCGCCAACCGCCTGCGCGTGGGCGATCCGCAAGATCCCAACACCCAGGTGGGGGCGCTGATCAGCCCGCAGCACTGGGAAAAAGTCTCCGGCTATATCCGCCTCGGGGTGGAAGAAGGGGCGACCCTGCTGGCCGGCGGCCCGGACAAACCGGCCGGCCTGAGCCACGGCAACTTCCTGCGCCCGACGGTGCTGGCGGATGTCGACAACCGGATGCGCGTGGCGCAGGAGGAGATCTTCGGGCCGGTGGCCTGCCTGCTGCCGTTCAAATCAGAAGAAGACGGCCTGCGCATGGCCAACGACGTGGAGTACGGCCTGGCGTCGTACATCTGGACGCAGGATGTGAGCAAGGTTCTGCGCCTGGCCCGCGGCATTGAAGCGGGCATGGTTTTCGTCAACACCCAAAACGTACGCGATCTGCGCCAACCGTTCGGCGGCGTGAAAGCCTCCGGCACCGGCCGCGAAGGCGGCGAATACAGCTTCGAAGTGTTCGCCGAAATGAAGAACGTGTGCATTTCCATGGGCGACCACCCGATCCCGAAATGGGGCGTTTGAGCCTCAGGCCACAATAATAACGAAAGAGATGAGAACAATGACGACAAAATTGACCACTGATGCTGTCCCTGCTCCCGACGTCGTGCGCTGCGCCTACATGGAAATTCAGGTCACGAACCTTAAAGCCGCACGCGAATTTTACGTCGATATCCTCGGCCTGGTCGTGACCGCCGAAGAGGATAAAACCCTCTATCTGCGTTCGATGGAGGAGTTCATTCACCATAACCTGGTGCTGCGCGAAGGCCCGGTCGCCGCCGTGGCGGCGTTTGCTTTCCGCGTGCGCACGCCGGAAGACGTCGATCGCGCCGAAGCGTATTTCAAGGCGCTTGGCTGCCGTACCGAGCGGCGGGTGAACGGGTTCGCCAAAGGTATCGGCGATGCGGTGCGGGTAGAGGATCCGCTCGGTTTCCCGTATGAGTTTTTCTACGACGTGCAGCACGTCGAGCGCCTGGCCTGGCGCTACGATCTGTATACGCCGGGCGCGCTGGTGCGCCTCGACCACTTTAACCAAATCACCCCTGACGTGCCGCGCGCCGTGGAATACATCCAGGGGCTGGGCTTCCGCGTAACGGAAGACATCCGCGATGAAGACGGCGTGGTTTACGCCGCCTGGATGCGCCGCAAGGCGACGGTGCACGATACCGCGATGACCGGCGGCGCCGGGCCGCGCATGCACCACATCGCCTTCGCCACCCATGAAAAGCACAATATTTTGGCCATCTGCGACAAGCTTGGCGCGCTGCGCAAATCCGATTTGATCGAACGCGGCCCCGGCCGTCACGGCGTCTCCAACGCGTTTTACCTCTACCTGCGCGATCCCGATGGCCACCGCGTGGAAATCTACACGCAGGATTACTACACCGGCGATCCGGACAACCCGACCGTGACCTGGGACGTGCATGACAACCAGCGCCGCGACTGGTGGGGCAATCCGGTGGTGCCGAGCTGGTATACCGAAGGTTCGCTGGTGCTGGATCTCGATGGGCAGCCACAGCCGGTCATCGAGCGCAGTGCGCCCAGCGAAATGGCCGTCACCATCGGCGCAGACGGTTTTTCCTACACCCGTGAGGGCGATACGGAAAAAGGTTTCAAGCTTGGCAATACGCTGTAAATGCCGCTGCGCGGGGCGCCCGCGCATATTTGCCGTCTGGAGAACGCTATGCCCCATTTTTACGCTGAATGTACCGACAACATCCGCCGCGAGGCGGATTTGCCCACCCTGTTCGCCAAGGTCAACGAGGCGCTGGCGGCGACCGGCATCTTTCCGCTGGCCGGCGTGCGCAGCCGCGCCATCTGGCTCGACACCTGGCAGATGGCCGACGGCAAGCAGGACTACGCCTTCGTGCACATGACGCTGAAGATCGGCCACGGCCGCAGTCTGGAAAGCCGCCAGCAGGTGGGGGAGATGCTGTTTGCGCTGATCAAGGAACACTTCGCCGCGCTGATGGCGCAGCGTTACCTGGCGCTCTCTTTCACCATGGAAGAGCTGGATCCGGTGCTGAATTACAAACAGAACAATGTCCACGCGCTGTTCAACAAGGCGTGAATAAGGGGTCGTACATGCTGGATAAAGAGCAGGTTAATCGCGCCGTACAGCGCCTGCATCAGGCGGAAAAGAGCCGTGAACAGATCCGCGCGCTGTCGCTCGATCATCCCGAGATCACCATCGAAGACGCTTATGCCATTCAGCGGCAGTGGGTGGAGCTGAAGATCGCCGAGGGACGCACGCTCAAAGGCCACAAGATCGGCCTGACCTCGCGCGCCATGCAGGTGAGCTCGCAGATCACCGAGCCGGACTACGGCGCGCTGCTGGACGACATGTTCTTCAACGACGGCAGCGACATTCCGATCGATCGCTTTATCGTGCCGCGGGTGGAGGTGGAGCTGGCGTTCGTGCTGGCCAAGCCGCTGCGCGGGCCGAACTGCACGCTGTTCGACGTCTACAACGCCACCGACTACGTCATTCCCGCGCTGGAGATCATCGACGCGCGCAGCCACAACGTCGATCCCGAGACTCAGCGGCCGCGCAAGGTGTTCGACACCATCTCCGACAACGCCGCCAACGCCGGGGTGGTGATGGGTGGGCGGCCGATCAAGCCGGATGCGCTGGATCTGCGCTGGATCTCCGCGCTGCTGTACCGCAACGGCGTGATTGAAGAATCCGGCGTGGCGGCGGCGGTGCTCAACCACCCGGCCAACGGCGTGGCCTGGCTGGCCAACAAGCTGGCGCCGTATGAGGTGGAGCTGGAAGCGGGGCAGGTGATCCTCGGCGGCTCCTTCACCCGGCCGGTGCCGGCGCGGCGCGGTGATACCTTCCACGTCGACTACGGCCCGATGGGCTGCATCAGCTGCCGCTTCGTCTAAAAAGCAGGCTCGGCGAACCGGGCCGCAATAAACCGGGCGGGGCCATGCGCTACGCCCGCTTGTCAGGGAGAATGCGATGTTAACCAACCACTTCAAGCGTGCGCTGCAGGAAAAACGCCCGCAGATCGGGCTGTGGCTCGGGCTGTGCAGCAGCTACAGCGCCGAGCTGCTGGCCGGCGCCGGTTTCGACTGGCTGCTGATCGACGGCGAACATGCGCCCAACAACGTGCAAACGGTGCTGGGGCAGCTGCAGGCGGTCGCGCCTTACCCGAGCCAGCCGGTGGTGCGGCCACCGTGGAACGACGCGGTGATCATCAAGCAGCTGCTGGACGTCGGCGCGCAAACCTTGCTTATCCCGATGATTCAAAACGCCGAACAGGCGCGCGACGCGGTGCGCGCCACGCGCTATCCGCCGCACGGCGTGCGCGGCGTCGGCAGCGCCCTGGCGCGCGCTTCGCGCTGGAACCGGGTGCCCGATTACCTGCAGCAGGCCGATGAGCAGATGTGCGTGCTGGTGCAGATTGAAACCCGCGAAGCGGTGAAAAACCTCGACGCCATTTTGCAGGTGGATGGGGTGGACGGCGTGTTTATCGGCCCGGCGGATCTCAGCGCCGACATGGGCTTCGCCGGCAACCCGCAGCACCCGGAGGTGCAGCGCACCATCGACGACGCGATTGCACGCATCCGCGCCGCCGGCAAGGCGCCGGGCATTTTGATGGCCAATAAGGCACTGGCGCAGCGCTATCTGGAGGCCGGCGCGCTGTTCGTTGCGGTGGGGGTGGACACCACCCTGCTGGCGCGGGCGGCGGAAGCCCTGGCGGACGAATTCAAACGGGGCGGGGCGCAAGCACCTTCATCGGGAGTCTACTGAACCATGAACCACGTCGATTCGCTGCAGCCGGCCAACCCGGCGCAGCAACATAAAGCGTTAACCGCCGCCGAGCAATCGGTGATTAAAAAGTTGTTTCGGCGCCTGATCATTTTCCTGTTCGTATTGTTTGTTTTCTCTTTCCTCGATCGCATCAACATCGGCTTCGCCGGGCTGACGATGGGCAAAGATCTCGGCCTCAGCTCGACCATGTTCGGGCTGGCGGCGACGTTGTTCTATGTCACCTACGTGATCTTCGGCATTCCGAGCAACATGATGCTGAGCCGGGTCGGCGCGCGGCGCTGGATCGCCACCATCATGGTGCTGTGGGGCATCGCCTCCACCTGCACCATGTTCGCCACCGGGCCGACCAGCCTGTACGTGCTGCGCATGATCGTCGGCATCACCGAGGCCGGTTTCCTGCCGGGCATTCTGGTGTACCTCACCTATTGGTTCCCAGCGTTTTATCGCGCCCGCGCCAACGCGCTGTTCATGATCGCCATGCCGGTGACCATGGCGATCGGCTCGTTGGTCTCCGGCTATATCCTGGCGCTGGACGGGGTGATGAACCTGAAGGGCTGGCAGTGGCTGTTCCTGCTGGAAGGCATTCCGTCGGTGCTGCTGGGCGTGGTGGTGTGGTTCTACCTCGACGATACGCCGGCCAAGGCCAAGTGGCTGACCGACGAGGAGAAAGCCAGCCTGCAGGCGATGATGGAGGCCGACAAGCTTCAATTGGTGCAGCCCAACGGGCCGAGCAGCCACCGCGCGCTGCAACAGCGCAGCCTGTGGCGCGAGATCTGCACGCCGATCGTGCTGATGTATACGTTGGCCTATTTCTGCCTGACCAACACCCTGAGCGCGATCAACATCTGGACGCCGCAGATCCTGCAAAGCTTCAACCAGGGCAGCAGCAACGTGACGATCGGCATTTTGGCGGCGATCCCGCAGATCTGCACCATCGCCGGCATGGTGTGGTGGAGTAAACGATCCGACCGGCTGCAGGAGCGCAAGCATCACACCGCGCTGCCGTACCTGTTCGCCGCCGCCGGCTGGCTGCTGGCGTCCGCCACCGATCACAGCCTGATCCAGTTGCTCGGGATCGTGATGGCCTCGGTCGGCTCCTTTACCGCCATGGCGATCTTCTGGACCACGCCTGATCAGTCGATCAGTCTGGAAGCGCGCGCGGTGGGGATCGCGGTGATCAACGCCACCGGCAACATCGGATCGGCGCTCAGCCCGCTGTTGATCGGCTGGTTCAAGGATCTGACCGGCAGCTTCAACTCCGGGTTGTATTTCGTCTCGGCGCTGTTGATCGTCGGCGCCGTGTTGGTGTGGCGCATTCCGATGAAGGATTCGCGCCCGAGAGCGACGCCTTGATGCGCAAGTGGGCATGATTGCAGGAGGTCATGAGGTGCGGAAAAGTACCGGCTTTATCGCCAACATCGATATTTGCAAAGAGTATGACGCGCGCTATGCCGCCGACGAGGTGCACTACGAAACCTTCGCCGGGCTGGCGGCATTCTTCGGCCGCGACATGCAGGTGCATTGGCACGACTGCTTCTTCCAGGTGCATTTCCTGGAAACCGGCAAGATAGAGCTGCAGCTCGACGACCAGCACTATTCGGTGCAGGCGCCGCTGTTCATCCTCACGCCGCCGTCGGTGCCGCATGCGTTCTTCACCGAACCGGACAGCGACGGCCACGTGCTGACGGTGCGCCAGGAGCTGATTTGGCCGCTGTTGGAGCGCCTGTATCCCGGCAGCAACCTGGCGCTGGACATGCCGGGCATCTGCCTGTCGCTGGCCGACGCGCCGCAGGAGCTGACGGCGCTCAGCCACTACTGGGCGCTGATCCGCCGCGAGTTCGGGCAGAACCTGGCCGGGCGCGAACAGACGCTGGCGCTGCTGGCGCAGGCGGTGTTCACGCTGCTGCTGCGTAATACCGCGCTGGAAGACAGCGCCAACAGCGGCGTGCGCGGCGAACTGCAGCTGTTTCAGCGGTTCAACAAGATGGTGGACGAGCGTTTTCGCGAGCACCTGCCGGTGCCGGAGTATGCGCAGGCGCTGGGGGTGACCGAATCGCGGCTCAACGACCTGTGCCGGCGCTTCGCCAACCGGCCGCCCAAGCGGCTGATCTTCGATCGGCTGCTGCGCGAGGCCAAACGCATGCTGCTGTTCAGCGCCTGTACGGTGCATGAAACCGCCTACAGCCTCGGCTTTAAGGATCCGGCCTATTTCGCCCGTTTTTTCAATCGGCTGGAAGGCTGTTCCCCCTCGACCTACCGCGCGGCGCAACACACCCTTTCGTAACCGCGATCACAGTTTGCCGTGAAAGCGGCAAACTGACCTGAAAAGTACCGGCGATTGCCGCAAAAGTCTCTTCTCGAAACCGGCTTTGGCAGCTTCAATTAAGCAACCAAAAGAAAACATTATTTTAACAAACGGCCGATTCCACGGCCTGAAAAATGCCGATGACGAGGAAGACCCGATGAAACCAGAAGACTTTCGTGCCGACAGCAAACGCCCGTTCACCGGCGCCGAATACCTGAAAAGTTTGCAGGACAGCCGTGAAATCTACATTTACGGCGAGCGCGTGAAAGACGTCACCACCCATCCGGCGTTCCGCAACGCGGCGGCGTCAGTCGGCCAGCTGTACGACGCGCTGCACGATCCGGCCAGCCAGGATCGCCTGTGCTGGAATACCGACACCGGCAACGGCGGCTATACCCACAAATTCTTCCGCTACGCCCGCAGCCCGGAAGAGATGCGCCAGCAGCGCGATGCCATCGCCGACTGGTCGCGCCAAAGCTACGGCTGGATGGGGCGTACGCCGGACTACAAGGCGGCCTTCGGCTGCGCACTGGGCGCTTATCCGGAGTTCTACGGCCAGTTCGCCGACAATGCGCGCCACTGGTACAAACGCATTCAGGAAACCGGGCTCTATTTCAACCACGCCATCGTCAACCCGCCGATCGACCGCCACAAGCCGGTCAACGAGGTGAAGGACGTCTACATTCAGGTGGAGAAAGAGACCGACGCCGGCATCGTGGTCAGCGGTGCCAAAGTGGTGGCCACCAACTCGGCGTTGACCCACTACAACTTCATCGGCTTCGGATCGGCGCAGGTGATGGGCGATAACCCGGACTTCGCGCTGATGTTCGTGGCACCGATGGACGCGGAAGGGGTGAAGCTGATTTCGCGCGCCTCCTACGAGCTGGTGGCCGGCGCCACCGGATCGCCGTTCGACTACCCGCTCTCCAGCCGCTTCGACGAGAACGACGCGATCCTGATTATGGATCATGTGCTGATCCCGTGGGAAAACGTGCTGATCTACCGCGATTTCGACCGCTGCCGCCGCTGGAGCACCCAGGGCGGTTTCGCCCGGCTGTTCCCGCTGCAGGCCTGCGTGCGCCTGGCGGTGAAGATGGACTTTATCACCGCGCTGCTGCAAAAGAGCCTCTCGTGCACCGGCGTGCTGGAGTTCCGCGGCGTGCAGGCCGATCTGGGCGAAGTGGTGGCCTGGCGCAACCTGTTCTGGTCGCTGAGCGACGCGATGTGCGCCGAAGCCACAAAATGGGAAAACGGCGCCTACCTGCCGGATTCTGCCGCGCTGCAAACCTACCGCGTGATGGCGCCGATGGCCTACACCAAGGTGAAACACATCATCGAGAAGAACGTCACCAGCGGCCTGATCTACCTGCCGTCCAGCGTGCGCGACATGAACAACCCGGAGATCGACAAGTACCTGGCACGCTACGTGCGCGGATCGGACGGTATGGATCACGTCGAACGCATCAAGATCCTCAAGCTGATGTGGGATGCGATCGGCAGCGAATTCGGCGGCCGTCACGAGCTGTATGAGATCAACTACGCCGGCAGCCAGGATGAGATCCGCCTGCAGTGCCTGCGCCACGCGCAGGGTTCCGGCAACATGGATCGCATGATGCAGATGGTCGACAAGTGCCTGGCCGATTACGATCAGCACGGCTGGAAGGTGCCGCACCTGCGGAACAATGACGATATTAATCAGTTGGATAATCTGCTGAAGTAATTCAGGAGGAGGGGGTATGTCTCAGGAAAATGAACAGCGCCTGCGCTTTCGCGACGCCATGGCCAGCCTGTCGGCGGCGGTGAATATCGTCACCACCGACGGCCCGGCGGGACGCTGCGGCATCACCGCCACGGCGGTGTGCTCGGTAACCGATACGCCGCCGACGCTGCTGGTGTGCATCAACCGCAACAGCGCGATGAACCCGGTGTTTCAGGAAAACCGCAGGCTGTGCGTCAACGTGCTCAACCACGAGCAGGAGCTGATGGCGCGCCACTTCGCCGGCATGACCGGCGTAAGCATGGAAGATCGTTTTCGGCTGGAAGAGTGGCAGCTCGGTGCGCTGGGGCAGCCGGTGCTGCGCAATACCCTGGCCAGCCTGGAAGGGGAGATCGAGCAGATCCAGAGCATCGGCACCCACCAGATGTACCTAGTGCAGATCAAGCAGATCGCGCTGAGCGAAGCCGGCAACGGGCTGATCTACTTCAAGCGCAATTTCCATTCGGTGATCCACCCGATGGCGGTGCCGGCCTGAGGCGTTGGGGCGCAGCCTGCTGCGCCCCGCGTTTCAACTCTTGTTGGTCGCCAGATCGCTCACCAGGCGGTTGACCGGATCGCTCATGTTGGTGAACTTGCTCAGCTCCGAGCGGGTCACCACCACGAACACCCCGACGTTTTTCGCCGGGATCATCGCCATGTAGGTAATGAACCCGCCGCCGCCGCCGGTTTTCTGAATGATGCCCGGCAGCCCGTCCTTCGGTGCCATATACACCCAGCCCAACCCCAACGCATCCGCTTGCCCCGGCACGTCCATGCCCTTCAGCGACACCAGATCGTGACGCTGGAAGTACATGGTTTGCTCGCTGGCGGCGGTGGCTTTGCGCGGGCCGCTGGCGCTGGAGGAGAGGAACTGCTGCATCCAGCGCTGCATATCGCGCGGGGTGGAGTAGACGCCACCGCTGCCGGCCGCGGCGGTAGTGTCGCGGCAGGCGCTCGGGCCGGCCGCCGCCACCATCAGGCGCGAGCACTGCTCGGGGCTCGGCGTCAGCGTGGTGTCGACCATGCCGAGCGGCGCGGTGATTTTCTCTTTCAGCAGCGCGTTGTAGGGCTTGCCTGCGGCGCGCGACAGCGCGTCGGCCAGCAGGTCATACGCCAGGTTGGAGTAGGCGGCGCGTACGCCCGGCGGTACCGTGACGTTGGCATGTGCCAGCCACTGCCAGCGCTGAGCCTTGGTCGGCCAGGTGAACACCGGCGTTTTCGGCGGCTTCTTGCCCGGCTGCTCGCGCGGCAGCGCGCTGGTGTGCGTCGCCAGGTTCAGCAGGGTGATCGGCTGCCCGGCGTTGTAAGCCGGCACATAGGCGCCTTTGGGGGCGTACTTGCGCAGCGGGTCGGTCAGTTTGACCTGGCCTGCCGCCGCCATTTTCACCATCACTTCGCTGGTCATCAGCTTGGTGATCGAAGCGATGCGGATCAGCGAATCCGGGCGCGGACGCAGGTTGTTGCCGGGTTTGGTATCGCCAAAGCTGCGGTTAACCACCTGATTGCCGTCGATCACCACCAGCGCCATGCCGGTGGCGCCGCTGTTGTAGAAAATATGTTCGGCATACTGGTCGACGATTTGCGAAGCCAGCTGCGGGGGCGCGGCCTGCACGGCCAGCGGCGCGGCGCACAGGCCCAGCGCCAGCAATAAAGCGGAGACAGAGTTCTTCAACGGTCGTTATCCATTTAACAATGCAGCGGGGAAAGGGCTCATCCGTCGCCCAGTGTAATGCGCCCGAGCCCCGGCTGCATGTAGAAAAAAGAGCGGTGGCGATAAAATTTTTTCACCGCCGGCGGCCTACTGCGCGCGGGCGAAAATGGCGATCACTTCATCGAGGTGCGCCTTCATCGCCTTGCGGGCGCCGCGCACGTCGCGCGCTTCGATCGCCGCCAGGATCGCCCGGTGTTCCAGTTCGGAACGGTGCGGCATGTCGTCCGGCGTATAGTGGCGTTGCAGCACGCGGAACATGCTGCCGTAACGGTGGCCGAGCAGGTGGCCGATGATGAACGCATAGGCCGGGTTGCCGCTGGCCTGGGCGATGCGGATGTGGAACAGCCGATCGCCGGGGTGGGTGGCGGAACCGGCGCGGTTATCGCGGCAGTTCTGCTCGTAGGCGGCGCGGATGCCCGCCAGCTCTTCGTCGGTGGCGTGGCGCGCGGCCAGCGCGGCGGTCTCCGGTTCGATCAGCAGACGGGTTTGCAGCAGAGAAAACGGCGGCAGCTCGGCGTTGAAATCCAGCTCGATATTCAGTTCGTCGTCGATCTCCGCCCACTGGTTGCGGCCGGCCTGGGCCATCACCGGCTCCTGCGACGGCGCCAGCGGCGTTGGCGAGCGCACGATCACCCCGTTGCCGACCTTGACGTCCACCAGGCCGATCACTTCCAGCGCGATAAGCGCCTCGCGTACCGACGCGCGACTGACCTGCAACTGCTGGGCGAGATCCCGCTCCGAGGGCAGGCGGTTGCCCGGCGGAAATTCGTTATTCTCGATAAGACGTTTGAGCTGGTCAGCTATCTGTCTGTAAATCCTTGGGTTTTCCAGTCGGGTAATCGGCATTTTTGACCTTTGACGATTCAGCGTTCAGTGATTTGGCGCACAATTATGCGATAAGGCGCTTGAGTAATCGTTATTCAAGTGTAAAAAAAAGGTTAATTGAAATGCGGTTTCAAGGCTGTTTTATTAACTTCTTCCCCCAACGATAACGCGTAAAGCGTCTTTTGTCATGTTAGAGGCCTGACCTTTAACCGCCTTTAGTGGCCTGACCATTAGACCTTTAGGCCGAGGAGTCAAGATGGATTTAACCGGGAAACGCGTACTGATCACCGCCGCCGGGCAAGGGATCGGTTTTACCACCGCCAGGCTGTTCGCCGCCGCCGGCGCCGAAGTGATCGCCAGCGATATCAACCTCGAGCACCTGCAGGGCTCTGCCGGGATCCGCGCGCTGACGCTAAACGTCACCGATCCGGCCGCCATCGCGGCGGCGGCGGAAGCGATCGGCCCGATCGACGTTCTGTTCAACTGCGCCGGCGTGGTGCACAGCGGATCGATCCTCGATTGCACCGAAGATCAGTGGGCGTTCGCGCTCGATCTCAACGTCACCGCGATGTTTCGCATGATCCGCGCTTTCCTGCCGGGCATGTTGGCGCGCGGCAAAGGCTCGATCATCAACATGTCCTCGGTGGCCTCGAGCGTGAAAGGGGTGCCGAACCGCTTCGCTTACAGCGCCAGCAAGGCGGCGGTGATCGGCCTGACGCGCTCGGTGGCGGCGGACTACGTCACGCAGGGCATCCGCTGCAACGCCATCTGCCCCGGCACGGTGGAGTCGCCGTCGCTGCGCCAGCGCATTGCCGAGCAGGCGCGCGAGCAGGGGCGCAGCGAGCAAGAGGTGTATCAGGCGTTCGTCGCCCGTCAGCCGATCGGGCGCATCGGCACCACCGAGGAAATCGCCCAATTGGCGCTGTATCTGGCCTCTGACGCCAGTTCATACACCACCGGCACGGTGCAGATCATCGACGGCGGCTGGAGCAACTGAGCCGCCATTTTTGAGAGAGGAAGGCATGAAACTTTTACGTTACGGGCAACCCGGGCAAGAGCGCCCCGGCATGTTGGATGCGCAAGGCCGCCTGCGCGATTTGTCGCAGCATATCGCCGACGTGGGGGGCGCCGCGTTATTGCCGGCGTCGCTCGCCAAACTGCGCGCGCTGGACAGTGCCACGTTGCCGCTGGTCGAAGGGCAGCCGCGCCTCGGCGCCTGCGTCGGCGGCATCGGCAAGTTTATCTGCATCGGCCTGAACTACGCCGATCACGCGGCGGAGACCGGTGCCGCCATTCCTGAGGAACCGGTGGTGTTCAACAAATGGACCAGCGCGGTGATCGGCCCCCACGATCGGGTGGAGATCCCGCGCGGCTCGCAGAAAACCGACTGGGAAGTGGAGCTGGGCGTGGTGATCGGCCAGGGCGGACGCTACATCAGCGAAGCCGACGCGATGCGCCACGTCGCCGGCTACTGCGTGATCAACGACGTCTCAGAACGCGAATATCAAATTGAGCGCGGCGGCACCTGGGACAAGGGCAAAGGCTGCGACACCTTCGGGCCGATCGGCCCCTGGCTGGTGACCGCCGACGAGATCGCCGATCCGCACAGCCTGAACCTGTGGCTGGAGGTGGACGGCAAGCGCTATCAGGACGGCAACACAAGCACCATGATCTTCCGCATTCCGCAGATCGTCAGCTACCTCAGCCGCTTCATGAGCCTGCAGCCGGGCGATGTGATCTCCACCGGCACGCCGCCGGGCGTCGGCATGGGGCAGAAACCGCAGCCTATCTATCTGCGGGCGGGCCAGACGATGCGTCTGGGCATCGAAGGGCTGGGCGAACAGCGCCAGCAAACCGTACAGGCCTAACCGGGAGCGCCGCCATGACCACCATTACCGCACTGCGGGTTGAAGACATTCGTTTCCCCACGTCGCTGGGGCTGGACGGATCCGACGCCATGAATCCGGATCCCGACTATTCCGCCGCCTACGTGATCCTGGAGACCGATCGCGCGGATCTCAGCGGCCACGGGCTGACGTTCACCATCGGCCGCGGCAACGAGATCTGCTGCGCGGCGATCCGCGCGCTGGAACACCAGATCGTCGGCGAGCGGCTGGAGGATATCGCCGCCGACATGGGCGCCTTCTGGCGGCGCTTCACCAGCGACAGCCAGCTGCGCTGGATCGGGCCGGACAAGGGGGCCATTCACCTGGCGACCGGCGCGGTGGTCAACGCGGTGTGGGATCTGTGGGCCAAATCGGTCGGCAAGCCGGTGTGGCGGCTGGTGGCGGAGATGACGCCGGAAGAGCTGGTGCGCTGCATCGACTTCCGTTACATCACCGACTGCATCACGCCGCAGGAGGCGTTGGCGCTGCTCAAGCAGCGGGCCGAGGGCAAAGAGCAGCGCCTGGCGCGGCTGCTGCAGGAAGGCTATCCCTGCTACACCACCTCCGCCGGCTGGCTGGGGTATCCGGACGACAAGCTGCGCCGCCTGTGCCAGGAAGCGGTCGACGCCGGTTTCTCCTACCTGAAGCTGAAGGTCGGGCGCGATCTGGAAGACGACATCCGCCGCGTGCGCATCGCCCGCGAGGTGATCGGCCCGGATCGTCGGCTGATGATCGACGCCAACCAGGTGTGGGAGGTGGACGAAGCCATTCCGTGGGTGAAGCATCTGGCGTTCGCCAAACCCTGGTTTATCGAAGAGCCGACCAGCCCGGACGACGTGGAAGGGCACCGCCGCATCCGCGAAGGGGTGGCGCCGGTCAAGGTGGCCACCGGTGAGATGTGCCAGAACCGCATCATGTTCAAGCAATTCATCATGCGCGGCGCGGTAGACGTGGTGCAGATCGACGCCTGCCGCCTTGGCGGCGTCAACGAAGTGCTGGCGGTGATGCTGATGGCGGCCAAATACCAGCTGCCGGTCTGCCCGCACGCCGGCGGCGTCGGGCTGTGCGAGTACGTGCAGCACCTGTCGATGATCGACTACCTGTGCATTGCCGGCACCCACGAAGGCCGGGTGATCGAGTATGTCGATCATTTGCATGAACACTTTGTCGATCCCTGCGTGATCAAAGGCGCGGCCTACATGCCGCCGAGCCGTCCCGGCTATTCGATCGAGATGCATCCGTCGTCGATCGCGCAGTATCGGTTCCGCGGGTGAGGCGGGAGGATCGCATGCCGCGCATCGACGCTCACCAGCACTACTGGCGCTATCACCCCCAGCACTACCCGTGGATCGACGAGCGAATGAGCGTGCTGCGGCAGGATTTCGATCCGCCCCGGCTGCGGCCGCTGTTGCAGGAACAGGGTTTCGACGGCGCGCTGGCGGTGCAGGCGCGCCCCAGCGAGGAAGAGACGCTGGCCCTGCTGGCGCTGGCTGAGCAGGGCGAGGGCATATGCGGCGTGGTGGGCTGGCTGGACATCGCCGCGCCGCAGCTGGCGCAGCGTCTGGAGGCCTTGCGGCCTTACAGCGCGCTGCGCGGGGTGCGTCATCAGGTGCAGGACGAAGCGGATCCGGCGGCCTGGCTGGCGCGGCCGGAGGTGGAACGCGGTATGCAAACGCTGCAGCGCGCCGGGTATGTGTACGAGATCCTGGTGACGCACCGGCATCTGGCGGCCGCGGCGGCGTTCGCCACCCGCCACGATGAACACTGGCTGGTGTTGGATCATCTCGGCAAGCCGGACATCGCGCGCGGCGCGCGGCACTGGGCGCAGCAAATCCGGCCGCTGGCGGCGCTGCCGCACGTGGCCTGCAAACTGTCGGGGTTGATCACCGAGGCGCCGGGTGGCCGGTGGCAGGCGGAAGAACTGCTGCCGTTCTTCGACGCCGCGCTGGAGGCGTTCGGCCCGCAGCGGCTGATGTTCGGCTCCGACTGGCCGGTGTGCCTGCTGGCCGGCGACTACCGCCAAGTGGTGCAGCTGTGCGAACGGGCGCTGTCGACGCTGGGGGCCGCCGAGCAGGCGGCGATTTGGGGCGACACCGCCTGGCGAATTTACGGTTTAACGGAGTCTGGTTATGGATCTGTATCTGCAAGATAAGGTGGTGCTGGTCACCGGCGGCGGTGCCGGCATCGGCGCGGCGATCGCTCATGTGCTGGCCGAAGAAGGCGCGATCCCGGTGCTGGTCACCAACGCCGCGCCGGAGGCGGCGCTGTTGGCCGATTTGCAGCGGCTGCAGCCGCGCACCGAGGTGATCCTCACTGAACTGTGCGACGAGGCGGCCTGCCGCCGCGCGGTCAGCCAGACGCTGGCGGCCTTCGGCCGCATCGACGGGCTGGTGAATAACGCCGGGGTCAACGACGGCGTCGGGCTGGAGGCGGGGCGCGAAGCGTTCGTCGGCTCGCTGGAAAAGAACCTGGTGCACTACTACCTGATGGCACACCTGTGCCAGGCGGCGCTGCAGGAGAGCCGGGGCGCCATCGTCAACATCGCCTCCAAGACCGCGCTCAGCGGCCAGGGCGGCACCAGCGGCTATACCGCCGCCAAGGGCGCGGTGCTGGCGCTGACGCGCGAATGGGCGGTGTCGCTGCGCCATGACGGCGTGCGGGTGAACGCGGTGGTACCGGCGGAGGTGATCACCCCGCAGTACCAGCGCTGGCTCAACACCTTCGCCGAGCCGCAGCGGCAGATGGCGAAAATCACCGCGCGTATTCCGCTCGGGCAGCGCATGACCACGCCGCAAGAGATCGCCGACACCGTGGCGTTTCTGCTGTCGTCGCGGTCGTCGCATACCACCGGGCAATGGCTGTCGGTGGACGGCGGCTATCTGCATCTCGATCGGGCGCTGACGTGAGCGGCGCGGCGGCAGGGCGGCGCCGTTTCTGCCAGGCGCTCGATCTGATTGACTCACCGGCGCTGATTGCGGAGTACCAGCAGCAGCATCAGCGCATCTGGCCGGGCATCGCCGCGCATTTGCGTGAGCACGGCATTCTGGACATGGAGATTTACCGGTTGGGCACCCGGCTGTTCATGATCGTGGAGGTCAGCGCCGATTTCGACGCCGCGCGTTTTGACGCCGCCAGCCTGAACAACCCCGAAGTACAGCGATGGGAAGCGCTGATGTGGCACTACCAGGCCGCCACCCCCTGGACGCCGCAGGGCGAAAAATGGGTGGAAATGGTGCGGATATTTTCTCTGCAACAGCAATAACGCCAACATCATCATCGCCAGACGATACGAGGGTATCACCATGCTTGCTGAAAAAAGTGCGGCCTCCGCGCAGCCGGGCGTCGCCGTGACCGCCAATCTGCGCTGGGCCTTTATCCTGGTCACCAGCCTGTTCTTCATGTGGGGGCTGTCCTATGGCCTGCTGGACGTATTAAACAAACATTTTCAGGAGACGTTGCACGTTACCAAGGCGCAGTCGGGTTTGTTGCAGGCGGCCTATTTCGGCGCCTATTTCCTGGTGGCGCTGCCCGCCGGATACTTTATGGACCGCAAGGGCTATAAGGCGGGCATTCTGGTCGGGCTGTGTCTGTATGCGCTGGGGGCGCTGCTGTTCGTGCCGGCGGCGTCGGCCAACAGCTTCGGCGTGTTCCTGTTCGCGCTGTTCGTTATCGCCAGCGGATTGGGCTGCCTGGAAACGGCCGCCAACCCGTACGCCACGGTGCTGGGCGACGCGCAGGGCGCCGAACGGCGGCTCAACCTGGCCCAGTCGTTCAACGGCCTCGGGCAGTTTATCGGCCCGTTGATCGGCGGCACGCTGTTCTTCTCCGCCAGCCAGTCCGCCGGCGGCGGCGATCAGAGCGCGGTGAAGATGACCTATGTGGCGATCGCCGTGCTGGTGCTGCTGATCGCGCTGTTGTTCAGCCGCACCCGGCTGCCGGCGATCCGCGAAGAGGAAAAACCGGTACACGGCGTGATAGCGCAGGGATTGTGGCAGCATCCGCATTTCGTCGGCGGGGTTATCACGCAGTTCTTTTACGTGGCGGCGCAGGTGGGCGTAGGGGCGTTCTTCATCAACTATGCCACCGAACACTGGCGCGAAGTGTCTAACCAGAGCGCCTCTTACCTGCTGTCGATCGCCATGATCTGCTTTATGGTCGGGCGTTTCTTCAGCACCTGGTTGATGGGGCGAGTCAAGCCGGCGACGCTGTTGGCGGCCTATGCGCTGATCAACATCGCGCTGTGCGGCGTGGTGATGCTGAGTGTTGACGGCGTGTCGGTGGTGGCGCTGATCGCGGTATTCTTCTTTATGTCGATCATGTTCCCGACGATTTTCGCCCTGGGGGTGAAAAACCTGGGTAAACACACCAAGCGCGCCAGCTCCTTTATGATCATGGCGATCGTCGGCGGCGCCATCATGCCGTACTTTATGGGGGCGCTGGCTGACCGTTACAGCACCGCGCTCTCTTATCTGCTGCCGCTGTTGTGCTTCGCGGTGGTGCTGGTTTACGGCCTGCGGCAGCGCCGCGCCTGATTCAACCCGGCGGCGAATCGGCCTTCGCCGCCGTTGTCAGCGCCTGCGGGCGGGTTCGCATCAGGATCGCCAACGCCAGCAGCAGCACGATGCCGGACAGCACGCCGTTTAGCGTCAATCCCCCTGCATCCACCACCAGCCCGCCCGCCAGCGAACCGCAGGAAATCGCCAGATTAAACAGCGCGATATACAGCGAAGAGGCGACCTCGACCGCGTCGGGGGCCGCCTTGAGCATCCATGCCATCAGCGAAACGGAAACGCCGCCGTAGGCGATGCCCCACAGCAGGAGGAAGGCGCCGCCGCTCAGCGGCGCGTGGCCCAGCAGCGGCAGCAGCAGGACGGCGAGCGCCAGCCCGATGGCGATAAGCGCCAGGGTACGGCGCAGCCGTTTGGCGGCGGCCTGCCCGGCGATGAAATTCCCGACGATACCGGCAGCGCCGTAGGCGAACAGCAGCGGCCCCACCCAGCGGCCCTCGATGCCGGCGACCGTCTGCAGCATCGGGCGGACAAAGGTGTAAGCCATAAAGTGGCCGGCGACCAGCAGAAACGTCAGCAGCAGCCCGGTCATCAGCCGACGATTCGCGCGCTGCACGGTGAACGACCGCCAGCTTATCGCCTGCGTGACCGGCAGCGGCGGCAGCACGCACAGCAGCAGGAGCAGGGTCAGCGCCGCCAGGACGGCGACGGCCAGAAACGCCATGCGCCAGCCCAGCGCTTCGCCGAGGAACACCCCGAGCGGCACGCCGAACACCGAGGCCGCCGCTACGCCGCCGAAGATGACGGACAGCGCCAATCCGACGGAGGCCGGCGGCACCAGACGTTCCGCCAGCCCACCCGCGATGGCCCAGATGCCGCCGATGCAAAAGCCCAGCAGGATGCGCGCAGCGAACAGCAGCGCCAGGGAGGTAGCGGCGGCGGCCAGCAGGTTGGCGGCGATCAGCAGCAGCAGAAAGGCGATCAGAAGGCTGCGGCGATCCGTGCGCCGGGCGCCCAGCACGACCAGCGGGGCGAACAGCGCGGCAAACAGGGCGGGCAGGGAAATCAGTAATCCGGCGCGGCCGATCGTCGCGTTCAGGGTACTGACGATCGGAGTCAGCAGCCCGACGGGCAGCATTTCTGCCGTGACGACGGTAAAAGTGGACAGGCCGATGGCGAAGGTTGCCAGCCAGGGTTTTGCGCCGCCGCCGGCGTGTAAGGCACTCATAATGACTCTCCCAACAAATGAAGATCCTCAGTGTATCCGCGCCAAAATGGCTGATAAACTGGCCTGAATGCGCAACATTGGGGACAAATCGTGGCCAATTTACCGTCTATGCCGTTGGATAACCTGACCGACCTGCTGGTGTTCATTCGCGTCGCCGACGCCTGCAGCTTCACGCTGGCGGCCGAGAGGCTGGGCATTTCCCGATCGGCGGCGGGCAAATGCGTGAACCGATTGGAGGAGCGATTGGTCACCCGGCTGCTGCAGCGCACCACGCGCAGCGTCAGCCTGACCGAAGACGGCGCGGTGTTTTACGAGTATGCGCAGCGTATCCTGTCGCAGGCCGAAGAGGCGGAAACGGCGCTGAATACGCGGCGGCAAACCCCGCGCGGGCGGCTGCGGCTGGATCTGCCGGTCTCGTTGGGGCGATTGCATATCCTGCCGATTTTGCGGGAATTTTTGGCGCAGTGGCCGGAGGTGGACGCCGACGTCAGCTTCTCCGATGATTACAGCGATCTGGTGCGCGACGGCATCGACGTGGCTGTCCGCGTCGGTGGCAGCGACGACAGCCGGCTGGTGCGGCGGGTGCTCGCGCCGCATCGCCTGATCACCTGCGCGGCGCCGGATTATCTGGCGCGGCACGGTACCCCTGCAAAACCGGAGGCGCTGGGCGAGCACGAGACGCTGGTCTTCAGCCATCAGGGGTTGCCGGCGCCCTGGCGCTATTTGGTCAACGGCCAACTGCACGAACAGCCGGTGCGCGGCCGGATGCGTTTCAACAACGTCGAGGCCTTGCGGGATGCGGCCGTCGCCGGAGCCGGCCTGTGCCAGGTGGGGGCATTTCTGGTCGGCGAGCAGATTGCGGCCGGCACGTTGGTGCCGGTGCTGGAGCGCTATTGTCGCCCGGGGCCGCCGATCTGCGCCGTCTACCCCAGCCGGCGCCATCTCTCCCCCAAGGTGAAACTGTTCCTGGCGGCGATCGAACGGCGCTGGCAGGGTAGGGCGATTTGGGAAGTCGATTAGCGAACCTGTTACTCCTGCGGCTGCAGCAGGGCGGGCTGAACGTTTTGCGCCAGCTGGATATTGTTGCGGCCGCTGTGCTTCGCCAGATAGAGCGCGGCGTCGGCTGCGCCGATCGCCGATTCGACGTCCAGTTTTTCCAATGCCGAGATGCCGGCGCTGAGCGTCAGCGTGCTGCTGTGCTGCGGGCTGGCGCCGTGCGGGATATTCAGTTCCGCCACCCGTTGGCGCACCCGCTCGGCCAGCTGCGCCGCATAGCCTTCGTGCACGTTGGTCAGCAGCACCAAAAACTCTTCCCCGCCGTAGCGCACCACGATGTCGCGCGAACGCACCGCATCGCGGATGGCGATCGCCACCTGCACCAGCGCTCGGTCTCCCATGGCGTGGCCGTAGCTGTCGTTGTAGACCTTGAAGTGGTCGATATCCAGCAGCAACACGTAGTGGCGGCCGGTTTGCGGTTCCAGCAGCATGTTGATCTTATTCTCCAGCCCGCGGCGGTTATAAAGGCCGGTCAGGGGATCGAGCATGCTCAAATTATTGAATTTGTCCCGTTCGTTATACAGGTTGGCCACCAGCGCGTGGGTAAAGACTTCACTGCGTTTCAACATCAGGTGATGAATGGAGAAAGCGATAATAGGTAATAGCGTGGTGAATAATATCCGCAGGGTATTATGCATGCCATCTAAAGCCAGGATCATCATTGCGGAAGGCACGGCGTGTAAACAAAAGGCGGTAAAGTTATCCGTCAGAGAAATAGCGCTGATAAAAAAGATGCTGAACAAACTAATTAATAAAAAATCTTGGTTATTCGGCAGGCAATATTGACTTTTAACGTAAATATGTGCAGCCCACAGCAGGCCGAGCACGCTGGCGAACAGGTTGAGTTTGCACAGGTATTGCCGCGGCGCGTGCAGAGAAAATAGCGCCGCCGCCAGACAAAATAACGGTATGCATAATAAAGGCAGAGTAAAAGAAGGGACATCCCTAAAAGGGAACAATAACGTAAATATGGAAGAGGCGGCATTCATCATTAGAAAAAGAAATAATGCCAGGCGCTGCTTGCTGTTCAGTAATTCCTGATAAGAACGGGCGTTCATACGGAGGTCACTCTTTGCAAAGTCGTACTGTCGAATAATTAAGGTTGAGAAGCATTCCCTCGGCGCGAAATATCCACGGAAGTTGCATGGTTGATGGTTGTGATTATTATCATGCAAACAGGACTAGGAATTTTCTTATGTCAAATTATCATTTTTTCATGCTGGTGTCATCTGGGTTTGGTCACCGCAGTGAAAATGATGCGGCGGCCAAAAAAGTGTTATATGATATTGGTTATCATTATCACTTAAAGGGGGTTGTCATGCTCACCGCCATGATTGCCGCGTGTGGACTGTGGGGCGTCAGTTGGTGCCTCGGCGATCGCCTGGCCAGCGCCTGGGGCGTTTTGCTGCCGTGCGCGCTGATGCCGCTGCTGGCCTTGATCGATCTGAATATGATGCAGCTGCGCACCCTGATTGTGATAGCGATGCTGGCGACGCTGGTGATGCTGTTCAACAGCCGGCTGCGTCACTATCTGCTGCTGCCTTCCTGCATGGCGCTGGCGGGCGGCCTGGCGGCAATCAGCCTCAACTTCAGCTTCGCGTAAACGCCGGAAACGGCAAAACCACGCTTAGGCGTGTTTATCATCAATGCATTGGGATTTTTTCGAAGGAACTACCGGAGAGATCATCAATTGGTGCGAAGAGAGGGACTTGAACCCTCACGTCCGTAAGGACACTAACACCTGAAGCTAGCGCGTCTACCAATTCCGCCACCTTCGCACAGTCGATGTTGTTGCTTTGATTTATATTACGTCGCCAGCTTGGTGCGAAGAGAGGGACTTGAACCCTCACGTCCGTAAGAACACTAACACCTGAAGCTAGCGCGTCTACCAATTCCGCCACCTTCGCATCGATGCTGAGTGCAATATAAATCATGTGGTTATTTGGTGCGAAGAGAGGGACTTGAACCCTCACGTCCGTAAGGACACTAACACCTGAAGCTAGCGCGTCTACCAATTCCGCCACCTTCGCGTACCAGAAACATTACCGGAGTAACGTTACCACGGAGGCGAATTCTAGAGATTTTGGCGGGCACGTCAACAGTTATTTCCCCGCTTTGCGGGCGTTTGCTGGAAAAACAGCCATATCGCCGCTTTTCTGCTGGTCAAACAGCCAAATCAGCCAATCAATCAACACCCTGACCCGTGGCGCCAGGAAACGGCCGGGCTGATACATGATGTAAATCGGCATCGGCGGGGGCGGCGTGCCTGCCAACACTTCCACGAGTTCGCCCCGTTCCAGCCAGGGGACAAGCGAATAGCGCGCCGCCTGAATCAACCCCATGTCGGCCCGTGCGCCGGCGATGTAGGCGTCGGCGCCGCTGACGCTCAGTCGGGCAGGCAGCTCGCGCAGTTCCACTTTGCCGCCGCGGCAGAATTCCAGTGGGTAATCGCGGTTGCTGGCCAGGGAAAAATATCCCACCGCGCGGTGCGGCGCCAGGCTATCGATGTCGAGCGGCGTGCCGTGGGCCTGCAGGTAAGCGGGGGAAGCGCAGGTGACCTGCGGCAATTGGGCGATGCGCCGCGCCACCAGGCTGTCGTCTTCGGTTTCCCAGGCACGCAGCACGCAGTCTACGCCTTCGCGCAACAGATCGACGTGGGTGTCGTTGGCGCCCAGCGCCAGCGTGATGTCGGGATAGCGCCGGTAAAAGTCGCCCAGCGCTGGAATGACGATCTGGCGCGCCAGCGAATGGGGCATGTCGATGCGCACCTTGCCGGACGGCTGTAGCTTATGGTGGCTGAACAGCGTGTCCGCTTCCTCAAGCGCCCCCAGCAACTGTACGCAGCGTTGATAGTAAAGGCTGCCTTCGCTGGTCACCTGTACCTGGCGGGTGGTGCGGATCAGCAGGCGCACGCCCAGCCGCTGCTCCAGCCGTTTCAGCGCGTTGCTGACCGTGGCGCGCGGCAGCTGCAGACGCTCGGCCGCCCGGCTGAAGCTGCCCAGTTCGACGATGCGGGTAAAAATGCGCATGGCTTGAACCTGATCCATGTCCACTCCGGATTGTTGGTGATTTTTGAACAGTGATGTGCAATCTGCATTATTTATCTTTGTAGCGTAAACAACCAGACTTTGCTGCGTTATCCATTCATCGCATGAGGGCAGCACAATGCAACAACGTAAACTGGGTTCCCACGGTCCCGTCGTCTCCGCCCTGGGGCTGGGATGCATGGGCATGAGCGACTTCTACTCCACCGGCGCCGATCGGCAGGAGGCTATCGCCACGCTGCACCGGGCGCTGGAGCTGGGCGTCACGCTGCTCGACACCGCCGACATGTATGGCCCGCACACCAACGAAGAGTTGGTGGGGGAAGCGATCAAGGGCAAACGGCAACGGGTGTTCCTGGCTACCAAGTTCGGCATCCTGCGCGATCCGGCGGATCCTTCGGCGCGCGGCGTCAGTAGCCGGCCCGAGTATATCCGGCGCTCCGTAGAGGGCAGCTTGCGGCGCTTGGGCGTGGAGGAGATCGATCTTTATTATCAGCACCGGGTCGATCCGCAGGTGCCG
The DNA here is from genome assembly GCF_052692115.1 of Serratia sp. TSA_105.2. NCBI lineage: Bacteria > Pseudomonadati > Pseudomonadota > Gammaproteobacteria > Enterobacterales > Yersiniaceae > Serratia > Serratia sp. TSA_105.2. Next base: position 245,909 of record NZ_JBQZFT010000004.1, read on the forward strand.
ATCGAAGACGTCGTCGGCACGATGGCGGATCTGATCCGCGAAGGCAAGATCCGCTATATCGGCCTGAGCGAGGCGTCGGTCGCCACGCTGGAGCGGGCGCACAAGGTGCATCCGATCACGGCGCTGCAGACCGAGTATTCGCTGTGGACGCGCGACGCCGAACAGGGCGTGTTGGCGGCCTGTGACCGCCTGGGCATCGGTTTTGTGCCTTACAGCCCATTAGGGCGCGGTTTCCTTACCGGTGCTATCCGGCGGCCGGAGGATCTGGCCGAGGACGATTTCCGCCGCGGCAACCCGCGCTTCCAGGGGGAAAACTTCGCCCGCAACCTGGCGCTGGTGGAGAAGGTGGGCGAACTGGCGGTGCAGAAGGGCGTCAAGCCTTCACAGTTGGCGCTGGCCTGGGTGTTGGCGCAGGGCGAGCACATCGTGCCGATCCCTGGCACCAAACGCCGTCGCTATCTGGAAGAGAACGTCGCGGCGGCGGAGATAACGCTGAGCGCGGACGAACTGGCGGCGATCGAAGCGGTGTTCCCGCTGAGTGCGGCGGCCGGCGAGCGCTACGGCGCCGAGTCGATGACCTATATCAACGGCTAAAAAAAAGCGCGGCCTCAGGCCGCGCTCTGTCGTTTTCCGCCAACGGCGAATTATTTCTTCTTCGGCGCGCGCGGTGGGCGGCCGACGGTGGCCTGATACACCTTGAAGCGGCCGTTCTGCGCCAGCACTTCGTGGCTGCCGAAGGTGGCGTCCAGAATGTCCGGGTACGGCAGGAAGGCGTTGGCGACGATGCGCAGCCGGCCGCCGATCGGCAGGTGTTTCACCGCGCCGCGGATCAGGGTTTCGGCGGCGGTCAGGCTGGTCTGCAGCCCGTCGTGGAACGGCGGGTTGGAGATGATCATGTCGAAACGGCCGGTGATGTCGGAGTAAACGTTGCTGACGATCACTTCGCCTTCGATGCCGTTGGCGGCCAGCGTCGCGCGGCTGGATTCCACCGCGGCGGCGTTGACGTCGCTGAGGGTCAGTTTCACCTTCGGCGACAGCTTGGCCATCACCGAGGCCATCACGCCGGCGCCGCAGCCGATGTCCAGCACCTTGCCTTTCATGTGTTTTTCCAGCGTCGACAGCAGCAGCGAGCTGCCGACGTCCAGGCCGTCGCGGCTGAACACGCCCGGCAGCGTTTTCACTTCCAGATCGTGCAGCTGATAGCTGTCCCACCAGTCGTTCAGGTCGAATTCGGTCTGTGCGTCCAGGCGGCCGTGATACAGGCCACAGCGGCGCGCGCTGTCGATTTTCACCAGCGCAACGTGGCCTTCCAGCGTTGGCTCGGCGCTGCGCACGCCGCTGCGGTTTTCACCGACCACGAACACGTCCACGCCTACCGGCAACAGCGCCAGGAGGTTGCACAGCTGGAATTGCGCTTCCTGCTTGCTCTTCGGCCAGTAGTAAACCAGCGTGTCGCAGTCGGCGACGAAAGCGGGATCGACGGTCAAACCGAACTGCACGTTATCGCCCATCGTCCGGTTCAGTAACTGCCAGTGATGGTAATGCTGAGTGTGGACGCGCACGTCCGCGGCCTCGAATTGGGCCGGCAGGCTGTCCTGCAGGTCGCCGGCAAACAGCACGCGGCGTTCGATAAATTCATCACTGTGGCGCAGCATGACTTCACTGGCGGGGGTTAATGCAGACATCAGATATTGGCTCCTGGAAATGAGACCGGGGATTATAGAGCTTTGTGGCGATATGTTCGACGGGTTTGTTGGCGCGGGCTGCGCGGGTTTGTTAGCATAGCGCGGCGCATGGCAGGCATGGCGCACCACAACGGGTAGGAATCGGCATGGCATCAAAACGCGACTGGCTGTTACAACAACTGGGTATTACGCAGTGGACATTGCGCCGCCCGGGCGTGTTGCAGGGCGAAGTGGCGGTCAGTCTGCCGCCCGAGGCGCGCCTGCTGGTGGTGGCGCAGACGCTGCCCGCACCCGACGATCCGCTGTTTTGCGACGTGCTGCGCAGCCTGGGGCTGACGCCGGCGCAAACCTACAGCCTGACGCCGGAACAGGCGGCGATGCTGCCTGAAGAGACCGCATGCAACAGTTGGCGGCTGGGCGTGGCGGAACCGCTTGCGGTCGCCGGCGCGCAGCTACACAGCCCGGCGCTGGCCGAGCTTTCCCAAGACGCGGGGGCCAAACGCGCCCTCTGGCAGCAGATTTGTCATCATGAACACGATTTCTACCCTGACGGCGGCCGACCTGGCCACGGCCTTCACCATTGAGCAAGCCAGCCACGCTTTCCCCTGGACGGAAACCACCTTCGCCAGCAATCAGGGCGATCGCTACCTTAACCTGAAGCTGAACGCCGACGGGGAAATGGCGGGGTTCGCCATCACGCAGATCGTGCTGGACGAAGCCACGCTGTTCAACATCGCCATTCATCCGCAGTACCAGCGCCGGGGCTTTGGCCGCCTGCTGCTCAACGCGGTGATCGAACAGCTGGAGAGCCGCGGCGTAGTCACGCTGTGGCTGGAGGTGCGCGCTTCCAACCAGGCGGCGATCGCACTGTATGAAGATCTCGGTTTCAACGAGGTCACCGTGCGCCGCAATTATTACCCGAGCGCCCACGGCCGCGAAGACGCGATCGTGATGGCGCTGCCACTGGGGTAATCTGCCCGGCCGGAAAAAGCATTGCGGAAAAAGCATTGATTGTCACCGGTTGGCAAATCGGCGAAAATGTCCGGCTGTTATCTTTTATTCACCGCTTTGCCCGGCGCCGCGATCGGCGCGTTCTGATGATGTCGCAGGGCGGACTAACCGTAGAACCTGAAAACCATGTCTCCTAGTGAATTTGCCCGCGAAGTCTCCAAAAGAAGAACTTTCGCCATCATCTCGCACCCCGATGCCGGTAAAACCACCATTACCGAAAAAGTGCTGCTGTTCGGACAGGCGATCCAGACCGCCGGTACGGTAAAAGGCCGTGGCTCCAGCCAGCACGCCAAATCCGACTGGATGGAAATGGAAAAGCAGCGTGGGATCTCGATCACCACCTCGGTGATGCAGTTCCCGTACCGCGACAGCCTGGTTAACCTGCTGGATACCCCGGGGCACGAAGACTTCTCTGAAGATACTTACCGTACCCTGACCGCCGTCGACTGCTGTCTGATGGTGATCGACGCCGCCAAGGGCGTTGAGGATCGTACCCGCAAGCTGATGGAAGTCACCCGTCTGCGCGACACGCCGATCCTGACCTTCATGAACAAACTGGACCGCGACATCCGCGATCCGATGGAAGTGATGGATGAAGTCGAGCGAGAACTGAAGATCGCCTGCTCGCCTATCACCTGGCCGATCGGCTGCGGCAAGCTGTTCAAGGGCGTTTACCACCTGTACAAGGATGAAACCTACCTGTACCAGACCGGTAAAGGTCACACCATTCAGGAAGTGCGCATCGTCAAAGGCCTGCACAACCCGGAGCTGGATGCGGCGGTGGGCGAAGATCTGGCGGCGCAGCTGCGCGATGAGCTGGAGCTGGTGCAGGGCGCTTCCCACGAGTTCGATCAGGAAGCTTTCCTGAGCGGCGAGCTGACCCCGGTGTTCTTCGGTACCGCACTCGGTAACTTCGGCGTGGATCACATGCTGGACGGTCTGGTGGCCTGGGCGCCGGCGCCGATGCCGCGCAAAACCGACACCCGCGAAGTGACGGCGGCGGAAGAGAAATTCACCGGCTTCGTTTTCAAGATCCAGGCCAACATGGATCCGAAACACCGCGACCGCGTGGCCTTCATGCGCGTGGTGTCCGGCCGCTACGAGAAGGGCATGAAGCTGCGCCAGGTGCGCACCGGCAAAGACGTGGTGATCTCCGACGCGCTGACCTTTATGGCCGGCGACCGTTCGCACGTGGAAGAAGCCTATCCGGGCGACATCATCGGCCTGCACAACCACGGCACCATTCAGATCGGCGATACCTTCACCCAGGGTGAAGACATGAAGTTCACCGGTATTCCGAACTTCGCGCCGGAGCTGTTCCGTCGCATTCGCCTGCGCGATCCGCTGAAGCAGAAACAGCTGCTGAAGGGACTGGTGCAGCTGTCCGAAGAGGGCGCAGTACAGGTGTTCCGTCCGATCGCCAACAACGATCTGATCGTCGGTGCGGTCGGTGTGCTGCAGTTCGACGTGGTGGTGGCGCGTTTGAAGAGCGAGTACAACGTGGAAGCGCTGTACGAATCGGTCAACGTGTCGACCGCGCGCTGGGTCGAGTGCGACGACGTGAAGAAGTTCGAAGAGTTCAAGCGCAAGAACGAGATCAACCTGGCGCTGGACGGCGGGGACAACCTGTCCTACATCGCGCCGACCATGGTGAACCTCAACCTGACGCAGGAACGCTATCCTGACGTGACCTTCCGCAAAACCCGCGAACACTGATCGCTCGGCAGGGCGCCCAGTGCGCCCTGCACGCTTCTCCTATCCTCACTGCGCTAATTAATAAATCTTCCTCATATTTTATCCTGCGAACCGCTATCGCCAGGCGATGTTCGTTCGGCCTGCGTTTTCCGTCTGATGGTCTATCTTTAACGAGATGTCCGCACATTGCTTGAGAGTAAATCACTGTAATACGCTATTTGTTTGGTGAGTTATTCTGATGTGTTGCCGATAGGAGACAGTCAGTGTCTTTAAATATCAATGAGATAGCCATATTTCAGTTTTGTGTAACTTAGCCTGTCGTCAATAGACGACAGTTTTTTGATTAAAAATCCGACTGAAAGATTTTTATCTTTGATAATTAAGGTATTTTTTGAGTTGGCACGGCCGTTGCAACACTCCTGTCGTGAACGCTTAATCGTATAGCGATGATGAAGTATTTACCGAGAAGGCCGCGTGAAGGTGGCCGCAGGGTTCCGGCGCTTTGGCGTCGAGAGCCCCCAACAAAAGGAAGAGATCGATGAAAAAGACCAAATTTGCACACTCGCTGATGGCTGTCGTATTGGGTTCTGCTTTGGTAAGCGGCAGTGCGCTGGCCGAAGACAGTCTGCTCAACAAGGCGTCTAACGCCGCGGATAGTGCCGGTGCCAAAATCGATAGCTCCATGAAAAAAGTTGACGGTTACATGGATGACAGCGCGATAACGGCTAAAGTTAAAAGTGCGTTGGTGGAAGATAAGACCATCAAAAGTTCTGACATTTCGGTGAAAACCGAAAAAGGCACCGTGACCCTGAGCGGGTTCGTCGGCAGCCAGGCGCAGGCGGAGCATGCGGTCGCGGTCGCCGGCAAGGTGGAAGGCGTCAAGACCGTCAGCGACAAGCTGCACGTGAAAGATGAAGCCAACCAGTCGATCAAATCGTATGCCGGCGACACCGCCACTACCAGCGAGCTGAAAGCCAAGCTGTTGGCCGATGACATTGTGCCGTCGCGCAATGTGAAAGTGGAAACCACCGATGGTGTGGTGCAGCTTTCCGGTGAGGTGAAAACGCAGGCGCAGTCTGAGCGTGCGGAAAGCATCGCCAAGGCCATCGACGGCGTGAAAAGCGTGAAAAACGACCTGGTGGTCAAGCAGTAATTCCGCCAGGCGCCCGTAACAAGCAACAACAAGCCGCATCTGTCGGGCCGTGAAGGCGGCCCGACATGTACCACCAAAAAAAGAAACTGATTTGCCGCCGACGTCCCGTTGTCGGGGCGGTAGGCAGCAGCGAATTTTTCACAATGGTAAGGAGAAGCTTATGTTTCGTTGGGGCATTATCTTTTTAGTTATCGCACTTATCGCTGCGGCGTTAGGGTTCGGTTCGTTGGCGGGCACTGCTGCCTGGGCGGCTAAAATCGTGTTCGTCGTCGGTATCATCCTGTTCCTGGTCAGCCTGTTCACCGGCCGCCGTCGCCCTTAGCTGGCGGGCATTTTCCCGTAAACTGTAACAAAGCTTAACTCCTTTTCTCACGTCGGGGAGGGCCGGCCATGAACAGCGACATCATCGTCGGGCGCTGGAAACAGCTGAAAGGCCAGGTATGGCAGGCGTGGGCAGAATGGTCAGGCAGCGATTATGCCTGGCTGGCCGGCAGCAACGATTTCCTCGCCGGCGTACTGCAAGAGGATTACGGAAGAGAGCGAGACGCGGTATCCTCGGAGAAAACGTCTCACTGAGGATGCCAAGTTGGGATACAGAATACCCATCACGCTCGGCAATATAGAACCGCTAGCGTCTAAACCCTTTCGGCCAGGCAAAATGGCGCTGGTCTGCGAAGGCGGCGGCCAGCGCGGTATTTTCACCGCCGGCGTACTGGACGAATTTCAGCGCGCGGGCTTTAACCCTTTCGATCTGTTGATCGGCACGTCGGCCGGCGCCCAGAATCTGTCCGCCTATATCTGCGGGCAGGTGGGATACGCGCGTCGGGTGATCACCCGTTACACCACCTCGGCCCAGTTCTTCAATCCGCTGCGCTTCGTGCGTGGTGGGCATCTGATCGATCTCGATTGGCTTGTCGATACGGCGGCGGCGCAGATGCCGTTGGCGATGGACGTGGCGGAACAGCACTTTACCGACGGGCGCGAGTTCCTGCTGTGCGCCTGCCGCAGCGATGACTTTGAGCCGACCTACCTGCCGGCGCAGCGCGAACGCTGGCTGCCGGCCATCAAGGCGTCCAGCGCCATTCCCGGTTTTTATCGCCAGGGCGTGGAGCTGGACGGCGTCAGCTATCAGGACGGCGGCATCAGCGATGCGATCCCGGTGGAAGAGGCCTATCGTCGCGGCGCCGACACCATCGTGGTGATCCGCACCGTGCCCTCGCAGATGTACTACACCCCGCAGTGGATGAAGCGCATGGAGCACTGGCTGAGCGACAGCAGCCTGCAGCAGATGGTGCGTATCCTGCAGCATCACGAGCAAAGCTATCACCGCATCCAGCGCTTTATCGAGAAGCCGCCGGGCAAGCTGCGCATCTTCGAAATCTTTCCGCCGAAGCCGCTGGCCAGCAATGCGCTGGGCAGCCGACTCGGGTCGCTCAATCAGGATTATCACCTGGGGCGCCGCTGCGGCCGTTACTTCCTGGCCACCGTCGGCCAGTGGATGGCGCAGCCGGAGCCGGACGGCATCAAGGTGCAAAAAGCGCTGTCGCGCCGTCTGATCCAGCCGGAGAACGTCAGAATGCCTTCGCCGATCGTGACCGATATCGTCATGCCGTCCGATCTGGGCGCGCAGCCGGAGGCCGCGGTAGCGGCGCCGAAGATCATTCTGCCGGGTGATTTGCCGCCGGGTGAAGGGGGCGCGCTGTGAGTTACGCCTTTACCGATACTCACTGCCATTTCGATTTTCCGCCCTTTACCGGGCATGAGGCCGAGAGCCTGACGCGGGCGGCAAGCGCCGGCGTGCAGCGCATCATCGTCCCGACGGTCACCGCCGATCGCTTTGCCCGGGTGCTGCGGCTGGCGCAGGATCACGCGCCGCTGTTCGCCGCGCTGGGGCTGCACCCGCTGTATATCGCGCAGCACCATGAGCCGCAGTTGGAGCAGCTGGCGACGCTGCTGGCCGAACGGCCGCGCAAGCTGGTGGCGGTGGGGGAGATCGGGCTCGATCTGTATATGGACAACCCGCAGTTCGAGCGCCAGCAAAGCGTGCTGCTGGCCCAGCTGAAGCTGGCGAAGCAGCATGACCTGCCGGTGATCCTGCACTCGCGCCGCACTCACGATCAGCTGGCCGCGGCGCTGCGGCGCATGCAGCTGCCGCGTCGCGGCGTGGTGCACGGCTTCGCCGGCAGCCTGTCGCAGGCGCAGGCCTTTATCCGCCTCGGCTATTACATCGGCGTGGGCGGCACCATCACCTATGAGCGGGCGCAGAAAACGCGCGGCGTGATGGCGCAACTGCCGCTTGAAGCGCTGCTGCTGGAGACCGATGCGCCGGACATGCCGCTGGCCGGCTATCAGGGGCAGCCGAATCGCCCCGAACGCGCCGCCGAGGTGTTTCAAACGCTGTGCGAACTGCGGCCGGAACCGGCCGACGAGATCGCCGCCCACCTGCAACGCAATACTCAGGCACTGTTCGCCATGCCGGATTGATGGGTTTATAACGTGACTTGTGTCACGTTATAGGATTTTCATTTGCGTCTCGTTGTATACATTTGTGACATAAATCGGTGCGAGGGTGACCTCGCTCAGTATAATCCCCCCCGAAACTCTCCAATAGCAAACCTCTCTTCATGAGCAGGGATGTATTTTATTTTTTGCAACAGGGAAACTTTGCATGCAACTCATCATGAGTCTGGTCGGCATGGCAGTGCTGATCGCCATTGCGGTGCTGCTCTCCAGCAACCGCCGGGCCATCAAACTGCGCACCGTCGTGTGGGCGTTCATCATCCAGATCGGCATCGGCGCGCTGGTGCTGTACGTGCCGCTGGGCCGCAGCATCCTCGGCAGTATGTCTAACGGCGTGGCAAACGTTATCGCCTACGGCAATCAGGGCATTTCGTTCATTTTCGGTGGGCTGGTGTCCGACAAGATGTTCGAGGTGTTCGGCGGCGGCGGCTTCGTATTCGCGCTGCGCGTTCTGCCGGTGATCGTGTTCTTCTCCTCGCTGATTGCGGTGCTGTACTACCTCGGCATCATGCAGTTGGTGATCCGCGTGCTGGGCGGCGGCCTGCACAAGCTGCTGGGCACCTCGCGCACCGAATCGCTGTCGGCGACCGCCAACATTTTCGTTGGCCAGACCGAAGCGCCGCTGGTGGTGCGCCCGTATATCGCCACCATGAGCCAGTCAGAACTGTTCGCCGTGATGTGCGGTGGCCTGGCCTCGGTAGCCGGTTCGGTGCTGGCAGGGTACGCGCAGATGGGCGTGCCGCTGGAATACCTGATCGCCGCGTCCTTCATGGCCGCGCCGGGCGGACTGCTGTTCGCCAAGCTGATGGTGCCGGAAACCGAGCAGACCCACGATAAAGACGATGCGATGAAGCTGATCGCCGAAGAAGATCGTCCGGCCAACGTGATCGACGCGGCGGCTTCCGGCGCGGCTTCCGGCATGCAGCTGGCGCTAAACGTCGGTGCGATGCTGCTGGCGTTTATCGCGCTGATCGCCTTGCTTAACGGCATTCTCGGCGGTATCGGCGGCTGGTTCGATTATCCGCAGCTGTCGCTTGAACTGATCCTCGGTTGGGTGTTCTCGCCGATCGCCTTCCTGATCGGCGTGCCGTGGAGCGAAGCGATGACCGCCGGTTCGTTTATCGGCCAGAAGATCATCGTCAACGAGTTCGTCGCTTACATGAACTTCGGCGCCTATCTGCGTCCGGACGACGTGGTGGCGGCGGAAGGCCTGCAGGTCCTGTCGACCCACACCAAGGCGATCATTTCCTTCGCGCTGTGCGGCTTCGCCAACCTTTCCTCGGTGGCGATCCTGCTGGGCGGTCTGGGCAGCATGGCGCCCAACCGTCGCCACGACATCGCGCGTTTCGGTCTGAAGGCCGTGGCGGCGGGCACGCTGTCCAACCTGATGAGCGCCACCATCGCCGGTTTCTTCCTGGCGCTGTAAGCCATCCCGGAGCCCGCGACGGCGCGACCGATCGCGGGACTCCGCCTATACTCTAAGCAACGCGGGTGCTTGCCGCACCCGCGATCTTCAGCCGCTTCTTTAGCGAATTTGTGAACGATATCGCGTTATTTTGTGATGCTCTTCACATATAATTCCGGTCTGTTACAGTGCTATTTCATATAGTGTGACGATGAACGCGAATCGCCCTTGGCATTCGTGTTCAAATAGCTATTACTGGCCGGCCGCAAGGCGGGTGGCCATGTGCGGTGAGAAGGATCTCAGTTGCCGCCGCGGGAACGCCGTTCCCCTGCGCTATCTTCATGGAACCAAGTCCGCTCGCCAACACCCAGGTACTCAGTTGGAGAGTTTTATGACCGAATTAACCGCAGCAGCGCAACGTGCGCTGAACCTGATGGATTTAACCACGCTGAATGATGATGACACCGACGAGAAAGTGATCGCCCTCTGTCGTCAGGCCAACAGCCCGGCCGGCCACACGGCGGCCATCTGTATCTACCCGCGTTTTATTCCGGTAGCGCGCAAGGCGCTGCGCGAGCAAGGCACGCCGGATATCCGTATCGCCACCGTGACCAACTTCCCGCATGGCAACGACGATATCGACATCGCGCTGGCGGAAACCCGCGCGGCCATCGCCTATGGCGCGGATGAAGTGGACGTGGTGTTCCCTTACCGCGCGCTGATCGCCGGCAACGAACAGGTCGGCTTCGAGCTGGTGAAACAGTGCAAGCAGGCTTGTCAGGCGGCCAACGTGCTGCTGAAAGTGATCATCGAAACCGGTGAGCTGAAGCAGGCCGACCTGATCCGCAAGGCGTCCGAGATTGCCATCAAGGCCGGGGCGGACTTTATCAAGACCTCCACCGGTAAGGTGTCGGTCAATGCCACTTTGGAGAGCGCCGAGCTGATGATGTCGGTGATCCGCGATCTGGGCGTGGCGAAGACCGTGGGCTTCAAGCCGGCCGGCGGCGTGCGCACCGCGGAAGACGCGCTGCATTATCTGCAACTTGCCGATCGTATTCTGGGCGAAGGGTGGGCCGATGCGCGGCATTTCCGCTTTGGCGCTTCCAGCCTGCTGGCCAGCTTGCTGACCGCGCTGGGCCACCAGACCCAGACCGCCGGCGGCGGCTACTGATCGATTTCGTTGGCGGGCGCCAGGCGCGCCCGTCTGCACCGACTCTCGGCGACACAGGGGGATGCCTTGTTCCTGGCTCAAGAAATTATTCGTAAAAAACGCGACGGCCAGCCGTTAAGCGAAGCGGAAATCCGCTTTTTCATCAACGGCATTCGCGACAACGTGGTGTCGGAAGGGCAGATCGCCGCGCTGGCGATGACCATTTATTTCCATGACATGAGCATGCCGGAGCGCGTGGCGCTCACCATGGCGATGCGCGATTCCGGCACCGTGCTGGACTGGAAGAGTCTGGCGCTGAACGGCCCGATCGTCGACAAGCATTCGACCGGCGGCGTGGGCGACGTGACCTCGCTGATGCTCGGCCCGATGGTGGCGGCCTGCGGCGGCTATGTGCCGATGATCTCCGGCCGCGGCCTGGGGCATACCGGCGGCACGCTGGACAAGCTGGAAGCCATTCCGGGCTTCAATATTTTCCCGGACGATAACGCCTTCCGCAAAATCATTCAGGACGTCGGCGTGGCGATCATCGGCCAGACCAGCTCGCTGGCGCCGGCGGACAAACGTTTTTACGCCACCCGCGACATCACCGCCACTGTGGATTCGATCCCGCTGATCACCGCTTCCATTCTGGCCAAGAAGCTGGCGGAAGGGTTGGATGCGCTGGTGATGGACGTGAAGGTCGGCTCCGGCGCCTTTATGCCGACCTATGCGCTGTCGCAGGACTTGGCGCAGGCGATCGTCGGCGTGGCCAACGGCGCGGGCTGCAAGACCACCGCGCTGCTGACCGACATGAACCAGGTGCTGGCCTCCAGCGCCGGCAACGCGGTGGAAGTGCGCGAAGCGGTGCGTTTCCTGACCGGCGAATACCGCAACCCGCGCCTGCTGGAAGTGACGCTGGCGCTGTGTGTGGAAATGCTGCTGTCCGGCGGCCTGGCGCAAGACGAGGCCGACGCGCGCGCCAAACTGCAGGCGGTGCTGGACAACGGCAAGGCGGCGGAGGTGTTTGGCCGCATGGTGGCGGCGCAGCAGGGGCCGATAGACTTCGTCGAACGCTACGATAGCTATCTGCCGGCGGCAACGCTGAGCAAGCCGGTGTATGCTGAAACTCCGGGCATCATCAGCGCCATGGATACCCGCGCGCTGGGTATGGCGGTGGTTTCGCTGGGCGGCGGCCGTCGCCGGGCGAGCGACGCCATCGACTACAGCGTTGGCCTGACCGAGGTGGCGCGCCTGGGCGAGAAAGTGGATGCCCAGCAGCCGCTGGCGATGATCCACGCCAACGATGAAGAGGGCTGGCAGCAGGCGGCCGATGCGGTGCGCAGCGCAATGACGCTGAGCGACAAGGCGCCGGAGACGACGCCGGTGGTGTATAAGCGCATCACGGAATAACCCAAGAATCAGGAACGGCCGCGGCTTTTTCGCGGCCGTCCAAAGCGTGAGAACACGCAGGAGAGCACAGATGAAACGCACATTTATTATGGTATTGGACTCCTTCGGCATCGGCGCCAGCGAAGACGCCGAACGTTTTGGCGACCAGGGTTCCGACACCCTGGGCCACATCGCCGAGGTTTGCGCGCGCGGTGAGGCCAACGTGGGCCGCCAGGGGCCGCTGACGCTGCCTAACCTGAGCCGTCTGGGCCTCGGCAAAGCGGCGGAAGAGTCCACCGGCAACTTCCCGCAGGGGCTGGACCGCAACGCCGACATCATCGGCGCTTACGCTTACGCCAGCGAACTCTCTTCCGGTAAAGACACACCGTCGGGCCATTGGGAAATCGCCGGCGTGCCGGTGCTGTTCGACTGGGGCTACTTCAAGGACGAGCACAACAGCTTCCCGCAGGCACTGCTGGACAAACTGGTCGAACGCGCCAAGCTGCCGGGTTACCTGGGCAACTGCCACTCATCCGGCACCGTGATCCTCGATCAACTGGGCGAAGAGCACATGAAAACCGGCAAGCCGATTTTCTATACCTCCGCCGACTCGGTGTTCCAGATCGCCTGTCATGAAGAAACCTTCGGCCTGGATCGCCTGTACGAGCTGTGCGAAATCGCGCGTGAAGAGCTGACCGAAGGCGGGTACAACATCGGCCGCGTGATCGCGCGTCCGTTCGTCGGCGACAAGCCGGGCCACTTCCAGCGCACCGGCAACCGCCACGATCTGGCGGTAGAGCCGCCGGCGCCGACCGTGCTGAAAAAGCTGGTGGACGAGAAGGGCGGTGAAGTGGTGTCGATCGGTAAAATCGCCGACATCTACGCCAACGTCGGCATCACCAAGAAGGTGAAGGCGACCGGCATTGACGCGCTGTTCGACGCGACCCTGATTGAAATGGAAAAGGCCGGCGACAACACCATCGTGTTCACCAACTTCGTGGACTTCGACTCCTCCTATGGCCACCGCCGCGACGTGGCGGGCTACGCCGCCGCGCTGGAGCTGTTCGACCGCCGCCTGCCGGAGCTGCTGAAGCTGGTGAAAGACGAAGACATCATCATCTTCACCGCCGACCACGGCTGCGACCCGACCTGGCCGGGCACCGACCACACCCGCGAACATATCCCGGTGCTGGTTTACGGCCCGAAAGTGAAGCCGGGCTCACTGGGCCACCGCGAGACCTTCGCCGACATCGGCCAGACCGTCGCCAATTACTTTGGCCTGTCGCCGATGGATTACGGTAAGAGCATGTTCTAAGCCCTGTCTTTCAAGCCGCAGCGTTGTTAGCTTCACGCGTGAACCCCAGTCACTTACTCAAGTAAGCTCCTGGGGATTCACCCGCTAGCTGCCTGGCTGCAACTCGAAATTCAAGGCTTAGATGTTTGACGTTTTTATTAAATAAGATTTCTAAAGGAAGAAAATTATGGCTACGCCGCACATTAATGCTGAGATGGGTGATTTCGCTGACGTAGTACTGATGCCGGGCGATCCGCTGCGTGCAAAATACATCGCCGAAACCTTCCTGGAAGGCGCGGTGGAAGTGAACAACGTGCGCGGCATGTTGGGCTTCACCGGCACCTACAAAGGCCGCCGCATCTCCGTAATGGGCCACGGCATGGGCATCCCGTCCTGCTCCATCTATGCGCGCGAGCTGATCGCCGAGTTCGGTGTGAAGAAGATCATTCGCGTAGGCTCCTGCGGCGCGGTGCGTGACGATATCAAACTGCGTGACGTGGTGATCGGCATGGGCGCGTGCACCGACTCCAAGGTGAACCGTCTGCGCTTCAAGGACAACGACTACGCGGCGATCGCCGACTTCGACATGGTGCGCAACGCGGTCGACGCGGCGGCGGCGCAGGGCATCCCGGCGCGAGTGGGCAACATCTTCTCCGCCGATCTGTTCTACACGCCGGATCCGGACATGTTCCAGGTGATGAAGAAGTACGGCATCCTGGGCGTGGAAATGGAAGCGGCCGGCATCTACGGCGTGGCGGCGGAGCTGTACGAAGAGTTCGGCTGTAAGGCGCTGACCATCTGCACCGTGTCCGACCACATCCTGCGTCACGAAGCGACCACGGCGGCGGAACGCCAGACCACCTTTAACGAAATGATCGTTATCGCGCTGGAATCCGTGCTGCTGGGCGACAAAGCGTAATACCCCGGCGGGCGTCATCATGGCGCCCGCCCGTCAATCTATTCATCCCGCTTGGCCAGTTTTGGCTAACGCTTTACCTTTCTGCCGTTTAACGCTATTACTTCCTTTATCAATCTATTCACCAATCTATTCATCCGATGATCACCGTTGAACAAGTTTTGCGTCATGGGCCGGCTACGGCTCGTCAACTGACAGAAGCGTTAGGCATCAGCCAGCCGACGCTATCGCGCCGTATCCGCGAACTGGCGGGCGCAGTATTGATCCTCGGTAAAGGTAAGGCGACGCGCTATGTATTGCGGCGCGGGATCGGCGGTGAGAGGCAGTTTCCGCTGTATCGGGTTGATGAACGGGGTAAGGCGCACCTGTTTGCCACACTTTGCCCGCTGTATCCTGCCGATAACTGTGCGGTGTGCGATGAGCGCAGCGGAGAGTGGCAGCTTTATGACGGCATGCCATGGTATTTAAACGACCTGCGGCCGATTGGCTTTCTCGGGCGAGCCTGGGGAAAAGCAGCGGCGCGCGAGTTGAATTTGCCGGAGGATGTGCGGCGATGGGATGAAGGTCAACGCTTGTTGGCGCTCTGCCGTTATGGCGAGGACATAACCGGCGATCTGCTGCCTGGTGCCGACAGCTATCAGCGTTGGTTAATGCGGGATACTGCCGTCGCCATCACGGTGGAAGATAAAACCGAGCGTTACGCCGCATTGTCTGTCCAGGCGCTGGCCGGGGAACTGGTGGGCTCTTCCGCCGGTGGCGAGCAACCCAAATTTGCCGCTTATGCTGAGCTGGCGCCTGGGCGCCGCGCGCATGTGTTGGTGAAGTTCAGCCTGGCGCCGACGCATGTCATTGCACAGCGCTGGAGCGATTTGCTGATCGCCGAGTCGCTGGCGTTGCAGACGGTCGCCGCTGCGGGATTGCCTGCCGCATCGGCGCAAATCCTGTTCGGCGCCGACCGGCAATGCTTTTTAGAGGTAGAGCGCTTTGATCGCATCGGTGAAGAAGGGCGGGTAGCGATGGTGTCGCTGGAGGCGCTGGATGCCGAGTTCAGCGGCAGCGGCCACGCTAACTGGGTCGTGGCCGCCGAGCGGCTATTGCAGCAAGGGGTGATCAATCACTCAGTCTACCAACGGATTGCCCTGTATTGGGCCTTTGGCCGGTTGATCGCCAACAGCGATATGCACCAGGGCAACCTGTCGTTCTTGCGAATAACCCAGCGGCCGGTCATGTTGGCGCCTTTGTATGATATGTTGCCGATGGCTTTTGCCCCGGCAAGCAGCGGTAATCTGCGCCGCGACGCGGTGGAGATCCGTTTGAGCAACGAGGTGAGCGGCGCCGTCTGGCGGCAAGCGGAGCTATTGGCTCTCGAGTTCTGGCGGCGAACGGCGCAACATGACGACATCAGCGAGGCGTTCCGGGCGATTGCCGAGCAAATGTTGGTGCAACTGCAGAAGCTGCACGAGCGCATTCAACGCCTGGCCTGAGTTACCCCTTCTTCGGCGTTTCCTGTTTTTTCTCCGGCGCATCCTCTTCGTCGTCTTCCACCGTATTGCCCTCTGCCAACGGCGTGTTGGCGGTCAACAGGTACGGCGACTGCTGCCAGCGGCTGCGGCGATGTTGCAGCAGAGTGCGCGCCAGAATGATGCCGATCGCCAGCGCCAGCAGGATCATCAGGCGCAGCAGGTTGGTGGTGTTGTCCACCTGCTTGGATTCGGTCGCCAACACGTGGGTGTCGAGGGTGATGCGGATAAAGCCGATCGGGCCGTCTTTGCCCTGAATGGATTCGACCAACTGGTGGTTGAAGTAGCTGCCGGCGCGTTTGCCGTCGAGCGACAGGCGATCGCGTATACTTATCTGTTCCCCGGCGTGGGAGACCAGCGTGCCGTCCAGCTGATACACGCTGACGTCGAGAATGCGGCTGTGATCGGTGAGCTGCTTGAGGATGGCGTCGATGCGCGGGGTGTTGCCGTCGTCGTCCAGCAGCGGCGCCAGGCTGTAGGCGACCTGTTTGGTCAGCGTCTGCGCCAACTCTTCAACCTGCTCGGATCGCGCCATTTGGTGACTCAGGCTAAAATAAGAGGCGCCCTGCATCAGCAGCACCAGCAAAGCCAGGCAAATCAGGATAATAGCGGTGCGGTGCAGGCGAAATTTCAGTTTAGCGCGAGCCATGCAGGTTCCTTGGGCATCGGGGACACTTTATGTTGCCAGAACCGCTGGCGATAGGATAGCTTGATGCGTCGTTTTATCATGCAGCGTTTTTGTCCATTCAGGAGTCAATGATGTCAAACAGTCTGACCTATTGCGATCTTCCGGCGGAGATCTCCCAATGGCCGGGTCTTCCCCTTTCGCTCAGCGGCGACGAAGTGATGCCGCTGGACTACCGGGCGGGCAATACCGGGTGGCTGTTATACGGCAGGAAGCTGGACAAGGCGCGCATTACGCAATTCCAACGCAAGCTGGGCGCGGCGATGGTGATCGTCACCGCCTGGGGCGTGGACGATTATCAGGTGGTGCGCCTGGCGGGCACGTTAACGCCGCGCGCCAAGCTGCTGGCGGCGGAGAGCGGGCTGGACGTGGCGCCGCTCGGCAAGATCCCGCACCTGCGCACGCCGGGGCTGCTGGTGATGGACATGGATTCGACGGCGATCGAGATCGAGTGCATCGATGAGATCGCCAAGCTGGCAGGCGTCGGCGAGCAGGTGGCGGAAGTCACCGAACGCGCGATGCGCGGCGAGCTGGACTTTACCGCCAGCCTGCGCCAGCGCGTCGGCACGCTCAAAGGGGCCGACGCCAACATCCTCAAGCAGGTGCGCGACGAGCTGCCGCTGATGCCGGGGCTGACCAGCCTGGTGGGCAAGCTGCAGGCGATGGGCTGGCATGTGGCGATCGCCTCCGGCGGCTTCACCTACTATGCCGAATACCTGCGCAACCGGCTGCGGCTGGTGGCGGCGGCGGCCAATGAGTTGGAGATCCGCGACGGCAAGCTGACCGGCGAAGTGCTGGGGCCGGTGGTGGACGCGCAGTTCAAAGCCGACACGCTGCTGCGGCTGGCGGAGAAGTTGGAGATCCCGCTGGCGCAAACCGTGGCCATCGGCGACGGCGCCAACGATTTGAAAATGATGCAGGCGGCGGGGTTGGGCATAGCCTTCCACGCCAAACCGAAAGTGTATGAAAAAGCGCAGGTGGCGATCCGGCATGCGGATCTGATGGGCGTGCTGTGTATTCTCACCGGCAGCCTGAAACACGAAGTGCGATAACGACAGATTGAGGTAAGACGTGGCAAAAGCGGTAAAACGGGCATTTGTGTGCAATGAGTGCGGGGCGGACTATCCGCGTTGGCAGGGGCAGTGCAGCGCCTGCCATGCCTGGAACACCATCACGGAAGTGCGTTTGGCCGCGTCGCCCGCAGCGGCGCGCAACGATCGCCTCAGCGGTTATGCCGGTGATGCCGGCGTCAGCAAGGTACAGAAGCTGTCGGAAATCAGCCTTGAGGCGCTGCCGCGCTTCACCACCGGCTTTCTCGAGTTCGACCGCGTGCTGGGCGGCGGCGTGGTGCCCGGCAGCGCCATTCTGATCGGCGGCAACCCCGGCGCCGGCAAGAGCACCCTGTTGCTGCAGGTGCTGTGTAAATTGTCCGAACAGATGAAAACCCTGTACGTCACCGGCGAGGAGTCGCTGCAGCAGGTGGCGATGCGCGCCCACCGTCTGGGGCTGCCAACTGGCGGCCTGAACATGCTGTCGGAAACCAGCATCGAGCAGATCTGCCTGATCGCCGAGCAGGAACAGCCGAAGCTGATGGTGATCGACTCGATCCAGGTGATGCACATGGCGGACATTCAGTCTTCGCCGGGCAGCGTGGCGCAGGTGCGGGAAACCGCCGCCTATCTGACGCGCTTCGCCAAGACGCGCGGCGTGGCGATCGTCATGGTCGGCCACGTCACCAAAGACGGCTCGCTGGCCGGGCCGAAAGTGCTGGAACACTGTATCGACTGTTCGGTGCTGCTGGATGGCGACGCCGATTCCCGCTTCCGCACTCTGCGCAGCCACAAGAACCGCTTCGGCGCGGTCAACGAGCTGGGCGTGTTTGCCATGACCGAACAGGGGCTGCGCGAAGTCAGCAACCCTTCGGCGATCTTCCTCAGCCGCGGCGACGAAGTCACCTCCGGTAGCTCGGTGATGGTGGTGTGGGAAGGTACCCGGCCGCTGCTGGTGGAGATCCAGGCGCTGGTGGATCACTCGATGATGTCCAACCCGCGCCGCGTGGCGGTGGGCCTGGAGCAAAACCGGTTGGCGATCCTGCTGGCGGTGCTGCACCGGCACGGCGGGCTGCAGATGTCCGATCAGGACGTGTTCGTCAACGTGGTCGGCGGGGTGAAAGTCAGCGAGACCAGCGCCGATCTGGCGCTGCTGATGTCACTGGTTTCGAGCCTGCGCGATCGGCCGCTGCCGAACGATCTGGTGGTGTTCGGCGAAGTGGGGTTGGCGGGGGAGATTCGCCCGGTGCCGAGCGGCCAGGAGCGCATCTCCGAAGCGGCCAAGCACGGCTTCAAGCGCGCCATCGTGCCGCACGGCAACATGCCGAAGAAGCCGCCGGCCAACATGCAGGTGTTCGGGGTCAAGAAGCTGGCGGACGCGCTGGACGTGCTGGAAGAGTTTTATTAATGTCGCCGACGGCGAGAAAGATATGCTATTTTGTTTAGCATACTAAACGGAGGTGGCCATGCCGCAATTTGATTACCTGAAGACGTCCATTAAGCAAAAGGGCTGTACTTTGCAGCAGGTGGCGGATGCCAGCGGCATGACCAAAGGCTATCTCAGCCAGCTGTTGAACGACAAGATCAAAAGCCCGAGCGCGCAAAAGCTCGAGGCGCTGCACCGTTTTCTCGGGCTGGAGTTCCCGCGTAAAGAGCTTAAAGTCGGCGTGGTGTTTGGTAAATTTTACCCGCTGCACACCGGCCACATTTACCTGATCCAGCGCGCCTGCAGCCAGGTGGACGAGCTGCACGTTATCTTGTGCCATGACGAGCCGCGCGATCGCGAGCTGTTCGAGAACAGTTCGATGTCGCAACAGCCGACGGTCAGCGATCGCCTGCGCTGGCTGCTGCAGACCTTCAAGTACCAGAAAAACATCCATATCCACTCGTTCGACGAGCAGGGGATCGAGCCCTATCCACATGGGTGGAACGTGTGGAGTGACGGCATGAAGGCCTTTATGGAACAGAAGGGCATCGTGCCGAGCTTCATCTATTCCAGCGAAGCGCAGGATGCGCCTCGCTACCGCGAGCATCTGGGCATCGAAACCATCTTGGTCGATCCCGAGCGTTCGTTCATGAACATCAGCGGCAATCAGATCCGCCAGGATCCGTTCCGCTATTGGGACTACATCCCGACCGAGGTGAAGCCGTTCTTCGTGCGCACCGTGGCGATCCTCGGCGGCGAGTCGAGCGGCAAGTCGACGCTGGTCAACAAGCTGGCCAACATCTTCAACACCACCAGCGCCTGGGAATATGGCCGCGATTATGTGTTTTCGCACCTTGGCGGCGACGAGATGGCGCTGCAGTATTCCGACTACGACAAAATTGCCCTCGGGCAGGCGCAATACGTGGATTTCGCGGTCAAGTACGCCAACAAGGTGGCGTTTATCGATACCGATTTCGTGACTACGCAGGCGTTTTGCAAAAAGTACGAAGGGCGTGAACACCCCTTCGTGCAGGCGCTGATCGACGAATACCGTTTCGATCTGGTGATCCTGCTGGAAAACAACACGCCGTGGGTGGCGGACGGCCTGCGCAGCCTCGGCAGCACCGCCGATCGCCTGGCGTTCCAGCGCCTGCTGGAGGAGATGTTGCGCGCCAACAACATCGAGTACGTGCACGTTGAATCTAGCGATTACGAAGAGCGTTTCCTGCGCTGCGTCGAGCTGGTGCAGCAGCTGCTGGCGGCGGACGCCGGCCGCTTGGCGAATGCGCCCGCCCATCGCCACGCCGCAGGATGAGCAAAATTAGCGGAATGTGCGGTTGCGGCGGCATAAACCCCACCTGGGCGCACATTTAACGGCTTGTTTAAACATGGTTCATTCGACAGCGACTAGGTTAAGATTTTCTTTACAATAACGCTTAGAAGAAGACATGTCTTATCGCTTACTCGCTCTCTGGTTGGTCTGCTATGCCGCAGCCTGGACGCTGCTGACTGTTCATCTCGATCCTACCCTGCCTTACGACGCCGTCGAGGCGCTCAACTGGGGCCTCAACGGCGAGTGGGGCTCACCGAAAAATCCTTGGCTGGTCGGTGCGGCGATGCAGCCGGCGATCTGGCTATCGTGGCTTCCGCTGAACGTTTACTGGTATGGCGGGCACTTCATCGCCATTGCCATCGGCATGTTAGGCGTCTGGCTGTTGGCGCGGCGCCTGAGCGGCAGCACCTCGCTGGCCTGGATGGCGCTGCTGACGCTCAACCTGTCCGGTATCATCAATTTCGACATTATTCCCTACAACGACAACTACCTGTTGGTGATGCTGTGGCCGTGGATGGCGCTGTTCTTCCACCTGGCGATCTCGCGTTCGGCCAACTGGTGGCCGGCCTTCGCGTTGGTGGCCGGTCTGGCGATGATGGCAAAATACTCGACCTTTGCCTTCGTCTATTTCGCGGCGCTGTCGACGCTGTTCGTACCGCAGATCCGCCGCTGCTATCGCCAGCCGCAGTTCTATCTGGCGGTGGCGATCTGGTTGGCGCTGGTGCTGCCGAACCTGTTCTGGCTGTGGAACCACGACTTCGCCGCCTTCAAGTGGGTGGATTCGCAGATCAAGATGCAGCTCAACCTCGATATGCTGCAGTCGCTGTTGCTGGTGTTCTATCCGTCGCTGGTGCTGTGGGCGATCCTGCGGCGCAGCGGGGCGGTGCTGGCCTGGCCAGCGGCGTTGCCGATGCGGGTGCTGCTGTGGGTCTACCTGTTGCCGCTCGGCATCATCACCTTCTGGTTCTCTTTCAACGTCGGGGGCCGGCTGACCGAATGGCTGCAGCCGTTCTTCATGCTGGCGCCTGCGCTGCTGGTCGGCTGCGTACGCCAGCCGCCGGTGCGTTCGCTGCGTGCGGCGACCATTGGGCTGATGTGCGCGGCGCTGGCGGTCTATCTGGGGTATGCCGCGGTGATGCTGGGCAACGTACGCAACGCCGGCCAGAAAATGGTGGGTATCAAGGCGTTCAGCGCCGGGGTGGAGCGGCAGTGGCAGGAGCGGTATGGCGTCGATCTACGCTACGTCGGCGGCGAATACCTGTCGCAGTGGATGACGGTGTACGCCGGTTCCCGGCCGCAGACCATTACGCGCTGGTCCAATCATACGCGCCCGAATATCTACAACGTCAACATCAGCTATCCGCAGATTGCGCAGCACGGCGTCGCCCTGTTCGGCCGGTTGGGCGAGGACTGCGCACACAGCGACTTCGGCGGTGAGTTGGCCCACTGGCCGAAGATGCGCCTCGATTGGCAGCAGACGCTGACGTTCCGCGCCGATCCGCATGCCGACGAGCAGACGCTGTGCGTCGGCTTCGTTCGTCCGCAGTAACGGCGGCGCAGGGCGCCGCCGCGATTCAGGCTTAGTAAGCGATAACCAGCTTGCCTTGCATATGGCCGCCGAGCAGCTGTTGATGCGCGGCGGTCAGCGTGTCTACCGACAGCCCGTGCAGGGTTTCGCTCAGCGTGGTGCTTAGCTTGCCTTCGTCCAGCAACTGCGCCATCTGCTGCAGGATCTTGCCTTGCTGCGCGATGTCCGGGGTGGTGAACATGCTGCGGGTGAACATGAATTCCCAGTGCAGCGCGGCGCTTTTCAGCTTCAGCGCGTTTTGATCCAACGGCTGCGCGTTCTCGACGATGGTGCAGATATGGCCCAGCGGCGCGACCAGCTCGGCCATCGCCGGCCAGTGGCCGTCGGTATCGTTCAGGCACAGGATGTAATCCACCTGCTCGATGCCGTGCTGCGCCAGGTTGCCCTTCAGATCGCGGTAGTCCACCACCAGATCGGCGCCGCGTTCACGGCACCAGGTGGCGGATTCCGGCCTTGAGGCGGTGGCGATCACTTTTACCTTGCTGCGCAATGCGGCCAGCGGAATGGCCAGCGAGCCGACTCCGCCGGCGCCGCCGATGATCAACAGCGTCTTGTGCTCCGGCGCATGCTGAATGTTCAGATGTTCGAACAGCGCCTCCCAAGCGGTGAGGGCGGTGAGCGGCAGCGCGGCGGACTCGGCCCAGTTCAGGCTGCGCGGCTTGTGCGCGGCGATGCGTGAGTCGATCAGCTGGTGGCTGCTGTTGCTGCCGGGGCGGGTGATGTCGCCGGCGTACCAGACTTCATCGCCGGGCTTGAAGCCGCTGACGCCGCTGCCCACGCCCACCACGATGCCGCTGGCGTCCCAGCCGAGGATGCGCGGCTGCTGCAGGCCGCTTTTCTGCAGACCGGCGTGCACTTTGGTGTCCACCGGGTTGACCGACACGGCTTTCACCTCCACCAGCAGATCGTACTGGCCGGGAACCGGCATCTCCGGTGAAATTTCGATGAAACCGGCGGGGTTCTGCGGGTCTACGGCAATGGCTTTTATCGACATGATTGTACTCCTTTCAAATGATGCCCCCAGTGTAGACCCGCGGCAGTGGGGTGATAAGATGGACAATATCTAACTGAGTGTTCGTTTAAGGTGAACAATGGAATTCAAACAGCTGCAGGACATGGCGCTGTTCGCGCTGGTGGCGGAGTGTGGCAGCTTCACCGCCGCCGCACAGCGCGTGGGATTGCCGAAATCCAGCGTCAGCCAGCGCATCAGCCAGCTCGAACAGACGCTGGGGCTGCGCTTGCTCAACCGCACCACGCGCCAGCTGAACCTGACCTTCGCCGGTGAGCGCTATCTGGAACATTGTCAGGCGATGATGTCCGCCGCCGAACGCGCCGATCTGGCGCTGCAGCGGCTGCGCGATAACCCGAGCGGCCGCCTGCGCATCTCGACGCCCGCCGGGCTGGGGGCGACCCTGGTGGCGCGGTTGGCGGCGGATTTTCAGCGCCAGTATCCGGACGTTTCGCTGGAGGTGTCGGTGTCCGATGCCATGGTGGATCTGGTACAGGAAGGCTTCGACGCCGCGTTGCGCACCGGCAAGCCGCAGGATTCTTCGCTGATCGGTCGCCGTCTCGGGTATGCGCCGCGCTATCTGTTGGCGGCGCCGCCCTATCTGGCGCAGCATCCGCCGATCGAACATCCGCAGCAGCTGCAGCAGCATCGCTGCATCGCCCACCGCGCCTGGACGGCCTGGAACCTGCGCTGTGGCGACGACTACTACCGTTGGCAGCTGCCGCTGGCGCACACCACCGACAACCTGCTGTATGCGCGTGAATGCGCTATCGCCGGTGCGGGGATCACGCTGTTGCCGGCGTTTCTCAGCCGCGAGGTGGTGGCGCAGAAGCTGTTGGTGGAAGTCTTGCCGGCGTGGCGCGCGGAGGGCAATGAGCTGTATCTGGTCTACCCGAGCCGCAAGCTGAATTCCCCGGCGCTGGCCTGTTTTATCGATGTGGTGCTGCAGCACCCGGCGTTTGACGACTACGCGCGCGAGCTGGCGCGGGAATAAAAAAAGGCGCCGCATGCGGCGCCTGGGGTATTACTTGGCGATCTTCTTGTACTTGATGCGGTGCGGCTCGAGCGCGTCGGCGCCCAGCGTACGCTTCTTGTACTCTTCGTACTCGGTGAAGTTGCCTTCGAAGAACTCCACCTTGCCCTCGTCCTGGTAGTCCAGGATGTGGGTGGCGATACGGTCGAGGAACCAACGGTCGTGCGAGATCACCATGGCGCAGCCAGGGAATTCCAGCAGGGCGTTTTCCAGCGCGCGCAGGGTTTCGATATCCAGGTCGTTGGTCGGTTCATCGAGCAGCAGCACGTTGCCGCCAACCTGCAGCAGCTTGGCCAGGTGCAGACGGCCACGCTCACCGCCGGACAGCTCGCCCACGCGTTTGCCCTGATCGACGCCCTTGAAGTTGAAGCGGCCGACATAGGCGCGGCTCGGCATCTCGGTGTTGCCGATGCGCATGATGTCCTGCCCGCCGGAGACTTCTTCCCACACGGTTTTCGAGCCGTCCATGCTGTCGCGGAACTGATCGACGGACGCCAGCTTGACGGTATCGCCCAGCACGATGCTGCCGGAGTCAGGCTGTTCCTGACCGGACATCATGCGGAACAGCGTGGATTTACCCGCGCCGTTCGGGCCGATGATGCCGACGATTGCCCCTTTCGGCACCGAGAACGACAGGTCGTCGATCAGCAGGCGGTCGCCGTAGGACTTGCGCAGGTTGCTGACTTCGACCACTTTATCGCCCAGGCGTGCGCCAGGTGGAATGAACAGTTCGTTGGTTTCGTTGCGTTTCTGGTATTCGGTGTTGTTCAGCTCTTCGAAGCGGGCCAAACGGGCCTTGCCTTTGGACTGACGGCCTTTGGCACCCTGACGCACCCACTCCAGCTCTTTCTCGATCGACTTGCGACGAGCGGCTTCGGCGGACGCTTCCTGCGCCAGACGCGCGTCTTTCTGCTCCAGCCAGGAAGAGTAGTTGCCTTCCCATGGAATGCCCTCGCCGCGGTCCAGTTCGAGGATCCAGCCGGCCACGTTATCCAGGAAGTAACGGTCGTGGGTGATCGCCACCACGGTGCCTTCGAAATCGTGCAGGAAGCGTTCCAGCCAGGCCACGGACTCGGCGTCCAGGTGGTTGGTCGGTTCGTCCAGCAGCAGCATGTCCGGTTTTTCGAGCAGCAGGCGGCACAGCGCTACGCGGCGGCGCTCACCCCCGGACAGGTGGGCGATTTTGGCGTCCCAGTCCGGCAGGCGCAGCGCATCGGCGGCGCGTTCCAGTTGGGCGTTGAGGTTGTGACCGTCGTGTGCCTGAATGATCTCTTCCAGGCGGCCCTGTTCGGCGGCCAGCTTGTCGAAGTCTGCGCCTTCTTCCGCGTACAGCGCGTACACTTCGTCCAGGCGTTTCAGCGCGCCGACCACTTCCGCCAGCGCTTCTTCCACCGATTCACGCACGGTGTGTTCGAGGTTAAGCTGCGGCTCCTGCGGCAGGTAACCGATCTTGATGCCCGGCTGTGGGCGCGCTTCCCCTTCGATGTCGGTATCGATGCCGGCCATGATGCGCAGCAGGGTGGACTTACCGGCGCCGTTCAGGCCCAGTACGCCGATTTTGGCCCCAGGGAAGAAGCTCAGGGAGATGTTTTTCAAAATATGACGCTTCGGCGGTACGACCTTGCCGACGCGGTGCATGGTATAGACGTATTGAGCCACGTTGCTCTAAGCCTCTCTATATCAGTATTTATAGGATGTCTGGCGGCATGAGTGTAGCCCGTTTCGATCTCGGATCCCAGACATCGCTCAGCGATCGCTAAGTATAACCGTTTATGCGCCGATAAAGGCGCATATTGGTGGCTTATGGCGTGACGACGATCGCGACGCGGCGGTTTTCCGCGCGGCCGCTGGAGGTGCGGTTATCGGCAACGGGATCGCGCTTGCCCATGCCGCGGGTTTCGATATTGGCGCGCGGAATGCCGACGCTGGCCAGCAGATCGGCCACCGCATTGGCGCGGCGCAGGGAGAGCTGGTCGTTATAGCTGTCTTCGCCGTAGTTGTCGGTATGGCCGTCCAGGCGGAACTTGGTGATGCCGACGCTCAGCAGCGCACGGCCCATCTTCTGCACCGTCTCGGTGCTTTCCGGGTTCAGCTTGCCAATGTTGTTGCCGAACAGCACCTTATCCGACAGGCCGAACTCCCAGCCGTTATCGGTCAGCTTGAAGCCCTGCGATTGCAGCAGCGCGATCTGCTCGGGCGTCAGGCCCTGCGGCTTGCTCTGGCAGCCGGCGAGCGCCAGCAGGGCGACGAACACCATCGTCAGCAGTGAAAAACGACCTTTAAACAGTTGCTGTATCATAGTCAAAATCCCTAGTTCAAGTGTTATAGCCGGGGCTCTTATTTATGTATAGCCAGCCGCCAGCCTCCGTTATAACGATGCTTTGCCTGATACATCGCATCGTCAGCTTCGTGCAAAAGACCCTGAGGCGTCGATGCGTGATCAGGGTACAGCGCAATACCGATACTCAGAGAGGTAATGATCGCCTCGTCGTTCGGCAAAATGACCGGTTGCGTCATGCAGTCGATGATGTTGTCAGCGATCTGCAGGACATCTTCCGTGCCGTGTACCGGCGCCAGCAGCACGGCGAATTCATCCCCGCCCAGACGCGCGACCAGATCGGTCTCGCGCAGCTGCGCGCGAATGCGTCCGGCAATGGTGGTCAGCACCGCATCGCCTGCGGCGTGGCCGTAACTGTCGTTCACTTCCTTGAAGCGATCGCCGTCGATAAACAGCACCGCCAATTTTGACGGTGGCGCGATATCGCCCAGGGCGCGGCTCAGCCGCCCTTCGAAGAAGGCGCGATTCGGCAAGCCGGTCAGGCTGTCGTGCGTCGCCCGGTGGGCCAGCGAGTCGTTCTCCTGCTTCAGGTGGGCCTGCCAGGCCTCCAGCTCGTCGAGCAAGCCGTTGAAATCGTTGCTGAGCTCATGCAGCTCGGCGATCGGCGCCGACGGCACCCGCAGGCCGAAGGTGCGATCGCGGCGCACCGCGTGCGCCACGTTGGCGATATCGTCCAACGAACGGACGATGCCGGCCAGCATGCGGCGCGATAACACCAGGGCGCATAAGGTACTGAGCACCATGCAGGCGATCATGCCGACCAGGCCGCGCAACAGGAAACGCAGCAGGCTGCCGCCGTTGCCGCTCAACCAGACCTGGCCGACCTGTTTGCCCTCGTGAGAGATAGGCAAGATGACCGGCTCGGGCAGCGCCCAGTGCGCGACGATCTGCTCCAGGCCGTGCAGCGGGCCGTCGGTGGGATGACGCCAACAGGCCAACATCTTGCCTTTATTATCCAGAATGCGCGCCTCCAGGATCTCTTCGTTGGAGGAGATCAACATCAGCGCCTCACGCGCGGCGGTGCGGTCTTCAAACACCACGGCGGCCTCGACGGTATAGCTGATGGAGCGCGCGATCAGGTGCAGGTTGTGGTTGGCGTAAGCGCGCAGCGCAAACAGCGCCACCAGCGTCAGAAAGATGCCGGCGGTGCCGACGGCGATCAGCGCCAGCCCAAGATGCACCCGCTGCAGCACCCGGCCCAATGTCGGGCGCGCATTACCGGAACGGTTTCTACGCAACAGCCTCATAGCGGCGGCGCCTGTTTGCGTGCCAGCTGCAGCACGTTGGGGTGGACGCGCACGCCGCTGCGTGCCAGGGCGTCCAGGTTGACCTTGAAACTGGCCTGATCCCCATCGATAAGCAGGCAAAATGCGCTGCCGGCGGAGCATTCGCTATCGTTCTCGCTGATGCTGAGAATGGAGTTGCCGGAAATGCGCTGCATGAAATTTTGTCTCTGCGCGGCGGTGATGTTCCCTAAATAGATGACATCACAGCCGGTACTCAACGTTGGGCTGTCAAACGGTACGCGTTCGGTTTTAATCGGACGCGGCGCGCTCAGCAGGATCGGATCGAACAGCCCTTCGGCATACTGGGTGGGTGCGGTCACGCACAAGCGGATCGGATTGGGCTCACGCGACCAGCGGGCGTAGCTGATGATGCCGACCACCACGGTCGTCACGGCGTGCGTACGCTTTTGATAGGGATCATCGGCGGCGTGCGCAGGTCCGGGCAACGTCAGCAGCACCAACAACACGATCAGCAGCAGGCGGCCGATATTCAGGCGTGCGTCAAGGAAGCCCGGCACGGGGCTTTTTGCGCAACGCATCGCTATCGCGGTTTTATTCGCCATCTTCACCCGCCATTCCGGCCTGATCCACCGCCTGCAGGCCGTGGCCTGACAAGGAAAAATCCGGCCCGCTTGAAGGGACAATCGTTTTGCTGAAAGCTGTCAGTCGCACTGCCTAATGAACACTATCTAACCCATAATTGGCGCGGATTGTATTATAAGATGCCTTCGTTGGGCGCTTTATGTGCTGTTTTCTCGGAATTATCCTACTTATTTTTGATAGTATAAAAATGCCTACCCGGGTTTGCCACCGCTTTTCTGCAAAGTTGGCGCGTTTGGCCAGCTGTCAGGTGATTTGCGCAACGGCGGCGTCATCTCATAAATGCAATAATGTGATAGCTAATAATTAAAAAATATTTTACTTCCCCAGTAAGCGCCAAGGCAGCTAATAAAAATCCGGTAGCCGGAAATATTCCGCCGGCCTGATTTGTCAGCCAAAGTAAACGTTTTTTACCTGGCTCCAGTCATGACGATACACTTCTTCTTCTACAGTATTGAATGGATAAGCGATTGCGCTGTCTATGGTAGATATCTGCGTTCGGGTGATGCGCCCGGCTTTATTTTGTCCCGTGGCGCCGTGGCGCCGTGGCGCGGCGGTCACCGGGGAGCTGGGCGGCTCCCGCGGTACAACCAGTGAGGAAAGAGCGAGGATGGTCAAGGTGGACAAGCGACGGCTGTTGGCAATGGGCCTGTGCCTGACGGCGTTTTCAGGCGCGGCACTGGCGGATTCTCTGGATGCGCAACGTCAGCGCTACCAGCAGATCAAGCAGGCGTGGGACGGCAATCAGATGGATGTGGTGGCGCAGCTGATGCCGACGCTGCGCGATTACCCGCTTTATCCTTACCTGGAATACCGCGAGCTGACACAGGATCTGAGCCAGGCGGGGTTCTCCGAGGTGAACGACTTTATCAAGCGCAACCCGACGCTGCCGCCGGCGAAATCACTGGCGCCACGCTTCGTCAATGAGCTGGCGCGGCGCGAAGACTGGCGCACCCTGTTGGCCTTCAGCCCGCAGCCGCCCAAACCGGTGGCGGCGCGCTGCAACTATTACTACGCCAAGTGGGCCACCGGCGACCAGCAGGCGGCCTGGAGCGGCGCCGACGAACTGTGGCTGAACGGCAAAACGCTGCCGGGCGCCTGCGATCGGCTGTTCAGCGTCTGGCGCGGCGCAGGCAAGCAGACGCCGCTGGATATTCTGGCGCGCATGAAGCTGGCGTTGAAAGAGGGCAACAGTTCGCTGGTCAGCAACCTTTACAGCCAGCTGCCGGCCGACTATCAAACCATGGGTAACGCCCTGGTGCGCTTGCAAAACGATCCGACCACCGTGGAAGCCTTCGCCCGCAGCGTGGGGCCGACCGACTTCACCCGCGCTGCCACCGGCATCGCCTTTGAACGCCTGGCGCGGCAGGATGTGGAAAACGCGCGGGCGATGATCCCGACGCTCGCGCGGCTGCAGAAAATGAGCGATGACGAGCGGCTGGGGCTGGAAGAGGCGGTGGCCTGGCGCCTGATGGGCAGTGACGCTACCTATGAACAGGCGCAGTGGCGCGATCAGGTGATTCTGCGCAGCCGTTCGCCTTCGCTGCTGGAGCGCCGGGTACGCATGGCGCTGGGCAACGGCGATCGGCAAGGTGTCGCGACCTGGCTGGCTCGCCTGCCGGAAGCGTCGCGCAACAAGGATGAGTGGCGCTACTGGCGCGCCAGTCAGCTGATGGACGAAGGGAAACGCGCTGAAGGCGAGGAGATATTGCGTAACCTGATGACCGAACGCGGCTTCTATCCGATGGTGGCGGCGCAGAAGCTGAAGGCCACTTATCCGGTGATGGTGGCGGTGGCAGCCAAGCCGCGCGCGTCGCTGACCAACGGGCCGGAAGTCGCTCGGGTGCGCGAGCTGATGTACTGGAATATGGACAACCTGGCCCGCAGCGAGTGGGGCTCTTACGTCGCCAGCCGCAGCCGGCCGGAACAAGAGGCGCTGGCGCGCTACGCCTTTGAGCAAAAATGGGCCGATCTGAGCGTGCAGGCGACCATCGTCGGCAAGCTGTGGGATCATCTGGAGGAGCGCTTCCCGGTCGCCTGGCCGCAGGAGTTCCGCCGTGCCACCGATGACAAGGGGATCACCACCAGCTACGCGATGGCGATAGCGCGTCAGGAAAGCGCCTGGAATCCGAAGGCGCAGTCGCCGGTTGGCGCTACCGGCCTGATGCAGGTGATGCCGCGCACCGCGCAGCATACGGTGCAGATGTTCAATATTCCCGGTTACGTCGGCCCGAGCCAGCTGTTCGATCCGCAGACCAACATCACCATCGGTACCCGCTATCTGGAGTCGGTCTATCAGCAGTTCGGTCGCAACCGCATCCTGTCGAGCGCCGCCTATAACGCCGGTCCGTCGCGGGTGAACACCTGGCTTGGCAACAGCGCGGGGCGTATCGATCCGGTGGCGTTCATCGAAAGTATTCCGTTCTCGGAAACCCGCGGCTACGTCAAGAATGTACTGGCCTACGATGCGTTTTACCGCTATCTGACGCACCGGCCGGCCAAGGTGCTGACCGACGCCGAGTGGCAGAGACGTTATTGATTTTGACGGCCCTATGGTATGCTGCTGTACTAGTTAAATAGTATGGTGGCTGCCATGACGCAATTATCGTTAAACGACCCCGCTCTTTCAGAACAAGGCAATGAGGATTGGCTGCGCTTTGTCACGCTGCTGCAGAATTCGTTTGCGCAAGAACTGCATCAGCCGCTGCTGCAGCTGATGTTGACGCCGGACGAGCGCACCGCGCTGGGCACCCGGGTGCGGATCATTCAGGAACTGATGCGCGGCGAGATGAGCCAGCGCGAGCTGAAAAATGAACTGGGCGCGGGGATCGCCACCATCACCCGCGGCTCGAACAGCCTGAAAGCGGCTTCACCCGAGCTGAAACAGTGGCTCGAGCAGCAACTGTTGCATGACGCGCCCTAGCTGGCTCGGTGCTATTGCTGATAGATGGCGTTGTGAAACGGCACCAGCGCCAGCAGCAGCGCCTGGTGGTAAACGCTGGTGCGGCTCAGCCGGCCGTCGGTGAAGACGCCGATGGCGCCGCCCTGGCGCTTCACCTCGGCATTGCCGGTGATCGCCGCCATTTCGCTGCCCAATTCGCGACCGGCGCGAATACCTTGTAAGATGACTTCCGGCAGCATCAGGCTCGCCGAGCGGGATTCGCCGCGGATGTGCGGGTTCTCGATGGTCATCCAGGCGAAGGTCATATTCTCTTCAATCCCGGCTTCCACGCCGACCCAAAAATCGGCCTCGGGCCTGACCTGGCGCGCTTCCATCACGCGTTGACGCGAGCCGGTGCGGGTTTCGTGATTGCCTATCGGCTGCAGCGAGACGCCGCTGGCGACGTCAACGGATTCAATGCGGTATTGGCCTGCGCCAAAGACGTCATCGAAGGCCAGTTGAATAGCCTTGATCTTTGCCGGGTTGGTAGTTGCAGCGACAACATGGTACATAACGGGTTTGATATCCTTCTGGCCGATACGCCGGGCAGCGGCAAAAGCGCCGCCGGGCCGGGGATAAACGCAAATTTCACGCAGTATAACGGAAAACAAAAATGTTACAGGTATACCTCGTTCGCCATGGCGAAACGGAATGGAACGCGGCTCGCCGCATCCAGGGGCAGTCCGACAGCCCGTTAACCGCCATGGGTGAACACCAAGCCCGTCTGGTCGCCAGGCGTGTCAGCAAAGAAGGCATTACGCACATCATTACCAGCGATCTGGGGCGCACGCGCCGCACCGCGCAGATCATCGCCGAAGCCTGTGGCTGCGAAGTGATTGGCGATCCGCGTTTGCGTGAGCTGCACATGGGGGTTCTGGAAGAACGCCTGATCGACAGTTTGACGCCGCAGGAAGAGCAGTGGCGCAAACAGATGGTCGATGGTACTCCTGACGGCCGTATCCCTCAAGGCGAATCCATGGAGGAGCTGGGCGAACGCATGCGCGCCGCGCTGGAGAGCTGCCTGATGCTGCCGGAAGGCAGCAAGCCGCTGCTCGTCAGTCATGGCATCGCGTTAGGGTGCTTGATCAGTACGGTGCTCGGGCTGCCGGCCTATGCGGAACGCCGCCTGCGCTTGCGCAACTGCTCACTGTCGCGCGTCGATCACCAGCAGAGCCCGTGGCTGGCTTCCGGCTGGATCGTGGAAACGGCGGGCGATGTCACGCATCTGGACATGCCCGCGTTGGACGAACTGCAGCGTTAACGCCGAATCGGGATCAGGTAATCGCACTTGATCTCGATAGGTGCCTGATGCGGACGGCGCTCGCCTTTCGGGTAGAAGCGCTCGATGTCGTGCCCTTTGCGGCGTGTCAGCTGGAGCGCCGGCAGGCAGGTGCCGTAGACCGTCAGAATAAAGTCTTGCAGTCCCTCGGTGGGCCCTTCGTAGCTGAACATCGCAAACTCACCGCCCGGCAACACCAGCGGCTGGCCTTCCTGTACCTTGTCAGGCACCTGATCCGGTTCCAGCGCCGTGGTGTACAGCACTTCCTGTTCGTCGTCCTTCTCCTGGCTCGGTCGCGAGTGGTGCAGCCCGTACAGCACCGGCGGCAGGGTTTCGACGTCACCGAGGAACTGACGCCAGAACTGCGAGCGCAGTTCGGTGCGCACCCTGGTAATCTGTTCCAGCGTACAGGAGTAGCTTTGGGTCAGGCCGACCAGATGCTTGTCCGGCAGCGAGACGAATTCCGGCTGCGGCAGAGTGAAGGCCCCCAGACGGATCGGCGGACAGATGCCGAATGCGTTCCAGTCTTCGGCGCGGCGGTACAGCGCCGGCGTTTGCGCAAACTGTTTTTTGAAGGCGCGGGTGAAGGTCTGCTGCGAGTCGAAGCGATATTGCAGGGCAATATCCAAAATCGGCCGGCTGGTCAAACGCAGCGCGACGGCGGCTTTGGACAGCCTTCTTGCCCGGATGTAAGCACCGATGGCGTTACCGGTAATATCTTTGAACATCCGTTGCAGATGCCATTTGGAGTAGCCGGCCTTGGCCGCCACGTTATCCAGCGACAAGGGTTGGTCCAAATGGCTTTCCAGCCAGCTAAGCAGATCACGAATGATACCGGCTTGATCCATAGATCTTCCTCGTAAAGCTTGGGGGTAGGAACCCGAACTGTTGATTCGTCACGCTGGTGCTGCGCTATCAGACCGATCCATGAGCCATTATGCGTTGCACTCTTTGCCTCTGCTGCGCATGCCGCGCCAGAGTTGGATTGGGGTACACCGTAGTGGGCGCAAAGAAATAACGACGCCGCATCATAGCAATTTTTTTACTCCGCGACTCTCAAAGATTTTTGTCACGCTCTGTGCTAAAACGGACGGTGCGGACCCGTAAAAAACCGATTCCGTGAGCTTAGACATAAATAATGGCGATCGCCGAACCTATTTTTGCGGCAAGGTTATATCGGAGTTAAGTAAATGAAAAAAGGCTGGATATTTTTATTCGGTTTGGTTTGCGCAACCGTTGGTAGCGCGCAGGCGGAGCAGGTGGGTTCCGTTGATACGGTGTTTAAATTGTTGGGGCCGGACCACAAAATCGTGGTGGAAGCGTTCGACGATCCGGATGTTAAAAATGTAACTTGTTATATCAGCCGCGCCAAAACCGGCGGCATCAAAGGCGGCCTGGGGCTGGCGGAAGACACCGCCGACGCGGCCATTTCCTGCCAGCAGGTGGGACCTATCGAACTGAGCGACAAGATCAAAAACGGCAAGGCGGAAGGCGAGGTGGTGTTCCAGAAACGCACCTCGCTGGTGTTCAAGAAGCTGCAGGTGGTACGCTTCTACGACGCCAAGCGCAATTCGCTGATTTACCTGAGCTACTCCGACAAGGTGATCGACGGCTCGCCGAAGAACGCGCTGAGCGCGGTGCCGATCATGCCGTGGGCCGAGACGAAATAAAAAAACGGGGTTCAGCATGCTGAACCCCGTTTTCATGACGGCAGGCCGGAATTACTCTTCCAGATCGCCGCAGAAGCGGTAGCCTTCGCCGTGAATGGTGGCGATGATTTCCGGCGTGTCCGGCGTCGATTCGAAGTGTTTGCGAATGCGACGGATGGTGACGTCCACGGTGCGGTCATGCGGCTTCAGCTCGCGGCCGGTCATTTTCTTCAGCAATTCGCCGCGGGACTGGATCTTGCCCGGGTTTTCGCAGAAGTGCAGCATGGCGCGGAATTCGCTGCGCGGGAGCTTATACTGTTCGCCGGCCGGGCTGATCAGCGAGCGGCTGTTGATGTCCAGCTCCCAACCGTTGAACTTGTAGCTCTCGACCAGGCGGCGCTCTTCGCCGAGGTTGCCCAGGTTCATGGTGCGCGACAGCAGGTTGCGTGCGCGGATGGTCAATTCACGCGGGTTGAACGGCTTGGTGATGTAATCGTCGGCGCCGATTTCCAGGCCGAGGATTTTGTCCACTTCGTTATCGCGACCGGTCAGGAACATCAAGGCGACGCTGGCTTGTTCACGCAGTTCGCGCGCCAACAGCAGGCCGTTTTTGCCTGGCAGGTTGATGTCCATGATGACCAGATTGATATCATTTTCAGACAGGATATTGTGCATCTCTGCACCATCATTGGCTTCATGAACAATGTAGCCTTCCGCCTCGAAAATGCTCTTCAGGGTGTTACGAGTGACTAACTCGTCTTCGACAATCAGAATGTGCGGGGTCTGCATATTTGCTACCTAAAATTGCCAACAAAATAGAAAATAGGAAGTACAGAAGTCTTTGTTTTCTTAGAGGAGGGCAGAGAAAGCGCCACGTTCCCTCTCAGCAAATGACTAAAGTACGTAAACTCGTTCTTGATGCACTTTCCATCTCATGTCAACAAGATCGCTAGCCTGGTGGGGATGCTGTTCCCTACAACCCCTGGGGTGCCAAATTGGCGCATATCCTAACCCCATTAACAGCAATATAACAGCGCGTGCCGAATTCATCACCCAACAAAACTACGCTTTGTTGACATATATCAAATTCAATTGTAGCACGTTAACAGATTTGTGAAAAACACTTACAGAAATGCCAGTTTAAGTCACAGAACCTCAAATTCTGTGAACGATTCAGCATTATCCGGCCCGATAGGATACAATTATTCGCTTATTGATCATCGCTTTGTTTTAACTCATTGATAAATAAATGCAGTAAAACATAAGCACGAATAATGACTATTACGACGGGTTTATTAGCTCAACGAGCCGTTTAATCTTGTTTGTTGCTATTAACGCGTTTATTGTTACGTAATTGTAAATATAAGCGGGCGCTGCGCCACCGTCAAAACGCAGGCCCGCCTTCGGTGGAAGAGTGATGCAGCTTCATATTGTTTTAGTGGCTCCGGCGCGGCCGGAAAATGTCGGCGCGGCGGCGCGCGCGATGAAAACCATGGGCTTCACGTCGCTGCGCATCGTCGACAGCGAAGCGCACCTGCAGCCGGCGGCACGCTGGGTGGCACACGGAGCCGGCGAGATCCTCGACGGCGTGCAAACGTTCGCCACGCTGGAGCAGGCGCTGGCGGACGTGGATTTCACCGTCGCCACCACCGCCCGCAGCCGCGCGCGTTTTCACTACTACTGCACGCCGCCCGAGCTACTGGAACAGTTGAGTGAGCGTAAGCAGTGGGTCGGCCAGGCCGCGCTGGTGTTCGGCCGTGAAGATTCCGGCCTGACCAACGAAGAACTGGCGCTGGCGGATTTGCTGACCGGCGTGCCGATGCAGGCGGACTATCCGTCGCTTAACCTGGGCCAGGCGGTGATGGTGTACTGCTACCAGTTGGCGAGCTTGATGGGCGTCAGCACGCCGCAGGAAACGGTGGCGTCGGAAGGGCAGCTCAAGGCGCTGCGCCACCGCGCCGATGCCTTGTTGAACGCATTGGATGTCGGCGATGACCAAAAATTGCGCGACTGGCTGCACCAGCGACTCGGCGCACTGCAACAGCGAGATACGGCGATGTTGCATACGCTGCTGCACGACATCGAAAAAAAACTCGCCAAGTGATAGCGGCTCCATCAGACGGTTACCCAGCGTGATCCACTAGTAAATCGGCTTTAAGTTATTTTTTTGTTCTGTCGTTTTGCTTTTCACCTCCGATATCGCGCAATGTCGCCGCTGAACGGAAAATAAGCAAAAAAAAGAAATAGTTTGACTTGGGATAGCGATTGCTTTAACCAATAGAGGGGACAGAGTATTTCATGAGACAGACAGACAACATGCGCAATATCAGCCTGAAAACCACAATTATTACCACCACCGATACCACAGGTAACGGGGCGGGCTGACGCGCACAGGAAACACAGAAAAAAGCCCGCACCTAATCAGTGCGGGCTTTTTTTTTCGGCTTAAATTCGGAGAGATCACACATGCGAGTGCTGAAATTTGGCGGAACCTCGGTGGCGAATGCAGAACGTTTTCTGCGCGTCGCCGACATCATGGAGAGTAACGCGCGTCAGGGACAGGTAGCCACGGTCTTGTCCGCTCCCGCAAAGATCACTAACCATCTGGTGGCGATGATCGACAAAACGGTGGCAGGCCAGGACATTCTGCCGAATATCAGCGACGCCGAGCGGATCTTTGCCGATCTGCTGAGCGGCCTGGCGCAGGCGCTGCCGGGCTTTGAATACGACAGGCTGAAAGGCGTGGTCGATCAGGAGTTCGCGCAGCTCAAGCAGGTGCTGCACGGCGTTTCGCTGCTGGGGCAGTGCCCGGACAGCGTGAACGCGGCGATCATCTGCCGCGGCGAAAAGCTCTCCATCGCCATCATGGAAGGGGTGTTCCGCGCCAAGGGCTACCCGGTCACGGTGATCAACCCGGTAGAAAAGTTGCTGGCGCAGGGCCACTACCTGGAGTCTACCGTGGACATCGCCGAGTCCACGCTGCGCATCGCCGCGGCGGCGATCCCGGCCGACCATATCGTGCTGATGGCCGGTTTCACCGCCGGTAACGACAAGGGCGAGCTGGTAGTGCTGGGCCGTAACGGCTCCGACTATTCCGCCGCGGTGCTGGCCGCCTGCCTGCGCGCCGACTGTTGCGAGATCTGGACCGACGTCGATGGCGTGTATACCTGCGATCCGCGCACCGTGCCGGACGCCAGGCTGCTGAAATCGATGTCGTACCAGGAGGCGATGGAGCTCTCCTACTTCGGCGCCAAAGTGCTGCACCCTCGCACCATCACGCCGATTGCCCAGTTCCAAATCCCTTGCCTGATTAAAAACACCTCTAACCCGCAGGCCCCCGGCACGCTGATCGGCAAAGACAGCACCGATGACGCGATGCCGGTGAAAGGCATCACCAACCTGAACAACATGGCGATGATCAACGTCTCCGGCCCGGGCATGAAAGGCATGGTCGGCATGGCCGCGCGGGTGTTCGCCGTGATGTCGCGTGCCGGCATTTCGGTGGTGCTGATCACCCAATCCTCTTCCGAATACAGCATCAGCTTCTGCGTCCCGCAGGGCGAACTGCAGCGCGCCCGGCGCGCGCTGGAGGAGGAGTTCTATCTGGAGTTGAAAGACGGCGTGCTGGATCCGCTTGACGTCATGGAGCGCCTGGCGATCATCTCGGTGGTCGGCGACGGCATGCGCACCCTGCGTGGCATCTCCGCGCGCTTCTTTTCCGCGCTGGCGCGCGCCAACATCAATATCGTCGCCATCGCCCAGGGCTCTTCCGAGCGTTCAATTTCGGTGGTGGTCAGCAATGATTCCGCCACCACCGGCGTGCGCGTCAGCCACCAGATGCTGTTCAACACCGATCAGGTGATCGAAGTGTTCGTCATCGGCGTCGGCGGCGTCGGCGGGGCGCTGATCGAGCAAGTCTACCGCCAGCAGCCGTGGCTGAAGCAAAAACATATCGACCTGCGGGTGTGCGGCATCGCCAACTCGCGCGTGATGCTGACCAATGTGCACGGCATCGCGCTGGACAGCTGGCGCGACGAGCTGGCCGGCGCGCAGGAGCCGTTCAATCTCGGCCGCCTGATCCGGCTGGTGAAGGAGTATCACCTGCTGAACCCGGTGATCGTCGACTGTACCTCCAGCCAAGCGGTGGCCGATCAGTATGTGGATTTCCTGGCGGACGGTTTCCACGTGGTGACGCCGAACAAAAAGGCCAACACCTCGTCGATGAACTATTATCAGCAACTGCGCGCGGCGGCCGCTGGTTCGCACCGTAAGTTCCTTTACGACACCAACGTCGGCGCCGGTTTGCCGGTGATTGAGAACCTGCAAAACCTGCTGAACGCCGGCGATGAGCTGGTGCGCTTCTCCGGCATCCTGTCCGGGTCGCTGTCCTTTATCTTCGGCAAGCTGGACGAAGGGCTGTCGCTGTCGGCGGCGACCCTGCAGGCCCGGGCCAACGGCTACACCGAGCCGGATCCGCGCGACGATCTGTCCGGTATGGACGTGGCGCGCAAGCTGCTGATCCTGGCGCGCGAGGCCGGTTACAAGCTGGAGCTGAGCGATATCGAGGTCGAGTCGGTGCTGCCGCCGTCCTTCGACGCGTCGGGCGACGTGGAGCATTTCCTGGCGCGGCTGCCGGAGCTGGATAAAGAGTTCGCGCGCAACGTGGCCAACGCCGCCGAGCAAGGCAAGGTGCTGCGCTATGTCGGCCTGATCGACGAAGGGCGCTGCAAGGTGCGCATCGAGGCGGTGGACTGCAACGATCCGTTGTATAAAGTGAAGAACGGCGAGAATGCGCTGGCCTTCTACAGCCGCTACTATCAGCCGCTGCCGCTGGTGCTGCGCGGCTACGGCGCCGGTAACGATGTGACCGCAGCGGGCGTGTTTGCCGATCTGCTGCGCACACTGTCATGGAAGTTGGGAGTTTAATATGGTTAAGGTGTATGCACCGGCCTCGATCGGTAACGTCAGCGTCGGTTTCGATGTGCTGGGCGCGGCGGTTTCGCCGATCGACGGCACGCTGCTGGGCGACTGCGTCAGCGTCGAAGCCGCCGAGACGTTCAGTTTGCAGAATGCCGGGCGCTTCGTCAGCAAGCTGCCGGCCGAGCCGAAAGAGAACATCGTTTATCAATGCTGGGAGCGTTTCTGCCAGGAGATCGGCCGCGAAGTGCCGGTGGCGATGCGATTGGAAAAGAACATGCCGATCGGTTCGGGACTGGGTTCCAGCGCCTGTTCGGTGGTCGCCGGGCTGATGGCGATGAACGAATTCTGCGATCGGCCGCTGGATAAGACGACGCTGCTCGGCCTGATGGGTGAGCTGGAAGGCCGCATTTCCGGCAGCGTGCATTACGACAACGTGGCGCCATGCTACCTGGGCGGCCTGCAGCTGATGCTGGAAGAAGAAGGCATCATCAGCCAGGAGGTGCCGTGCTTCGACGATTGGCTGTGGGTCATGGCCTATCCGGGCATCAAGGTCTCCACCGCCGAAGCGCGCGCCATTTTACCCGCGCAATACCGTCGTCAGGATTGCATCAGCCACGGCCGCTATCTGGCCGGCTTTATCCATGCCTGCCACACCCGGCAGCCGCAGCTGGCCGCCAAATTGATGCAGGACGTGATCGCCGAACCGTACCGCACCCGGCTGCTGCCGGGCTTCGCCGAAGCGCGCAAGGCGGCGCAGGACATCGGTGCGCTGGCCTGCGGCATCTCCGGCTCCGGCCCGACGCTGTTCGCCGTCTGCAACGACGGCGCCACCGCGCAACGCATGGCCGCCTGGCTGCAACAACACTATCTGCAAAACGACGAAGGTTTTGTTCATATTTGCCGTCTGGATACCGCAGGCGCTCGACTACTGGGATAACGCATGAAACTGTACAACCTTAAGGATCACAACGAGCAGGTCAGCTTCGCGCAGGCGATCAAACAAGGCCTGGGCAAGCAGCAGGGGCTGTTCTTCCCGCTGGAGCTGCCGGAGTTCGAACTGACCGAGATCGACCACCTGCTGGAGCTGGACTTTGTCACCCGCAGCAGCCGCATTCTGTCGGCCTTTATCGGCGAAGAGGTACCGGAAGCGGCGCTGAAGAAACGCGTGCAGGCCGCCTTTGAGTTCCCGGCGCCGGTGGCTAAAGTGACGGAAGATGTCTCCTGCCTGGAGCTGTTCCACGGCCCGACGCTGGCGTTCAAAGACTTCGGCGGCCGCTTTATGGCGCAGATGCTGGCGGAAGTGGCCGGCGATCAGCCGGTGACCATTTTGACCGCCACCTCCGGCGACACCGGCGCTGCCGTGGCGCACGCCTTCTACGGCCTGAAGAACGTCCGGGTGGTGATCCTCTACCCGCAGGGCAAAATCAGCCCGCTGCAGGAGAAGCTGTTCTGCACCCTGGGCGGTAACATTCACACCGTAGCGATCGACGGCGACTTCGACGCTTGTCAGGCGCTGGTGAAGCAGGCGTTCGACGATCGGGAATTGAAAGACGCGCTGCACCTGAACTCGGCCAACTCGATCAACATCAGCCGTTTGCTGGCGCAGATCTGCTACTACTTCGAAGCGGTGGCGCAGCTGCCGCAGGAAGCGCGCAATCAGCTGGTGATTTCAGTGCCGAGCGGCAACTTCGGCGATCTGACCGCCGGGCTGCTGGCCAAGTCGCTGGGTCTGCCGGTGAAGCGCTTTATCGCCGCCACCAACGCCAACGACACCGTGCCGCGCTTCCTGACCAGCGGCCAGTGGCAGCCGCACGCCACGGTCGCGACGCTGTCCAACGCCATGGACGTCAGCCAGCCGAATAACTGGCCGCGCGTAGAAGAGCTGTTCCGTCGTAAGGTCTGGCAGCTGAAAGAGCTGGGCCACGCGGCGGTCAGCGATGAGACCACAAAGGAAACGATGCGTGAACTGGCTGAACTGGGCTATATCTCAGAACCGCACGCGGCCATTGCCTATCGCGCGCTGCGCGATCAGCTGCAGGAAGGGGAATTCGGTCTGTTCCTCGGCACCGCGCATCCGGCCAAATTTAAAGAGAGCGTAGAAGCGATCCTCGGCCAGGCACTGCCGTTGCCGAAAGCGCTGGCGCTGCGGGCCGATCTGCCGCTGCTGTCGCACACGCTGCCGGCCGGCTTCGGTGAGCTGCGCAAGTTCCTGATGGGGCTGCCGGCCTGAGGTTCGGCAGGCTAGAATGCGAAAAGCCGTCTTGCGACGGCTTTTTTTATGCCTGCTCCGGGCGTTTGAACACCAGTTCATTGCCCTGAGAGGCGGCTTCGTCGAAGGCGTAGCCTTCCAGATTGAAGTCCACCAGCTGCTCGCTGCGCGTCAGGCGGTTCTTGATGATAAAGCGGCTCATCAACCCGCGCGCTTTCTTGGCGTAGAAGCTGATGACCTTGTACTTGCCGTTCTTCTCGTCGAGGAACACCGGTTTGATCAGCGCGCCGTGCAGTTTGGCCGGCTTCACCGCCTTGAAATACTCGTCGGACGCCAGGTTGACCACCACGTCGTCGCCCTGCTGCTCCAGCGCTTCGTTGAGTTTTTGGGTGATTTTATCGCCCCAGAAGCTGTACAGGTCTTTGCCTTTCGGGTTTTCCAGCTTGATGCCCATCTCCAGCCGGTACGGCATCATCAGATCGAGCGGGCGCAGCACGCCATACAGGCCGGACAGCATGCGCAGATGCTGCTGGGCAAAATCGAAGTCAGCCTCGTTGAAATCCTGCGCCTGCAGGCCGGTGTAAACGTCGCCCTTGAACGCCAGCAGCGCCTGACGGGCATTGTCCGGAGTAAATTTCGGCTGCCACTCGCTAAAGCGCGCGGCGTTCAGCCCGGCCAGCTTGTCGCTGATGCTCATCAGGCTGGCGATTTGCGCCGGCGTCAGCTCGCGGCAAATTTTGATCAGCTGTTTCGACTTGTCCAGCAGTTCGGGCTGCGTGAAGCGTTCTGTCGCCAGCGGGCTGTCGTAATCGAGAGTTTTTGCAGGGGAAATAATAACGAGCATGGCCAGATCCTGTTTATCCAAGTGCGGATACTGTAGCAAAAAGCGCGGGAAAAAGGGGCAATCGATCCAATAGGCCGGGGCGCGCATCGTACGCGCCCCGGAAAACTCAGCGCGGTGGCTTTTGGTCGTCCCACACGCCCGGCTCCAGCTGCGACTTCAGCTCCGGATAACGGTTGGCGTCGAAGGTCGGCAGCTTGCCCAGGCGGCGTTGGCGATGGTAATCGTCGGCCAGCTTCAGCGCCACCCGCGACAGCAGCAGGATCGCCGTCAGGTTGGTGATCGCCATCAGCGCCATGGAGGTATCCGCCATTTTCCACACCAGCGGCAGCTCCGCCAGCGCGCCGAACATCACCATGCCCAACGCCACGCAGCGGAAAATCAGCAGGCCACCCGGATGGTTGTGCTCGAGGAACACCAGGTTGCTCTCGGCATAGGCATAGTTGGCGATGATCGAGGTGAAGGCGAAGAAGAAAATGGCGATGGCGACGAACGGCGCCCCCCAACTGCCGACGGCGGTCGACAGCGCGCGCTGGGTCAGATCGATGCCGCTAATGCTGTCGGTCGGCTGATCGAGTATGCCGGAAGAGAGGATGATCGCCGCAGTGGCGCTGCAGATGACGATGGTATCGATAAACACCCCGAGCATTTGCACGTAGCCTTGCGAAGCCGGATGCGGCGGATAAGGCGAGGCGGACGCCGCCGCGTTGGGCGCCGAGCCCATGCCGGCTTCGTTGGAGAACAGGCCGCGCTGCACGCCCTGGGTCATCGCCTGGGAGATGCCGTAACCGACGGCGCCGGCCGCGGCTTCCTGCAGGCCGAAGGCGCTTTTGAAGATCAGCGCCAGGATCGCCGGCATGTGTTCGATGTTATGGCCAATCACCCAGAGGGCCAGCAACAGGTAGGCGCCGGCCATCAGCGGCACCACCAGCTCGGCCACTTTGGCGATGGAGCGGATGCCGCCGAAGATCACCACGCCGCTCAGCAGCACCAGGCCGATGCCGACGTGCAGCGGCTGCAAATGGAAGGCGACGGCGGAGGCCTGGGCGATGGAGTTGGCCTGCACGGCGTTGAACACCAGACCGAACGCGATGATCAGGAAGATCGAGAACAGCACGCCCATCCAGCGCATGCCGAGGCCCTTTTCCATGTAGTAGGCCGGGCCGCCGCGGTAGTTGCCGTTATCGTCTTTGGTTTTGTAGAGCTGCGCCAGCGAGCTTTCCACAAAGGAGGTGGCCATGCCGATAAACGCCACCACCCACATCCAGAAGATGGCGCCGGGGCCGCCGGCGGTCAGGGCGATGGCGACGCCGGTCAGGTTGCCGGTGCCGACGCGCGCCGCCAGCGTGGTGCACAGCGCCTGGAAAGAGGAGATGCCGGCGCTGTCGCTTTTATTGCTGTTTTTCAACACCGAGAACATGTGGCTGAAGTGGCGGAGCTGGATAAAGCGGGTGCGCAACGTGAAGTAGATGCCGGTGCCGAGCAGCAGATAAATCAGCACCGACCCCCACAAAATATTGTTTATAAAGCTCATCAGGTCCGTCAAGGGATCCCTCCTCTTATCGAAATTTAATGCGCACCTTGCAGCATCCACCGCAGGTGAAAAACATTGGCCTATTTTTTACAAGAGCTTAGCTGGAATTGGTCCGGCGTCAGTCGATTAAGATTTTTCGCAGATTAGCGGCCGAATTGCATCAATTTTTTCGAATTTAACATAATTTATTCGGACAATAGCACGTTATTGCCTTTCCATCCGCTCGGTTATGGCGAAAGATATCGGCGTAAACGGTTGCTCGCCCAAGGATAAAACAGATGCTTGCGCGCTGCGGTTTTCCAGCCTTGCACCGGGCTTGGCGCATGTTATTATCAGGGTAGGGCATGGTTGAACAATGCCAAAAGTTCATGCACAAACGATGAGATAATGCCAACATGACCGACAAATTAACTTCCCTGCGCCAGCTGACCACAGTGGTTGCAGATACGGGTGATATCGCGGCAATGAAGCTGTATCAACCGCAGGACGCCACAACCAACCCTTCGCTGATCCTCAATGCAGCCCAAATTCCTGAATACCGCAAACTGATTGACGAAGCCATCGCCTGGGCGCGCGGCCAGAGCAGCGATCGCGAACAGCAGATCGCCGACGCCGCCGACAAGCTGGCGGTCAACATCGGTCTGGAAATCCTCAAACTGGTTCCGGGCCGCATCTCCACCGAAGTGGATGCACGCCTGTCTTACGACACCGTCGCCAGCGTGGCCAAGGCCAAGCGCCTGATCAAACTGTACAACGAAGCCGGCATCAGCAACGATCGCATTCTGATCAAACTGGCCTCGACCTGGCAGGGCATCCGCGCGGCGGAGCAGTTGGAGAAAGAAGGCATCAACTGTAACCTGACGCTGCTGTTCTCCTTC
The DNA here is from genome assembly GCF_052692115.1 of Serratia sp. TSA_105.2. Taxonomy (NCBI): domain Bacteria; kingdom Pseudomonadati; phylum Pseudomonadota; class Gammaproteobacteria; order Enterobacterales; family Yersiniaceae; genus Serratia; species Serratia sp. TSA_105.2. The sequence goes on from NZ_JBQZFT010000004.1 coordinate 290,245, forward strand.
GCTCAGGCTCGCGCCTGTGCCGAAGCCGGCGTTTACCTGATCTCGCCGTTCGTCGGCCGTATCCTCGACTGGTATAAAGCCAACGGCGACAAGAAAGAGTTTGCGCCGCACGAAGATCCGGGCGTGATCTCCGTGACCGAAATTTACCAGTACTACAAACAGCACGGTTACAACACCGTGGTGATGGGCGCCAGCTTCCGTAACGTCGGCGAAATCATCGAACTGGCTGGCTGTGACCGCCTGACCATCGCCCCTGCGCTGCTGAAAGAGCTGGCGGAGAGCGAAGGCGCGCTGGAGCGCAAACTGTCTTACACCGGTGAAGTGAAGGCGCGTCCTGCCGCACTGACCGAACCTGAGTTCTACTGGCAGCACAACCAGGATCCGATGGCGGTTGAGAAACTGACCGACGGTATCCGCAAGTTCGCCGTAGACCAGGGCAAACTGGAAAAAATGATCGCCGACCTGCTGTAATTCCCGCAGATCGCGCAGTAAAAAGGTGGCTTAGGCCACCTTTTTTTATGCCTGACGCACCCGCCGGCGGGGGAAGCCCTTATACTCTCGGCAATGACAACAGAACGGGAGATGAACCCGTTCGGACCCCATCAGGCTGTAGAGGTTACGCATGGATATTTTACGTATTGGTTTGGTTTCCGTTTCCGACCGCGCTTCCGGCGGCGTTTATCAGGATAAAGGCATCCCGGCGCTGGAAGAGTGGCTGAGCGGCGCGCTGGCGACGCCGTTCAAGCTGGAAACCCGGTTGATCCCCGATGAGCAGACGCAAATTGAACAGACGCTGTGCGAATTGGTGGACGAAATGGGCTGCCATTTGGTGCTGACCACCGGCGGCACCGGGCCGGCGCGCCGCGACGTCACCCCCGATGCCACGCTGGCGATCGCCGATCGCGTGATGCCCGGCTTCGGCGAGCAAATGCGTCAGATCAGCCTACACTATGTGCCAACGGCAATTCTTTCTCGCCAGGTGGGGGCGATCCGCAAACAGGCGCTGATCATCAACCTGCCCGGCCAGCCGAAGTCGATCAAGGAAACGCTGGAAGGGGTAAAGGATGAGCAGGGCAATGCGGTGGTGCACGGCATCTTCGCCAGCGTGCCTTATTGCATTCAACTGCTCGATGGGCCTTACGTCGAAACGCACACCGCGGTGGTAGCAGCATTTCGGCCAAAGAGCGCGCGTCGCGAGATAAACCTCTAAATTTCAGCATTCTGCGAGATCGGCCTCAGCCCGTCTGGTGTGAAAATAATTTGCCGCTATAGTAAGGATTCTTTTACAGAAAGCCTGCGGCTTTTATTTTTACAGCCTTTACCGATGGTGCCCTATGCCTCACGACAATAATCGCCGGCTGAACCGGCAAGACTACAAAACGCTGACGTTGGCCGCGTTGGGCGGCGCGCTGGAGTTTTACGACTTCATCATCTTCGTGTTTTTCGCCGCCGTGGTCGGCGATCTGTTCTTCCCGGCGGACATGCCGGAGTGGCTGCGGCTGGTGCAAACCTTCGGCATCTTTGCCGCCGGCTATCTGGCCCGCCCGCTGGGTGGCATCGTGATGGCGCACTTCGGCGATCTGGTCGGCCGCAAGAAAATGTTTACCCTGAGCATTCTGCTGATGGCGTTGCCGACGCTGGCGATGGGCCTGCTGCCGACCTACGCCAGCATCGGCATCGCTGCGCCGCTGTTGCTGCTGCTGATGCGCGTGCTGCAGGGAGCGGCGATCGGCGGTGAGGTGCCGGGCGCCTGGGTCTTCGTTGCTGAACACGTGCCGCGCCGGCGCATCGGCTTCGCCTGCGGCACGCTGACCGCCGGGCTGACGGTGGGCATCCTGCTGGGGTCGGTGGTGGCGACGGTGATCAATACTACGCTCAGCCCGCAGAGCATCGCCGGCGGCGGCTGGCGCATTCCTTTCCTGTTGGGCGGCATGTTCGGCCTGGTGGCGATGTACCTGCGCCGCTGGCTGCAGGAAACGCCGATCTTCATCGAAATGCAGGCGCGTAAAGCGCTGGCCGAGGAGCTGCCGCTGAAATCGGTGGTGCTCAACCACAAACGGGAAGTGGCGGTGTCGATGCTGCTGACCTGGCTGCTCTCCGCCGGTATCGTGGTGGTGATCCTGATGACCCCGACCTATCTGCAAAAACAGTTCGGCATTGCGCCGGCCTTGACGCTGCAGGCCAACAGCATCGCCACCATCATGCTGATCGCCGGCTGCATCGTCGCCGGTTTGTCGGCCGATCGCTTCGGCGCCAGCAAAACGCTGGTGGTCGGCAGCGTGCTGCTGGCCGGCTGCAGCTGGCTGTTCTATCAAACGGTGGGCGTACGCCCGGAAATGCTGTTCGCCTGCTATGCCCTGGTGGGGTTCAGCGTAGGCGTGGTAGGGGCCGTGCCATACGTGATGGTGCGGGCGTTTCCGGCGGAAGTGCGGTTTACCGGCATCTCATTCTCATATAACGTCTCGTACGCTATTTTTGGCGGTTTAACCCCTATTTTTGTGACGCTGATCATGAAATTGACCCCGTTAGCACCCGCTTACTACGTGTTGGCGCTGTCGCTCATCGGGCTGTTGCTCGGCTTCTACCTGCATCGCGATCTGAACAGCGAAGCCGGGGAGCGGCGAGCCGATTCCTACAGCTAAAAAAAAGCCCTGCACTGCAGGGCTTTTCGTCAGGGAAGGGCGATTACGCCGTGACCGGCGAGGCCGCGACGCGGGCCGGGGCCGGCTCGCCAATCGGCAGCACGGTGCGGCCGTATTGCTCGTTGAGCACTTCGGCCATCGCCAGGTAGATGGCGCTGGCGCCGCAGATGATGCCCTCATAACCGGCGAAGGTCAGCAGCGCGTGGTTGCCGGTGATGTTGCCGACGGCCAGCAGGGCGAACAGCAGCGTGAGGCTGGCGAACACGAACTGCAGCACGCGGTTGGCGCCCAGGGTGCCGAAGAACATGAACAGGGTGAAGACGCCCCACAGCGCCAGGTAGATGCCCAGCACGTGCGCCTCGGTGGCTTCAGCCAGGCCCAGGCGCGGCAGCAGCAGCAGGCCGACCAGGCTCAGCCAGAAGCTGCCGTAGGCGGTGAACGCGGTCATACCGAAGGTGTTGCCCTTCTTGTATTCCAGCAGACCGGCCAGGATCTGGGCCAGGCCGCCGAAGAAAATCCCCATGCTGATGATGGCGGAGTTCAGTGGGAAAAAGCCCGCGTTGTGCAGGTTCAGCAAGACGGTGGTCATCCCGAAGCCCATCAGGCCGAGAGGGCCGGGATTCGCCAACTTGTTGGTGTGCATAAGTCCTCTGCGATAACAGAAAATTAACGGAAACAGCGAAGTAAAATAATAAATGGTCTGAATGGCCAAAAAATCGAAGTTTTCCACCAGAGCGCGCGCATCATAATGATCCCCGCAGCCGGAAACAATGATCTGAATGACGATAAAAAAAAGAAATTTTTTTCGCCTTGCCCCTTGATGCCGGATTGGATGGCCCCATCTTATTTGCAACCGCAGTTGCTAACCGCGGGTCGCACTGAGATATCGGGCAGTTGAAAAGCAAAAAATCGCCCGCATATAGGTTAGCAACCTGACTGATTATGAATTTTTTAGTGGAGACGTTTAGATGGGCAAAATTATTGGTATCGACCTGGGTACTACCAACTCTTGCGTAGCAATTATGGATGGTGCCAAGGCACGCGTGCTGGAAAACGCCGAGGGCGACCGCACCACTCCTTCTATTATCGCATATACCCAGGACGGTGAAACTCTGGTTGGCCAGCCGGCTAAGCGTCAGGCAGTGACCAACCCTGAAAACACCCTGTTCGCCATCAAGCGCCTGATCGGCCGCCGCTTCCAGGATGAAGAAGCGCAGCGCGACAAAGCGATCATGCCGTACAAAATCGTCGAAGCCGACAACGGCGACGCCTGGCTGGAAGTGAAAGGCCAGAAAATGGCTCCGCCGCAGATCTCTGCGGAAGTGCTGAAGAAAATGAAGAAAACGGCGGAAGATTACCTGGGCGAACCGGTAACTGAAGCGGTTATCACCGTACCGGCTTACTTCAACGACGCCCAGCGTCAGGCGACCAAAGACGCCGGCCGCATCGCGGGTCTGGAAGTCAAGCGCATCATCAACGAACCAACCGCTGCGGCCCTGGCCTACGGTCTGGACAAAGAAGTCGGCAACCGCACCATCGCGGTTTATGACCTGGGCGGCGGTACTTTCGATATCTCCATCATCGAAATCGACGACGTTGACGGCGAAAAAACCTTCGAAGTGCTGGCGACCAACGGTGACACCCACTTGGGTGGCGAAGACTTCGACAGCCGTCTGATCAACTACCTGGTGGAAGAGTTCAAGAAAGATCAGGGTATCGATCTGCGCAACGATCCGCTGGCGATGCAGCGTCTGAAAGAAGCCGCTGAGAAAGCGAAGATCGAACTGTCTTCCGCTCAGCAGACCGACGTTAACCTGCCGTACATCACTGCAGACGCGACCGGTCCAAAACACATGAACATCAAAGTGACTCGCGCCAAACTCGAGTCGCTGGTTGAAGATCTGGTTGCACGCTCTATCGAGCCGCTGAAAGTGGCGCTGAAAGACGCAGGCCTGTCGGTTTCCGACATTCAGGACGTGATCCTGGTGGGCGGCCAGACCCGTATGCCAATGGTGCAGAAGAAAGTCGCAGACTTCTTCGGCAAAGAACCGCGTAAAGACGTGAACCCGGACGAAGCGGTTGCCGTAGGCGCTGCGGTACAGGGCGGCGTGTTGGCCGGTGATGTGAAGGACGTTCTGCTGCTGGACGTGACCCCGCTGTCGCTGGGTATCGAAACCATGGGCAGCGTGATGACGCCGCTGATCACCAAAAACACCACAATCCCGACCAAGCACAGCCAGGTGTTCTCTACCGCTGAAGACAACCAGTCTGCGGTAACCATCCACGTGCTGCAGGGTGAGCGTAAGCGCGCCAGCGATAACAAATCTCTGGGCCAGTTCAACCTGGACGGCATTCAGGCGGCACCGCGCGGCATGGCGCAGATCGAAGTGACCTTCGATATCGATGCAGACGGCATCCTGCACGTGTCTGCCAAAGACAAGAACACCGGTCGTGAGCAGAAGATCACCATCAAGGCATCTTCTGGCCTGAACGAAGACGAAATCCAGAAAATGGTGCGCGACGCCGAGCTGAATGCTGAAGCCGACCGCAAGTTCGAAGAGCTGGTACAGACTCGTAACCAGGCGGATCACCTGATCCACGGCACTCGCAAGCAGTTGGAAGAAGCGGGCGACAAACTGCCGGCGGAAGATAAAACGGCGATCGAAGCGGCGCTGAAAGATCTGGAAGCGGCGGTGAAAGGCGAAGATAAAGCCGAGATCGAAGCGAAGACTCAGGCTCTGGTGCAGGTTTCCGGCAAACTGCTGGAAATGGCTCAGGCGCAGCAGGCTCAGCAGGGTGCTGACGCCGGCGCGGACAACGCGGCGCAGAAAGACGACGACGTGGTTGATGCCGAGTTCGAAGAAGTTAAAGACAAAAAATAATCGCCCTTAAGCGGGCACGGGGCGGCTGAGGTGCCGCTCCCGGAAACCAGCACGGGCGTCGAGGCAACTCTGCGCCCGTGCACGCATGTTAAGGGTAAGCGAAAGAATGGCGAAGAAAGACTATTACGAGATTCTCGGCGTCAGCAAGACGGCGGATGAACGTGAGATCAAAAAGGCGTACAAACGCCTGGCGATGAAATACCATCCTGACCGCAACCAGGAGCAAGACGCCGAAACCAAGTTTAAAGAAGTTAAAGAAGCTTACGAAGTCCTGACCGACGACCAGAAACGCGCAGCCTACGATCAGTACGGGCACGCGGCCTTTGAACAGGGCGGTATGGGCGGCGGCGGCTTTGGCGGCGGTGCTGACTTCAGCGATATCTTTGGCGACGTGTTTGGCGACATCTTCGGCGGAGGCCGCCGTCAGCGCGCCAGCCGCGGTTCCGATCTGCGCTATAACATGGAGCTGACCCTCGAGGAAGCGGTACGTGGCGTCACCAAAGAGATCCGCATCCCGACGCTGGAAGAGTGCGACGTCTGCCACGGCAGCGGCGCCAAGCCGGGCAGCTCGCCGGTAACCTGCCCAACCTGTCACGGCCAGGGCCAGGTGCAGATGCGTCAGGGCTTCTTCACCGTGCAGCAGGCGTGTCCGCACTGCCATGGCCGCGGCCAGATCATCAAAGATCCGTGCAACAAGTGCCACGGCCACGGCCGGGTAGAAAAATCCAAAACGCTGTCGGTGAAAATTCCGGCCGGCGTCGATACCGGCGACCGCATCCGCCTGGCGGGTGAAGGCGAAGCCGGCGAGCACGGCGCACCGGCGGGCGATCTGTACGTTCAGGTGCAGGTGAAGGCGCACCCGATCTTCGAGCGCGAAGGCAACAACCTGTACTGTGAGGTGCCGATCAACTTCGCCATGGCGGCGCTGGGCGGCGAGATCGAAGTGCCGACGCTGGACGGCCGGGTAAAACTGAAGGTGCCTTCAGAGACCCAAACCGGCAAACTGTTCCGCATGCGCGGCAAGGGCGTGAAATCGGTGCGTGGCGGCAGCCAGGGCGACCTGCTGTGCCGTGTAGTGGTGGAAACCCCGGTCAATCTGAACGACAAGCAGAAGCAGCTGCTGCGTGAGTTGGAAGAGAGCCTGGGCGGCCCGTCCGGCGACAAGAACAGCCCGCGTTCGAAGAGCTTCTTCGACGGAGTGAAAAAGTTCTTTGACGACCTGACTCGCTAACCTGCTGTTTCTTTTGGTTTATGTTGGAACCCCGGGCGCCTGTCCCGGGGTTTTTATTTACTCGCCACAACGCTAATTCCCTAATAATAATGTGATTTATTCGTGCTTTTGATCGGTTTTTTCGAGTTATTTAGCATTTATAAACTTATTTTTTCGAACTAAAACGCCCTCTATACTCACTTCATGACTGTGGTTCGCAGGGCGCTACGTCCTGCACAGATTTGGAGAGACGTACTGTGACCAACATCATTCGTCAATTTTTACGTCAGGAAGCCGCGGGCGGCATCATTCTGATCGCCGCGGCGATCGTCGCCCTGATCATGGCCAACACCCCGGCGCAGGGGATCTATCAGGCATTCCTTAACCTGCCGGTGATGGTGAAGATTGCTTCGCTGGAGATCGCCAAGCCGCTGCTGCTGTGGATCAACGATGGCCTGATGGCCATCTTCTTCCTGGTGGTGGGGCTCGAGGTCAAGCGCGAGCTGATGCAGGGCTCGCTGTCCGGGCGCGACAAGGCGGTGTTTCCGGCGATCGCCGCGCTGGGCGGCATGCTGGCGCCGGCGCTGATTTATTTGCTGTTCAACGGCGCGGATGAAGTCACCCGCCAGGGCTGGGCGATCCCGGCCGCGACCGATATCGCCTTCGCGCTGGGCGTAATGGCGCTGCTGGGCAACCGCGTGCCGACCAGCCTGAAAGTGTTCCTGTTGGCGTTGGCGATCATCGATGACCTGGGCGTGATTATCATCATCGCGCTGTTCTACACCCACGAAGTGTCGATGGTGGCGCTGGGCGTGGCGGCGGCGGCGACGGTGCTGCTGGCGGTGATGAACTGGCGCGGCGTGGGTAAAACCTCGCTGTATATGATGGTCGGCCTGGTGTTGTGGGTCGCGATCCTCAAGTCCGGGGTGCACGCGACGCTGGCCGGGGTGATCGTCGGCTTTATGATCCCGCTGAACGTCAAGAAGGGGCCGTCGCCGTCGGAAACGCTGGAGCATGAGCTGCACCCTTGGGTCGCATTTATGATCCTGCCGCTGTTCGCTTTCGCCAACGCCGGGGTCTCTTTGCAGGGCGTATCGCTGGAAGGATTGACGTCGCTGCTGCCGGTAGGGATTGCGGCCGGGCTGTTTATCGGCAAGCCGCTGGGGATTTTCCTCTTCAGCCTGCTGGCGGTGAAAATGGGCATCGCTCGCTTGCCTGAGGGGATCGGTTTCAAACAGGTGTTTGCCGTTTCGGTGCTGTGTGGTATTGGTTTCACCATGTCGATTTTCATCGCCTCGTTGGCGTTCGGCGATGCGGATGCGGCGCTCAGCACCTATTCCCGTCTGGGGATCCTGTTGGGCTCCACCGCGGCGGCGGTGGTAGGGTATGGATTGCTGCGTCTGGCGTTGCCGCGCGTGCGTTAATCCTGAATGTGCCCGGTAAGGGCACATAATAAAATGGCTGGTCGGAGCTGTGCGGTATAAAATATGTGCAGCTTCGGCCGTTCTTCGTTGGGACTAATGGGGCTATACGTTGTCTGAAGCAGGGAAAGGAAGTTTGTCGCTCGTCACGGCACACCGTTTGCCGCTGCGAAACGTTGTTAAGGAGAGCCGCTCGTGAGGATGTCGCATATCAACTTTAATCACCTTTACTATTTCTGGCAGGTCTGCAAGGCCGGTTCCGTGGTCGGTGCCGCCGAAGCGTTGTTTTTGACGCCACAGACCATCACCGGCCAGATCAAAGCGCTGGAAGAGCGGTTGGACGGCAAGCTGTTCAAACGCCAGGGGCGCGGGTTGGTGCCTTCGGAGCTGGGGCAGCTGGTGTTCCGCTATGCCGATAAGATGTTTATGCTCAGCCAGGAAATGCTGGATATCGTCAACTACCGCAAAGAGTCGAACCTGCTGTTCGACGTCGGCGTGGCGGACGCGCTGTCGAAGCGTCTGGTCAGCCAGGTGTTGGAAACGGCGGTAGTGGTGGACAACGAACAGATCCACCTGCGCTGTTTTGAATCGACGCACGAGATGCTGTTGGAGCAGCTCAGCCAGCACAAGCTGGATATGATCCTGTCGGATTGCCCGGTGGACTCCAGCCAGCAGGAAGGATTGTTCTCGCTGAAGCTGGGCGAGTGCGGCATCAGCTTCTTCTGTCGCCAGCCGGCGCCGGAGCTGCCGTTCCCGGCTTGTCTGGAACAGCGCAAACTGCTGATCCCCGGCCGCCGCTCGATGCTGGGGCGCAAGCTGCTCAACTGGTTCAATACGCAGGGCATTCAGGTGGAGATTTTGGGCGAGTTCGACGACGCGGCGCTGATGAAGGCCTTCGGCATGTATCACAATGCGATTTTCGTGGCGCCGACGCTGTATGCGCAGGATACCTATAACGATGACAACGTGGTGGAGATTGGGCGCATCGACAGCGTGCAGGAGGAGTATTACATCATCTTCGCCGAGCGCATGATCCAGCATCCGGCGGTGCAGCGCGTATGCAACAAAGATTTTTCGGCGCTGTTTTCCTGCTAGTGGTTCACTGAACGCAGGGCGTAAAAAAACCGGCCTGAGCCGGTTTTTTTATCAAGCAGATAACGAAATGCTTATTGCATTGCGTTGATGCGTGCAGTCAGGTTTGACTTATGACGCGCTGCTTTGTTTTTGTGGATCAGGCCTTTAGCTGCCTGACGGTCCACCAGTGGCTGCATTACCAGGAATGCAGTTTGTGCTGCTTCTTTGTCGCCAGCTGCGATAGCTGCGTCTACCTTCTTGATGAAGGTACGCACCATTGAGCGACGGCTAGCGTTATGCTTGCGGCGTTTCTCAGACTGTACGGCGCGTTTCTTAGCTGATTTGATATTAGCCAAGGTCCAACTCCCAAATATATTCTATTGAGGACAATTCAAAGGCCGAGGAATATGCCCTTTTAGCCTTCGTTTGTCAATGGATTTGTGCAAATAAGCGCCGTTTGTACAGGCGGCACTCGCTACGTTGTGATGGCGCAGGATTTTACCAGCTTCGCTCTTGGGAATACAGTGTTTCGCGAGAAAATTCGCCAATGTTTTGCCGCGGCGGATGCAAGCCGTTGGCCGCGGTCGAGAATCGGCCCGGCGGCACCGGATAAACTGCGGCGAAGCCGTTTCACGCGCAGATTATCTCCGGTATGGTATGTCTATTACATAAAGGCACCAATCGCGGGTTAACCTTACCGGCTGTACAAGGTATAATCCGCCGATTTCCACTGTTTTGAGCCAGCTATGGAGCTAATTCGCGGCATTCACAATATCCGGGCGCGCCACCATGGTTGCGTGCTCACCATCGGCAACTTCGACGGCGTGCATCGCGGTCATCAGGCGTTGCTGGAGCAGTTGAAGCAAGAAGGGCAACGCCTCGGGCTGCCGGTGATGGTTATGATCTTTGAGCCGCAGCCGCTGGAGATGTTCGCCGCAGACAAGGCGCCGGCCCGTTTGACGCGCCTGCGCGACAAGGCCAACTACCTGGCGCAGGCGGGCGTCGATTACCTGCTGTGCGTCAAGTTCGATCCGCGTTTTGCCGCCAACACCGCACAGGCGTTCGTCGCCGAGCTGCTGGTGGAAAAACTGGGCGTCAAATTCCTGATGGTGGGGGATGATTTTCGCTTTGGCGCCGGGCGCCAGGGCGATTTCCCGCTATTGCAGCAGGCCGGAAAAGAGTACGGCTTCGAAGTGGTTAGCACCCCGACCTTCCGTGAAGGCGAACGGCGCATCAGCAGCACCGCGATCCGCACCGCGCTGAGCGAGGACGATCTGCCGCTGGCGGAGACTCTGCTGGGCCACCCGTACAGCATTTCCGGGCGCGTGGTGCACGGCGACGAGCTGGGCCGCACCATCGGCTTCCCGACCGCCAACCTGCCGCTCAAGCGCCTGGTGGCGCCGGTGAAGGGGGTGTATGCGGTGGAAGTGTACGGCCTGGGGCCGCAGCCGCTGCCGGGCGTGGCCAATATCGGTACTCGCCCGACCGTCGCCGGCGTGCGCCAGCAGCTGGAAGTGCATCTGCTGGATGTCACAATGGATCTTTACGGGCGCCATATTGAGGTGGTGCTCCGCGCAAAATTGCGCAATGAACAACGGTTTGCTTCGCTCGATGCCCTGAAGCAGCAAATCGCCAATGATGTGGTGACGGCCCGGAAGTTCTTCGGGCTACAGACACCGGTTTAATCTCTATAGCCGAAAACGGAACCGAGAATCTAATGAGTGACTACAAGAATACCCTGAACTTGCCGGAAACAGGGTTCCCGATGCGCGGCGATCTCGCCAAGCGCGAACCTGGCATGCTGCAACGTTGGTATGAACAGGATCTGTACGGGATTATTCGTACTGCCAAAAAGGGCAAAAAAACCTTCATTTTGCATGACGGCCCTCCGTATGCGAACGGCAGCATTCACATTGGTCACTCGGTTAACAAGATTCTCAAAGACATTATCATCAAGTCGAAAGGGATGGCCGGCTTCGACTCGCCTTATGTGCCGGGTTGGGACTGCCACGGCCTGCCTATCGAACTGAAGGTTGAACAGCTGTACGGCAAACCGGGCGAGAAGCTGACGGCGGCCGAGTTTCGCCAGAAGTGCCGCGAGTACGCGGCCGAGCAGGTTGAAGGCCAGAAGAAGGACTTCATCCGCCTGGGCGTGCTGGGCGACTGGGATCGCCCGTACCTGACCATGGACTTCAAAACCGAAGCCAACATCATCCGCGCGCTGGGCAAGATCATCAGCAACGGCCACCTGCTGAAAGGCGCCAAGCCGGTTCACTGGTGCACCGACTGCGGATCGTCGCTGGCGGAAGCGGAAGTGGAGTACTACGACAAGACTTCGCCGTCGATCGACGTGAGCTTCCATGCGGCCGACGCGGCTGCCGTGGCGGCCAAGTTCGGCGTGAGCAACTTCAGTGGTGCCATCTCCCTGGTTATCTGGACCACCACCCCGTGGACCCTGCCGGCCAACCGTGCGATCTCGCTGCATCCGGACTTCACCTATCAGCTGGTGCAGGTTGACGGTCAGTGCCTGATCCTGGCGGCCGAGCTGGTGGAAAGCGTGATGAAACGCGCCGGCATCACCGAATGGACGGTGCTGGGCAGCTGCAAAGGCGCCGATCTGGAACTGCTGCGCTTCAAACATCCGTTCATGGACTTCGACGTGCCGGCGATCCTCGGCGAGCACGTGACGCTGGACGCCGGTACCGGTGCGGTGCACACCGCGCCAGGCCACGGCCCGGACGACTTCGTGATCGGCCAGAAATACGGCCTGGAAGTGGCCAACCCGGTAGGGCCGAACGGCTGCTACCTGACCGGTACCTACCCGCTGCTGGACGGCAAGTTCGTCTTCAAGGCCAACGATCTGATCGTCGACCTGCTGCGTGAGAAAGGCGCACTGCTGCACGTCGAGAAGTTCCTGCACAGCTACCCGTGCTGCTGGCGCCACAAGACGCCGATCATCTTCCGCGCCACGCCGCAATGGTTCGTCAGCATGGATCAGAAAGGCCTGCGTCAGCAGTCGCTGGAAGAGATCAAAGGCGTGCAGTGGATCCCGGATTGGGGCCAGGCGCGCATCGAAATGATGGTGGCCAACCGCCCGGACTGGTGTATCTCGCGTCAGCGCACCTGGGGCGTGCCGATGTCGCTGTTCGTGCATAAAGAAACCGAGCAGCTGCACCCGCGCACCGTTGAGCTGATGGAAGAAGTGGCCAAGCGCGTCGAGCAAGACGGCATTCAGGCCTGGTGGGATCTGGACGCGGCCGATATCCTCGGCGCGGAAGCCGCCGACTATGTGAAAGTGCCGGATACGCTGGACGTGTGGTTCGATTCCGGTTCCACCCACGCTTCGGTGGTCGACGTGCGTCCTGAGTTCCAGGGCCACAGCGCCGACATGTATCTGGAAGGCTCCGACCAACACCGCGGCTGGTTCATGTCATCGCTGATGATTTCCACCGCGATGAAGGGCAAGGCGCCTTACAAGGAAGTGCTGACCCACGGCTTCACCGTCGACGGCCAGGGCCGCAAGATGTCCAAGTCGATCGGCAACACCGTCAGCCCGCAGGACGTGATGAACAAGCTGGGCGGCGACATTCTGCGTCTGTGGGTGGCGTCGACCGATTACACCGGCGAGATCGCGGTGTCCGACGAGATCCTCAAGCGTTCCGCCGACTCTTACCGCCGCATCCGCAACACCGCGCGCTTCCTGCTGGCCAACCTGAACGGGTTCGAGCCGAGCACCGACTGCGTGGCGCCGGAAGACATGGTGGTGCTGGATCGCTGGGCGGTCGGCCGTGCGCTGGCGGCGCAGCAGGATATCGAGCAGGCTTACGCCAACTATGATTTCCATGAAGTGGTGCAGCGTCTGATGCAGTTCTGTTCGGTCGAGATGGGCTCCTTCTATCTGGATATCATCAAGGATCGTCAGTACACCGCGAAGAGCGACAGCGTCGCCCGTCGCAGCTGCCAGACCGCGCTGTATCACATCGTGGAAGCGCTGGTGCGCTGGATGGCGCCGATCATGTCGTTCACTGCGGACGAGATCTGGGGCTTCATGCCGGGCAAACGCGCGCAGTACGTGTTCACCGAAGAGTGGTACGACGGCCTGTTCGGGCTGGCGGAAGGCGAGCCGATGAACGACGCTTTCTGGGCCGAGCTGCTGAAAGTACGCGGCGAAGTGAACAAGGTGCTGGAGCAGGCGCGTGCCGACAAGCGCCTCGGCGGTTCGCTGGAAGCGGCGGTAACGCTGTATGCCGACAGCGAGCTGGCGGCGCGCCTGAACAGCCTGCAGGATGAGCTGCGCTTCGTGCTGCTGACCTCTGCGGCAAGCGTTGCGCCATTGGCGGATGCGCCGGCCGACGCGCAGGCTTCCGAGCTGCTGAAAGGGCTGAAGATCGCCTTCAGCACGGCACCGGGTGAGAAGTGCCCGCGCTGCTGGCATTACACCACCGATATCGGCCTGGTGGCGGAACACGCAGACATCTGCGGCCGCTGTGTGAGCAACGTCGCCGGTGACGGCGAGAAGCGTAACTTTGCCTGAGAACTCGCGCCTGATGAGTAAATCAATTTGTTCGACCGGCCTGCGTTGGCTGTGGGTTGTGGTGGCGGTGCTGGCGCTGGATTTCGGCAGCAAGCAGTGGATCCTCGCTAACTTTACGCTGGGCCAGTCCCAGCCGTTGATCCCGTCGTTCAACCTGTTTTACGCGCGCAACTACGGCGCTGCGTTCAGCTTCCTCGCCGACCATGGCGGCTGGCAGCGCTGGTTCTTCGCCGGCATCGCCATCGCCATCGTTGCGGTGCTGCTGGTGATGATGTACCGCAGCGCGGCGCAGCAGAAGCTGAACAACATCGCCTACGCCTTTATTATCGGCGGGGCGTTGGGCAATCTGTTCGATCGCCTGTGGCACGGTTTCGTGGTCGATTTCATCGACTTCTACGTCGGTGACTGGCACTACCCGACTTTCAATCTGGCGGACAGCTTCATCTGCGTGGGCGCGGCGATGATCGTGCTGGAAGGTTTCCTGTCGCCGGCGAACAAAGGCGCAAAGAGTAAAGGTGAGTAATATGACGGCTCAGGTTATCAGTGACAGCGCGGTGCTGGTTCACTTTACGCTGAAACTGGAAGACGGTTCGACCGCCGAATCCACCCGCAACAGCGGCAAACCGGCGCTGTTCCGCCTGGGTGACGGCAGCCTGTCGGCGCCGCTGGAAGCGCAGCTGCTCGGCCTGCGCGCGGGCGATAAGTGCGCCTTTACCCTGCAGCCGGAAGCGGCGTTCGGCGCGGAGAACCCGGATCTGGTCCAGTTCTTCTCGCGCCGCGACTTCGCGGACACCGGCGTGCCGGACGTGGGCACCATCATGCTGTTTACCGCCATCGACGGCAGTGAAATGCCCGGCGTGGTGCGTGCGGTGGCGGAGGATTCGATCACCGTCGATTTTAACCATCCGCTGGCGGGCCATCCGGTGACCTTCGACATTGAAGTGCTGGAGATCGATCCGCAGCAGGAGGAGACGCATGCAAATATTGCTGGCTAACCCGCGCGGTTTCTGCGCCGGGGTTGATCGTGCGATCAGCATCGTTGAACGCGCGCTGGAATTGTATGGCGCGCCGATCTACGTGCGGCATGAAGTGGTGCACAACCGCTACGTGGTCGACAGCCTGCGTGAGCGCGGCGCCGTGTTTATCGAAGAGATCGCCGAGGTGCCGGACGGCTCTATCCTGATCTTCTCGGCGCACGGCGTTTCTCAGGCGGTGCGCGCCGAAGCCAAGGCGCGCGATCTGACCATGCTGTTCGACGCCACTTGCCCGCTGGTGACCAAGGTGCATATGGAAGTGGCGCGCGCCAGCCGCCGTGGCACCGAAGCGATCCTGATCGGCCACGCCGGGCATCCGGAAGTGGAGGGCACCATGGGCCAGTACAGCAACCCGAAGGGCGGCATGTATCTGGTCGAATCGCCGGAAGACGTGTGGAAGCTGCAGGTGAAAGACGAAAACAACCTGTGCTTCATGACGCAGACCACGCTGTCGGTTGATGATACCTCGGACGTGATCGACGCGCTGCGTCAGCGCTTCCCGAGCATTATCGGCCCGCGCAAGGATGATATTTGCTACGCCACCACCAACCGTCAGGAAGCGGTGCGTAACCTGGCCGGCGATGCGGACGTGGTACTGGTGGTGGGGTCGAAGAACTCCTCCAACTCCAACCGTCTGGCGGAACTGGCGCAGCGGGTCGGCAAACCGGCTTATCTGATCGATTCGGCGGCGGATATTCAGGAAGGCTGGCTGAGCGGGGCGCGCCATATCGGCGTTACCGCCGGTGCCTCAGCGCCGGACGTGCTGGTGCAGGAGGTGATCTCTCGCCTGAAAGCGCTGGGGGGCCTGGACGTGCATGAAATCAGCGGGCGTGAAGAGAACATCGTGTTTGAAGTGCCTAAAGAGCTGCGCGTGGATGTTCGGCAGATAGACTGACCTACGCCGGTGGATGACAACGGGGAGCTTAGGCTTCCCGTTTTTTTTGGAAAGCGTGCCGCATAAAAAAATAATACTCCATGCATATTCAAATTTTCTGCTAACTAAAGTCAAATTTATTCTGAGTATTTGAAGTAACGTCGGTGTGATTAATTATATAGGCTGGCGCAAAGTCATTAATAATAATATCATTAGGCTGCAATCTAAATAGGGCCCGGTGTTGGAAAAGTGATTACAATAATAGATGTTGCAGATGTTTCTTATTTTATTCCTGCCGAATATGTTCTAAGGCGTTTAATCCTTTCTCCTTTAAATAGAGCTTCATATGCTCCAGCAATCGTCGGACTTTTAATGGCTGGATCTCCCGGCGCGGCATAATGGCATAGCAATTTATTTCCGGTAATCGCCAGTCGGGCAATATTTCAATCAACTCGCCGCTGAGCAACTCACGTTCAACGTTGGCGAAGAAATTGCGAATGATACCCTTGCCGGTCAGCGCCAACTCCTTCATCGCCATGCCGCTATTGGTGAACAAACGCCCGGTCATGCGCATGCGGTGTTCACCGCCGTCGCGATGGATAAGGCGGACAAACTGCGGGTTGCCGAGCGGCGTAAAGGTCACCCAGTGGTGATGGCTCAGCGCCTGCGGCGAATCCGGCACGCCGTGGTGTGCCAGGTAGGCCGGCGAGGCGCACAACACTTCGCGGCAGCGCGCCAGCCGCGTGGAAACGTAGCTGGAGTCGGCCAGCACGCCGCCGCGTATCGCCAGATCGATGCGTTGCGCGATCAGGTCTATCTTCTCATCGTGGATCTCCAGCCGCAGCGTGAGCTGAGGATGCTCGTCGAGAAAGCTTTGCAGCGCCGGCACCAGATAGTGAGTGGCGAATTCGGTGGAGGTGGCGACGCGCAGTTCGCCGACCAGCTCGCCGCGCAGCGCGGCGATCCGTTGTTGGCCGCGTTCGGCGGCGTGGATCATCAGCAGGCAATCCTCATAAAAACACAATCCTGCTTCGGTCAGACTCAATGAACGCGTCGACCGCAACAGTAATTGAATGCCCAGATGTTCCTCCAACTGGCGAATATGTTGGCTGACGGCCGAGGTCGTCATGCCCAATTCTTTTGCCGCCATGCTGAATGCGCCGCAATCGACCACTTTTGAGAAAATGGCCATGCGTTTTAAAATATTGCTCATAGTTTGTTAAGCACAACTTAACCAAGATTGTGAATTATACGGGCTAATAATATAGCACCATCTCTTCTATATTGCCTGAAGCATATAAACGCCGGGCTAATTATTATCTCGCAGAGGTTTTTTCTCTTTTTGATAAATCTTATTGCGCTTTTCAATAATACACCCGCGCCGCATCGCAACAGGAGCACATTGTGGACAGCGTTCAGAAAGATGAAATAGCGTTAAAGATCCTACGTGAATTATTGCAATACCGCCGCCGTTTCCCCGGCGGCGACAGCTCGATCGCCGAAGAAGAGCGGCGGGTCACTCAGGTGCAATTGCCGCGCATTCGGGCATTCATCGAAAACGAGCAACGTATCGAATTCGTGCTGCCGGCCTTTCCTACCAAGTCGCCCAACACCAACAAGGTGATCGGCGCGGTGCCGGACATGGCGGAGCGGCTGTCGCTGATCTTCCTCAACTCGCTGTGCCAGCGCATTCAGCTCTATTACCCGCCGGGGGCGCATATCGTTATCTGCTCCGATGGCCACGTGTTCGGCGATCTGATCCGCGTCAGCGACGACGCGATCAACCACTATCAGCGCGAGATTGAAGGCCTGCTGCATGAAGTGGGCGCGACGCACCTGAGCGTGTTCAACCTCGGCGACGTCAAAGGCCTGGCGGAGCATACCGACGATTACGATCTGCTTCGCCGGCTGTTGGTGGACGGCTACGCCGAATCGGAAGAGGCGATCAAGCAACAGCTGATGCAGGACGAACAGGGCCTCTTGCTGTACCGCGCCATCACGCGCTTCCTGTATGAAGACAGCCAGCTGCCGGGCTACAGCGGTTCCAACGCCGCGCTGCAGAAGGACGCCAAGCAGCGCGCCTGCGGCGTGATCCAACGCAGCTGGGCCTGGGGTAACCTGCTGGCGCAACATTTCCCGGCGGCGATCCGCCTGTCGATTCACCCGCAGCCGGTCGACAGCCTGAAAATGGGCATCCACATGATGCCGACCAAAGACGACTGGCTGACGCCGTGGCACGGTGTGGCGGCCAACGTGAACGGCCAGTTCGTGCTGATGAAGCGTAAAGACGCGCAGAGCCTGGACGGCGAACTGGTGGAGATCCGCGGCACGCCGAGCCATTACCTTATCGAGCAGCCACAGATGGCCTGAGGCCGCCGCAGGCTTTTGCGCCCGAAATCCTGGCGGGCGCGTTTTTGACGGCACGTTGCCGTGTGAGCAGCACATTCGATGCAAGGAGAATCACCGATGAACAACCAACCGCTTAATTGCCATATCCAACCGAATACCCCGTTCGGCGCGATCCTGACGCCGCAGCATCCGGGGCAAAAGATCGGCGATCTGCCGGTGACGGCGCTGCGAATGCTGGCGCAGGAACACCACTTGCTGGTGCTGCGCGGATTCGACTCCGGTTTCAGCGAGGCGGAAGTCCTGACTCGCTATGCCGAACAGTGGGGCGAGATCATGATGTGGCCGTTCGGTGCGGTGCTGGACGTGAAGGAACATCCGGACGCCAAGGATCATATCTTCGACAGCAGCTACGTCCCGCTGCATTGGGATGGCATGTATAAGCCGACCATTCCTGAGTTCCAGCTGTTCCACTGCGTGGCGGCGCCGTCGCAGGACGAAGGCGGGCGCACTACCTTCGTCGATACCACGCGGCTGTTGGCCAATGCGGACGAAGCGCTGCTGGATCAGTGGCTGTCAGTGTCGATCACCTACCGCATCAAGCAAGTGGTGCATTACGGCGGCGAAGTCTGTTCGCCGCTGGTGGTGCAGCACCCGAACGGCAGGGGCTTGATCATGCGCTACAATGAACCGCCGACGGAAGGGAAAAAATTCCTCAACCAGCATGCGCTGGAATATCACGGCGTGCCGGAACAGCAGCAGGAACAGTTCCATCACACTCTGCAGCAGCATCTGTACGATCCGCGTCACTATTATGCCCATCAGTGGCAGCAGGGCGACGTGGTGGTGGCGGACAACTTCTCGCTGTTGCACGGCCGTGAAGGTTTTACCGCCCGTTCCGCACGTCATTTGCAGCGCGTGCATATTCAGAGCAACCCGGTGTGCGCCAATCTGGCGCTGAAGCCGGCCAACGCAGAAGCGTAAAGGAGCATTATGGCAAGGATACTGATGGCGGCGGTCGCCACTCCGGGGCACGTCTACCCGATGTTGGCTATCGCTCGCCACCTGATTGCCCAAGGGCATCAGGTGCGGGTGATGACCGGCGCGCTGTTTCGCGAACGCGCCGAGGCGGCGGGCGCGAACTTCGTGCCGTTCGACGCGCAGGTGGATTTCGATTATCGCCACCTGGAAGAGCACTTTCCGGCGCGCGCCGCGCTGCCGCCGGGCAATGCGCAGATGGCGCTGGCGCTGAAGGATTTCTTCGCCGCACCGATCCCGTTGCTGGATCGGCAGCTGCGTACGGCCATCGCCGCCGAAAAGACCGATCTGCTGATGGTGGAGAACTGCTTCTACGGCGTGCTGCCGCTGCTGCAGTCCGCCGAGCGGCCGCCGGTCTTCGGTATCGGCGTCACGCCGCTGTCGTATTCTTCACGCGATGCTATTTTTTATGGCCCGCGTATTCCGCCGGCGCTGCTGCCGCAGGCGTTGACCCGTGAGCAGCTGGTGGATGAAGAAACGCGCGTGCTGCTTGATGAAGTACAGCAGAGCTTCGATGCGGCGCTGGTGCAGGCGGGCGGGCGGGCGCTGAATCGTCCGTTTACCGATGCGTTGATCGGCGGCTGCGAGCGTTTCCTGCAATTGGCCACCACGGCGCTGGAATATGAGCGTGACGATCTGCCGAGCGGCGTGCGCTTCGTCGGCCCGCTGCGCAGCGGCGGCCAGCCGGCGGCGGAAGAGACGCTGTGGGAGGCGGACGATCGTCGGCCATTGGTGATCGTGTCTCAGGGCACGTTGGCCAATGTCGATTTGCATCAGCTGATCGTGCCGACGCTGCAAGCGCTGGCGCATTTGCCGGTGCGGGTGCTGGCCACCACCGGCGGGCGGGGGACGGAAGGGCTGATGGACGCACTGCCAGGCAATGCCAGAGTGCGGAAGTTTATCTCCTTCGAACGCTGGCTGCCGGAGGCGGCGCTGCTGATCACCAACGGCGGTTACGGCTCGATCAACTATGCGCTGGACAGCGGTGTGCCGCTGATCGTCGCCGGCACCGGCGAGGACAAGCTGGAGGCGGCCGCGCGCGTGGTGGCCGCCGGCTGCGGCATCAGCCTGCACACCAGCACGCCGACCGCCGAACAGATCCTGGCGGCGGCGACGCGCATTCTGCAACAGCCGATCTATCGGCAACGCGCGGCGCTGGTACGTGAGGACTATGCCCGCCACGACGCGCTGACGGCGATCGCCAACGAAGTGGCCGCCATTACCGCCTGACCTCGCCGTTCTTCCTTCCTCAGGCGCCGTTTTCGGCGCCTTTTTTCTGCATTTTTTTGCGATGGAAACTGCATGATTATGTACAATCGTCGCAGGCCGCCAAATCGGTTGAATGTTAATCTCACGACAGCGCCGCTGATGAGAACGGAGGAATATCATAATTTTCTAATTATGAAATGAATCCTCTGGCGACGCTGAAGCGGGGCGGTTACCCTGAATCGATAGCCTAATGGGATAGGCGTCAAATCAAGAAGAGAGCAAGCATGAGTGATTCACAAATCCGCATTGCGATTGCGGGCGCCGGCGGCCGGATGGGCCGTCAGTTGATCCAGGCGGTGCAGCAGGCGGAAGGCGTGGTGTTGGGGGCGGCGCTGTCGCGTCCGGGCTCCAGCCTGGTCGGCGTCGACGCCGGTGAACTGGCGGGCATCGGCGCGCTGGGTATCAAAGTGAGCGACAGCCTGGAGAAAGTGGCGAGCGAGTTCGATATTTTGATCGACTTTACCCGCCCGGAAAGCACCCGGGGCTACCTGGATTTTTGCGTGGCGCACCACAAGGCGATGGTGATTGGCACTACCGGCTTCGATGACGCCGGCAAACAGGCGATCCGCGATGCGGCGCAGCATATCGGCATCGTGTTCGCCGCCAACTTCAGCGTCGGCGTCAACCTGGTACTGAAATTGCTGGAGAAGGCCGCGCAGGTGATGGGCGACTATACCGATATCGAAATCGTTGAGGCGCACCACCGCCACAAAGTGGATGCGCCGTCGGGCACGGCGTTGGCCATGGGCGAAGCGATCGCCGGCGCGCTGGGGCGCGACCTGAAAAGCTGCGCGGTCTATGCGCGCGAAGGCCATACCGGCGAACGCGATCCGAAAAGCATCGGCTTTGCCACCATTCGCGCCGGCGATATCGTCGGCGAGCACACCGCGATGTTCGCCGACATCGGTGAACGGGTGGAAATCACCCATAAGGCCTCCAGCCGGATGACTTTTGCCAGCGGCGCGGTGCGCGCGGCCGCCTGGTTGCATAACCGGGATAAAGGTCTGTTTGATATGCGTGATGTGTTGAATTTGGACCAATTATAATTTATTTGCATACCATCGTGATGTGGTTGTATTGGTCATAATGCTATGATAATCGGACAATAATTTTATTGTCCTTTTTTTTAACATGAAAAATAAAGCGTTGGCTATGCTTTGCTGCTTTGATTGCTGTTTGTTGTCGTTTATCTTGCTAATCATCCCATTTTTATCCGCAGAATCTCATTTCAGCGTCTTTTTGAGCCCATTCCAGCACCGTTTCCCGTCATTCTTCCCCGCAACCGTTTTCCAGCCCTGGTTTTCTGTGTTTTTATCGCCGCTCAAGCCGCATGAGCGCCGAGAACTGCAAAAATAAAACAAAAAACGGCAGTTTGGGTAGACAAGCCAGGCACTCATCATTAAAATGCGCCCAATTTGCCAAAAATTGGCCTCGCGGACGGTTTTTGCATTGATTTAGATCGCGACATCTGAATTAATATGCAAATATTGTGATTGATTATTCCTCGGAGGATGTTTTGATAAAGTCAGCGCTATTGGTTCTGGAAGACGGAACCCAATTCCACGGTCGGGCCATCGGGGCAGAGGGAACGGCAGTGGGGGAAGTGGTCTTCAATACGTCGATGACCGGTTATCAAGAAATCCTCACTGATCCTTCCTATTCCCGCCAGATCGTTACTCTTACTTATCCTCATATCGGCAATGTCGGCACCAATGCTTCCGACGAAGAATCCTCCGCAGTACACGCCCAAGGCCTCGTCATTCGTGACCTCCCGCTGATCGCCAGCAACTACCGCAACGAAGAAAGCCTGTCCGACTACCTCAAGCGTCACAACATCGTGGCAATCGCCGATATCGATACCCGTAAATTAACCCGCCTGCTGCGCGAGAAGGGCGCCCAGAACGGCTGCATCATCGCCGCCGACTCGCCGGACGCCGCGCTGGCCCTGGCCAAGGCGCAAGGTTTCCCGGGGTTGAAGGGCATGGATCTGGCGAAAGAGGTCACCACCCAAGAGGCCTACAGCTGGCAGCAAGGCAGCTGGACGCTTGAAGGCGACCTGCCTGAAGCCAAGACCGCCGCGGAACTGCCGTTCCACGTGGTGGCTTACGACTACGGCGCCAAGCGCAACATCCTGCGCATGCTGGTGGATCGCGGCTGCCGCCTGACCGTGGTGCCGGCGCAGACCCCGGCCGACGAGGTGCTGAAAATGAATCCGGACGGCATCTTCCTATCCAACGGCCCGGGCGACCCGGAGCCTTGCGACTACGCCATCGCCGCCATCAAACAGTTCCTGGAAACCGACATTCCGGTGTTCGGCATCTGCCTGGGCCACCAGCTGCTGGCGCTGGCCAGCGGGGCGAAAACCATGAAGATGAAACTCGGCCACCACGGCGGCAACCACCCGGTGAAGGATCTGGACAACAACACCGTGATGATCACCGCGCAGAACCACGGCTTCGCCGTCGATGAAAACAACCTGCCGGCGAACCTGCGCGTCACGCACAAATCGCTGTTCGACCACACGGTGCAGGGCATTCACCGCACCGACAAAGCAGCGTTCAGCTTCCAGGGTCACCCGGAAGCCAGCCCAGGCCCGCACGATGCCGCGCCGCTGTTCGATCACTTCATCGAACTGATTGAGACTTACCGTTCTAACGCCAAATAATCAGGAGCAGTAAAAAATGCCAAAACGTACAGACATAAAAAGCATCCTGATCCTCGGCGCTGGCCCGATCGTTATCGGCCAGGCGTGTGAGTTCGACTACTCGGGTGCCCAGGCGTGTAAAGCGCTGCGCGAAGAGGGTTACCGCGTCATTCTGGTCAACTCCAACCCGGCGACCATCATGACCGACCCGGAAATGGCTGATGCGACCTATATCGAGCCGATCCACTGGGAAGTGGTGCGCAAGATCATCGAAAAAGAGCGTCCGGATGCGGTGCTGCCGACCATGGGCGGCCAGACGGCGCTGAACTGCGCGCTGGAGCTGGAACGTCAGGGCGTACTGGCCGAGTTCGGCGTTACCATGATCGGCGCGACCGCCGATGCGATCGACAAGGCCGAAGACCGTCGCCGTTTCGACGTGGCGATGAAGAAAATCGGTCTGGACACCGCGCGTTCCGGCATCGCGCATACCATGGAAGAAGCGCTGGCGGTAGCCGCTGACGTCGGCTTCCCGTGCATCATCCGCCCTTCCTTTACCATGGGCGGCACCGGCGGCGGCATCGCCTACAACCGCGAAGAGTTCGAAGAGATCTGCGAACGTGGCCTCGACCTGTCACCGACCAAAGAACTGCTGATCGACGAATCGCTGATCGGTTGGAAAGAGTACGAGATGGAGGTGGTGCGCGATAAGAACGACAACTGCATCATCGTCTGCTCCATCGAAAACTTCGACGCCATGGGCATCCACACCGGCGACTCGATCACCGTCGCACCGGCGCAGACCCTGACCGACAAGGAATACCAAATCATGCGCAACGCCTCGATGGCGGTGCTGCGTGAGATCGGCGTCGAAACCGGCGGCTCCAACGTGCAGTTCTCGGTCAACCCGAAAACCGGCCGCCTGATCGTTATCGAAATGAACCCGCGCGTGTCGCGCTCTTCGGCGCTGGCGTCGAAAGCCACCGGTTTCCCTATCGCCAAGATCGCCGCCAAGCTGGCGGTGGGTTACACCCTCGATGAGCTGATGAACGACATCACCGGCGGCCGCACCCCGGCATCGTTCGAACCGTCCATCGACTACGTCGTGACCAAGATCCCGCGCTTCAACTTCGAGAAGTTCGCCGGTGCCAACGACCGCCTGACCACCCAGATGAAGTCGGTCGGCGAAGTGATGGCCATCGGCCGCACCCAGCAGGAGTCGCTGCAAAAAGCGCTGCGCGGTCTGGAAGTGGGCGCCACCGGCTTCGATCCGAAAGTGAGCCTGGACGATCCGGAAGCGCTGACCAAGATCCGCCGCGAGCTGAAAGACGCCGGCTCTGACCGCATCTGGTATATCGCCGACGCCTTCCGCGCCGGGCTGTCGGTTGACGGCGTCTTTAACCTGACCAACGTCGACCGCTGGTTCCTGGTGCAGATTGAAGAACTGGTGCGCCTGGAAGAGCAGGTGGCCGAAGCGGGCATCAACGGCCTGGACAAAGCGTTCCTGCGCACCCTGAAGCGCAAGGGCTTCGCCGATGCGCGTCTGGCCAAGCTGGCCGGCGTCGCCGAGAGCGAAATTCGCAAGCTGCGCCACAGCCACGGCCTGCATCCGGTGTACAAGCGTGTGGATACCTGCGCGGCGGAATTCGCCACCGACACCGCCTACATGTACTCCACCTATGAAGAAGAGTGCGAGTCCAACCCGACCAACGACCGGCCGAAAGTGATGGTGTTGGGCGGCGGGCCGAACCGTATCGGCCAGGGCATCGAGTTCGACTACTGCTGCGTGCACGCCTCGCTGGCGCTGCGCGAAGACGGCTACGAGACCATCATGGTCAACTGCAACCCGGAAACCGTTTCCACCGACTACGACACCTCCGACCGTTTGTACTTCGAGCCGGTAACGCTGGAAGACGTGCTGGAGATCGTGCGCATCGAGAAGCCGAAGGGCGTGATCGTGCAGTACGGCGGCCAGACCCCGCTGAAGCTGGCGCGCGAGCTGGAAGCCGCGGGCGTGCCGATCATCGGCACCAGCCCGGACGCCATCGACCGCGCCGAAGACCGCGAGCGCTTCCAGCAGGCGGTTAACCGTCTGGGCCTGAAGCAGCCGGCCAACGCCACCGTCACTGCCATCGAGCAGGCGGTGGAGAAGGCGGCGGGCATCGGCTATCCGCTGGTGGTGCGCCCTTCCTACGTGCTGGGCGGCCGAGCGATGGAAATCGTGTATGACGAAATCGATCTGCGCCGTTACTTCCAGACTGCGGTCAGCGTGTCCAACGATGCGCCGGTATTGCTGGACCGCTTCCTGGACGACGCGGTGGAAGTGGACGTCGACGCCATCTGCGACGGCGAGCGCGTGCTGATTGGCGGCATCATGGAGCACATCGAGCAAGCGGGCGTGCACTCCGGCGACTCCGCGTGTTCGCTGCCGGCATACACCCTGAGCCAGGAAATTCAGGACGTGATGCGTCGCCAGGTGGAAAAACTGGCGTTCGAGCTGCAGGTGCGCGGCCTGATGAACGTGCAGTTCGCGGTGAAAGACAACGAAGTCTACCTGATTGAAGTGAACCCGCGCGCCGCGCGCACCGTGCCGTTCGTGTCCAAAGCGACCGGCGTGCCGCTGGCTAAAGTGGCCGCGCGCGTAATGGCGGGCAAAACGCTGGTCGAGCAGGGCGTGACCGAAGAAATTATCCCGCCGTACTACTCGGTGAAAGAAGTGGTGCTGCCGTTCAACAAATTCCCGGGCGTCGACCCGATTCTGGGGCCGGAAATGCGCTCTACCGGGGAAGTGATGGGCGTGGGCCGCACCTTCGCGGAGGCTTTCTCCAAAGCGATGCTGGGCAGCAACTCGGGCATGAAGAAACAGGGCCGCGCGTTGCTGTCGGTGCGTGAAGGCGACAAGGCTCGCGTGGTCGATTTGGCCGCCAGCCTGCTGAAGCAAGGCTTCGAGCTGGACGCCACCCACGGCACCGCGGTGGTGCTGGGCGAAGCGGGCATCAACCCGCGCCTGGTCAACAAGGTGCACGAAGGGCGTCCGCACATCCAGGACCGTATCAAGAATGGCGAGTACACCTACATCGTCAACACCACGGCCGGTCGTCAGGCGATTGAGGACTCCAAGCTGATTCGCCGCAGCGCCCTGCAGTACAAGGTGCACTACGACACCACGTTGAACGGCGGCTTCGCCACCGCGATGGCGCTGAAAGCGGATCCGACCGAGCAGGTCACGTCGGTGCAGGAAATGCACGCGCGCATCGGCAAGTAACCGTGCGATAACGCTAGGCCAGGGGCGCTGCAGATGCAGCGCCCTTTTTTATTCAGCGAATTTGTCGGCAGGCGTTAAAAATTTCCGCTATCAATCAGTGGGCAAACTGTCACCCTGTGTGATTGGTATATGCTTGGTGTATTGGCAAGGAACGAAGGAACGACGATAACAATGATTCTGATAATTTATGCTCACCCGTATCCCCGGCATTCGCATGCCAATCAGCGCCTGCTGCAGGCGGTGAGGGATCTTCCCGAGGTAGAGGTGCGCTCGCTGTATGAGCTGTACCCCGATTTTAATATCGACATCAACGTCGAGCAGCGGGCGCTGGAGCGCGCCGACCTGGTGGTGCTGCAGCATCCGATGCAGTGGTACAGCTTCCCGCCGCTGTTGAAGCTGTGGATCGACAAAGTGCTGGAGCACGGCTGGGCCTACGGCCACGACGGCAACGCGCTGGTGGGTAAAGACTGTCTGTGGGCGGTGACCAGCGGCGGCGACGAGCACCACTTCGAGCTGGGCGACTTTCCCAACTTCGCCGCGCTGGCGCAGCCGCTGCAGGCCACGGCGATTTACTGCGGCATGAACTGGCAGCCTTATTTCGCCCTGCACAACACCTTTACCTGCAACGAACCGGCGCTGCTCGCCGCCGGCGAAGCCTATCGTCAACGGTTGGTCGACTACCTGATGGAACATGCCAAAGCGGAAACTCGGGAGGCCAGCCATGGATAACCACCACATGATGATCGAGGGGCTGATCTACCTCGGTTCCGCGGCGCTGTTCGTGCCGATCGCGGTGCGACTGGGGCTGGGGTCGGTGCTCGGCTACCTGATCGCCGGCTGCATTATCGGCCCCTGGGGGCTGAAGCTGGTGTCGGACGCCGAGTCGATTCTGACCTTCGCCGAGATCGGCGTGGTGCTGATGCTGTTTATCATCGGCCTGGAGTTGGATCCCAAGCGGCTGTGGACGCTGCGCGCCTCGGTGTTCGGCGGCGGCAGCATTCAGATGGTGGGCTGCGGCCTGGCGCTGAGCGCCTTCTGTTATTTCCTTGGCCTTAACTGGAAGGTGGCGCTGCTGATAGGTCTGACGCTGGCGCTCTCATCCACCGCCATCGCCATGCAGGCGATGAGTGAACGCAATCTGACGCCGTCGCCGATCGGCCGCAGCGCATTTGCGGTGCTGCTGTTCCAGGATATCGCGGCGATCCCGCTGGTGGCGATGATCCCGCTGCTGGCCAGCAGCGGCGCGACCACCACGCTGGGCGCTTTCGTGCTGTCGGCGGCCAAGGTGGTGGGCGCGTTGACGATAGTGGTGTTGCTCGGCCGCTACGTCACCCGCCCGCTGCTGCACTTCGTCGCCCGTTCGGGCATGCGCGAAGTGTTCAGCGCCGTGGCGCTGTTCCTGGTGTTCGGTTTCGGCATCCTGCTGGAGATGGCCGGGCTGTCGATGGCGATGGGGGCGTTCCTCGCCGGGGTGCTGCTGGCGAGCTCGGAATACCGCCACGCGCTGGAGAGCGATATTCAGCCGTTCAAGGGACTGCTGCTGGGTCTGTTTTTTATCGGCGTTGGCATGTCGATCGACTTCGGCACGCTGTTCCATCATCCGCTGCTGATCGCCTCGCTGCTGCTGGGCTTTATGCTGATCAAGGCGGCGCTGCTGTGGCTGATTGGGCCGCTGCTCGGCGTGCCGAAGCGCCAGCGCGGCCTGTTTGCCATTCTGCTGGGGCAGGGCAGTGAATTCGCCTTCGTGATCTTCAGCGCCGCGCAGCTGGCCGGCGTCCTGCCGGTCGAATGGGCCAAGTCGCTGACGCTGGCGGTGGCACTGTCGATGGCGGCCACGCCGCTGCTGCTGGTGATCGCCGCGCAGCTGGAGAAAAATGCGCCGAAAGAGGAGCGCCCGGCTGACGTCATTGATGACGAGAATGCCAGCGTGATCATCGCCGGCTTTGGCCGTTTCGGCCAGATCGCCGGCCGTTTGCTGTTGGCCAACGGCGTGCACACCGTGGTACTGGATCACGATCCGGACCATATCGAGACGCTGCGCAAATTCGACACCAAGGTGTTCTACGGCGACGCCACGCGTGCCGATTTGCTGGAAGCCGCCGGCGCCGCCCACGCCAAGGTGCTGATCAACGCCATCGACGACGTGGAAGACAGCCTGGCGTTAACCGAACTGGCCAGGCAGCACTTTCCGCATCTGAAGGTGGTGGCGCGAGCGCGCGACGTCGATCACTGGTATCAGCTGCGGCAGCTGGGGGTGGAAAAACCGGAGCGCGAAACCTTTGAAAGCTCGCTGCGCATCGGCCGTGAAACGCTGGAACTGCTGGGGCTGGACGCCTATGAGGCGCGCGAGAAGGCGGACACGTTCCGCCGCTATAACCTGAAGATGCTGGAAGATACGCTGGAGAATTATCAGGACACCGAGTTCCGCATCGCCAGCCTGCAGCGGGCCAAGGAGATGCTCAGCGCGGCCATCGAGCAGGATCAGAATCGGCTGGCACGGGTGCAGCAGACCGGCTGGCGCGGCAGTATCGACGGCAAGGCGCCGGAGGACGACGTGGTGGAAGCCAAAGGATAAGAGTAGGGGCGCCGTGATGGCGCCCCTTTTTTTGCTTAGCTCAGCGCGACCTTGATGCCCAAGGCGATCAGCATACCGCCCAGCAGCTTGTCGACGATCTTCTGAGTTTTTTCCAGCCCGCGGCGCACCGGCCCGCTCTGGATCAGGAACACCAGCAGCGGCCACCAGATGACCGACAGGCCGAGAATAATCCCCGCGTACCACAGTTTGTCGCCCAGGCCGGAATCGATCTGCAGCACCTGGGTAAATACCGCCAGGAAGAACAGGGTGGCTTTCGGGTTCAGCAGGTTGCACAGGTAGCCTTGCGCAAAGGCGCTCTTCAGGCTGACCTGCTGCTGCGGCAGATTGCTGACGTTCATCTTGCCGCCGCCGCGCGACAGCAGCGCCTGGATGCCGATCCACACCAGATACACCGCCCCGGCGTATTTCAGCAGGTTAAACAACCACGGCGTGGTGGTGATCACCACCGCCAGCCCGGCGACGCAGTAGGACATGTGGGTGGCGACGCCGCAGATCACGCCGAAGGCGGTCATCATGGCGGCCAGCCGCGGATAGCGGGCGGCGTTTTTGATCACCAGGAAAAAATCCGGGCCGGGGGAGAGCATGCCGAGGGCGGCGATGCCGGCGACGAACAGCGAAGTTTCAAGCATGGGAGCGTCTCGCGCAAAAGACAGAGTTCTGGCGATAATAACGCCGCTTCCTCTGATGCGCATCAACCCAATGAGGTATTGTTAGGCTCTATGATAATTATTCATCTACCGCCAGCGATGGAGCACCATGCAGCAGACTACCGCCACAGAGAGGCCGGAGCCGCACCGGCAACAGCGTGAAATTACCCGCCTGTGCATTCAATGCGCGCTGCTGCTGTTGCAGCACGGCGCCGAGAGCACGGTGGTGGAACAGCTGTCGACCCGCCTGGGGCTGGCGCTGGGGATGGACAGCGTGGAAAGCTCGATCTCCGCCAATGCGGTGGTGTTGACCACGCTCAGCCACGGCGCCTGCCTGACCACCACCCGCAAGAACGTCGATCGCGGCATCAATATGCAGGTGGTGACCGAAGTGCAGCATATCGTGATCCTCGCCGAGCACCACCTGGCGGATGCGCACGACGTGGCGCGCCGCTTTGACAGGATCCGACCGTTACGCTACCCGCGCTGGCTGGTGGTGCTGATGGTGGGGTTGTCCTGCGGGTGCTTCAGCATGCTCAACGGCGGCGGCGGCGATGCTTTCCTGGTGACCTTTATCGCCAGCGGCGCTGCGATGCTGGTGCGCCAAATTCTCACCGCCCGCCAGATGAATCCGCTGATCAATTTTTGCCTGACGGCGTTTGTCGCTACGTCGATCTCCGGGCTGCTGCTGCGCCTGCCGGCGTTTAAAGACACCTCGAGCGTGGCGATGGCCGCCAGCGTGCTGTTGCTGGTGCCGGGCTTCCCGCTGATCAACGCGGTGGCCGACATGTTCAAGGGGCACGTCAATACCGGGCTGGCGCGCTGGGCGATGGCCAGCCTGCTGACGCTGGCGACCTGCATCGGGGTGGTGATGGCGATGTCGTTGTGGGATCTGCGGGGGTGGTCATGAGTCTGCTGTGGGCATTGTTGCAGGAGATGCTGTTGGCGGCGGTGCCGGCGCTGGGCTTCGCCATGGTGTTCAACGTGCCGCTGCGCGCGCTGCGTTATTGCGCGCTGCTTGGGGCCATCGGGCGCGGTTCGCGCATGCTGATGATGCACGGCGGTATGAACATCGAGTGGGCCTCGCTGCTGGCGGCGATCCTGATCGGTATCATCGGTATCTACTGGTCGCGCTGGCTGCTGGCGCACCCGAAGGTGTTCACCGTGGCGGCGGTGATCCCGATGTTCCCCGGCATTTCCGCCTATACCGCGATGATAACTGTGGTAGAGATCTCACATCTGGGCTACAGCGAAGCCCTGATGGAGACCATGATCACCAACTTTCTCAAGGCCAGTTTCATCGTCGGCGCGTTGTCGATCGGCCTGTCGTTACCGGGCCTATGGCTGTACCGCAAACGCCCCGGCGTGTGAAATTTCCCGGCCGGAGATCGTTGGTTATTAGATATACTGATAAGAGCTATCTTATATATTCATCTTGCTTGATTAGCCTATCGACGGCACTCAGGCCTTTACGTATAGTGTCACCAATTTTGCTGCCTACACAGGGTTAAACAATGATTATCAGCCTGATCGCTGCCTTGGCGGCGGATCGCGTTATTGGCATGGAAAACGCCATGCCGTGGCACCTGCCGGCGGACCTTGCGTGGTTTAAACGCAACACGTTGAATAAGCCGGTTATTATGGGCCGCAAGACCTTCGAGTCCATCGGCCGCCCGCTGCCGGGCCGCCACAATATCGTTTTGAGCAGCCGTCCGGGCAGCGAAGCCGGGGTGACCTGGGTGACCTCGATGGATGAAGCGCTGGCCGCCGCCGGCGACGTGGAAGAAGTGATGGTGATCGGCGGTGGGCGCATCTATACCCAGCTGCTGCCGCGCGCCGATCGCCTGTACCTGACGCACATCGACGCCGAGGTCGGCGGCGATACCCACTTCCCGGATTACGAACCGGACGAGTGGGAAACCACTTTCAGCGAGTTCCATGACGCCGACGATCTGAACTCGCACAGCTACTGCTTCGAGATCCTGCAGCGCCGCTGATTTCAGCGCGTTAGCCAACTCTCCCCGGGGGCGCAAGCAATTGCGCCCCCGGCCTTTTTGCGCCCGTCGTTCGTAACCTTTCCGTCACATTACCTGATTAGTATGAAGCCCAACTCCGAGCGCCTCGGCAACTCTGGTGAATCTTGACCGCGGCGCCATAACTAAAAAGGTAACCACGCTATGACCAAGCAAATTGAGCAATTAGACGCCGACCGCCTGATCGATCCCACTCGCCGCAAACTGCTGCTCGGCAGCGCCGGTGCCGTCGGCCTGGCCGGCTTTCTCGGCGGCGGCATCTGGTCGGTCTCCGCCGAGGCGTTGGCCGAGGATCTGCCGCCAAACAAACTGCTGGGCTTTCAGGGCATCGCCGCCTCTACCGCCGACGAGGTGACCATTGCGCCGGGCTACCGTGCGGAGGTGCTGATCTCTTGGGGGGAGCCGCTGGTGGACGGCGCGCCGGCCTTCGATCCGCAGGGCAACAACAGCGCCGCCGATCAGGAAAAACAGTTCGGCGACAATAACGACGGCATGAGCTTCTTCCCGATCGACGATCGCCACGGCGTGATGGCCATCAATAACGAATACGTCAACGAGCAGTACCTGTTCGCTCACGGCGGCACCAAGGCCACCAGTCTGGAAGAGGTGCGTAAATCGCAGGCGGCGCACGGCGTTTCCATCGTGGCGGTAAAGCGCGTCGGCGACGGCCAGCGGTGGGAAGTGGAGCGCCCGTCGCGCTATAACCGCCGCATCACCGCCAACACCGACATGCAGTTCAGCGGCCCGGCCGCCGGGCATCCGCTGTTGCAGACAGCCGCCGATCCGAGCGGGCGCAAGGTGCTGGGCACCTTCGGCAACTGCGCCAACGGCAAGACGCCGTGGGGCACCTATCTGACCTGCGAAGAAAACTTCGATACCTACTTCGGCACCCGCCAGGCCGATTACCCAACCACGCCGGAACAGAAGCGCTACACGCTGAAGGTCAGCGAGCCGGAGCGTAACTGGCCGGACTATGACGAGCGCTTCGACGTGGCGAAGAACCCTAACGAATTCAACCGCCACGGCTGGATCGTGGAAATCGATCCGCTGAATCCGACCTCGACGCCCATCAAGCACACCGCGCTGGGCCGCTTCAAGCACGAGAACGCGGCGGTGACCGTGGCCAAAGATGGCCGTTTGGTGGTGTACATGGGTGACGACGAGCGCGGCGAGCATATCTATAAGTACGTCTCCAAAGGCGTGGTCGACGCCGCCAACCCGGCCAACAATCGCACGCTGCTGGACGAGGGAACGCTGTACGTGGCGCAGTTCGACGGCGACGACGCCGGCACGCCGCTGAAGGGCAAAGGGCGCTGGATTGCGCTCGAGTTCGGCAAGAACGGCCTGACGCCGGAGAACGGCTTCCGCGATGAGGCCGAAGTGCTGATCTTCGCCCGCAAGGCGGCGCAGCAGGTCGGGGCCACCAAAATGGATCGTCCGGAGTGGATCGCGGTGAACCCGCATGACGGCCGCGCTTACTGCACGCTGACCAACAACAGCAAACGCGGTGAGGAAGGGATGCCGCTGAACGCCGCCAACCCGCGGCCGAACAATATCTATGGCCAGATCATTCGCTGGGACGAAGGCGGCGACGCCACTGCCGGCACCTTTGCCTGGGACATGTATGCGCTGTGTGGCAACCCGATTGCCCACCCGGAAGGCGTCAACCGCGGCACGCCGAACATCACGGCGGACAACACGTTCAACAGCCCGGACGGGTTGGGCTTCGATCGCGCCGGCCGCCTGTGGATCCTCACCGACGGCAAGTACAGCAACAAGGGGGATTACGTCGGGCAGGGCAACAACCAGATGCTGGTGGGCGATCCGGTCAGCGGCGAAATTCGCCGTTTCATGGTGGGGCCGAAGTCCTGCGAACTGACCGGTATCACTTTCACTCCGGACTACAAGACGATGTTCGTCAACGTACAGCATCCGGGAGAAGAGGGCGATTCGCACTTCCCGAACAACAGCCCGCGCCCGCGTTCATCGGTATTGATGATCACGCGCGAAGATGGCGGGGTGATTGGGGCGTAAGGCGGTAAAGGGAACCAAGGCGGCCTGGGGCCGCCTTTATGATTTCAGGATGCGGCCAGTCTGCCGGCGTGGTCAGGCGCCTCGCCGCGATTGGCGGGCTGCGTGAAGTAACGGCGGTCTTCCCAGCGCAGCATCGTCAAGTCGCCGCCCCAGCAGCAGCCGGTATCCAGCCCGATCACGCCTTCCGGCGTGCCCTTGCCTTCCAGCGAGGCCCAGTGGCCGAAGACGATGGTGTATTCCGGATCCACCAGGCGCGGCAGCTCGAACCACGGCTTCAGCGGCGCCGGCGCGGTGCCCGGCGCATCTTTGCAGATCATGTCGAGCTGGCCGTTGGGGAAGCAGTAGCGCATGCGCGTGAACGCATTGGTGCTGAAACGCAGGCGCGCCAGGCCGCTCAGCTCCGGCGCCCAGTTGTTCGGCATGTCGCCGTACATGGCGTCGAGAAACAGCGGGTAGCTGTCGCTGCTCAATACCGCTTCCACTTCGCGCGCGCACATTTTCGCGGTGTCGATATCCCACTGCGGGGTGATGCCGGCGTGCGCCATCACCAGCTTTTGCTCATCGTCCACCTGCAGCACCGGTTGACGACGCAGCCAGTTGATCAGCTCGTCGGCGTCCGGCGCCTCCAGCAGCGGGGTGATGCGATCTTTGGGCTTGTTGCGGCTAATGCCGGCGTAGACCGCCAGCAGGTGCAGATCGTGGTTGCCCAGCACCATGCGCACCGCCGGGCCGAGCGAGCGCACGAAGCGCAGCACGTCCAGCGAGGCGGGGCCGCGCGCCACCAGATCGCCGGTCAGCCACAGCCGATCGCGCTTGGGATCGAAAGCAGCCTGAGCCAGCAGCGACTTCAGTTCATCGTAACAACCGTGAACGTCGCCGATAAGGTATGTCGACATAATTAATGGATCAGCGTTGGAATGGCTAAGCGAAACACGGGAATAGCGGTGCGGAATGGTTGACCCTGATGGTCCACCATTTCGTAATGGCCTTCCATGGTGCCCAGCGGCGTTTCCAGAATGGCGCCGCTGGTGTACTGAAACTCTCCGCCGGGCGGAATGATGGGCTGTTCGCCGATCACGCCTTCGCCCTGAACTTCGGTTTGGCGGCCGTTGCTGTTGGTGATCAGCCAGTAACGGCCCAGCAGTTGCACGTCGCTCCGCCCCAGATTGCGGATGGTGATGGTATAGGCGAAGACGTAACGCTCTTCTTCAGGGATCGACTGTGATTCCACATAGATGCTCTGAACCTGAATACACACGCGGGGCGAATCAATCATGACAACAACTCCTTATTGCTGCGGCGTCGGATTGGCTGACAGCCAGTTCGCCAGCTTGCAGTACTGCGCCACAGAAATATTCTCTGCTCTGAGCGAAGGATCGACGCCCAGCTCCGTCAGCTGCTCCGGCGTGAACAGATCGCCCAGGCTGTTGCGGATGGTTTTCCGCCGCTGGTTGAACGCTTGCGTAGTGATGCGGCTCAGCATGCGCACGTCGCCCACCGGGTTCGGCAGCACGCTGTGCGGCACCAGGCGCACCACGGCGGAATCGACCTTCGGCGGCGGCGCGAACGCGGTCGGCGGCACTTCCAGCACCGGAATGACGTTGCAGTAGTACTGCGCCATCACGGTCAAACGCCCGTAGGCCTTGCTGTTCGGGCCGGCCACCAGACGGTTGACCACCTCTTTTTGCAACATAAAGTGCATGTCGCGGATTGCCTGAGTATAGCTGAAAAGGTGGAACATCAGCGGCGTCGAAATATTGTACGGCAGGTTACCAAATACGCGCAGCGGTTGGCCAGCTTCCTCGGCCAGTTCGGCGAAATTCACCGTCATGGCGTCCTGCTGGTGGATGGTCAGCTTGTCTTTCAGCCGCGGGTGGTTCTCCAGCCGGGTGGCCAGATCGCGGTCCAGTTCGATCACCGTCATGCGGTCCATGCGTGCGCCGACCGGCTCGGTCAGGGCGCCGAGGCCGGGGCCGATCTCGACCACCGCTTCGCCCGGCTGCGGGTGAATGGCGGAGACAATGCTATCGATGACAAACTGATCGGTTAAAAAGTTTTGTCCAAAGCGTTTGCGGGCAAAGTGCCCTTGGTGGACTCTGTTATTCATTACAATTAATTATCATTTTAATGGCGAGATTCAGGGCCGTTTGGAAACTGCCGACATCGGCGGTGCCGGTGCCGGCCAGTTCCAGAGCGGTACCGTGGTCGACCGAGGTGCGTATGAAAGGCAAACCGAGGGTGATATTCACCGCGCGGCCGAACCCTTGGTATTTTAGCACCGGCAGCCCCTGATCGTGATACATCGCCAGCACCGCATCGGCATCTTGCAGATATTTGGGCTGGAACAGGGTGTCCGCCGGCAGCGGGCCGACAAGATGGATGCCCTCAGCGCGCAGCGCGTCGAGCGCCGGGATGATGGTGTCTATCTCTTCGTGCCCCATATGGCCGCCTTCCCCGGCGTGGGGATTCAGACCGCAAACGTAAATGTGCGGCTGGGCGATGCCAAATTTGGTTTTCAGATCGTGGTCGAGGATGCGGATGACTTCGAACAGGCTCTGTTGCGTGATGGCGCCCGGCACCGCCAGCAGCGGCAGGTGGGTGGTCGCCAGCGCCACGCGCAGCTCTTCGGTCGCGAGCATCATCACCACGCGATCGCAGCGGCTGCGATCGGCAAAGAATTCGGTATGGCCGATAAACGGCACGCCGGCGTCGTTGATCACGCCCTTGTTCACCGGGCCGGTGATCAGCGCCGCGAATTCGCCGTTCAGGCAGCCGTCGCAGGCGCGCGCCAGGGTTTCCACCACGTAGGCGCTGTTGCCGACGTTCAGCTCCCCGGCGGTGACCGGGTGAGCGAGCGAGACCGGCAGCACGGTCAGCGTGCCGGCGCGTTGCGCTTCGGCCGGTTGCTGCGGCTGGTAGTCGCGCAGCGTCAGCGGTAGGCCCAAACGTTTGGCGCGTTCAAGCAGCAGGGCCGGATCGGCACACACCACCAGCTCAACAGGCCAATCCTGTTGCGCCAGCGCTGCCACCAAATCCGGCCCTACCCCGGCGGGTTCGCCGGGGGTAATGACGACGCGTTTATTGCTGTGCATCGCTGCCATCGAGGATCTTCACGTAAGCCTGGGCGCGCTGTTCCTGCATCCAGGTCTGCGCCTCTTCGGCGAACTTACGGTTGAACAGCATGCGGTAAGCGCGATCTTTCTGCGCGGCGTCGGTCTTATCCACCTGACGGGTATCCAGCAGCTGAATCAGGTGCCAACCGAAGGAAGAGTGGACCGGCGCGCTGATTTCACCCTTGCTCAGCTTCAGCAAGGCATCGCGGAAGGCCGGATCGTAGATGTCCGGGGAAGCCCAGCCCAGATCGCCGCCCTGCATGGCGGAACCCGGATCCTGCGACAGCTGTTTGGCTTCGTCGGCAAACTTGGCGCGGCCGCTCTTGATCGCTTCCGCAACGGATTGCAGCTTGACGCGCGCCTGATCGTCGGTCAGCACCACCGAAGGTTTCAGCAGGATGTGACGGGCGTGCACTTCGGTGACCGACACCGACTGGCTGGCGCCGCGAATGTCGTTCACTTTCAGGATGTGGAAGCCGACGCCGGAACGGATCGGGCCGACGACGTCGCCTTTCTTGGCGCTCACCAGACGTTCCGCGAACAGGGTCGGGATCTCTTGCAGCTTGCCCCAGCCCATGTTGCCGCCTTTCAGCGCCTGAGAATCGGCGGAGTAGGTGATCGCCAGCTTGCCGAAGTCGGCGCCGCTGTTGATCTCACCCACCAGGCGTTTGGCCAGCTCTTCGGCTTTGTCGACCTGCTGCTGCGACGGGTTCTCCGGCAGCGGGATCAGGATGTGGCTGATGTTCATTTCGGTGTCGCTGCCGTTCTGCGCGCCCACCTGTTTGGCCAGCGCGTCCACTTCCTGCGGCAGGATGGTGACGCGGCGGCGCACTTCGTTGTTACGCACTTCGGAGATCAGCATCTCTTTGCGGATCTGCGAACGGTAGGTGTTGTAGTTCAACCCTTCGTACGACAGACGGCTGCGCAGCTGATCGACGCTCATCTTGTTTTGTGCGGCGATATTGGCGATCGCCTTGTCCAGATCGGCGTCGGACACGGTGATGCCCATTTTCTTGGCCATCTGCAGCTGGATGTTATCCATGATCAGGCGTTCGATGATCTGATGGCGCAGCGTCTTGTCGTCCGGCAGCTGTTGGCCGGCCTGCTGGGCGTTGAGCTTCACTGACTGCAACAGACCGTTGACGTCGCTTTCGAGTACCACGCCGTTATCCACGACGGCGGCGACTTTATCCACTTCTTGGGGTGCTGCGAACGCGGCATTGGCGCAAACCACCAATCCGAGAATAAGCGTTCTCCAGTTCTTCATACATTTCCCATTATGTAATCCGCAAATGCGGGTGAAAGTTCTCGTTTTCAAAGTGTTGCAAAGCGTCAGAATGCGCGCTGA
This sequence comes from Serratia sp. TSA_105.2, assembly GCF_052692115.1. Classification (NCBI taxonomy): domain Bacteria; kingdom Pseudomonadati; phylum Pseudomonadota; class Gammaproteobacteria; order Enterobacterales; family Yersiniaceae; genus Serratia; species Serratia sp. TSA_105.2. The sequence goes on from NZ_JBQZFT010000004.1 coordinate 328,246, forward strand.
TACGGCAGAATGCCGGAGCGCAGCATTTCTGCAGAGCCGAGACTATGATCGCTGCTCAGGCCGCGCAGTTCGACGTTGAACGAAACTCTGTTGTCGTAAACGCTGGTATTGTTGCCCTTGTTCCAGTCGGTGATCTTGCGCTCATAGCCCAGGGTCACTGCCCAGCAGCAGGTGTTGTACTTCAGCCCCACCAGCTGATCGGCGGATTGTTTGGCGCGGGTGTCGTAATAATACGCCCCGACCACCGCCCAACGATCGGCGATCGGCCAGCTGCCGGTGATGCCCACCTGCGAGATGCCGTCCTGGAAGGCCGGAACCGTTTTGGTGTTCAACGCCGTCTGGATATATTCCGGCGTGGCGTAACGGTAGTTCAACTGCACCACGCGCTCGGCATCCTGGCGGTATTCCACCACGCCGTTGCCCAGCGAGACGCTGTTCAGGCGGGTGTCGTACTGCAGGCCGCCGCGCAGGCCCCAACGATCGTCGATTTTCCAATAGGTATCGCCGGCCCAGGCCACGCTGCCGGTATCGTCGTTGTTGTCGTACCCGGTTACCTGGTCGCCGGTGCGCGAACGGCTGAAGTAGTAGATTTGACCCACGGAAGCGTTAAAACGTTCAACCAGCGCGTCATCATAAATGCGTGTGGTCAAACCGGTAGAGACACGGTTCTGCGAAGCGATGCGATCCAGGCCGCTGTAGGTGCGGTCGCGGAACAGGCCGGAGTAGTCGGTCTGCAGCAGCGTGGTGTCGTAGGTGTAGATGTTGCTCTGGTCGCGGTACGGCACGTACAGGTACTGCACGCGCGGCTCCAGCGTCTGGGTGGCACCTTCGGCCCAGATCATCGGGCGTTCGAACACCAGCTTGCCGTCGACCTTGAACTGCGGCAATACGCGGTTGACCGAATCATCAAGCTCCGGTGCAGCGGCGCCTTTGCGGCTCTGATAGTTGGCGGCGAAACCGTCAGGAATATCCTGCTGGTAATGGGTCGCCATCACCTTGGCTTCGGTGTTCAGGCTGGCCCAGCCGTTGGTGAGCGGCAGGTTGAGCGTCGGCTCCATATGCAGACGGGTGGCGTCCGGGCTGTACGGGTTGACGCTGGTGAACTTGGCCGCCTGGCCGTAGATATGGAAGTCGAATGGGCCGAGGTCGTTCTTGTAGTAGTTCAGATCCAGCTGTGGCTGGACTTTATACGAGTCCGACTGTGAACGATCGGTATCGTCATAGATCTGGAACTGTTTGGAGCTCAGCGTGGCGTTCCAGTTCTCGTTGGCATAGCCGAGGCTGAATTTCTGCGTGGCGTAGCCGTCGGTGGTGGAGCCGTACTTGGAATCCAGGTCGGTGAAGTATTTAGAGTCGCTGACCTTGGTGTAGTCGACGTTGAAGCGCCACACCTGATCCATGACGCCGTTGTGGTTCCAGTAGAACAACCAGCGTTTGCTGTCGTCATGGTCTTTGCCGTATTCCTTGTCGTCCGGCAGCCAGTCGAACTCCATCAGGCCGAGGCCCGGCTGCACCATATAACGGAACTCGGTCTGCCACTGCAGGCCGCGCTTGGACATATAGTGCGGTGTGATGGTGGCGTCGTAGTTCGGCGCGATGTTCCAGTAGTACGGCAGCATGAACTCGAAGCCGTTGTTGCTGCCGTACTTGGCGTTCGGGATCAGGAAGCCGGAACGGCGCTTGTCGCCGACCGGCAGCTGCAGGTACGGGCTGTAGAACACCGGCACGCCGCCGATGCGGAAGCGGGCGTTCCACACTTCCGCCACCTGCTCTTCGCGATCGTGGATCACTTCAGAGCCGACCACGCTCCAGCTGTCGTCGCCCGGCAGACAGGAGGTAAAGGTGCCGTTTTCCAGAATGGTGTAACGATTGGCGCCGCGCATTTTCATTTTGTCGGCGTCGCCGCGCCCCTGACGGCCTACCATCTGGTAGTCGCCTTCATAGACGTCGGTATCTTTGGTGTTCAGGTTCGACCAGGCCTTCGGGCCTTTCAGTTTGATCTGATTGTCGCTGTAATGCACGTCGCCGGTGGCGGTGACGGTGCGCACCGGCTCCGCCTGGCCCGGGTTTTGCGTCTGGTTCAGCTCAACTTCTTTGGCGGTCAGGGTGCTGTTGCCCTGCTCGACATGCACGTTGCCGCTGAAAAGCGCGCTTTTCGGGTAGTCGGCGCGCGAGTCATCGGCATTGATGGTCACCGGTTGGCTGTTCGGATCGCCGCTGACCAAAGGCTTGTCGTAAACGGGAACGCCAAGCATGCATTGCTCGGCCAGATCAGCCAGCGCATGCTGACTGTAGAGTGCCGTCCAAATCATCGTGGCCAGCAGTGTTGGGAAACTTTTTTTCATACGCGGTTTTGGTGTTCCGTCATCAGAGGCGTCATGTCCGGCAAACGGTCAGAGACTATATTACTCATCTGCGTTGCGCTAGTGCTAAATCCAGCCGTTTACTTGCGTCGTCGTTAGGCGCAAAGATAAATGACAGGTATGATAATCCAAATTCTAGGAAAAATCGCCTGCACCCTTTCCTGAAGCGAAGGGGGATGGCGGCTTTCGGCATGATAATTGAGGAGTATATGCAGTATTGGGGAAAACTGCTCGGCGTCATCGTCGCCATCTGGTCTGGCGCGGGATTCTGGGGTGTAGTTCTGGGGCTGATTATCGGTCATATGATCGATACGGCGCGCAGCAACAAGCGCAGCCGGGGGTTCTTCACCGACCAGCAAACGCGGCAAACGCTGTTTTTCCGCACCACTTTTCAGGTGATGGGCCACCTGACCAAATCCAAAGGACGCGTTACCGAGGCGGATATCCAGATCGCCAGCCTGTTCATGGATCGTCTGCAGCTGCACGGCGAAGCGCGCACCGCGGCGCAGCAGGCGTTTCGCGAGGGCAAACAGAGCCAGTTCCCGCTGCGTGAGACGCTGCAGCAGTTCCGCAGCATCTGTTTTGGCCGCTTCGATCTGATTCGGATGTTTCTGGAAATTCAGATTCAGGCGGCGTTCGCCGACGGCTCGCTGCACCCGAACGAACGCCAGGTGCTGTACGTCATCGCCGAAGAGCTGGGCATTTCGCGCGCGCAGTTCGACCAGTTCCTCAGCATGATGGAGGGCGGGCGCCAGTTCGGCGGCGGTCAGCAGGGCGGCTATTCGCAGAGCGGTTATCAGCAGGCTCAGCGCGGCCCGACGCTCGACGACGCGTGCAAGGTGCTCGGCGTGCGCAGCAGCGACGATGCCGCCACCATCAAACGCGCCTACCGTAAGCTGATGAGCGAACACCATCCGGATAAGCTGGTGGCGAAAGGCTTGCCGCCGCAGATGATGGAAATGGCCAAGCAGAAAGCGCAGGAGATTCAGGCGGCGTACGACCTGATCAAACGCGAGAAAGGCTTCAAATAACCTTCCCCGTCATACTTGGCGCTGCCTCTTTATTGGCTGTACCTGCTCACCCCGGTCACATAGTTACCTATGCTCCCGGGGATTTGCAGGCTTGCCGCCGCGATGCAACCCCAATTATTTAGGGGAAAGAGCGTAAGTATTTCGGGGGGAGTACCCAGGGGCCCGGCATGCTGGGCCCGTTTAACAGGCGATTCAGAAATCCGGCTCGGCGCGAAAGTGCATCGGCGTCTGGAAGGCGGGGTGGGTGATGCGCAGCTCTTGCGCATGCAGCTGCAGCCGCGGCGCCATTGCCTTGGCCTCCGGCGGGGCGTAGAAACCGTCGCCGAGGATCGGGTGCCCCAGCGCCAGCATGTGCACCCGCAGTTGGTGCGAGCGGCCGGTGATCGGCGTCAGCATCACGCGGGTGCTGCCGTCGGCGTCGCGTGACAGCACCCGATACTCCGTTTGCGCCGCTTTACCGGTGTCAAAACACACCTTTTGCAGCGGCCGGTTCGGCCAGTCGCAGATCAGCGGCAAGTCCACCAACCCTTCGTCATGCGCCATATGCCTCCAAACGCGGGCGATATAGGATTTCTTTGGTTCGCGTTCGCGAAACTGACGCTTCAGCTCACGCTCGGCGGCCTTGTTGAGCGCCACCACGATCACCCCGCTGGTGGCCATGTCCAGCCGGTGCACCGATTCGGCGGCCGGGTGATCGGCCTGAATGCGGGTCATCAGGCTGTCTTTATTTTCCGGCGCGCGGCCGGGCACCGACAGCAAGCCGCTGGGCTTGTTGACCACCATGATGTGTTCATCCTGATACAGGATGTGCAGCGGGTCCTGCGGGGGATTGTAGGGTTCCATCTTGGCTCCGCGAAAAGGGCCGAACGGGGAGGCAGCTGCCTCCCCGCGTCGCGCCGGTTACTGGTGAGTGACCACCACCAGACGAATGGCGTCCAGGCGCCAGCCGGCTTCATTGAGGTTGGCCAGCACCTGACGGCGGTTGAACTCCAGCGCTTCGACTTCGTCGTCGCGGATGTTTGGGTTGACCGCCTTCAGCGCTTCCAGACGCGCCAGCTCGGCGCTCAGCTTGTCGTCCGCCTCTTGCTTCGCCTGTTCGATAAGCGTGCGCGCTTGCGCTTCCACCAGGCTTTCCGCCTGTTGCAGCATGGCGTGCACGTCTTGCTGCACGGCGTTGACCAGCTTGCTGGAGGTGTGGCGATTGACCGCGTTTAGCTGGCGGTTGAAGCTTTCGAACTCGACCTGCGCCGCCAGGTTGGTGCCCTTGCGGTCCATCAGCATGCGGATCGGCGTCGGCGGCAGGAAGCGCGTCAGCTGCAGGTGTTTCGGCGCCTGGGCCTCCACGACATAGACCAGCTCAACCAGCAGGGTGCCGACCGGCAACGCTTTGTTTTTCAACAGGGACACCGCGCAGCTGCCGGTGTCGCCGGACAGGATCAGATCCAGGCCGTTGCGGATGATCGGGTGCTCCCAGCTGACGAACTGCGCGTCTTCGCGCGACAGCGCCTGATCGCGGTCGAAGGTGACGGTGCAGCCGTCCTGCGGCAGGCCCGGGAAGTCCGGCACCAGCATATGGTCAGACGGCGTCAGCACGATCAGGCTGTCGCTGCGGTCTTCCTGATTGATGCCGACGATGTCGAACAGGTTGAGCGCGAAGCCCACCAGGTTGACGTCGTTATCCTGCTCGGCGATGGCGGCGGCCAGCGCCTGGGCTTTGTCGCCGCCGTTGGAGTGCATCTCCAGCAGGCGGTCGCGGCCCTGTTCCAGCTGCGCTTTCAACTGGTCATGCTGCTGGCGGCAGGCGTGGATGAATTCGTCCAGGCCTTCCTGCTCGGTCGGCGCGGCCAGATAGCCGATCAACTGCTCGTAGCAGCTGTCGTAGATGGTGCGGCCGGTCGGGCAGGTGTGTTCGAAGGCGTCCAGCCCCTCGTGGAACCAACGGCCCAGCACCGCCTGCGCGGTATGCTCCAGGTAAGGCACCATGATTTGGATATCGTGCATCTGGCCGATACGGTCCAAACGGCCGATACGCTGCTCCAGCAGATCCGGGTTGAACGGCAGATCGAACATCACCAGCTGGCTGGCGAACTGGAAGTTGCGGCCTTCGGAGCCGATCTCGGAACACAGCAGCACCTGCGCGCCTTCCTCTTCGGAGGCGAAGTAGGCGGCGGCGCGGTCGCGCTCGATGATCGACAGCCCTTCGTGGAACACCGCGGCGCGGATCGCTTCACGCTCGCGCAGTACCTGCTCCAGCTGCAGCGCGGTGTCGGCCTTGGCGCAGATCACCAGCACTTTTTCGTTGCGGTTGGCCAGCAGGTAGTCCAGCAGCCACTCGACGCGCGGGTCGAAGTTCCACCAGGTGGCATTTTCGCCCTCGAATTCCTGATAGATCTGCTCCGGGTACAGCATGTCACGCGCGCGCGCTTCGACGGACTTCTTGGCGCCCATAATGCCGGAGACTTTGATCGCGGTCTGGTACTGGGTCGGCAACGGCAGCTTGATCTGATGCAGGTTGCGGTGCGGGAAGCCCTTCACGCCGTTACGGGTGTTGCGGAACAGCACGCGGCTGGTGCCGTGGCGATCCATCAGCATGGAAACCAGCTCCTGACGCGCCTGCTCGGCGTTGTCACCTTCGCTGTTGGCGGCTTTGAGCAACGGTTCGATGTCCTGCTCGTCGATCAGCTCGCCCAGCAGATTCAGCTTGTCATCGGCCAGGCGCTCACCGCTCAGCAGCAGGGTGACGGCGTCGGCCACCGGGCGGTATTTCTGCTGCTCGGCGACGAACTCGCCGTAGTCGTGGAAACGGTTCGGATCGAGCAGGCGCAGGCGCGCGAAGTGGCTCTGTTGGCCCAGTTGCTCCGGGGTGGCGGTCAACAGCAGCACGCCAGGGATATGCTCGGCCAGCTGTTCGATCACCTGATATTCGCGGCTCGGTGCTTCTTCGCTCCAGGCCAGGTGGTGCGCTTCGTCGACCACCAGCAGATCCCACTGGGCGTCCGCCAGCTCTTCCAGGCGCTGCTTGTTGCGGCGCACGAAGTCCAGCGAGCAGATCACCAGCTGTTCGGTTTCGAACGGGTTGCTGCTGTCGAGCTTGGCTTCGGCGTAGCGGCTGTCGTCAAACAGCGAGAAGTAGAGGTTGAAGCGGCGCATCATCTCCACCAGCCACTGGTGCTGCAGCGTTTCCGGCACCACGATCAGCACGCGCTCGGCGCGGCCCGCCAGCAGCTGCTGGTGGATGATCATGCCGGCTTCGATGGTTTTGCCGAGGCCGACTTCGTCCGCCAGCAGCACGCGCGGGGCATGGCGTTGGCCGACTTCATGGGCGATGTGCAGCTGGTGCGGGATCAGGCTGGCGCGCATGCCGCGCAGGCCGGCGAACGGCAGGCGATACTGCTCGCTCTGGTATTTGCGCGCGCGGAAACGCAGCGCGAAACGGTCCATGCGGTCAATTTGGCCGGCGAACAGGCGATCCTGCGGTTTGCTGAAGGTCAGCTTGCTGTCCAGCAGGACTTCGCGCATCGCCACGCCGCTTTCCTGGGTGTCCTGGCGGGTGCCGATATAGGTCAACAGACCGTTTTCCTCTTTCACCTCTTCCACCTGCAACTGCCACCCCTCGTGGCTGCTGACGGTATCGCCCGGGTTGAACATCACGCGGGTGATCGGCGAATCGTTTCTGGCATAGAGGCGGTTTTCACCGGTGGCGGGGAAAAGCAGGGTAATCATGCGCGCGTCCAGCGCCACGACGGTGCCCAGTCCTAATTCGCTTTCCGTGTCGCTGATCCAGCGTTGACCAAGAGTAAAAGGCATATATTGTCGGCTCGATTCTTTGTAAGTAAGTCTTGTTACCGGGCGGGAAGGGCCGCGGCACCTGTACTGAACGTCTGCTAATCCCGGTTTGTTTTAAATTTGACGGGCAATAGCCATTCACGCCATGCAGACGTCGCGAGACGGCAGGGCTAAGCGTGGTTCAGTTTTGGGAAGGGCGCTATGGTAATGGAAGGCGGCGCGTTCGTCACCTGCAAAACCGGATGATTTTTCTTAACCTGGCGCAATCTCAAAACAGCCCCATCTGCCCGGTGACCAGCGTGGTGAAGTCGTCGTGCAAGAAAGGGAGTATAGCGTCTGCCACCGGTTGCAGCTGGCGTTCGAGGTAGTGCTGATAGTCGATGGGGGAATGGCGCGTCTCCAGCGGTTCCGGCCCGGCGACGGTCATCACGTAGCTGATCCAGCCGCCGTTCTGATACTGCAGCGGCCGCCCCTGACTGCGGTTGTAGTCGTCGGCGATGCGCGCGGCGCGGGCGTGCGGCGGCACGTTGCGCTGATAGTCGTCGAGCTTTCTGCGCAGGCGTTTGCGGTACACCAGCTGATCGTCGAAGTCGCCGTTCAGGGTTTTGCCGACGTAGTCGCGCACATAGTCCTGGTAGGGTTGCCGTTTGAAGATGCGCTGATAGAGCTGCTGCTGGAACTGCTGCGCCAGCGGCGTCCAGTCGGTGCGTACCGTTTCCAGGCCTTTGTACACCATCTCTTCCTCGCCGCCGGCGCGTGCGATCAGGCCGGCGTAGCGTTTCTTGCTGCCCTGTTCGGCGCCGCGAATGGTCGGCATCAGGAAGCGCGAATAGTGGGTTTCGAACTCCAGCTCCAGCGCGTTCTCCAGCCCGAACTGCTGCTGCAGATGCTGCTGCCACCAGGCGTTGACCCGCTGCACCAGCGCCCGACCGATCTGCGCCGCCTGCTGCTCATCATGCGGCTGTTTCAGCCACACGAAGGTGGAGTCTGTGTCGCCGTAAATCACCTGATAGCCTTCGGCTTCGATCAGTTCGCGGGTTTGGCGCATGATCTCGTGGCCGCGCAGGGTGATCGACGACGCTAGCCGCGGATCGAAGAAGCGGCAGCCGCTCGATCCCAGCACGCCGTACAGCGCGTTCATGATGATCTTCAGCGCCTGTGACAGGGGCTTGTTGTGCTGGCGCTTGGCGGCTTCGCGCCCCTGCCAGATCTGCTCGACGATCGCCGGCAGGCAGTGTTTGCTGCGCGAGAAGCGGGCGTTGCGAAAGCCGGGCACCGAATCGGCGTTGTTTGGGTGGCGCATGCCTTCCACCAACCCGACCGGATCGATCAGGAAGGTGCGGATGATCGACGGATACAGGCTTTTATAGTCCAGCACCAGCACCGAATCGTACAGACCGGGCTGGGAGTCCATCACGAATCCGCCGGGGCTGTGTTCCTCCGGCTGTTCGCCGAGGTTGGGGGCGACAAAGCCCAGGCGGTGCATGCGCGGCATATAGAGGTGGCTGAAGGCCGCCACCGATCCGCCGCTGCGATCGGTCGCCAGCCCGGTGACGGTGGCGCGTTCCAGCAGGAAGTTGAGCAGATCGGCCTTGGCGAAGATGCGCGTCACCAGCTCGCAGTCCTTCAGGTTGTAGCGGGCCAGCGCCGGCTTGTCTTCGGCGAAGCGTCGGTCGATCTCCGCCATGCGCTGATAAGGGTTGTCGATCGCCTTGCCTTCGCCCAGGAGTGCCTGCGAAACGTATTCCAGGCTGAAGGAGGGGAAGTTCCAGGTGGCGGATTTCAGCGCTTCGATGCCGTCGATGATCAGGCGGCCGGCGGCGGCGGCGAAAAAGTGGTTCTGTTTGAAGCCGTGTTCGCGCCACTCCAACAGGTTGCCGCCGCGTCCCAGCCGCAGCGGGATCTGGTAGCGTTCGGCGTGCTTTTGCAGCACCCGCAGATCGAACTGCACCAGGTTCCAGCCGATGATGGCGTCAGGATCGTGGCGCTCCAGCCACGCGTTCAACCGTTCCAGCAGTTGGGGGCGGCTGGCGCAGTATTCCAGATCGAAATCCAGCGGCTCATCGCCACCGTTGGCCGGCCCCAGCATGTAGACCTGCCGCTGGCCGCAGCCTTCCAGCGCGATAGAGTAAAGTTCGCCGTGGGCGGTGGTTTCGATATCCAGCGACACCAGCCTGAGCGTCGGGCGGTAGTCCGGCGCCGGCTTCATCTGGCCATTGAGCAACGGCCCATCGCCGTTGCCTTGGCCCTGGGCGTTGAACCACACCGGCGCGGTGATGAAGCGCTCCATCAGGTAGCGTTCGGGTGGGCGAATGTCGGCCTCGTAGACCGTAACGCCGCCTTCCCGCAGCAGTTTTTCCAGCTTGATGAGCTGACGGTGCTGGCGGCAGTACAGCCCCAGCATCGGGCGGTGATGAAAATCCGTCAGTGCCAGCGGTTTCAGTTCGACTTGCCGTTCTTCGCGCAGCAGCAGTTCCGCGCGCGGCTTTTGTTCGGCGGGGATAAACGCTACCGAGGTTTGCGGCGGCAGGCGCAGCTGACGCGGGCCTGCGTCGGTCGCCAGCCAAAATTCGACCTCGGTGCCGGCGGGCGTGTCGCGCCAGTGGCGAGTGAGCAGGAAACCCTGTTGCAGTGCTGTCATAACCCCTTAGTCTTCCACCGGGCGGCGTGCGCGACATTCAGCGAGATGTCGGTTTTGGCGCTAATATAGATAAATTATAGTATGTGTTTTTATACAGTCATTGTCCATCGGCGTTCGGCGCTGCCAAATACGCATACAATTCATCGATTGACTCGCCAGCGGCGCCGCTGGAAAATCCTCGGCCCCGTTTGGCCGAATAATCCGCAGAGGTGTAATGGAAGCCTATTTACAAGATTTGATCACCCAGTCACTGGCTTTCACCCTGATGGTCGTCCTGCTGGTCGCTTTTCTCGAGTCGCTGGCGCTGGTGGGGCTGCTGCTGCCCGGCACGGTGATGATGGCCAGCATCGGCGCCCTGATCGGCAGCGGCAAGGTGGACTTCTACTACGCCTGGGCGGCGGGGATCGTCGGCTGCCTGCTCGGCGACTGGATCTCCTATTTCGTCGGCCGCGCCTTCAAAGGGCCCTTGCACCGCTGGTCGTTCCTGAAGAAGAACAAAGCGCTGCTCGACAAAACCGAACACGCCTTGCACCAGCACAGCATGGCGACCATTCTGATCGGTCGCTTCGTTGGCCCGACGCGCCCACTGGTGCCGATGGTGGCCGGCATGCTCGATCTACCGCCGTACAAGTTTGCCTTGCCGAATATCATCGGTTGCCTGACCTGGCCGCCGGTCTATTTCTTCCCCGGCATCCTGGCGGGCGTGGCGATCGACATTCCCGCCGGCGCCAACAGCGCGATGTTCAAGTGGTTGTTGCTCGCCGCGGCGCTCACGATCTGGCTGGCGGTGTGGCTGAGTTGGCGCTGGTGGCGTGAGGATAAGCGCAGCGCCGATCGGCTGAGCCGTTGGCTGACGCCGCTGCGGCTGCGCGTGGTGTGCGGATTGAGCTGGCTGGCGGCGCTGGCGGTCGGTTATCTGCTGAGCCAGCAGCCCTTGATGCCGGTGTATCGGCACCTGCTGTGGCAGGTGCTGTCCGGGCAATGACTGCGGGGGCGTAAGCCCCCTTCGTATTACTGGAAGAACGCTTCCAGCTGTTCAAATACCCGCACGTCTTCGCTGTGGCGCTTCACCTGCAGCACGTCTTCCAGCTTTTCCACCTGGCTGATCATTTGCTCCAGCCGCTGATCGTCGGCGACCAATAGCCAAATGCGGCTCTGCTGGCCGTCCTTCAGCGGCAGACACAGAATGCCTTCGACGTTGAACGCGCGGCGGGCGAACAACCCGCAAACGTGCGACATGACGCCGGGATGGTTGCGCACGGCCAGCTCCAGGATCACCTGGGGTTTATCTTGTGGTTGCAGCATGGCTTATTCTCCAATCATGTCGATATTGGCGGCGCCCGGCGGCACCATCGGGAACACTTTTTCGTTGATGTCGATCAGCGCGTGGATCAGGCAGGGGCCCGGGCGTTGGATCGCTTCGGCCAGTGCCGCCTGCGGATCTTCCGCGGCGTTCAAATCGCAGGTATCCAGCCCGAATCCGGCGGCGATCTTCAGGAAGTCGGTGCGCTTCGGATAGGCGGCGGCGAAGATGCGCTGCTGGTAGAACAGGGTTTGCTGCTGGTGCACCAGCCCCAGCGCCTGGTTGTTCATCAAAATGATTTTCACGTCCAGATCGTGTTCGACCGCGGTGGCCATTTCCTGAATGTTCATCATCAGGCTGCCGTCGCCGGAGAAGCACAGCACTTTACGCTCGGGCTCCGCCAGCGCCGCGCCGATCGCCGCCGGCAGACCGAAGCCCATGGTGCCCAGGCCGCCCGAAGTCAGCCACTGGCGCGGCCGGCTCAGCGGATAGGCCTGCGCCACCCACATCTGATGCTGGCCCACGTCGGTAGTGATAATGGCGCTGTCGTCCACGCAGCGCGCGGCGGCCAGCACCAGGCCGTAATGGCTCAGCGGATCGTCGGCGTTCGGCATGTTGAACGGGAACTCGCGTTTCAGGTCGTTGACGGTGCTCAGCCACGCGCTGCGCGGCTGCGTGTCGATCTGCGGCAGCAGCTGTTGCAGCACCTGGCCGACGTCGGCATGGATCGCCACGTTGGCCTGTTTGACCTTGCCCAGCTCGGCGCGGTCGATATCCACGTGAATGATGGCGGCGTTAGGGCAGAACTGCTCGGTTTTGCCGATTGCCCGATCGTCGAAGCGTGCGCCCAGCACGATCAGCAGATCGGCCTCCTGCAGAATGAAGTTGGTGCTGCGCGCCGCGTGCATGCCCAGCATGCCCAGCGACAGCGGGTGTTCCACCGGCATCGCCCCCAGCGCCATCAGCGTCATGGTGGTAGGCAGACCGGCGCGCTCGGCCAGTTCCAGCGCCTGCCGGTGAGCGTCGGCGCAGATGATGCCGCCGCCCAGGTAGAGGATCGGGCGTTTCGCCTGGTTGATCATCGCGGCGGCCTGCGAAACCAGCGCCGGATCGAAGCTCGGTGCGGCGTCCGGCAGGGCGATCGGCGGCAGCGCTTCCAGGGTGATGGTGGCGGTCTGTACGTCTTTCGGCACATCGATCCAGACCGGGCCGGGGCGACCGGATTCGGCGATGCGGAACGCGTCGCCGATCACCTGCGGCAGTTCGCGGATATCGCGTACCAGATGGTTGTGCTTGGTGATCGGAATGGAAATGCCGTAGGTGTCCACCTCCTGGAAGGCGTCGGTGCCGATCATCGAGGAGGGCACCTGACCGGTGATGCACACCAGCGGAATGGAATCTAGCTTGGCGTCGGCGATGGCGGTGACCAGGTTGGTGGCGCCCGGCCCGCTGGAGGCGATACACACCGCCGCTTTGCCGTTGGCACGCGCCATGCCCTGCGCCATAAAGCCCGCGCCCTGTTCGTGGCGCGCCAGCACGTGGTGTATGCGGGTGCTTTGGCTCAGCGCGTCATACAGCGGCAGCGCGGCGCCGCCGGGGATGCCGGCGACGGTAGTGATGCCCTGCCGCTCCAGCAGATGAACGATCAATTGTGCGCCGGTGAAGCTGGTGCCCGGCTGAGGCGTGCCCGAAGTTGCCATGTTCCTGTCCTTTCTCAAGGCCGGTGAGCTTTTCTGGGCAGGGTGCTAAAACAAGAAACCCCGCCCGGTTTGCGCCGGCGGGGTTTGGGAATCGATGCGTTGATTCGGACCCTACGGCGCATTGCCGACGACCACCACCACACGCACGACGACCACCGCGGCTGGTAGCGCGGTAACTAGTAGGGTCGAAGTCAGCGAGGATGCGATCACAGGGAACCTTATCATCAGTAAAAAAAGTCAGGTTTTTATAAAAACACAGGCGCAAAATTCGCACAACAGGTTTATTGCCGCAGCATAAAAAACGCGCGTCAGATCACGCTTTACCCGAAATGCCCAGCACGCGCGCTTCGGGCGCGCTGCCGTCCAGCAGGGCCTGCGTCGGGCCGTCGTAGTAAATACGGCCATCGACCACCAGCAGCGTGCGCGGCGCGATGCGCGTGGCGTCGTCGAGGTTGTGCGACACCATCAGCAGCGTCAGGTTACGCTGTTCGCACACCGTCTGCAGCAGCTGCAGCATCTCGTTGCGCAGCGCCGGATCGAGCGCCGAGAAGGGCTCGTCGAGCAGCAGGATCGGCCGTTGGCGAATCAAACAGCGCGCCAGTGCGGCGCGCTGACGCTGACCGCCGGAAAGCTGCGACGGTAGGCGCTCCAGGTGTTCCTCCAGGCCGACCTGACGGGCGATATTCGCCCGCTGTTGGCGCTGCTGTTCAGTCAAGCGCAGACCGGGATCCAACCCCAGCCCGATGTTCTGCGCCACCGTCAGGTGCGCGAACAGGTTGTTCTCCTGAAACAGCATCGACACCGGCCGTTTGGCCGGCGGCGTGGCGGTGTGGTCTTCGCCGTTCAGCAGCAGCCGGCCGCTGGCCGCCGGCAGAAAACCGGCGATCAAACTCAGCAGGGTGCTTTTACCGGCGCCGCTGGGGCCGAGCACCGCGACGCGCTCGCCCGGCTGGATGCGCAGATCAAAGCGCATCGGCAGGTGTTCATAAAGATAGGTCAGTTTTTCAAGCGTCAGCATGGCGCCCCGGTAAGCGTTCGATCAGGGTAAACAGCAGGAAACACAACAGCAACAACAGCAGCGCGGTCACCGCCCCGTCATTGCTGCGGTAGGCGCCTATCTGCTGATACAGGTAAAAAGGCAGGGTACGGAAATGCTCGTTGCCAAACAAGGCGACCACGCCGAAATCGCCGATCGACAGCACGCAGGCGAAGGCCAGCGCCTGCGCCAGCGGGCGACGCAGCGCGCGCAGTTCGATCAGCCGCAGCCGTTGCCAGCCGTGGATATCCAGCGACAGGCACAGCGGGTTGTAACGTTCGGCGAGGTCGCGCATCGGGTTCTCCAACACCTTCAGCGCATAGGGCACCGCCATCAGCGCATTGGTGAGGATCACCAGCGCATAGGGCGACTGCGGCAGCCCGATCGTATCGCTCAGCAGCAGGAAGAAGCCGGTGGCCAGCACGATGCCCGGCATCGCCAGGATCACCATGCCGCTCAGTTCCAGCGCTTGGCCGCCGCGCAGGTGCTGCCGCAGCTTCAGCTCGCGGCTGCTCCACAGCAGCATCATCGTGAGCGCCACGCACAACAGCCCGGCGCCGAGGGCGATGCGCAGCGACGTGAATAGCGCCTGCCACAGCACCGGCTGGCGCAGCACGCTGACGACGGCCTGATTGGCGCCGTCGGCGATCACCGCCAGCAGAGGCGGCAGCAGCAGCAGCAGCGCGGCGGCGATCAGCAGAAAATCGCCGACGCGCCGCCACAGGCTGTCTTCCGGGTTGCGCCAGCGCTGGGCGTGGGTATGGCCCACCGGCAGCGCCTGGCTCAGCCGCTGGCTGATCAACACCAGCCCCAGACAACAGCTTAACTGGATCAGCGCCAGCATGGCGGCGCGGCCCAGATCGTAGTCGTAACTCAGCGCCTGATAGATCGCCAGTTCGATGGTGGTGGCCTGCGGTCCGCCGCCCAGTGACAGCACGGTGGCGAAGCTGGCGAAGCACAGCATGAAGATCAACGCGCCGCTCGGCAGGATCTGGCGGCGCAGCGCCGGCCATTCGACGAAGCGGAACTGCTGCCAGCCATTCATGCCCAGCTGGGCGGCCAGCTGGCGCTGCTCCACCGGGATATTCTCCAGCGCCTGCAGCAACAGGCGGGTGGCCAGCGGCAGGTTAAAGAACAGGTGCGCCAGCAGAATGCCCTGCAGGCCGTAGGGCGAGAAGCCATACTCGATGCCCAGCCAGCCGCACAGCGTCGCCAGCCAGCCCTGGCGGCCATAGACGCTGAGCAGGCCGAACACCGCCACCAGCACCGGCAGCACCAGCGTCATGGCGCACAGTCGCAGCAGCAGCTGCCGGCCGGGGAAACGGCGGCGATAGAGCGCGCGCGCCAGCAGAACGGCGGGCAGCACCGAAATCAGCGCCGACAGCAGCGCCTGCCAGAAGGTGAAGCGCACCACGTGCCACAGGTAGCTGTCCTGCCACAGGCCGCGCCAGTCACTGTCAGGCGCGTGACGCCACAGTGAGCCCATCGCCAGCGCGGCGACCAGCAGGATCACGCCGGCGGCCAGCAGCCCCGGCCAGAGCCAGCGGGGGATCAGCGGCTGACGGCGGTTTGCCATGCCCGGATCCAACCGCTGCGTTGTTTGGCCACCTCTTCGGCGCTGTATTGCAACGCGGTATGCGGTACGTTCATCTGCTCAAAGCCGACGGGCAGTGGGGTGTTGATCACCGGGTACATCCAGTTGCCGGTCGGGATGGTGTTCTGGAACGCCGGCGTCACCATGAACTGCATGAAGCGCTCCGCCAGTTCAGGCTGTTTGGCGGCCTTCAGCTTGCCCGCCACTTCCACCTGCAGGTAGTGCCCTTCGCTGAACGTGGCGGCGGCGTAGAGATCTTTTTTCTCTTCAATCAGGTGATAGGCGGGAGAGGTGGTGTAGCTGAGCACCAGATCGCCTTCGCCCTTCAGGAACAGGCCGTAGGCTTCGCTCCAGCCTTTAGTGACGGTGACGGTCTTCTTCGCCAGCTGCTGCCAGGCGGCCGGCGCCTTGTCGCCATACACTTTCTGCATCCACAGCAGCAGGCCGAGGCCTGGCGTGCTGGTGCGTGGATCTTCGTAGATCACTTTCCAGTTGCGGTCGCTGCTGACCAGCTCCTGCAGGCTTTTCGGCGGGTTTTTCAGTTTGTCTTTGTTGTAGACAAAGGCGAAGTACCCGTAGTCGTAAGGCACGAAGGTCGCGTCCTGCCAGCCGCCCGGCACCGTCAGTTTGGCGGTGTCGACGCCGCTCGGCGCGAACAGGCCGGTTTGCTGCGCCGCCTGCAGCAGGTTGTTGTCCAACCCCAGCACCACGTCGGCGGCGCTGTTCTTGCCTTCCATGCGCAGGCGGTTCAGCAGCGAGACGCCGTCTTCCAGCGCGACGAACTTCAGTTCACAGTCGCACTCGGCTTCGAAGGCTTTTTTCACCGCCGGACCTGGGCCCCAGTCGGCGGCGAAGGAATCGTAGGTGTAAACCGTCAGCGTCGGCTTGGCGAACACCGGCGCGGCACACAGCAGCAATAAGCAGGGCAGATATGTTTTGACCACGTTGCACTCCTGAAAAATAAGGGGGCAAGGGCATCTGAGGGGGCGAGGCGGCGTCGCCGGTTCGCTGGGCTCAAATCCCTCCGCCGGTATTGACCGGATCAGGTTCGACGGGTGTGCTCTCAGCGGAAAATCGGGCTTATCACGCGGCCCGACTTACCGCACCCCGTTGAGACGGCGCTATTGTAAAGATTAACCGACCCGGGCGAAAGACGCTTATGCCTCCGGCGGGGCAAACCAGGCGGACTTGAAGTCGAACCAGCCGAGGGTGTTCATCCGCACGCCGCGCATGCTGCGCTGGCCGTGCAGCTGCAGCCAGTGGTGGAACAGCGGATGCAACTGGTGGTTGCTGACCAGACGCTGGCAGAACTCGGCCAGCGGCAAGCGGTTGGCGCGCCACAGCGCCGCGTCCTGCGCCAGATCTTCGTTCATGCAATGCTGCATCAGCGGCAGTTCGTACAGCGTGGCGAACAGCGAAAACTCCAGCGGCAGATAGAAGTTGGCGCTGCCGAGCCACAGATCGCTGCGCGCGTCGCCCTGGTGCCAGGTGGCGTAATCCACGCTTTGCACGATCAGGCGGATACCGTGCTGCGCCAGCAGCGGTTCGATCGCCTGGCGAATGGCGTGAAACTCCGAATGTTCATTGAAGTGGGTCATCGTCAGTTCGGTCAGGCCCGCGGGCTTGGGCTGCTGCGCTAGCGTGCGGTTGTGGTGCCAGCGCGGCAGCAGGCCGTACGCCGGCGACCAATAGCGCTGGTAGAGCGGCCCTGCGTGGCCCAGCAGTGAAATGGGGTTGATCAATTCGCACAGCCAACTGCGAATGGCGGGGTCGGCGGCCAGGGGGGAACGCTGATCGAACAGCAGGAAATAGCAGCCCTCTTCCAGCCGGCTTTCCAGCTCGCTGTTGCCGGTTTCATCGCCCTGCAGCTGCACGCCGGAGTGCACCAGCTCTTCGGAAAACTCCGGCAGCACCCAGATGTTCACCTCGTCGATCAGCGCCCGGTAGCCAAAATAGTCGTCGAAGGCGTGGATCTTCATCTGGCTGGGATGGTTGCGCACCATGCGGTAGGGGCCGGTGCCGACCGGATGGCGGGCGAAATCCGGCAGTTCACGCCATTCGTGCGGCAGGATCATGGCCTGCACGCTGCCCAGCAGCCAGGGCAGCCAGTGATCGGGGCTGCGCAGATGCACGTCGATAACGAACGGCGTCGGCGAGGTGACGCTTTCGATATGCGAGAACAGCGGTTGCGAGGTCAGACGCGAGAGGGAAGTGATGACGTCCGCCATCTCCAGCTCGCGGCCATGATGAAAATGGATCGCCGGGCGGAGGTAAAACCGCCAGTGCAGCGGCGTCAGCGCCTGCCAATGGTGAGACAGATCGGACTCCAGTTCCCCGTTTTCCTCATTTATGCGCGTCAGGCCGTTGAAGATCTGTCGCGCCAAATGGGTCTCCGAACGCCGCAGCGCCGAGCCGGGCAGCAGGTTGTACAGCTGCCGGTAGTAGAGCACCCGCAGGATGTGTTTCCCCTGGCGGAAGCTGCGCCCCAGCTGCGACAGCAGCATCTGGCGCACCACGTTTTTGTCGCCTACCAGTTGCACCAGCTGATCGATGCGGTCCTGTTCCAGCAGCTCCTCGGCCCGCTGTTGCTGCAGCGCCAGGCCGGTATAGTGGAAGGTTAACCGCGAACGCTTGCCGCGCCCCGACTCCGCCTGCCAGGTGAGCCAGCCTTCCCGCTGCATGGCGCTCAGCAGGGAGCGCACGTGGCGCCGCGAGCAGCTGAGCACCTCCGCCAGCGCCTGCAGCGTGGTGTCGGTGGTTTCACCGTGGCAGCGTTGCCACAGACGGATGAACTGCTGCTGCAATCGGGACGTGGACATAAAAGAGGAACGCTCCTGCCTCAACTCGTCAATTTTTCTTTCCCTATATTACGCCGATAATTTTCATCAGTGAAAGGGGAGGGCGTAATCATGAAAGCTTTCTTGTCCAGACAGTTCTATCAGCGCTACTTCAGCGCGGTGCGCCGCCAGCGCGCCGACTGGCTGAGCGTGGTGCCCGAACAGGCGCGGCTGGCGATGCTGGCGCACCTGACGCAATGGGACATTAAAGAGATGACCGATAAGCAGTATCGCGAGCACCTGTAGGGGCCGCGGCAACCAATTTCTGAGTAATGGTGCTGTTTCACCAGACCCACTGGTTTTTTTATGCGTGGTCATGGCGATGCGCTTGCATTTTTCTCGCCGTGGCCTAAGGTTCTTTCTTCTGCTTTGAGGTCAGGGAAGACGATATGCAACGCCTGAGCCGGTTGTCACTGCGCATTAACCCCATCTTTGCCGCATTCCTGCTGATCGCTTTTCTCTCCGGCATCGCCGGCGCATTGCTGACGCCGACGCTCAGCCTGTTTCTGACCACCGAGGTCAAGGTGCGGCCGCTGTGGGTCGGGCTGTTTTACACCGCCAACGCGGTGGCCGGCATCGTCGTCAGTTTCCTGCTGGCCAAGCGCTCTGACACCCGCGGCGATCGGCGCAGGCTGATCTTGCTGTGCTGCCTGATGGCGGTAGGCAACTGCCTGCTGTTCGCCTTTAATCGCGACTACCTGACGCTGATCACCGCCGGGGTGCTGATGTCCGCCGTTGCCAACACCGCCATGCCGCAGATTTTCGCACTGGCGCGGGAATATGCCGACCGCGAGGCGCGTGAAGTGGTGATGTTCAGCTCGGTGATGCGCGCCCAGCTTTCGCTGGCCTGGGTGATCGGCCCGCCGCTGTCGTTTGCGCTGGCGCTGAACTACGGATTCACCGTGATGTTCCTGATCGCCGCCGCCACCTTCGCGCTTTGCGTGCTGCTGGTGGGATTTATGCTGCCTTCGGTGCCGCGCGCGGCGGGAAATGAGGGGCTGCAGAGTGGGGTGTCTGCGCCGATCGCGCCCGCCAGCGCCTGGCGCAATCGCGACGTGCGGCTGCTGTTCATCGCCTCGATGCTGATGTGGACCTGCAACACCCTGTACATCATCGATATGCCGCTGTATATCACCGCCGATCTCGGCCTGCCGGAAGGGTTGGCCGGGGTGCTGATGGGCACCGCCGCCGGGCTGGAGATCCCGGCGATGCTGCTGGCCGGTTATTACGTCAAACGTTTCGGCAAGCGCAACATGATGCTGCTGGCGGTGGCGGCAGGCGTGCTGTTTTACCTCGGGCTGACGGTGCTGGCGACCAAGCCGGCCCTGATTGCGCTGCAGCTGCTCAACGCGGTGTTTATCGGCATCGTCGCCGGTATCGGCATGCTCTATTTTCAGGATTTGATGCCGGGCCGACCGGGCGCCGCCACCACGCTGTTCACCAACAGCATCTCTACCGGGGTGATCCTGGCCGGGGTGCTGCAGGGTGCGCTGGTGGAAAATTTCGGTCATGGCTCGGTGTATTGGATGGCGGCGCTGCTGGCGCTGGCGGCGCTCGGGATGAGCGCCAAAGTGCGTGAAGTGTGAGGTCAAACGACGCCATTCTTGATGCAAGTCATTGAGAAGGCAGAAGCGGACGCCCAAGCTGAAGGCATATGGAGCGCGATCGTTGCGTTCACGCCCGTCTCGCTATTGAGATGCCGCTTTGTCGTTTAGAACAGTGGGAACGTTATGGATAAACTCACACCGCTCAAACCGCTTCCTTCCCTGTGCGCCCTTGCCGCCACGCTGATCATCTGGTTCCTCATTCCCGTGCCGGAGGGCGTTGCGCCCAACGCCTGGCAACTGCTGGCGCTGTTTATCGGCACCATCATCGCCATCATTGGCAAAGCGATGCCGATCGGCGCGGTTTCGGTGATCGCCATCGCTCTGGTGGCGGTGACCGGCGTCACCAACCCCGGTAAGCCGGGCGCCGCGCTGGACGATGCGCTCAGCGGCTTTTCCAACCCGCTGATCTGGCTGATCGGCTTTTCGATCATGATCTCCCTCAGCCTGAACAAAACCGGGCTGGGCGCGCGCATCGGCTACTACTTTATTTCGCTGTTCGGCAAGAAAACGTTGGGCATCGCCTATGCGCTGACGCTGGCGGAAACCACGCTGGCGCCGGTGACGCCGAGCAACACCGCGCGCGGCGGCGGCATCATTCACCCGATCATGAAGTCGATCGCCGACAGCTTCGGCTCTAAACCCGAGCTCAATACCTCCGGCAAAATCGGCCGCTACCTGTCGTTGGTAAACTACAACATCAACCCGGTTACCTCAGCGATGTTTATCACCGCCACCGCGCCTAACCCGCTGATCGTCAGCCTGATCGCCAAAGGCACCCACGGCAGCTTCGAGCTGTCCTGGTCGATGTGGGCGATTGCCGCCCTGGTGCCGGGGCTGTGCTCGCTGATCGTGATGCCGCTGGTCATCTACCTGCTGTATCCGCCGGAGGTAAAAAGTACTCCGGACGCGCCGCGTTTCGCGCGCGACAAACTGCAGGCGCTGGGACCGATAACGCTGCCGGAGAAAATCACCCTCGGGGTGTTCGCGCTGTTGCTGGCGTTATGGGCCGGCATTCCGGCGATGATCTTCGGCCCGGCGCTGGCGGTCAATCCCACCACCGCGGCGCTGATCGGCCTGGCGGTGCTGCTGGCCACCGGCGTGCTGAGCTGGGAGGATGTGCTCAAGCATAAAGGCGCGTGGGACACCGTGGTGTGGTTCTCGGCGCTGGTGATGATGGCCAGCTTCCTCGGCAAGCTGGGGCTGATCGGCTGGCTGTCGCAAACCGTGGGCAGCGGCATCGACCATATGGGCATGAGCTGGGTGGGCGGCACGATCTTGCTGACCCTCATCTATTTGTATTCGCACTATTTCTTCGCCAGCACCACCGCGCACGTGACGGCGATGTTCGCTGCCTTCTTCGCCGCAGGCATTGCGCTCGGCGCGCCACCGGCGCTGCTGGGCCTGATCCTGGCGTTCTCTTCCTCGCTGATGATGTCGTTGACGCATTACGGTACCGGCACCGCGCCGATCATCTTCGGCTCCGGCTACGTGACGCTGGGGGAATGGTGGAAAGCGGGATGGGTGATGAGTGTGGTTAACCTGTTGATCTGGATCCTGATCGGCGGGGCGTGGTGGAAACTGTTGGGCTACTGGTGATGAAAAAATTCACCCGCCGGGCGGCGGGTGAAGGGGATTAATTCAGAAACGCCGGCTGCTGCGCTTCGTAGCGGGAGATGTCCGCTTCGTGCTGCAGCGTCAGGCCGATGCTGTCCAGCCCGTTGATCATGCAGTGGCGGCGGAAGCTGTCGATTTCGAACGGATAGCTTTTTCCGCCGGCGTTGACCGTCTGGTTCTCCAGATCCACCACGAACTCCGTCCCCTCGTTGGCGTCCACCAGCTTGAACAGCTCATCCACCTGCTGCTCGCTCAGCGTCACCGGCAACAGCTGGTTATTGAACGAGTTGCCGTAGAAGATATCGGCGAAGCTCGGCGCGATCACCACTTTGAACCCGTAATCGGTCAGCGCCCAGGGCGCGTGTTCGCGCGAGGAGCCGCAGCCGAAGTTCTCGCGCGCCAACAGGATGCTGGCGCCTTTATAGCGCGGTTTGTTCAGCACGAATTCCGGGTTCGGCTGCTGGCCGGCGTCGTCGAGGAAGCGCCAGTCGTTGAACAGGTGCTGGCCGAAGCCGGTGCGGGTGACCTTCTGTAAAAACTGTTTGGGAATAATGGCGTCGGTATCGACGTTGGCCGCATCCAAAGGCACCACTAAGCCGGTATGTTGAGTAAATTTAGCCACGTTAGCCCCTTAGTGAATATCACGGATGTCGGCGAAGTGACCGGCGACGGCGGCCGCTGCGGCCATCGCCGGGCTGACCAGGTGGGTGCGCCCACCGCGGCCCTGACGCCCTTCGAAGTTACGGTTGCTGGTGGACGCGCAGCGCTCGCCCGGATTCAGACGGTCGTTGTTCATCGCCAGACACATCGAGCAGCCCGGTAAACGCCATTCGAAACCGGCTTCGATAAAGATTTTGTCCAATCCTTCGGCTTCCGCCTGGGCCTTCACTGGGCCGGATCCCGGCACCACGATGGCCTGCACGCCGCTGGCGACCTTGCGCCCCTTGGCGATCGCCGCCGCCGCGCGCAGATCTTCGATGCGTGAGTTGGTGCAGGAGCCGATGAACACTTTATCGATCGGCACGTCGGTCAACTTGATGCCCGGCTTCAAATCCATGTAGGCCAAGGCTTTTTCCGCAGAGGCGCGCTCGACCGGATCGCTGAACGATTCCGGCGCCGGGATCGCCTGATTAACGGCGATCACCTGGCCGGGGTTGGTGCCCCAGGTGACCTGCGGCGCGATCTCTTCGGCGTGCAGCGTCACCACGGTATCGAATTGGGCGTCGGCATCGGACTTCAGCGTGCGCCAATAGGCGACCGCCTGCTCCCAATTTTC
Organism: Serratia sp. TSA_105.2; assembly: GCF_052692115.1. Classification (NCBI taxonomy): domain Bacteria; kingdom Pseudomonadati; phylum Pseudomonadota; class Gammaproteobacteria; order Enterobacterales; family Yersiniaceae; genus Serratia; species Serratia sp. TSA_105.2. Next base: position 351,034 of record NZ_JBQZFT010000004.1, read on the forward strand.
GCCGGTTGGCGCGAACTGGCGCCCTTTCAGGTAGGCGAAGGTGGTGTCGTCCGGCGCGACCAACCCGGCCTTGGCGCCCATTTCGATCGCCATGTTGCACAGGGTCATGCGGCCTTCCATGCTCAACGCTTCGATCGCCTTGCCGCAGAACTCTACCACGTGGCCGGTGCCGCCGGCGCTGCCGGTTTTGCCGATCACCGCCAGCACGATGTCTTTGGCGGTAATGCCCTCGGCGGCGTCGCCGGTGACTTCAATCTTCATGGTCTTGGCGCGGCCCTGCTTCAGGGTCTGGGTCGCCAGCACGTGTTCCACCTCGGAGGTGCCGATGCCGAACGCCAGCGAGCCGAAAGCGCCGTGGGTAGCGGTGTGCGAGTCGCCGCAGACGATGGTCATGCCCGGCAGCGTCATGCCTTGCTCAGGCCCGATCACGTGTACGATGCCCTGGAACGGGTGGTTCAGGTCATACAGCGAAACGCCGAATTCCGCGCAGTTCTTGATCAGCTCCTGCATCTGGATGCGCGCCATTTCGCCGCTGGCGTTGATGTCTTTGGTCTGGGTCGACACGTTGTGATCCATGGTGGCGAAGGTTTTGCCGGGCTGGCGCACCTTGCGGCCCATGGCGCGCAGGCCGTCGAACGCCTGCGGCGAAGTGACTTCGTGCACCAGGTGACGGTCGATATACAGCAACGGCGTTTCGTTCGGCGCTTCGTGCACCACGTGGGCGTCGTACAGCTTCTGGTATAAGGTTTTGGCCATGTTATGCCCCCTGAGCTACAAAGCGAGCGATGATGTCGCCCATTTCATCGGTGCTGACGGCTTTACCGTCACCGGCCAGATCGGCGGTGCGGTAGCCCTGTTCCAACGCCTGGTTGATGGCGCGCTCCACGGCGTCGGCCGCTTCATCGGCGCCCAGGCTGTAACGCAGCAGCAGGGTGGCGGACAGGATCTGCGCAATCGGGTTGGCGATACCTTTGCCTGCAATATCCGGCGCGGAACCGCCCGCCGGTTCGTACAGGCCGAAGCCTTGCTCGTTCAGGCTGGCGGACGGCAACATGCCCATCGAGCCGGTGATCATTGCGCACTCGTCGGACAGGATGTCGCCGAACAGGTTGGAACACAACAGCACGTCGAACTGGGACGGATCCTTGATCAGCTGCATGGTGGCGTTGTCGATATACATGTGCGACAGCGACACGTCCGGGTAATCCTTGGCGACCTGATTGACCACTTCACGCCACAGGATGGAGCTTTGCAGCACGTTGGCCTTGTCGATCGACGTCACCTTGTGGCGGCGCTTGCGTGCGGATTCGAAGGCGATGCGCGCGATGCGTTCAATCTCGAAACGGTGATACACCTCGGTATCGAAAGCGCGCTCCTGCATGCCCTGGCCTTCGCGGCCCTTCGGCTGGCCGAAGTAGATGCCGCCGGTCAGTTCGCGCACGCACAGAATGTCGAAGCCGCGGGCGGCGATGTCGGCGCGCAGCGGGCAGAATGCCTCCAGCCCTTGATACAGGCGTGCCGGGCGCAGGTTGCTGAACAGCTTGAAGTGCTTGCGCAGCGGCAACAGCGCGCCGCGTTCCGGCTGCTCGGCCGGCGGCAGGTGTTCCCATTTCGGGCCGCCTACCGAACCGAACAGGATGGCGTCGGCCTGCTCGCAGCCGGCGACGGTCGCCGGCGGCAGCGGGCTGCCGTGGCGATCGATGGCGATGCCGCCGACGTCGTATTCGGCGGTGGTGATGCGAATGTCAAAGCGTTGACGCACCGCGTCCAACACTTTGCGCGCCTGAGCCATTACTTCCGGGCCGATGCCGTCTCCGGGCAAGACGGCAATGTGATAAGTCTTCGTCATGTTCACACCGTTTCCTGATTATTTTGATGTTTGTTTTGCTGCAGGCGCTGCTTTTCTTTTTCTACCTGCTGTGAGCGCCAAATATTGTTCAACACGTGCACCATCGCCTTGGCGGAGGATTCGACAATGTCGGTCGCCAGACCCACGCCGTGGAAGCGGCGGCCGTTGTATGAGACCACGATATCCACCTGGCCCAGCGCGTCGCGGCCATGGCCCTTGGCGGTCAGTTGGTACTTCACCAGCTCGATCGGGTAGTCGGTGATGCGATTGATTGCCTGATAAACCGCATCGACCGGGCCATTGCCGGTGGCGGCCTCGGCTTTCTCTTCGCCGCCGCAGATCAGTTTCACCGAAGCGGTGGCCATGATGCTGCTGCCGGACTGCACGCTGAAGTAGCCCAGGCTGAAGTGCTCCGGCTCTTCCTGCTGTTTGTTAATGAAGGCCAGCGCCTCCAGGTCATAGTCGAACACCTGGCCTTTTTTGTCGGCCAGCTTCAGGAAGGCGGCGTACAGGGTATCCAGGTTGTAGTCCTGCTCCTGGTAGCCCATCTCTTCCATGCGGTGTTTCACCGCCGCGCGGCCGGAGCGGGAGGTCAGATTCAACTGCACGTCTTTCAGGCCGATCGACTGCGGGGTCATGATTTCGTAGTTTTCGCGGTTCTTCAGCACGCCGTCCTGGTGAATGCCGGAGGAGTGGGCGAAGGCGTTGGAGCCGACGATCGCCTTGTTGGCCGGGATCGGCATGTTGCACAGCTGGCTGACGATCTGGCTGGTACGGAAGATTTCCTGATGATTGATGTTGGTGTGCACGTTCATGATGTCCTGGCGCACCTTAATCGCCATGATCACCTCTTCCAGCGAACAGTTGCCGGCGCGCTCACCGATGCCGTTCAGGGTGCCTTCCACCTGACGGGCGCCGGCCTGGACCGCGGCGATGGAGTTGCCGACCGCCATGCCCAAATCGTCGTGGCAGTGCACGGAGATGATGGCTTTGTCGATGTTCGGCACGCGGTCATACAAGGTGGTGATGATGCCACCGAACTGGTTCGGCGTGGTGTAACCGACGGTGTCCGGAATATTGATGGTGGTGGCGCCGGCGTTGATGGCGGCTTCAACCACGCGGCACAGATTGTCGATCGGCGTGCGGCCGGCGTCTTCACAGGAGAACTCTACGTCGTCGGTGTAGTTGCGGGCGCGTTTGACCGAGCGCACTGCCATCTCCAACACTTCGTCGAACGAGCGTTTCAGCTTCGATTCAATGTGCAGGGTCGAGGTGGCCAGGAATACGTGGATGCGGAACGCTTCGGCGACGCGCAGCGCTTCGGCGGCCACGTCGATGTCTTTATCCACGCAGCGGGCCAGGCCGCAGACGCGGCTGTTCTTGATCTGACGCGCGATGGTTTGCACCGACTCGAAGTCGCCCGGCGAAGAGACCGGGAAGCCGACCTCCATCACGTCGACGCCCATTCTCTCCAGCGCCAGCGCAATCTGAATCTTCTCTTTTACGCTCAGGCTGGCCTGCAATGCCTGTTCGCCATCACGCAGCGTGGTATCGAAAATAATGACTTGTTGGCTCATCGGTGCATTCCTTATCGTGTTGATTTCACGCTAAGCGGGCAAAAAAAAACCCGCGCAGTAGCGCGGGTTTCTTATGGGTGATCGGCTGAGTCAGCTCCGAACTTCGTCCACAGGCATACCGCGCAAACAAGATGCGTTAAGTAGTAGGCCTAGTAGACGGTGATTACGGATCATAAGGGTTCAGCTTCTCTTAAATGGGGTGTCTGCCTAATTTGATACGTGATTGCCCTGGCGATGTCAACACCTGATTGAATGCGGGGACAATGCATCGGCTCATCGGCCGAACAGAGGATCATGCGGCAAAAAAGCGACGCTCTAGAGAAAAAACGGGGCCAGTTTGCGTGCTGCTTAGCATAAACGAATCGAATATAGACTGCGCTAATTGCTTCTGGATTTCGTTGCGTTAAGATTTGTGATGAAAAAATAAGAGGGATTAATCACGGGGAGTAATAAAATAACATTTTTAATGCAAATGATTTAAATTGAATCCATATGAACAATTGATTGTTTTAGTCATAATATAACAAAATAATGCGTTTTTACACAAAGTGAGCGGTGTTTTTAGATGGTTTGATTGCTTATGATGTGTTTTTATAGTTTGTCTCATACAGTGCGGCTACGTTGTTTAATTGTATTAATCATTGTTGATACCTAATTATTAGTACTACCCAGGTGGCATTCTTCTCGTTGACGGGGGAAGCTGCTGACATGTATTCCATATACGACTTATATCGTGTCGATAACACGAGGTTTTTTATCGGTTGATGACGGTAATGGCAGGATTTGTCGTGCAAAGATAAGACAATGCGGCGTTTCATTGTTTGTCGAGCATAAGGATTAGATTATTTACACAGGATTTAGTGGAGTGAAATATGGCTGAATATGATTCAGAAATCGCCATGGTCAAAGAGCCGGCGGACATTCATTTGCGCAGCGTCGATCTTAATTTGCTTACGGTGTTTGACGCCGTGATGCAAATGCAAAATATTACGCGAGCCGCTAATTCGTTAGGGATGTCGCAGCCGGCGGTGAGCAACGCGGTGGCGCGCCTGAAGGTGATGTTCAACGATGAGCTGTTCGTGCGCTGCGGGCGCGGGATCCAGCCCACCATGCGGGCCAGGCAGCTTTTTGGGCCGGTGCGGCAAGCGCTGCAGCTGGTGCAAAATGAGTTGCCGGGCGCCGAGTTCGAACCGCTGACCAGCACGCGAGCGTTCTCCCTGTCGCTGTGCAGCCCGCTCGATTTGCGTCTGGGCGCCGGGATAATCAATCACGTCAAACAGATCGCGCCGCAGCTTAACCTGCAAATAAAGTCGTACATCAACAATAATATTGAGCATCAATTGCGTTATCAGGACGTCGAGTTTGTCATCGGCTACAGCCGTTTCGAATCGGCGGAGTTTCGCAGCCTGGCGATGTTCGACGACGAATTAGTGCTGGCGGTTGCGCAGGCGCATCCGAGAATAGGCGAGGAGGTGACGCCGGAGCACATGCTGGCCGAGCAGCACGCTGCGGTTTCCCTGGAGAGTTTTGGATCGTTCAGTAAACCTTTTTATTTAGAGGAGCCGATGCTGCGCGTCGTGACGCAACAGTGCACGGATCTCTACAGCGTGTTGAATATGGTGTCGCAAACGGAAATGGTGGCGATTGCGCCCGCTTGGTTGGTGCGACAGCAGACGGAGGCATTGAAAATAAAGGCGGTTCCTTTATGTAGCAATGATAATAAAGCCACCTGTTATCTTTCTTGGCATGAATCCTCCGAGCGGGATAAAGGCCACCAGTGGATGAAATCCGTCCTGATTGAGGCAGGCAACCCAAAGTAAAGCGATAAAAAATGGAAGCCACATAAAGATAATATTCAACTGAGCGTTTTTTTCTCATGATAAAAACTAAGAACTATCTGTGTTTTTATTAAGATGTTTCTTGGTTTTACGGCGATAAAATAACTTATTTTCAGAGTGGGTTTGTTCGTTCAGCAAAAATAATTAATATAAATTAATATTCTGATTTTTACTTTCCGGCTGGTATTTTAAACTAACTCGATGCGGCGGCCCGAACGGGCCGCGTTTTATTGCCATCAGCAAACCTTTTCCTCCCCGTTTTGTCCAACCAATGAAAGTGCGGAAGCCGGACTGAGTTTTGGCTCACACTTCTACGCTGAAATCGCTTTTCCCCCTGCCTGAGACTAGGTAGACTGCGCAGAAAAAAGTAAACACGTGTAAGCTGAGATGAGGGCCGTAAGGCGTCGTTCCGGCTTAACTGTTTGATTCATTTCAGGCTTAGAGCACTATGATCACTAATCTGCTGCAATACCATTTGATCCATCGTATACAGCATCAAATCATCCACCGAGCCGATCGCACAGCTTTTCGCCAATGGTCACCCAACGGCGAGTTGCAGCTGACCTGGGGAGAGGCCGCCACTCGTATTGACCGCATTGCCGCCGGGTTGCTGGGGCTGGGCGTCGAAGTGCAAGAACGCATCGGTATTTTCGCCAATAACACGATGGCCTGGGCGTTGACCGATCTCGCTATCCTTCACCTGCGCGGCATCAGTGTTCCGCTCTATTCCACCAATACGCCGGCACAGGCGGCGTTCGTCACCAACGACGCCGACATCCGTATACTGTTCGTCGGCGAGCAGGCGCAGCTTGACGCCGCCATCGCGCTGCGCGGCGTCTGCCCGCAGCTGCGCCATATTATCGTCTTCGACGAGGATGCCGATCTGCGCGGCTGCGAGATCGCACAGCATCTGAGCGCCTTCGAGCGCACTGCCGATCCGGCGGCTTTTGCCGCTCAACGCCAGCAGCGTATTGAAGAGTGCGACCTGCAGGATCTTTTCACCCTGATCTATACCTCGGGCACCACCGGCGAGCCGAAAGGGGTGATGCTGGACTACCGCAACCTGGCGGCGCAGCTCTACCTGCATGATGAAAGACTGACGGTCGGCGAAGCAGATGTGTCGCTCAGCTTCCTGCCGCTGTCGCACGTTTTTGAGCGGGCCTGGAGCTTCTTTGTGATGCATTCCGGCGCGCAGAACGTTTTCCTGCCGAACACCGACTGGGTGCGGGAAGCGATGGGGCAGGTCCGCCCGACGCTGATGTGTGCGGTGCCGCGTTTCTACGAGAAGATTTTCAGCGCGGTGCACGAAAAAGTGGCGCGCGCGCCTTGGCTGCGCCGTGCGTTGTTCCACTGGGCGATCGTCTGCGGCGAGCGCAAATTCCTGCAGGAGCGCGCCGGCAAGCCGTTGGGTAAAGTGTTCGACTTCACCCACCGCTGGGCCGATAAGCTGGTGTTGAGCAAGCTGCGCGGTATCCTCGGCGGCCGGGTGCGCTTTTTGCCGGCGGCGGGCGCCAAGCTGGACGACAATGTGATCCTGTTTTTCCAGGCGATGGGCGTCAACATCAAGTACGGTTACGGCATGACCGAAACCTGTGCGACCGTCTCCTGCTGGGAAGAGGGGCATTTCCGCTTCGGATCTATCGGCAAACCGCTGCCGGAGGTCGAGGTGCGCATTGGCGAGGAAAATGAAATCCAGGTGCGCGGGCCGATCGTGATGCGCGGCTATTTCAACAAACCTTTGGAAACCGCCGCGACCTTTACCGAGGACGGCTGGCTGAAAACCGGCGACGCCGGGGCGATCGATGAAGAGGGCAACCTGTTCATCACCGAACGCCTGAAGGATTTGATGAAAACCTCCGGCGGCAAATATATCGCGCCGCAGATGCTGGAAGGCACGCTGGCGCAGGATCGCTTTATCGAGCAGGTGGCGATCATCGCCGATGCGCGTAAATTCGTTTCCGCGCTGATCGTGCCGTGCTTTGAGTCGCTGGAAGAGTACGCGAAGTCAGTGAACCTGAAATACCAGGATCGCCTGGAACTGCTGCGCAACGGCGAAATTCTCGAGATGTTCGAAAAGCGCCTGCGCGAGATGCAAAAGGAGCTGGCGCGCTTCGAACAGGTGAAGAAGTTCACGCTGCTGCCGGCGGCCTTTTCGATGGAGCTGGGGGAGTTGACGCCAACGCTGAAGCTGCGCCGTAAAGTGATCCTGCAGCGCTATCAGCGTGAAATCGACTCGATGTACCAGGAACAGGCCTGACGCCGCCGCCGGGCCATGTGCCCGGCCAAAAAAGCGGCATATCCTTCACCTGATTTAGTTCTGTAATTTCCCCCCTGTTCGAAACAATGCCTAGCCTGACAACCCCGAGGCTAGCGCATTGTTTTTATAAAGCCGCGATCTCCAGCCGCTTGGCAATAACCCCGCTACCGTTAAGCCATTTTGCCGTTTGCCTGCCCCATATTCTGACGTTATGTTAATTCGATAGCGACAACCCATAAAAACTTTGGGGCATTGCCCCGCAGCAGGCGCTACGTTCCGGCGCCAGACAAGAATAAGCAAGCCTGGAGGCAAACCCATGGAGATGTTGTCAGGAGCCGAGATGGTCGTCCGATCGTTGATCGATCAGGGCGTTAAGCATGTATTCGGCTACCCCGGCGGGGCGGTGCTCGATATCTACGATGCCCTGCATACGGTTGGAGGGATCGATCATATTCTGGTGCGCCACGAGCAGGGCGCGGTGCACATGGCCGACGGCTACGCACGCGCCACCGGTGAAGTGGGCGTGGTGCTGGTGACCTCCGGCCCCGGCGCCACCAACGCCATTACCGGCATCGCCACTGCCTACATGGACTCGATCCCGATGGTGGTGCTGTCGGGGCAGGTGCCCAGCTCGCTGATCGGCTACGACGCTTTCCAGGAGTGCGATATGGTGGGGATTTCGCGCCCGGTGGTGAAGCACAGCTTCCTGGTAAAACGTACCGAAGACATCCCGGCGGTGCTGAAGAAGGCGTTCTACCTGGCTTCCAGCGGCCGGCCCGGCCCGGTGGTGATCGATCTGCCGAAAGATATCGTCGGCCCGGCGGTGCGGATGCCTTATGCCTACCCGCAAGACGTGAGCATGCGTTCTTACAACCCGACGGTGCAGGGCCACCGCGGGCAGATCAAACGCGCGTTGCAAACCATTCTGGCGGCCAAAAAGCCGGTGATGTACGTCGGCGGCGGCGCGAGCAACGCCGGTTGCGAAGCCGAACTGTTGGCGTTGGCGGAACAGCTGAACCTGCCGGTGACCAGCAGCCTGATGGGATTGGGCGCTTTCCCCGGGACCCATCGCCAGAGCGTCGGCATGCTCGGTATGCACGGCACCTATGAAGCCAATAAAACCATGCACCATGCTGACGTGATCTTCGCCGTCGGCGTGCGCTTCGACGATCGCACCACCAATAACCTCGCTAAATACTGCCCGGATGCCACCGTGCTGCACATCGATATCGATCCGACCTCGATCTCCAAAACGGTGGACGCCGATATTCCGATCGTCGGCGATGCCAGGCAGGTGTTGGTTCAGATGCTGGAGCTGTTGGCTCAGGGCGAGAAAGCGCAGGATCACGACGCGCTGCGTGACTGGTGGCAGTCTATCGAGCAGTGGCGTGCCCGCGACTGCCTGGGTTACGACAAGCACAGCGGCACCATCAAACCGCAGGCGGTGATCGAAACCCTGTACCGCTTGACCAAAGGCGACGCCTATGTCACCTCGGACGTGGGCCAGCACCAGATGTTCGCCGCGCTCTATTATCCGTTTGATAAACCGCGCCGCTGGATCAACTCCGGCGGCCTCGGCACCATGGGCTTCGGTTTGCCGGCGGCATTGGGCGTCAAGCTGGCGCTGCCGGAGGAAACCGTGGTGTGCGTGACCGGCGACGGCAGCATTCAAATGAACATTCAGGAGCTGTCCACCGCGCTGCAATATAACCTGCCGGTGGTGGTGGTGAACCTCAACAACCGCTATCTGGGCATGGTGAAGCAGTGGCAGGATATGATTTATTCCGGCCGTCACTCGCAGTCCTACATGGATTCGCTGCCGGACTTCGTCAAGCTGGCCGAGGCTTACGGCCATGTCGGCATCGCCATCCGCACGCCGGATGAACTGGAGAGAAAGCTGGCGCAGGCGCTGGCGGAAAAAGAGCGGCTGGTGTTCGTCGACGTGACCGTCGATGAAACCGAACATGTTTACCCGATGCAGATCCGCGGCGGAAGCATGGACGAAATGTGGCTTAGCAAAACGGAGAGGACCTGATCATGCGCCGTATTTTATCTGTCTTGCTGGAAAACGAATCCGGCGCCTTGTCGCGCGTGATCGGGCTGTTCTCCCAGCGCGGTTATAACATCGAGAGCCTGACGGTGGCGCCGACCGACGATCCGACGCTGTCGCGCATGACTATCCAGACCGTCGGCGACGAGAAAGTGCTGGAGCAGATTGAGAAACAGCTGCACAAGCTGGTGGACGTGCTGCGCGTCAGCGAGCTGGTGCAGGGCGCCCACGTCGAGCGCGAGATTATGCTGGTGAAGCTGCAGGCCAGCGGCTACGGCCGTGAAGAGGTGAAGCGCTGCGCCGATATTTTCCGCGGCCAGATCGTCGATGTGACGGCGACGCTGTACACGGTACAGATGGCCGGTACCAGCGACAAGCTCGACGCCTTCCTCAGCGCGGTGCGTGAAGTGGCGGAGATTGTGGAAGTGGCCCGTTCCGGCGTGGTTGGCGTGTCGCGCGGCGACAAAATCATGCGCTGAGCGTGGTCTGGCGGTGAATAATCGGGGGCGCGGCGTGGCTGCGCCCTTTGTTTTTCGGTATTTTTTGCCCGATTGCTGGCACCTTTCGGCAAAAGCGGTTGCTAGGCAGTGTTTTCTGCTGTTAGATCGCAGAGGCTGGATTGAATAACCGCACGGGATGTCATGGTTAATCCGAGCACAGCCTTCACTTCTATTTTCAGCGTCATTAAGGGGTTCATGTGAAACTGGATGAAATCGCGCGTCTCGCGGGCGTTTCGCGCACGACGGCCAGTTATGTCATCAACGGCAAGGCGAAGCAGTATCGTGTCAGCGATAAAACCGTCGAGAAAGTGATGGCCGTGGTTAGGGAGCATAACTATCACCCGAATGCCGTCGCGGCGGGGCTGCGCGCCGGGCGTACCCGTTCTATCGGTCTGGTGATCCCGGATCTGGAAAATACCAGCTATACCCGCATCGCCAACTACCTGGAACGCCAGGCGCGCCAGCGTGGTTACCAATTGCTGATCGCCTGTTCCGAAGATCAGCCGGACAACGAAATGCGCTGTATCGAGCACCTGCTGCAGCGCCAGGTGGACGCCATCATCGTCTCCACCGCCTTGCCGCCGGAGCATCCCTTCTATCAACGCTGGGCCAACGATCCGCTGCCGATCATCGCGCTAGACCGCGCGCTGGATCGCGAGCATTTCATCAGCGTCGTCGGGGCCGATCAGGAAGATGCCTTTGCTTTGGCGCAGGAGCTGCGCACCTTCCCGGCGGAATCGGTGCTGTATCTGGGCGCCTTGCCGGAGCTTTCGGTGAGCTTCCTGCGCGAGCAGGGTTTCCGTCAGGCCTGGCAAGAGGATCCCCGCCACGTCGATTACCTGTACGCCAACAGCTATGAACGTGAAGCCGCCGGCGCGCTGTTTGCCGAATGGCTGAAAACACATCCGATGCCGCAGGCGTTGTTTACCACCTCGTTCTCGCTGTTGCAGGGCGTGATGGACGTGACGCTGAAGCAACGTGGCCGTTTGCCGACCGATCTGGCGATTGCCACCTTCGGCGACCATGAACTGTTGGATTTCCTCGAGTGCCCGGTGCTCGCGGTGGCGCAGCGCCATCGTGACGTGGCCGAACGCGTGCTGGAGCTGGTGTTGGCCAGCCTGGACGAACCGCGTAAACCTAAACCGGGTTTGACGCGTATCCGCCGCAATCTGTTCCGCCGCGGCAGCCTGAGCCGCAAATAGTCCGCTCTACAGGAGCTCGCTATGTCGGGCTCCTGGTTTAGACGTAGCCCGCCACCCGGAACAGCCGCCGGCAATATTCCAGGAAATAGCCATACACCACGCCCATCGCCATGGAGACCAGCGCATTGCTGGTGACCGCCGCCAGCATTTGTGGGCCGTCGGCGCCTACGCTCCACAGAATGGCGGCATAAACCGGCGACTGAAAGCTGACGTAGGCCAGCAGATCGGCGAGGTTGCGCAGCAGGAACTGGCCGCGCGGGCAGCGGCGCGCCGTGCGGATAAACAGATCGCGATAGCGGCCGTAAGGCCAGGCGATCAGGATGTTGACCGGGATCGACAGCAGGCGCGAAGAGAGGGATTGCTGGAAGCTCATGCCGGAGATCAACACTTCTATCGCCATGCCGGCGATAAAGCAGTACACCACCAGTGCGAACGTATCGGCAGCGGCGCTACGCCAGTGAGCGGCGGGCGAAAGCATGTGTTATCCCCTTTGGTTAAAATTCCGTTAAGTTATTAATTGCTGGTTGTTAAAACTACTTTTTTGCTTTTTATATAGTGTACTAATCTGCATTGTGTTTTTTAACTAGATTTATATTTTTATTTTTAACATTTGTTCGGTTTTTGTCCCGCAGAACCGGGGGAGAGGAGAGGGTAGAGAGATTAAAGTCGGCAATTTAAAATAAATCCATTAAAAACATATGGTTGCGATTTTTGGCGTCGAATGGGGATTTTTTCCGGCAAAAATTGTGGAAATAAAGGTGTAAGAAAATGAAACCATAATTGTAAACAGGTATTTTGGGAATAATCTTACCAAATTGATTTAAATCGAAATTACTTCTGCTCGTAATATCCGAGTCATTTATTTTCGCCGTGCTCTCATCATGGCGGTACAAATTGAAGTAAAATAGCGCGCAGTTTCACGGTGAATAACGATTGAGCGTTATTAACTCAAGGGGTTATGGCCTTATTCTGCGGTCGATTCGTCAGGCGCTGAGCCTTGGCGGGCGCGGGGCGGCAGCGGTTACAGCCCTGAGATTGCCGAGCTGAAAAATGAGACATGGCTTGCAGAAGGAAGTAATGAGTTAATTAATCGCCAGTTCGTCAGGTTTTTAATCAGATTCTTTCCGCTTAGAAAATTCTCTCCGTTTATCATGGTGTTAATTTTTAATCGTCGAATAATCAGAGTTTCTTTCGCGAGTCAGCTCCCAAAATGACCAGAGAAATATTGCCAAAGCGCTGGCGCTCTGGCTTGACAAGGTTTTCATACCCTCCGTAAACTCCATTGTGTGGGAATTTGTGGGGTAAAGTGGTGAAAACGGTCACTAAGGGGTAGCTCAGGAATGTTCCGTGGAGCGACGATGGTCAACCTCGACAGCAAAGGGCGGCTCGCCGTACCTACCCGATATCGGGAATTGCTCAACGAGGAATCGCAAGGCCAAATGGTCTGTACCATTGACCTCCATCAGCCCTGCCTGCTGCTTTATCCTTTGCCCGAATGGGAAATTATTGAACAAAAATTATCACGTCTGTCGAGCATGAATCCCGCCGAGCGCCGCGTTCAGCGCCTGCTGCTGGGGCATGCCAGTGAGTGTCAGATGGATAGTGCCGGTCGTTTGCTGTTAGCCAATACGCTGCGGCAGCACGCCGGACTCACGAAAGAAGTGATGCTGGTCGGTCAGTTCAACAAGTTTGAACTGTGGGATGAACAGACCTGGTATCAACAAGTCAAGGATGATATTGACGCTGAACAGTCGACTCAGGAACCGTTGTCTGAGCGGCTACAGGACTTGTCGCTATAAGCATGTTGGAAAACTATAAACACACCACCGTCCTGCTGGACGAAGCCGTCAACGGCCTCAACATCCGCAGCAACGGCATATATATCGACGGTACTTTTGGTCGCGGTGGCCATTCTCGTCTGATTCTGTCCCAGCTGGGGCCGGAAGGGCGCTTGCTGGCGATTGACCGTGACCCTCAGGCGATTGCAGCCGCCAAATCTATTGAAGATCCTCGTTTTACCATCGTACACGGCCCATTCTCCGAGTTGTCGCACTACGTGCGGGAACGCGAACTGGTGGGCAAGATCGACGGCGTTCTGCTCGATCTGGGCGTTTCCTCGCCGCAGCTTGACGACGCAGAGCGCGGGTTCTCCTTTATGCGCGACGGTCCGCTGGACATGCGCATGGATCCGTCCACCGGCCTGTCCGCCGCAGAGTGGCTGATGAAGGCCGAAGCGGACGACATCGCCTGGGTGCTGAAAACCTTTGGCGAAGAGCGTTTCGCCAAGCGCATCGCACGCGCCATCGTGGAAAGAAACCGCGTGGAGCCGATGACGCGCACCAAAGAGTTGGCGGATCTGATTGCCGATGCCAGCCCGTTCCGTGAAAAGCACAAGCATCCGGCGACGCGCAGCTTCCAGGCGATCCGCATCTATATCAACAGCGAGCTGGAAGAGATCGAGCGTGCGCTCGACGGCGCGCTGGAAGTGCTGGCCCCACAGGGCCGTTTGTCGATCATCAGCTTCCACTCGCTGGAAGACCGCATCGTCAAACGCTTTATGCGTCACCACAGCCGCGGCGCCCAGGTGCCGGCGGGCATTCCGTTGACCGAAGAGCAACTGCGCAGCATGGGCGGGCGAACGCTGAAAGCGCTGGGCAAAATGATGCCTTCGGAAGCGGAAGTGGCGGACAACCCGCGTGCGCGCAGCTCGGTGCTGCGTATTGCTGAGAGGATGCCCGCGTGATCGGCAACGAACGCCACGGCCTGGTCGGGGTTATTGGCGGCGACCTGCTGCGCAACGCCAAGATCCCCCTGATTTTACTGATTGCGTCACTGGTCTCCGCGATTTTCGTGGTGACCACCGCGCACCGCACCCGCCTGCTGACCGCCGAGCGCGAACAGCTGGTTCTGGAGCGCGATGCGCTGGATATCGAGTGGCGCAACCTGATTTTAGAAGAGAACGCCCTCGGCGATCACAGCCGGGTTGAACGTATCGCGACAGAAAAACTGCAGATGCAACACGTTGATCCATCGCAGGAAAATATCATCGTTAAACAATGAATGGTTTAACCGGAATAATGACACGGAGTAGAAAGGAAACGCATGAAAGCAGCGCGCCCCGGTAAGTTGAGACGCCAGGAAGATCAGGCCAGCTTTGTCAGCTGGCGTTTTGCGTTGCTGTGCGGCTGCATTTTGCTGGCGATGGTTGGCCTGATGCTGCGCGTCGCGTACCTGCAGGTCATCAACCCCGATCGTCTGGTGAAAGAAGGCGACATGCGTTCGCTGCGCGTGCAGGAAGTGCCGACCGCGCGCGGCATGATCAGCGATCGCGCCGGCCGTCCGTTGGCGGTCAGCGTGCCGGTCAATGCGGTGTGGGCGGATCCGAAAGAGCTGAACGAGCGCGGCGGTATCACGCTGGACAGCCGTTGGAAAGCGCTTTCTGATGCGCTGAACATCCCGCTGGACCAACTCTCCAATCGCATCAACGCCAACCCGAAAGGGCGCTTCGTTTATCTGGCGCGCCAGGTTAACCCGGCGATCGGCGACTACATCCACAAACTCAAGCTGCCGGGGATCTACCTGCGGCAGGAGTCGCGCCGGTACTACCCGGCGGGGCAGGTGACGTCGCACATCATCGGCGTGACCAACATCGACGGACAAGGCATTGAAGGCGTCGAGAAGAGCTTCGACCGCTGGCTGACCGGGCAACCGGGCGAGAGAACGGTGCGTAAGGACCGTTTCGGCCGGGTGATCGAAGATATCTCCTCCGTCGACAGCCAGGCGGCGCACAACTTGGTGCTGAGCGTCGATGAACGCCTGCAGGCGCTGGTGTATCGCGAGCTGAACAACGCGGTGGCGTTCAACAAGGCCGAGTCGGGCACTGCGGTGCTGATCGACGTGAATACCGGCGAAGTGCTGGCGATGGCCAACAGCCCGTCTTACAACCCGAACAACATGGCCGGTACGCCGAAAGAGACCATGCGTAACCGTGCCATCACCGATATTTTTGAACCCGGTTCAACCGTGAAGCCGATGGTGGTGATGACCGCGCTGCAAAACGGCGTGGTGAGAGAAAACAGCGTGCTGAACACCATCCCGTACCGCATTCAGGGCCACGAGATCAAAGACGTGGCGCGGTATTCGGAGCTGTCATTGACCGGGATCTTGCAGAAGTCGAGTAACGTCGGTGTTTCAAAGCTGGCGTTAGCGATGCCGTCCTCAGCGTTAGTAGATACTTACTCTCGTTTTGGGCTGGGAAAAGCGACCAATTTGGGGCTGGTCGGAGAAAGCAGTGGCATATACCCAAAAAAACAACGGTGGTCTGACATAGAGAGGGCCACCTTCTCTTTCGGCTACGGGCTGATGGTAACTCCGTTACAGTTGGCGCGAGTCTATGCAACGATCGGCAGCCTGGGCGTGTATCGCCCATTGTCGATCACCAAGGTTGACCCTCCGGTCGCCGGCGAGCGCGTTTTCCCTGAACCTCTGGTGCGCACCGTGGTGCACATGATGGAAAGCGTGGCCTTGCCGGGCGGCGGCGGCGTGAAAGCCGCCATCAAGGGATACCGTATCGCCATCAAAACCGGTACCGCGAAAAAAGTGGGCCCGGACGGCAAATACGTCAACCGATACATCGCTTATACCGCCGGCGTCGCGCCGGCAAGTAACCCCCGTTTTGCCCTGGTGGTCGTCATCAACGACCCGCAGGGTGGGAAATACTATGGTGGCGCAATCTCCGCGCCGGTGTTCGGTGCCATCATGGGCGGCGTATTGCGCACCATGAACGTCGAGCCTGACGCGTTGCCTACCGGTGACAAAAGCGAATTAGTGATTAACAAGAAAGAGGGTTCAGGTGGCAGATCGTAATTTGCGCGACTTACTCGCCCCGTGGGTGCCGACGGCACCCGGGCGCGCGCTGCGGGAAATGACATTAGACAGCCGTGTGGCGGCTGCCGGGGATCTGTTTGTCGCCGTTGTCGGCCATCAAACGGATGGACGCCGCTATATTCCGCAGGCCATCGCGCAGGGCGTCGCCGCCGTGATCGCCGAAGCTGACGGTCAGGCCGAAGACGGCGCCATCGTTGAAATGCACGGCGTGCCGGTGATCTACCTGAGCCAACTGAACCAGCGCCTTTCCGCGCTGGCCGGGCGTTTTTACCACCAGCCGGGCGAGCGTCTGCGTCTGGTCGGCGTGACCGGCACCAACGGCAAAACCACCACCACCCAACTGCTGGCGCAGTGGAGCCAACTGCTGGGCGAAACCAGCGCAGTGATGGGGACCGTCGGCAACGGCCTGCTGGGCCAGGTGTGTCCGACCGAGAATACCACCGGTTCTGCGGTGGATGTTCAACACGTATTAAACGATTTGGCGGAACAGGGCGCGACCTTCGCCGCCATGGAAGTCTCTTCCCACGGTCTGGTGCAACACCGGGTGGCGGCGCTGCCGTTCGCCGCGGCGGTCTTCACCAACCTGAGCCGCGATCACCTGGATTACCACGGTGACATGGCCAATTACGAGGCGGCCAAATGGTCGCTGTTCGCCGCCCACAGCGTGGGGCAGGCAATCATCAATGCCGACGATGAAGTCGGTCAGCGCTGGCTGAGCAAGTTGCCGGATGCGGTGGCGGTGACGATGCAGGGCAACCTGCAGCCGGGCTGCCACGGCCGCTGGCTGAAAACCACGGCGGTCGATTATCACGACAACGGCGCTACCCTTCGTTTCAGCTCCAGCTGGGGCGACGGCGAGATCGAAAGCCGCCTGATGGGCGCGTTCAACGTCAGCAATCTGCTGTTGGCCTTGGCGACGCTGCTGTCGCTGGGCTATCCGCTGGCGGCGCTGGTGGAAACCGGCAGCCGCCTGCAGCCGGTCTGCGGCCGCATGGAAGTGTTCAACGCGCCGGGCAAACCGACGGTGGTGGTGGATTACGCCCACACGCCGGATGCGCTGGAGAAAGCGCTGGAAGCCGCGCGCCTGCACTGTCAGGGGCAGCTGTGGTGCGTGTTCGGCTGCGGCGGCGATCGCGACAAGGGCAAACGTCCACTGATGGGCGGCATCGCCGAGCAGTTCGCCGATCGCGTGGTGATCACCGATGACAACCCGCGTACCGAAGAGCCGCGCGCAATTATCAACGACATCCTGACCGGATTGCTGGACGCCGGGCAGGCGCTGGTGATCCACGGCCGCGCCGAAGCGGTAACCAGCGCCATCATGCAGGCGCAGGAACTGGATGTGGTGTTGGTGGCAGGCAAAGGCCACGAAGATTATCAGCTGGTGGGTAACCGCCGCCTGGATTACTCCGACCGCACGACGGTCGCCCGACTGCTGGGGGTGCTGGCATGATCCCTGTCTCTCTTCAGACACTGGCTGAGGTATTGAGCGCTGAACCGATCGGCGCCGATTGCCAAATTGTCGAGGTGACGACAGACACCCGCAAGGTGACCGCCGGTTGCCTGTTTGTGGCGCTGAAAGGCGAGCGTTTCGACGCTCACGACTTCGTGGCGGATGCCGTAGCCGCAGGTGCCGGGGCGCTGCTGGTCAGTAAGCGCTTATTGGTGGACGTGCCGCAGCTGGTGGTGCAAGACACCCGTCGGGCGCTGGGGCAGCTTGGCGCCTGGGTGCGTCAGCAGGTGCCGGCGCGCGTGGTGGCGCTGACCGGTTCCTCGGGCAAGACATCGGTGAAAGAAATGACCGCCGCCATTCTGCGCGAATGCGGCGAAGTGCTGTATACCGCCGGCAACTTCAATAACGACATCGGCGTGCCGCTGACGCTGTTACGTCTGGAGCCGCAGCATGATTTTGCCGTGATAGAGCTGGGCGCTAACCATATTGGCGAAATCGCTTACACCACCGCATTGACGCGTCCGCAGACCGCTTTGGTGAACAACCTGGCGGCGGCGCACCTGGAAGGCTTCGGCTCGCTGGCCGGCGTCGCGCAGGCGAAAGGTGAAATCTTTACCGGCCTGCCGGCCGACGGCGTGGCGATCATCAACGCCGATAACAACGACTGGCCGCACTGGCAGAGCATGCTGGGCGGCAAAACCGTCTGGCGCTTCTCGCCACAGGCTGCCGAAGGCGTGGACTTCTTCGCGGATAACGTGCGGGTGAACGGTGCAGGCACGCAGTTCACGCTGCACAGCCCGTTCGGCACCGCCGAGATCGCGCTGCCGCTGCCGGGGCGCCACAACGTGGCCAATGCGCTGGCGGCGACGGCGCTGGCGATGTCGGTGGGCGCCACCCTCGAAGCGGTGCGTCAGGGGCTGAAACAGCTGCAGGCGGTGCCGGGGCGTCTGTTCCCGGTGGCGCTGGCCGAAGGCAAGCTGCTGCTGGACGACAGCTATAACGCCAACGTCGGGTCGATGACCGCGGCGGCGCAGGTGCTGGCAGAGATGCCGGGCTACCGCGTGATGGTGGTCGGCGATATGGCCGAGCTGGGCGCGGAAGCGGAAGAGTGTCACCGTCAGGTGGGCGAAGCCGCCCGTCTGGCCGGCGTCGACAAGGTGATCAGCGTCGGCGGTTTGAGCCGCGTGCTGAGCGAAGCGTCCGGCAACGGCGAACATTATCAGGACAAGACAGCAGTGATCGCGCGCGTGGCGGAATTACTGTCGGAACATGCGGTCATTACCGTGTTAATCAAAGGTTCACGTAGTGCCGCAATGGAGCAGGTAGTACGCGCGTTACAGGAGAAAGCACCATGTTAGTTTGGCTGGCCGAGCATTTGGTCAAGTATTACTCAGGCTTCAACGTCTTTTCTTATCTGACGTTCCGAGCCATTGTCAGCCTGCTGACCGCACTATTCCTGTCGCTGTGGATGGGCCCGCGGGTGATCAAGCGCCTGCAAGAAATGTCCTTCGGCCAGGTGGTGCGTAACGACGGCCCTGAGTCGCACTTCAGCAAGCGCGGCACGCCGACCATGGGCGGCATTATGATCCTGACCTCCATCACCATTTCGGTGCTGATGTGGGCCTACCCGTCCAACCCGTATGTCTGGTGCGTGCTGTTCGTGCTGGTGGGTTACGGCATCGTCGGCTTCGTCGACGACTACCGCAAGGTGGTGCGTAAGGACACCAAAGGGCTGATCGCCCGCTGGAAGTATTTTTGGCAGTCGGTGATTGCGCTGATTGTCGCATTCGCCATGTACGCCGTAGGAAAAGACACGCCAGCCACCGAGCTGGTTGTGCCGTTCTTTAAGGACGTGATGCCGCAGCTGGGCCTGCTGTACATCCTGCTGGCCTATTTCGTCATCGTCGGCACCAGCAACGCGGTCAACCTGACCGACGGTCTGGACGGCCTGGCTATCATGCCGACGGTATTCGTGGCGGCCGGCTTCGCGCTGGTGGCCTGGGCGACCGGTAACATGAACTTCGCCAACTACCTGCATATTCCGTATCTGCGTCATGCCGGTGAGTTGGTGATCGTATGTACCGCTATCGTCGGCGCCGGCCTCGGGTTCCTGTGGTTCAACACCTACCCGGCCCAGGTGTTTATGGGTGACGTCGGGTCGTTGGCGCTGGGTGGCGCGCTGGGCACCATCGCGGTGCTGCTGCGCCAGGAGTTCTTGTTGGTGATCATGGGCGGCGTGTTCGTGGTAGAGACGCTGTCGGTGATCCTGCAGGTGGGATCGTTCAAGCTGCGCGGGCAACGCATTTTCCGCATGGCGCCGATTCACCACCACTATGAATTGAAAGGCTGGCCGGAACCGCGCGTTATCGTGCGCTTCTGGATCATTTCGCTGATGCTGGTGCTGATTGGCCTGGCAACGCTGAAGGTGCGTTAATCATGGCAGACTATCAGGGTAGAAAAGTCGTCATCATCGGATTGGGCCTCACCGGCCTGTCCTGTGTCGATTTCTTCATGGCGCGCGGCGTAACGCCGCGCGTGATGGATACCCGTATCGCGCCGCCAGGGTTGGACAAACTGCCTGAAAGCGTGGAGCGCCATCTGGGCGATCTGAATCAGGATTGGCTGTTGGCGGCGGATCTGATCGTCGCCAGCCCGGGCGTCGCGCTGGCGACCCCGGCATTGAGCGCCGCGGCGGACGCCGGCGTGGAAATCGTCGGCGACGTCGAACTGTTCTGCCGTGAAGCGCAGGCGCCGATCGTGGCGATCACCGGCTCCAACGGCAAAAGCACTGTCACCACCCTGGTGGGCGAGATGGCGAAAGCCGCCGGTTGGGCGGTGGGCGTGGGCGGCAATATCGGCCTGCCGGCGCTGAGCCTGCTACGCCAGGAGTGCCAGCTTTACGTGCTGGAGCTGTCCAGCTTCCAGCTGGAAACGACGTATAGCCTGCGGGCGGCAGCGGCGACCATCCTGAACGTGACCGAAGATCATATGGATCGCTATCCGTTCGGCCTGCAGCAGTATCGCGGCGCCAAGCTGCGCGTGTATGAAAACGCCGCCGTGTGCGTGGTGAACGCGGACGACGCGCTGACCATGCCGGTGCGCGGCGCCGACGAGCGCTGCGTTAGCTTCGGCGCCGACGTGGGCGACTATCACCTGAACCGTCAGCAGGGGGAAACCTGGCTGCGGGTGCGCGGCGAGAAGGTGCTGAATACGCGCGAGATGAAACTGACCGGCCGCCACAACTACACCAACGCCCTGGCGGCGCTGGCGTTGGCGGATGCGGTCAACATTCCGCGCGCGTCCAGCCTGAAGGCGCTGACCACCTTCACCGGCCTGGCGCACCGCTTCCAGCTGGCCTGGGAGCACAACGGCGTGCGTTGGATCAACGATTCCAAAGCCACCAACGTCGGCAGCACCGAAGCGGCGCTGAACGGCCTGCAGGTGGACGGTACGCTGCATTTGCTGCTCGGCGGCGACGGCAAATCCGCCGATTTCTCGCCGCTGGCGCGCTATCTGCAGGGCGACAACGTGCGTCTGTATTGCTTTGGCCGCGACGGCGCCCAGCTGGCGCAGCTGCGGCCGGAAGTGGCGACGCTGACCGAGACCATGGAGCAGGCGATGCGCACCATCGCCGGCCGCGTACAGCCCGGCGACATGGTATTGCTGTCGCCGGCCTGCGCCAGCCTCGATCAGTTCCGTAATTTTGAAGTGCGCGGCGATGAGTTCGCCCGCTTGGCGCAGGAGCTTGGCGGATGAAACTACGCTTGCCGAACTTCGGGCTGACAGAACGGTTGAAAGACTGGGTGACCGGCGCGCGCGACAACGACGCGGTCAACATGGTGCTGTACGATCGCACCCTGCTGTGGCTGACCTTCGGGTTGGCGATCATCGGCTTCGTGATGGTGACCTCGGCGTCGATGCCGATCGGCCAACGCCTGGCGGACGATCCGTTCCTGTTCGCCAAACGTGACGCGCTGTACCTCGGCCTGGCGTTCGGCCTGTCGCTGGTGACGCTGCGCGTCCCGATGGAAATTTGGCAGCGCTACAGCAACGTGATGCTGCTGATGTCGATCGTGATGCTGCTGATCGTGCTGGTGGTGGGGAGCTCGGTGAACGGGGCCTCGCGCTGGATCGCGCTCGGCCCGCTGCGTATTCAGCCGGCGGAGCTGTCCAAGCTGTCGCTGTTCTGCTACCTGGCGAGCTATCTGGTGCGCAAGGTGGAAGAGGTGCGCAGCAACTTCTGGGGCTTCTGCAAGCCGATGGGCGTGATGGTGGTGCTGGCGGTGCTGCTGCTGGCGCAGCCGGACCTCGGTACTGTGGTGGTGCTGTTCATCACCACGCTGGCGATGCTGTTCCTGGCCGGCGCGAAAATGTGGCAGTTCCTGGCGATCATCGGCTCCGGCGTGTTCGCCGTGGTGCTGCTGATTATCGCGGAACCGTACCGTATGCGCCGCGTGACGTCGTTCTGGAACCCGTGGGCCGATCCGTTCGGCAGCGGCTACCAGCTGACCCAGTCGCTGATGGCGTTCGGCCGCGGCGAGTTCTGGGGACAGGGGCTCGGCAACTCGGTGCAGAAACTGGAGTATTTGCCGGAAGCACACACCGACTTCATCTTCTCCATTTTGGGTGAAGAACTGGGCTATATCGGTGTGGTTTTAGCCCTGTTAATGGTATTCTTCGTCGCTTTTCGCGCGATGTCCATCGGGCGCCGCGCGCTGGAGATCGACCAACGCTTCTCCGGCTTCCTGGCCTGCGCGATCGGCGTATGGTTCAGCTTCCAGGCGCTGGTTAACGTCGGCGCCGCCGCAGGCATGCTGCCGACCAAAGGTCTGACGCTGCCGCTGATCAGTTACGGCGGTTCGAGCTTGCTGATTATGTCGACGGCCATCGTGCTGTTGCTGCGAATTGATTATGAAACGCGTCTGACCAAGGCTCAGGCATTTGTGAAGAGGTAAGGGATGAGCGGGAAACCTAAGCGTTTAATGGTGATGGCAGGCGGTACCGGTGGGCACGTGTTCCCGGGGCTGGCGGTCGCGCATCATCTGATGGCGCAGGGCTGGCAGGTGCGCTGGCTCGGAACCGCAGACCGAATGGAAGCCGATCTGGTGCCGAAGCACGGGATCGAGATTGATTTTATCCGCATCTCCGGCCTGCGCGGCAAAGGCCTGAAGGCCCAGTTGACTGCGCCGCTGCGGATCTGGCAGGCGGTGCGCCAGGCGAAAGCCATCATGCGCAGCTACCAGCCGGATGTGGTGCTGGGGATGGGCGGTTACGTGTCCGGCCCCGGTGGCCTGGCAGCCTGGCAGTGCGGCATCCCGGTGGTGCTGCACGAGCAGAACGGCATCGCCGGTTTGACCAACCGCTGGCTGGCGCGCATCGCCGCCAAAGTGATGCAGGCCTTCCCCGGCGCGTTCCTGAACGCCGAGGTGGTGGGCAACCCGGTGCGTACCGATGTGTTGGCGCTGCCGTTGCCGGCGGAGCGGTTGCAGGGGCGCGAAGGTCCGATCCGCGTGCTGGTGATTGGCGGAAGTCAGGGCGCGCGCGTGCTGAATCAGACAGTTCCTGAAGTCGCGGCGCGTTTGGGCGATAGAATTACGCTCTGGCATCAGGTTGGCAAGGGCGCGCTGGAAACGGTGCTGCGCGACTACGAAAGGGTAGGGCAGACGCAGCACAAGGTGACCGAGTTCATCGACGACATGGCCGCCGCCTACGCCTGGGCCGACGTGGTGGTCTGCCGCTCCGGCGCGTTGACCGTCAGCGAAATCGCGGCGGCGGGGCTGCCGGCGATCTTCGTGCCGTTCATGCATAAGGACCGTCAGCAGTACTGGAACGCGCGTCCGCTGGAAGAAGCCGGCGCGGCGAAGATTATCGAACAGCCGCAGTTCAACGCCGATGTGGTGGCTGAACTGCTGGCGAGCTGGGATCGCAAGACGCTGCTGGCCATGGCCGAGAAAGCGCGTGCGGTCGCCATTCCGGATGCCACCGAGCGCGTGGCGGCGGAGCTGGTGCGGCTCGCCAAGTAACGAGTGCAGGGGTTCGGTGCGCCGAACCTGAATAAAAGCAATGTGATGTAGGGCCGGGGTACCGGATCCGGATTAGAGAGAGTGATGAATACACAACAACTGGCGAAACTACGTACTATCGTGCCCGAGATGCGTCGCGTCCGGCACATTCACTTTGTCGGCATCGGTGGTGCCGGCATGGGTGGTATCGCCGAAGTGTTGGCAAACGAAGGGTATCAGATCAGCGGCTCCGACCTGGCGCCGAATCCGGTCACCCAACAGTTGAGCGCGCTCGGGGCGACGATTTATTTCAATCACCGTCCGGAAAACGTGCTGGATGCGAGCGTGGTGGTGGTGTCTACCGCCATCTCCGCCGACAACCCGGAGATCGTCGCCGCCCGTGAAGCGCGCATCCCGGTGATCCGCCGCGCAGAAATGCTGGCGGAGCTGATGCGTTTTCGCCACGGCATCGCTATCGCCGGCACGCACGGCAAAACCACCACCACGGCGATGGTTTCGAGCATTTACGCCGAAGCCCGCCTTGACCCGACCTTCGTCAACGGCGGGCTGGTGAAGGCGGCGGGCACCCACGCGCGACTGGGGTCCAGCCGTTATCTGATCGCGGAAGCGGATGAGAGCGATGCGTCGTTCCTGCATCTGCAGCCGATGGTGGCCGTGGTCACCAACATCGAAGCCGACCATATGGACACTTACCAGGGTGACTTCGAGAACCTGAAGCAGACGTTTATCAATTTCTTGCACAACCTGCCGTTCTACGGCCGCGCGGTGATGTGCATCGACGATCCGGTGGTGCGTGAGCTGTTGCCGCGCGTGGGTCGCCATATCACCACCTATGGCTTCAGTGAAGATGCCGATGTGCGCATTGAAGACTACCGGCAGATTGGGCCGCAGGGGCACTTTACCCTGAGCCGTCAGGACAAGCCGTTGCTGACGGTGACGCTGAACGCGCCGGGCCGCCACAATGCGTTGAACGCGGCGGCGGCGGTAGCGGTAGCGACCGAAGAAGGCATCGACGACGAAGATATCCTGCGCGCGCTGGCGGGCTTCCAGGGCACCGGGCGTCGCTTCGATTTCCTCGGCGAGTTCCCGCTGGAGCCGGTCAACGGCAAAGCGGGCAGCGCGATGCTGGTGGACGACTACGGCCACCATCCGACCGAGGTGGACGCCACGCTGAAAGCGGCGCGCGCCGGCTGGCCGGACAAGCGTTTGGTGATGATCTTCCAGCCGCACCGTTATACGCGCACCCGCGATCTGTACGACGATTTCGCCAACGTGCTGTCGCAGGTGGATGTGCTGCTGATGCTCGACGTGTACGCCGCCGGCGAAGCGCCGATCCCGGGCGCGGACAGCCGTTCGCTGTGCCGCACCATCCGCAGCCGCGGCAAGCTGGATCCGATCCTGGTTTCCGATGCCGATACCGTGCCGGAAACCCTGGCGCAGCTGCTGCAGGATGAAGACCTGGTGCTGGTGCAAGGCGCCGGCAACGTGGGCAAAATCGCCCGTAAACTGGCCGAGCTGAAACTGCAGCCGCCGAAGAAAGAGGAGGAGCACCATGGCTGATAAAGTTGCAGTTCTGCTGGGCGGCACCTCCGCTGAACGCGAAGTCTCCCTGCAATCCGGCGCCGCGGTGCTGGCCGGGTTGCGCGAAGCCGGTATCGATGCGCACGGCGTCGATACCCGCGATTTCCCGGTGACCCAGCTGAAAGAGCAGGGGTTCACCAAAGTGTTTATCGCGCTGCATGGCCGCGGCGGCGAGGACGGCACCCTGCAGGGGCTGCTGGAGTTCCTCGAACTGCCTTATACCGGCAGCGGCGTGATGGCCTCGGCGCTGACCATGGACAAATGGCGCACCAAGATGGTGTGGCAGTCGATGGGCTTGCCGGTGGCGCCTTATGTGGCGCTGAATCGCCAGCTGTACCTCGGCGGCGAAAAAGCAGCGCTGCTGGCGCGCGTGGCGGATCTCGGCCTGCCGCTGATCGTCAAGCCGAGCCGTGAAGGCTCCAGCGTCGGCATGAGCAAGGTCACCGAAAGCGCCGCGCTGGAAGCCGCGTTGGAAGAGGCCTTCCGCCATGACGACGACGTATTGGTGGAGAAGTGGCTGAGCGGCCCGGAATATACCGTGGCGATGCTGGGCGACCAGGTGCTGCCGTCGATCCGCATCCAGCCGGCCGGCGTGTTTTACGATTACCAGGCCAAGTACATTTCGGACGACACGCAGTACTTCTGCCCGAGCGGTTTGAGCGCCGAGCAGGAAGCCGAGATGGCGGCGTTGGCGCTGCGTGCCTATCGCGGCCTGGACTGCAGCGGCTGGGGCCGCGTCGACGTGATGCAAGACAGCGATGGCAGCTTCTATCTGCTTGAGGTGAACACCTCTCCGGGCATGACCAGTCATAGCCTGGTGCCGATGGCGGCGCGCCAGTTTGGATTAAGCTTCTCGCAGTTGGTGGCGAGAATTTTGGAGTTGGCCGACTGATATGTCGCAAGCTGCCCTGAATGCGCGCGATCGCGAGGTGGATAACGGCCCGCGCCGCAGCAATGGAACCCAGTTGGCGGGAATGATTTTCCTGCTGATGGTGTTGGGAACGGTCGTGTGGAGCGGTTGGGCGGTGCTAGGCTGGATGAAAGACGCCAGTCGCCTGCCGCTCTCAAGGCTGGTGGTGACCGGCGAACGCCACTACACCACCAACGATGATATTCGTCAGGCGATCCTGGCGCTGGGCGCGCCCGGCACCTTTATGACGCAGGATGTGGACGTCATCCAGCAGCAGATCGAACGTCTGCCGTGGATCAAGCAGGCCAGCGTGCGCAAACAATGGCCGGATGAGCTGAAGATCCATCTGGTGGAGTACGTCCCGGTGGCGCGCTGGAACGATTTGCACATGGTGGACGCCGAAGGCAAAGCGTTCAGCGTGCCGGCGGAGCGGGCGGGCAAACAGAAGTTGCCGCTGCTCTACGGGCCGGAAGGGAGCGAGCAGGATGTGCTGGAAGGCTATCGGGCGATGAGCGCCACGTTGGCGGCCAGCAAATATACGCTGAAAATGGCGGCGATGACCGCGCGCCATTCCTGGCAGCTGGCGCTGGACAACGATGTCCGGCTTGAGCTGGGGCGCGATGACCGCAACGGGCGTTTGCAGCGGTTTATCGA
Organism: Serratia sp. TSA_105.2; assembly: GCF_052692115.1. NCBI lineage: Bacteria > Pseudomonadati > Pseudomonadota > Gammaproteobacteria > Enterobacterales > Yersiniaceae > Serratia > Serratia sp. TSA_105.2. The sequence goes on from NZ_JBQZFT010000004.1 coordinate 377,815, forward strand.
GCTTTACCCGGTATTGCAGCAGCAGGGCCAGGCGGAGAGCAAGCGTGTCAGCTATGTCGATCTGCGCTACGAGTCCGGCGCTTCGGTAGGGTGGGCTCCGGTGTTGGTCGATCCGCAGGCGCTTGGCGGTCAGCAAAACAGTAATCAGCAACAGAATCAGGCACAGGCAAAACAACAATGATCAAGTCGACGGACAGAAAACTGGTAGTTGGACTGGAGATCGGTACTGCAAAAGTCTCCGCGTTGGTAGGGGAAGTTCTGCCCGATGGCATGGTCAACATTATCGGGGTGGGCAGCTGCCCGTCTCGCGGCATGGATAAGGGTGGCGTAAACGACCTGGAGTCGGTGGTGAAGTGCGTACAGCGCGCCATCGATCAGGCCGAGCTGATGGCGGACTGCCAGATCTCCTCGGTGTACCTGGCGCTGTCGGGCAAACACATCAGCTGCCAGAACGAAATCGGCATGGTGCCGATCTCGGAAGAGGAAGTGACGCAGGACGACGTGGAGAACGTGGTGCACACCGCCAAGTCGGTGCGCGTGCGCGATGAACACCGCATTCTGCACGTGATTCCTCAGGAATACGCCATCGATTATCAGGAAGGCATCAAAAACCCGGTTGGGCTGTCCGGCGTGCGCATGCAGGCCAAGGTGCATCTGATTACCTGCCATAACGATATGGCGAAGAACATCGTCAAGGCCGTGGAACGTTGCGGCCTGAAAGTTGACCAACTTATTTTCGCCGGTCTGGCCGCGAGCTACGCGGTGCTGACCGAAGATGAACGCGAACTCGGCGTTTGCGTAGTGGATATCGGCGGCGGCACCATGGACATGGCGGTGTACACCGGCGGTGCGCTGCGCCACACCAAAGTGATCCCTTACGCCGGGAACGTGGTCACCAGCGATATCGCCTACGCCTTCGGCACGCCGCCGACCGACGCGGAAGCGATTAAAGTTCGACACGGCTGTGCGCTTGGGTCGATTGTTAGCAAGGATGAGAATGTAGAGGTGCCTAGCGTCGGGGGACGTCCTCCGCGCAGTCTGCAAAGACAGACGCTGGCTGAAGTCATTGAGCCACGCTACACCGAACTGTTGAATCTGGTTAACGATGAAATTTTGCAATTGCAGGAGCAACTGCGTCAGCAAGGGGTGAAGCATCATCTGGCAGCCGGTATCGTGCTGACCGGTGGTGCCGCCCAGATTGATGGCCTGGCAGCCTGTGCGCAACGGGTGTTCCATACCCAGGTACGCATCGGCCAACCCTTGAACATCACGGGTCTGACGGATTATGCGCAGGAGCCTTACTACTCGACGGCGGTAGGTCTGCTGCACTATGGAAAAGAGTCTCACCTGAGCGGTGAGACAGAAGTAGAAAAACGCGCCTCGGTGGGCAATTGGTTTAAACGCATCAATAGCTGGCTGAGAAAAGAGTTTTAATGTTTCAACAAAGAGATCATGCTGAGTAATCTTTTTATGATCTCGCAGCGACAGGCACAAAACGGAGAGAAACTATGTTTGAACCAATGGAACTAACCAATGACGCGGTGATTAAAGTCATCGGCGTCGGCGGCGGCGGTGGCAACGCCGTTGAACACATGGTGCGCGAGCGCATCGAAGGTGTTGAATTCTTCGCTGTGAACACGGACGCCCAGGCGCTCCGCAAAACGGCGGTTGGCCAAACCATCCAGATCGGTAGCGGTATTACCAAAGGTCTGGGTGCGGGCGCGAACCCGGAAGTGGGTCGCAATTCAGCGGAAGAAGACCGCGAAGCCCTGCGCGCAGCGCTGGACGGCGCAGACATGGTCTTCATCGCGGCCGGCATGGGCGGCGGTACCGGTACCGGTGCAGCGCCAGTGGTGGCTGAAGTGGCTAAAGATTTGGGTATTCTGACCGTGGCCGTGGTAACCAAGCCTTTCAACTTCGAAGGCAAGAAACGCATGGCATTCGCGGAGCAGGGTATCGCTGAGCTGTCCAAACACGTGGACTCGCTGATCACCATCCCGAACGACAAGCTGTTGAAAGTTTTGGGCCGCGGCATTTCCCTGCTGGACGCGTTCGGCGCGGCCAACGACGTGCTGAAAGGCGCGGTGCAGGGTATCGCCGAGCTGATCACCCGTCCGGGCCTGATGAACGTCGACTTCGCCGACGTGCGCACCGTGATGTCCGAAATGGGCTACGCGATGATGGGTTCCGGCGTGGCTTGCGGTGAAGACCGCGCCGAAGAAGCGGCCGAAATGGCGATCTCCAGCCCACTGCTGGAAGACATCGACCTGTCCGGCGCGCGCGGCGTGTTGGTCAACATTACCGCCGGCTTCGACCTGCGTCTGGATGAGTTCGAAACCGTGGGTAACACTATCCGCGCGTTCGCCTCCGACAACGCTACCGTGGTTATCGGTACCTCGCTGGATCCGGAAATGAACGACGAACTGCGCGTAACCGTGGTTGCAACCGGTATCGGTATGGACAAGCGTCCTGAAATCACCCTGGTGACCAATAAGCAGGCCAGCCAGCCGGTGATGGATCACCGTTATCAGCAGCACGGCATGTCGCCTCTGCCGCAGGAAGTGAAACCTGCCGCGAAGGTGGTCAACGACCAAGCTGCGCAGCCGAATAAAGAGCCCGACTATCTTGATATTCCAGCCTTCCTGCGTAAGCAGGCAGACTAAGAATATCCTGAGAATTTGGAATCTCCGCTCTTTGTGCTAAACTGTCCCGCCGGCCATGCTGTATGCTTGGCTGGTAGGATGGATAACATTGCGAGATAAAACGATGATCAAACAAAGGACATTAAAACGTATTGTTCAGGCGACTGGTGTCGGTTTGCATACCGGCAAGAAAGTCACGCTGACAATGCGCCCAGCGCCGGCTAATACCGGGGTCATCTATCGTCGCACTGACTTGAATCCACCGGTTGATTTTCCGGCTGATGCAAAATCCGTGCGTGATACCATGCTCTGTACTTGCCTGGTGAATGAGCATGACGTGCGTATTTCGACCGTTGAGCACCTCAACGCCGCGCTGGCTGGGTTGGGCATCGACAACATCGTTATCGAAGTCGACGCCGCTGAAATCCCAATCATGGACGGCAGCGCCAGTCCGTTCGTGTTCTTGCTGCTGGATGCCGGCATCGAAGAACTGAACTCGGCGAAGAAATTCCTGCGTCTGAAAGAGACCGTGCGTGTTGAAGATGGCGACAAATGGGCCGAGCTGTCCCCGCATAACGGGTTCCGCCTGGACTTCACCATCGACTTCAACCACCCGGCTATCGACGCCAGCTCTCAGCGCTATCGTCTCGATTTCTCGGCTGAGTCGTTCGTGCGTCAAATCAGCCGCGCGCGCACCTTCGGGTTTATGCGCGACATCGAATACCTGCAGTCCCGCGGCCTGGCCCTGGGCGGCAGCTTCGATTGCGCTATCGTGGTAGATGACTACCGCGTGCTGAACGAAGACGGTCTGCGTTTCGAAGACGAATTCGTACGTCACAAAATGCTGGACGCCATCGGCGACCTGTTCATGTGCGGCCACAACATCATTGGCGCGTTCACCGCGTTCAAGTCTGGCCACGCGCTGAACAACAAACTGCTGCAGGCCGTACTGGCCAAGCAGGAAGCGTGGGAATACGTGACCTTCCAGGACGAAGCCGAAATGCCGTTGGCATTCAAGGCACCGTCCACCGTATTGGCGTAAGGTCTGAATTCCTCGCCTGCTGCGAATAACGGCAGGCGCATCCTCTGAGAGCCTGAGAATTCAGGCTCGTGATGCCGTCTGATGTTTTGCAGCTGTGTCGCTGATTACTTATCACGACTGGTTGTGTTGGTACCCTCTCCGGCCAATGCAGCCAGCCGTTCCAATATCTTGCGCAGTTTCTCCGGGCTACGGCTCGCCAACCCTCTCAGCTCTTCCGCACTTTCCAGACTCAAATGCCGCATCGGCACGGGTTTTTCCGGCGCTTTCTCTGCGTTTTGCACCTGGTGGCTGCCTTTCGCCATCAAGGCCGGATTAATCCTGATGTCGATCGACGACAATGATGGTAGAATTTGCGCTCGTAGTGCAGACAGCAGAGCGGGTTGTTCGTAGCGCAAGCGCATCATCCAGCTGGCATTTGCCGTTTCGAGCACTAAAATACCCTGTCGGAAATTCGCGACGCGGCACCAGGGATGCAGGGGAGCAGGCAACAGGCCCTTCACTGCACGGTTAAGCTTGAGCAGCGCCACCGCGCGTTGCTGGACGTTATGCAGCGGCCCTTTGCTGCCGGCAGACGCGTCGTCGAACAGGACATCTAATAATTGTGGACGGCTATCGCGCATAATGGGCTCCGGCGGATTATAAACTCGTGATCGGTATTCTAAATCGTTGGCGACAATTTGGCAGACGTTATTTCTGGCCCCATCTCCTGTTAGGGATGGTTGCGGCCACGCTTGGCGCGTCTTCCAATTTGCCCGGCGCCCCCGATCAGGCCGCACTGCCGAATACGTCGTCCAGCCTTAACCGGCAAAATTCGGCCAACGGCACCTTCAACAGCCTGGCCCTGCTGCAGGACGCGCACCGTCGCCCTACCTTCAGCGTAGATTACTGGCAGCAACATGCACTGCGCACCGTCATTCGTCACCTCTCTTTCGCGCTGGCGCCGCAGGCGGTTTATGCGCGGGTGCAGGAGAGCGAAGCCGAAGCCGAACCGCCTTTGCAGGTCGCGCAACTGGCGCTGCTTTCTACCCTCAACGCGCTGCTGACGCACGAGCCGAAGCCGCCGACCATCATTCGCCATACCCACCTTGAGGTGCTGCCAACGCTGGCACGGCACCAGACCGGCCTGTGGGTGGCGCAGGTACAGGGCATTCGCGCCGGGCCTGCCGCGCTCGTCTGACTCCGCCCTCAGGGCACAAAAACCATAAATAATAGCAAGTTGACTGCCGTATTCGGCCGTCATGACAGAGATATCAAACATCATGTTAGTGAAATTATTAACCAAAGTTTTTGGCAGCCGTAACGATCGTACCCTGCGCCGCATGCGCAAAGTGGTTGAGCAGATCAACCGCATGGAACCGGACATGGAAAAACTGTCCGATGACGAGCTGAAAGCGAAAACCAACGAGTTCCGCGCGCGCCTGGAGAAAGGCGAGTCGCTGGACAGCCTGATCCCGGAAGCCTTCGCCGTAGTGCGTGAGGCGAGCAAGCGCGTGTTCGGCATGCGTCACTTCGACGTGCAGCTGCTGGGCGGCATGGTGCTGAACGACCGCTGCATCGCCGAGATGCGTACCGGTGAAGGTAAGACCCTGACCGCGACGCTGCCGGCCTATCTGAACGCCCTGAGCGGCCGCGGCGTGCACGTCGTGACCGTCAACGACTATCTGGCGCAGCGTGACGCCGAAAACAACCGTCCGCTGTTCGAGTTCCTCGGCCTGAGCATCGGCATCAACCTGCCGGGCATGCCGGCGCCGGCCAAGCGCGAAGCTTACGCCGCCGACATCACCTACGGCACCAACAACGAATACGGCTTCGACTACCTGCGCGACAACATGGCGTTCAGCCCGGAAGAACGCGTGCAGCGCAAACTGCACTATGCGCTGGTGGATGAGGTGGACTCCATCCTGATCGATGAAGCGCGTACGCCGCTGATCATCTCCGGCCCGGCCGAAGACAGCTCCGAGATGTACATCAAGGTCAACAAGCTGATCCCTAAACTGATCCGCCAGGAAAAAGAAGACTCCGACACCTTCAAGGGTGAGGGGCACTTCTCGGTGGATGAGAAGGCGCGCCAGGTCCACCTGACCGAACGCGGCCTGATCCTGATCGAAGAGATGCTGGTGGAAGCCGGTATCATGGATGAGGGCGAATCGCTGTACTCGCCGACCAACATCATGCTGATGCACCACGTTACCGCCGCGCTGCGCGCCCACGTGCTGTTCACCCGCGACGTTGACTACATCGTGAAAGACGGGGAAGTGATCATCGTCGACGAACACACCGGCCGTACCATGCAGGGCCGCCGTTGGTCCGATGGCCTGCACCAGGCGGTGGAAGCCAAAGAAGGCGTGGAGATCCAGAACGAGAACCAGACGCTGGCTTCGATCACCTTCCAGAACTACTTCCGTCTGTACGAGAAGCTGGCCGGGATGACCGGTACCGCCGATACCGAAGCCTTCGAATTCAGCTCGATCTACAAGCTGGACACCATCGTGGTGCCAACCAACCGTCCGATGATCCGTAAGGACATGCCGGATCTGGTATACATGACCGAGAAAGAGAAGATCGGCGCCATCATCGAAGACATCCGCGAGCGTACCGCCAAAGGCCAGCCGGTGCTGGTGGGTACCATCTCAATCGAGAAATCCGAAGTGGTTTCCCATGAGCTGACCAAAGCTGGCATCGAGCACAAGGTGCTGAACGCCAAATTCCACGCCATGGAAGCGGACATCGTCGCCCAGGCCGGCCAGAGCGGTGCGGTAACCATCGCCACCAACATGGCGGGCCGTGGTACCGATATCGTGCTGGGCGGTAGCTGGCAGGCCGAAGTGGCGCTGTTGGAAGAGCCGACCGAAGAGCAGATCGAAGCCATCAAAGCGGCCTGGAAAGTGCGCCATGACGCAGTGCTGGCGGCGGGCGGCCTGCATATCATCGGCACCGAGCGCCATGAATCGCGCCGTATCGATAACCAGCTGCGCGGCCGTTCCGGTCGTCAGGGCGATGCCGGTTCATCCCGCTTCTACCTGTCAATGGAAGATGCCCTGATGCGTATTTTCGCCTCGGATCGCGTGTCCGGCATGATGCGCAAACTGGGTATGAAAGAAGGCGAAGCGATTGAGCACCCGTGGGTGACCAAGGCGATCGCCAACGCCCAGCGCAAGGTAGAGAGCCGCAACTTCGACATCCGTAAGCAGCTGCTGGAATACGACGACGTCGCCAACGATCAGCGCCGCGCCATCTACAGCCAGCGTAACGAATTGCTGGACGTGTCCGACGTGAGCGAAACCATCGCCAGCATCCGCGAGGACGTGTTCAAGAGCACCATCGACAACTACATCACGCCGCAGTCGCTGGAAGAAGAGTGGGACATTCAGGGGTTGGAAGAGCGCCTGAAGAACGACTTCGATCTGGAGATGCCGATCGCACAATGGCTGGACAAAGAGCCGGAGCTGCACGAAGAGACGCTGCGCGAACGCATTCTGGAGAACGCCAAAGAGCAGTACCAGCGTAAGGAAGACGTGGTCGGCAGCGAAATGATGCGCAACTTCGAGAAGGGCGTGATGCTGCAGACGCTGGACTCCCTGTGGAAAGAGCACCTGGCGGCGATGGACTACCTGCGTCAGGGTATCCACCTGCGCGGTTATGCGCAAAAGGATCCGAAGCAGGAGTACAAGCGCGAATCCTTCAACATGTTCGCCACCATGCTGGAATCGCTGAAATATGAAGTGATCAGCGTGCTGAGCAAGGTTCAGGTGCGGATGCCGGAAGAGGTGGAAGCGCTGGAACAGCAGCGCCGTGAAGAGGCCGAACGCCTGGCGCAGCACCAACAGCTGAGCCACCACGACGAGAACGCGTTGGTGACTGAAGATCCGAACGCGCCGGCGACCGCCGAGCGTAAAGTGGGCCGCAACGATCCGTGCCCATGCGGCTCCGGCAAGAAATACAAGCAGTGCCACGGCCGCCTGCAGTAATGCCAGCCGCGGTTAACCAATAATACCCAGGGGTTCAGCTTGCTGAGCCCCTGTTTTTTGACACCCATCAGGAGGGTGAGATGAAACATCTGAATATCGCCGTGGGCATCATCCGTAATGCGCAACGGGAGATCTTTATTACCCGCCGCGCCGCCGACGCGCACATGGCCGGATTCTGGGAGTTTCCCGGCGGCAAGATCGAACAGGGTGAAACGCCGGAGCTGGCGCTGAGCCGCGAGCTGCGGGAAGAGACCGGTATCGAAGCCGAACGCGCCGAACTGCTGGACGTGGTGGAGCACCGCTTCAGCGACCGTATCGTGACGCTGAATTTTTATCTGGTGGAAGCCTGGGCGGGCGAGCCGTTCGGCCGCGAGGGGCAACCGATGCGCTGGGTAAAACAGGCGGATCTGCGTGAAGACGAGTTCCCGGAAGCCAACGCCGGCATTATTCAACTGCTGGTGGCGCAGGCGAACGCCGCGCAATAACAAGGTTGGCCTGGCGGGCGCCAGGCCAATCGCGGACGATTAGCGATCGTCCATTTCACTCCAGTCTTCGCTTTCCGACAGATCGCTGTTGCTTGGAATGCGCTTCTCTTCATCGGCCCACTCGCCGAGATCGATCAGCTGGCAGCGCTTGCTGCAAAAAGGCCGGAACGGGCTGACTTCACCCCAAACCACGCCGGTGCCACAGGTTGGGCATTTTACTACGGTCGTCATAACGGTTCCTTACGCCTTCTGTCAGTGCTGAGAAGGCTTTCTTTCACAAGTTCAACAACAGGCCAGTTCGAACGTCAGGCGCTCAGGCACCACGCCATTTTCGCTATCCAGCGGCAGGAAACGAATGGCATAACGCGTCTTGTGGCCGGAAATCTGCGGATAAAGCTGCGGTGCCAGATGGAGGCGCAGGCGCAGCAGATCCGCCCCTTCGGCGTTGTCCTGGAAAAAGCCGTTCAGACTGATTTGATTGCGGAACGGCCCCGACTGACGGATCAGATCCAACACCATGATCAGCGCCTGGTTCAGCGGATCCAGCGACTGCAGCCAGGTGGCGACGTCGGCATCGCGATCCTGCTGCGGCGCGTGCATCCACATGTGCAGGGTCGGCAGATCGAAGCTGCAGCAGCCGCCGGGAATGTTCAGCCGCTGGCGCACCAGGCCGATCAGCCGGTCTTCGCGCAGCGCCTGGCCGAGGCGCGGCGCCGCCATCAGCGCCGATGAGCGCGACTTCAACTGGCCGCGCAGCTGGTCGATCAGCGCCATATCCACGCCCGGCACATCGGCCCAGGCCAACAGTTTCTGCTGCTGGCGCTCCAGCTCTTTGAGCAGTTCGGTGCGCACTTCGCCGCGCTCCAGCACGTCCAGCAAGTCGGAGACGGTGCGAAAGAAGGTGAGGGCGATGGCGGTTTCACTCAGGGCGCGTTGGCCGTGCAGCTGTTGCAGCAGGAATTCGATGCGCAGCCAGGTGCGCATTTTTTCGTTCAGCGGGTGTTCAAAGAGAACGGTTGGGGAAACATCACTCATGCAGTTTAATCCTGTTGGGGCGCTGTTGCCGCCAGTTCAAGGTAGCGACGATGCAGTGCGGCGACCTGTGGCTCTATCCCCTGAGCGGCGCCGCTGTTGTCAATAATGTCATCCGCCACGGCGAGGCGCTGCCGGCGCGTGGCCTGGGCGGCGAGAATGCTTTGCGCTTGCTCACGGCTGACGCCGTCGCGCGCGATGGTGCGAGCCAGCTGGGTTTCGGCGTCAACGTCGATCACCAGAACCCGATCGGCGCGATCCTGCAGACCGTTTTCCACCAGCAGCGGCACCACCCACAGCGCGTACGGGCTGGTGGCCTGCGCCAGTTGGCGCTGGGTTTCACGGTGTATCAGCGGATGCAGCAGCTGGTTCAGCCAGGTTTTGTCATCGGGATGGCTAAAGATGCGCTGACGCAGCGCAGCGCGGTTCAATGCGCCGTCCGGCAGCAACATTTCATTACCAAATCGCTCGGCGATCGCGGTCAAGGCAGGGGTGCCCGGCTCGACGACCTGACGGGCGATCACGTCGGCATCGACAAGGGTTGCGCCGTGGCGCGCAAAGGCGTTCGCGACGGTCGTCTTGCCGCTGCCTATGCCCCCGGTCAACGCAACAATGTAGGCCATGGTGTTAGGTGCATCCGATGTTCATAAAAAAATAATAGTCGAATCATAAAGCGATCGCGCAGAAGTGCAAGTCGGCAGGCAGCGCTTGCGCATCGGCACCGATCGGACGGCGAGAAAAAGCGCAGCGGCACGGCAAAAATGAGCGGGCAATCACACTGCGGTTATGCAGGTAAATTTGTCGGATTGTAGCGTAAATAAAGGCGAATTCGCAGTCTTGTTCGGCGATTATTAGCGCGTATTATAACGTCACTGGAACTGGCATTAATCTCGCCGCCGTCTTTTTGCGCCACTGGAAAGCCGTCGGGCAGAGATTCGAACATCCTCCTTGCGATCCGTCGCCATTAACCAGGAAATCATAAGTCATGCGTATTGAAGAAGATTTGAAGTTGGGCTTTAAAGACGTGTTGATCCGCCCTAAGCGCTCCACGCTGAAAAGCCGCTCTGAGGTTGAACTGGAACGTCAGTTTACCTTCAAGCATTCAGGTTGCAGCTGGTCCGGCGTGCCAATTATTGCCGCCAACATGGACACGGTGGGCACCTTCCGCATGGCCGAGGCCCTGGCTTCTTTCGACGTTCTCACCGCCGTACACAAACATTACAGCGTCGAGCAATGGGCTGACTTCGTGCAGCGCATGCCGGAATCGGTGCTGCGCCACGTGATGGTGTCCACCGGCACCTCCGAAGCCGACTTCGCCAAAATGCAGCAGATCCTGGCCCTGTCTCCGGCGCTGAAATTCATCTGCATCGACGTGGCAAACGGCTACTCTGAACATTTCGTCGCCTTCCTGCAGAAAGCGCGCGAAGCCTGCCCGAATCACGTGATCTGCGCCGGCAACGTGGTGACCGGCGAGATGGTGGAGGAGCTTATCCTCTCCGGCGCCGACATCGTTAAGGTCGGCATCGGCCCGGGTTCAGTCTGTACCACCCGCGTGAAGACCGGCGTGGGCTACCCGCAGCTGTCGGCGGTGATCGAATGCGCCGATGCGGCCCACGGGCTGGGCGGCCAAATCGTCAGCGACGGCGGCTGTTCGGTGCCGGGCGACGTCGCCAAAGCCTTCGGTGGCGGTGCTGACTTCGTGATGCTGGGCGGTATGCTGGCCGGCCACGACGAGTGCGAAGGCACCGTGGTGGAAGAGAACGGCGAGAAGTTCATGCTGTTCTACGGCATGAGCTCCGAGTCGGCGATGAAGCGCCACGTCGGCGGCGTGGCGGAGTATCGCGCGGCCGAAGGCAAAACCGTCAAGCTGCCGCTGCGTGGCGAGGTGGAGTTCACCGTGCGCGATATCCTCGGCGGCCTGCGCTCCGCTTGCACCTATGTCGGCGCCGAGCGCCTGAAAGAGCTGACCAAACGCACCACCTTTATCCGCGTGGCGGAGCAGGAAAACCGCGTCTTCGGCAGTAAATAAGCCACACCTTGTATTCGGGCGCAGCGCACAGCGGCGCCCGCTATCCTCTTTTTTATCCCAGCACGCTGCCCAGTTGAAAAATAGGCAGGTACATGGCGATCACCAAAGCGCCGACAATCCCGCCCACCACCAGCATCAGCAGCGGCTCCAGCGTTTGCGCCAGCGTATCGGCCAACTCGTGCGTCTGCCGTTCGTACCACTGCGCCAATTTATCCAGCAAGGCGTCCAGCGAACCGGATTCTTCGCCCACCCGCACCAGCTGCCGGCACAGCGGCGGAAACAGCGGTTGCAGGCCCAGGGCATGATGAAACGCCTCACCTTCGGCGATCTGCCGCTGCACCTGCTCCAGCGCCTGTCGGTACAGCAGATGATCAGCCGCCAGCGCCGCCGCGTTCAAACCTTCCACCAGCGTCAGCCCCGCGCGTTGGGTCATGGTCAGAATACGAAACGTTTGGCTCAACGCGCCGCCGCTCACCAGCCGGGCGATCAGCGGCAGGCGCAGCAAGGCAGCCTGTTCACGTTGGCGCCACGGAGGGCGCGGATGCAGCCAGCGGCAGTAGCCGAACAGCAATGCGCCGAGCAGCAGCGCAAAATAGGGGCCAACGGCGATCAGCAGCGCGGACACTCCCAATAACCCTTGGGTAAACCAGGGCAGCGGCGCATCGAACGATTGATAAACCTTGGCGAATTCCGGCAGCACCATCACCAGCATCAGCACGCTGACCAGCAGCGCCACCGCACAGATGAAGAGGGGATAGCGCAGTGCTTTGGTCACTTTGCGGCGCAGCATCAGCTGGGCTTCCTGCTGTTGTGCCAGCTGCAGGCAGCAGCGATCGAGGTTGCCGGTCAGTTCGCCGATGGCGATCAGTTGGCGATAGATAAGTGGAAAAACGCCTGGCTGCGCGGCGAGGGTTTCGGAGAGCGGCTGCCCTTCGCGCACCTGTTCTGCCAACTGGCGCAACAGGCAACGCCAGGCTGCCGAAGGATGCTCTGCTGCCAGCAGCTGCAGCGTATTGACCAGCGGCAACCCAGCCTGCAACAGGGTGGCGAGTTGACGAGTGAAGTGGATTAAGGGTTCTCCACGCCACTGGCCGGATGTGACGCGCTTGCCGTGCCCAATCCGCCAAGGCTGCAGACCTTGTTCGATCAGCAACCGGCTCACCTGTCGTTTTTCATCGCTCATCAGTTCGCCGCGGCGCAAGGCGCCCTGGGCGTCGAAAGCCTGCCAAAGAAACAGCCGGCGCGCTTTCATGGCGCGGTTACGCCGAGCTGGACGACGTCGATCACGCGGTACAGTTCTTCCAGCGAGGTCGTGCCTTCGCTGGCCAGCGCCAGCCCGGCCTGCAGCAGCGAAAGCTGCCCCTGCTCGCGGGCGACATCCGCCAGCAGGCTGGGCGCGGCGTTCGCCAGCAACGCCGCCTGTATTTCCGGCGTAATGGCCAACAGCTCATACACGCCGATGCGCCCATAGTAGCCGCCGAAGCAATGCTCGCAGCCGTCGGCGCGCCAGGCGATCAGCGGCTCCGGCCAGACCGCTGCGGGAAAATGCGTCGGCTGGCTGTGCGGGTAGCGGCAGTGGCGACACAGCCTGCGTACCAGCCGCTGTGCGACGACCAGCTTCAGGCAGCCGGCGAGCAGGTAGCCGGGGATACCCATGTGCATCAGACGCGTCAGGGTTTCGCCGGTGGAGTTGGTATGCAGCGTCGACAGCACCAGGTGGCCGGTTTGCGCGGCCTTGACCGCGATCTCGGCGGTTTCCGCATCGCGGATCTCGCCGATCATGATGACATCCGGATCCTGGCGCAGCAGGGCGCGCAGCACCCTGGCGAAACTCAACTCGGTTTTGGCGTTGATCTGGGTTTGATTGACGCCGAACAGCGGTATCTCGATCGGATCCTCGACGCTGCACAGGTTGCTTTGCGCATCGTTCAACTGACGCAGACCGCTGTACAGCGTGACCGTCTTGCCGCTGCCGGTCGGGCCGGTCACCAGGATCAAACCTTGCGGGCAGGCCAGCGCCGCTGCGTAGCGCGCGAGATCCGCCCGGCCCATGCCCAGTTGATCCAGCGGCAGCTCCTGTTGCTCACCCTGCTGCACGCGCAGCACCACCTTTTCGCCGTGCAGCGTCGGCAGGGTGGCGATACGCATGGCATAGCGCGCGCTGTCCAGCGTCAGGCTGAGCTGCCCGTCCTGAGGCTGACGGCGCTCGGCGATATCTAACTGGCCGAGGATCTTCAGCCGGGCGATGAGGCGCGCGGCCAGCTGTGGCGGCGGTGAGGCGAGGGTTTGCAGCACACCGTCGATGCGCAGGCGAATGCGAAAATGTTGCCGAAAGGGCTCGAAGTGGATATCCGAGGCGCGGCGCTGAATAGCCAGGCGCAGCGTCTGGTTGATGAACTGTACCACCGGCGCATCGCCGTCGTCGGGGTAGGCGATGTCGGCGGTGTCTTCTTCGGCTGCCAGCGGCGCCGGCAGCGATTCGTGGCGTTGGTTCAGCGCCTGCTCCAGCCTGGCCGCCGGCCAGTGTTCCAGATGGATGCGCTTGCCGGTGGCGAAACGCAGCGCCGCCAGCAGCCCCTGCGGCGCTTCTTCGTTGAGCGCGATCGTGAGAGTGGTCGGGTCTTCGTTCAGCGCCAGCGCCTGATAGCGCCGGCACAGGGCGTGAACCTCTTCGCTGATTTGCTCGTTCATTGCCGTTACTCCGCCGCGTTGTCGAAGCGGAAGATTTCCTGGCACACCTCAACCAGCGTTGCGTTTTCGCTGCTGCACAGCCGGCTCCAGCGGGTCAGCCCATCGGCGTTCGCTTTGGGGGTTAGTGCCACCGCCAGCCCCTGCAGCGTTTGGGTACCGGTCAGCGTGATCACGCCTTTGACGACTTTCACCCCGCTGACGTAACGCGACGTGCCGCCGGTGGGAATGCCTTTGCTGCCGGCCTCACAGCCGGTGGGTACGCCTTCGTCCAGCACGCACAGTTCGACCGCCAGTTTATACGGTGCCATGGTTTGCAGCATGTCAGTCATTGCCGCTTTCTGGATGTAGCGCTGGTAGGCAGGGATGCCGATGGCGCTGAGGATGGCGATGATGGCGATCACCACCATCAGTTCTATCAGGGTAAAGCCGCGTTGCGTTTCCATACGTTGTTTTTTCTCCATTGGGGTGTGGAAGACAACGGTAGCGGCTTGCTCGGGGGCTCGGCGAGGGGCTTTTGCGCGTTTCTCGGCGCGCTTCCATCAGTAATGATGTCGTTTGCAGCGGTGAAAAAAACGGTGAGAGGAGGTTCGCAATTTTACGGTAACGCCCCCGACAGCGGCCGGGGGCGAGGGGGATCATTTGAAGCGCATCGACAGATCGAGTGCAGTGATGTGCTTGGTCAGCGCGCCGACCGAAATGTAATCCACGCCGGTCTCGGCAAAGGTGCGCAGCGTCTCGCTGGTGACGTTGCCGGACACCTCCAGCTGGGCGCGCCCCTGGGTTTGGGCAACCGCCTGGCGCATCATCTCGACGCTGAAGTTGTCCAGCATGATGATGTCGGCACCGGCGTCCAGCGCCTGCTGCAGTTCATCGAGCGATTCGACTTCCACTTCCACCGGCACGTCGGCGTGCAGCCAGAAGGCTTTTTCCACCGCGTTCTTGATAGAGCCGGAGGCGATGATGTGGTTTTCCTTGATCAGGAAGGCGTCGGACAGTCCCAGCCGATGGTTGCTGCCACCCCCGCACAGCACGGCGTATTTCAGCGCGGTGCGCAGGCCGGGCAGGGTCTTGCGGGTATCGAGCAGGCGAGTCCGGGTGCCTTCCAGCAGGGCCACGTAGCGGCTGACTTCGGTCGCCACGCCGGAGAGCGTCTGGACGAAGTTCAGCGCGGTGCGCTCGCCGGTCAGCATCACCCGCGCGGGGCCGCGCAGCCGGCAAAGCGGTTGGTTCGGCGTCAGACGGTCGCCGTCCGCCACCAGCCACTCCACCTGCACCTGGTTGCCCAATTGAATAAAGACCTCATTCAGCCAGCGACGGCCACAGAATATGCCGGCTTCGCGGGTGATGACGGTGGCTTCGGCCTGCTTGTCCGCCGGTAACAATTGCGCGGTAATATCGCGCCCGGCGTCGACTTCACCCCCCAGGTCTTCGCGCAGCGCCTGGGCGACGGCATAGGGAATATCACTTTCAATTCGTTCAAGAAGCTCGGTGCGGCGACTGTCGGCACTGTAGCGGCGTGTCGGCATGGAAAACTCCGAAATGGACGGTTAGATCGTAGGGGAACATGCTACTCTGTTGCAGGAATAAGTACCACCGCAGAGAGGTGTCTGATGCAGTTGGAAAATGGCTGGATTGTCGGGGTGACGCGAGTGGTCTCGCCGCACTGCGATCGGCGTCCGGATGACGAGCCCCCCTCGCTGCTGGTCATCCACAACATCAGCCTGCCGCCCGGCGAATTCGGCGGCCCCTATATCGACCAGCTGTTTACCGGCACGCTCGATCCCGCGCAGCACCCCTATTTCGCCGAGATCCATCAGCTGCGGGTGTCGGCGCATTGCCTGATCCGCCGCGACGGGGAGATCGTGCAGTACGTGCCCTTCGACCAGCGAGCCTGGCACGCGGGCGTTTCCCTGTATCAGGGGCGCGATCGGTGCAACGATTTCTCCATCGGCATCGAGCTGGAAGGCACCGATCTGTTGCCTTACACCGAGGCGCAATACCGCACGCTGCAGGCGGTCAGCGCGCTGCTGGCCGAACATTATCCGCCGCTGGTGGCCAATATCGCCGGGCATTGCGATATTGCCCCCGGCCGCAAGACCGATCCCGGGCCGGCGTTCGATTGGGATCGCTATCTGGCATCTCTGGAACAACGCGATGCGCCCGCCGACGCTATGCTTGAGACAAGAAAAAGGGAGAGGAATCGCTAATGACGCTGTTTACGCTGTTGCTGGTTTTGGCCTGGGAGCGCCTGTTTAAGCTGGGAGAACACTGGCAGCTGGACCACCGTCTCGAAGTGGTGTTTCAACGGCTGCATCGGGTTTCGCTGGCGCAGACGCTGGCGATGACCGCCGCCTGGATGGTGATCGTCTGGGGCGTTCTGTGGCTGTCTCACGGGTTGTTCTTCGGCGTGGTGACGCTGCTGTTGTGGATCGTCATCGACCTGCTGTGCGTCGGCGCCGGCATCAAGCGCAAACACTACCGTGCCTACCTGAAAGCGGCGCGGCAGGGCGATACCCACGCCAGCGATCAGATGGCGGAAGAGCTGGCGTTGATCCACGGTTTGCCGGTGGACTGCAGCGAAGAGCTGCGCCTGCGCGAGCTGCAAAACGCGCTGCTGTGGATCAACTTCCGCTATTACCTGGCGCCGCTGTTCTGGTTCGTGGTCTTTGGGCCTTACGGGCCGATCGCGTTGGCGGGGTATGCCTTCCTGCGCGCCTATCAAACCTGGCTGGCGCGTCACAATACGCCGCTGGAGCGTTCGCAGTCGGGTATCGATCATCTGCTGAACTGGCTGGACTGGATCCCAGTGCGTTTGGCCGGGGTGGCCTACGCGCTGTTCGGCCACGGCGAGCGTGCGCTGCCGGCCTGGTTCGCCTCGCTGGGGGATCGGCATTCGTCGTCGTATCAGGTGCTGACGCGGCTGGCGCAGTTCTCGCTGGCGCGCGATCCGCATATGGATCCGGTGCAAACGCCGCGGGCGGCGGTGACGCTGGCTCGCAAGGTGACGATGATCATCGTGGTGGTGGTGGCGCTGTTGACCATTTACGGCACGCTGCTTTAAGCGGCAGCGAAAAACAAAACGGGCGCCGAGGCGCCCGTTTTTTTGGCCATTCGGCGGGGATTACAGCTTGGCGAAGCAGCGACGCGCGGCGTCGATGGTGCGCTGAATGTCTTCCTTGCTGTGCGCCACGGACATGAAGCCCGCTTCGAAGGCGGACGGCGCCAGATATACCCCTTCTTCCAGCATCAGGTGGAAGAAGCGCTTGAAGCGTTCCACGTCGCACTGCATCACGTCCTGATAGCAGGTCACTGTCGGCGCGTCGGTGAAGAACAGGCCGAACATGCCGCCGACATTGTTGACCACCAGCGAGATATTCTCTTCCTGCGCCGCATGCAGCAGGCCTGCGGCCAGCATTTCAGTCAGTTCGGTCAGCGTCTGGTGCACGCCTACCTGTGATACTTCGGTCAGGCAGGCATAGCCCGCCGCCATGGCGATCGGGTTGCCGGACAGGGTGCCCGCCTGGTAGACCGGGCCGGTCGGCGCCAGCGCGTCCATCACGTCGCGGCGGCCGCCGAAGGCGCCCACCGGCATGCCGCCGCCGATGATTTTGCCCAGACAGGTCAGATCCGGCTCGACGCCGTAATAGGACTGTGCGCCGGCCAGCGCCACGCGGAAGCCGGTCATCACTTCATCGATGATCAAGAGCGCGCCGTACTTGTCGCACAGGGCGCGCAGGCCCGGCAGGAATTCCGGCAGCGGCGGCACGCAGTTCATGTTGCCGGCAACCGGTTCGACGATGATACAGGCGATCTCGGACGGGTACTGCTCGAAGGCGGCACGCACCGAATCCAGGTCGTTATAGGTGCAGGTCAGGGTGTGCTTGGCGAAGTCGGCCGGCACGCCCGGTGAGTTCGGCTGGCCGAGGGTCAGCGCACCGGAACCGGCTTTCACCAGCAGGCAGTCGGCGTGGCCGTGGTAGCAGCCTTCGAACTTGATGATTTTGTCGCGGTTGGTGTAGCCGCGCGCCAGACGGATGGCGCTCATGGTGGCTTCGGTGCCCGAGTTCACCATACGCACCATGTCCATGGTAGGCACCAGTTCGGTGACCAGTTGCGCCATTTTGACTTCCATCTCGGTCGGCGCGCCGAAGCTCAGGCCGCGCTGCGCCGCTTCGATCACCGCGTCGCGGATCGCCGGGTGGTTGTGCCCCAGCACCATCGGCCCCCAGGAACCGACATAGTCGATATAGGCCTTGCCGTCGGCATCGAACAGGTAAGCCCCGTCAGCCCGCTCGATAAACAGCGGCACACCGCCTACGCCGGTGAATGCACGCACCGGAGAGTTCACCCCACCGGGGATCAACTGTTGCGCCTGGGCGTACAGACTTTCGGACTTGCTGTGTAGGCTCATAAATCGGCTCCTGGATTCTCTTTTGAATGATTTGACCGCGCTATTCTAGAGGAGAGCGCCGCGTTATGAAACGATCACAGTCAGATACCATTAACGGCAGCGCCCGCCACCGGGTTGGGGTAGAATAACCGCCTTGCCTATTTGTATTACAAATTACCTGACGAATTACTCGCGATGACGGAATCACAATCACAGCCAGTCGGGACGTTGAGCCCGCGTCTTAGCCGCAGCGATGCGGTGCGTCAGTTTATTCGCCGCGATAAGACCCCGGTGGCGATCCTGGTGATGGCCGCGCTGGTGGGAACGCTGGCCGGTTTGCTCGGCGTGGCCTTCGATAAGGCGGTGGAGTGGGTGCAGCAGCAGCGGTTGGCTTCGTTGGCGCAGGTCGCCGACTCCTGGCTCCTGGTGTGGCCGCTGGCGTTTATCCTGTCCGCCGCGCTGGCGGCGCTGGGCTATTACCTGGTGCGGCGCTTTGCGCCTGAGGCGGGCGGTTCGGGCATTCCGGAGATCGAAGGCGCGCTGGAGGAGCTGCGGCCGGTGCGCTGGTGGCGCGTGATCCCGGTGAAATTCATCGGCGGCATGGGCACGCTGGGGGCGGGCATGGTGCTGGGGCGCGAAGGCCCCACGGTGCAAATGGGCGGCAACGTCGGGCGCATGGTATTGGACGTGCTGCGCATTCGCGGCGCCGAGGCGCGTCATACGCTGCTGGCGACCGGGGCCGCCGCCGGGTTGTCCGCCGCGTTCAACGCGCCGCTGGCCGGCATCTTGTTCATCATCGAAGAGATGCGGCCGCAGTTCCGCTACAACCTGATCTCGATTAAAGCGGTGTTTATCGGCGTGATCATGTCGAGCGTGGTATTCCAGTTGTTTAACGGCCAGGGATCGGTGATCGCGGTCGACAAACTTTCTTCGGCGCCCATCAATACCCTGTGGCTCTATCTGGTGCTGGGGGCGATATTCGGCGCGGTGGGCGTGGGATTCAACGCGTTGATCTTCCGCACTCAGGATATGTTTGCGCGCCTGCACGGCGGCAGAATGCGCAATGTCTTGCTGATGGGCGGGCTGCTCGGCGGCGTGTGCGGCATTCTGGGGCTGATCCAGCCGGAGGCGGCGGGCGGCGGCTTTGGGCTGATCCCGATCGCCGCGGCGGGCAATTACAGCGTCGGCATGTTGATGTTTATCTTTATCACCCGCATCTTCACTACGCTGCTGTGCTTCGGTTCCGGCGCGCCGGGCGGCATTTTCGCGCCGATGCTGGCGCTGGGCACGCTGTTCGGCACCGCCTTTGGGCTGGCCGGGGCGCACCTGTTCCCGCAGTACGGCATCGAGGCAGGCACCTTCGCCATCGCCGGCATGGGGGCGCTGTTCGCCGCTACGGTGCGCGCCCCGCTGACCGGCATCGTGCTGGTGCTGGAAATGACCGACAACTACCAACTGATTTTACCGATGATCATCACCTGCCTCGGCGCCACGGTGGTGGCGCAACTGCTCGGCGGCAAGCCGCTGTATTCGTCGATCCTGGCCCGCACGCTGCAAAGGCAGGAGGCGCAGCTGGCGCGGGAAGCGGCGGAGAAAACAGGTAAGGAAAATACAACAAATGCGGTGAATACTTGAACGCAACACTCAGGTATCGGATAATCGTTAATATTAATCAGGCAGCCATAGTCGCGATCTGATGCTGAACAATGTTGGGAGTAAAGAGTATGAGTGATCAAACGGCACTGCCCCTGCAATTTACCGAGGCAGCAGCAAGCAAGGTTAAGTTCCTGATTGCTGACGAAGAAAATCCGAACCTGAAGTTGCGGGTTTACATTACCGGCGGCGGCTGCAGCGGATTCCAGTACGGCTTCACTTTTGACGACAAGGTCAACGATGGTGACATGACCATCGAGAAGCAGGGCGTGGCGCTGGTGGTCGATCCGATGAGCCTGCAGTATCTGGTCGGCGGTTCGGTGGACTACACCGAAGGGCTGGAAGGGTCGCGCTTCGTGGTGACCAACCCGAATGCCAAAACCACCTGCGGTTGTGGTTCGTCGTTCAGCATCTGAGTTTGCCAGTCAGAATATCAACCCGCTCGCCTTACGGCCGGCGGTTTTTTTTATGCCTACCATTCTACGAGGATCACTTCCGCATCGCTTTCCTGCGCCGGTGGGCTGTGGATGATGTTCGGCTGCGCCGTCGCGTGGCTGCATTCGGCCTGTGGGGCTGCAGCCTCGAGGCGCACGGCGCATTGCGGTTCAATGGTCAAGGTAACGCCGATCTGGCCGCTGACGGCATCGGCATACGCGGTGCCACTCAGCAGGGCGCCACAGCAGGCAAGCAGAATTTTTTTCATCATTGCGGGAATAGTCATCCGTAAGCCATCTTGTGATGACTTATCGGCAAAAAGTTAAAAAGTTTTAACAGCGCGGGGAAGGGATTAACCTGCGGATAACAGAATTTTACATCGTTACTACGCTATTTTTCGGACGAAAATAATATCACCAAGCCAGTTTTTAGTCTAATAAATCACAGTGCAGCGTTGCCAAGCGTCGCCCCACAGGGCGACACCTCAGCGTTCGAGAATAAAGGCGGGCAGTTTGAGGTGCCAGCGGATGGCCGCCAGTCGAATGGCCAGGGTGATGATCATGCCCAGCATCATGGCTTGTTGCAGCGGCATGCTGAAGGTGTAAAACGCCGTGGCGTGCACGATGCCGCCGATGATGCAGGCGGTGGCGTAAATTTCGGTGCGCAGGATCATCGGGATCTCGCGCGCCAGCACGTCGCGGATAATGCCGCCGCCGACGCCGGTGATCACCCCCATGCAGATTGCCACCAGCGGGCCGGTGCCGGCGGCGAAGGCCTTGTTGACGCCGATGCCGACGAACACCGCCAGCCCGACGGCGTCCAGCACCGGCAGCACCCACTTCGGCAGACGGCGCGGCTGGCGCACCAGCAGCAGCGTCAAGACGCAGGTGATCATCGCCACCACCAGATCGGTGGGATCCTTGACCCAGAACACCGGGCCGTTGGCCAGCGCCATGTCGCGGATGGTGCCGCCGCCGACCGCGGTGACCACGCCCAATACCAGCACGCCGAACGGATCCATGCGCAACTTGCCGGCCAGCAGTACGCCGGAGATGGCGAACACCGCCGTACCGAGAATATCCAACCAGAACACCAGCATCAGCGGATCTCCGCCAGCTGGCGGCACAGCTGCTGCGCCGCCAACAGGATGCGCGGCCCGCCGCGGTTGAACCAGTCTTCGTTCAGCGCGATCACCGGCACCTGCAACTGCGGCGCCCAGAAGGCTTTCACATTGGCGGCTTCTTTCGCGCCGCCGGTGATGACGATGGCCTGCGGCTGACGCGCCAGCACTTGCTCGCGGCTGATTTGCGGCCAAGGGGTGCGGCTGTCGGCGAAGACGTTCTGCCCGCCGCACAGCGCCAGCACCTGGCTTTGCAATGTGGCGCCGGCGCTGGTGAACAGCGGCTGGGTGCCGAACTGCAGCAGCACGCGCCGCGATGGGTTAGCGGCATACTGTTGTTTGAGAGCGGCGAACTGGCGGCGAAGGCCTTCCGCCGCCTGATGCGCCTGCTCTGGGTGTGGGCTGTATTGCGCCAGCTTGTCCAGCAAGCCGGCGATCCCTTCGAGGGTATCGGCGTCCGCATAGAAAATCGGGATGCCGAACGCGGCGAGCTGATCCAGCACGCGCTGCGGATTGCCGCCGCGCCAGGCGAGGATCAGATCCGGCTTGAGCGCCAGCACCCGCTCCAGATTGATGCCCTGCCAGGAAGCCACCTGCTCCAGCTTGGCGGCCTGCGGCGGATAATCGGAATAGGCGCTCGCCGCCACCAGCACATCGCCCATGCCGGCGGCATAGGCGAGTTCGGTCGCGTTGGGCGCCAGGCTGATCACCCGCTGAGCGGCGCCGGCCGGCATGGCCAGCCAGAGCGCCAACAGACAGAGCATCGAGGTGAAGCGCAGCCTCACATCAACCGCGCTTGGCCAGGGTTTGCAGCATGGCGTTGACCATCAGCGTGGACTGCTTGGCTGCTACCACCAGGAACTCGTCAAAGCTCATGTGCGATTCGCTGTCGGCGACGTCGGAAATGGCGCGCACCACCACGAACGGCGTGCCGAACAGATGGCAGACGTGGGCGATCGCTGCGGCTTCCATTTCCACGGCGGCGACGCGCGGGAAGGTGGCGCGAATGCGCGCCAGCGGCTCGGCGCCGTTGATGAAGGCGTCACCGCTGCAGATCAGGCCGCGCACCGCGTGCAGATCCAGCTGTTTGATGCAGCTTTCCGCCAGCGCGATCAGCGCGTCGTCGGCGACGAACGCCGCCGGGCAGCCGGCCATCTGGCCCGGCTCGTAGCCGAAGGCGGTGACGTCGGCGTCGTGGTAGCGCACTTCTTCCGACACCACGATATCGCCCACGCGCAGGGTGCTGGCCAGGCCGCCGGCGGAACCGGTATTGATCACCAGATCCGGGCTGCAGTGTTCCAGCAGCAGGGTGGTGCCCATGGCCGCCGAGACTTTACCGATGCCGGATTTCAGCAGGGCCACGTCAACGCCGCCGATCTGGCCGGTGTAGATTTCGCAGCCCGCGCGCTGGATGGTTTGACGGTTTTCGATTTGATCGCGCAGCAGGGTGACTTCCTGCTCCATTGCGCCGATGATGCCTACTTTCATAAATAACACTCGCTGATTGGCCGTGAGAATTGCGGCATAGTCTATCATGGCTGTGTATGAGAGATAATGCGTTGCATCCGCTGCCGGGAATTGTTATCACGGGGGCAGGGCGCAACGGCGGAGAAACAGATGTCCGGGATCGACTTCAAGCAAAAAATCAGCTTCCAACGGCCTTTCAGCAAACCGATCGAGGCCGAGGAAGAGTACGACATCGTGCGGCAGTTCGAGAGCGATCGCGGGCGCATCGTCAACTCGGCCGCCATTCGCCGTCTGCAGCAAAAAACCCAGGTGTTTCCGCTGGAGCGCAACGCGGCGGTGCGCAGCCGCCTGACGCACTCGATGGAGGTGCAGCAGGTTGGGCGCCACATCGCCAAAGAGATCCTCAACCGCTTCAAACAGGCGGGGAGAATTGATGAGCTCGGCCTGACCCGGCTGCTCGATCCGTTTGAAAGCATCGTGGAAATGGCCTGCCTGATGCACGACATCGGCAATCCGCCGTTCGGTCACTTCGGCGAGTCGGCGATCAACGACTGGTTTGCCCAACGGCTCGATCCCGCCAGCTGCGGCAGCGAGCCGGGCAGCCACGATCGCTGCCAGGTGGCGACGCTGCGCCTGCATGAGGGGGAGAGCGATCTGAACCGGCTGCGCAGCCGGATCCGTCAGGATCTCAGCCACTTCGAGGGCAATGCCCAAGCGATCCGCATGGTGTACAGCCTGCTCAAGCTCAACCTGACCTACGCGCAGGTCGGCTGCATTTTGAAATACACCCGCCCGGCCTACTGGGCGAGCGACATCCCCGCCAGCCACAGTTACCTGATGAAAAAGCCCGGCTACTATCTGGCGGAAGAGGCCTTCGTCGATCGGCTGCGGCGCGAGCTGCACATGGGCGAGTTCGATCGTTTCCCGCTGACCTATATCATGGAGGCCGCCGACGATATCTCGTACTGCGTGGCCGATCTGGAAGACGCGGTGGAGAAGAGCATTTTCACCGTCGAGCAGCTGTATCAGCACCTGATTCAGGAGTGGGGCGAGGTGGTGCCGGGCGATCTGTTCGACAAGACCGTCGCCAGCGCGTTTCGCAAGATCGATCGCGGCGGCGCGCGGCGCAGCGCGGAAGATCAGTTCTTCATGTATCTGCGGGTGTTTACCGTGGCGCGGCTGGTGCCGCACGCGGCGCAGCGCTTTATCGACAATCTGGACGCGGTCTATCAGGGCTGTTTCAATCAGGCGCTGCTGGAGGACTCCAGCCCGGCGTACCGGTTGCTGAAAATATTTAAAAATGTGGCGTTCAAGCACGTGTTCAACCACCCGGAGGTCGAGCAGCTCGAGCTGCAAGGCTACCGGGTGATCAGCGGCCTGCTGGACATTTACAGCCCGCTGTTGGCGATGTCGCTGGCGGACTTCAGCCAGCTGGTGCGCGAGGACAGCCATCGCGCTTATCCGATCGAAACGCGCCTGTTCCACAAGCTGTCCACCAAGCATCGGCTGGCGTATGCGGAGGCGGTAGAGGGGCTGCAGCATTTATCGCCGGAGCAGCAAGCCATTCGGGAATATTATTTCCGCGCGCGTTTATTGCAGGACTATATCAGCGGAATGACCGACCTTTACGCCTATGATGAATATCGTCGATTGATGGCGGCGGAATAATTGAGCTGAAGAATAATTTCAGCAATTCCAACCGGTTGGCTGTCTCGAGTTTTGTAAAGACGGACAATATTTGTTTACTATTGCCAATCATCTGTGCCGGAACTTCGGGCTATTAATTAACTCTGAATAAGCACGCAAGACAATCATTCTTTTTGAACGACTTTATAAGAGACACACAGATGAAAAAAACCGCATTAGTTCTGAGCGCACTGGCATTCAGTATCGGTATGGCGATGGGCCCGGTCACGGCCAGCGCCGCTGAAACCGCTTCTTCCAGCACCCAACAGCTGCCGAGCCTGGCGCCGATGCTGGAAAAGGTAATGCCTTCCGTGGTGAGCATTAACGTTGAGGGCAGCACCACGGTCAATACGCCGCGTATGCCGCAGCAGTTCCAACAGTTCTTCGGCGAAGATTCGCCGTTCTGCCAGGACGGCTCGCCGTTCCAGGGTTCTCCGATGTGTCAGGGCGGCGAACAGCCTGGGCCGGATGGCCAGCCGCAGGGCACGCAGCAGAAATTCCAGGCGCTGGGCGCCGGGGTGGTCATCGATGCCGCCAAAGGCTACGTGGTGACCAATAACCACGTGGTGGACAACGCCAACAAGATCCAGGTGCAGCTGAGCGACGGCCGCCGTTTCGACGCCAAGGTGATCGGCAAGGATCCGCGTTCCGATATCGCGCTTATCCAGTTGAAAGACTTCAAGAACCTGACGGCGATCAAGATGGCGGATTCCGATCAGCTGCGCGTCGGCGATTACACCGTGGCGATCGGCAACCCGTACGGGCTGGGTGAAACCGCCACCTCGGGCATCGTATCCGCCCTGGGGCGCAGCGGCCTGAACATCGAAAACTACGAAAACTTTATCCAGACCGATGCGGCGATCAACCGCGGCAACTCCGGCGGCGCGCTGGTTAACCTGAACGGCGAGCTGATCGGCATCAACACCGCGATCCTGGCGCCGGACGGCGGCAACATCGGTATCGGCTTCGCCATTCCGAGCAACATGGTGAAAAACCTGACGGCACAAATGGTCGAGTATGGCCAGGTGAAACGCGGCGAGCTGGGCATCATGGGTACCGAGCTGAACTCTGAGCTGGCTAAGGCGATGAAGGTCGACGCGCAGCGCGGGGCCTTCGTCAGCCAGGTGATGCCGAAGTCTTCCGCGGCGAAGGCGGGCATCAAGGCCGGCGACGTGATCGTCACCATGAACGGCAAGGCCATCTCCAGCTTCGCCTCGTTCCGGGCGGAGATCGGCACGCTGCCGGTCGGCAGCAAGATGTCGCTGGGCATTATTCGCGACGGCAAGCCGGTAACGATTGACGTCACGCTGGAGCAAAGCGCGCAGACCCAGGTGGCCTCGGGCAATATCTACACCGGCATCGAAGGCGCCGAGCTGAGCAACACCCAGGTCGGAAACGTGAAGGGCGTCAAGGTCGACAGCGTGAAAGCCGGCAGCGCCGCGGCGCGTATCGGCCTGAAAAAGGGCGACGTGATCCTGGGCGTGAACCAGCAGCCGATCCAGAACCTGGGTGAGCTGCGTAAAATCCTCGACAGCAAGCCGTCGGTGCTGGCGTTGAACATTCAGCGCGGCGAGAGCCAGCTGTACCTGCTGGCGCAGTGATAAGCGTCAGGCGTTAAAAACAAAGGCACGCTGCGGCGTGCCTTTTTGCGTTATGGCCTGAGGATTCAGGCGGGTTGCGCCAGATGCGCGCGCGCCGCGTGGATCACCAGTTCAATCTCATCCAACAGCTCCAGCCATTCCGGCTCCAGTTCGTCGTTGGTGATGCCCTGACGCAGCTGCCGCTCGAGGTAGAAACACAGCTGCTTGAGGCGCGGCACGCCGCTGTAGCTGCAGCTGCCGTGCAGCTTATGGATCAAATCGAGGATTTCGTCATCATGCTGGCCGTCGAGCAGCGCCTGCACCCGTTCGCGCACCTGCGGCAGGAAATCGAGCAGCATTTGCAGCAGATCGCGCGCCAGGTCCGGTTTGTTGGCCGCCTGACGCAGCGCCAGCGGCCAGTCGAGCGACAGCGGCGTGTCGTCAGCGATGGCGTTTTCCATTTCCCCGCTGTGGTAGCGCGACAGCACGCGGGTCAGCATTTTTTCGTCGATCGGTTTGGCCAGATAGTCGTCCATTCCGGCCTGCAGCAGGTGCTCGCGCTCGCCGCTGGCGGCATGGGCGGTAACGGCGACGATCGGCGTGGAGTTGTGATGCGGCAACTGGCGGATCAGCTCGCTGGCGTGAATGCCGTCCATCTTCGGCATCTGAATGTCCATCAGAATCAGATCCAGCACGTTGTCGCGCGCCAGCGCCAGCGCTTCCTCACCGCTCTCGCACAGCAGGGTTTTTTCTACCTGTTCCCCCAGCAGCGTGCCGATCAGCTTCAGGTTGGCCGGGTTGTCGTCAACCGCCATCACCGTTAGCGGCAGGCGTTTACGCTCAGGCTGCGCGGTGAGGCGTGCCGGCACTTCCATCCGGAGCAGCGGGAACAGTCGGGTGCTGGTGATCGGCTTGATCAGACAGCCGAGCGCGCCTTGTTGTTTAAGCAGCTCGGCATCGATCTGCGCCTGGCACGGCAGCGCCAGAATCACCCGATCGGCCAGCTTCAGCGAGGCCAGCAATTTGTCCTCGTGCTGCGCCATGTTGGCACGGAACGGGATGGGCACGCCGGCCAGCAGGAAGTCATAATGGCCTGCCGGCAGCTGGGCCAGCGTTGGCGAATGGGTGATCACCAGCTGCGTAACGCTGAGCATGTTGAGCGTCGCCTGCGCCGCCGTCGGGTTGGATTCGACATAGGCCAGCGTTTTGCCGTTCAGATCCGGCAGGCTCGGCGCCAGCGACAGCATGCCCTCGTTCAGATCCAGCGTGATGTGGAACCAGAAGGTCGAGCCGCGGTTTAACTGGCTATGGAAGCAGATATCGCCCCCCATCTCCTTCACCAGTTTTTGCGTGATCACCAGCCCCAGCCCGGTGCCGCCGTGGCGGCGGGAGATGCTGGCGTCCGCCTGACGAAACGCCTGGAACAGCTGCGACTGCTGGCGTTCGGAGATGCCGATGCCGGTGTCGTGGATCTGCACCTCCACTTCCACCCGGCGATCCAGCTGTTTGCGCAGCTCGACGCGAATGTCGATATTGCCGGTTTCGGTGAACTTGATGGCGTTGCCCAGCAGGTTGGTGATGATTTGCTGCAGGCGCAGCGAGTCGCCGATCACCTGCTCCGGCACGTCGTTGTGCACATCCAGCGTCAGCTCCAGCCCCTTATCGTGGGCGCTGGGCGCCAGCAGCACCACCACTTCGTCCAGCGTTTCACGCAGGGCGAACGGAATATGCTCCAGCACCAGCTTGCCGGCCTCCAGCTTGGAGAAGTCCAGCACGTCGTTGATGATGGTCAGCAGATTGTTGGCCGAGCGTTCGATGGTCTGCAAATAATCGGTCTGAGTCGCGCTCAGATCGGTTTTCAGCATCTGGCGGGTGAAGCCGATCACGCCGTTGAGCGGAGTACGCAGCTCGTGCGACATGTTGGCCAGGAATTCGGACTTGATGCGCGCCGCCTCCTGCGCGCGTTTTTTCGCCAGATCCAGCTCGACGTTCTGGATCTCCATCTGCTCCAGGGTTTCACGCAGGTCGGAGGTGGCCTGATCGATGTTCTGCTGCATCTCTTCGTGATAGGCGGTAAGCGACATCGCCATCGAGTTGATGCCGTTCTTCAGCATGTGCAGCTCGCCGAGCATGTAGCCCTCCACGCGGCTGTCGAGCTGGCCGCGGCGGATGCGGTCGACGGTGTTCACCATGTTGCGGATCGGGCCGGTCACGTCGCGCATCAGGCGGTAAGCGAACAGGATGGCGATGCACATGCACAGCAACAGCAGCAGGGTGGAGACGAACACCTCTTTGTATTGCTGCAGCCGCACCGACTGCAGATCGAGCTCGATCGCCACATAGCCCAGGTTGTTGTCGGGATGGCTGCCGCCGTCGGCGGTTTCATCCGGATACTGGCTTTCCGACAGGATCGGCGTGCGCAGGATCAGCGAATCGCCGCGTCGGGTGAGCATCAGCTCGGTGGGCAACGGCACGCCTTTCGGCAGCTGCAGCTGAGCGAAGTTGTGGTGATAATTGGAGGTGACGAACAAATTGTTCTGCGCATCGAACACGGTGATCGAACGCACGATGTCCGAATGGCGGCGGTGCAACAGACTGACCAACTGCCTGACCGACTCGCGGCTGCGGAACGTCATGCCGTACTCGCTGGCCACCGCCAGCGGCTCGATGATGCTGGCGCCGGCGTCGACCAATTGCTCCTGCAGCTCGTTATAGCGGTGCACCACGAAGAAGGTGCTGAGCAGCAAACCAATCAGCAAGGTCGGGGCCAGAATCAGGATCATCATGCGCGCACGCAGGCTGTATTTGGTCATGGGATTCCAATGTGGGAGAATTGACAGCTGACACTAGCTTAATGAACCAGCACACAATCGACAAATATGGCGCAATTCTACTCTCCCAAACGCCGCGTGACGACCCGGCAGAGCTCACAAATCTTCACCGTGACGGTGAGCGATCTCGATCCTTTCGGCCAGGGCGTGGCGCGCCACGACGGCAAAGCGGTGTTCGTGCCGGGCGTATTGCCGGGCGAGCAGGCGGAAATCCAGCTGACCGAAGATAAGCGCCAGTTCGCCAAAGGCAAGCTCAAACGCTTACTGAGCCGCAGCCCGCAGCGGGTGGCGCCGCGCTGTCCGCATTTCGGCGTCTGCGGCGGCTGCCAGCAGCAACATGCGGATGAGGGGCTGCAGCAGCAGAGCAAGGCGGCGGCGCTGGTGCGCATGATCGCCCGCGAAACCGGGGTGACCCCGCAGCAGGAACCGGTGATCGCCGGCCCGGAATACGGCTATCGCCGCCGCGCCCGCCTGAGCCTGGCGTGGCAGCCGAAGTTGCAGCGCCTGATGATGGGCTTTCGCCAGGCGGCCTCCAGCGAGCTGGTGGCGGTGGAGCACTGCCCGGTGCTGCGGCCGGAGCTGGAACAGCTGCTGGCGCCGGTGCGCGCCTGCCTGAGCGGGCTGCAGGCGGTACGGCGGCTGGGGCATGTGGAGCTGGTGCTGGCGGATAACGGCCCGCTGCTGGTGCTGCGCCATCTCGACGCGCTGAAAGAGGCGGATCGGCAGGCGCTGTTGGCGTTTGGCGAGCGGGAAAACGTCGCCGTCTATTTGGCGCCGGACAGCGATCGCGTGGAGAAACTGTGCGGTGACACGCCGTATTATCAGGTTGACGGGCTACGCTTAGACTTCAGCCCGCGCGACTTTATTCAGGTCAATGACGCCGTAAACCAACAAATGGTGGCACAGGCCCTTGAATGGCTCGATATTCAACCCAATGATCGGGTGCTGGACCTGTTCTGCGGCATGGGTAACTTCACCCTGCCGCTGGCGCGCCGGGCCGCTGCGGTGGTGGGCATCGAAGGTGTTGCCACGCTGGTAGCGAATGGGCAATATAATGCACATAAGAATAAGCTGAATAATGCATCGTTCTTCCACGAGAATTTGGAGGACGACGTTGCGCGGCAACCTTGGGCAGCACAAGGGTTTGATAAGGTGATGCTGGATCCCGCCCGCGCCGGTGCGGCCGGGGTGATGTCACACATTGTAAAACTGGCGCCTGCGCGGGTGGTGTATGTTTCCTGTAACCCCACCACGCTGGCTCGCGACAGCAAAGTGCTGTTGAGCGCCGGTTATCGTCTTGCGCGCGTGCGGATGTTGGATATGTTTCCGCACACGGGGCATCTTGAATCAATGGCGCTGTTTATCAACGAGCGCGCGCCAGAGGTCGCTGCAAAGTAGGGAGAAGTTATGGTTGCGGTAAGAAGTGCACATCTGAATACGGCGGGTGAGTTCGCTCTCGATGAGTGGATAGCCGGCTTGGGGCTACCTAACCCGCAGTCATGTGAGCGATTGGCCGCAACCTGGCGTTATTGTGAGCAGCAGACCCAGAACCATCCCGACGCCTCGCTGCTGCTGTGGCGCGGTTTGGAGATGGTGGAAATCCTCTCGACGCTGAGCATGGACAACGACAGCATGCGCGCCGCGCTGCTGTTCCCGCTGGTGGACGCCGGCATCGTGCAGGAAGAGACCCTGACCGAAGCGTTCGGCAACGGCATCGTCGCGCTGGTGCACGGCGTGCGCGACATGGACGCCATTCGCCAACTGAAAGCCACCCAAAACGACTCGATGGCCTCCGAACAGGTCGACAACGTGCGCCGGATGCTGTTGGCGATGGTAGAGGATTTCCGCTGCGTGGTCATCAAGCTGGCGGAGCGTATCGCCCACCTGCGCGAGGTGAAAGACGCGCCGGAAGACGAACGCGTGCTGGCGGCGAAAGAGTGTTCCAACATCTATGCCCCGCTGGCCAACCGGCTCGGCATCGGCCAGCTGAAGTGGGAGCTGGAGGATTTCTGCTTCCGCTACCTGCATCCGGAAGAATACAAGCGCATCGCCAAGCTGTTGCATGAGCGCCGCATCGATCGCGAACAGTTCATCGACGACTTCGTCGCCGGGCTGCGCGCCGAAATGGCCAGCGAAGGCATTCGGGTGGAGATCTACGGG
This sequence comes from Serratia sp. TSA_105.2, assembly GCF_052692115.1. Lineage (NCBI taxonomy): Bacteria > Pseudomonadati > Pseudomonadota > Gammaproteobacteria > Enterobacterales > Yersiniaceae > Serratia > Serratia sp. TSA_105.2. The sequence goes on from NZ_JBQZFT010000004.1 coordinate 409,026, forward strand.
CGGCCGAAACACATCTACAGCATCTGGCGCAAGATGCAGAAAAAGCACCTGGCGTTCGACGAACTGTTCGACGTGCGCGCGGTGCGCATCGTGGCGGAGCGCCTGCAGGATTGCTATGCGGCGTTGGGCATCGTGCATACCCACTTCCGCCATCTGCCGGACGAGTTCGACGACTACGTCGCCAACCCGAAACCCAACGGCTACCAGTCGATCCACACCGTGGTGCTGGGGCCGCGCGGCAAAACCGTCGAGATTCAGATCCGCACCCGGCAAATGCATGAAGACGCCGAGCTGGGCGTGGCCGCGCACTGGAAGTACAAAGAAGGCGCGGGCGTGACCGTGCGCTCCGGCTACGAAGAACGCATCGCCTGGCTGCGCAAGCTCATCGCCTGGCAGGAAGAGATGGCGGACTCCGGCGAGATGCTCGACGAAGTGCGCAGCCAGGTGTTCGACGATCGGGTCTATGTGTTTACGCCGAAAGGCGACGTGGTGGATCTGCCGGCCGGCTCCACGCCGCTCGATTTCGCTTACCACATTCACAGCGACGTCGGTCACCGCTGTATCGGCGCCAAGATCGGCGGCCGCATCGTGCCGTTTACCTATCAGCTGAAGATGGGCGATCAGATTGAGATCATCACCCAGAAGCAGCCGAACCCGAGCCGCGACTGGCTGAACCCGAACCTGGGCTATGTCACCACCAGCCGCGGGCGCTCGAAGATCCATAACTGGTTCCGCAAGCAGGATCGCGACAAGAACATCCTCGCCGGTCGTCAGATGCTGGACAACGAACTGGAGCATCTCGGCATCAGCCTGAAAGAGGCCGAGAAGCTGTTGATCCCGCGCTACAACATGAACTCGCTGGACGAGGTGTTGGCGGCGATCGGCGGTGGGGACATTCGCCTGAACCAGATGGTGAATTACCTGCAGGGCAAGTTCAACAAGCCGAGCGCCGAAGAGCAGGATCGCGAGGCGCTGCGCCAGCTGGTGCAGCAGAAAGCGCCGCCGCCGACCCGCAACAAGGACAATGGCCGGGTGGTGGTGGAGGGCGTGGGCAACCTGATGCACCACATCGCCCGCTGCTGCCAGCCGATCCCGGGCGACGACATCGTCGGCTTTATCACCCAGGGGCGCGGTATTTCGATCCACCGTGCGGACTGCGATCAGCTGGTCGATCTGCAATCGCACGCGCCGGAGCGCATCGTCGACGCGGTATGGGGTGAAAGCTACTCCAGCGGTTATTCGCTGGTGGTGCGCGTGATGGCCAACGATCGCAGCGGGCTGCTGCGCGACATTACCACCATTCTGGCCAACGAAAAGGTCAACGTACTGGGCGTCGCCAGCCGCAGCGACACCAAGAAGCAGTTGGCCACCATCGACATGGATATCGAAATCTACAACCAGCAGGTGCTGAGCCGGGTGCTGGCGAAGCTGAACCAGCTGCCGGACGTGATAGACGCCAAGCGTCTGCACGGCAACTAAGCCCACATCGCCTTTCGGGCCGTATCGATAGCGGATGCGGCCCGAAATCCATGAATTCGGCGGGCGCTCCCCTGCGTCCCCATGCTTTCTCAGAGATTTTTTATGACCCAATCCACTCCGTTGCAGCGCCTGCTGAACATCATGAAAACGCTGCGCGACCCGCAGATCGGTTGCTCGTGGGACCGCAAGCAAACCTTCGCCACCATTGCGCCTTATACGTTGGAAGAGACTTACGAAGTGCTGGACGCCATCGAGCGGCAGGACTACGCCGATCTGCGCGACGAGCTGGGTGATTTGCTGTTTCAGGTGGTGTTCTACGCGCAAATGGGGCAGGAGCAGGGGCTGTTCGATTTCGATGAGGTGTGTACCGCCATCAGCGACAAGCTGGAGCGCCGTCACCCGCACATCTTCGGCGACGCCGAGGGCGGAGACAGCGAAGCCGTGGCGGCGCGCTGGGAGCAGCTGAAGGCCGGTGAGCGCGCCGAGAAAGCGCTGCACTCGGTGCTGGACGATATTCCGCAGGCGCTGCCGGCGTTGATGAAAGCGCACAAGATCCAGAAACGCTGCGCCTCGGTCGGCTTCGACTGGAATACCCTGGGCCCGGTGCTGGACAAAGTGTACGAAGAGATCGACGAAGTGATGCACGAAGCCCGCCAGGCGGTGGTCGACGAGAGCAAGCTGGAAGAGGAGATCGGCGATCTGCTGTTCGCCACGGTGAACCTGTCGCGCCATTTAGGCCACAAGGCGGAGAACGCGCTGCAGGCGGCGAACCGCAAGTTCGAGCGCCGCTTCCGCCAGGTGGAAGAGATTGTCCAGCAAAGCGGGCTGCGGCTTGAAGACGCCACGCTGGAGCAGATGGAAGAGGCCTGGCAGCAGGTGAAACGTCAGGAAAGTTGAATCGCCGCGACAATGTTGATCGCCGACAAGGTTCGCTCAAGCTGAAACGGTTAAGCTTTCGGTCAGGTTAGAGGCGCATGGCTGCCGGCGGCAGCAAAAGGGCAACAAACTGAAATCTAAGGCGTTTTATCGCTCCCGAGGGGCGGTAAAAAGAAATTTTCTCTGCTAACTCTTTGTTTTACCTGGAGGGTTTAGGCGGCGCCGGCGGAGTAAACCCTGATGAACACGGGAGGGCGGCCGAGATGATGGACAGCAAAACGATCGTTTGTAGGTCAGGAGAGGTTCGGGTATACTACTTTCCCGTCCTGGTTCTTCCATCGTCTTTAAACCTAAACTCTCAGGTTCAGCATGACAACTAATTATATTTTTGTGACCGGCGGGGTCGTATCCTCTCTGGGTAAAGGCATTGCCGCAGCCTCTCTGGCGGCTATTCTTGAAGCCCGTGGCCTCAACGTTACCATCATGAAACTGGACCCGTACATCAACGTGGATCCGGGCACCATGAGCCCGATTCAGCATGGGGAAGTTTTCGTCACCGAAGACGGCGCAGAAACCGATCTGGATTTGGGTCACTACGAGCGCTTCATCCGCACCAAAATGTCGCGTCGCAACAACTTCACCACCGGCCGCATCTACTCCGACGTGCTGCGTAAAGAACGCCGCGGCGACTATTTGGGTGCGACCGTGCAGGTCATTCCGCACATCACCAACGCGATCAAAGAGCGCATCATCGAAGGTGGCGAAGGCCACGATGTGGTGCTGGTGGAAATCGGCGGCACCGTCGGCGATATCGAATCGCTGCCGTTCCTCGAGGCCATCCGTCAGATGGCGGTGGAAGTGGGCCGCGAGCACACTCTGTACATGCACCTGACGCTGGTGCCGTACATGGCGGCAGCTGGTGAAGTGAAAACCAAGCCGACCCAGCATTCCGTAAAAGAGCTGCTTTCCATCGGTATTCAGCCGGATGTGCTGATTTGCCGTTCCGATCGCGCGGTTCCTGCTAACGAACGCGCTAAAATCGCGCTTTTCTGCAACGTGCCGGAAAAAGCGGTTATCTCTCTGAAAGACGTTGATTCTATTTATAAAATCCCAGGCCTATTGAAATCTCAGGGGCTGGACGATTATATTTGTAAACGATTCAGCTTGAACGCACCGGAAGCCAACCTGGCCGAATGGGAACAGGTGATCTACGAAGAAGCCAATCCGGGCGGCGAAGTGACCATCGGTATGGTCGGCAAATACGTTGAGCTGCCGGACGCCTACAAGTCGGTGATCGAAGCGCTGAAGCACGGCGGGCTGAAAAACCGTCTGACCGTGAACATCAAGCTGATCGACTCGCAGGACGTGGAAACCCGCGGCGTGGAAGTGCTGAAAGGGCTGGATGCGATCCTGATCCCGGGCGGCTTCGGCTACCGCGGCGTGGAAGGCAAAGTGATGACCGCACGCTATGCGCGCGAGAACAACATTCCTTACCTGGGCATTTGCCTGGGCATGCAGGTGGCGTTGATGGAGTTCGCTCGCAACGTGGCGGGCATGGAAAACGCCAACTCCACCGAGTTTATGCCAGACTGTAAGTACCCGGTGGTGGCGTTGATCACCGAATGGCGCGACGAAGACGGCAACGTCGAAGTGCGCAGCGAAGAAAGCGATTTGGGCGGCACGATGCGCGTAGGTGGCCAACAGTGCAACCTGATCGACAACAGCCTGGTGCGTCAGCTGTACGGCGAACCGACCATTGTCGAGCGTCACCGTCACCGTTACGAAGTTAACAACATGCTGTTGAAGCAGATCGAAGCCGCAGGGCTGCGTGTCGCCGGTCGTTCCGCCGACAACAAGCTGGTCGAGATCATTGAACTGCCGAATCACCCGTGGTTTGTAGCCTGTCAGTTCCACCCGGAATTTACGTCTACGCCGCGTGATGGGCATCCGCTGTTCGCCGGCTTCGTGAAAGCCGCAGGCGAGCATCAGAAGCGCCAGGTGAAATAAAATATTTGGTAGGCGGCGCGCGGTGAGAACCGCGCGCTGTTTGTCTGGAGTTTTAGTTTAACTTGTACTGAGGAAAACCTAATGTCCAAAATCGTTAAAGTCATCGGTCGTGAAATCATCGACTCCCGCGGTAACCCGACTGTTGAAGCCGAAGTTCATCTGGAAGGCGGTTTCGTAGGCCTGGCTGCTGCGCCGTCAGGTGCTTCTACCGGTTCCCGCGAAGCGCTGGAACTGCGTGACGGTGACAAGTCTCGTTTCCTGGGTAAAGGCGTACTGAAAGCCGTTGCTGCAGTAAACGGTCCGATTGCTCAGGCAGTACTGGGTAAAGATGCCAAAGACCAGGCGAACATCGACAAGATCATGATCGATCTGGACGGCACCGAGAACAAATCCAACTTCGGCGCCAACGCCATTCTGGCGGTTTCCCTGGCAGCAGCGAAAGCGGCCGCAGCCTCTAAAGGCATGCCGCTGTACGAGCACATCGCTGAACTGAACGGCACCCCAGGCAAATTCTCCATGCCACTGCCGATGATGAACATCATCAACGGCGGCGAGCACGCTGACAACAACGTCGACATTCAGGAATTCATGATTCAGCCGGTTGGCGCGAAAACCCTGAAAGAAGCGGTGCGCATCGGTTCTGAAGTGTTCCACCACCTGGCGAAAGTTCTGAAAGCCAAAGGCATGAACACCGCCGTGGGCGACGAAGGTGGCTATGCACCAAACCTGGGTTCCAACGCCGAAGCGCTGGCGGTTATCGCTGAAGCGGTAAAAGCGGCGGGCTACGAGCTGGGCAAAGACGTGACCCTGGCGATGGACTGTGCGGCTTCCGAATTCTACAAAGACGGTAAATACGTGCTGGCCGGCGAAGGCAATAAAGCCTTCACTTCCGAAGAGTTCACTCACTTCCTGGAAGATCTGACCAAACAGTACCCAATCGTGTCTATCGAAGACGGCCTGGATGAATCCGACTGGGCGGGCTTCGCTTACCAGACCAAAGTTCTGGGCGACAAAATCCAGCTGGTGGGCGACGATCTGTTCGTGACCAACACCAAGATCCTGAAAGAAGGCATCGAGAAAGGCATCGCTAACTCCATCCTGATCAAATTCAACCAGATCGGTTCTCTGACCGAAACCCTGGCTGCTATCAAGATGGCGAAAGACGCTGGCTACACCGCGGTGATCTCTCACCGTTCCGGTGAAACCGAAGACGCGACCATCGCTGACCTGGCGGTAGGGACTGCGGCTGGCCAGATCAAAACCGGTTCTATGAGCCGTTCTGACCGCGTTGCCAAATACAACCAACTGATCCGTATCGAAGAAGCGCTGGGTGACCGTGCGCCGTTCAACGGCCTGAAAGAAGTTAAAGGCCAGTAAGTTCGACCGATTCGGTTGCTGAATAAAAACCCGCTTCGGCGGGTTTTTTTATGGCCGGCGTTTGGCCAAAAGCGCAATAAAAAACCCGCCGCAGCGGGTTTTATCAGAAGCGAGCGTTACATCTGCTGCGTTGCCGCGCTCACCGGCGAGCCGCCGCCTTTCTTGCGCACCCACAGCCAGTAAGCCACGGTGAGTAAAGCGATCCACACCAGCCCGACGTACAGCGCGATGCGGCTCTCTTCGAAGTAGCCGAGCAGGCCGATGACAAATGCCATAAAGGCGGTCGCCAATGCCGGCGCCACCGGCCACCATGGCACCGGGAAGCTCAGCTGACGGGTTTCCGCCGGCGACAGCGTGCGGCGCATGACGATCTGCGACAGCAGGATCATCAGCCACACCCAGACGGTGGCGAAGGTGGCGATCGAGGCGATGATCATGAAAACCTTCTCCGGGATCAGGTAGTTGAGCACCACCGCCAGCAGCAGGGCGATCGACATCACCAGCACCGTCATCCACGGCACGCCGCTGGCAGTCAGTTTGGTGAAGCTGCGCGGCGCCTGGCCGTCTTGCGCCATGCCGTACATCATGCGGCCGGCGCCGAAGATGTCGCTGTTAATGGCCGAGATGGCGGCGGTGATCACCACCACGTTCAGCACGTTGGCGGCGGAGCTGATGCCGAGGTTGCTGAAGATCTCAACGAACGGGCTGCCGTTCTGGCCGATGCTGTTCCACGGGTAGATCGCCATCAGCACCGTCAGCGTCAGCACGTAAAACAGCAGGATTCGCACCGGCACGGCGTTGATCGCCTTCGGCAGCACTTTGGCGGGGTCTTTCGCCTCGCTGGCGGTAATGCCGATGATCTCGATGCCGCCGAAGGCGAACATCACCACCGCCAATGACGCGACCACGCCGCCCATGCCGTTAGGCATAAAGCCGCCGTGCTGCCACAGGTTGCTGATACCGGTGGCGTGCTGGGTTTGGCCGAAGCCGAACAGCATCACCGCCGCGCCGCCGACGATCATCGCCACGATGGCGGCGACCTTGACCAGCGACAGCCAAAATTCCAGCTCACCGAACACTTTGACGCTGCACAGGTTGAGCGCGCCGATAAACAGAATGATGCTGAGCACCCAGACCCACTGGGCGACCTCCGGGAACCACAGCCCCATATAAATGCCGAAGGCGGTGACGTCCGCCAGGGCGACGATCACCATTTCGAAGGTGTAGGTCCAACCGGTGAGGAACCCGGCCAGCGGGCCGAGATAGTGGCTGGCGTAGTGGCCGAACGAGCCGGAAACCGGCTGGTGCACCGCCATTTCACCCAGCGCGCGCATCACCATGAACACCGCCGCGCCGCCCACCAGGTAGGCCAGCAGCACGGCCGGGCCGGCCAGTTGGATGGCGCCGGCGGAGCCGTAGAACAGGCCGGTGCCGATCGCCGAGCCGAGAGCCATGAAACGGATGTGCCGCGCGTTTAGTCCGCGTCTGAGTTGTGTCGTTTCGTTACGCATGTTGCTTCCCGTTAAGTGTTTGCCGAACAGGCACGCGCTGCCCGCGCCGGGTGGAACGCACCCGGCGGGGCAGAACAAACTGCGTGATTCAGTGTGTGATGATTATGCCTGGCTAGGCAGCAGCGCCGCAGGCAGCAGCGATGTCAGGTGACCGGCCGCCAAGAGTTGGCTGGCGGCTTCAATGTCGGGGGCGAAGAAACGATCCTTGTCGTAGAAACTGACATGCTCGCGCAGCAGACGGCGCGCCTGCTCCAGACCTTCCGAGGTCTTCAGGCCGTTGCGGAAATCCAGGCCCTGGCAGGCGGCCAGCCATTCGACCGCCAGAATGCCGCGCACGTTGTCCGCCATGCTCCACAGGCGGCGACCGGCGGCCGGCGCCATGGAGACGTGGTCTTCCTGGTTGGCGGAGGTCGGAATGCTGTCGACGCTCGACGGGTGCGCCAGCGCTTTGTTTTCGCTGGCCAGTGCCGCGGCGGTCACCTGGGCGATCATGAAGCCGGAGTTCACGCCGCCGTTCTCCACCAGGAACGGTGGCAGCTGCGACATGTGCTTGTCCATCATCAGCGAGATGCGGCGCTCGGACAGCGAACCGATTTCGGCAAACGCCAGCGCCAGGTTATCGGCGGCCATCGCTACCGGTTCGGCGTGGAAGTTGCCGCCGGACAGCACGTCGCCCTGTTCGGCGAACACCAGCGGGTTATCGGAGACGGCGTTGGCTTCAATTTCCAGCACCTCGGCGGCCTGGCGGATCTGCGTCAGGCAGGCGCCCATTACCTGTGGCTGGCAGCGCAGGGAGTAAGGATCCTGCACTTTTTCACAGTTGCGGTGCGAGTCGGAGACTTCGCTGCGCGCGCCGAGCAGGTGGCGATAGGCGAGGGCGGCGTCGATCTGGCCGCGCTGGCCGCGCACTTCGTGGATACGCGCATCGAACGGGCTGCGAGAGCCCAGCGCCGCTTCCACCGTCAGGCTGCCCGCCACGGTCGCGGCGGCGAACAGATCTTCGGCATCGAACAGGCCGCGCAGCGCGAAGGCGGCGGAGACCTGGGTGCCGTTCAGCAGCGCCAGGCCCTCTTTCGCCGCCAGCGTCAGCGGTTTCAGGCCGGCTTTGGCCAGCGCTTCGGTCGCCGGCAGCCATTGGCCCTGATGGCGCGCCTGGCCTTCGCCCAGCAGCACCAGGCTCATGTGCGCCAGCGGCGCCAGGTCGCCGGAGGCGCCGACGGAGCCTTTCAGCGGAATATGCGGATAAACTTCGGCGTTGACCAGCGCGATCAGCGCCTGAATGACTTCCAGACGAATGCCGGAGAAGCCGCGCGACAGGCTGTTGATCTTCAGCACCATGATCAGGCGCACCAGGTTGTCGTCGGTCGGCTCGCCCACGCCGGCGGCGTGTGACAGCACGATCGAACGCTGCAGGTTTTCCAGATCGTCGCGGGCGATGCGCGTCGAAGCCAGCAGGCCAAATCCGGTGTTGATGCCGTAAGTGGTGCGGTTTTCTTCAACGATGCGTTCCACGCAGGCCACGCTCTGCTGGATTGGCGCGTAGGCGTTGTCGTCCAGCGTCAGCGTCACCGGGTGTTGATAGACGTCGCGTAGCTGGGCTAGCGTCAGTTTGCCTGGGCGAATAGTCAGCGCTTTCATGCTTTTTCTCCTTGGGTCGCGGCAACCATCGGCAGGTTCAGGCCTTGCTCACGGGCGCAGTCGATAGCGATATCGTAACCGGCGTCGGCGTGACGCATGACCCCGGTAGCCGGGTCATTGTGCAGGACGCGGGCGATGCGCTCGGCGGCCTCGTCTGTGCCGTCGCAGACGATCACCATGCCGGAGTGTTGGGAGAAGCCCATGCCGACGCCGCCGCCGTGGTGCAGGGAAACCCAGGTGGCGCCGCTGGCGGTGTTCAGCAGGGCGTTCAGCAACGGCCAGTCGGAAACCGCATCGGAACCGTCTTTCATCGCTTCGGTTTCACGGTTCGGGCTGGAAACGGAGCCGGAGTCCAGGTGGTCGCGGCCAATGACGATCGGGGCGGACAGTTCGCCGCGGCGCACCATCTCGTTGAACGCCAGGCCCAGCTTGGCGCGCTGGCCGAGGCCAACCCAGCAGATGCGCGCCGGCAGGCCCTGGAAGCTGATGCGCTCGCGCGCCATGTCCAGCCAGCGGTGCAGGTGTTCGTCATCCGGGATCAGCTCTTTCACCATGGCGTCGGTTTTGTAGATGTCCTGCGGATCGCCGGACAGCGCCGCCCAGCGGAACGGCCCGATACCGCGGCAGAACAGCGGACGGATGTAGGCCGGCACGAAGCCCGGGAAGTCGAAGGCGTTGTCGACGCCGGTTTCTTTCGCCATCTGGCGGATGTTGTTGCCGTAGTCGAAGGTCGGCACGCCCATCTGCTGGAACGCCAGCATGGCTTTGACGTGATCGGCCATCGACTGTTTGGCGGCGGCGACCACTTTAGCCGGCTCGGTCTGGGCGCGCTGGCGATACTCTTCCCAGCTCCAGCCCTTCGGCAGGTAGCCGTTCAGCGGATCGTGGGCGCTGGTCTGATCGGTGACCATGTCCGGGCGCACGCCGCGGCGAACCAGCTCAGGCAGAATTTCCGCCGCGTTGCCGCACAGGGCGATGGAGATGGCTTTGCCCTCTGAGGTGTATTTCTTGATGCGGGCCAGCGCGTCGTCCAGATCGTTGGCCTGCTCATCGACGTAGCGGGTTTTCAGGCGGAAATCGATGCGGCTCTGCTGACATTCGATGTTCAGCGAGCAGGCGCCTGCCAGCGTCGCGGCCAGCGGCTGCGCGCCGCCCATGCCGCCCAGGCCGGCAGTCAGTACCCAGCGGCCCTGCAGGCTGCCGTCGTAATGCTGGCGGCCCGCTTCGACGAAGGTCTCATAGGTGCCCTGAACGATGCCCTGGCTGCCGATGTAGATCCAGCTGCCGGCGGTCATCTGGCCATACATGGCCAAGCCTTTGGCGTCCAGTTCGTTGAAGTGTTCCCAGGTCGCCCAGTGCGGCACCAGGTTGGAGTTGGCGATCAGCACGCGCGGGGCGTTGCTGTGGGTTTTGAAGACGCCGACCGGCTTGCCGGACTGCACCAGCAGGGTTTCGTCTTCTTCCAGCGTTTTCAGGGTTTCGACGATCTTGTCGTAGCAATCCCAGTCGCGTGCGGCGCGGCCGATGCCGCCGTACACCACCAGCTCGTGTGGGTTCTCCGCAACTTCAGGATCGAGGTTGTTCATCAGCATGCGTAACGGCGCTTCGGTCAGCCAGCTTTTTGCGTTTAATTGTGTGCCGCGTGGCGCGCGTACATCGACATTGCGAACTTTGTTATTTGTAGTCACAGCAGTTTCCTCAAACAGTATCGGTGCAGATTCCATGCCGCGGTGGGGATGAGTACCACGGCATAACAATGCGTAGGGCTTATTAACATATACTTGTATGTACAAGCATATGCAACACTGACCAGTTGTCGCTGAAAAGTGGCATAAGAAAAAGTTATTTTCTTTTTATATCAAGTTGATATGCAATTTTTCATCACCGGCTTCATGTGCGAAAAGCCGGAGAAAAGTGAGCTGTTCGGCAAAAATGAATTAAAATTGACTCATTTTTGGGCGGCTAGTCACAATATTTTTACAGACTGATTACAGTTGGCGGCGGAGGATAAACAAGCCCTATCACCGCAAGAACAAAGCCCGCCGTGGGCGGGCTTGCAGGGGTCAGGCGGCCGGTTGCAGCATCGGCTTGCGGCTCATCTTGCACACCGTGGCGATGGCGGCGATCAGCGCCGGTACGCACAGGAACATCAGGATGCTCTGCACTTCCCACTGCATCGCCAGCAGTTGGGCGCCCATCATGGTGCCGGCGACGCCGCCGAAGCGGCCGATGCCCTGCATCCAGGCGATGCCGGTGGCGCGGCTGTGGGTGGGGTAGAAGGTGGCCGCCAGCGTTTGCAGCCCGGACTGCGCACCGTTCATGGTGACGCCCATCAGGAAGATGAAGGCGCCCAGCAATACGATCTGTTTGTCTTCGGTCGCCATCGCCACGATCAGCAGGGCGGTGACGACAAAGCCGCTCGAGACGACCTTGTGCGCATTCCAGCGATCCATCAGCCAGCCGGCTACCAGGATGCCGAGCGTGCCGCCGAAGGTGAACAGCGAGGTGAGCATCGCCGACTGTTCCAGCTGATAGCCCAGCCCCTGCATCAGGATTGGCATCCAGCTCAGCAACACGTAGTAGATCACCAGCCCCATGAAGTAGGTCACCCACAGCATCAGCGTGCCGAGCAGGTAAGGGCGGCTGAACAGCAGGCCGACGCTGGTCTTGGCCTGCGTCAGCTTTTCTTCATACAGGTAAAAACGCGTTACGCCGTCGAGGCTCTGGCTGACGAAGCGTTGCGCGATGCGCTTGATCTTCGCCGCATCCTGCCCGCGGTTGACCATATATTTGACCGATTCCGGCAGCAGCAGGATCAGCAAGACCGTCAACGCCAGCGGCGCAATGGCGCCGAGCAACAGCACGCTGTGCCAGCCGTAGCTCGGGATCAGCCACGATGAAATGGCACCGCCGCCGGCCGCGCCCAGCGGAAAGCCGCAGTACATGGTATTGATCGCCAGTGAACGGCAGCGCTGCGGCGCGTATTCGGAGATCAGCGTGATGGCGTTGGGCATTGCCGCTCCCAGCCCGAGGCCAGTGAGGAAACGCCATAACGTCAGGCTATTGAGCGAGCCGGCGTAGGCGGTGGCCAGGCTCGACAGGCCGAAGAACAGGCAGGAAAACACCAGCACGCGCTTGCGGCCGATGCGATCGGAGATTGGCCCGGCGATCAGCGCGCCGAGCGACAGCCCCAGCAGCGCAGCGCTCAGCACCGGCCCCAGATCCTGTTTGACGATGCCCCAGTCTTTGGCGACCGAGGGGGCGATATAGCCCATGGCGGCGGTATCGAAACCGTCGATGGCGAGGATCAGGAATCCGAGAATGATCAGAGTCCAGTGAAACAGCGAAAACTTGCTGTCGTCGATGGCCTGCTGAATGTTCAACTCGCTGGTGGAATGAGTCATGGCACCCTCTAAACGCAGATGTAGTCGTGATGGATGGAACGTGGCCGAAACTGGCGCTCGGCTTGTGTTTGCTTGTATATACATCTGCGTGTCGGCGCTTTATGTCAAATATATTTATCTTATGCGTTAAATAAATGTTGTTTTTGCGAAGCAGGTTACACCGTGAATGAAAGATCAGAACCCGTCGAACAAATTAATTAAACGCCATTGGCGGTGGGATATGCTGGCGGCGGCGCGGAGAATAAAATTTAATACAATTTTGGCCGTTTGGTCGGCGGGCCGGAATCTGCGATAATCGCTTTTTACTTTTCCAGATTGAGAAACCGATGCAGTACCCGATCAATGAGATGTTCCAAACCTTGCAGGGCGAAGGCTTTTTCACCGGCGTGCCGGCCATTTTTATCCGCCTGCAGGGCTGCCCGGTAGGGTGCAGTTGGTGCGATACCAAACATACCTGGGAAAAGGAAGCCAATCGGGAAGTCGACCTGCAACGGATCCTGGTCAAAACAGAGGAAAGCGACGCCTGGGGCAATGCCGGCGCCGAGCAGCTGCTGGCGGTGATGCGCCAACAAGGTTACACCGCGCGCCATGTGGTGATCACCGGCGGCGAACCCTGCATCTACGATCTGACGCCGCTGACCGAGCTGTTCGAACAGCATGGCTACGGCTGCCAGATTGAGACCAGCGGCACCCACGACATTCGCTGTTCCGCCAAAACCTGGGTGACGGTTTCGCCGAAGGTGAATATGCGCGGCGGCATGAAGGTGTTGGATCAGGCGCTGCGGCGCGCCGACGAGGTGAAGCATCCGGTGGCGCGCGAGCGCGACATCGAGGCGCTGGACGCGCTGCTGGCGACGCTGCAGGACGACAAGGCACGGATTATTGCGCTGCAGCCGATCAGCCAGAAAGAAGAAGCGACCCGCCTGTGCATCGAGACCTGCATCGCGCGCAACTGGCGGCTGTCGATGCAGACCCACAAGTATCTGAACATCGCCTAAAATCAGGGCGCCTTTGCGGCGCCCTTTCTTTTAACCTTTATATACGCATCCCGCAGTACAGGTCTCTTTCACCATCACCGCAGTCAGTTCCGGCAACTGGGGCTTGAGCTGCTGCCAAATCCAGGCGGCGAGCACTTCGCTGGTGGGATTTTCCAATCCTGGAATATCGTTCAGATAATGGTGATCCAACCGCTCCCAGATCGGGGAAAACACAGCCTTGAGCTCGGCGAAATCCATCACCCAACCGGTGTGGGGGTCCACTTCACCGGTCACTTCCAGACGCACCATAAACGAATGCCCATGCAGGCGGCCGCATTTATGGCCCTCCGGCACGTGCGGCAAACGGTGTGCGGCTTCAAACTGAAAATCTTTAAACAGCGTGGTTGCCATTATTACGGCCTCATTGACTCAAAAACCGCCGCATAGTACCGGAAAGCGCGTCTGCTTGCCATTTATACCGTTATGGTCTAGCGCCGCGATAACCGCGCCCGGTTAACACTTTTTTTGTTTGGTGTTTGCGGCACCTATCGGCTGGGGTAATGAGCCGAAATGTTGAACGGTGAAAAAACGATGAAAAAAAGCGCTTTAATTTCATCTGGATAAAAAACTTTGTTTAACGGTTTAAGCGTTATCCCTTACCAGAAAAACAGCTTAGTCATTTTGGTTATGATTTATTGCTATCCCTTATTTAATCGTTGCTATTCTGCTCGGTAACCTTACAAACTCTCCTGATCTTTTCCGCACACCCGACGCAGCGAAGAGACAGCGACTGACACTGGCGCGCGCCTGGCAGGAAAGGCGCTAAGTATAGGAAATAAGTACAGCAATGACGACTCAGGCTCCTCCAACATCTTTGCTCCCGCTGACGCCCGAACAGCTGGCGCGCCTGCAGGCGACGATCGGCGACTATTCTCCGACGCAGCTGGCGTGGCTGTCCGGCTATTTTTGGGGCATGGTCAATCAACAGCCCGGAGCCGTGGCCATTGCGCCTGTCGCCCCTGCGGCTGCCGCCGGCATCACCATCATTTCCGCTTCGCAGACCGGCAATGCGCGCCGCCTGGCGGAGCAGCTGCGCGACGATCTGCTGGCCGCCAATCTGAGCGCCACGCTGATCAGCGCCGGCGACTACAAGTTCAAGCAGATAGCTCAAGAGCGCCTGCTGGTGATCGTCGCCTCCACGCAGGGTGAGGGCGAACCGGCGGAAGAAGCGGTGGCGCTGCATAAATTCCTGTTCTCGAAGAAGGCGCCGAAGCTGAATGATACCGCTTTTGCGGTGTTCGGGCTGGGCGACACCTCTTATGAGAATTTCTGCCAGTCTGGTAAGGATTTCGACGGCAAGCTGGCCGAGCTGGGCGCCGAGCGCCTGGTGGAGCGCGTGGACGCCGACGTGGAGTACCAGGAACTGGCCGCCGCCTGGCGTAAACAGGTGGTATCGGTGCTGAAGGCGCGCGCGCCGGCGGAAAGCGCCGCGCCGGGCGTGTTGGCCAGCGGCGCGGTCGATCTGATCGACAGCAGCCCGTACAGCAAGGAACAGCCGCTCACCGCCCAACTGGCGGTCAATCAGAAAATTACCGGCCGTGCGTCGGATAAAGACGTGCGCCATATCGAGATCGATCTGGGTGACTCCGGCCTGCGCTATCAGCCGGGCGATGCGCTCGGCGTATGGTTCGACAACGATCCGGCGCTGGTGGATGAACTGGTGCAGCTATTGTGGCTGAAAGGCGACGAGCCGGTCGAGGTGGAAGGGCAAACCCTGCCGCTGGCGCAGGCGCTGCGCAGCCATTTCGAACTGACGCAGAACACCACGCCGATCGTCGATAAATACGCCGCGCTGTCGCGCGATGAAACGCTGATCGGCCTGTTGGCGGATAAAGCCGCGCTGCAGCACTATGCGCACAACACGCCGATCGTCGACATGGTGCGTCAGGCGCCGGCGGACCTGAGCGCCGAACAGCTGGTTGGCCTGCTGCGCCCGCTGACGCCGCGCCTGTACTCCATCGCCTCTTCGCAGGCGGAGAACGAAAGCGAAGTGCACATCACCGTGGGCGTGGTGCGTTACGACATCGACGGGCGCGCCCGCAGCGGCGGCGCCTCCGGCTTCCTGGCGGATCGCCTGGAGGAGGACGGCGACGTGCGGGTGTTTATCGAACACAACGACAACTTCCGCCTGCCGGCCAATCCGGAAGCGCCGGTGATCATGATCGGCCCGGGCACCGGCATCGCGCCGTTCCGCGCCTTTATGCAGCAGCGCGACGCCGACGGCGCCGGCGGCAAGAACTGGCTGTTCTTCGGCAACCCGCACTTCACCGAAGATTTCCTGTATCAGGTCGAATGGCAGCGCTACGTGAAAGACGGCCTGCTGACCCGCATCGATCTGGCCTGGTCCCGCGACCAACAACATAAAATATACGTACAAGACAAACTGCGCGAACAGGGCGCGGAAGTGTGGCGCTGGATTCAGGAAGGCGCGCACATTTACGTCTGCGGCGATGCCAATCGCATGGCGAAAGACGTGGAAAACACATTACTGGAACTGGTGGCCGAGCACGGTGGCATGGATACCGAGCAGGCGGATGAATTTTTAAGTGAGCTGCGCCTTGAGCGCCGTTATCAGCGAGATGTTTACTGATGAGTGATAAACACCCCGGGCCTTTGGTAGTCGAAGGCAAACTGGCCGATGCGGAGCGCATGAAGAAGGAGAGCCACTTCCTGCGCGGCACCATCGCCGAAGATTTGAACGACGGCCTGACCGGCGGCTTCAACGGTGACAACTTCCTGTTGATCCGTTTTCACGGCATGTATCAGCAGGATGACCGCGATATTCGCGCCGAACGCGCCGAGCAGAAGCTGGAGCCGCGCCACGCCATGATGCTGCGCTGCCGCCTGCCGGGCGGCATCATCAGCCCGCAGCAGTGGCTGGGCATCGACAAGTTTGCGCAGGAGAGCACGCTGTACGGCAGCATTCGCATCACCAACCGCCAGACGTTCCAGTTTCACGGCATTCTGAAAGGCAACGTCAAACCGGTGCACCAACTGCTGAACCGCCTGGGGCTGGACGCGCTGGCGACCGCCAACGACGTGAACCGCAACGTGCTGTGCACCTCCAACCCGGTGGAGTCCGAACTGCATCAGGAAGCCTACGAGTGGGCGAAGAAGATCTCCGAACATCTGCTGCCGCGCACCCGCGCCTACGCCGAGGTGTGGCTGGATCAGGAGAAGGTGGCCACTACCGACGAAGAGCCGATTCTGGGGCCGACCTACCTGCCGCGTAAGTTCAAAACCACGGTGGTGATCCCGCCGCAGAACGACGTCGATCTGCACGCCAACGACATGAACTTCGTGGCGATCGCCGAAAACGGCAAGCTGGTAGGTTTCAACCTGCTGGTGGGCGGCGGGTTGTCCATCGAGCACGGCAACAAGAAAACCTACGCGCGCCAGGCCAGCGAGTTCGGCTACATTCCGCTCGAACATACGCTGGCGGTCGCGGAGGCCGTGGTGACCACGCAGCGCGACTGGGGTAACCGAACCGATCGCAAGAACGCCAAAACCAAATACACGCTGGAGCGCGTCGGGGTGGACGTTTTCCGCGCCGAAGTGGAAAAGCGCGCCGGCATCACCTTCGCGCCGATCCGGCCGTATGAATTCACCGGCCGCGGCGATCGCATCGGTTGGGTGAAGGGCATCGACGAGCAGTGGCACCTGACGCTGTTTATCGAGAACGGCCGCCTGCTGGACTATCCGGGGCGCCCGCTGAAGACCGGCATGGCGGAGATCGCCAAGATCCATAAAGGCGACTTCCGTCTGACGGCGAACCAAAACGTGATCATCGCCGGCGTGCCGGAAAGTGAGAAGGCGAAGATCGAAGCCCTGGCGCGCGATCATGGCCTGATCGACGACGAGATCAGCGAGCAACGCAAGAACTCGATGGCCTGCGTATCGTTCCCGACCTGCCCGTTGGCGATGGCGGAGGCCGAGCGCTTCCTGCCGCAGTTCGTCACCAAGGTGGAAGGGATCATGCATCGGCACGGGGTGGGCGACGAGCATATCGTGCTGCGCATCACCGGCTGCCCGAACGGCTGCGGCCGCGCGCTGCTGGCGGAGCTGGGGCTGGTGGGCAAGGCGGTCGGCCGCTATAACCTGCATTTGGGCGGCAACCGCGAAGGCACGCGCATTCCGCGCATGTACCGCGAGAACATCAACGAAGACGAGATCCTGAGCGAAATCGACCTGTTGGTGGGGCGCTGGGCGAAGGAGCGCAACGCCGGCGAAGGCTTCGGCGACTTCACCGTTCGCGCGGGCATCGTCAAACCGGTGCTGGATCCGGCGCGGGATTTCTGGGAGTGAGGCCGGGCGGCCCCTGGGCAGAGGGGCCGCACAGGTAATTTCAAGTAGCAGGAGAGACAACATGGCTGAATTCGATCTGGCGGCGCTGAACGCGTTGCCCAAATCCGGGCAGGCGCTGGCATTGGCGGTGGTCAACGGCCAACTGGAGACCCTCAGTGCCGAACAGCGCGTTGCATGGGCGCTGGAGCATCTGCCCGGCGAGTTCGTACTCTCGTCCAGTTTCGGCATTCAGGCGGCGGTGTGTCTGCACCTGGTGACGCGCATCCGGCCGGATATCCCGGTGATCCTGACCGACACCGGTTACCTGTTCCCGGAAACCTACCGCTTTATCGATCAACTGACCGATCAACTGAAGCTGAATCTGCAGGTGTTCCGCGCCGAACAGTCTCCCGCCTGGCAAGAGGCGCGCTACGGCAAGCTGTGGGAACAGGGCGTGGAAGGGATTGAAAAGTACAACCAGATCAACAAGGTCGAACCGATGAACCGCGCGCTGGAGACGCTGGGGGCGCAGAGCTGGTTCGCCGGCCTGCGGCGCGAGCAGTCCGGCAGCCGCGCCAATCTGCCGGTGCTGGCGGTGCAGCGCGGGGTGTTCAAAATCCTGCCGATCATCGACTGGGACAACCGCAAGATTTACCAGTATCTGACCGAGCACGGGCTGAGCTATCATCCGCTGTGGGAGCAGGGTTACCTGTCGGTAGGCGATACCCATACCACCCAGAAGTGGGAACCGGGTATGAGCGAGGAAGAGACGCGTTTCTTCGGGCTGAAGCGCGAGTGCGGCCTGCACGAAGGCTAAACGAGGCGAATCACACGACAGGGCTCAGCAATGCTGGGCCCTGTTTTTTGGCGGGCTACTTTTTCTTCTGTGCTTTCGGCGGGTGCGCCTGCGCCAGCTCTTTGATCAGCGGCAGCAGGATCTGCACGCTGTCGCGGCTGCGTTTGTCGATCCGCCCCGGTAGGTAGCGATCCAGGTACTGCAGGTTGTCATACTGTGGGCGATGCCAGGTGATGCCCTGCGGGAAGTGCGGGCTGACGGCGCGCTGCTGGTAGCCGTCCTTGTCGCCCAGCGACCAGTTGGTGGCCTCTACCGACAGCACCGGGATGCCCGCTGCATCGAATACCTCTTGATCGGAGCAGCAGCCGGTGCCCTTCGGATGCTGTGCGCTGCCCGGATTGCTGGCGGCGGCGATGCCGTAGCGATGGGCGATATCCAGCGCGCGATCGCGGGAGCGTTTCGCCATCTGCGGCGGCGTGTTGCGCCCGGCGTTGAAGTACAGACGATCGCCGGTGATCAGGCTGTCGAGGTTGATCACCAGCACGGTGTTGCTTTTCTCTTCCGCGCTCATGCGCTGCAGGTAGTTCTGCGCGCCCAGCGAGCCGAGCTCTTCGGCGCTGGTGGCGACGAAGCGCAGGCCGTAGGCGGTGGGGATGTTCTTCAGTCGCTCCGCCAACTCCAGCATCACGCCGATGCCGGAGGCGTTGTCGTCGACGCCCTGCAGCGTCAGGCCGCCGAGGTTGTTATCCAGATCTTCGTCGCTCTGCGGCGTGTAGGTGTCGAAGTGGGCGACGATCACTATCTGTTTCGGACTGTCGCCGTTGCGGGCGGCGATCACCGAGCTGGCGGTGACGTTGTTCCAGTTCTTCTTGCCGTCTTTACTGGTGTAGAGATAGCGCGTGTTGACGCTGCGAATGTCGCTTTGGTAACCCATCTTGGCGAACTGCAGCTTCAGGTAGTCGGCGGTGAGCAATTCGGCCGGGCTGCCCGCCATGCGGCCGGGGAAGTAAGTGGCGATGTGGCGGGTCTGTTCGGCGGCGAAGCGGCCCATTGGCGCGTCTTTTGCGGGCTGTGCGGCACAAACGCTGAAGACGCCGCCGAGTGCGAGGGCCAGCAGGCTGGTCTTCAGGTAAAAACGGGAAAACATACCGAAAAATCCTTCTTTGCTATCGGCGCTGCCGATCATTTTTCTGCGGCACCCAGTATGAGACGCCGGGCGGCATTACACAATTTCCCCGTCTCTTAATTTTCGCGCGAATGCGCAAACCGTCGCCGCAGTTATCACCGTTTGCCTCTCGCGTTGCGGCCTATATTCCATAAAGGAACTAATCATTCCTTTTCGTCATTTCAGAGGCTAAATCTCAGCCCGTATAGTCACACTATCTTTCTGTTATATGAAAAGGCTGTTGTGGACTATCTACCAATATTCGCCGACCTGAAACAACGTCCGGTGCTGGTCGTTGGCGGCGGTGACGTGGCTGCGCGCAAAGTCGATCTGCTTCAGCGCGCCGGGGCTGAAATACGGATAGTTGCGCAGTCGCTCTCACCGGAACTGGAACAACAACGTCAGCGAGGGCAACTGCTCTGGCTGGGGAAAACCTTTGACCCGCCGCAGCTGGACGACGTGTTTCTGGCGATCGCCGCCACTGACGACAACGCGCTGAACGCCGCGGTGTTTGCCGAAGCGGATAAACGCCGGGTGTTAGCCAACGTGGTGGACGACCAGCCGCGCTGCTCGTTCATCTTCCCGTCGATCATCGATCGCTCGCCGCTGGTGGTGGCCGTATCGTCCAGCGGCCAGGCGCCGGTGCTGGCGCGGTTGCTGCGCGAAAAGCTGGAGGCGTTGCTGCCCGCCAGTTTGGGGCAGATGGCGCAGGTGGCGGGCCGCTGGCGCGGCCAGGTCAAACAGCGGCTGGCCTCGATCGGCGAGCGTCGCCGTTTCTGGGAGAAAACCTTCGGCGGCCGTTTCGCCACGCTGGTGGCCAACGGCCAGACGGCGCAGGCGGAGCGGCAGCTTGAGCAGGATTTGCAAAGCTTCGCCGTAGGCGATGAAGGCGCGCAGGGTGAGATAGCCTTGGTGGGCGCCGGGCCGGGCGACGTGGGGCTGTTGACCCTGCGCGGGCTGCAGGTGATGCAGCAGGCGGACGTGGTGCTGTATGACCACCTGGTCAGCGGCGAGATCCTCGATCTGGTGCGCCGCGACGCCGAGCGCATCTGCGTGGGCAAGCGCGCCGGCGCGCACTCGGTGATCCAGGAAGAGACCAACCGGCTGTTGGTGGAGCTGGCGCAGCAGGGCAAACGCGTGGTGCGTCTCAAGGGCGGCGACCCGTTCATCTTTGGCCGCGGCGGCGAAGAGCTGCAGGTAGCCGCCGCCGCCGGCATTCCGTTCCAGGTGGTGCCGGGCGTCACGGCCGCGGCGGGGGCGACCGCCTACGCCGGCATTCCGCTGACGCACCGCGACCACGCGCAGAGCGTGACCTTTATCACCGGCCACTGCCGCCCCGACGGCGATGGCCTGGACTGGGCCGATCTGTCCCGGGCGCGGCAGACGCTGGCTATCTACATGGGCACCATGAAGGCGGCGGACATCAGCCAACGCCTGATCGCCCACGGCCGCGCTGCCGATACGCCGGTGGCGGTGATCAGCCGCGGCACGCGCGCCGATCAGCAGGTGCAGATCGGCACGCTGGATCAACTGGAACATCTGGCCCACCGGGCGCCGCTGCCGGCGCTGCTGGTGATTGGCGAAGTGGTGGAACTGCACCATCAAATCGCCTGGTTCGGGCATCAATCGCAGACGGAAGGGGCCGCGCGCCCGGCCGTCGTGAATTTGGCATAGGCAAGGCTTTTAAGGACCTGTTATGGACGAAAAACGACTCACTCATTTGCGGCAATTGGAGGCGGAGAGTATCCATATCATCCGTGAAGTCGCCGCTGAATTCGCCAACCCGGTGATGCTGTATTCCATCGGTAAAGACTCTTCCGTGATGCTGCATCTGGCGCGCAAGGCGTTCTTCCCCGGCACGCTGCCGTTCCCGTTGCTGCACGTCGATACCGGCTGGAAGTTCCGCGAAATGTACGAGTTCCGCGACCGCACCGCGAAAGAGTACGGCTTCGAGCTGCTGGTGCATAAAAACCCGGAAGGGGTGGCGATGGGCATCAACCCGTTCGTGCACGGCAGCGCCAAGCATACCGACATCATGAAGACCGAGGGCCTGAAGCAGGCGTTGAACAAGTACGGTTTCGACGCCGCCTTCGGCGGTGCGCGGCGCGACGAGGAGAAGTCGCGTGCCAAAGAGCGCATCTATTCGTTCCGCGATCGCTTCCACCGCTGGGATCCGAAAAACCAGCGGCCGGAGCTGTGGCACAACTACAACGGCCAGATCAACAAAGGGGAGAGCATCCGCGTCTTCCCGCTGTCGAACTGGACCGAGCTGGACATCTGGCAGTACATCTTCCTGGAAAAGATCGACATCGTGCCGCTGTACCTGGCGAAACCGCGCCCGGTGGTGGAGCGCGACGGCATGCTGATGATGGTGGACGACGATCGCATCGATCTGCAGCCGGGCGAAGTGATCAGCCAGCGCATGGTGCGTTTCCGCACCCTGGGGTGCTGGCCGCTGACCGGCGCGGTGGATTCGCAGGCGCAAACCCTGCCGGAGATCATCGAAGAGATGCTGGTCTCTACCACCAGTGAACGCCAGGGGCGGATGATCGACCGCGATCAGTCCGGCTCGATGGAGCTGAAAAAGCGTCAAGGGTATTTCTAAGGAGCCGCCGGATGAACAACGCAATAGCACAACAAATCGCTGACCAGGGCGGCGTCGAATCCTACCTGCACGCGCAGCAGCACAAGAGCCTGCTGCGCTTTCTGACCTGCGGCAGCGTCGACGACGGCAAAAGCACCCTGATTGGCCGCCTGCTGCACGATACCCGCCAGATCTACGAGGATCAGCTGTCGACGCTGCACAGCGACAGCAAACGCATCGGCACCCAGGGCGAGAAGCTCGATCTGGCGCTGCTGGTGGACGGCCTGCAGGCCGAGCGCGAGCAGGGCATCACCATCGACGTGGCCTATCGCTATTTCTCGACCGAAAAACGCAAATTTATCATCGCTGATACCCCAGGGCATGAGCAGTACACCCGCAACATGGCCACTGGCGCTTCCACCTGCGATCTGGCGATCCTGTTGATCGACGCGCGCAAAGGGGTGCTGGATCAGACCCGCCGCCACAGTTTTATCGCGACCCTGCTGGGCATTCGCCATCTGGTGGTGGCGGTGAACAAAATGGATCTGGTGGACTACCAGGAAGCGGTGTTCGAGCAGTTCAAACAGGATTACCTGACCTTTGCCCAGCAGCTGCCAGGCGATCTGGATATCAAATTCGTGCCGCTGTCGGCGCTGGACGGCGACAACGTGGCGAGCGAAAGCGCCCATATGCCGTGGTACAGCGGCCCGACGCTGCTGGAGGTGCTGGAGAGCGTTGACGTGGTCAGCGAGCGAGAAAACCAGCCGCTGCGCTTCCCGGTGCAGTACGTCAACCGCCCGAACCTCGATTTTCGCGGCTATGCCGGTACGCTGTCCGCCGGCGTGGTGCGGGTGGGGCAACGGGTCAAGGTGCTGCCTTCCGGCGTGGAGTCCAGCGTGGCGCGCATCGTGACCTTCGACGGCGATCTGCAAGAAGCGGTGCCGGGCGAGGCGATTACGCTGGTGCTGAAGGATGAGGTGGACATCAGCCGCGGCGATCTGCTGGTCGACGCCGGCGAAAGCCTGCAGGCGGCGCAGAGCGCGCTGGTGGACGTGGTATGGATGGCCGAGCAGCCGCTGGTGCCGGGCCAGAGCTACGACATCAAGATCGCCGGTAAAAAGACCCGCGCCCGCGTGGAGAGCATCCGCCATCAGGTGGAGATCAATACGCTGGCGCAGCACCCGGCCGACACCCTGCCGCTCAACGGCATCGGGTTGGTGGAGCTGACCTTCGACGAGCCGCTGATGCTGGACAGCTATCAGAGCAATCACGACACCGGCGGGCTGATCTTCATCGATCGCATGAGCAACGTCACGGTAGGCGCCGGTCTGGTGCGCGAAACGCTGCAGGCCACCCCGGCGGCGCACGGCGAGTTCAGCGCCTTCGAGCTGGAGCTAAATGCGCTGGTGCGCAAGCACTTCCCGCACTGGGGCGCACGCGATCTGCTCGGTGGTCGATAAGGTGGCCGCCGAACTGAGGGCGACCGGGCCGGACGATGAGAACGTGGTTTGGCATCCGCACGCCGTGACGCGCGCGGATCGCGAAGCGCGCAACGGCCATCGCGGTGTGGTGCTGTGGTTTACCGGGCTGTCCGGCTCGGGCAAATCCACCGTCGCCGGCGCGCTGGAGCAGGCGCTGCACGGGCTCGGCGTCAGCACCTATCTGCTGGACGGCGATAACGTGCGCCACGGCCTGTGCCGCGATCTCGGCTTCTCCGACGAGGATCGGCGCGAGAACATTCGCCGGGTGGGGGAAGTGGCCAAACTGATGGTGGACGCCGGGCTGGTGGTGCTGACCGCGTTCATTTCGCCGCACCGCGCCGAGCGGCAGATGGTGCGCGAGATGCTCGGCGACGATCGCTTTATCGAGGTGTTCGTCGACACGCCGTTGGCGATCTGTGAGGCGCGCGATCCCAAGGGATTGTATAAAAAAGCGCGCGCCGGCGAGCTGCGCAATTTCACCGGTATCGACGCGGTTTACGAGGCGCCGCAGCAGCCTGAAATCCACCTCGATGGCCAACAATTGGTAACAAATTTGATTGCGCAATTGTTAGACGTGTTGCGTGGTCAGGCTATTATCAAACCCTGAATTCAAAAAAAGCGTGTGGCGTTTTTCGCCATGCGCTTTTTACTCTAAGCCGCCGCAGAGCGAGCCGAATAACCAGGGATCACTATGCAAAATGTCACGCCTATCTTGATCGACTCCAAGCAGTCAAAACAGGAGAGAGAGGAGCCTTCTTATTCTTTCCTGGGCGGCGTCAGCGGCTTTGTTTTCTACTGGCTGGCGTTCGCGTTGCCGTTTCTGGTTTACGGTTCCAACACGTTGTTTTTCCTGCTCTATACCTGGCCGTTCTTCCTGGCGCTGATGCCGCTGTCGGTGCTGATCGGCATCACCCTCAGCATGCTGTTGCGCGGCCGTCTGATCCTGACGCTGCTGCTGACCGGCACCATCGTGCTGTGCCTGTTCTGGCTGGTGTTCAGCTTCCTGACCGGGTGGTGAGAGAGCGGGCGCCGATGCCGGCGCCCGAAGGATTGCAAAGCGGTGCCGAAGGTTACAAAACTTTGCTCAGAAATGCCTGAGTACGCGGATTGGCCGGATGGCTGAAGATCTGCTGCGGTGCACCTTCCTCCTGAATGATCCCCTGATCGATAAACAGCACCCGATCGGCCACCTCGCGGGCAAAGCCCATCTCATGCGTTACTACCACCATGGTCATGCCCTCGTGCGCCAGCGATTTCATCACTGCCAACACTTCGCCCACCAGCTCCGGATCGAGCGCGGAGGTCGGTTCGTCGAACAGCATGATCTTCGGCTCCATCGCCAGCGCGCGGGCGATGGCCACCCGCTGCTGCTGGCCGCCGGACAGGCTGTTGGGGTAGGCGTCTATCTTGTCGAGCAGCCCGACCTTGTGCAGCAGCTGTTCAGCTTGCGTAATGGCTTCGGCGCGCGGCTGCTTCTTCACGCTCACCGGCGCCATGATGATGTTTTCCAACACCGTCATGTGCGGGAACAGGTTGAAGCGCTGGAACACCATCCCCACGCTTTCACGCATCTTGTTCAGGTCGGTTTTCTGATCGTGGACGGCGAAGCCGTTGACCTCGATCTCGCCGCCGGAGAGCGTTTCCAGCGCGTTGATGCAGCGCAGGAAGGTGCTTTTGCCCGAGCCGGAGGGGCCGATGACGCACACCACTTCGTTGGCGGCGATCCGGCAGGAAATGCCGCGCAGCACGTGGCTCTCGCCGAACTGTTTTTGCAGGTTATGTACGCGAATCACTTTTACCGAACCTCTTTTCCATGTGTTGCACCAGCAGCGAGAGCAGGAAGGTGATGACCCAATAGACCAGCGAAATGGTCAGATAGGGCTCCCAGTAAGTGGCGTAGGCGCCGGAGACGGTACGGGCGGCATAGGCCAGATCCGCCAGGCCGATGGCGGAGGCCAGCGACGAATCCTTGACGATGGCGATGGCGTTGTTGCCCAGCGGCGGCAGCATGCGGCGGAAGGCCTGCGGCAGGATAACCTGTCGCATGGTCTTGCCGTAGCTCATGCCCAGCGAACGCGAGGCCTCCATCTGGCCGCGGTCAATCGACTGGATCCCGGCGCGGAAGATCTCCGACACATAGGCGCCGGCGTTGAGCGTGATCGCCACCACACAGGAGAGAAAGGCACCGTAGTCGGCGCGCAGCGCGCGGGCAAAATCGACGCTCATCAGGCCGCTGGTGACCAACAGGCCGTCGCGCGGGTTAATGAACAGCGGCACCAGCGCGAAGTGGACCACCATGATTTGTACGAACAGCGGCGTGCCGCGAAAGGCGCTGATGTAAATGCGCACCGGCCACTGAACGCCATAATGCAGGATGGGTTTCCAGATGCCGTGCGGCGCCTGCGCCAAACGGCCCAGCCCGAGGATCAATCCCCAGGAGGTGCCGAGCAGTACGCAGATAATGGTGCATTTGATGGTCATCCAGGCGCCTTCCATAAACAGCGGCGCGTATTCCTGGATGATCTCCCAGCGGAAGTTCAAGGGGTATTCCTTCTTGGTAGGCTGAAACGGGGGGGCGCCGACGGCCTGGCGGGCGCCGGCGACAAGGCATTATTCCGCCGGCAGCGTCGGCACGTTGCTGTCGAACCAGGTTTGGTAGATCTTGGCGTAGGTGCCGTCGGCGACAATCTTCTTCAGGCCGGCGTTGATCTTGTTACGCAGTTCGTCGTTGCCTTTGGCGACGGCGATGCCGAAATACTGGCGCTCGAATTTGGCGTCTGGCACCAGTTTGAAGGCTTTCTCAGGATGGGTCTTGATATAGAACTTGGCCACGCCAACGTCGCCGACCGCCGCGCCGATGCCGTCTTCATACAGCTCCTGCAGCATCAGCGGGGTATTATCGAAGCGCTTGATGGCGGTGCTGTTTTTGCCCAGCTCGTCGGACACCACGATGTCGCCGGTGCTGGAGTTCACCACGCCGACCTTCAGCGTTTTCAGCGCGGCGATGGAGTCCACCGTCGAATCCTGCGGCACCACGATGGCCTGCTCGGCCGGGAAGTATGGCGCCGAGAAATCAACCATTTGCTTGCGTTTGTCGGTGATGGTGATGCCGGAAATGATGATGTCGCGATCGCCGGAATTCAACGTGGCGAAGATCCCTTCCCACGGCGTATTGATCAGTTTGATTTGGAAGCCTCCGGCCTTGGCCACCGCTTTGATGATGTCAATGTCGAAACCTTCCAGCTGCTTTTGGCTATTTTCAAACTCGAACGGCCGATAGGTGCCGCCGGAGCCGACGACGTAGGTAGTTTCAGCCGCCAACGCGGCGGTGGAGAAGGTGGCGGCCAGGCAGGCGCCGATCAGAACTAAACGTTTTAACATCGCGATCCCCGATAATGAAAGGTTATACATTGGAATTATTTATGCACTATGAGTGCATAAAAATAAGCTTCAATGAATGAAAGTACAACCCCTGCATAAGGATTATTCTTTCTATGGTGTTAAATATTCACTTTTTTCGTTGCTGTGGATTAAGCGATGGGTCAGGAAGCGGCTGTGCAGTGGTTCTTGCTGCATAATGGGTGAAGGGCAGGGTATGTTTCATTGCAAAACGCATCGCGCGCATCGGGCAAAAGGGGCTTTTTCTGCCGCTTTCGCCGTGGAATTAGTCGATAAACTCGGGAATCCTTCATCCGTATTCTGAATTTGGCGTTGAAATGCCGCTCTCAGTGTGGAGTCCAACGAGAAGTTGTGGGATGATTGGTCGGTTTTTCAGGGGGCGGAGATGGGAAAACTTACGCTGCTATTGCTGGCATTGCTCGGTTGGTTACAGTATTCACTGTGGCTGGGCAAAAATGGTATTCACGATTACGTGCGAGTCAATGAAGACGTTGCGGTCCAGCAGGGCAGCAACGCCAAGTTGAAAGCGCGTAACGATCAGCTGTTTGCCGAAATCGATGATTTGAACGGCGGTCAGGAAGCGATCGAAGAGCGAGCGCGTAATGAGCTGGGCATGATCAAGCCTGGTGAGACTTTCTATCGTCTGGTTCCTGACCAATCCAGACGCAACGCGGCGTCTTCCTCGCAAAATAACGCACAAAAATAACGCATGAATCACTCCGCAGGCACCTTTCCCTCGGTGATTGCCGTCCTGCCTGCTGCCGGTATCGGCAGCCGCATGCAGGCGGAATGCCCGAAGCAATATTTAACCATCGGCCGGCACAGCATCGTCGAGCACGCCATCCACGCCTTGTTGCGCCATCCGCGCATTGAGCGGGTGATCGTGGCGATCGGCCCCGAAGATCGCCAGTTCGAAGAGCTGCCGATCGCCTTGGATCCGCGGGTGATCGTCACCGAGGGCGGCAAACAGCGCGCCGATTCGGTGATGGCCGGGCTGAAGCTGGCGGGTGAGGCGGACTGGGTGCTGGTGCACGACGCCGCGCGCCCCTGCCTGCACGCCGACGATCTCGAGCGCCTGCTGGCGATCACCGCACACAGCAAGGTCGGCGGCATTCTCGCCGCCCCGGTGCGCGACACCATGAAACGCGCCGAACCCGGCCGCGAAACCATCGCCCACACCGTCGAACGGCAGGATCTGTGGCATGCGCTGACGCCGCAGCTGTTTCCGCTGCCGCTGCTCAAGCAGTGCCTGCAGCGCGCGCTGGATGAAGGCGCGAACGTCACCGACGAAGCCTCGGCGCTGGAGCATTGCGGCTATCATCCGCTGCTGGTCGCCGGCCGGGCGGACAACATTAAAGTAACGCGGCCGGAGGATTTGGCGCTGGCGGCGTTCTATTTGACTCAGTTGGACAATTAAGGAGCGCACCATGCGTATCGGTCACGGTTTTGACGTACATAAATTCGGCGGCGAAGGCCCGTTAGTGATCGGCGGTGTTCGCATCCCTTACGACAAAGGTTTGCTGGCCCACTCCGACGGTGACGTTGCGCTGCATGCCGCGACCGACGCCCTGCTGGGCGCGGCGGCGCTGGGTGATATCGGCAAGCTGTTCCCCGATACCGATCCTGCCTTCAAGGGCGCCGACAGCCGCGAGCTGCTGCGCGAAGCCTGGAAACGCATCCGCGCCAAAGGGTATCGCCTCGGCAACCTCGATATCACCATCATCGCCCAGGCGCCGAAAATGGCGCCGCACATCCCGCAGATGCGTGTCTTCCTGGCGGAAGATCTGCAGTGCCATATGGATGACGTCAACGTGAAGGCCACCACCACCGAGCAGCTCGGTTTCACCGGGCGCGGCGAGGGCATCGCCTGCGAAGCGGTCGCCTTGCTGATCAAGGAATAATTGCATGGATATGGCGAATC
Organism: Serratia sp. TSA_105.2; assembly: GCF_052692115.1. Classification (NCBI taxonomy): domain Bacteria; kingdom Pseudomonadati; phylum Pseudomonadota; class Gammaproteobacteria; order Enterobacterales; family Yersiniaceae; genus Serratia; species Serratia sp. TSA_105.2. Next base: position 437,985 of record NZ_JBQZFT010000004.1, read on the forward strand.
TGACCTGGCTGCATGGCCGGCCGCAGAGCACCGGGGTGTTGAAAGCCAATCCGGAAGATTTCGTGGTGGTGGAAGACCTGGGCTTTGCGCCGGACGGCGAAGGCGAGCACGTGTTGGTGAACATCCGTAAAAACGGCTGCAATACCCAGTTCGTGGCCGACTATTTGGCGCGTTTCGCCGGTATTCATGCCCGTTCCGTCAGCTATGCCGGTTTGAAGGATCGCCACGCGGTGACCGAACAGTGGTTCTGCCTGCACATGCCGGGCAAGGACACGCCGGATTTCTCCCAGTTTGCGCTGGAAGGCTGCGAGGTGCTCTCGTCTGCCCGCCACCTGCGTAAAATGCGCATCGGTAACCTGAAAGGCAACCACTTTACGCTGGTGCTGCGCCAGATTTCCGATCGGCAGGACGTTGAGCGCCGTCTGCAGGCCATCGCCGCGCAGGGGGTGCCAAACTATTTCGGCAGCCAACGCTTCGGCCGCGGCGGCAACAACCTGGTGATGGCGCGCCGCTGGGCGAACGACGAAATCCGCGTCAAAGAGCGCAGCAAACGCAGTTTCTACCTTTCCGCCAGCCGCAGCGCACTGTTTAATCAGGTCGCGAGCAGGCGCCTGGCCGACGGCCTGCAGCGCACCGTGCTGGAGGGAGACGCCTTGCAGCTGAGCGGCCGCGGCAGTTGGTTCGTCGCCAAGGCCGATGAGCTGGAGACGTTGCAACAACGGCTGGATGACGGTGAGCTGGTTGTCACCGCGACGTTGCCGGGCGACGGCGAGCCGGGTACTTCCGGCGATGCGTTGGCATTTGAACAACAATGCTTGGCGGAGCAGCCGGAATTGCTTACGCTTTTAAAGCGCGAGCGTGTCGAACCCGCTCGTCGGGCCCTGCTGTTGCAGCCGCAAAATATGCTGTGGAACTGGTGGGATGACGTTACTGTGGAACTGCGCTTCTGGCTGCCGGCAGGCAGCTTCGCCACCAGCGTGGTTCGCGAGATCATGCAGCAGGATGACAGTAATGCGGATATTGCTGAGTAACGATGACGGCGTCAACGCTCCGGGCATTCAGGTGCTGGCGGCGGCGCTGCGGGAATTCGCCGAGGTGCAGGTCGTGGCGCCGGATCGTAACCGCAGCGGCTCTTCCAATGCCTTGACGCTGGAGTCGCCGCTGCGCACGCAGACGCTGGCCAACGGTGATATTGCGATGCTGCAGGGAACGCCGACCGACTGCGTCTACCTTGGCGTCAACGCCTTGATGCGCCCGGCGCCGGATATCGTGGTCTCCGGCATCAACGCCGGGCCGAATTTGGGCGACGACGTCATCTATTCCGGCACCGTCGCGGCGGCGATGGAGGGGCGGCATCTTGGGCTGCCCGCGTTGGCGGTGTCGTTGAACGGCCACCAGCACTATGCGACCGCCGCCGTCATTACCTGCCGTATCCTGCGCGCGTTGCAGCGCGAACCGTTGCGTACCGGAAAAATCCTGAATATCAACGTACCGGATCTGCCGCTGGCGGAGATCAAAGGCCTGCGCGTTACCCGCTGCGGCAGCCGCCATCCCGCCGACAAGGTTTTCTGCCAGCAGGATCCGCGCGGACAAAATCTCTACTGGATCGGGCCGCCTGGTGATAAATTTGATGCCGGGCCGGATACCGACTTTGCGGCGGTGGAACAAGGCTATGTGGCGATAACGCCGCTGCAGGTGGATTTAACCGCCTACGCGGCGCAAGAAGTCGTGAAAACATGGTTAACCAAGGCAGAGGTTAGCGGGGAATGGTGAACAAGCGCATGCAAACATTGCTGACGCAGCTGCGGCAGCAAGGGATCCGGGACGAAAAGCTGCTACGGGCGATCGAAGCGGTGCCGCGCGAGCGTTTTGTCGACGAAGCACTGGATCACAAAGCCTACGAAAACACCGCATTGCCGATCGGTTCCGGTCAGACCATTTCTCAGCCTTATATGGTGGCGCGGATGACCGAGCTGCTGAACCTGAAGCCCACCTCAAGAGTGCTGGAGATCGGCACCGGTTCCGGTTATCAAACCGCTATCCTGGCGCATCTGGTGCAACACGTTTGTTCCGTCGAGCGCATCAAGGGGCTGCAGTGGCAGGCCAAGCGCCGGCTGAAGCAGCTCGATCTTCACAATGTTTCCACCCGCCACGGCGACGGCTGGCAGGGCTGGGCGTCGCGCGGCCCGTTCGATGCGATCATCGTCACGGCCGCACCGCCGGAGATCCCGCAGGCGCTGGTGGAGCAACTGGACGACGGCGGCATTTTGGTGTTGCCGGTGGGCGAGCAGGCTCAAACCCTCAAACGCATTCAGCGTCATGGCAACGATTTCGTTGTCGATGCGGTCGAAGCGGTGCGCTTTGTCCCGCTGGTGAAAGGCGAATTGGCCTAGCGATTGTCTGAATTTTCGACCGTCGGCAAAATCTGTTGCACTTTCATCACGTCCGGATAAGGTTTTCTCGTTCCAATCAGGCTAATTTTCACTAGAATTGGCCTTTCTACGTAGTTGTCTTATGGTGCGGCGACGTCAATGTGGTTAGCATTGGCGCGCGTTTTGATGCTCCGGTGCGAGATGACCTGGCGTTCAGGGATCGGCCGGCGGCGCCTTTACATCGCAGAAACTGGGAAGTGGCAAAAGCTCGGCTACGATGTAAAGGGTATTTTGGATATATCACTGATATTGCTGTCATGGGGGAAGCATGAGCACGGGAAGCCCAATGATTACGTTACGCCGGGTTGCGGTGTGTACGATGGTAAGTTTGTGGTTGGCGGGTTGTACGAATACGGCCTCGACGTCGGCCCCTATCAGCAGCGTGGGCGGCGGCGGTGCCGTTCCATCCGGCAATAATAATGGCGGAGTACAGCAGGCCAGCCCAGAGGGCCGCATTGTCTATAATCGCAGTTATACCGCCATTCCTAAAGGGAGTTACAGCGGCGGTGAAACTTATACGGTCAAGCGCGGCGACACGCTGTTTTACATCGCCTGGATCACCGGCAATGATTTCCGCGACCTGGCGCAGCGCAACAATATTCCCGAGCCATACAGCCTGAATGTTGGCCAAACCATTCAGCTTGGTAATGGTTCTGCTAACGGCGGTGGCGGCATGTTGGCGACGACAGACGCGACCAAAGGCGGCGTTCCGAAGCCACCTTCCAGCTCCCAGATACAGACGGCAACGGTTGATTCTCAATCAACTAACGCGTATTCTGAAAACTCGGGTAAACAGAATGTAGGTAAGATGTTACCTGCAGCAGGTGCCGCAGCGGTTGGGACCGCGACTGCGCCTGTTACCGCGCCGGAAGCCGCTCCACCAGTGAGCAGCACCGTCAGCAACAGCGCTCCGGTCAGTACCTGGAGATGGCCGACTGACGGTAAGGTTATTGATAACTTTTCCTCATCAGAAGGTGGGAATAAGGGTGTCGATATCGCCGGTTCCCGTGGGCAGCCTATCTTCGCTACCGCCGATGGCCGCGTAGTGTATGCAGGCAACGCTTTACGGGGTTACGGTAATCTAATCATCATCAAACATAATGATGATTACCTGAGCGCCTACGCTCATAACGACACAATGCTGGTCCGGGAACAACAAGAAGTGAAGGCGGGTCAAAAAATAGCCACCATGGGTAGCACCGGTACCAGTTCAGTACGTTTGCATTTTGAAATTCGTTACAAGGGGAAATCCGTAAACCCGCTGCGTTATCTTCCGCAGCGATAGATTGGGCAGAATACGCTGAGATTCTGCTCGCGGTATCACGGGTAGGAGCAGCATATGAGCCAAAATACGCTGAAAGTTAACGAGTTACATGATGATGCGGATTTCGACGAGAATGGAGCTGAGGCCGAGTCGTTTGATGAAAAAGCGCTGGTAGAAGAAGAGACCAGCGAGAACGATTTAGCGGAAGAAGAGCTGTTGTCTCAAGGCGTTACGCAACGCGTATTGGATGCGACGCAGCTCTATCTGGGTGAGATCGGTTATTCACCTCTGCTGACAGCAGAGGAAGAAGTCTATTTTGCGCGGCGTGCTCTGCGCGGTGACGTGCCGTCCCGCCGACGCATGATTGAAAGCAACCTGCGGCTGGTGGTGAAAATCGCCCGCCGCTACAGCAACCGCGGTCTGGCGCTGCTGGATTTGATCGAAGAGGGTAACCTCGGTCTGATTCGGGCAGTGGAAAAATTCGACCCGGAACGCGGTTTCCGCTTCTCCACTTACGCAACCTGGTGGATCCGTCAGACGATTGAACGGGCGATCATGAACCAAACCCGTACCATTCGTTTGCCTATCCATATCGTCAAAGAACTGAATGTTTATCTGCGCACCGCGCGCGAGCTTTCCCACAAGCTGGATCATGAACCGAGCGCTGAAGAAATTGCCGAGCAACTCGACAAGCCGGTGGATGACGTCAGCCGCATGCTGCGCCTGAATGAGCGCATCACCTCGGTGGATACGCCGCTGGGCGGGGATTCTGAGAAAGCGCTGCTGGACATTCTGGCCGACGAAAAGGACAACGGGCCTGAAGACACCACGCAAGACGACGATATGAAGCAAAGCATCGTCAAATGGCTGTTCGAACTGAACGCCAAACAGCGTGAAGTGTTGGCGCGTCGTTTCGGCCTGCTGGGCTATGAAGCGGCGACGCTGGAAGACGTAGGCCGGGAGATTGGCCTGACGCGCGAGCGCGTCCGTCAGATTCAGGTTGAAGGTCTGCGCCGTCTGCGTGAGATTCTGCAGATGCAGGGCCTGAGCATTGAGGCGCTGTTCCGCGAATAACGCCGGTTGTTGAACCGCATCAAATAAAAACGGTGAGCATGATGCTCACCGTTTTTTTATGCCCGCGTTTGGCGCCAGGTTACACCATATTTTTCAGCCGGTAGATCCATTCCAGCGCCTGGCGTGGCGACAGGGAATCCGGATCAAGCCCCTCCAGGGCTTCTACCGCCGGCGAGGTTTCTTCCTGCAGCAGCGTCATCTGGGTAGCATCGACGCTGCCCGAGGCGGTGTGGCTGGAGATAGACTCCAGCTCGCGCAGCTTCTGACGGGCGCGCTTGATGACGTCGCGCGGCACGCCGGCCAGCGCGGCGACCGCCAGGCCATAGCTTTTGCTGGCGGCACCGTCCTGTACGCTGTGCATGAAGGCGATGGTATCGCCATGTTCGAGCGCGTCCAGATGCACGTTGACCACGCCTTCCACTTTCTCCGGCAAGGTCGTCAGCTCGAAGTAGTGGGTGGCGAACAGCGTCATCGCCTTGATGCGGTTGGCCAGGTTTTCGGCGCAGGCCCAGGCCAGCGACAGGCCGTCGTAGGTGGAGGTGCCGCGGCCGATTTCATCCATCAACACCAGGCTGTGCTCGGTGGCGTTGTGCAGAATGTTGGCGGTTTCGGTCATCTCCACCATGAAGGTGGAGCGGCCGGAAGCCAGATCGTCCGCCGCGCCGACTCGAGTGAAGATGCGATCCACCGGGCCGATGGTGGCCTTGGTGGCCGGCACGTAGCTGCCGATGTGCGCCATCAGCACAATCAGCGCCGTTTGCCGCATATAGGTGCTTTTACCACCCATGTTCGGGCCGGTGATGATCAGCATACGGCGCTGTGGCGACAGGGTGAGCGGGTTGGAGATAAACGGCTCGCTCAGCACCTGCTCCACCACCGGGTGGCGGCCTTCGGTAATGCGGATCCCCGGCTGCTCGCTCATGGTCGGGCAAGCGTAGTTTAGCGTATCGGCGCGCTCGGCCAGGTTGGCCAGCACGTCCAGCTCGGCCAGTGCGGCGGCGCTTTGCTGCAGCTCCGCGAGGTGCGGCAGCAGCAGATCGAACAGCTCGTCGTACAGGCTTTTCTCGATCGCCAGCGCCTTACCCTTGGAGGTCAGCACTTTGTCTTCGTACTCTTTCAATTCCGGGATGATGTAGCGCTCGGCGTTTTTCAGCGTCTGACGGCGCACATAGTGGATCGGCACCAGGTGGCTTTGGCCGCGGCTGACCTGAATGTAGTAGCCGTGTACGCCGTTAAAACCGACCTTGAGCGTATCCAGCCCCAGCTTTTCACGCTCGCGGATCTCCAGCCGGTCGAGGTAGTCGCTGGCGCCGTCGGCCAGTGCGCGCCACTCGTCCAGTTCGCTGTTGTAACCGGGGGCGATCACGCCGCCGTCGCGTACCAGCACCGGCGGCGATTCAATGACCGCGCGTTCCAGCAGCTCACGCAGCTCGTCGAACTGGCCTACCTGTGACAGCAGCTGCTGCACGTGCGGGGTGTCCACGTCTTGCAGCAGTGCGCGGATGTCCGGCAGCTGCTGGAAAGCATGACGCATGCGCGCCAGATCGCGCGGCCGCGCGGTGCGTAGCGCCAGGCGCGCCAAAATTCGCTCCTGATCGCCCACCTGGCGCAGCGAAGGCTGCAGATCGGCGAACAGCTCCTGCAATGCGCCGATCGCCTGTTGGCGAGCGGTGAGAACCTTGATATCGCGGGTCGGCATGTGCAGCCAGCGTTTCAGCATGCGGCTGCCCATCGGCGTGACCGTGCGATCGAGGATCGCCGCCAGCGTGTTGTCGCTGCCGCCGGACAGACTTTGCGTCAGCTCCAGATTGCGACGGGTCGCGGCGTCCATGATGATGCCGTCCTGCTGGCGCTCCATGGTGAGGCCGCGAATGTGCGGCAGCGAAGTGCGCTGGGTATCTTTGACGTACTGCAACAGGCAGCCGGCGGCGCGCAGCGCCTGGTGAGCCTGCTCGACGCCGAAACCGGTCAAGTCGCGGGTACCGAATTGCAGGTTGAGCTGCTGACGCGCGGTCTCAAGCTCGAATTCCCACAGTGGGCGGCGGCGCAGGCCGTGGCGCTGTTCGATCAGCGTCATTTGTTCGAAGGTTTCCGGGTAGAGCAGCTCGGCCGGATTGGTGCGCTGCAGCTCGGCAGCCATGGTTTCCAGATCCTGCGGCTCGGCGACGCGGAAGCGGCCGGAGCTGACGTCCAGCGTGGCGTAGCCGAAGCCGCGCGCGTCCTGCCAGATCGCCGCCAGCAGGTTGTCCTGGCGCTCTTGCAGTAACGCTTCGTCGGTGATGGTGCCTGGGGTGACGATACGCACCACTTTGCGCTCGACCGGCCCTTTGCTGGTGGCCGGATCGCCGATCTGCTCGCATATGGCGACGGACTCGCCGAGCTGCACCAGCTTGGCCAGGTAGTTCTCCACCGCGTGGTGCGGCACGCCGGCCATCGGGATGGGTTCACCCGCCGAGGCGCCGCGCTTGGTCAGCGAGATATCCAGCAGTTGGGAAGCGCGCTTGGCGTCGTCGTAAAACAGCTCGTAGAAGTCGCCCATGCGGTAGAACAGCAGGATTTCAGGATGCTGGGCCTTGAGGCGCAGGTACTGCTGCATCATTGGCGTATGGTCTGAGAGATCCTTGTCGATAGACTCTTGCATATTGATTTTACTCATTTTTTAAGTCTTGCGGTTACCCATGTGGCCCCATGTGAAACCGCTTTAAACCCATATAAATCGATAAATTTGTATACCAGAAGTATACCGGTTAGTATCGGGTATACACTCTGAGTTGCTGGTATACATTTATGAAAATGACACTTACTCAGTCGATTATAATCAATAAGTTATCTATCGACGTGAAACCAGATCTCGACCAGCAAGGGCGAGTAGTCTACTTACCCAATCCTGAACGAAAGCCGTATATTATCACTGACAACCACAGGGATTCACCCGTAGGTTTCGGTGTCAAAATCAGTGCCACCAAAAAAACCTATATCATTCAACGACGGGTGGCATCAGCAGACAAGCGACCCTCAACGGGTGGCAAGGCACCGAAACAGGTTATCAGATCTACGATTGGTAATGTTTCAGATTTTGCCAACATTGATCAGGCACGCGATGCTGCTCGCAAATTCGTTGAAACTATGAAGTTGACCAGACGAAATCCGAATGCAGTAAAGCGAGAAGCAGAGGCTTCTGAGCTAACGATCAGTGAAGTTTTTGCGCAATACAGAAGTCATCTTATGGGCAGATCGAAACCGGCAAAGCCCAACACATTAAATGTGCTGAACAAAGCCGAAAACCGCCTGAAAGAGTGGGAAAATCTTAGAGTAAAAGATCTGACAGGCAACGAGATATTGCGCAAGTTTGATGAGATCGCTTCAAGAGCCAGAACTGCGGCAGAGCAGACTTTTCGCTGGGTGAATGTGGCGGTAAGACATGCGATTGAGATCGAAGCGGGAAATGCCCAGACACAACAACGACAACCGACACTAAGCTACAACCCCTTTTCAATTCTGACGATTCAGAAAAAATTCAGAACCCGTTCACAGCTTGAAGAAAGCTATCGCACAAAAGGTGTACGAAACCCACTGTCGCCAAAGGACACCTTGGGGCGATTTTTAACGGCATTGCACTACAAGAGAAGCTTCAACCGCCTGGGATGCGATTATCTTTTGCTGACTGTTCTGACAGGAGCCAGGAAAGAAGAAACAGCTTCATTGTGCTGGCGAGAGGCTCTGACAGAAGAAGAAGCCAGAACGACCAGCTATGTTGATCTTGAAAATAGGATAATTCGATTTTACGACACTAAAAACCGCAACGACCATGAACTTCCAATTTGTGATGCTACGAAGCGAATTCTTGAAGACCGAAGAGATTTAGTCAACGAGACTGAAAAGCGAGCAGATAAACGCAAATGGGTTTTTCCTGCCCGGTCGTCGCGAAGCAAAGTTGGGCACTATTCAGACAGCAAAAGCCTACGCGAGTATATCTGCCAGGAAGCCGGAATAGGGAAGTTGGGAATGCACGACCTGCGAAGAACCTTTGGTCGTGTTGCAGAAGGACTCACTTCATATAGTGTGGTGAAAAGGTTGCTCAACCATCGCAATACAACTGATCCTACTGAACGGTATGCAATGCCTGATAATGACCGAATTTATGAGGCACTTCAAAGTATTGAGCTCCATATGCTTATGACTGCACCAGAGTTGTATAATACACTTCTGGCTTCGGCGAAATATCAACCATTGCCAACAAAATAGGGGAACAGGGAATGAGTGCAATCGATACTTTAAGGGAGTATGCCGAAGTATGGCGGCTATTTGGTAGTATGCCAGATGATGCAACCCTGAGTGCTGAGGTTTCGGCCCTTTATCTTGGTGTAAGTGTCAAAACATTGGCTCGTTATCGCCAGACTGGTAATGGCCCTGCTTATATCCAATACCAGGCAGAAGACAGCAAAGCAAGGAATCAACGAGTAAATTATCTTTTAGGTGATTTAAGAACATGGCGTGATCGTCATAAGGTCAGCAGCACAATGGAGGCTGCACAGGTCCGTGGACTGGCTTTTACTTCATTGGTTGACTTTATCGAACCGGAACCTTTCTGGACTATTGATAATAAAATTTATTCACATGTTCTTACTGTTTCTGACGAAATATTCAAGGAACTATTGAATACAACCCGTGCAGAAGTTATCTGGATCTCTGTGGAAAAAGTTTTGTTTGAGGATTGGCATAAGGCGAGAGAAAGACAGAGATGGAATGATCTTTTTATTGTATTTATGAGTGGGTTGTTACAATCTTGTGAATCGGAGCAGGAGAGACACATACTTAAGGAAAGCTTTATATGAGAAATTTTTCGAATTATAGTGGCGGTAAAGTATATGCTTTTTAATATCATACTAATAATTATTTGATAGGTAAGGCTGCTTTAAATAGTGAGCCATCATGCCCACTGTGAAATAAAAAAAGCATGAATGGGGAGGTGTCATAAAGTATCAAATAGCCGTATATGAATCAATGAGCATTACAAAAATGCCTATTGATTCATTAAATGTGATTATACAATGTATTTTTCTAAGTCTTTGGCAAGTGACTTAACTGTTTTGAGGCAGTTTTGGTCAACGCAATTATATGATTCGTTATATTTTATTAGCGAAACAAGATATGAGCGATAACCTCTTAATTTATTTTGTAATTGGTCAGTGGCATATTTATTATAGAACCGATAATCGCTATTGAATTTGTTTTTGAATTTAGAATAGTTTAGACCGAAAAAAGTCTCCATAATATAAATAGCCGATTTACCCTTAAAAAGTGAACGTAGAACTTTCTTTAAGGTTTGTAATTTTTTATTTGATAATCTGATTGCACCTGTAGAGTTTTCTCTAAATATGTTACTGAATAATGTTTTTTTTGGCCTCGTATTTTGGATAACATAGCCATTTAATGAAATAGTGTTTTCACAAGCTTTTCTTTTTGATTTCTTGAGAGTTAATGATAAAGTTGAAATAAAAATTGATATTTCTTTTTCAAATTGCTCTGAATGGATGAAATTACTGTTTGCAGAAGAAAAAAGTAAGTCATCAGCGTATCTACTATAAATTATATTTTTATCATCGCAATATTTTTGAATCAAAATATCAACCCTTCGAAATATAATGTTTGATATCGCAGGTGATGAAGGGAATCCTATCGGGAGAACATAATCCCCTCTCAGTGACGAATCAGAAAAATCTTTACTGACCGTATGCAAGAGAGTCATTTTTGCTAAATCAAGAGCCGAATATAATTTACCTTCCTTTGATGAGTTAAATAGGCCTTCGAGAAGGGAGTTTACTTCTCTTACAGGGATAGAGTGGAAAAAATTTTTAATATCTAATCGAAGGAAATAATATCCGGTAATATGAGGCTTAAGAAAATCGTAATATGATTTACCTTTAATGAAGCCGTATGCAGCCGAATTGATCGGCTGGCGTGATAGTACAAATTTGGTTATTCGTTCATTAATTTTATACTGTTCAGAATCTTTTGATATTTCGAAAAAAGCATTATTACCAATGTTTCTCTCGATAACGGATAAATCAAACTTATCAAAAAGACCTAAATTACCTTTGAGGATGGCATTTTTAAAAAAATCATCACTAACTTTATTTTTATTCATGGTGCTCCAACCCGATACAAATGAACAACATTACACCGTAGGTGTGACTCATCGGCACACTAATACAAGTGACCAGATTAGCAACTACTGGGACTATGCCCAATGGAAAGGAGCGAACCCCTAACTATCAGACAGGAAGGGCAAGCCTTCAGACACTCGTGAGAACTCATATCTCCCCTCTACTATCGGGTTGAAGCCTACGGATGATATCATATAGTTCAGGGAAGTAAAATCTGAAAACACTTCCGAAAGTATTATCATGTAATTTAGCTTCATTTGCGACATATTCGACGGAGTAATTTAAGAAAGAAGTTGTCCATCCATCAGTTTTGTTAAGATGTTTATTAAAAATAGTACTTTTTTCCAATGCATTCATCAAATATTTGGCATGCTTAGAAGTTTTCTTTAAATTTTCATTTAATACTTTCCCGTTTTTGAGAGTTTGCTTATAACTTTCAAAATTAAAAGAACTATAATCTACTAATGTATCTGTCTTGCCATTGAATATCACCCTCAAATAATCTATTAACATGTCAGAAGTAATATATTTACTCTTTGAAATTCGAGCAATTAATTTGTCTATATCTATATCATGTTTTGCAGCAAGCCATTTGTAAAAGATCTGAGCACTATCTTTTTGGATTAAACATCCCTCTAATGTTGTTCTGTTTAAGTAAATGTTTTTATACAAGAGTCTTTTTTTGACTGCACTAAATATATTGTCAAAATGTGATGAGGGTAAGAATATTTGCTTGAGTAGATCTACATGGATGCTTGCACCTGAATACTGTATTAAAAGTTCATTGTTTTGTTTTATCTCTCGATGTTTTCTACTGAATCCAAGGTTATTTCGTTTAATTTCTAAATTTAATGTATCTCTGTCAAATCTATAGTAGTCGCCATTGTTTTTAAATTTTAAGGTAAAACTTCCAGCCACACCTTTTAAAGATATGGCCTTATCGGCATCAAATAAATACATGTAAGGTATTGAAGAGTTTGAATACGCTGGATTTATACGCTCACCTATAGTATTGCTACTGCTTTTATAAATATCAATATGTTTGAGGTGAGTAAAATGTTCTGATAGCTTCATATTGCCGAAAACTTCAAGCTCAGTCTCGCCTTCCACAAAAAGTATAAAATCGCTAAAAAAGAGTCTTGCCTCATTATCGCTAAAAATATTAATAAAACTTTCGTTATCGAAAGTTGAATTCAATATCTTAACATAAGTGCACGAATCTCTCGTTTTTTGAAAACAAAAAAATCTCTGTTTTTCGCGAAACTTTTTTATTACTTCTTTTACGATATTTGGTGAGTGTGTTGTTATAAATAACTTAGGACGAGTGACCCTGTCATTTATTCCTTCCTGATACTTATAGCTATTAAATATTTCTTGCACTAAAACTTCGTTCATTTTAGTATGTAAACCCAGCTCTGGTTCATCAATAAAAACAAAAGGAGTAATATATTCTCGCCTGGATATTGTAATTAATAGATTGAGATACGTTTTTATGTAATGGAATGAGTTTGTTCCGTCAGAGTGAAATCTTAAATCTCTCTCATCAATTTCAAACTTATATCCTTTTAAACCAGCTTTAATGTAGCTTAATATTTTTTCTTTCTGTGTGCTTGCTTTTGTTGAAATGTTTTTATTTAAATCATCGATGTATTTTCTATAAGAACTATCGCCACCGGAATTGATAGAACTATCAAAGAAATCAATAACAGATTCATCTTCAATTTTTGAAAGATTGAAAGACTTAATTCTTGAGACTAGATCCCATAAATTATCCCATTCATGGAGGTTCATGTGTCGTGGCTCAATATGGAAAAAAGGGAATAAATAAAGAATAAGATTTAAGATCTGACCATCTTTTGTTGACCACTTGACTTTTCCATCATTGTAGATGTTGAGTGATAATGTGTATGTTGTTGGTTCATCAGTATAGGCTGCGAGCGAGAATAAACTCCTCCTAAAAGGAGGTATTAGTTTTCTCATGATGAATTGAAAATATGGGTTAGTAGTCTGTCGGCGGGCAATTCTAAAGATTTTAGTTGTATCAAATGTTAAAGATATGATACCTTTGTATGAATAATTTGAATGCAGTCTCAAGGGTAATTCTTCTTTACCTTCAAGTTTATTGTAATAAAATTTTAATGCTTTTAGCAGGTTTGATTTCCCCACATTATTTCTTCCCACGATACAGTTCATATCATGAAGCCCATTGATTTCAATATCATCGAAAGATAGTAAGTTTGTGATTTTTATTTTTAGTATTGTCATGTTAGAACCAATGATTTGTTAAATAACACCGACAATACAAAACCGATAGCAAATTGTCAATTATATTAATTAAATATTTGTGCTGGTTTACATGGTTAATTTAGGTTCTCAATCTCCGTAATGAGTGCTCAAGGAGTAGTTTATTATTACTCTTTTGATTGATAGTGTGTTAAATGCTTTTGACAGTTATTAAAAATAAATCGTGATAAATATTTTATGTGTAAAAAATATTTAGTCCATTAGATTTGATATTTTATATGAAATGTTTGTAATTTAGTTATTAGGTGAGGAAGTTGATAATTATTGTTATGCCTATAAAGAAAAGAAAGTATTCTAATGGATTTAAATAAAACTTGTAATGCTATGAAGAGAATGAGTAATGTAAAATTAATACACCTCCGATAAATTGGAAGGTGTAATGTATAAACTAATTTTAGTATTATTCTAGAATGATTGTATTTAGTAGTCTCTGTTATTTTTTTTTCGTCCTGTTTCGAGAGGAATAAAAATTAAAAGCGTTATTAAAATGTTCGGTTTCTTCTTTTGACTTATTAAACTTATTCATTTGCTCCTCATTAAATTTATGAGGAATCCCTTTTACACATAAATTAGAGTTCAAATAAACATGATCGTCTTCTGTATTGCGAATAAGTATCTTTTTTTCAAATAACTCTTTAAATGCTCTGGAAACATTAGATTTTTGAAGTCCTAAATCTTTTGCTACTTTTGATTGTGAGAAGTTAACAAGAATATTACCATAATCAATAATTGAAAAAAGATAAATAATTATTCGAAAAGAAGTTGGTGTTAGTTTCATTCTTGCCAGAGTGCCTATGTTTGTTTTAAAGATCATGGAAAAATCATCTTTAAAGGAGGTTTTCCTTTTATTACTGGCTTTAATTCTAAGTTCTTCTAAATCGTCTAATGATACGTCTAATGCGTCTGCAATCGCGGATTTTTGTTCTCTGGTTAGAATAACATTTGTATTTATCATATTATCTCCTTTTGTTGTTTATCTGATAATATATATTGCATATTTTATTTAATTGTCAAATTTTTTTTCATAAAGAAACAAATTATTTTATCTATATTGATATATGGAGTATTAAATTAAATACTATGGGTGGTAGATTTAATGTTTCAGGTTATAAAATAAATAAACTTACTTCATGGAAGTCATTACCGCACATCTGATTTAATATTATGACTTACTTAGTTTTATTTTATTTGTCTTTCGCAAGATAAAAGATTAATAAAGAAATAAGAAACCATCGCATTACAATACTAATTTGATCTGCCATATTGTCTTGCTTAATTCAATATCGAATATATCCCTTATGTTTATGTGTATAATGTAATGAAGTCTGCGCAACTTCAGTGTTGCGCCATTGGACTTCGGTTATCATTATTTTTTTTTGGACTAAATGTAAATAATTACACTATATACAGTTATCTGGAATTAAATGAATGAACAAGGTTGTCGCAGAAGAGCTAAGATATCAGAATAACTGAAAATCATTGTATTACATGATTATAAAAATCGGCTTACGCCGAAAACCTCTGGAAAATTTTTCTACTTCAGCGAGTGAGTGCTTTGTGCACTCAGCGGTGCTGCAAGAAAGTCCGTAGCAAAGTATAAATCAATATCTTCGTATCAGTATATGGGGCGTAAGCCAGTGCGAAGCACATTGTTATAAATATCCGTAGAAGGTTTTTTATTAATTGGTTTTAAATTCGATTAAAGGAAGATTGTTATTTAACTTCCATATATTATTGTTTTGTTTCCAAAAAGTAAGATGATAATTATTTCGAATTGGTAATGATATAAAAATATTTTGTTTTAGGTGTTGATTTTTTATGTTGGCATGGTAGTACTTGATTATAAAACTAAAAAAGGATCAAGCTATGTCTAATAACATTACTCTTTCGCAGGAAGAAAAATTTATCCAGTTGATTGATAAATATATCACTCAGCATCGTGATGATGCTATTAATTCTGTGTTTTACCGAAAGCTGTATGTGCTTTTCGTCGGATATCACCTTAAATATTATTACTCACGTAAGCAATACTGCAACTCGTGTTTTCACGTGGATAATATTATGCAGATGTTCACAGGTGTAGTTTCATCACTCAGGGCTAATGTGCTAATAAAGCTCAACAACAGCCATACGATGCTTTATTGCTTGAATGGGCTTGTGGATTATATTTCTGGTAACCTCAGGGAGGTTGAACAACTCTATGCAGATTTGCTGGCACAGTATGAAAGGAAGAGCATTTCACATTCATTGAATTACGTACCGCCACCTATACGTGGCAGGAAAAGGCTATGAGGATAAGGCAATGTGCTTTATGCACACTATACAGTTCGTGGCACGGTGATATATGTGGGTAAGAAAAAGCAGGAGTTGGTTATCCAGGATCCTGCCAGAGGGGATAATTTTCTAGAATTTTACTTATCTACGACCTGCCAGCCATCATCCGTTTTGACCATTGTGACAGCTGCGGTGGCCTTGTCGTTATTGACAACAACCGTCACATTACATTTATAGCTTTTATCCGATACTTCCACACAGTCATGCTTTTTGACTGATTTTAATTCCCGCAGTGCGTCTTTCGGAACATCTTTGCCGGCTATGGATTTGACGATGGCATTCGTCTGCTCCACGACCTTATTCATTGCATTATAAAGATCTTGCTCGGAGGGCTCATTATTACAGCCACTCAGTAAAAAAATTGAGGCAATGAGTGTAGTAATTGCATATGTTTTCATAAAATAATTCCAGACGGTAGAGTGCGTTATTGAATAAGACCGGTTTTCATCTTGCTGTAATTTTCTGAGAACGTCCATTTTCTGACCGTTTCGTCTTTAAATTCGATTTCGAGTATTTTTGCCTGTGTCTGTGAACCACCCGTCAGTAATCCAACGATCGGGATGAATGTGGTAGCATCAAACTGATTGTTATTCATAAAGTAAGTCCATTCTTCATTGCCGTTATCAAGATTGGTTCTTGTATCTGGCTCGCCCAGGAGGGCAGTGATTTCTGATTTCCTTGTCTTATGTTTAGTAATTTTCGACTGCAGACTTTGTGATGTTTCGTTTTTGAGATGTTGATTTCCTGATGTTGAGCAACCAGAAGTAAAGGAAACGGAAATAAAAAATATAGAAGCAATAAGTCTGTTCATAAGCTCTCTCATTTTAATGTTTTATGCAGTGCAGAATTAATTTTGTTGAATAAAAACAACTCTGTCTGCATATATCTTTTTAATTATACAGATAAGAATAATGATGCTTGCAAAAAACGTAATGACAGAGACAGGAGTGCTGTCGGTTAATGAAAATACTAACCAGGCGAGACCGAAGGCCACGAATTGAAACAGGAATGCCACACTGAGCGGACTTTCACCATAGACCACTTTTGCATGGCATCCGGTGCATATTTTTACGCCGTGGGGACTTTCTTTAAAACAAAAGGGGCACTGAACAGTTTGCTTACTCATTGCAACTCCCTGACCTGATTTAAGGCGATGTCTTTTTGAGCATTTTCAATGAATGAACTGCTTTAGTAAAATTGCTTGTACCGATCGATGGATTCTAGTTGATAGTTTTTGTCTATCATGAGTGATTTATCGATCTGTATAAACGATCAATAATTTCTTGACTAAATTTAAAAAATAAACTAATTAAAATGTGGTTTGTAGTTGGGTACGTTACTAACCAATTGTTCTGAATATGTTTTATCGACAGGTTCAGGAGAGGAGGCAAGTAAGTGAAGATGATAGATTTGTCTAAAGGGACGAGCGGTCGCATACAACAGAGAACCACCCAACAGTCTGAGCAGGTGTATGAGCCTGCTAAGAAATGGAAGCCACACCTGGAAGTGGGATTGGTGTTGTCTGGATATCTGATGGGCCGTAAAGCGTAGTTTTTGGTTCAATTGGATGGTATGGGCAAGTTCATTCTCCCTTTCATTTCTGATTTGCTCGTCGAGTTGCAGTAGTTTATCGAGAATAGTTTCTCTGCTGGGATGTTGTGCTTCTGGCTGTGTGCAAGGAGCAGGAGCAGACTTAGATCGCGTATTAAGTAAGTTTACATGTTCCGGCGAATAATCAATAAGTGTCTGAAGATGTGACCACGCATATTTTTTTCCAAGTTGTGAAGCCTTGAAGGCAATCCCCTGAAATTGAAATGAAAAACCACTCATTTTGCCCGTCGAAGCAATGTTGAGCTGACAGGTTACCCCCTCTTGTTCCAGTTGCTGAATGAAGGATAACAAATCTGGGTGATTGGCTAATACATTATCGATGCAAGTTTGCAAAGCGACTTTTGGGCAGGGAGTAGCCGTTCGTTCAGAGAGCATCTTTTCGTTGCGCGAAAGCTTCTTTATGCTCTGAGATCGTCGGTTAGAAGTTGTCGCTGTTTCTGTGAGACCATGTATTCTTTCAAGCTCACTGATAATTCGAGTGCTGGTAAGGTTCTCATTTTTTCCCAGATACAACTTTCCGTCAGTAATATCGATACGACTGGCAATAATGTGAATATGCTGTCCAGCCTTATCATTATGAAGAACATAGCAACGAAGATGTGTATCAGTAAAACCCATACGGGACATATAGTCGTCGGCTACGGTTGCCCATTGTGCTTCTGACAATTTTTCTCCATGCGGTAAGCGAAGAGAATTGTGCCATACTGGTTTTTTGATATCCGGTCGTAAAATTTTTGTTTGCCCAAACTCGCGGATAAGGTCAACGATATTGTTACCGGCCATATTGCCACCAATAACCCTGGGATCAGTTTTATGGTGTGAAGCCGGTTCAAGTGCATAGACAACTATTCCTGTAAATTGCTTACCTCTTTTGATTTTCTGCATACCTTTCATTTGTATTACTCCAAAAAGTTGAGGGAAGTAGAAGAGTGCGAAGTGTCTGCACCTGCCGTTTGATTACATGCATTTCTGTCATGGTTGGATCGCTGTCAGGACTTTTACCATCGAGGTATGTCAGCAGGCGATTTAAATCTTGTGAAAGGCGACCAAGCTCTACCCATGCACTTTTATTAATCTCTGGTAATACCAAAGGAAGTTTATTCAGCGAAGCCATCCTGAGCCATTCTCCTTTTTTATAGGAACCTCTTTTTTCTTCCAGAATAGATAATTCATTTTCATTTAATCTGACACTTACACAGTATGATCTGATTTCATTCTCTGGTAGCCGTTCAGTATGAAATTTTCCCCTTCTCGATGTTTTTGTTAAATCAGGCTGTTGTTTTTGAGGGTTATAATGCATATAAATACCTAAATTTTAATTGTGTCATGAGTTATATATAAAAGATAATAATAAAACGTCAAGTGTGTAATGTTGTAAGTATAATATTTGGTAAGCTCGATTTTATAAAATGTAAGTTTATTTGTCATGCGGAGGTGATTATTTCTAACAGGAGTGTCGCTGTCATTCCAATTTTTAATGTGCACAAACTTGTTGATGTTTTCATGTTTTATAATATAATTTTTATAGAGTAATATGAGATGGATTTAGAAGGAAGAATAATGAAAAAAGACATTAAAGAAATGGAAAGGATGATTGATATCATTAATGCATGTTCTATGGACATAAATTCATATGGTGATATATCTTATTATTTGTTAGTGCATAAAGAAAATTCTTCGAGCGATTTATTTAAAAAAATTAATACAATATTGAATGCTCGGATACATCTTAAAAAGAAAAATACATTTTATGTAGAACCATCTACTGGGAAGAATTTATCTGACTTGTTAAGTGAAGATGATTTAGATAATATTGCTTTTTTGGCAGAAAAGATAACTCATTTACCTGTACGTGGCCGATTATATGATGTGTTATGGCTTTATAAGAAACCAAGGCAACGTAATTTTGCTTCAGAGGCATTAAATGCTTTTTCATCCTTAGATATCAAGGAAGATAATTGGTATGGATACGTAAAGGATGTTTTCTACAGAGCTCTTTATTTACCAAAGTTCACTCAAGAGTTCTCGGCGTATGATGTGATTGAATCAAAAATAATGGCTTGTTTTCATGAGACTAATAATCCCTACTTGTTCTGTGAAATGGCGGATATAATAACATCAAATAGCATCAAAAATGAAGATGATGTCTTAATCAATAAAGCAATAAGGTCATTTATCTATAAATCAAAAAAATCAAAAGACTATGTGTCTGCCTATCGTTGTCTAACAACATTATATGAGCGGTATAAAAATGATATCTTCCAAGGAAATGGTGATCATAAATGCCAATTAGTGAATTTATACCATGCCAGATTGTTAGATGAAGAAGGAAGGGAGTATCAAGGCCTGCATGCAGTAAATTGCTTTAATGAATCCTTGAAAAAATATAAAGCATCAAAAATTACACTTCGTGGGATCTTTGATGTAGATGAAGCTATTACAGCATTAAAAGCTATGATTAGAAAAGAAGGTAAACATGCCTATGAGTCTATGGCAATAATAAAAACAGAACCATTAGACATTTCCGTTGAAGTAAATCGAGCTATAGAACTTGTTTCAGAACAAAAGGATATAATTCATTCTCTTTACAATTTTTGTTTTATTGCCCATCCAGTCAATAAAAAAAGAATGATTAAAGATGCGGTTGACAGCATTAGGAATCACCCATTTCAAAGTATATTTCCTTCCATAGTAACTGATAGAGATGGCAGAGTTCTTGCTAAAACAAACGGTGTTGAAATTGATGAATTGAAAGATGAGGGTTATAGCTTAGAGAATATTATAATTCCATTATCACAAGGTTTTTCAATATATATATCGCTACAAATACAGGCAAGAATTGCTCCTGCACTTAAACAAATTTGTGAAGAGTATTATATTGATTATAAAGTTATTAAAGATCTTTGTGAGCATTGTGGATTTATACCCGATAGTAAAATAGCCCTTTTCTCGCAAGCCCTGCATTTTGGCTTTGAGTATAATTTTTCTGCATCAGTGCACCTATTGGCCCCTCTTTTAGAAGATATAATTAGAAAGATACTTTATGATCAAGGTGAATACTCTGCAATTATAGATAAGAATGCAAAAAGCACTGAAGTATCTATATCAACTCTTTTAGATAAACCAAAAGCTAAGGAAGTTTTTGACGAGAATTTCCTTTTTGAGTTAAAAATGCTGTTAACTAACAACATTGGCTCTAATCTGAGGAATGCAGTAGCACACGGGTTATTAGATGACGATACTGCCAGTGGGGGGGATGTTGTTTATCTCTGGTGGAGAATATTAAGATGGGTAACGCTATCTGTCGTAATTGGTCATAATGAATATCAGGAACTAAAAAATGCTCCTGTCATTGAGGAATCTGAATGATCAATAGTTAAATTTTATGTTAATATTAATATTAATATTAACCTAAGTTAAATATAGATGGCTATTGTTAAAGCGGTAGCCATATTTATGTGATATTGATGGTTGGCTATAGTTCGGTTGACTTTTAATTATTTAGTTAACTGGCTATTGAAGGCGTTTATTTTATTACGGGCTGTAGTATTAAGTAATTAGAATGTCGGATATGTGGCTATTCTACCTTTTCCAACCAAAGGGCGGAAAAGCAAGGTCAACCCGAAGAAGCATACGCAGTAGCTTCGTAGGGTTAGCCCTTGCTTATCTTATAATTGGCATTACTCATTAAAGAACAATAAGATCTTCGCTTGCACAAGCGAAGTTATAATATAAATCTGGCGATTAATTATTATAAAATATTTAATAAAAACTATTGACATAAATAAAAAATAAGTTATTTATTAATTATGCCATAAATAAAAGAGTTTTTATGTCATACGTCTCCTGCACCATGTGCAGTTAATATACTACTTGCCCCATATATGGGGATATTGGAAAGGTTACTTTGTTTTTGAAGTAGCCTTTCGTCCTTCAAGGCTCACCATCGCTTCTTACTCCTACCGAAGCCAGCCAAGTCGAAGAACTTTTTCTATTTGAAGCGACTTCGAACACCCGGTTAAAGTCCAAAAAATGTATCCCATACGTAGACCAAAGAAAATTACAAGATAATTACTTTATATTTTTCATTGTATTAGGCTGATTTCTCAGGTGCTGCTGCATCATCGGCGTGTGCGAATCGAGTTTATTGGTGCTATTCATGCGATTATTTTTCCAATCCATTGAATGTAAAGGTCACTGTGATTTTCATTGTCATCATTCGCTATCACATTGTCTCAGCAGGCGCCGCCCCATTCAGCGCTTGCCGGGCGGCGCAAATCAAATCATCAAAACGCCAGACGGCGCGCTCAAACCCGAGGTTTGCACAGACGCTTATACTAGCCTAGCGGGCAATCGGCTGTCACAGGTAAAAATGGGAAGCGCTGCGCAAGGCCGGTTTGTAACGTAGCGAGATTGTTGTTCGCCTGCGGGCAACAACGCAAGTCGCCGCCCGCAGTGGTGGTGGAAAGGTTATTGCGCGGCGGTGAGAGGCAGGGGCAGTTGATAAAGGCGGAAGCTGTCGGGCACTTCGGTTTCATGGCCGGGCAGCAGGCGGTGGCGGATGCGCGATTCGCTGACGAAGGCGCAGCCTTGTGGCGTGATAGTTAGGTTGACCGGCGATTCCATGCCTTCGCGCAAGATCTCAATCCGGTGCATACCTGCCGCCTTGGGGGAAGGGATCCGCAGGATCCGCCCCTGGCCGCTCTGGATCGCGTTTTCCAGCACGATCAGCGCGCCGTCCGGTGCCAACCCCACCCCGTCCGGGTTTTCGATGAGGCGCGGCAGCTGCATTTCCGTCAGCTGCGGCTTTGGAGCGTTATAGCTGAGGGTGTAGAGCTTACCGGTGCCGAAATTGGCGACGGCCATCAGCCGGTCGTCGAGCAGCACGATCCCGGCGGCTCCCAACCCGCTGGGAGCCGCCAATTGCGGATCCCGATACAGCGTACTGAAGGCCGTTTCGCCCGGCCGCAGGCGCAGGATGCCGCCGCCGCGGGTTTCCGTCACGTACACTGTGCCGTCTGCGCCGAGCACGATATCGTTGCCCATTTCCCCTGCCGGCAGCGCCAGGCTGCGGTTGAGGGTGCCATCCGCGACGTTCAGCGCATAGATGCGGTTGGCGCGCGTTTTGCCGCCGGAGAGAAAGTCCGGCGAGTTCCCCCACAGCAGCCCGCGCCGTTCGTCCAGCCGCAGCGCGTTTGAGGCGAATACCGTGTCAGCGCCGGGGAAGAAGGTTTCCCACGCCTGACTCGGCCGTTTGCGCAGCACGTTGCCGCTGGTGATCAGCCCGACATACAGCGTACCGTCCGCCGCGCGGGCGATGCCGTTGGGGTAAAGTGCGCCGGGCGGCAGCGTTATGCTGCTTTCTGTGCAATCTGCGCTGACGGCGGCCTGCGCTGGCGCGCTAAGGGTGAATGCGGCAGCGAGGGTGAACAACGCCGCTCGCGCGGTAACAGCGTATGACATGTTTCTCTCCGGGAATGGGGTAAAAGGGGCTACCAGCGTTCGGGGCGGGCCGCGTGCGCCATTGGCGCCTCCAGCGCGGCCACGTCTTCCGGCGATAGTCTGAGGTCGAGCGCCGCCAGCGCATCCTGCAGATGGTGTGGCTTGGACATACCCACCAGCGGCGACGTCACGCCGGGTTTGGCCAACAGCCAGGCCAGCGCGATCTGCGCCGGTGGAACGCCGCGCGCGGCCGCCACCTCCGCTACCGCAGCGACGGTGCGTTCCACCTTGTTTCTGCCGCCGTACCAACGGGGCGCCTGTTCGTCGGTGGCGGCGCGCAGCGTGCCGCCACTGCCGGAGCCGGCCAACACGCCGCGGGCCAGCGGCGACCAGGGCGTCAGGCCAAGACCTTCCTCCAGGCACAGCGGGATCAATTCTTCTTCGTCTTCACGCGTCACCAGGTTGTATTGGCTTTGCAACGAAATAAACGGTGCCAGGCGGTGCTGACGTTGAAAGGCCAGCATTTTCATCAGGCGCCAGGCGTGCAGTGAAGACGCGCCGAGATAGCGGATCTTGCCCTCCCGCACCAGGCCGTCGAGGGTGTCGGCAGTTTCTTCGATCGGTGTTTCGGTGTCGAAGCGGTGCAGTACGAACAAATCGAGGTAATCCGTTCCCAGCCGCAGTAAGGAGGCGTCGACGCTGTGCAGCAGGTGCTTGCGCGACAGCCCGCGGCTGTTCGGCTGCGCGTCCATCGGAAAGTAGGCTTTGGTGGCGATTACCACGTCTTCACGACGGGCGAACGTCTTCAGCGCACGACCGAGAATGCGCTCGCTTTCTCCGCCGGAGTATATGTTGGCGGTATCGAAAAAATTGATGCCCGCCTCCAGCGCCTCGCGGATAAAGGGGCGCGCTTCATCCTCTTTCAGTACCCAGGGCCGCCAGGCCGGATCGCCGTAGGTCATGCCGCCCAAACAAAGGCGGGACACCTTCAGGCCGCTGTCGCCAAGCCGAACGTAGTTCATGGCGTCGCCCCCTCAGCGCATGCCGGCGATGGTGTAACCGCCGTCCACCAGCAGGCTTTGGCCGGTGATGAAACGGGCTTCGTCCGTCGCCAGCCACAAAGCCACATCGCCGATGTCTTCCGATTCGCCCAGGCGGCCGGCGGGCGTGTGGGCGATAAAGGGCGCGAACGCCGTGCTGTCGGCCACGCTGCCGCGCGCCATCGGCGTGTCGATGATGCCGGGGTTGATGTTGTTGACGCGGATGCCCTGGCCGCTGTATTCGAGCGCCACCGCGCGGATCATCGCATCGAGCGCGCCTTTGCTGGCGGAATAGCTGGATGAGCCGGCCAGCGCGCCGTGGGTCAGCCAGGAGGAAGTGTTAACGATCACGCCGCCCGAGCGCTGAGCCAGGAAGGTTTCAATCTCGTATTTCATCGCCAGCCAGACGCCTCGGAGGTTAATGGCGATCACGCGGTCAAAATCCTCGCTGCTCTGTTCGGTGATGGGGGCGAAGTTGCCGATGATGCCGGCGTTGTTGAAGGCGACGTCGAGCCGGCCGTAGTGGGCGGTCACCGTGGCGAGCAGCCGACGGATGTCGTCTTCCTGGGAGACGTCGGCCACGATGGGCAGGGCGTCGCCGCCTGCGAGCGCGATGTCGCGCGCCGTGGCTTCGATTTCCGCCGCGAGCCGGCCGGCCAGCGCGACTTTGGCGCCTTCACGGGCATAGGCCAGCGCGGCTGCGCGGCCGATACCGGTGCCGCCGCCGCTCACCAGCACGACTTTGTCAGCCAGACGGCGCGGCGTTTCATGAGTTGGAGCTGTAGCATTAATCATCGCATCGATACCTGGTAATGGATTCGATCGTAATGCTATGTTGTTAGATGACGGATAACTATCCGCTAAAAATTCATCTCACTATTAGATAATTTATATTAATAGCATGAAGAAACCCGAATTGTCCGGCCTGGCGGCCTTCGTGGCTATCGCCAGTGAACGCAGCTTCCGCCGCGCCGCCGCCCGACTGGGCGTGACGCCGCCGACGTTGACCCACACCCTGCGCGAACTGGAAGCGCAGGTGGGCATTCGCCTGCTGAACCGCACCACCCGCAACGTCTCGCCGACGGAGGCCGGTGAGCATCTGTTGGCACAGCTGGTGCCGGCCTTTACCGACATCGACGCCGCGCTGGAGAGCCTGAATGCATTTCGCGAAGGGCCACGCGGCCTGGTGCGCATCAACGCGCCGCGTTCGGCGATCGATCTCGCCATCGTGCCGCACCTGGGGCGGTTGGCCAGCGAGTACCCCGGCATTACGCTGGAAGTGGTAGCGGACGAGGGGTTTGCCAACATCGTCGAGCAAGGCTTTGACGCCGGCATTCGGCTCGGCGAGGATCTGCACAACGATATGCGTGCGGTGCGCCTGACGCCGGATCTGCGTTTTGCCATCATCGCCACGCCGGACTATTTTCAACGGCACGGCGAACCGACGCATCCGCAGGATTTGCTGCAGCACCGCTGCATCGGCTGGCGCAAGACCTCTTCGGGCGAGCGCTACAAATGGGCATTTCAGCAGGGCGAGCAGCGATTTTCCGTGGCGGTCAGCAGCCCGCTTATCGTGGATGACGCCAGGCTGTTGCTGCAGGCGGCGTTGGCGCACGTCGGCATCGCTTTCGCCATCGAACAGGAGGTGGAAGAACACCTCGCGAGCGGGCGGCTGCGGCGGGTGTTGGCCGACTGGTGCGCGCCGTTTCCCGGTTTTTACCTCTATTATCCCAACCGCAGGAATCATTCCGTGGCGCTGACCACGGTGATCGAGTTGCTGCGTCTGCCCACCTAATCTTCTTTACCGGCCATCGCGTTCGGATGGTAAGTAAGTGAATCAAGCTTGAACTATTTTTATTCCCTCTTCGTTTGTTCGGGCGCAAATAATCCCTTAAATTCCCGGAGAGTTTATAACTGGCTGTTTATAATTGTTATTTGAGTATTTATTGCGAATATTCCGAGTTTTTATCGGTTATTTGAGAGCCCGGTCACACTATTTTTTTATGTGAAATGTGAAGAGGGTCAAGCCAGTAGGTCAAGGAGAGACGGTTATTATCCTAGCTGGCTTACCGATCCGTTTTTCATGCTCCGTATACTGTCTGCAACCAGGGCAACGTGACGGAAATTTTCATAAGGAATGTGCGTGAAGCAATCGTGATTGCATCTGGCATACAAATAACACGGGGTTTTTTTGATTATCTGAGGTGCTTGGTATGGAAAAGAAAAAAATCTATCTGTTTTGTTCTGCCGGTATGTCCACTTCCCTGTTGGTATCAAAAATGAAGGCGCAGGCCGAGAAATACGAAGTACCGGTGATCATCGCCGCCTATCCGGAGGCGCTGGCCGCGGAGAAAGGCATTGAAGCGGATCTGATCCTGCTGGGGCCGCAGATCGCCTACACCTTGCCGGAAGTGCAAAAACAGCTGCCCAACAAACCTGTTGAAGTCATCGATCCGCTGCTGTACGGCAAGGTCGATGGGCTGGGGGTGCTGAAGGCCGCGGTGGCCGCCATCAAGAAAGCCAATCAATAACAGGAGGCCGCCGTGAATACCCTCATTGCCTCGCTCGAGAAGGTTATCCTGCCTTTCGCCGTAAAAATCGGTAAGCAGCCCCACGTTAACGCCATCAAGAACGGCTTTATCCGCCTGATGCCGCTGACCTTGACCGGGGCGATGTTCGTGTTGATCAACAACGTGTTCCTGAGCTTCGGCGAAGGATCGTTCTTCTATTCGCTGGGCGTGCGCCTGGATGCCTCCACCATCGAGACGCTGAACGGGCTGAAGAGCATCGGCGGCAGCGTTTACAACGGCACGCTGGGGATCATGTCCCTGATGACGCCGTTCTTTATCAGCATGGCGTTGGCCGAAGAGCGCAAGGTCGATCCGCTGGCTTCGGCACTGCTGGCGGTGGCGGCCTTTATGACCGTCACGCCGTTTAACGTCGGCGAGGCCTATGCGGTGGGCGCCAACTGGCTGGGCGGCGCCAACATCATTTCCGGTATGGTGATCGGGCTGGTGGTGGCCGAGATGTTCGCTTTCATCGTGCGGCGCAACTGGGTGATCAGCCTGCCGGACAGCGTGCCGGCTTCGGTGTCGCGCTCCTTCTCGGCGCTGATCCCCGGTTTCATCATCCTCTCCATCATGGGGCTGGTGGCGTTCGCGCTGGCGCACTGGGGCACCAACTTCCACCAGATCATCATGGACGGCATTTCGGCGCCGCTGGCCAAGATGGGCAGCGTGGTGGGCTGGGTGTACGTGCTGTTCTCTTCGCTGCTGTGGTTCTTTGGGGTGCACGGCTCCATGGCGCTGGCGGCGCTGGACAGCGGCATCATGACGCCGTTCGCGCTGGAAAACGTGGAGCTGTACAACAAATACGGTTCGGTCGAAGCGGCGGTGGCCGCCGGCAAAGAGTTCCATATGTGGGCGAAGCCGTTTGTCGACTCCTACATCTACCTCGGCGGCACCGGCTCGACGCTGGGCCTGATCATCGCCATCTTCATCGCCTCGCGCCGCGAAGATTACCGCCAGGTCGCCAAGCTGGCGACGCCGTCCGGCATCTTCCAGATCAACGAACCGATTCTGTTCGGCCTGCCGGTGATCATGAACCCGGTGATGTTCATTCCGTTCATCCTGGTGCAGCCGGTACTGACCATCATCACCTCGCTGGCTTATTACTCCGGGCTGATCCCGCCTATCACCAACATCGCGCCCTGGACCATGCCGGTCGGCCTGGGGGCGTTCTTCAACACCAACGGCAGCATCATGGCCCTGTTGCTGAGCCTGTTCAACCTGGCGGTCGCCACCGTGATTTATCTGCCGTTCGTGGCGATCTCCAACAAGGCGCAGAGCCAGATCGACGCGGCGACGGAAAGCGAAGAAGACATCGCCAAGGCGCTGAAATTCTAACAGTGGAACGGGGCGGCGTGGCCGCCCCGCGAGGGACGCGAGTATGGAATATCAATTTGCCGACGGGTTCTGGTGGGGCAGCGCCACCTCCGCGCCGCAGTCTGAAGGGGCGGCCGCACGGGACGGCAAGAGCCGCAACATCTTCGACTATTGGTTCGAGATCGCGCCCGAGCGCTTTCACGATCGGGTGGGGCCGGGCGAGGCCTCAACCTTTTACGACCATTTCCGTACCGATATCGGGCTGCTCAAAACGCTGGGCCACAATACCTTTAGAACGTCGATCTCGTGGTCGCGGCTGATCCCGGACGGCGACGGCGAAGTGAACCCGCAGGCGGTGGCTTTCTATAACGCGATGATCGACGAGCTGCTGGTGCAGGGCATCACCCCGTTTATCAATCTCTGCCACTTCGATATGCCGCTGTGCATGCAGCAGCGCGGCGGCTGGGAAAGCCGGGCGGTGGTCGAAGCCTATGCGCGTTACGCCGATATCTGTTTCGGTCTGTTTGGCGATCGGGTCACCCACTGGTTCACCTTCAACGAGCCGATCGTGCCGGTGGAGGCCGGCTACCTGAATGACCTGCACTACCCTTGTGTAGTGGACTTCAAACGGGCGGTCACCGTGGCGTATCACAGCGTACTGGCGCATGCCATGGCGGTGCAGCGTTTCAGAGCGCGGGAGCTGCCGGGGAATATCGGCATTATTTTGAACCTGAGTCCGACCTATCCGCGTTCCGATGCGCTGGAGGATCGGCAGGCCGCGCACGATGCCGATCTGCTGCTCAACCGCAGTTTCCTCGATCCGGTCGCCAAAGGGCGTTATCCGGCGGCGTTGCTGCAGCTGCTGGAGCGGCATGGGCTGATGCCCCACTGCGAGCCGCAGGATGCGCAGCTGATTGAAGACGGCGTGGTGGACATCCTCGGCGTCAACTATTACCAACCGCGCAGGGTGCAGGCGAAAGAGGGGCGCCGTGCCGAGGGGCCGATCGCATCGCCGGAGGATTTGTTCAGTTACTATGCAATGCCGGGCCGCAAAATCAATCCGCACCGCGGCTGGGAGATCTACGAAAAGGGGCTGTACGACATCCTGATGGATCTGAAAGAGAACTACGGCAATCTGCCTTGTTATATTTCGGAAAACGGCATGGGCGTTGAAGGCGAAGAGGCGTTTATCGGCGTTGATGGGCGGGTGGAGGACGATTACCGCATCGACTTTATTCGCGAGCACCTGAAATGGCTGCACCGCGCGCTGGCGGAAGGCTCGCAGTGCAAAGGCTATCATCTGTGGACCTTTATCGACTGCTGGTCCTGGCTGAACGCCTACAAGAATCGTTATGGGCTGGTGCGGCTGGATCGGGCGGATCAGCGCCGCACCATCAAGAAAAGCGGCTACTGGTTTGCCGAGGCGGCCAGACGCAACGGATTTGACTAACGGGAGGCCGGCGCCGTGTCCGACAACCGAATTTCGCTGAGTGCGAACGACGTGAAGCTGATTCGCGAGCAGGATTTTTTTAACTGCAAAGATTTTCACCTGTTTATCTACAACAAGGTGGAAAGCGCCACCGGGCTGCATCAGCACGACTATTACGAGTTCACCATCGTACTGAGCGGCAAGTGCTACCAGGAGATCAACGGCAAGCGGGTGCTGCTGGAACGCGGGGATTTCGTCTTTATCCCTATCGGCTCCTACCACCAGAGCTTTTACGAGTTCGGCGCGACGAAAATCTTCAACGTGGCGGTCAGCAAAGCGTTCTTTGAAGAGCACTATTTGCAGCAGCTGCCGCGCTGTTTCGTCGCCTCGCAGGCCTACAGCCTGAGGAGCGAGTTTTTGGCCTATATCGAATCGGTGGTGAGTTCGCCGCAGTTTCGCGAGGATGATTTCGCCGAATTTCTCGAAACGCTGACTTTCTATGTGATCAGCCGCATTCGTCACTATAAGGAAGAAAACGACGGCGGCGATGATATCCCGCAGTGGCTGAAGAACACCCTGGCCGGCATGCATGACAAGGCGATGTTCGGCGAAAGGGCGTTGGCGAACATGGTGGCGCTGTCGGGGAAGACCCAGGAGTATCTGACCCGGGCGATGCGGCGTTACTACCATAAGACGCCGATGCAGGTAATCAATGAGATCCGCATCAATTTCGCCAAGACGCAGCTGGAGGTCACCAACTCTTCGGTTTCCGATATCGCCTTTGATTCCGGCTATGGCGATGTCAGCCTGTTCATTAAGAACTTCAAGCGGCTCACCGACGTGACCCCAGGCAACTACCGAAAAAAGTGCTACGGCCCTCTTTAGGGCCGCTCCCGATCAGTATCAACGCAGATATGCCGATGAGCTTCAGGCCGCCGGCCGGTTAATCATTCGATTTTTACCTTAGCGAAGGGGAATGCCGCGTCGGTCGGTCGGGCTTCCCTTGCCAAAAATCCATCTCGCGGGAGCCATTATGGAAAAACTACTGATCGTGAATGCCGATGACTTCGGCCTGAGCAAGGGGCAAAACTACGGCGTCATCGAGGCGTATCAGCATGGCGTGGTTTCTTCTACCACGGCGATGGTGAACGGCGGCGGCGCCCAGCACGCGGCGGCGCTCAGCCGGCAATATCCGGGGCTGCCGATCGGGCTGCATTTCGTTTTGACCCATGGCAGGCCGCTGGGCGCCATGCCTTCGCTGGTCAACGAGCATGGCGAACTGGGTAAATGGCTGTGGTGCCGCGCCGAGGCCGGCGAGCTGCAGCTGGACGAGGTTCAGGAGGAACTGCAGCGCCAGTTCGCGCGGTTTGTGACGCTGTTCGGCAGGCCGCCGACGCATATCGACAGCCACCACCATGTGCATATGCAGCCGCAGATTTACCCGCTGGTGGAGGCGTTTGCGCAGGCACAGGGTCTGCCGCTGCGTCTCGATCGCGAAGAGGCGAAACGGTGCGATATTGCGTTGCAGACGCCCTGCAGCACCGACGCGTTTGACGCGGGATTCTACGGTGAAATGATTTCCGAAGCCTTGTTCCTGCAGCGGTTGACGCGCGCCGACGAGCAGGGCGCCGAGTCATTGGAAATGATGTGCCACCCGGCGTTCCTCGACGCGACGATCCTGCAGAGCAAATACTGTCATCCGCGCCTCGTCGAGCTGGATGTGTTGACCGCGCCGACGCTGAAAGCGGCGATCGCCGAACGCGGTTTTATGCTGGGCTCCTTCCAGGATCTGTAGCGCCGCCGTTTACAGCATGGCGTGCGCCTTTTTCAGGCCGGTATCCTCTTGCGGATCGGCCCCCTGAGGCAGGGGCTCCATCTCCTGTTCCTCGGGCTGCGGCTCGTCGACATCGGGCGCCGCTTCCGGCGGCGGCATGGTGTCGTGAATGATCTGCTCATCGAAGGTCGGATTGAGCGCCGGCGACAGCGGCGAACTGGCGAGGCTGTCCGGCAGCGGAATATGCGGCACCGGTGCGTCCTGCGCCAGCTGAGGTTCCTCCGCTTTCGCCGTGCGGCTGAGGGCCGCCAGCAGCACGCCGCACAGGGCGAAGAAGGCGTACAGGATATTACCGCCAAGCGGCTCGATCAGCGCGCCGACCGCCAAGGGCCCGATGCTGGCGCCGACGCCGAACGCCATCAGCAGACAGGCGGCCAGTGAGACGCGGCGCTCCGGCTCAATCAGATCGTTGGCCAGCGCCACTACCAACGGGTAGAGCGTAAACTGCAGCATGCTGACGACAAAGCCCACCGCCAGCAGCAGCGGGAAATCGATGTGCGGCAGCAGCGCCAGCGGCAGCGCCGCCACGATCAGCAAAATAGCGTTGAGTCGCATCAGCAACGGGCGGCTATAGCGATCCGACAGCCAGCTGAGTGGGAACTGCGCCACCAGTCCGGCGAAGATGGCCAGCGCCATGAACAGGCCGGTTTGTTGAGTGGTTAAGGACTGCAGGCTGGCATAGACCGGCGCCAGCCCGTAAAACGAGCCCACCACCATGCCGATCACCAACGTGGTGGCCAGCACCTTGGGAATGGCGCCGACAAAGTAGCGCAGCTCCATCGGCGCCGGCGACATGTGGCGTGCATTGGTGCGGGTGGTGAGGGCGATGGGCACCAGACAGAGCGCGAAGCACAGCGCGATCACCAGCAGCGTGGTGATGCCCAGGTTGCTTTGCAGCATCAGCACGATCTGGCCCAGCGACATGCCGAGATAGGTCGCTGCCATATAGAAGCCGAACACCATGCCGCGCTGGTTGGATTCCGCCTGGTCGTTCAGCCAGCTTTCCAGCACCATGTACTGACACATCATGCACAGCCCGATCACCAGGCGCAGGGCGACCCAGGCGGGAATGAACTCCGTTAGGCCGTGCCCCAGCACCGCAGCGGTAATGATGCCGGCGCAGGCCACGTAGGCGCGGATATGCCCGACGCGGGCGATGAGAAAGTGGCCGACCTTGCCACCGATCACCAACCCGATGTAGTTGGCGGCGATGATGGCGCCGATCAGCGCGCTGCTGACGTGGATGGAGGCCAGTCGCAGCGAGACGTAGGTGGTGAGCAGGCCCGAGCCCAACAGCAGCAGCAGGGTGGTGGTGTACAACGGCAAGAATACGCCCAACGTTTTTTTCACGCTATCATCCTAATCTCTTCTGGTGCGCCCTGAGGCCGCCGCCGCAGCGTGCCGCCTCCGTGATGTTCCTTGTGCTGGTGCGCCGCCGCTCGCTGGGGCGCTTCTTTTGATACTAGCAGCTTGGCTGGGCGCTTAAAACCGCACCTCCTGCGAGGCGCTGCGCATTTCCACGCGTCGGCCGCCGCATCGCCTTGATAAATGCTACTATCGGGCGCATATACCTGAATTCGCGAGGGAGAGGTTATGAGTGAAAACCAACTGCGTCGGCTCAGCGTGCTGGTGGGGGAAAAACTGAAGGCACAGGGCCGCTGGATCACCTGTGCGGAATCCTGCACCGGCGGCGGTATTGCCAAGGCCATTACCGATATCGCCGGCAGCTCCGCCTATTTCGATCGCGGTTTCGTCACCTACAGCAATGCGGCGAAGCATGACCTGCTAGGGGTGCGCGAAGCCACGTTGGCGGTGCACGGCGCGGTCAGCGAAGAGGTGGTGCGCGAGATGGCGATAGGGGCGCTGCGGGCGGCGCAGGCCGATCTGGCGCTGTCGGTGAGCGGCATCGCCGGCCCGGACGGCGGAAGCGCGGAAAAGCCGGTCGGTACCGTGTGGTTCGGCTTCGCCGGCAGCGATGGCCGGGGGCTGTCGCGCATGATGCAATTCGAGGGCGACCGCGACGCGGTGCGGCTGCAGGCGACGATTTTCGCGCTGCAAACCGCCATCGACGAATTTTTGTAAATTAGGCTTGATACTGTATGACCATACAGTATAATTAGTGACATTTCCTGCACAACATACATTCAGTGGCAGTGTGGGGTAACACCGGCATTGCGAAACGAAGGAGCAAAAATGGCTATTGATGAGAACAAGCAAAAGGCGTTAGCTGCGGCACTGGGCCAGATTGAGAAACAGTTCGGCAAAGGCTCCATCATGCGCCTGGGTGAAGACCGTTCCATGGACGTGGAAACGATCTCCACCGGCTCACTGTCACTCGATATCGCTCTGGGCGCCGGCGGCCTGCCGATGGGCCGCATCGTTGAAATCTACGGCCCGGAATCCTCCGGTAAAACCACCCTGACGCTGCAGGTCATCGCCGCTGCGCAGCGCGAAGGCAAAACCTGTGCGTTCATCGATGCCGAGCACGCGCTGGATCCTATTTATGCGAAAAAGCTGGGCGTCGATATCGACAACCTGCTGTGCTCCCAGCCGGACACCGGCGAGCAGGCGCTGGAAATCTGTGATGCGCTGACCCGCTCCGGCGCGGTTGACGTCATCATCGTCGACTCCGTGGCGGCGCTGACGCCGAAGGCGGAAATCGAAGGTGAAATCGGCGATTCACACATGGGCCTGGCGGCACGCATGATGAGCCAGGCGATGCGTAAGCTGGCCGGCAACCTGAAAAACGCCAATACCCTGCTGATCTTCATCAACCAGATCCGTATGAAAATTGGTGTGATGTTCGGCAACCCGGAAACCACGACCGGCGGTAACGCCCTGAAGTTCTACGCTTCGGTGCGTCTGGATATCCGCCGCATCGGCGCCATCAAAGAGGGCGACGAAGTGGTGGGCAGCGAAACCCGCGTGAAAGTGGTGAAGAACAAAATCGCTGCGCCGTTCAAGCAGGCTGAGTTCCAAATCATGTACGGCGAAGGCATCAACAGCCGTGGCGAGCTGGTCGATCTGGGCGTGAAGCACAAGATGATCGAAAAAGCCGGCGCCTGGTACAGCTATAACGGCGAGAAGATCGGTCAGGGCAAGGCGAATGCCTGTAACTTCCTGAAAGAAAACCCGGCTATCGCCGCTGAGCTGGATAAGAAGCTGCGTGACCTGCTGCTGCACAGCGGCGGTGAACTGGTGGCCGCTTCCGGTGACGACTTCGAAGACGACGAAGCGGAAACCAGCGAGCAGTTCTAATCGCTGAAGATATGCGCCGCCGTTCGTGTGGCGCATATCCCATAAATTCAGGCTTGAATGATGAATGACTTGCTAAGCCGCGCCATGCGCCTGCTGTCGCAACGCGATCATAGTGAAGCTGAACTGCGCCGCAAACTTGCGGCGCAGCCGTTTGTGGCGAAAGCCCGTTTTGGCGGCAAGGGGCCACATGCGCCGGCATCACCGCCGGTGGCTGAAGAGCCGGTGGATCCTGCGCTGATCGAGCAGGTTATTGCCTACTGTTACCAGCATAATTGGCTAGACGATAAGCGTTTCGCTCACAGCTACATCGGCAGTCGCAGCCGCAAAGGTTACGGCGCGCAGCGCATCCGCAGCGAACTGATGCAAAAGGGCGTCGACAAAGCGCTGGTGCAGGATGCGCTGGCGGAATGCGATATCGATTGGTGCGAACAGGCAAAACAGGTGGCGCAGCGAAAATTTGGCGATGCGTTGCCAACCGACTGGAAAGAGAAAGCCAAAGTGCAGCGTTATCTGCTCTATCGCGGCTTCTTCCAGGAAGAAATTCAGTCAATTTACCGTGATTTTGCGCAATGAGCGCACACGGGGTTTTACTTCCCTCTGAAGAAAATTTATCTTATCCCCACTTTTTGTTCGTGAGCTGGTTGTCATCGTCGGGATGACGCGTCACCGGCTCACGTGTCGTTATTCTAGCCTTTCCAGGAAAATTATGAGCAAGAGCACCGCTGAGATCCGTCAAGCGTTTCTCGATTTCTTTCATAGTAAGGGTCATCAGGTTGTAGCAAGCAGCTCCCTGGTGCCTAACAATGATCCGACATTGCTGTTTACCAATGCCGGCATGAACCAATTTAAGGATGTTTTCCTGGGGCTGGACAAACGCGCCTATTCCCGCGCCACCACCTCGCAGCGCTGTGTGCGCGCAGGCGGCAAGCATAACGACCTGGAAAACGTCGGTTATACCGCGCGTCACCATACCTTCTTTGAAATGCTGGGCAACTTCAGCTTCGGCGATTACTTCAAGCACGACGCGATCAGCTACGCGTGGGAACTGCTGACCGGTGAAAACTGGTTCAACCTGCCGAAAGAGAGACTGTGGGTCACCGTGTATGAAACCGATGACGAAGCGTTCGACATCTGGCAGAAGCAAATCGGCGTACCGGCCGAGCGCATTATCCGTATCGGCGACAACAAGGGCGCGCCTTTCGCTTCCGACAACTTCTGGCAGATGGGCGACACTGGCCCATGCGGCCCGTGCACCGAGATTTTCTACGATCACGGCGATCACATCTGGGGCGGCCCTCCAGGCAGCCCGGAAGAAGACGGCGACCGCTACATCGAGATCTGGAACATCGTTTTCATGCAGTTCAACCGCCAGTCCGACGGCACCATGCTGCCGTTGCCGAAACCTTCGGTGGATACCGGTATGGGCCTGGAGCGCATCGCGGCGGTGTTGCAGCATGTGAACTCCAACTATGAAATCGACCTGTTCCGTACCCTGATCGCCGCCGTGGCGAAAGTGACCGGCGCGACCGATCTGGACAACAAATCTCTGCGCGTTATCGCCGACCACATCCGTTCCTGCGCCTTCCTGGTATCGGACGGCGTGATCCCGTCTAACGAAAACCGCGGCTACGTGCTGCGCCGCATCATTCGCCGTGCGATCCGCCATGGCAACATGCTGGGCGCGAAAGAGACCTTCTTCTACAAGCTGGTGGCGCCACTGATCGACGTGATGGGCCCGGCGGCCGACGAACTGAAACGCCAGCAGTCGCTGGTGGAGCAGGTGCTGAAAACCGAAGAAGAGCAGTTTGCCCGCACGCTGGAGCGTGGTCTGGCGCTGTTGGACGAAGAGTTGGCCAAGCTGCAGGGCGATACCCTGGACGGCGAAACCGCTTTCCGTCTGTACGATACCTACGGCTTCCCGGTCGATCTGACCGCTGACGTCTGCCGCGAACGCGGTCTGAAAGCCGATGAAGCGGGCTTTGAAGAGGCGATGGAAGCACAGCGCCGTCGCGCACGCGAATCCAGCGGCTTCGGCGCCGACTACAACAGCCTGATCCGCGTGGACGGCAGCAGCCAGTTCAGCGGTTACGATCACGACGAGCAGCAGGCAACTGTCATCGCGCTGTTCCGCGACGGCCAGCCGGTCGATCGGATCAACGCCGGCGAAGAGGCGGTGGTGGTGCTGGATGAGACGCCGTTCTACGGCGAATCCGGCGGCCAGGTCGGCGATAAAGGCGTGCTGAAAGCCGCCGGCGTAGAGTTTGTGGTCAACGACACCCAGAAATACGGCCAGGCAATCGGCCACCAGGGCAAACTGGCGCAGGGCTCGCTGAAGCTGAACGATCGCGTGGATGCGCAGATCGACGCTGAGCGCCGCAACAGCATCCGTCTGAACCACTCCGCGACTCACCTGCTGCACGCTGCGCTGCGTCAAACGCTGGGCGACCACGTCGCGCAGAAAGGCTCGCTGGTTAACGACAAATACCTGCGTTTCGACTTCTCGCACTTCGAAGCGATGAAGCCGGAGCAAATCCGCGCGGTGGAAGATCTGGTGAACCAGCAGGTGCGTCGTAACCTGCCGGTACAGACCGAGCTGATGGCGTTGGAAGATGCCAAAGAGAAGGGCGCGATGGCGCTGTTCGGCGAGAAGTACGATGATAACGTGCGCGTACTGACCATGGGCGACTTCTCCACCGAACTGTGTGGCGGTACTCATGCCAGCCGCACCGGCGATATTGGCCTGTTCCGTATTCTGAGCGAGTCGGGCACCGCGGCGGGCATTCGTCGTATTGAAGCGGTGACCGGCGCAGGTGCTATTGCCACGCTGCACCAGCAAAGCGATTTGTTGCAAGACGTTGCGCAGCTGGTTAAGGGCGACAGCAACACCCTGACCGATAAAGTGCGCTCGGTGCTCGATCGCACCCGCGCGCTGGAAAAAGAGCTGCAGCAGCTGAAAGATCAGCAGGCGGCGCAGGAAAGTGCGTCGTTGTCCAGCCAGGCAAAAGTGGTTAACGGCGTGAAGCTGTTGGTCAGCCAGTTGGACAATGTCGAAGCCAAAATGCTGCGCACCATGGTGGATGACCTGAAAAATCAATTGGGTTCGGCCATCATCGTGTTGGCAACGACGGCTGATGACAAAGTCAGCCTGGTTGCAGGCGTGACCAAGGATCTGACTGACCGCGTGAAAGCCGGCGAGTTGATCGGCAACGTGGCGCAGCAGGTAGGCGGTAAGGGCGGTGGTCGCCCGGATATGGCGATGGCGGGGGGGACGGATATCAACGCCCTGCCAGCGGCGTTAAACAGCGTAGAAGCCTGGGTGGCCTCGAAGCTGTGAACATAAATAAATAGCACGCACAAACGCCATAATACTTTGTTGATTATGGCGTTTTCATACTGTGCTAACACAATTTAGTTACAATTGCGGGAACAAAGTTTTTCAGGTCGGCTAAACTTACCATTATCTGAGGTGGGACCAAGTCTGCTTACACTTATTGTGGGTTGCGCGGCTTACGTTTTCACCACATATGATGGATAATGACGGGGAAACTGAGAGACCCGACTCTTTTAATCTTTCAAGGAGCAAAGAATGTTAATTCTGACTCGTCGAGTTGGTGAAACCCTCATGATTGGCGATGAGGTTACGGTCACTGTGCTAGGGGTAAAAGGCAACCAGGTGCGTATTGGTGTGAATGCCCCCAAAGAGGTTTCGGTTCACCGTGAAGAAATCTATCAGCGCATTCAGGCAGAGAAGTCTCAGCAGACGACTTACTGATTCCGAAGCAGCGTCTCGTTGCCAGACGAGACGCTACTGCATCGTTTTACCCACTTCTTTCGTTCTCCTCTCTCTTTTTCGTGATTATTTTCCCGGTTAGTTTTCTGCTTTGTTGCCACAAACGCTGCGGTTGCCTGTTGATAAAACGCCCTTTTTGCCGTGAAATCGCCCATGTTGGGTGCGAATTGTGCAAACGCGCATGAGTTGGGAAAAATTGTTTGACTTAAAAGTCGGAGAAAGTAATATGTGCGCCACGCAGTGCCGATGAGCTTCTCTAAAGCAAGTCAGGCACAATTCGAAAGAAGCGTATGGTGAGGTGGCCGAGAGGCTGAAGGCGCTCCCCTGCTAAGGGAGTATGCGGTCAAAAGCTGCATCCGGGGTTCGAATCCCCGCCTCACCGCCATTTGCATCCATAGCTCAGCTGGATAGAGTACTCGGCTACGAACCGAGCGGTCGGAGGTTCGAATCCTCCTGGATGCACCATATTTTCCTCATGTGTCGCGAAGCGAGAGTTTCAGACAGGTGACGAGCAAGAAAGTGCTCGAAGGAGGATAACATTGCTTAAGCAATGGCCCGTAGGGCGAGGCGCTAGCGCCGAATAATCCTCCTCGATGCACCATATTTTGCGGTATGGTGGGGTAGTAACAACGTACCATACGGTATCAAAAAAGAATTCCTGTGCATCCATAGCTCAGCTGGATAGAGTACTCGGCTACGAACCGAGCGGTCGGAGGTTCGAATCCTCCTGGATGCACCATTCTTTCCGTCATGCTTCGTTAGTGAAGCGGGCAAGCAGTAAAAAATAGACATGCATCCATAGCTCAGCTGGATAGAGTACTCGGCTACGAACCGAGCGGTCGGAGGTTCGAATCCTCCTGGATGCACCATCTAAGAGAAACCCGCTTCGGCGGGTTTTTCGCTTTTCAGCATTTAGCCATTCTCTCTCCCCCGTCCTCCTTTGCGTCCGATCGGGCACAGCACATTCCGTTATGACGCAGTCAGCGACAACCCAACGGCTTTACGCTAAAGTAGTTTTCTTTCCTCTACGATCATGGAGTAACGATGTACGACCGCTATCAGGGTCTTATTTTCGACATGGACGGCACGATTCTGGACACCGAGCCAACGCACCGCAAAGCGTGGCGTGAAGTGCTGTCCCGTTATGGCATGACGTTTGATGAAGCGGCCATGGTGGCGCTGAGCGGTTCACCGACCTGGCGCATCGCCCAGGCGATTATCGCCAGCCATCAGGCCGATCTCGATCCCCATCACCTGGCCGCGGAGAAAACCCGCGCGGTGGAAGCGATGCTGTTGGACAGCGTGCGTCCATTGCCGCTGATCGAGGTGGTGAAGTCCTATCACGGCCGCCGTCCGATGGCGGTCGGTACCGGCAGCGAGCACCGCATGGCGGAAATGCTGCTGCGTCATCTCGGCCTGTTCAACTGCTTCGACGCGATCGTCGGTGCGGACGACGTGCAGCGCCACAAACCGGAGCCGGACACCTTCTTGCGCTGTGCCGAACTGATCGGCGTGCCGCCGGAAAAATGCGTGGTGTTTGAAGACGCCGATTTCGGCATTCAGGCGGCGAAAAGTGCCGGTATGGCTGTGGTAGACGTCCGTACGCTGTGAGTAGTACGCTAGCCGTAATATCGTTATTTGGCAGTAGCTTCCTCAGTGCGACGCTGCTGCCGGGAAATTCAGAAATCGTTCTGGTCG
The DNA here is from genome assembly GCF_052692115.1 of Serratia sp. TSA_105.2. Lineage (NCBI taxonomy): Bacteria > Pseudomonadati > Pseudomonadota > Gammaproteobacteria > Enterobacterales > Yersiniaceae > Serratia > Serratia sp. TSA_105.2. Next base: position 477,546 of record NZ_JBQZFT010000004.1, read on the forward strand.
CCTTGCTGACTCAGAATCGCGTCTCGCCGGAGTTGCTGGTGCTGGCCGCGACTCTGGGCAACACGCTGGGTGGCTTGACCAATGTCATTATCGGGCGCCTGTTACCGGCGTTGAAACCACAGCGGGGGCTGGCAACGGCGCTTGGGTGGCTGCAACGCTTCGGCCCGGCTGCGCTGCTGCTCAGCTGGGTGCCGGTGGTGGGCGATTTGTTGTGCGTGTTGGCAGGTTGGCTGCGCATGCCCTGGGGCTCTGTCGCGCTGTTTCTGTGTATCGGAAAGGCGCTGCGTTACATCGTTTTGGCTATGATAACGGTACAGGGCATCGCCTGGTGGCAGTAACCAAGTGAATATAACTCAATATTCTCTCGGGTGCGGATTCAGTATGCTTACGAGTTATTGTTTTTAGAAGCGGGAGGTCAATTTGATCCCGGACGTATCACAGGCGCTTTCTTGGTTGGAAGCCCATCCCCAGGCATTAAAAGGTATTCGTCGTGGCATCGAGCGTGAAACGCTGCGGGTCACGCCGAACGGCACCTTGGCGACCACCGGGCATCCGGAAAAGCTGGGCGCGGCATTGACGCACCACTGGATCACCACGGATTTCGCCGAAGCGCTGTTAGAGTTCATTACGCCGGTTGATGACAACATCGATCACCTGCTGACGTTCCTGCGCGATATTCATCGCTACGTGGCGCGCAATATCGGCGATGAGCGCATGTGGCCGCTCAGCATGCCGTGCTTTATCGAAGCCGAGCAGGATATCGAGCTGGCGCAGTTCGGTTCCTCGAACATCGGCCGCATGAAGACGCTGTACCGTGAAGGGTTGAAGAATCGCTACGGCGCGCTGATGCAGACCATTTCCGGCGTGCATTACAACTTCTCGCTGCCGCTGGAGTTTTGGCAGGCGTGGGCCGGCGTGCAGGACGCAGAAAGCGGTAAAGAGCAGATCTCGGCGGGGTATTTCCGCCTGATCCGCAACTATTACCGTTTCGGCTGGGTGATCCCGTATCTGTTCGGCGCATCGCCGGCCATTTGTTCTTCGTTCCTCAAGGGGCGCGAGACCAATCTGCCGTTCGAGCGCACCGAGCAGGGGATGTGCTACCTGCCGTATGCCACCTCGCTGCGTCTGAGCGACCTGGGTTACACCAACAAGTCGCAGAGCAATTTGGGCATCACCTTCAACGATCTGCACAGCTATGTGGCCGGTCTTAAGCGGGCGATCGCTACGCCTTCCGAAGAGTTCGCCAAGCTGGGCGTGAAAGAGGGCGATCGCTACCTGCAGCTGAACAGCAACGTGCTGCAAATCGAGAACGAGCTGTATGCGCCGATCCGGCCGAAGCGCGTGACCCAAAGCGGCGAGACGCCGTCGGACGCGCTGCTGCGCGGCGGTATCGAATACATCGAAGTGCGTTCGCTGGATATCAACCCGTTCTCGCCGATCGGCGTGGATGCGGTGCAGGCGCGTTTCCTGGATCTGTTCCTGGTGTGGTGCGCGCTGGCCGATGCGCCGGAGATGAGCAGCGATGAACTGCTGTGCACGCGCAAGAACTGGAACCGGGTGATCCTGGAAGGGCGCAAGCCGGGTCAGACCATCGGCATCGGCTGTGGCGCCAGCCATGAACCGCTCGAAAAAGTGGGCAAGGCGCTGTTCGCCGATCTGCGTCGGGTGGCGGAAGTGTTGGACGGCGAAGCCGGTAACCGTCAATACCAGCAGGTGTGCGATGAGCTGGTCGCCGCGTTCGATGACCCTGAGCTGACCTTCTCCGCGCGCATTCTGAAGGCGATGAAGGCGGAAGGCACCGGGCGCGTCGGGTTGCAGCTGGCGGAGCAGTATCGCCAGACGTTGCTGGAAGAGCCGTTGGAAATCCTGAACGAAGCCGAGCTGGATAAAGAGCGGGAAGCCTCGTGGCAGCGCCAACGCGACATGGAAGCCAATGATACGCTAAGCTTTGAAGCGTTCCTGAAGCAAAACGGCGGAAGCTGAAAAAGAAAAAGGCCACATCAATGTGGCCAAATATGCATCTCTGATGACAGGGATGATGATAACAAATGCGCGTCTTTCACATACTCAGACTCGCAGGGTTGGAAAAGGTTTCCCGGTTAGGAAAAAAAGTTTCGAAATAAATGCTCTTTTACGAGGAGGTAGCGAAATGCCATTGCTGGATAGCTTTACCGTCGATCATACCCGTATGGCAGCTCCGGCTGTCCGCGTTGCGAAAACCATGAAAACGCCTCATGGCGATACCATCACGGTGTTTGATCTGCGCTTTTGCCGCCCGAACCTGGAAGTGATGCCCGAGCGCGGCATTCACACGCTGGAGCACCTGTTCGCCGGCTTTATGCGTGACCACCTGAACGGCCAGGGCGTGGAGATTATCGACATCTCACCGATGGGCTGTCGTACCGGTTTTTACATGAGCCTGATCGGCGTGCCGGAAGAGCAGCGCGTAGCCGACGCCTGGAAAGCGGCGATGGCCGACGTGCTGAAAGTGACCGATCAGCGCAAAATCCCTGAGCTGAACGAATACCAGTGCGGCACTTACCATATGCACTCGCTGGAAGAAGCGCAGGAGATCGCCAAGCACATCCTGGATAACGACGTGGTGGTTAACCACAACGACGAGCTGGCGCTGCCAAAAGAGAAGCTGCAGGAACTGCATATCTAGCCGCGAGTTTCCCGCAGAGATAAAAAAAGACGCGATTTCGCGTCTTTTTTACGTTCAGGCCGGCGGTCAGTGTTGGCCGACGCTGGACTGCAGCGAGGTGATCGGCGTGACCCGCACCTGTTTGATCATGTTGCCCTGCACGTCGAGAATGTCGATATCGTAATGGCCGATACGCACCCGGGTGCCGATTTCGGGGATCTCTTCCAGCTCTTCCAGCAGCATGCCGTTGACGGTACGGGCCTCACTGGCCGGCAGGGTCCAGTTGAAGGCCTTGTTCAGCTCGCGCACGTTGGCGGTGCCGTCGATCAAGACCGAGCCATCGCTCTGCGGCGTGACTTCTTCCGCCAGCGTCGGTGACATCGAGGTGGTGAAGTCGCCGACGATCTCTTCGAGAATGTCTTCTACCGTGACCAAGCCCTGAATGTCGCCGTACTCGTCGACCACGATGCCGACCTTCTCCTTGTTGCGCTGGAACTTCACCAGCTGCACGTTGAGTGGCGTGCCTTCCGGCACGAAGTAAATCTCGTCGGCGGCGCGCAGCAGGTTCTCTTTGTTGAATTCTTTTTTCTCGGTCATCAGGCGGTAGGCTTCGCGCACGCGCAGCATGCCGATCGCGTCGTCCAGCGAGCTGCGATACAGCACGATGCGGCCGTGCGGCGAGTGGGTCAGCTGGCGCATGATCGACTTCCAGTCGTCGTTGACGTCGATGCCGACGATCTCGGTGCGCGGCACCATGATGTCGTTGACCGTCACCTTTTCCAGATCCAGCACCGAGATCAGCATGTCCTGATTGCGGCGGGAGATTTGCGATTGGGATTCGCGCACGATGGTGCGCAGTTCATCCTTGCTGACGGCATCGCTGATGCGCACGTTGGTGCGGATGCCGAACAGGCGCAAGGTCAGGCTGGTGATGCCGTTGAGCAACCAGACCAGCGGGAACATCACCTTTTGCAACGGCGCCAGCAGGACGCTGCTGGGGAAGGCGATGCGTTCCGGGTAGAGCGCGGCGAAGGTCTTCGGCAGCACTTCGGCGAACAGCAGCACGGCAAAGGTCAGTATGCCGGTTGCGATCGCCACGCCGAGATCGCCATACAGCCGCATGCCGACGATGGTCGCCAGCGCCGAGGCGAGGATGTTGACCAGGTTGTTGCCGATCAGCACCAGGCCGATCAGCCGATCCGGTTTTTGCAGCAGCTTCTCCACCCGACGCGCCGAGCGGTTGCCCTGTTTGGACAGGTGACGCAGGCGATAGCGGTTGAGCGTCATCATGCCGGTTTCGGAAGCGGAGAAGTAAGCGGAGACCACGATCATGATCACCAGGATAATGATGAGGGTCCCCGTCGACACATGCTCCAATGCAGTATTCCTTATAGAGAGGGAGAATTGAGCCGGGCTGGCTTAGCGCACCATCACCTGCTGAATCAGACGGCTGCCGAAGTAGGCGAGCGTCAGCAGGAAGGCGCCGGCGAAGCTGAACCAGACGACGCGGCGGCCGCGCCAGCCTTCATGGTAATGGCCCCACAGCAGCACGATATACACGAACCAGGCCATGATCGACAGCACGGCTTTATGCACGTTCTCTTTGCTGAACAGATTGTCCATGTACAGCAGGCCGGTGCACAGGGTGAGCGTCAGCAGCACCACGCCGATCTGGGTGATATGGAACATCTTGCGCTCGATGCTCATCAGCGGCGGCATGTCGGCGCTAAAGGTCAACTTCTTGTTTTTCAGAAGGTAGTCGAGCCAGGCGAGCTGCAAGGCGTAGAGCGCGGCGATGATCAGGGTAGCGTAAGAGAACAGCGCCAGGCCGATATGCACCATCAGTTCCGGGCTGGCTTCCAGGTGAGTGATGAACTCGCCGGGCATGAAGCTGGCGAAGGCCAGGTTGATCATCGCGAAGCTGTAGACGATCGGCAGCAGGAACCAGCCGCGGTCGCGCGAGGCGACGAAGGTCATCACCGAGCAGATGATCAGGCTGACGATGGAGCCAATGTTCAGCAGGCTGAGATTCTGCCCGGCGCTGACGTCAAAGATGCGCTGCTGCAGCGCGATGGCATGGCAAATCAGCGCCACCACCGCCGAGACGAGGGCAAGCCGACGGTATGCGCTGTTCTTCCGCAACAAACTGGGAATGATCAGTCCAAGGCTGAGCAGGTAGGCCATCAAAGCCACAATGGAGAAAACTGGCATAGCGTTTAATTTTGCTTCGGCGTGGTTAATTGGAGTGTCAGTATAACGTTGCGCGCGTTTCACTCCAACCTATCTCCAACGCTGAGGCAGAGATCCGCCGCGCTTCGTGTTATCATCGGCGCAATTGTGTCGCCGGAGCGGCCTGTCATTACACGTTGAGCATGAGACGATGTTTGAAAATTTAACCGATCGATTGTCGCGCACGTTGCGCAATATCAGCGGCCGCGGGCGGCTGACCGAAGAGAATATCAAGGAAACCCTGCGTGAAGTGCGTATGGCATTGCTGGAAGCGGACGTCGCGCTGCCGGTGGTGCGCGACTTCATCAACCGCGTCAAAGAGAGCGCGGTTGGCCATGAAGTCAACAAGAGCCTGACGCCGGGGCAGGAGTTCGTCAAGATCGTCAAAGGCGAGCTGATCGCCGCGATGGGCGAAGTCAACACCGAGCTGAACCTGGCGGCCCAGCCGCCGGCGGTGGTGCTGATGGCGGGCCTGCAGGGCGCCGGTAAAACCACCAGCGTCGGTAAGCTCGGCAAATTCCTGAAGGAAAAGCAGAAGAAGAAAGTGTTGGTGGTTTCCGCGGACGTTTATCGCCCGGCGGCGATCAAACAGCTGGAAACGCTGGCGGAAGGTGTCGGCATCGATTTCTTCCCGTCTGACGTCAAAGAAAAACCGATCGACATCGTCAATCGCGCGCTGCAACAGGCCAAGCTGAAGTTCTACGACGTCCTGATCGTCGATACCGCCGGCCGTCTGCACGTTGACGAAGCGATGATGGACGAGATCAAACAGGTGCACGCGGCGATCAAGCCGGTGGAAACCCTGTTCGTGGTCGACGCCATGACCGGCCAGGACGCCGCCAATACCGCCAAGGCGTTTAACGAAGCGCTGCCGCTGACCGGCGTGGTGCTGACCAAGGTCGACGGCGATGCGCGCGGCGGTGCCGCGCTGTCCATCCGTCATATCACCGGCAAGCCGATCAAGTTCCTCGGCGTGGGCGAGAAGACCGAAGCGCTGGAGCCGTTCCACCCGGATCGCGTGGCATCGCGCATCCTGGGCATGGGCGACGTGCTGTCGCTGATCGAAGATATCGAAAGCAAGGTCGACCGCGAGCAGGCGGAAAAACTGGCCAACAAGCTGAAGAAGGGCGACGGTTTCGATCTGACCGACTTCCTGGAGCAGCTCAAGCAAATGCGCAACATGGGCGGCATGGCCAACATGCTGAGCAAGCTGCCGGGCGCCGGCCAGCTGCCGGACAACGTCAAGTCGCAGATGGACGATAAAGTGCTGGTGCGCATGGAGGCGATCATCAACTCGATGACGCTGAAAGAGCGCGCCAAACCGGAAATCATCAAGGGCTCGCGCAAGCGCCGCATCGCGATGGGGGCCGGCATGCAGGTGCAGGACGTCAACCGCTTGCTGAAGCAGTTCGACGAAATGCAGCGTATGATGAAGAAGATGAAGAAAGGCGGTATGGCGAAGATGATGCGCGGCATGAAAGGTATGATGCCGCCGGGCTTCCCTGGCCGCTGATGGGCCTCCGCACGCCGAGTGCGGGCGCTTTCAGCATTCGCCGTTCGCGGTGAAAACCGCCCGAAATTTGACAGGCTGCAAAAGTTGTCCTCTGCGATCGACGCTTTAGATTGCTTTTTGCGCCAAAATGAGTAAAATTTTCGGGCTTTTTATATTGCAACCGGGCCCCGTCCCTCAATGGGGCCCGGCTGTTTTATTAACTAAAGAGGATGTTATGGTAACAATTCGTTTGGCACGTGGCGGCGCTAAAAAGCGTCCGTTCTATCAAGTAGTAGTGACCGACAGCCGCAACGCTCGTGATGGTCGTTTCATCGAGCGCGTAGGCTTCTTCAACCCGATCGCTTCCGGTCAGGCTGAAGCACTGCGTCTGGACCTGGACCGCATCGAGCACTGGGTTGGTCTGGGTGCAACCGTTTCTGATCGCGTTCACGCGCTGATCAAAGACGCTAAGAAAGCAGCTTAATCTGTCGCGGTGGTGGCAATGAGCAAGCAACTCAAACCGGTAGCGCCTAAGCAGCCGATTGTACTCGGTAAAATGGGGTCCGCTTACGGCATTCGTGGTTGGCTCAGAGTGTTTTCATCCACCGAGAACGCCGAAAGCATTTTTGACTATCAGCCGTGGTTTATCCAGCAGGCGGGTCAGTGGCAGCATATCGAGTTGGAAGACTGGAAGCGCCACAGTCAGGATCTGATCATCAAGGTCAAAGGCATTGACGATCGGGACGCGGCGAATCTGCTGACTAATCGCGAGATTATGGTGGATTCTGAGCAACTTCCTCCGCTGGAGGGTGACGATTACTACTGGAAAGACCTGATGGGCTGCCAGGTAGTCACCACCGCCGGCTACGAGCTGGGTAAAGTCATCGATATGATGGAAACCGGCTCGAACGATGTGATGGTTGTGAAAGCGAACCTGAAAGATGCGTTCGGCATGAAGGAGCGGTTGATTCCGTTTCTTCATGGGCAGGTTATCAAGAAAGTCGATCTCACTGCCCGCGTGATTGAGGCAGATTGGGATCCTGGTTTTTGACCCCCGGATCAAACGGTCGAAGCAAGTGGAATAACGGTAAGGGGATTGGCTTGTGTTCATCGGTATTGTAAGCCTGTTTCCTGAGATGTTCCGCGCTATCACCGATTACGGGGTGACTGGCCGGGCAGTAAAAAATGGCCTGCTGAGCGTGCAGTGTTGGAGTCCTCGCGACTTCACCTACGACCGGCATCGTACCGTGGACGATCGCCCTTATGGCGGCGGCCCGGGAATGCTGATGATGGTGCAACCTTTACGGGAAGCCATTCATGCGGCGAAAGCAGCGGCAGGCGAGGGAGCAAAGGTGATTTATCTGTCACCTCAGGGGCGCAAGCTGGATCAAACCGGCGTGTGCGAACTGGCGGCCAATCAGAAGATGATTCTGGTGTGCGGACGTTACGAAGGGATAGACGAGCGCGTAATCCAAACCGAAATTGACGAAGAATGGTCAATCGGCGATTACGTTCTCAGCGGCGGGGAACTGCCGGCGATGACCCTGATTGATTCAGTCGCCCGTTTCATACCGGGTGTGCTGGGCCATCAGGCCTCAGCGGAGGAAGACTCCTTTGCCGACGGATTGCTGGACTGCCCGCACTATACCCGCCCAGAGGTGTTGGAAGGGATGGAAGTACCGCCGGTTCTGCTGTCGGGCAACCATGCCGAGATACGTCGCTGGCGCTTAAAGCAGTCGCTGGGCCGAACCTGGCTTAGAAGACCTGAACTTCTAGAAAGCCTAGCTCTGACTGACGAGCAAGCGGTGTTGCTGGCTGAGTTCCAACGGGAACATCAGGCCAGGCAACAGGACTATGAAGGAAACGTCTGACATCAGACGGGACCGATATATCAGTTTACCTAGGGTAAGAGACATATTATGAGCAACATTATTAAGCAACTTGAACAAGAGCAGATGAAACAAGACGTACCTGCATTCCGTCCGGGTGATTCCGTGGAAGTGAAGGTATGGGTCGTTGAAGGTAGCAAAAAACGTCTGCAGGCATTCGAGGGCGTGGTTATCGCTATCCGTAACCGCGGTCTGCACTCTGCATTCACTGTTCGTAAGATTTCCAACGGCGAAGGTGTTGAGCGCGTATTCCAGACTCACTCCCCAGTAATCGACAGCATTACTGTTAAACGTCGTGGTGCCGTTCGTAAAGCTAAACTGTACTACCTGCGTGAACGTACTGGTAAGTCTGCTCGTATCAAAGAGCGTCTGAACCGCGTTAACTAACGCTGCATCCAAAAGTTAATAGTTATCAGGGGTTGGCTTTTGCCAACCCCTTTTTTTATCTGAAAATCCGGCTGCGTTGTATTTGCGAGATTTGACCGCGTTGTAGCGACATTAAAAAGCCTGCATCAGCAGGCTTTTTGCATTACAGCGCGGCGGCGCTTTGTTTAAGCTGATTCTCCGGCGGGTGCGGTTGCGCCGGGACAATGTCATCGCCGGGCTTGACGATCACCCGTGCAACGGATTCGTGCGTGGCGAACGTGCAGCTGCAGTTGATGTTGCGGCATTGATGGTAACGCTCTTTGGTCGACTCGCTCAGATAGCGACTGGAGCGAGTGTGGGCCACGTGACCGCAGAGTGGACAGTGCATCATAAGAACCCCCCTTGAACAAATTAAGTGAAATTGTTGTGGCATCACCACTTAGGCGAGCGAGCCCGTCATGATGAGGCAATGCCTTGCAAGCACAGTGCGCGTTCCGTGGCGCGTCGCTGTTCCAGCCCCTTGTTTTTCTTTCCGTTTACGTAAACCCAGCGTGGCAACTGATCGCAAGCCTGCTGCCACTGGCGCTGCTGCAGCAGCGTGACCAGCGTGGAGTGGCAGGCGGCGCTGATGCCCACGTTGAAGGCGAAGGCGATCACCGCGTCATAGGTTTCTTGTGGGAGCGTTTGCGGCAGGCAGGCGGCCATGCCACGCTCGGTGCGGCGAACATCGTCTACCAAATCCACAGCGGCTTGCCGTTCATCGATGGCCTGGCCCGGGATGACGCCGGCGGTGTGCCCAATGCCCTGTGTCCACACTCCGGCGCTGCACTGGTAAGGCGACAGGCGGCAACCTTCGAGATCGGCGATCAGCCTGAGGCCGGCTTCTGAGGTTTGCAGCTCGCCAAATGACGGTAACAGCACGGCAATGGCCAAAACGGCGGCGACGCTGCAGCGCTTAACGATTGCACTCATCGTAAAGTTTCCTCCGTGATGCCGCATTGCGCTCAATAGCCTTCAAGATCTGCAGGCTTTTACGACGGTAGTACCAGTTCACCAGAAACGTGCCGATGCCTACCGCCGCACCGACTAAAAAGGCAATGTCCTGCGGAGAGAGCCTGCCGAGCCAGGCGAGAAACAGCGCCATGGCGTAGGTGATGAATGAGGTAATTTTCTCCATAGCTTATGCTCGCTTTGTTTACAGCATCTCGGGAGCTGTGGTGGTCATCGATGCGTTACTGGTCGCTCTCTATCGAAATCCATCATGGCCCGAGGCTGTATAATAATTGCTGTATATGCATACAGTATTAAGCTATTTGCTAAAGTCGTCAATGGGCGGGATGAATATTTTTAGCAGATTGTGCAAAAGAGGGCGGCGGGCAGAAAAAAGCCCATCGATGATGGGCTTCGAGAAATTCTGGGCGGGGGAAGTTACAGGCCGTAGACCAGCGTGACTGAGGTGGTGGTATCGGTATTCTTAGGCGCTGAGGCCGGCGGTTTGCTGTTGTAGGTCACGGTGTAGGCCACGCGCAGTGAGAAGCGATCGTTGATCGCCACGTTCAACGCGCTTTCCGAGTTCAGCGTGGTTTCCTCGTTCGCCAGCGCAGAAACGCCCTGAATGAACTTGGTGTTGTCGGTCAGCTGATAGGAATAGTTGGCCGCACCGTAGGCCAGCCCTTTGGTCGAGCGGCCGCCGCCGTGGTATTCGTCATGGCGCACGCCGGGACCGAATTCTACCCGCAGATCGCTGAGCGGCCCGTTGAGGAGTTGGCGGCCGTAACCGCCGGTCAGCGTGGAGCGCGAGTCATAACCGTTGAAACGGTCGCTCAGCCAGCTGGCCTGGCCGAACAGGTAGTTGCGATCGGTCAGGTTATAGCGCGTACGGCCACCGGCCTGGTACTTTTCGGACGAGCGCACGTTGGAGGAGGTGGTGTTGTTGGCCGCCCCCCACAGGCTATATGCCGCGTCGGTATTGAACCAGGTCATATTGGTGTTGGCCAACAGGGTGGAGCTTTGCGAGTTGCCGGACTGGGCGTTGTAGCCCGCCTGCACGTTGCCTTCGAACGGTTTCTTGGCGGTGGCCGGATCGTCCATCGCGGTGAAAAGCGTATTGTCGGCAAGGGCTGAAACACTGGTGAAAGTCGTTAAGCAACAAATATACAGCGGAAAAGCGCGACGAGCGCGAGAAGAGAGCATCTTGGATCCAGTTGTTAAGGGTGGTTATTGTTGATGACGGTCACATTATATCGGTTCACTTCGGCGACAAAAATAGCCGCCATTAGCTTAAGTTTTTAATTTTTATTCCTCATTTATTCGCTTTTCTTCTACTTAAATTCATCGCTTTCGGCGGCATTTCGTGCTGAGCCTGACGGTATCCGCTACTGTCCGTTCGTGGGCGCCGAGACGGGCGGTGTATCTTCCCTGTAAAACTAATTGTACAAATATGTTTACGATTGGGTGTTTTGGTTCGCAGGGTGCCTAGGCGCGTTTTGATGATCCTGTAATTTTATTATATTATTGATTTAAATGAATTTAATTGTATTTTATTGATGTTTTTATACATGTTTTTTTATAAGAAAAAGCACGGTAATTTTTTATTTACGGAAATTGGATTGAAATCTTTACATCGCGTGATAAGGTAGAGCCCTGAAACGCTCAATGTTCCATTTCAACGCATAACGCCAAACGACAGGAATAGCATCATGCAAAAAGACGCGCTCAATAACGTACATATCAGTGCAGAACAGGTTCTCATCACGCCGGAGGAGCTGAAGAACCAGTTCCCGCTTAGCGCCGACGACGAAAATGAAATCGCCACCGCGCGCAACACCATCGCCAACATTTTGCAGGGGCGCGATCATCGCCTGTTGGTGGTGTGCGGGCCTTGTTCGATCCACGATCCGGATGCGGCGCTGGACTACGCCCGTCGTTTGAAAACCCTGGCGGCTGACTTGAGCGATCAGCTGTATATCGTTATGCGCGTCTATTTTGAAAAACCCAGAACCACTGTCGGCTGGAAAGGTTTGATCAACGATCCGTACATGGACGGTTCGTTTGACGTTGAAGCAGGCTTGCATATCGCGCGTCGCCTGTTGCTGGATCTGGTGGGCATGGGCTTGCCGTTGGCTACCGAAGCGTTGGATCCGAACAGCCCGCAGTACCTGGGGGACTTGTTCAGCTGGTCGGCGATCGGCGCGCGCACCACCGAATCGCAGACCCACCGCGAAATGGCTTCCGGCCTGTCGATGCCGGTCGGGTTCAAAAACGGCACCGACGGCAGTCTAGGCACCGCCATCAACGCCATGCGCGCCGCCGCTATGCCGCACCGCTTCGTCGGCATCAACCAGGCGGGCCAGGTTTGCCTGCTGCAGACGCAGGGCAACCCGGACGGGCACGTGATCCTGCGCGGCGGCAAAACCCCGAACTACAGCGCCGAGCACGTTGCGGCCTGTGAAAAACAGATGCTCGAGGCGGGACTCCATCCGTCCTTGATGATAGATTGCAGCCATGGCAACTCGAATAAAGACTATCGCCGTCAGCCGGCGGTGGCCGGGTCCGTGGTGGAGCAGATCAAAGCGGGCAACCGTTCGATCACCGGCATTATGCTGGAGAGCCATCTGCATGAGGGCAATCAGTCTTCCGAACAGCCGCGTGCAGACATGCGTTACGGTGTGTCCGTCACCGACGCCTGCATCGACTGGGAGAGCACGGAAACGCTGCTGCGTCATATGCATCAGGAACTCGGCGCTGCGCTGACGGCACGCACGGGAGAAAAGTAAGTTATGGTGGCAGAACTGACCGCGCTGCGCGATCAAATCGACGAGGTGGACAAAGCGTTGCTGGATCTGCTGGCAAAACGCCTGCATCTGGTAGCGGAAGTGGGGGAGGTGAAAAGCCGCCACGGTTTACCGGTTTATGTGCCGGAGCGCGAGGCGGCGATGCTGGCCTCGCGCCGTCAGGAGGCGGAAAACCTCGGGGTGCCGCCGGATTTGATCGAGGACGTCTTGCGCCGCGTGATGCGCGAATCATACGTCAGCGAGAACGATAAAGGCTTTAAAACCCTGTGCCCGCAGCTGCGGCCGATCGTCATCATCGGCGGCAACGGCCAGATGGGCCGGCTGTTCAACCGTCTGCTGACGCTGTCGGGTTATCAGGTCAGGGTATTGGATCAGGAAGATTGGCCACAGGCGGAACAGCTGTTGGCCGACGCCGGCATGGTGATCGTCAGCGTGCCGATCCATGTGACAGAGCAGGTGATAAGCCGCCTGCCAACGTTGCCCGACGACTGTATTCTGGTGGATTTGGCGTCGGTGAAGAACCGTCCGCTGCATGCGATGCTGGCGGTGCACAACGGCCCGGTGGTGGGGCTGCACCCGATGTTCGGCCCGGACGTGGGCAGCGTGGCGAAGCAGGTAGTGGTCTACTGCGATGGCCGCCGGCCGGAGGCTTACCAGTGGTTGCTTGAACAACTGCAGGTGTGGGGCGCGCGGCTGCATCGCATCAGCGCGGTCGAACACGATCAAAACATGGCGTTTATTCAGGCGCTGCGGCACTTCGCCACCTTCGCCTACGGGTTGCACCTGGCGGAAGAGAACGTGCAACTGGAGCAACTGCTGGCGCTCTCCTCGCCGATCTACCGGCTGGAGCTGGCGATGGTTGGCCGCCTGTTTGCGCAGGATCCGCAGCTGTACGCCGACATCATCATGTCGTCGGAGGAAAATGTGGCGCTGATTAAGCGTTACTACCAGCGCTTCGGCGAGGCGATAAAGTTGTTGGAGCATGGCGACAAACAGGCGTTTATCGACAGTTTCCGCAAGGTGGAGCACTGGTTCGGCGATTACGCCCAGCGCTTCCTGGTGGAGAGCCGCACGCTGTTGCGGCAGGCTAACGACAGCCGGCAGTAAACGCGGGTGGTAAACGTAAAGGTAAGGGGTTCGGCTTGGCCGAACCCTTTTTTTATGGTTTCAGGATGGGTTGACCGGCACCACGGTGTCGCTCGGGTAACAGCCCAGTACCTTCAGCGAGCGGGTGATTGGTGCCAGATCGCGCAGCGCTTTTTGCATCGCGTCGGCACGCAGATTGGCCTGCACATCGATATAAAACATCTCTTCCCACGGATTGCCGTTGATCGGGCGTGACTCCAGCTTGGTCATGATGATGCCGTTGTCGCGCAGAACCAGCAGCGCTTCGACCAAGGCGCCGGATTGCTGACCGGTCGCCATGATCAGCGTGGTTTTGGACGGTACCTGCTCAGAAACCTCGATCGCTTTGCGCGCCAGGACGATAAAGCGGGTGATGTTCTGCTGCTGGTTGGCGAGGTTATGCTCCAGCACCTGCAGACCGTACAGTGCGCCACCGGCTTCGCTGCCCAGCGCGGCTACTTTCGGCGAATTCAGCTTGGCGACTTTCTCCATCGCGCCGGCGGTGCTTTCGGTGTATTCGATTTTCCAGTGCGGGAAACGGTTAAGGAACTGGCTGCACTGCTGGAACGGCTGCGGATGGCTGTAGACGGTTTCAATCTGGCTCAGATCGCTGTCGCCGGCCACCAGAACGCAGTGGTTGATCGGGTTGGTCAGTTCACCGACGATCGACAGACTGGTGTGCTGCAACAGATCGTACACCTCGTTAATCGAGCCGGAGCTGGTATTCTCGATCGGTAGAATCGCGTAGTCCGCCTGGCCGGTTTCCACCTGGGCGAAGATATCCTGAAACTTCTGGCAGCCACATTCGATCAACTGATCGAAGTGGCGGGCAGCGTATTGGCGCGCCGCCAGATGCGAGTAAGAGCCTTTCGGGCCGAGGAAGGCGATGCGGGCGGAGTGCTGGCTGACGGGATTGAGCTGGTGCTGCAGCAGCGCTTGTTGGGTCAGAACGGAGTCTTCAATGATCAGTTGGAACAGGCGAGTGACGTAGAAACCGTCCAGGTCGTAAGGCTTGGCGGCGGCGATCAGCGCATCCAGCAGATCGCGCTCGCGCTCTTTGTCGCGGATCGGGCGGTGAGAGTGCAGCTTGGTCTTGCCGACTTCGATCGCCAGCTCACGGCGTTCCGCCAGCAGGGCCAACAGTTTCAAGTCCAGTGCGCTAATGCGCTCGCGCAGCACCAATAACGGGTTGTCAGTCATAATCAGCTTCCGCCTTCAGTTCTTATTCGTTATAAAACAGCCATAAAAAAAGCCCCCTGTTTCCAGGAGGCCTTGTTGTTCGTCTTCGCATTCTTTCTCACACGACGAAACGCCTCCCAGTCAGGGGAAGGTAAAAAAGAATGCGAAGAAAAACGGTGTACGTAGCATGGTCTACCTAAGGTTGATGCGAACAGGTTTTAAAGTAACCGCTGGCTTTTACCCCGTCAACAAAAATACCCGACAAAAAACGCGCCCTCGGGCGCGTTTGATGCGGCAACCGCAGTCGGACTCGGACAGTTATTCTTCTTCCGGTGTGACTTCCGGCACGATGTCTTTCACGCTGGCATTGCAGCGGCGCGCTTCACCTTTGTGCTGCACCTTGTTCAGCTGGCGCTCCAGCTTGGCGATCAGCTCATTAACGGCGGTATACATGTCATCATGTTTGGCGCTGGCGACCAGCGGGCCGTTAGGCGTGGTAATGGTAGCGTCGGCGACAAACCCCTGTGGTTCTTTGGATAAGACGATGTGCGGGTTTATCAGCTGGGTCTGCCATTTTTCCAGTTTGGTGAGACGGTCTTCGACGTGATTGCGGATTGCGGGAGTGATATCCATTTGTTTGCTGGTAATGTTCAATGTCATATAACTTACCTCTCTGTCTTTCCGTCTTGGTGAATCCAGCATACCCCGCTTTTTGTTTAAATGCGTGATGTAAATCACGATTTTTTGTCACTTTTTGCAAAGTTAGTTCAATCTGTGATTCAGCATTTGAATTGGTTATCTAATGCTTGAGAGTTGCCGCCGGATGGCGCATTATCGATGAGTTGACCGGTGAGGAGCGCTAGCTAACACCGTGTTTTTACTTGTGTATTTCCCAGTGAAAACCCGGTCGACGCCAATGAAAACGGCAGCCGAGGCTGCCGTTTGGTTTTTCTGCCGATGCCGACGCGCGGTTATTGCGGGTTGGCGGCGATCACTTTGGCCACTTTGTCAGCCTGGCCGTTCAGCTGCAGCTGCTTGTAGGCGTTTTCCATCAGCGGCAACACATCGTGCGTCGCCTTGGTATCCGGGAATTCACGCAACATCTGCTCGGCGCGATTAACGACCGCGACGTAAGCACCGCGTTTAGTGTAGTATTCCGCCACCGAAAGCTCATACTTGGCCAAGCGGTCTTTCAGATACACCAAACGCTTGTTGGCGTCGGTCGCGTATTGGCTGTTCGGGTATTGCTGAATCAGCTGGCTGAAGTCGCGGAACGCAGCGCGAGCGTGCTGAGGATCGCGATCTGAACGGTCGACCCCGAAGAAGCCCTGCAGCGCGCTGTCATCGAGCGCCATGTCGGTCAGGCCGCGCATGTACATCACGTAATCGATGTTCGGGTGCGTCGGGTTCAGGCGCATGAAGCGATCGATGGATGCCTGAGCCATCGGCAAGTCGGCGGCCTTATAGTAGGCGTAAATCAAATCCAGCTGGACCTGCTGGGAATACGGCCCGAAAGGATAGCGGTTATCTAACGCTTCGAGTTGCGTAATCGCGCCCTTGAAGTTACCGTCCTGCAGCTTTTGCTGCGCGGTAGCATAGATTTCCGAAGGTGGGTTGTCGGGAACCGCATCCTTGGATGTGGAGCAACCTGCCAGCGCCAGGCTCAACGTGGCTGCCGCCACCAGATATTTCATACGCGTCATGACGTTTTGATTATCCTCAGGGTGTTATTCCGGGAGACTGTCCGTTAAGCTCCCGACAAAGACCAGGTACAATAGCACATTATATTAAACGGCATCGCCGTGAAAACCCAACGTTAACGAAGAAGCTGCATATGGCACAACAAGTACAACTCACCGCAACGGTGGCCGAATCTCAACTCGGACAACGTTTAGATCAGGCTTTGGCCGAATTGTTCCCTGATTATTCACGATCTCGCATAAAAGAGTGGATCCTGGGCGATCGGGTGAAGGTCAATGGCAAAACGTCAAATAAACCGAAAGAGAAGGTGCTGGGCGGAGAGACCGTCGCCATCGATGCACAGATTGAAGAAGAGGCGCGTTGGGAGCCGCAGGATATCGCGTTGGATATCGTCTATGAAGACAGCGACATCCTGGTGATCAACAAGCCGCGCGATTTGGTGGTGCACCCTGGCGCCGGTAACCCAGACGGCACCGTGCTCAATGCGCTGCTGCATTACTACCCGGAAATCGCCGACGTGCCGCGCGCCGGCATCGTGCACCGTCTGGATAAAGATACCACCGGCCTGATGGTGGTGGCGAAAACCGTGCCGGCGCAAACCCGGCTGGTGGAAGCCCTGCAGGCGCGTGAAATCACCCGTGAATACGAAGCGGTGGCGATCGGTACCATGACCGCCGGCGGCACGGTAGAAGAGCCTATCTCGCGCCACTCCACCAAGCGTACCCACATGGCTGTGCATCCGATGGGTAAACCGGCGGTGACGCACTACCGCATCATGGAGCACTTCCGCGCGCACACCCGCCTGCGCCTGCGTCTGGAAACCGGCCGTACTCACCAGATCCGCGTACACATGGCTTACATCAGCCATCCGCTGGTGGGCGATCCGCTGTACGGTGGCCGTCCACGTCCGCCGAAAGGCGCTTCGGAAGCCTTCATCAACACGCTGCGCGGCTTTGACCGTCAGGCGCTGCACGCCACCATGCTGCGTTTGTACCACCCGATCAGCGGCATCCAGATGGAGTGGCATGCGCCGCTGCCGCAGGACATGGTCGATCTGATCAACGCGCTGAAGGCAGACACCGAAGAATTCAAAGATCAGATGGACTGGTAATGAACCCGCTCATTCTGCCCGACTGGCCGTTGCCTCCCGGCGTTAAAGCTTGCAGCACCACGCGCGGCGGCGGCGTCAGCCTGCCGCCTTATGACTCGCTGAACCTCGGCACCCACGTCGGTGACGAGGAACAAGCGGTGAAGTGCAATCGGGAAAGGTTGGTTACCACCGCTGGCTTGCCACAGATGCCGGTATGGCTCGAGCAGGTACACGGCACCCGCGTGGTGCCGTTGACGGGACCAGCGCCCGCCGATCTGCGGGCGGATGCGGTGTACAGCAACGTGCCGGGGCAGGTGTGTGCAGTGATGACGGCGGATTGCCTGCCGGTGCTGTTCTGTTCGCAGCACGGCGACGAAGTGGCCGCCGCTCACGCCGGTTGGCGTGGGCTTTGCCACGGCGTGCTGGAACAAACCGTGGCGGCGTTCAGCGCCGCGCCGGGCCAGATCAGCGCCTGGCTGGGGCCGGCGATCGGTCCGCAGCAGTTTGAGGTTGGGTCGGAGGTGCGCGCCGCTTTCATGGCGGAAGATGCTGAAGCCGCGTTGGCATTTACGCCGCACGGCGATAAGTTTTTGGCTAATATCTACTTGCTGGCTCGCCAACGCTTGTTGCGTGCAGGCGTTCAGGCCATCTATGGCGGCGACCGCTGCACGGTTAACGAAACGAGCCATTTTTTCTCCTATCGACGTGATGGAATAACCGGACGTCTGGCAAGTTTAATCTGGCTGATATAACCTATTGAATTAGGACGATCCAACGACGTATGGCGTTGTACCGAAAATTTAGCGTCGAGATAACCTTGAAAATTTGAGGGATGACCTCATTTAATCTCCAGTAGCAATTTCGACCCATCTTGGAGGTGTTATGCGTCTGGATCGTCTTACCAACAAATTCCAGCTTGCCCTCGCCGATGCCCAGTCACTAGCCCTTGGGCACGACAACCAGTTTATTGAACCGCTACATCTGATGAGCGCCCTGCTCAATCAGGAAGGGGGCACGGTTCGTCCACTTTTAACTTCCGCAGGTATCGATGCCGGGCGCGTACGCACCGAGATCGAACAGGCGCTGTCCCGTTTACCGCAGGTAGAAGGCACCGGTGGTGACGTTCAACCGTCTCACGAGCTGGTGCGCGTTTTGAATTTGTGCGACAAGCTGGCACAGAAGCGTGCGGATAAATTCATTTCTTCCGAGCTGTTTGTGCTTGCGGTGCTGGAAGACCGCGGCTCGTTGACCGACTTGTTAAAAGCGGCCGGCGCAACGGCCGACAAAATCAGCAAAGCCATTGAACAAATGAGAGGCGGTGACAGCGTGGAAGATCAAGGCGCCGAAGACCAGCGGCAAGCATTGAAGAAATACACGATCGATCTGACTGAACGCGCTGAGCAAGGCAAACTTGACCCGGTGATCGGCCGTGACGAAGAGATCCGTCGCACCATTCAGGTGCTGCAACGCCGTACCAAAAACAACCCGGTGCTGATCGGCGAACCTGGCGTGGGTAAAACCGCCATCGTCGAAGGCCTGGCGCAACGCATCATCAACGGCGAAGTGCCGGAAGGGCTGAAGCACAAGCGCGTACTGTCTCTCGATATGGGCGCCTTGATCGCCGGCGCCAAATACCGCGGCGAGTTTGAAGAACGGCTGAAAGGCGTGCTCAACGATCTGGCCAAGCAGGAAGGCAGCGTTATCCTGTTTATCGACGAACTGCACACCATGGTCGGCGCCGGCAAGGCGGATGGCGCGATGGATGCGGGCAACATGCTCAAGCCGGCGCTGGCGCGCGGCGAACTGCACTGCGTCGGTGCCACCACGCTGGATGAGTACCGCCAATATATAGAGAAGGATGCGGCCCTCGAACGTCGTTTCCAGAAAGTGTATGTGGCGGAGCCGAGCGTGGAAGACACCATCGCTATCCTGCGCGGCCTGAAGGAGCGTTACGAACTGCACCACCACGTGCAGATCACCGACCCGGCCATCGTGGCGGCGGCAACGCTTTCGCACCGATATATCGCCGATCGTCAATTGCCGGACAAGGCTATCGACTTGATCGACGAAGCGGCGTCCAGCATTCGCATGCAGATGGACTCCAAGCCGGAGTCTCTCGACAGGCTTGAACGCCGCATCATTCAGTTGAAGCTGGAACAGCAGGCGCTGAATAAAGAGTCTGACGACGCCAGCAAGAAACGCCTGGACATGCTCAGCGATGAGCTGGGGCAGAAAGAGCGCGAATATTCTGAGCTGGAAGAAGAGTGGAAAGCGGAAAAAGCGTCGCTCTCCGGCACCCAGAACATCAAGGCTGAACTCGAGCAGGCCAAAATCACCCTGGAGCAGGCGCGCCGCGTCGGCGATCTGGGGCGGATGTCGGAACTGCAGTACGGCAAGATCCCTGAGCTGGAGAAACAGCTCGCCGCCGCCACGCAGGCCGAAGGCAAGAGCATGAAGCTGCTGCGCAACCGGGTGACCGATGCGGAGATTGCTGAAGTGCTGGCGCGTGCTACCGGGATCCCGGTGGCCAGAATGCTGGAAGGCGAGCGCGACAAGCTGCTGCGTCTGGAGCAAGAGCTGCATTCGCGAGTTATTGGCCAGGACGAAGCGGTCAGCGCGGTCTCTAATGCTATCCGCCGCAGCCGTGCGGGGCTGTCCGATCCTAACCGGCCGATCGGTTCGTTCCTGTTCCTCGGCCCGACCGGGGTGGGGAAAACCGAGCTCTGCAAGGCACTGGCTTCGTTCCTGTTCGACAGCGACGACGCCATGGTACGTATCGATATGTCCGAGTTTATGGAGAAACACTCCGTTTCGCGTCTGGTCGGTGCGCCTCCGGGTTATGTCGGTTATGAAGAGGGTGGCTACCTGACGGAAGCCGTGCGCCGCCGGCCTTATTCGGTGATTCTGCTGGATGAAGTCGAGAAAGCGCACCCGGACGTATTCAATATTCTGTTGCAGGTGTTGGATGACGGCCGACTGACCGATGGCCAAGGCCGTACCGTCGATTTCCGCAATACCGTGGTGATCATGACGTCCAACCTGGGCTCCGATCTGATCCAAGAGCATTTCGGTCAGATGAACTATGCACAGATGAAAGAGTCGGTGATGGAGATGGTGAGTCACCACTTCCGTCCGGAGTTCATCAACCGTATCGACGAAGTGGTGGTGTTCCATCCGCTGGGCGAGAAACACATTGCTGCGATCGCCAAGATTCAGTTGTCGCGTCTTTACAAGCGTTTGGAAGAGCGCGGTTACGAAGTGACCATGACCGAGCCGGCACTGGCGCTGTTGAGCAAAACCGGTTACGACCCTGTATATGGTGCGCGTCCGTTGAAACGCGCTATTCAACAGGAGATCGAGAACCCGCTGGCGCAGCAAATCCTGTCCGGTAAGCTGATCCCCGGCAAACTGGTCACGCTGGATGTGGAAAACGACCATATCGTTGCACGCCAATAACGGCAATCGAGCGTCATAAAGATGAAAGGGAGCGGGTGACCGCTCCCTTTTCTTTATCTTCGTTTGTCCCTATTTACAGGGTTTGCCGCCATTACTGCGCTAAAAGCGGTATTTTTTGACTAATAAACATCCTAAAAAGGCATTTATGGTGATTATTTGAGCTCTTGAAAAGTTTTTTGCAATTAGGGGTTGCGGCCCGCCGAGAACTCCCTATAATGCGCCTCCACTGACCGGGAACAACGACTGACAAGCCGCCGGGTCAGCGAGAGGAAAGCGAAATAAACGCTTGACTCTCCGGGTGAAAAGCGTAATATACGCCACCT
>NZ_JBQZFT010000005.1:0-240415 GCF_052692115.1 Serratia sp. TSA_105.2
CGCCAGCCGATAAAAAAGCCGGTCATCGTGACCGGCTTTTTTTATCGGCGGAACCCGCGCTTACGACGCGGCGTTGGCGCTTTCGACGCTGCGCAACCGGTCGTAAGCCGCCGCCAGCAACAACACCAGCAGCGTAGGCTGCAGCCAGACCAGACCCTGTTCGGCCAGCGGCAGCTTATCGAACCAGGCGGGCAGCAGGCCGCTGAAGCTGGAGGCCTTCAGGCCGTCGGCGAGGCCAAACACCAGGCTGGTGGCGATCACCGGCGCGAAGACGCGCTTGGCGCTGCGCCAGCGGTTCTGGCTGAAGCTGAGCAACACCAGCGCGATACAAGGTGGATAGATCGCCGTCAGCACCGGCAGCGAGATGCGGATCAGGTTGGCCAGCCCCATGTTGGAGACGAGCATGGCGAAGAGGGCGAGGATAACCACCAGCGTGCGGTAAGAGAGCGGCAGATAGCGGGAGAAAAAGTCCGCGCAGGCGCAGGTCATGCCGATCGCCGTCACCAGGCAGGCGATGAACATCAGTACCGCCATAAAGACGCTGCCCAGATCGCCAAAGGTGTGTTGCACGTAGGCGTGCAGGATTGCCGCGCCATCCTGAGCGCCACTCTCGACCAGGCTGCCGCTGCCGGCGCCGAGTTTGAACATGCAGATATAGACCAGCGTCAGGCCGACGCCGGCGATCAGGCTGGCCCACAGGGTGTAGCGCAGCAGCAGGCCGCTGTCGCTGACGCCGCGCGAGCGGGCGGCGGTGACGATAATCGAGCCGAACATCAGCGCCGACAGCGTGTCCATGGTTTGATAACCCTGCACGAAGCCGGTGGAAAACGCCGATGCCTGATAGCTGCCGACGGCGGAGACCGGTTCACCGGCGGGCCAAACCAGGGCGGCGATGCCGAGCGCGGCCAGCGCCAGGATTTTCAGCGGCGCCAGAATATGGCCGACGTTATCGAGCAAGCGGCCGGGATACAGCGAGACGATCATCGCCAGGGTAAAGAACAGCAGGCTGTAGATGAACTGCGGCAGGGCGCCGTCGCCGGTGAAGGGCGCGATGCCGAGGGCGAAAGAGACATTGGCGGTTCGCGGCGTGGCGAACAGCGGGCCGAGCGCCAGATAGCAGACGGTCGCCAACAGCAGGCCGGCGGTGCGGCCGATGGGGCCGGTCAGCAGGCTGATGCTGCCGCCGACGCGCGCCAGCGCGATCACGGCGATCACCGGCAAGGCGACGGCGGTCACCATAAACCCGAGGGCGGCCGGCCACAAATGTTCGCCGGACTGCAGCCCCACCAGCGGGGGGAAAATGATGTTGCCGGCGCCGACAAACAGGGCGAAGGTCATAAAGCCCAGGGCGATAATGTCTTTCGGGGATAAACTCTTGGTCATAACGGTATGGCACTGCCTGTATTCATGAAATAAACGGCCTGCTGCGGAATGGATAACTGCAGAGGGCAGGCTCAGGGGGCAGCGAGCGCCCGCAAAATTTTCGTCTGGCAGGATATAATAATTCGGCGACAAAAACCTGATTAATCCAGCGCTGTTTATCCTGGCGTGAACCGGCCGCACAGAGGGATCATGGCGGCCGGCCCGGCTGCGCGTTAGCTCGCGCGCGCCACCATGTCTATCGACAGCGGGATTTCGATATGCGGTTTGAAAGAGTCATACGCGAAAGAGACGTGGCCGTCTTCGACCGGTTTGCGGGTGAAAAAGATCAGCATATCGCGGGTCGAATGCCGGCGTTTGTCCTGCGCTTCCACCGGTGAGAGGCTATGTTTGCGTTCATGATCGACAATCAGCAGGGTATCGAGGAAATGCCGATGCTGTATTTCGCCCAAAATCCATTCTGGCCGGGCCCGATCGAATTTGATCCCGCTGGTTTCGCGCATATCGTGAATAAAGGTCTTGGCGCTGTCGTCGGTCATGTTGTCGCAGCCGAGGAAGGTCGTCATGGTGTGGTCGACGCCGTCGCTGTGCACGCCTTCCAGTGCCGGTTCGCCCAGCATCTGCGGCGTGGTGACGGTGCGCAGGTTGAACACCGTGCAGACGAATTTGTTGATCTCCTGATTAAGCCGGGCGCGCGGCGTCACGCTCACGCCATCGATCACGTAGGCTTTGAATTTCATCAGCGCCTGGAATGCCGTATTCAACTGCAGATCGTCGTTGATGCCGCGGAAGTGGCGCACCTTTCCCGAATCGTAACGGATGAAGTCTTCCTCGACCGAGAGCACGAAAGGTTGGAACTCCAGCCGCTCAATCTGGGCGCGATCGAAGTCGAAACAGAAGCGGCCGTTTCTGGACTTGCGGAAAGGCAGCGTGGGATCGTCCGCCAGATTGCCGCTGACCTGCTGCAGCTTGGCGAAATCTTCCGGCCGCGCGCCCAGCGCCAGCAGGATCGCTTGCATGGTGGCGCCGGGGATAAAGGCTGAACGGTGTTCCTGGTACGCCTTCTTAACTTCATCAAGCAGGGATAACTGTCGCATTTCTCGGTGGCCTCACGAATGATGTGGCGATTATAAAATCTTGCTGCCGATCTCCACGTCGAAATCGGTTTTCAGCAAGACGGTGCCTTGATCCCGGGTGACCGCGGCAAGTACCAGCACTTCGGATTTAAATCCAGCAACCCGCCTGGCGGGGAAATTAACGACGGAGATGACTTTTTTGCCGAGCAGATCATCTTCCTGATAGTTTTCGCATAATTGCGCCGAGCTGTTTTTAATGCCAATTTCTTCGCCGAAATCAATGCGCAGCTTATAGGCGGGCTTTAACGCCTTGTCGTTATATTCCACGGAAATAATTTCGCCAATACGCATATCGAGTTTCATAAAATCAGTGATTTCGGCCATAAGTCAGTCCAGTTAATTAAGTGGCTTCAGGAAGGCTAGCAAAGGGGAATTATTCCGACAATGTTGCCAAGAGGGGAGAGTTATACCTGATGTAGCAATTAATTTACATTATCGTAACGTGGTGGGGTTAATTATAAGCTTGGTGAATTATATAAAGTTGAAACGTCATTATTTCCCGCAAGTGTATTCATTACGCAGGCTTGAGGGGGCGGCGTCGGTGCTGTTAAGCCGGTGTTAAATTGGTTAGTATGTTCCGCATTAATTCATCAGCCGCATTTTTTCAGGTAGTGATATGGAAATAACCCAGCGCGAAAAACGCGATCGGCGAAAGGCATTTATCGCGCCGTTTTTCCTGATATTAATTTGGTCGACCGGTTTTATTGCCGCGCGAGCGGTGGCGGATCATGCCGATCCCAACCTTTTCCTGACTTTTCGCTTTTTGATCGCCGCTGCGGTATTCGCCCTGCTGGCGCTGCATTGCGCCTGGCCAAAGGGGCGACAGTTCGTGATGCACCTGCTGACCGGCATGCTGATGAACGGCGTCTACCTCGCCGCAAGCTGGTGGGCGGTGGCGAACGGCCTGGCTGCCGGGGTGATGTCGCTCATTGGCGGATTGCAGCCGCTGTTCACCGCGCTGATTTTCGCGCTGGTGCTGCGTAAGCCGATAGGATTGCGTTCATGGGCCGGGCTGGCGGTCGGTTTTATCGGCGTTGCGCTGGTGCTCTCCCCTCGGCTGACCGGTATCGACGTCGGCAATATGGCGCTGTTGCCGATTCTGATGGGGTTTGGCAGCATCGTCGCGCTGACGATCGGCATCATGGTGCAGAAGTCTTCGCTGGCGGCGGCCGATCTGCGGGCGGCAGGCGCTATTCAGCACCTCGGCGCCGCGATCGTAACCGGCGTGCTGGCGGCCGTGATGGGCTCCGGCGCCTGGGATAATTCGCCGACGCTGTGGTTCTCGCTGCTGTGGTCGGCCGGCGTGTTGTCGCTGGGCGGCACCGCGCTGTTTATCTGGATGGTGCGCCACGGCGATTTGACTCGCATTACCGCGCTGATGCTGCTGGTGCCGCCGGCGGCGGCACTGCAGGCGTACGTGCTGTTTGGTGAGGCGCTGTCGCTGCTGCAGCTGGCAGGATTTGTGCTGACGCTGCTGGGAGTCGCCATCGTACAGCGAATTCGCCTGCTGCGGCGCTCTCGCCTGGCCGAATAGTCTGCAATAAGAAGTGCCGTAAAGCCCGCTCTGCCGGGCTTTTTTATTGGCTGAAAAATGGCCAACCTCACAAAACGGAAAGATAACAAAGCAACGGCGTTGCCTCGTCACACTTATTAACTATATGTTAATTTTTGGTTTATTAAATGTGATCAGGGGATGGATGATGATGAAAAAAATCAGCGCTACCGTAGCGGCAATCACCTTACTGGGCTCCGTTTCCGCCTATGCGGCCTTCCCGGCGGGCTACCCCGCCGACTATCAGAAGCGGGTCGACGGCGCGAAGAAAGAAGGCAAGGTGGTGATTTACTCGACCACCGACACCAAGGCGGCGGCGCCGCTGATCCAGGGGTTCGAGGCGTTGTATCCGGGCATCAAGGTCGAATACAACGACATGAACAGCACCGAACTGTATAACCGCTTTATCAGCGAGCAGGCGGCAGGCGGCACCAGCGGCGACGTGGTGTGGAGCTCGTCGATGGACACCATTTTGAAACTGGCGGGCGATTACGCACAGGAATACGCCTCCCCCGAGCAGGCTCAGCTACCGAAATGGGCGGTATGGCAAGATAAGGTGTATGGCACCACCTATGAGCCGGTGGTGTTTATCTATAACAAACGCCTGATCCCGCAAGGCGATGTGCCGGATTCGCACGCGGCGCTGGCTAAGCTGATCGCCGGCCAGACGGACAAATTCAAGAAGAAAGTCACCACGTACGACATCGAAAAATCCGGCGTCGGCTTCATGCTGTCGGTGCAGGACTTCAAGGCCGATCCTAACTACTTCAAAACGCTGGCCGACGTGGCCAAGGGCGGGCTGGCGGTACAATCCTCCACCGGCACCATGATGGAGCGCGTCTCCTCCGGTGAAAACCTGATCGGCTTCAATATCCTCGGTTCGTACGCCGAGGCCCGCGCCAAGAGCGATCCGTCGCTCGGCATCGTCTATCCGAAAGACTATACCCTGGTGCTGTCGCGCGTGAGCTTCATCAGCAAAGAGGCCGGCAATCCTAACGCCGCCAAGCTGTGGTTCGACTACGTGCTGTCGGAGAAAGGGCAAAATATTCTCGCCAATCAGGCGGATATCCCCTCGATCCGCAACGACATCGAAGGCAAGAACGACATCGACGGCATGACCAAGCTGCTGGGCAACGCGCTCAAGCCGATTCCGGTCGACGACAGCCTGCTGGAATACCTGCAGCCGGCCAAACGCCTCGACTACATCAAACAATGGCGCGCCGCCGCGGCGAAATAACAGGGACTGCATTCGGACGCGCGCCTGCCTTAGGGGCGCGCGCCCTTTGGTCGGCGTTTACAACCATAGGGAGCATTTATGCAAGCATGGCGCAGAAAGTGGCAGAGCCTGCCGCGCGGCCTGGTGGTGTTGATAACCGCACTGGTTATCTATGTCCCCCTGTCGTTTATCATCATTCAAAGCTTCCTCTCGGCACCGTTCTTCTCTCCCTCCAAGGTCTTCAGCCTGGAGGCCTTCGAGTTCATCTTTACCGATCCGGATTTCTACAAGGCGCTGAAGAGTGGCTTTATTCTGGCATTCGGGCTGGTGATCATCGCCATCCCGCTCGGCGGCATTTTGGCCTTCCTGATGGTTCGCACCGATCTGCCGGGGCGGCGGATCATCGAGCCGCTGATTCTGGTGCCGATCTTCGTGTCGCCGATGGTGCTGGGCTTCGGCTACGTGGTGGCGGCGGGGCCGGTGGGCTTCTTCTCGCTGTGGGCGGAGGCGTTGCTGGGCTTCGTGCCGTGGAACATCTATTCGATGGCCAGCATCGTGGTGATTGCCGGATTGACGCACGTGCCCCACGCGTATCTGTATATCTCCTCGGCGCTGCGCAGCGTGGGCTCCGACGTTGAAGAAGCGGCGCGCACCGCCGGCGCCACGCCGCTGCAGGTGATGACCGCTGTCAGTCTGCCGATGGTGCGGCCGTCTATCCTGTATGCCGGAGTGCTGCTGTTCTTTCTCGGGCTGGAAGTGTTCGGCCTGATGCTGGTGCTGGGGGATCCGGAGGGCAACCTGGTGCTGGCGACCTACCTGTACCAGTTGACCAACAAGCTGGGCACGCCGTCTTACCACCTGATGGCGGCGGTGGCGGTGGTGCTGATCTGCATCACCATTCCGCTGGTGATGCTGCAGCGCCGGCTGATGCGCACCGCCAACCGTTTCGTCACCGTCAAGGGCAAAGCTTCGCAGGCCCGCGCACTGCCGCTGGGCAAATGGCGCTGGGTGGCCGGCGCGGTGGTAGTGTTCTGGCTGACCGTCACCATCGGCGTGCCGCTGATCGGCGTGGTGCTGCGCGCCTTTATCTCCAACTGGGGCGTGGGCGTGTCAGTCTGGGACGAGCTGTCGATCAACACCTTCCGCACCATCTGGGCGCAGCCCAACCTGCTGCGCGCCATCGTCAACTCAATGGCGATTGGGGTAATCGGCGGGGCGCTGGCGGTGGCGTGCTACCTGTTTATCGGCATCGCCATGCACCGCAAGCCGGATGGCGCCACGCGTTTCCTCGACTACAGCGTGCTGGTGCCGCGTGCGGTACCGGGGCTGCTGGCCGGTCTGGCGTTCCTGTGGGTGTTTCTGTTCCTGCCGATGTGGCTGGACAAATCGCTCAAGGAGGGTTGGCTGTCGGCGCTGCCGATGGCCGAGTGGCTGCGTGCTAACTGGATTGTCTGGTTGCGTTCGCTGCGCAGCACTATCTTCAGCGTCTGGCTGGCGTACACCGTGGTGTGGATGGCTTACGGCCTGCGGCTGATCTCCTCGACGCTGCTGCAGGTGGGGCCGGAGCTGGAGGAGGCGGCGCGCAGCGCCGGCGCCAGCCGTGGCCAGATCACCCGCCACGTCACCATTCCGCTGTCGCGCTATGGCCTGATCGGCTCTTGGCTGCTGATGTTCCTGATTTTCGAACGCGAATATTCCACCGGGGTGTATCTGCTGTCTCCGGGCACGGAAACCATCGGCTCGATGCTGGTTTCCCTGTGGGCCGCGGGCGCTATCGATATCGTCGCCGCGCTGTCATTCATCAATATCCTGCTGGTGGTGCTGGGGTTGGGGATCGCCTTGCGCTTTGGAGTGAAATTACATGATTGAACTTTCGGTAGAGAATCTGCATTTGACCTATGGCGACAATCCGGTGCTGAAAGGGGTGTCGATGGATCTGAAACGGGGCGAAGTGGTCTCGCTGCTGGGCCCGTCGGGCAGCGGCAAAACCACGCTGCTGCGGGCGGTGGCCGGGCTGGAGAAACCGAGCCAGGGCCGGATCGTCATCGGCAATAATGCGGTGTACAACGGCAGCGCACGCAGCGAAATTCCCGCCGAAGAGCGCAACCTGGGGCTGGTATTTCAGTCCTACGCGCTGTGGCCGCATAAAACGGTGTTTGAGAACGTCGCTTACCCGCTGAAGCTGCGTAAGACCGCCTCGGCGGAAATCACCCAGCGGGTGCAGGCGGTGCTGGATCAGCTCGGGTTGGGGCATCTGGCCAAGCGCCATCCGCACCAGCTTTCCGGCGGCCAGCAGCAGCGCGTGGCGATTGGGCGTGCGCTGGTCTACAACCCGCCGGTGATCCTGCTGGACGAACCGCTGTCCAACCTTGACGCCAAGCTGCGCGAAGAGGCGCGGGTATTCCTGCGCGAGTTGATCATCAAGCTCGGCCTGTCGGCGCTGATGGTGACCCACGATCAGAACGAGGCGATGGCCATCTCCGATCGCATCCTGCTGCTCAATAACGGCAAAATCGAGCAGCAGGGCACGCCGCAGGAGATGTACGGTTCGCCCACCACGCTGTTCACCGCCGAGTTCATGGGCAGCAACAACCGCTTGCAGGGCAAGATCGTGGCGCTGGAAGGCGACCGGGCGCGCATCGAAGGCAAGGATTGGGCGCTGTGGGGCAAAGCGGGCGAAGGCGTGCAGGTCGGGCAGGAGGGCTCGGCGGTGATCCGCGTGGAGCGTGTGCGGTTGGGCGAAGATCCGCAGGGCAACCAGCTTGAGCTGCCGCTGTTGACCAGCATGTATCTCGGCGATCGTTGGGAATACCTGTTCCGCACCGTGGCTGAGGATTTCGTGGTGCGCGCCTATGGCTACGAAGCGCGCGATCGGGCGCTGTGTCGGCTCTCCCTGCCGGCCGAGCATCTGTGGATATTCCCGAAAGCCTAACCAGGACGCCCGCAGGCGCGGGCGCTCCGTTTACAGAGTTAAACCGCTAGCGGCGATCTTTTCCGGGCGGTGTACGTTTCCCGGTTGGCAACGTCGGCGAAAGTGCGGGTGACGGTCGAATTTTTGCGCGACTATTTCCGCGAGCACTACGGCGAAACGGGGTCGGCGAGCGAAAATCCGCCGCGGCCTTGAGGCCAAAAATGTGCGCCAGATCATCTTATGCTCGTAAAACTCCCCTCCGTTACTTGTGGAACTGTTGCACCTGTTCCTTTTGCCAAAACTTTGGTTTATGCTCAGCTGAAGCGTTTCAGTTGAAGCACTCTTCGACAGAAATGCCGATGTGGCGGCGGCGAAAAGCCGCTGAAGCGCGGGAATAATGCAAACGCGGCGATTCACAGCGGGCGGTGCGATCCACTACTCTATGCGGGTTAGTGGGACAACCAGTCAGCGCCGGCCCGGCGCCGGTGAGTCAGCCCGGCGGGAACGGCCCTTTTTCAGGAGCAGCATGACCATCCGCATAGCGATAAACGGCTTTGGCCGCATCGGCCGCAGCGTATTGCGCGCATTGTACGAATCGGGACGACGGGCGGAAATCTCCGTGGTGGCGATCAACGAGCTGGCGAATGCCGAGGGCATGGCCCATCTGCTGAAGTACGATTCCAGCCACGGTCGCTTCGCCTGGGATGTGCGGCAAGAGTGCGACACGCTGAGCGTCGGAGACGACGCGATTCGCCTGTTGCATCAGCCGGCGGTGGAGCAGTTGCCCTGGGGCGAGCTGGGCGTCGACGTGGTGCTGGACTGCAGCGGCGTGTACGGCAGCCGGGCGGATGGCGAAGCCCATCTGGCGGCGGGGGCGAAGAAAGTGCTGTTCGCCCATCCGGGCGGCAACGATCTGGACGCTACCATCGTGTTCGGCGTCAACCATCAGACGCTGTTGGCGGAACATCGCATCGTGTCCAACGCCTCGTGCACCACCAACTGCATTATTCCGGTGATCAAGCTGCTGGACGACGCCTACAGCATCGAATCCGGCACCGTGACCACCATTCACTCGGCGATGAACGATCAGCCGGTGATCGACGCGTATCACGCGGATTTGCGGCGCACCCGCGCGGCGAGCCAGTCGATCATTCCGGTCGACACCAAGCTGGCCGCGGGCATTACCCGTATCTTCCCGCAGTTTTGCGATCGCTTCGAGGCTATCTCGGTGCGCGTGCCGACCATCAACGTGACGGCTATCGATCTTAGCGTCAGTGTGAGCGCAGCGGTGAAGGTGGCGGAGGTCAACCAGCTGTTGCAAAAGGCCGCACGGGAATCATTTCGTGGTATAGTTGACTACACGGAATTACCATTGGTCTCGATCGATTTTAACCATGACCCGCACAGCGCTATCGTCGACGGTACGCAGACCCGGGTCAGCGGGCAGCACCTGATAAAGACCTTGGTCTGGTGCGACAATGAATGGGGCTTTGCCAATCGGATGTTGGATACAACACGGGCAATGGCCGCCAGCGGTTTCTAGTACGGCGGCGCCGGCGTGATTGGCGCGCTGCTCAGGCAATTTTATAGAGATTCAATAAAGAGGGTTCACCATGTCTGTAATTAAGATGACCGATCTGGATCTGGCGGGTAAACGCGTACTGATCCGCTCCGATCTGAACGTGCCGGTAAAAGACGGTAAAGTGACTTCCGACGCGCGTATCCGCGCTTCCCTGCCGACTATCGAAGCTGCGCTGAAGCAAGGCGCCCGCGTGATGGTAACCTCCCACCTGGGTCGTCCTACCGAAGGCGAGTACAACGAAGAATTCTCCCTGCTGCCTGTGGTCAACTACCTGAAAGATCACCTGAAATCCCCAGTGCGTCTGGCAAAGGATTATCTGGATGGCGTCGACGTCGCCGAAGGCGAACTGGTGGTGCTGGAAAACGTCCGTTTCAACAAGGGCGAGAAGAAAGACGACGAAACCCTGTCCAAGAAATACGCGGCGCTGTGCGACGTGTACGTGATGGACGCGTTCGGCACCGCGCACCGCGCGCAGGCTTCCACCCACGGCGTGGGCAAGTTCGCACCTGTCGCCTGTGCCGGCCCGCTGCTGTCCGCCGAGCTGGAAGCGCTGGGCAAGGCCCTGGGCAACCCGGCCCGTCCGATGGTCGCCATCGTGGGCGGTTCTAAAGTGTCCACCAAACTGACCGTGCTGGATTCCCTGTCCAAAATCGCCGATCAGCTGATCGTCGGCGGCGGCATCGCCAACACCTTCGTGGCGGCGCAGGGCAACAACGTGGGCCAGTCCCTGTACGAACCTGACCTGATCCCGAACGCGCAGAAACTGCTGGAAACCTGCGACATTCCGGTTCCGACCGACGTGCGCGTCGCGACCGAGTTCTCCGAAACCGCGACCGCAACCGTGAAGCAGGCCAACGAGATCCAGGACAACGAGCAAATTCTGGATATGGGCGACGTCTCTGCCGAGCGTCTGGCCGTTATCCTGAAGAACGCCAAGACCATTCTGTGGAATGGCCCGGTTGGCGTATTCGAGTTCCCTAACTTCCGTAAGGGCACCGAAATTGTCGCCCGCGCGATCGCCGATAGCGACGCTTTCTCCATCGCTGGCGGCGGCGACACTCTGGCAGCCATCGATCTGTTCGGTATCGCTGACAAAATTTCCTACATCTCCACCGGCGGTGGCGCATTCCTGGAGTTCGTTGAAGGGAAACCGCTGCCTGCAGTCGTGATGCTGGAAGAGCGCGCTAAGCAGTAATTCAGACAACGGGAGGCGAAAGCCGCCCGTTTGTTTTATACCGCGCGGCTAAGGCTGCGCGGCGTGAAAACATCGATTTACATCCATCTACGGCCGACGAAACAGGACAAAGTAACATGTCTAAAATTTTTGATTTCGTAAAACCGGGTGTCATCACGGGTGATGACGTTCAGAAAGTCTTCGCAGTTGCTAAAGAGAACAACTTTGCGCTGCCAGCGGTAAACTGCGTGGGTACCGACTCCATTAACGCAGTGCTGGAAGCCGCGGCTAAAGTGCGCGCGCCGGTCATCGTTCAGTTCTCCAACGGCGGCGCCGCGTTCATCGCCGGCAAAGGCGTGAAGACCGATGTGCCTCAGGGCGCAGCGATTCTGGGCGCCATCTCTGGCGCACACCACGTTCACCAGATGGCTGAACACTACGGCGTGCCGGTGATCCTGCACACCGACCACTGCGCGAAGAAACTGCTGCCATGGCTGGACGGCCTGCTGGACGCCGGCGAGAAGCACTTCGCCGCTACCGGCAAACCGCTGTTCTCTTCCCACATGATCGATCTGTCTGAAGAGTCTCTGGAAGAAAACATCGAGATCTGCAGCGCCTACCTGAAGCGCATGGCCAAAATCGGCATGACGCTGGAAATCGAACTGGGCTGCACCGGCGGTGAAGAAGATGGCGTGGACAACAGCCATATGGACGCATCCGCTCTGTACACTCAGCCGGAAGACGTGGCTTACGCGTACGAAAAACTGAACGCCATTAGCCCGCGCTTCACCATCGCTGCCTCCTTCGGTAACGTGCACGGCGTGTACAAGCCAGGCAACGTCAAGCTGACCCCGACCATCCTGCGTGATTCTCAGGACTACGTGTCCAAGAAATTCAACCTGCCGCACAACAGCCTGAACTTCGTGTTCCACGGCGGTTCCGGTTCTACCGACGCAGAGATCAAAGAGTCTGTGGGTTACGGCGTGATCAAGATGAACATCGACACCGACACCCAATGGGCGACCTGGGATGGCATCCTGCAGTACTACAAAGCGAACGAAGCTTACCTGCAGGGCCAGCTGGGCAACCCGAAAGGGGCCGATCAGCCGAACAAGAAATACTACGATCCACGCGTATGGCTGCGCGCAGCGCAGACCAGCATGGTGACGCGTCTGGAACAGGCTTTCAAAGATCTGAACGCGGTAGACGTTCTGTAATCTTCGGCACCTGTTGCACGATGCAAAAGGCTCCCTGCGGGGAGCCTTTTTCTTTTTCAGCCCAGCAGGCCGGCGCCGACGTTGATAGACAGGCCCAGGATCAGCATGTTGAACGCGAAGGAGATCACCGACTGCAGCAGGGTGACCTTACGCACCTCCGCCGCCCCGACCGCCACATCTGCGGTCTGCGACGCCACCGCGATGGTGAAGGAGAAGTAGGCGAAATCCAGATAGGTCGGCTCGGTGAGGTTGCCGGGGAACAGCAGCGGCAAAGGATCCTGCTGCGCACCCTGGCGATAAAATTGATGGGCGTAGTGCATGGTGAAGGCGGTCGGCAGCAGCAGCCAGGAGACCGCCAGCGTTCCGCCGGTTAACGCCAGATGCAGGGTTTTCAGCGAGTCGCTGGCCTGTTTGGCGCTGCTCAACTCGAACAGGATCGCCAGAATGCTCACCAGACAACCGAAACTAACCAGCGCCAACACCGTGCTGGCGCTTTCGTCCTGCCGCCGAGCGATCTGGCGAATGTGCTGCGGCGTGCTGACCAACATCAGCCGCCAGAGAAACAGCAGGTAAAGCCAGGCCAGCGTATTCCAGCCGATCATCAGGCGCTGTAGCAGCGAGAGCTGGGCGGGCAACAGCAGAAAACACAGCAGCCCGGCGCCGACGGAAAACAGCAGCCTGGGCCGCACTTGCCAATAATGTTTGAGCGAAGAGCGAA
This sequence comes from Serratia sp. TSA_105.2, assembly GCF_052692115.1. Classification (NCBI taxonomy): domain Bacteria; kingdom Pseudomonadati; phylum Pseudomonadota; class Gammaproteobacteria; order Enterobacterales; family Yersiniaceae; genus Serratia; species Serratia sp. TSA_105.2. The sequence continues at coordinate 12,887 of NZ_JBQZFT010000005.1, forward strand.
CGTGCATGATTAACGGATCCCTTGTCGTGAAATGGCCAACGCGCTGTTCTCAGCATAGAAGAAGCGGCGGGCGGTTTCGGCTATTTTTAACGCTGACGGTTGGCATGAGCCTTTAATGTTGGTTACCCTTAGGCGGTGGTTTCCTACTGGCTGCCGAGGCCAGTGTATTTTTGCGAGTTTCTCCCGTTAGGGACTGAGTTAGGACGACACGAATGAAAGATTTGAATGTAGTAGACGGCATCAACGGTGCCGGCAACTGGTTGGTGAAGAACCAGGATCTGTTGATCCAATACGCGGTGAATATCGTCGCCGCCATCGTTATCCTCATCATCGGTTCGATCGTGGCCCGCGTAGTCGGTAATGCGCTGAACCGCGTGATGAAACTGCGCGGCATCGACGCCACGGTGGCAGACTTCCTGTCGGCAATCGTGCGCTACGGCGTGCTGGCGTTCACCTTCATTGCCGTGCTGGGGCGCGTCGGCGTGCAGACCACCTCGGTGATCGCCGTGCTGGGTGCCGCCGGTTTGGCCGTCGGCCTGGCGCTGCAAGGCTCGCTGTCCAACTTCGCCGCCGGCGTGCTGCTGGTGATCTTCCGTCCGCTGCGCGTGGGTGAATATGTCGATCTGGGCGGCGTGGCCGGTACCGTCGATCAGGTGCAGATTTTCTCCACCACCCTGCGCACCGCAGACAACAAAACCATCGTGGTGCCGAACGGTAAAATCATTGCCGGCAACATCATCAACTATTCTCGCGAGCCGAACCGCCGCGTGGATATCGTGGTAGGCGTGGCCTACAACGCCGATATCGACGTGGTGAAGAAGGTGCTGGGCGACGTGATCGCCGCCGACAAGCGCATCATGCACGCCAAAGGCGTGACCGTGCGTCTGAACGAGATGGCGCCGTCTTCCCTGAACTTCGTCACCCGTTCCTGGACCACCAACGCGGAATACTGGAACGTGTACTTCGATCTGATGGAAAACTTCAAGCGCGCGCTGGATGCCCACAACATCGGCATTCCGTTCCCGCAGATGGACGTACACCTGTATCGCACCGAAGACGCTTCCGCCAAGGCGGAATAACAGAGAAGGGGGCCTTGGCCCCCTTTTTCATGAAAGGCCGAGACGCCATCGAAGGCGTCTCGGCCTTTTCTTTTCTGCGAGCTTAGGCACCGGTAACCGGCGTGGAGAGCGATGTGCGGCGGTGCAGGCTGAGGCGATAGAGCAGGAAGATGGCGACCGCACCCAGCAGCGCCGGCAGCGCCAGCCAGAGGAAGAACACTTCCGCCGATCCGGCGGCGGTCATCATCCAGGCGCCGAGCATCGAGCCGACGATCGAGCCGAAGCGGCCGTTGGCCATGGCCCAGCTGACGCCGGTCACGCGGGCTGCGGTCGGGTAAAGGGTGGCGGAGACCAGGTTCAGGCCGTTTTGCGCACCGGCCACGCCGAAGCCGATCAGGAACACGACGGCGGCCAGCGTGTAGACGTCGCCCATCAGATACCCGGTCGCACCGATCACCAGCGCGGCGCCCAGGTAGGAGACGGCCAGCACGCGGTAGGGCCCGACCCGGTCCATCAGCAGCGCCATCAGAATGGCGCCCAGGGTGCCGCCGAGCGGCACCATCGCGCCGATGCGCGAGGCGTGGGCGATATCGTAACCGGCGTCTTTGAGGATCGTCGGCAGCCAGCTGGTGAGCAGGTAGAACACGAACAGCGAGCAGAAGAACGCCGCCCACAGCAGCAGGGTGCGCACGGCGCGCCCTTCGATAAACAGGTGTGAGATCGGCGACTTGGCCTGTGCCGGGCGCTCGTCATCGACGATGGTGACCCCCGTCCAACGCTGGCCGGTGATACGCTCGACCACCCGGCGCAGCCGATCGGCATGTTTGGCGTTGGCGGCCATAAAGCGTACCGACTCGGGCATCTGCCAGGCCAGCAGCGGCAGCAGCGCCAATGGCGCAATGCCGCCGACCAGCAGCAGGCCGCGCCAGCCGAACGCCGGGATGATCTGCCCGGCCAGCAGGCCGCCCAGGGCTAGCCCGGCGGTAAAGCCGCTCCAGCTCAGGGTGACCATCAGCATGCGGCGGCGCGCCGGTGAGTACTCCGAGCTGAGGGTGATGCAGGTCGGTATCGCGCCCCCGAGGCCAATGCCGGTGATGAAGCGCAGCAGGGTCAGGGATTCGATCGATTGCGTATAGGCCGAAGCCAGGGTGCAGCCGCCAAACACCAGCACCGCGACGAGCAGCACGCGTTTGCGGCCGATGGCGTCGGCGATCGGCCCGAACAGCAGGCTGCCGATCAGCAGGCCGAACAATCCCGCACCGAAGGCGGGGGAGAGCTGCGAGGGGTGTAGGCCCCACTCTTCACGCAGCGCCGGGGCGATATAGCCGATGATGGCGGTATCGAAGCCGTCCAGCAGGGCGATTAGGAAACACAGGGTAAGGATGAGGATTTGATAAGGCGAGATCCTGGCGCGATCGATGATTTCGCTGATGCGAGCGGTATCTGGGCTCATGAGGGTTCCACTGTTATTAAGCTGGTGTGGGCTGGCTGAGGGGCCGTTCAGGCCGCTGTGGCTGGCATCGCGTAGAAACCCGAGTATACACCAGAGGGGGGACGTTGCGGGGAGAGGGCGTCGATGATCATCGCCCGCCGCAGGAGGGGTCTGTGGCGGGCGCTTGGCAAGGCTATTTGGCTAACAGTTCACGGCGCACGATCTCGGCGCCCGCACTCAAGGCATTCAGCTTGCCGCTGGCGACCTGACGAGGCAGGGGAGCCATGCCGCAGTTGGTCGAGGGATAGAGCTTGTCGGCATCGACAAACTGCAGCGCTTTGCGCAGCGTAGCGGCCACTTCCTCCGGCGTCTCAATGGTATGATTCGCCACATCAATGGCGCCGACCATCACTTTCTTACCGCGAATCAGTTCAAGCAGATCCATCGGCACGTGCGAGTTATGACACTCCAGCGAGATAATATCGATAGTAGACGTTTGCAGCTTGGGGAACGCCTCTTCATATTGCCGCCACTCAGAGCCCAGCGTCTTTTTCCAGTCGGTGTTGGCCTTAATGCCGTATCCATAGCAGATATGTACCGCCGTTTCACACTTAAGCCCCTCAACGGCCCTTTCCAGGGCGGCGATGCCCCAGTCATTCACCTCGTCAAAGAACACGTTAAATGCGGGCTCATCAAACTGAATAATGTCGACGCCGGCGGCCTCGAGCTCTTTGGCTTCCTGATTGAGGATCTTGGCGAATTCCCAGGCCAATTTTTCGCGGCTTTTATAGTGGTTGTCATAGAGCGTGTCGATCATGGTCATCGGCCCCGGCAGGGCCCATTTAATCGGCTGCTTGGTCAGCTGGCGCAAAAATTTGGCGTCTTCAACGAAAACGGGCTTTTGGCGCGCGACCGCACCCACGACGGTTGGCACGCTCGCCTCATAGCGATTGCGGATTTTAACCACTTCGCGTTTCTCGAAGTCGACGCCGCTGAGGTGCTCGATAAACGTCGTGACGAAGTGCTGGCGCGTTTGCTCGCCATCGCTGACGATATCGATGCCGGCCTGTTGTTGTTCAGCCAGCGACAAACGCAAGGCGTCCTGTTTCCCTTCGATTAATTCTTCATTCTGCAATTTCCAGGGCGACCACAGGGTTTCCGGTTGGGCCAGCCAGGAAGGTTTGGGCAAGCTGCCGGCGGTCGAGGTAGGGAGCAATATTTTCATGATAGATGACCTGTAATTAAGTGAATCAAAGCGCGTAGTGGGCAGACCATTGCTCAAGAATGGGCTTGTAGGGCTTGATAAATTGCTCTTCCGTAAATTTCCCCTGCTCAATCGCTAACTGGCTCCGCTCTTCGCGATCGTAAACAATCTTGGTTAATGAATGATCCTGGTTATTCAGGCTGGGCTGATAGCATTGCCCCGCCGCCGAGTTGGCATTGTAAATTTCAGGCCGATAAATTTTTTGGAAGGTCTCCATCGTGCTGATGGTGCCGATCAGTTCCAGATCGGTGTAATCGCTCAGCAAATCCCCGGGGAAATAAAACGCCAGGGGCGCGACGCTATTTTTCGGCATGAAATAGCGCACCTGCAGGCCCATTTTTTTAAAATACCGGTCGGTCAGCGAAGCGCCGTCTTGCCGATACTCTTCGCCCAACACCGGATGTTGATTGCCCGTCCGATGATAGGTGTCTTTGCTGGACACGCTGAGGCAGATCACCGGCGGTTTGCTGAAATTCTCATGGTATGCGTTTGAATTGACGAAATGCTTAAAGATATTGCCGTGCAAATCGCCGAAATCATCCGGAATGTTGAACTCCGCCGTGTTTTTATTGTGCGCCGGCAGCAAGACGCTAAAGTCGTAATCGCGCACGTAAGAGGAGAAATTGTTCCCGACGATGCCCTCAAGACGCTTTTGCGTTTTTTTATCAATGATGTTGGTTTTCAGGATTTCGATCACCGGGAAGCTGGCACCCTGATCTTCAACGCGCATCTCAACCGAAATGATTTCAAGTTCGACCGAATAGCGGTCGGCCTTGGGGTTATCCCAATTCGCCAACGAATTGAAGCGATTGTTAATCATCACCAGCGTGTTGCGCAGGTTCTCCCGGCGGTTTTCCCCTCTGGCCAAATTGGCGAAATTGGTGGTGATACGCGTACTTTCAGAAGGGTTATAATCTTCATCGAAAGAACAGCTCTTAATCGTAAAGGCAAAGTCTCTATTCATCGTCTTATAGCATCCTGTTATATGATATGAAGGCTGGATTTATCCATTTATTTCAATGGGTTGTTTTTCTCTTTTTTCATTCAGCCGATTTCATATTGTCTGTCGTTAATGAGGTCTATTTTTGCCAGAGTCCCGCAGGGAGTGAAAGAGACTTAATTTCATTACCACATGAGCGGTATTCATGATCTGGCGTTCGGGCCGGTTTGCCGCCGTTGCCCTGCAGCGCAAACCGCCGGTGGGTTGGGCCGGCAACCTGGTGCAGCCTGAAAAATTACGGGTATAATCCCCCCATGACCCCACGGCTTCAGACACGAACATGACAAAACTCACCTTACAAGAGCAGATGCTCAAAGCGGGCTTGGTAACCAGCAAGAAAATGGCCAAAGTCCAAAGAACGGCTAAAAAATCACGCGTTCAGGCCCGTGAGGCCAGAGAGGCGGTGGAAGAAAATAAAAAGGCGCAGCTTGAGCGCGATAAGCAGCTGAGCGAGCAGCAAAAGCAGGCCGCGCTGTCCAAAGAATACAAGGCGCAAGTGAAGCAGCTGATCGAGATGAACCGCATCGTCCTGGCGAAAGGCGACATCGGTTTCAACTTCACCGACGGTAACCTGATCAAGAAAATCCTGGTGGATAAGGCGACGCAGACCCAGCTGATCAATGGCCGTCTCGCCATTGCCCGCTTGGTGGTCGAGAACCGGGAAGAGTGTGAATACGCGATTATCCCCGCGAGCGTCGCCGATAAAATCGCGCAGCGCGATGCGGCCAGCATTGTGTTGCACAGCGCGCTGAGTCAGGAAGAACAGGATGAAGACGATCCGTACGCCGACTTTAAAGTACCCGACGATTTGATGTGGTAAGCCGCGTTCAGAACGGCGCGGCGTGACGAGCGGCGATCCGCTCTCCAGTGATGGGGTGCACAAAGTCCAGCTCGCTGGCATGCAGCATCAGCCGTGGCGTCCGTTCGGTACCCGGCAGCAGTAGCCCGCCATACAGATCGCAGCCTAAAATAGGGTGGCCCAACTGCCGGCTGTGAATACGCAGCTGGTGGGTGCGCCCGGTCTCTGGGGTGAGCTGCACCCGCGTCAGCGGCAGCGAGATCCCGCCCTCCGCTTCACGATAAAAACGCTCGACGACCCGATAGCGGGAGCGGGCGGGTTTGCCGTGGAGGGCGCAAATTGACATCAGCGGGAACAGCGCCGGATCTTTGGCGATTGCCGCGTCTATGACCCCTTCGTTATCCGCCAGGTGGCCGCAGAGCAGCGCGCTGTACACTTTGCTGACGGTGCGCTCGCTGAACTGCCGGCAGAGCGCGGCGTTGGCGGCCTTGTTGCGGGCCACCACCATCAACCCGGACGTGCCGAAATCCAGGCGGTGCACCAGGGCGCAGCCGGGGAAGGTCTTTACCAGCCGATGGTGTACCGAATCGAGATTCTGCGGATTCTTGCCCGAGAGGCTGAGCAGCCCGGCCGGCTTATTGATCAGCGCCAGATGATCGTCCTGATAGAGGATCTCTATTTGGTCATGGCATGGCGGGGCGATAAAGGTATCGGTGATCGTAGACATCGGGCTGCCGGCTGGAAGGTGGGTGCGGATGATAGCGAATTTTTCGCCGATGGGCGAATGCGGTTATCGTTATCACTGCGCCTCATGCCCGCTGGCACCCGATGGGCAAAGCATCAGGTGCAGCGGTTAAGGCCCCGGCGCGCTACTGCCCGTAGTAGGCGTTTTGGCCGTGTTTGCGCAGGTAGTGTTTGTCCAACAGTTCGCGCTGCATGCTTTGAATGCCCGGCGTCAGCTGGCGTGAGAAAATACCCATGTAGGCGATCTCTTCCAGCACCACCGCATTATGCACCGCGTTGTGGGCGTCTTTGCCCCAGGCGAAGGGGCCGTGGGCGTTGACCAGTACCGCTGGGATAGCGTTGGGATTGATATCGCGCCGGCGGAAGGTTTCGACAATCACCTTGCCGGTTTCCAGTTCGTAATCGTGCTCAATTTCATCCTGGGTCATCAGGCGCGTGCAGGGAATAGCGCCATAAAAATAGTCAGCGTGGGTGGTTCCCCAGGCGGGGATGTCCAGCCCGGCTTGCGCCCAGATGGTGGCGTGGCGCGAATGGGTGTGGACGATGCCGCCGATATCGGCAAATTCGCGGTACAGCGCCAGATGGGTGGCGGTGTCCGACGACGGTTTTTTTGCCCCCTCGACGGTGCGGCCGCTGGCCAGATCGACCACCACCATATCCTCCGCCGTCATATGCTCGTATTCAACGCCGGAAGGCTTGATCACCACCAGACCGCGTTCGCGATCCACCGCGCTGACGTTGCCCCAGGTAAAGGTCACCAGCTTATGGCGCGGCAGATCGAGATTGGCCTCCAGCACCTGTTGTTTTAACTGAGTCAGCATGTCATGCCCCCTTGTTGCATTTTTTGTTCGATCCAGCGGCGGGCCTGAACGATCTCGGCCACCGGCTCCTCGGCCTTTTCTGTCCACATCTCAATCAGGAATGCGCCGCGGTAATTGAGGTGCTGCAACGTGCGAAACACCTCGACGAAGTCGACGCAGCCTTCGCCAAACGGCACGTCACGGAATTGCCCCGGCGAAGTGGCGGTGACCGGGTAGGTGTCCTTCAGGTGAATGGCGGCGATGCGATCGATGCCCAACTCCAATTCACGCGGCACGTCATTGCCCCAGGCGCTGAGGTTGCCGACGTCCGGATACACCGTGAACCACGGTGAGGCCAGCAGGGCATCCCAGGCTTTCCATTTACCGATCGAGTTCATAAAGGCGGTGTCCATAATTTCCACCGCCAGCATCACCTGGGCGGCGGCGGCACGGTCTACCGCCCACTGCATGCCTTCGCTAAAGCGCGCCAGCGTCCCCTCGTCCTGCTCTTCGTAATACACGTCGTAGCCGGCCAGTTGGATGGTGCGGATACCGACGTCTTGGGCCAGCTGAATGGCCTGTTCCATCACGTCGAAGGCGCGCTGTCGCAGCGCCGGATCGTGGCTGCCAAACGGAAAGCGCCGGTGGCCGGAGAGGCACATCGACGGGATGCGGATGCCGGTTTCCAGCATGGCGTCCACCAGCGCCAGGCGCTGCGCCTTGCTCCAGCTCAGGCGCGCCAGGCGTTCATCGCTTTCGTCCACCGACATTTCGACGAAGTCGAAGCCGCAGGCCTTGGCCAGCGCCAGGCGTTCGGGCCAGCTCAGGTGTTTCGGCAGCGCTTTCTCGTAAATTCCCAACGGGTGCTGACGCATATCATGATCTCCAGATGTCATCGATGGCGGTGCGGAACTGCCTGGCGGCCGCCGGCGGATCGCCGACCTCGGCCAGCGCGCGGCCGGCGATAAAAGCGGTGACGGCGATCTCTTTAAACAGCGGCAGGTCGGCGGGCGTGATGCCGCCGGTCACCGACAGCGCGATGCCCAGATCGGACAGTGCCTTCATCCGATCCAAATCCTGCCGGCCCCAGGTTTGCCCGCTGGCCTGCGCGTCGCGGCCGCGGTGATAGATCGCCTGGCGAATGCCGAGGCCGCGCCATTGCCGCGCATCCTCCAATGTCCAGCGGCCGAACAGTTCGATCTGGATTTCACCGCCGTGACGCTCGGCGACCTCCCGCGCGCTGGACATGGTGGCCAACGGCGCGGCGCAGATCACCGTCATCCAGTCCGCGCCCTGGCCGAAGGCCTGCTCGGCCAGCGTCGCACCGGCGTCGGCCACCTTGAGATCGGCCACCAGCGTGTGCTGCGGGCAGCGCTCGCGCAGCGCGCTAACCGCCTGAATGCCGGCGCTGATGCACAAAATGGTACCGGCCTCGATGATGTCCACATGGGGGCTGAGGGTCTCGGCGGTGCGCAGCGCCGTATCCAAACGGGTTTGATCGAGCGCCAGCTGCAGGCGCGGTTTCGTGCTCATGGGGCCTCCTTGTTGGCGGGCTGCAGATGTTGCAATGCAGCAATCAGCGCCTGATAACGTTGGTGTTTGTTGTCGTAAGCTTCGGCAGCGGCCGCATCTGGCAGCAGCCGCTCGATACGCGGTGCCAGCCGGTGTTGGGCGGCGGTGAAATCGTTGAAGACGCCGCTGCCGACCATGGCCGCCATCGCCGCGCCCAGACAGCCGGTTTCTTCTACCTGCGGCAGCTCCACCGGCAGGCCGCTGACGTCGGCGAACATTTGCATCCAGGGGAGGGATTTGGCGGGGCCCCCGGTCACGCGCAGCGCCTGTGTTTTGGGGAAACGCCGGCGCATGCGGTTAAGGTGCGTCATGTGGCAGAACACCACGCCTTCGTAGATCGCCTGTACCAGGTGCTCGCGCTGGTGGAAGGCCTGCAGGCCGTAGAAGCTGGCGCTCAGCCCCAGGCCGGCGTTGGAGCCATACAGGAAAGGGGCGAACAGCAGATCGCCGGCGGCTTTCGGCAGGGCGGCGACCCAGCAGTTAAGCTGGCCGTAGTCCTGCAGCCCCCATTGGCGGCAGAACCATTCCAGGTTGGCGGCGGAGGTGGGGCTGGCTTCGTGCACAATGTATTGGCCGTTTTCGGCGTGGCGGCCATAGACAAAGGGATGATCGAAACCCTCGACGATGGCGTCGGTGATGCCGCTGGTGACCGACCAGGTTCCCATCACCGCATTGAGCCGGGTTTCGTCCTGCAGGCCGGCGCACAGCGCGGTGGACACCACGTCGAACAGCCCGCCGACCACCGGGGTGCCGGTTTGCAGGCCGGTGATGGCCGCGGCGTTTGCCTCGACGCGCCCGGCGATCTCGGCCGAACCGACAATCGTCGGCAAGGCGGGCATGATGTCGCCGATACCCAGCAGCTGCGCCAGCGCCGGGTCATAGTGTCCGCTGCGCATCTGATACAGGTTGGATTCGGAGATATTGGTTTCTTCGCAGGCCAGCTCGCCGGTCAGGCAATAGCGCAGGTAGTCGTGCGCCATCAGCACGCTGCCGATGCGGGCGTAACGCTCCGGCTGATGCCGCTTCAGCCAGCGCAGCAGCGATACCGGGTGCCCGGTCCACAACGTTTGGCGCGTTTGCGGATACAGCGCCTGCGGCACGCCCTGCCGTTGCCATTCCTGCACCAGCGCCAGCGCGCGCTGATCGGAAGAGAGCATGGCGTTGCCCAGCGGCTGCCCCTGCTTATCCAGCAGAAATGCGCCCTTGCCCTGCGCCGAGATGCCGACGGCCTGGATGGCGCCGGCGGCGACGCCGCTGGCGGACAGCACTTCACGGATCACGTCGGCGGCGGTGCGCCACAGCGACGCCATATCGCGCTCGGCCCAGCCGGGCTGCGGCGCGACGATCGCCAGATTGCGCCGCGCAACGCCGTGTTCATGGCCCCTGCGGTCGTATAATCCCGCCTTGATGAAGGTACCGCCGCAGTCGAGCCCCAGCCAATATTCCATCATTCGCTCCTCGCGCTGTGGTCGCATTTATTGGGCAGCATCAACGCCAGCACGGAGGCGATCGCCAACGAGGCAGCCAGGCTGTAGACGCCGACATCCTTGTTGAACAGGCTGATCAGGACGCCGACCATATACGGGCCGCAAAAGCCGCCGAGGTTGCCCAGCGCATTGATCACGCCACGTGCGCCGCCGGCCACTTCGGCGTTGAACAATTTGGGCGGGATGGTCCAGAACACCCCGGCCGCCGCCTGAATAAACACGCCGCAGCCGACCAGCGCAGCGTAAGACCACCAGATGTGATCCTTCAGCAGCACCGACAGCGCCATGCAGGCGGCAAAGCAGGCCAACGGCAGGGCGACGAAGACTTTGCGCTTGCCGGTGCGATCGGAGAGGGTTGAGATGATCAGCATGCCGAAGATGGCGCCGATATAGGGCAAGATAGCCAGCATGCCCACTTGCTCCATATCGCCGTGGGTCAGCCCTTTCAAAATGGTCGGCAGCCACAGGGTGTAGCCGTAGATACCGGTCTGGTAGAAAAAATTCACCAGGATCAGCTGCCACATGATCCGGTCGCCCAGCACCCGGCGCAGCGAGGCGTTGCGCACTGTTTTTCCTTTGATCAGCAGCTGTTCGTCGTGCAGCGTCTTCACCAGATACTCTTTTTCCGCCTGCGAGATCCATTTGGCCTCTTGGGGCCGGTTGCTGATGGTGAAATACCACAGCGTCATGACTACCAGCGACAGAGCCCCTTCCACCAGGAACAGCATGCGCCAGTCCCAGGCGGTGATGATCCAACCCGACAGCGGGGCGGTGAGGATGCCGGCGATCGGCACGAACATGATGACGATGGCGTTGGCGCGGCCGCGCTCCTTATCCGGGAACCAGTTGCTGATCATGGTCAGCACCACCGGCAGCATGCCGCCTTCGGAAACGCCGAGGGCGAAGCGCAAGAACAGCAGCTGGTACTGGTTGGTGACCAGGCCGGTCAGCACCGAGATCACCGCCCAGGCCAACAGTGACCAGCCGATGAATTTCTTGCCGTTGCCGTATACCGCCAGCTTGCCGCCGGGCACCTGCAGAAACAGGTAACCGATGAAGAAGATGCCGCCGGCCAGCCCGGCCATCGAGGCGGTGATGCCGAGTTCGTCATCCATGCCGCCGGGCATGGCGAAGGCGATGTTGACCCGGTCCATGTAAGAAATGATGCAGGTGATGAGGATCGGCGGCACGATCCTCAGCCAGCGGAGCTTGGGTATCGCCTGGCTTTGGCTGACGGAAACGGAGGCTGTATTCATAAGGACCTCTTTCGATGTTCGCTTTTTTGTAGGGTCGGGCGTTATTGTTTTGCTTGATTTGGGCGCAAGGGCGCCCGCACAGGCCCCATGGACCGGTGTTGTTATGGTTACGGGTGTTGCGTCTATCAGCCGCTAAACGACGCCAGCGGTATCTTCACCACCACCTTGCGTATCGCGCTGGGGCGTTGGTTAATGCAGGCTGGGCGATGCACGTCCTGCGGAAAAAATACCGCGAAGTTGCCGGGTTGCATCGTGAGCCAGGATTCGTCGGCCACGTCCTGATAAAACAGGATGTCGCGCTGTACCAGCAGCTCCTGATGAATGACGTTGTCGCCGCTGTCCGCCGCGACGCCGATAAGCTCGGTACCGCTGACCAGAAACTGCACGTCGACGTTTTGCCGGTGTACTTCGGGGCGCAGCGCATCCGGTGGTTGGGTATGCAGATCCAGCACTTGCACCACGTAGCCGGTGGCGGGATCTTCATAGCGCCCTGCGGGCAAGACGCTGAAATCGGTGCGCTGCAAATAGGCGACGGCGTTGGCGACCGGCGCCGGGTACTGCTCGGGCGCGGTGTTGGCGATGTGGCCGAATATCATGATGACTTCTCCCGTTACAGCGCCTGAATGCGCGCCCAAACCCGTTCGTCGACGGGAATGCCGTCGCGCAGGTTTTCTTCCAGAATGCGCGGGAACTTGTGGCCCGGCAGGCGAATGGCGACGTCGGGGTTGTCCCGTTCGGCGCTGGTGACGTAATCCATGATGCGCTGCAGTTTTTGATCGCGGCTGTCGCCGTCGATCAACCGGTCTATCTCAATCGCGATGAACACCTGCGAGACGCCGTATTCGTCGCGGTGATCTTCCGTCACTTCCGCCACCGAGGCGCCGCCGGACAGCAGGGTGGCGATCATGTCCAGCACGATCGACAGCGCCGATCCTTTCCAATACCCCATTGGCAAAATGCGCCGATTCTCTTCGATGGTGGCCGGATCGCGGGTCAGGTGGCCGTCGTTGTCGAAGCCGCCGTCCACCGGCAGGGTTTTGCCCGCCAGCCGGTTCAGCTCCAGTGCGCCGTAGGAAAACATCGACATCGACATATCCACCATGGTGATCGGGTTGCCGGGCACGGCGACGATCAACGGGTTGGTGCCGATACGGCACGTTTTGGCGCCCCACGGCGGCATCACGGCGATCGAGTTGGTCCAGCAAATGCCGATATAGCCTTTCTCCGCCGCCTGCCAGCCGTAACCGCCGCCGCGCATCCAGTGGTTGGCATTGCGCAGCGCCACCAGGCCGATGCCATGATCGTCGGCCAACTGCATGGCGCGATCCATCATGCGGCGGGCGGTAAGGTTGCCGATGCCCTGATGCGCATCCCATTGCTCGATCGCCCCCAGAGACAACAGTTTGCTGGGTTCGGCGTCCGGCACGATATCGCCGGCGTCCAGCTGCTGAATAAAGCGCGGAAAGCGGTTAACGCCGTGGGAATAAACGCCGCTGGCGGTGGTGTCGGCGAACATGCCGGCGCAGTCGTCGGCGATAGGTTCCGCCACGCCGCGCGCCAGTAGCACGCGTTTGAATTGGTGTTTTAGCTCGCTGTAACTCACTCTCATGCCGGTTCTCCGCCTGTGCGAATCGTTTGTTTTTGGTTCGCTAAATTTCAATATACGAAATTGCATTTCAAATAAATGCTATCCCGGCGGTTCAGGGAAGTCAAAGCAAGGGGGAGTAAAATTGTTCATGAAAAACATGACGTTAAAATTGAGTGGTGATTTTGTGATCGCCGCCACGTTTTGGTGGAGATGGCGTGCTTCAGACGTGACAAAGCAGGGCGGATCGAAACCCACCCTGCGTCTTGCGAGACCCCGGCTAACCGCGGGTGTTCAGCACCATGCGGTAGAGCGAGGTGGTGGCGGTGATATAGAGTTCATCGCCGTTCGGGCCGCCGAAGGTACAATTGGAGACGCGTTCCGGCACGCTGATTTTGTCGATCTGTCGCCCCTCTGGATCAAAGACCAGCACGCCGTCGGCACAGCTGCAAAACAGATTGCCGGCCCGATCGACGCAGAAGCCGTCCGGGAAACCGGGCTCCACCGTCGCGAAACGGCGGCCGGCTTCCAGCCCGCGGCCGTTGACCGCATAGACGCGCAGCTCTCGGCGGCCCAGCGTCGGAAAATCCACGATCGACATGTCCGCAACGTACAGCCATTTTTCATCCGGTGAAAACGCCAGGCCGTTCGGGCGCTGCAGGTCGCAGGCGGCGATGGTCAGCGAACCATCGCGCGGATCGAAGCTGTAGAGATAACAGCCGATCACCTGGCTTTCCGATTTGTAACCCTCTTCGTCGCCGATGATGCCGTAGGGCGGATCGGTGAACCACAGGGTGCCGTCGGAACGCACCGCCACGTCGTTCGGCGAGTTAAAGCGCTTGCCGTCGACGCGATCGATCAACAGGCGCACCTCGCCATCGCTTTCGGTGCGGCTGATGCCGCGCCGCCCGTGTTCGCAGCTGACCACGCGCCCTTCGCCGTCGCGCGCATTGCCGTTGGCGTAGTGCGACGGCGAGCGGTATAGGGTCAGCTCACCCCGGCGCGACCAGCGGAACATGCGATTGCCTTTCACGTCGCTGAACACCACCGCATCCTCCTGCGGCAGCCAGACCGGCCCCTCGGCCCAGATCGCCGGCGAACACAGGCGCTCGAGCCGGGCGTGCCTGCGCAATGAATCGCCGTTCACTTCACGCCCCAGATCGCTTTGTAATGGCCCTGATAGTCGTTTTGCGGGTCATACAGGTTATTGGCGCCGCCGTCGGCAGCGATATTGTCGCGGGTCACCAGATGCGCCGGGGTCACGTAGCCGGAAGGCGGCTGCTTGGCGAAGGCGCGGTTGAATTCGTCCAGCAGTTGCCAACCGTGCAGCTTCAAGGGTTCCGGCACCGTCGCCGACTGGCTGTCGCCCGAGCGGATACGCTGGTAAGCGGAGATCGAACCGTCGCCGGCCGATACGTTGTAAGGTGCGTTCTTGCCGCCTTTGCCGGCGGTCTTCAGCGCCGGCGCCATAAAGTCGAAGTACAGATCGTTGATCGCCAGCGCATATTGGAATTTGTCGCCGTACTTCTGCAGCAGACTGAAGGTCATTGCCGGCATGCGGTTGGCGGTATCGGCCAGCGGCGTATCGATGAATTCCAGCAGCGTGCAGCCGCTGCATTTGGCGATCTCGTCTTTCATGACGTTGGCCTTGTCCAGCGCGATTTGATACAGCGAGTCGGTGAAGATCAGCACGCTCGCCTTGCCGCCGGACTGCACCACCGCGTATTGCGCGGCGATGCGCGCCACTTCGTTGGAGTCCGACGTGACGTTATAGAACACGTTGTATTTGGCGATGGGGCCCGGTTCCGGCACCGCGTGCCAGGCGGTCAGCACGATGCCCTGCTGCACGGCCTTTTTCAGCGGGATCTTGGCGACGTTAGGGTTCCAGCCGCCGATCACGATGCCGTCCGGTTTTTGGGCGATGGCCTGATTGAGCGATGCCAGCTGATCTTTCACCGAGCCGCCGCCGTCGAGCGTTTCCAGCTTCCAGCCGGCGGCTTTCGCCGCTTCGCTCAACCCCTGTTGCACCCCTTGTACGCCGCCGTTCTTCATGTCGGAGGCGATAAAAATGATCTTCTTGTTGGCCTGCAACTGCGGGCCGCTGGTGGGGCCGTCCCACTGGGTGGCGCTGGCAGTGGCCTTCGCGACGGCGGCGGTGGCCTGATCGAGATAGGCGTCGGCCCAGGCCGGCGATGCGGCGAGCAATAATGTGGTGAACCCCGGTAACAGCCAAATGCGTTTCATGGTGTGCTCCTGGTTTAAGAATGGGTCGCTGTCTGATTGTTGTTGTCAGCCGGCGTCGCCTGGCTGCGTTGTACCGCTTTCTGATTGAGCAGCCGACGGCGTTGGGCATAGCCGGCCAGGGTGATCGACAGCAGCAGCGTCGCGCCGTTGAACAGCGGCTCGACCCAGAATTCGCCGCCGAACTGCTGAATGCCGGCGATACCGATAGCCAGAATGGCGATGCCGACCACGGTGCCCCAGACGTTGACGCGCCCTGGGCGAATGGTGGTGCTGCCGAGGAAGGCGCCGACCAGCGCCGGCAGCAGATAGTCCATGCCGACGCTGGCCTGGCCGACGCCCTGTTCGGCGGCGATCAACACACCGCTGAAACCGGTGAGCACGCTGGAGGCGATGAAGGCGCCGATGGTGAAGCGGTTGACCGAGATGCCGTTCAGGCGCGCCGCCGCCGGGTTGCCGCCCACCGCATACATGCAGCGGCCGAGCGGGGTGTGTTCGGTGATGAGCCACAGCACCACTGCGACGATCAGCACGTAAAACGCCACGATCGGAATGCCGGCGATCTCGGTGTGGTGCAGCGCGATGAAGGCATCCGGCAAGTCGCCGACGATCTGCCGCCCGCCGGAGTGCCACAGGGCAATGGCGTACAGTACGGTGCCGGAGCCGAGAGTGGCGACGAAGCTGTCGATATCGGCCAGCGCCACCAAAATGCCGTTCAGCAACCCGTACAGCGCCGAGATCGCCAGCACCGTCAGCACCGCCATCTGCCAGGAGAAGCCGTATTCCACCTGCAGCGTGATCGCCAGAATGTGCCACAGCACAATGCCGAAACCGACGTTAAGATCGATCTTGCCCACGATCATCGGGATGGTCGCCGCCAGCGCCAACAGGGCGATTTTGGCCTTGCTCGACAGGATCGCCTGCAGCGTCAGCATCGATGCGAAAGAGGGCGTGATCAGTGAGAACAGCACGACCAGTGCGACGCACAGCAGCAGCAGGCCATAGCGGGTGAGAACCTGCATCAGCCACGGGCCGGCGCCGTCCTGCGCCAGGCTGACGCGCTGCTCCAGCGCGGTTGATTTAACGGATGTTTTAGACATGGCCTACCTCGGATTCTGACGTGATTGCGACGCTTTCCCCGGTGCTGGCAGAGGCCAGCTCCAATAAATTGGCGAATGACACCTGCTGATTTCTCAGCTCGCCGACCACTTTCCCGCGGTTGAATACCAGTGCACGGTTGCAAATATGGGCGATCTCCTCGAAATCGTTGGAGATAACCAGCACCGCCACGCCTTCCGCCAGGGATTTATTCAGCAGGTGGTAGATTTCCGCTCGCGCGCCGACGTCCACGCCGGCGGTGGGATCTTCGAGGATCAGCAGCGGCGCCCCCAGATGCATCCAGCGCGCCATCACCACCTTTTGCTGGTTGCCGCCGGACAGCGCGCTGATGTCGATATTGACGTCCTTGGGGCGCACGTCGAACAGCTGCACTTTCCACCAACTGGCGCCGATCTCCGCTCGCCGCCCGTAGCGGGAGAGCAGCCGGTGGCCGCTGGCGCAGGGGTTGATAAACAGGTTTTCACGCACGCTCATCGACATCACCAGGCTTTCGCCGGTGCGATCGCCCGCCACCAGCGAAACGCCGCACGCCATCGCCTGCTGCGGGGAGCTCGCCTGATAGGGCCGATCGCGAAACCGAATCGCGCCGCCGTCGGCCTGGCGCAACCCGAACAGCAGCCTGCCAATCTCTTCTTGCCCGGCCCCGCGCAGGCCGGCCAGCGCCAGCATCTCGCCCGGCTGCAAATCGAAGCTCACCGGGCCGATGTCGCCTACCGTGACGCTATCGAGCTGCAGCACCGGCGGACGATGTTCCGGCAGCGGTTCGCGCTGATCGTCCGCCATCGCTTCGCCGACGATGGTTTGCACCAGATCCCGTAGCGAGTAGTCGGCGGTGCGGCCGCCGGCGACATAGCGCCCGTCGCGCATTACGCAGACCCGATCGGCGATTTCGATCACTTCGTCCAGACGGTGGGTGACGTAAATTATGCCGACCTTTTTGGCGCGCAGCCGGTTGATCACGGCGAACAGATGGCGCACGTCGTTGGCGGGCAGGGAGGCGGTCGGTTCATCCAGCACCAGCAGCTCGGCGTTGACCGCCACCGCGCGGGCGATCGCCAGCAGCGATTTTTCGGTGCGCGACAGTTCGAAGACGCGCGCATCGGGATCGAGCGCGATACCGACGTCGTACAGCGCCTGCGCCGCCCGGCGGCGAATGGCGCGCCAGTCGATCAACCCAAAGCGGCGGGGAAACCCCATCACCAGCGCCATGTTCTCCGCCACCGTCATCCATTCAATCAGGCCGAGATCCTGATGAATAAAGGCGATCGGCTGGCGGCTGGCGCTTTTGATGGCGGCGGCGGAGGCGATGCTTGCGCCCTGAAAACGAATATCGCCGCCGTCGCGCGGGTAGACGCCCGCCAGCACTTTGATCAGCGTCGATTTGCCGGCGCCGTTTTCGCCCAGCAGCGCCAGAACCTCGCCCGGCATCACCTGCAGGCTGACGTCGTTAACCGCCACGTTGCCGCCAAATCGCTTGACGATGTGGCTGAGGGTAAGGATGGGTTGTGCCGCATTATCGATAGTCATGTGATGCGCCCCTGGTGTTGTGCCCATGCGACGATGCCGGGCAAATCAGCTAAACCGCTGGTGAGTATCTGGTCTTTAAATTTCAATATGCGAAATTCAATTTCAAAAATAATATGACGTTCGTTGCGCTAAATCAAAGGCGATGAGGTTTTAATTGTTTTTATTAAACAATTAGTTATTTTTTACTTTGCGGAAGTGTGACCGATGGCTCACTTCAATGCGGGGGAAATATTGCGGATTTTTGGCCCGCTGCGGACAATGAAACGGCGTTCCGTCTTCACCTGATGCAGGCCTTGGGGTAACATGCCCGGCAAAGAGCCTGCTGACTTCGCCGCAGCGCCGGTTGGCGGTTCGACACTGGAGAGATTTTCGCTATGAGCCTGAAAGACGTCGACGAGAAAGATGACAAGAAAGACAAACCGCTGGGCAGCCAAAGCCTGTTCCGCGGTTTGCAGTTGATCGAGATCCTGAGCAATTTCCCCAACGGATGCCCACTGGCGCATCTGTCCGAGCTGGCCGGCATGAACAAGAGCACGGTGCACCGCTTGCTGCAGGGGCTGCACACCAGCGGCTATGTGACCCAGGCGCCGTCGCCGGGCAGTTACCGCCTGACCACCAAGTTCATTTCCATCGGCCAGAAGGCGCTGTCGTCACTCAATATCATTCACGTGGCCGCGCCGCATTTGGAACAGCTGAACCTGGAGGTGGGCGAGACGGTCAACTTCTCCAGCCGCGAAGACGACCACGTCATCCTGATCTACAAGTTGGAGCCGACCACCGGCATGATGCGCACCCGCGCCTATATCGGCCAGCATATGCCGCTGTATTGTTCGGCGATGGGGAAAATCTTCATGGCCTACGGCAACGATGATTACCCGGCTCACTACTGGCAGACTCACCAGCAGGAGATTCAGACGCTGACGCGCAATACCATTACCGAGCTGCCGAAGATGTATGAGGAGTTGGCCGATATTCGCCAGCGCGGCATGGCGATGGATCGTGAAGAAAACGAGCTGGGGGTCTCCTGCGTGGCGGCGCCGGTGTTCGATATTCAACAGCGCGTGCCTTATGCGGTATCTGTCTCATTGCCGACCGCCAAGCTGCAGCAAATCGGCGTCAAAAGCCTGATTAAACCGGTACTGGCCACCGCGCAACGCATCTCTCAGGAGCTGGGGTTCGTCACGCCGATTTGAGTATTAGTTCCGCTGATGCGGGATTAGAAACATCAATTTCACCTAATGATCGCTTCCTCGTATGATGCGCGTGTTGACCGACACGCGCCCTCGTCCGGCGCCTTTTATCATTCGAGGAATCCCCATGTTAGCCGTCTTCCTGCAGGGTTTTGCCCTGAGCGCCGCCATGATCCTGCCGCTGGGCCCGCAGAACGTATTCGTGATGAATCAGGGCATTCGCCGCCAGTATCATTTGATGATCGCTTCGCTGTGCGCATTGAGCGATATCGTGCTGATCTGCGCCGGTATTTTCGGCGGCAGCGCCCTGCTGACCCGCTCGCCGCTGCTGCTGGCGCTGGTCACCTGGGGTGGGGTGGCGTTTCTGCTGTGGTACGGGTGGGGCGCGTTCCGTTCTGCCTTCAGCCCCCAACCGGCGCAGGCCGCGGCGCAGGAGCTGGCGCAGAGCCGCTGGCGCCTCGTGGTCACCATGCTGGCGGTCACCTGGCTGAACCCGCACGTTTATCTGGATACTTTTGTGGTGCTCGGCAGCCTGGGCGGGCAGCTGACGGCGGACGTGCGCTCCTGGTTCGCGCTCGGGGCGGTCAGCGCGTCGGCGGTGTGGTTCTTCGGGCTGGCGCTGCTGGCCTCCTGGCTGGCGCCGTGGCTGAACACGCAGCGGGCGCAGCGCATCATCAACGCGCTGGTCGGGCTGGTGATGTGGGGCATCGCGCTGCAGCTGGCCTGGCAGGGGGCAAATTTATAAGAATTTGTCACTAATCCGAATTCAAAACGCCGCGTGATATGCTACGTTTGATGCCAGGAATCCGGCGGTTCTCACAGGGAAAAGCCGGCGATCAGAGACAGCCTGTCATTAAGGAGACACTGTGAAGCTAAAAGCATTGGCTATGGCCGCAATGGTCGGATTAGGGACGTTACCGATGGCGCTGCAGGCGGCTGAAGTGCCTGAAGGGCCGCACGTCGTCACCTCCGGCACCGCCAGCGTGGACGCCACGCCGGATATCGCCACCCTGGCGATCGAAGTAAGCGTTTCCTCCAAAGACGCCGCCCAGGCGAAGAAGCAGGTGGACGAGCGCGTGGCGCAGTACTTTGATTTCCTGCAGAAAAATAACATCGAGAAGAAAGACATCAGCGCCGCCAATCTGCGCACCCAGCCGGAATATGACTACCTGAAAACCGGCGAGTCGGTGCTGAAGGGCTACCGGGCGGTGCGCCAGGTGCAGGTGACCCTGCGTCAGTTGGACAAGCTGAACGAGCTGCTGGACGGCGCGCTGAAATCCGGCCTGAACGAGATCCGCGCGGTGGAGCTGGGCGTCGCCAAACCGGACGTGTATCGCGAGCAGGCGCGGCAAAAAGCGATCGAAAACGCGACTCAGCAGGCCGAATCCCTGGCCAAAGGCTTCCACGCCAAGCTGGGGCCGGTGTACAGCATTCGCTACCGGGTTGCCAACTACCAGCCGATGCCGGTGGCGCGGATGTATAAGGCGGCCGGTGCGGCGGCGGAAAGCGACGCGGCGCAAACCTATGAGCAGCAAAGCATTCACTTCGACGATCAGGTGGATGTGGTGTTCGAGCTGCAGCGCAACGCCGCGCAGTAAGGTGTTCGTATTGAAGAAAAGGTTCGCTGCGGCGAACCTTTTTTCGTTTTAATCCTGGCGCAGCACCTGGTGGCCGTGTTCCAGCAGCGCGTCGGTCACTTTGCGCATCATGCGGCTTTCCGGCGCGAAGCGGTGCCAGTACAGCATGCGGCGCTGGTACAGCCCCGGCGTCAGATCGATCAGTTCACCGGATGCCAGCTCCTTTTCGATCTGCAGGTGAGGGATCATACAGCAGGTTGTGCCCTGGCGTGCCAGCTGCACGAAGGCTTCCGACGAGTTCACGATGTGGCAGGGCACGCTGCCCGGCGACAGATCGAAGTTCTGCTGCAGGAACGCCTGATGCATGTCGTCGAGATGATCGAAGGCCACCGCCGGCGCTTTCAGCAGCGCGGAGCGGGTGACGCCGTTCGGGAAGTAGCGCTCGGCGAAGCCGCTGGAGGCCACGAACAGGTAGTCCAGCGCCCCCAGCCGATCCACCAGGCAGCTCGGCAGCGGCTGCGGCTGAATACTCACTGCGCCCACCACCTCACCGCGGCGCAGCCGCTCCTGGGTGCGGGTTTCATCTTCCACCTGCAGATTCAGGCGAATGGGGGAGTCCGCCAGCACCGGCTTCAGCGCCGGCAGCAGCCAGGTTGCCAGACTGTCGGCGTTGACCGCGAGCGACAGCAGCAGCGGCGTATCGACGCCGGTATCGTTGCCCAGCCACTCTTCTTCCAGCAATTCCACCTGATGCAGCAGCGCGAGCAGCTTTTGCCCTTGTTCGGTGGGGCGCGGCGGCACGGTACGGACCAGCAGCGGTTGGCCGAACAGATTTTCCAGCTGTTTGATGCGTTGGGATACCGCCGATTGCGTGATACAGAGTTTTTGAGCGGCGCGCTCGAAGCCGCGCTCACGGATCACCGCGTCCAGCGCTTGCAGCGTACGATAGTCTGGGCGTTTCATCGGAAAGATATCCCTTAAATTAGAATGATACCGGCACTATGCCACATTTTGCGCACGGCGCAGGTGGAAAAATCACGCCCCCACCTCGCCGCCAAGCGGGCAAAAATGCGGGCTGCGGTAAATAAGTGTGATCCTGCCGGCGTGAAAAACAGCGTTTTACCCTATAATACGCACACGTTTTCGTACAGAGGCAAGGGACATATTATGACGCAGGATGAACTGAAAAAAGCGGTGGGCTGGGCGGCGCTGGAATACGTGACGCCGGGCACCATCGTCGGGGTCGGTACCGGCTCTACCGCCGCCCACTTTATTGACGCGCTGGGCTCCATCAAGCACCAGATCGAAGGCGCGGTGTCCAGCTCCGATGCCTCCACCGCCAAGCTGAAAAGCCTCGGCATCCACGTGTTCGACAGCAACGAAGTGGATTCGCTCGATATCTACGTGGATGGCGCGGACGAAATCAACGGCCATATGCAGATGATCAAGGGCGGCGGCGCTGCGCTGACGCGCGAGAAGATCATCGCCGCCATCGCCAAGAAATTTATCTGCATCGTCGACGCCAGCAAGCAGGTGGACGTGCTGGGCAAGTTCCCGCTGCCGGTGGAAGTGATCCCGATGGCCCGCTCTTACGTGGCGCGCGAGCTGGTGAAACTCGGCGGCCTGCCGGAGTATCGCCAGGACGTGGTGACCGACAACGGCAACGTGATCCTCGATGTGCATAACCTGAGCATCACCGACGCCATCGCGCTGGAGAACAAGATCAACGGCATCGCCGGCGTGGTGACCGTGGGGCTGTTCGCCAACCGCGGCGCGGACGTGGCGCTGGTCGGCACCCCGGAAGGCGTGAAAGTGGTCAAATAAGCCTCCGCCGTCTGTGGCCCGGCAGTGCCGGGCCGCATAATTCTTCGGTTAAAATATCTTTTCTGAAAAACGGCAAATTTGGTGACTTATGTCACATTGTGAAACCTGACTCCCCAAAGCTTCTGCCGAAAACTTTCCCTATGGCATTTTCTGCCGTAAACCGCCATCAACGCTGCGCCTTGTCCTGCCGGGCAGGCAATCGTTTGTATTGCCGCCCGCGTTATTTTTGTTATGTTGGATGGGAGCTGTGTCGTCACAGCCGCTTCTGAAGTCTGAACATAGGGTCGGGTAAATGGCAAAAGTATCATTGGAGAAAGACAGGATTAAATTCCTGTTGGTGGAAGGGGTTCATCAGAGCACGGTCGATAATTTACGTGCCGCCGGTTATACCAACATCGAATACCACAAGGGTGCGTTAGACACCGAATCGCTGAAGGCATCCATCCGCGATGCACACTTCGTCGGCATCCGATCGCGTACGCATCTGACCGAAGAGGTGTTTGCCGCCGCAGAAAAACTGGTGGCGGTGGGCTGCTTCTGCATCGGCACCAACCAGGTTGATCTGAAAGCGGCGACCAAGCGCGGTATTCCGGTCTTCAACGCTCCCTTCTCCAATACCCGATCCGTGGCCGAAATGGTGCTGGGCGAGCTGCTGTTGATGCTGCGCGGCATTCCGGCCGCCAACGCCAAGGCGCACCGCGGCGTGTGGCACAAACTGGCCGTGGGCTCCTATGAGGCGCGCGGTAAAAAGCTGGGTATCATCGGCTACGGCCATATCGGCACCCAGCTTGGCATTCTGGCCGAAGGGCTGGGCATGAAGGTGTTCTTCTACGATATCGAGAACAAGCTGCCGTTAGGTAATGCGCAGCAGGTGCGCCATCTGTCCGATCTGCTCAATATGAGCGACGTGGTGACGCTGCACGTGCCGGAAACGCTGGCCACCAAGAACATGATGGGAGCGGAAGAGCTGGCGCTGATGAAACCAGGCGCCATTCTGATCAACGCCTCGCGCGGCACCGTGGTGGATATTCCCGCGCTGTGCGATGCGCTGGCCAGCAATCACCTGGCGGGCGCGGCGATCGACGTCTTCCCGGAAGAGCCGGCAACCAACAGCGATCCGTTCAACTCGCCGCTGTGTGAGTTCGACAACGTGCTGCTGACGCCGCACATCGGCGGCTCCACTCAGGAAGCGCAGGAGAACATCGGCGACGAAGTGGCCGGCAAGCTGGCGAAATACTCCGACAACGGATCGACCCTGTCCGCCGTTAACTTCCCGGAAGTGTCGCTCCCGGCGCATGGCCCGAACGCCAGCCGCCTGCTGCACATCCACGAAAACCGTCCGGGCGTGCTGACGCAGATTAACCAGATCTTCGCCGAAGAGGGGGTTAACATCGCCGCGCAGTATCTGCAAACCGGCCCGGAAATCGGCTACGTGGTGATCGACATCGAAGCGGAAACCGCGCGCGCCGACGCCGCGCTGCAGCGCATGAAGGCCATCGACGGCACTATTCGCGCCCGTCTGCTGTTCTGATTAGGCGGCATGCCGCAACGAAAAAGGCCGGAGCGATCCGGCCTTTTGCTATTTAGGTTCGTGCCACGCCCAGCTGCAGAGCGGGGTGAGGATTTCCGGTAGCGGGATATCCCAGTGCTCGGTCGGCAGGTGCTCCACCTGCTGGCAATCATGGGCCAGCCCGATGGGATAGGGGCCGTCGCTCTGCCAGTTTTGCAGGGTGCGATCGTAAAAGCCGCCGCCCATACCCAGACGCTGCCCGGTATGATCGAATGCCACCAGCGGCGTCAGCACGACGTCCAGCTCGCCCAGCGGCAACACCTGGCGCACATCGAGGCGCGGTTCGAGAATATTGAAGCGATTGCGCACCAGCGGCGTTTCCGGCGCATAGCGCAGGAACAGCAGATGGCCCGGGCTGAACGGGTGCAGCACCGGCAGGTAAACCCGTTTTCCGAGGGTCCACAGTTGCTCTATCAGCGGCCCGGTGTCGAGTTCACCGTCAAACGACAGGAATACCGCGATGCTGTGCGCCGCCTGAATGCGTGCATGTGCGGCAAGGCGCTCGGTTATCTTGTCTGCGGCAAAGCGTTGCTGATCCGGCGTAAGTTCGCGTCGGCGTTGGCGAATGAGTTGGCGAATGGCTTGGCGCTGCTGCGCGAATTGGGGTTGAAAAGGCATCGTATCAGGCTTGCTCAGTGTGGCGTTCGGCACACATAAACCGCTGAGAAGGGGAATCTCCGAGATGCCGTCGCAGGCTGTAACCCTTGAACCCATGGTTCAAGGTGAACGTGCCGTCGCAATCTTAAGGCTTCTCGGCGCACCGAGCGTGCTCACCGATCGCGGAGCAACACATTCTGTTTGTACTAAATATCGGCTCAGGGGACTGGCCCGCTGGCGAACATCTCAGAGAAATTTTGTACTCGTTGCCGAAACTGTGATTTCAACAACTTAAGTTATTCGAATTGTGCATCCTGACGTTCAGAGATGCGACCTTGTTCAAGCAGCGCTTGTTCAATGGTCTGCTGCAGCATCCGTATGCGTTGTTCCATATTGGACGCATAGTCACGGGTTTTCAACCGTTCTTGAGCAAGTTCGTGACAGACGTTCAATGCCGCGATGAAAACCAGTTGCTCAGTATTGGAGACTCTAGTGCGAACTTTAAGATCTTGCAACCGTTGGTTAAGATCGTCCGCCGCCATATTCAACGCATCTTGTTGTTCTGGCGGGCAATTGACTCTTAACGAGCGGCCAAAAATTTGAATATCTACCGGTTGTGCAGACATGCCACCTTCCTGCCTAAATTTCGCGCCAGCCTTGTCCGCCCTGGCCGGGCCGTCAAAGCGGGCGCCACTATATATACCTCGGTACCAAGATACAACCCCTTTTTCAGTACCTGGTTGTAATCTACTGTGGCGCACATTGCCAGTCAAAAAAGGGTTTCAAAATGCGTATTTACCGCACTTTCGCCACCCGACGGCGCAGTGTGAAACCTGCCACATCGCGATTATAACTAGCCACTGAGGTGTCGCGCTTATCTGGTATAGCGACGGACCTTGGTGGTAGCATAACACGAACTTATCCTGCCAACGATGACGAATGCGCATGTCTATACAGAATACATTTCCAAGTTACCAATCTTTGACCGTGGCCCTCAACCAGCAGTCGGTGGCGCTGACCGCGGCAGAAATGCATGGCCTGATCAGCGGCCTGTTGTGCGGCGGCAGCCGTGATGCCGGCTGGCAGGCGCTGGTGCACGATCTGACCAACGAAGGCGTCGCCTTCCCGCAGGCGCTCAGCCAACCGCTGCAACAGCTGTATGAAGTGACGCGCGAAACGCTCGAAGACGACGAATTCCTGTTCCAACTGATGCTGCCGGAAGGGGAGATCGTCAGCGTGTTCGACCGCGCCGACGCGCTGGCCGGTTGGGTCAACCACTTCCTGCTCGGCCTGGGGATGATGCAGCCGAAGCTGGCCCAGGTGAAAGACGAAGTCGGGGAAGCGATCGACGATCTGCGCAACATCGCGCAGTTGGGCTACGACGAAGACGAAGATCAGGAAGAATTGGAACAGTCGCTGGAAGAAGTGGCGGAGTATGTGCGGGTTGCCGCCATCATGTGCCACGGCGAATTCACCCGTCACAAACCAACGGCGCCGGAAAACATCAAACCGACGTTGCACTAAGCGTCTTATCGCCCCTCCGCCGGCGGTGCGGATGGCATGATTTCAGGAGAAGGTAATGACTCAGCAGGAATTCAACAACCGCCGTCAGGCGCTGTTGGCGAAAATGGCGCCGGCCAGTGCGGCGGTTATTTTCTCTGCGCCGGAAACGACGCGCAGTGCAGATTCAGACTATCCCTATCGGCAGAACAGCGACTTTTGGTACCTGACCGGCTTCAATGAGCCGGAGGCGGTGCTGGTGCTGATCAAAAGCGACGAAACGCACAACCACAGCGTGTTGTTCAACCGGGTGCGCGATCTGACGGCGGAAATCTGGTTTGGCCGCCGCCTGGGGCAAGACGCTGCGCCGGCGAAGCTGGGCGTGGATCGCGCGCTACCGTTCGATGAAATCAATGATCAGCTGCACCTGCTGCTCAACGGCCTGGACGTGGTCTACCACGCGCAGGGCGAATACGCCTACGCCGATCAGATCCTGTTCGATGCGCTGGACAAGCTGCGCAAGGGGTTCCGCCAGAATCTGCAGGCGCCGGCCACCGTGACCGACTGGCGGCCGTGGCTGCACGACATGCGCCTGTTCAAATCGCCGGAAGAGCTGGCGGTGATGCGCCGCGCCGGTGAGATCAGTGCGCTGGCGCATACCCGCGCGATGGAAAAATGCCGTCCTGGCATGTTCGAATACCAGCTGGAAGCGGAAATTCACCATGAATTCACCCGCCTCGGCGCCCGCTACCCGTCTTACAACACCATCGTCGGCAGCGGCGAAAACGGCTGCATCTTGCACTACACCGAGAACGAGAGCCAGATGCGCGACGGCGATTTGGTGCTGATCGACGCCGGCTGCGAGTATCAGGGGTACGCCGGCGACATTACCCGCACCTTCCCGGTCAACGGCAGGTTCAGCAAGCCGCAGCGCGCGGTGTACGACATCGTGCTGGCGTCGCTGTTGCGCGCTTTGGCATTGTTCAAACCCGGCACCAGCATCCGCGAAGTCAACGACGAAGTGGTGCGCATCATGGTGGTCGGGCTGGTGGAACTGGGCGTATTGAAAGGTGAAGTCGACCAGTTGATCGCCGAGCAGGCGCACCGGCAGTTCTTCATGCACGGGCTGAGCCACTGGCTGGGCCTCGACGTGCACGACGTCGGCCACTACGGCACGCCGAGCCGCGATCGGCTGCTGGAGCCGGGCATGGTACTGACCGTGGAACCGGGTCTGTACATTGCGCCGGATGCGGACGTACCGGCGGAATACCGCGGCATCGGCATCCGCATCGAGGACGACATCGTGATCACCGCCGACGGCAACGAAAACCTGACCGCCACCGTGGTGAAAGACGCCGATGCCATCGAGGCTTTGATGGCGGCGGCAAGGTAACGGAATGAGCGTAATTATCGTTGGTGGCGGTATGGCGGGCGCGACGCTGGCGCTGGCTATCTCGTCGCTTACTCAGGGAAGAATGGCCGTGGATCTGGTCGAGGCGACTCGGCCGGGCGACCGCAGCCACCCGGGCTTTGACGCGCGCGCCATCGCATTGGCGCAGGGTACCTGCCAACAGCTGGCGCGCATCGGCGTTTGGCCGGCGCTGCGCGACTGCGCCACGCCGATCACTCAGGTGCACGTCAGCGATCGCGGCCACGCCGGTTTCGTGAATCTGCAGGCGCAGGATTATCAGGTCGATGCGCTTGGCCAGGTGATCGAACTGCACGACGCCGGGCAGCGGCTGTTCGCGCTGCTGGCGAAGGCGCCGGGCGTTACGCTGCATTGCCCCGCGCGGGTGGTGGACGTGATTCGCACCGCAGAGCGGGCGGAGGTACAACTGGATACCGGTCTGCGCCTGTGCGGGCAACTGCTGGTGGCGGCCGACGGTTCGCGTTCGGCGCTGGCGCAGGCCTGCAACGTGCAGTGGCGGCAGGAGGACTATCCGCAGTTCGCCACCATCGCCAACGTCACCACGGCGGAAGATCCGCAGGGGCGCGCCTTCGAGCGTTTTACCCGCTACGGGCCGCTGGCGCTGCTGCCGATGTCGCAGGGGCGCAGTTCGCTGGTGTGGTGCCACGCGCGCGAAGATCGCGCCCGGGTGGATGCCTGGGACGACGAGCGTTTTATCGCCGAGCTGCAACAGGCCTTCGGCTGGCGGCTGGGGCGTATCCTCAAGGCCGGTAAACGGCACAGTTATCCGCTCAGCCTGCTGACCGCCGATCGCCATGTCAGCCATCGTCTGGCGCTGGTGGGCAACGCGGCGCAGACGCTGCACCCGATCGCCGGGCAGGGGTTCAACCTCGGCCTGCGCGACGTGATGTCGCTGGCGGAAACGCTGGCGGAAGCGGTAGACAGCGGCGAAGACGCCGGCGGTTATGCGCTGCTGAGCCGCTATCAGCAGCGGCGGCAAAACGATCAGCAGGCGACGATTGGCGTGACCGACGGATTGATCCGCCTGTTCGCCAACCGTTATGCCCCGCTGGTGGTCGGCCGAAATCTGGGGCTGATGGCGATGGAGCGTTTGCCGGCGGTGCGCGACGCCTTCGCCAAGCGCACGCTGGGCTGGGTGGAACGTTAGACACAGAATCGGGCGCCCTGTGGTGCGCCCAAAACGCGGCGCGGCAAGGCGTCGCGCGTTATTTAAGGAAATCGAGCAGCATGCAATCATTTGACGTGATTATCGCCGGTGGCGGTATGGTGGGGCTGGCGTTGGCCTGCGGCCTGCAGGGCAGCGGATTGCGCGTGGCGGTGCTGGAGCAGCGCCAGCCGGACATGGCGCCGCCGTCGGAACAGCCAGCGCTGCGCGTCTCCGCCATCAATGCCGCCAGCGAGCGTTTGCTGCAGCACATCGGCGTGTGGGACGACATTCTCCAGCTGCGCGCCAGCGCCTACAACGCGATGGAAGTATGGGAGCGCGACAGCTTCGGCAAAATCGCCTTCCGCGGCGACGAGTGCGGCTTCAGCCACCTCGGCCACATCATCGAAAACTCGGTGATCCAGCAGGCGCTGTGGAAACGCGCCGAAAGCCTGTCGGACATCACGCTGATTACCCCGGCCGCGCTCAAGCAGGTGGCGTGGGGCGAGAACGACGCCTTCGTCACGCTGGAGGATGGCCGCATGCTGACTGCTCGGCTGGTGATCGGCGCCGACGGTGCCCAGTCGTGGCTGCGCCAGCACGCCGACATCCCGCTCACCTTCTGGGATTACCGCCACCATGCGCTGGTTGCCACCATTCGCACCGAAGAGCCGCATCAGGCGACGGCGCGGCAAATTTTCCACGGCGACGGCATTCTGGCGTTCCTGCCGTTCAGCGATCCGTATTTGAGTTCCATCGTCTGGTCGGTGACGCCGGAAGACGCCGAGCGGCTCAAACAGCTTGAGCCGGAGCAGTTCAACCGCGAACTGGCGATGGCCTTCGATATGCGTCTGGGCGCCTGCAGCCTGGAAAGCGAGCGGTTGGCGTTCCCGCTGACCGGCCGCTATGCGCGCAGCTTCGCCGCGCACCGCCTGGCGCTGGTGGGCGATGCGGCGCATACCGTGCATCCGCTGGCCGGGCAGGGCGTGAACCTGGGCTTTATGGACGCCGCCGAGCTGATTGCCGAACTGCGCCGCCTGCAGCGGCAGGGCAAGGATATCGGCCAGCACCTCTATCTGCGCCGCTATGAGCGCCGCCGCAAACATGGCGCGGCGGTGATGCTGGCCAGCATGCAGGGTTTCCGCGAACTGTTCGACGGCAACCACCCGGCCAAAAAGCTGCTGCGCGACGTGGGGCTGCGGCTGGCGGACAGCCTGCCGGGCGTCAAGCCAAAGCTGGTGCGTCAGGCAATGGGCCTGAACGATCTGCCCGAGTGGCTTGCCTGATACCTGCCTTCTGCGAGCCCCCAGCGGGCTCGTGCTTCTCGCCTTATGCCATCGTCTTTCCTTATATAACCCTTCATTTGAAATAATCTAATTTCAGCCGCTTTTTATCATTACTTTTTCTAATTCCATGTTCGGTTATCAAAAGTCGGAATCTCATGTGCGGCCGTCGGTTTGTTATATAACTTCGGAGTTTTGCCGCTTTAATTGTTAATTTTGTGCCTTAAAGCGCATTTTTCCAGTGAAAAACTCTGCACACTAGCCCGGCATTTTACCGCCCTGGAACGGCGATGAGCCTATTTTAACTTATGGTTAATGTGGTCGTTCGGTGATAAGTTCGAGGGAAAGGTATCGTTTGCGTCACGGCGGTTGCACGCAGTTTCCGCCCGTCCCGGCGCAGCATTTGTGTTGAGCAGTCAGTGCGCCATGGCGATCGGGCCGCGAGCCAGGCTCCGCCGCATTGCGTGGCAGCACCCTAACTTCTAGCGACGAGTGGAAAGAGGGAAAAGATGGCAAAGCAAACCCCACTGTACGACCAGCACGTGGCGTGCGGTGCGCGCATGGTAGACTTTCACGGCTGGATGATGCCGCTGCACTACGGCTCGCAGCTCGATGAGCACCACGCGGTGCGTCAGGATGCCGGTATGTTCGACGTGTCTCACATGACCATCGTGGATCTGCACGGCGCCCGCACCCGAGAGTTCCTGCGCTACCTGCTGGCGAACGACGTCGCCAAACTGACCCAACCCGGCAAGGCGCTGTACACCGGCATGCTGAATGCCTCCGGCGGCGTGATCGACGACCTGATCGTTTATTTCCTCACTGAAGACTATTTCCGCCTGGTGGTGAACTCCGCCACGCGCGACAAAGACCTGGCCTGGATCGAAGAGCACGCCGCGCCGTATGGCGTTGCGCTGACGGTGCGCGACGATCTGGCGCTGATCGCGGTACAGGGCCCGCAGGCCAAAGAGCGTGCCGGCACGCTGTTCACCCCGGAACAAAAAAGTGCGGTCGAAGGCATGAAGCCGTTCTTCGGCGTGCAGGCCGGCGAGCTGTTCATCGCCACCACCGGTTACACCGGCGAGGCCGGCTATGAGATCGCGCTGCCGAAAGAGCAGGCGGCGGATTTCTGGCAAAAATTGCTGGCCGCGGGCGTCAAGCCGGCCGGTCTGGGCGCGCGCGACACGCTGCGTCTGGAAGCAGGCATGAACCTCTACGGGCAAGAGATGGACGAAGGCGTTTCACCGCTGGCCGCCAACATGGGCTGGACCATCGCCTGGCAGCCGGAAGATCGTCGTTTCATCGGCCGCGAAGCGCTGGAACAACAGCGCGAGCAGGGCACCGAGCAACTGGTCGGCTTGATCATGACGGAAAAAGGCGTATTACGTAATGAGCTGCCGGTGCGTTTCACCGACGCGGCGGGGCAAACCCACGAAGGCGTGATCACCAGCGGTTCGTTCTCTCCGACGCTGGGCTTCAGCATCGCGCTGGCGCGCGTGCCGTCAGGTATCGGCGAGCAGGCCATCGTGCAGATCCGCAACCGTGAAATGCCGGTCAAAGTGACCAAGCCCGGTTTTGTTCGCGCCGGCAAGCCGCTGACAAATTGATTTTTATTGATTCTTCCCTAGGGATTTCGCGCTGCGGCTAGGCGGCAACTGCGCGAGTCCTCGGGAGCTTACTGCGGTAAGTGACCGAGGTGAACGTACGCAGCCAACAACGCTGCAGTGTGAAAGACGACGGGAAATTATTTCTTCGAAGGAGTAACCGGCTATGAGCAATGTGCCAACAGAATTGAAATACGCATCCTCCCACGAGTGGGTTCGTTCAGAAGGTAACGGCGTTTACACCGTAGGCATTACCGAACACGCGCAGGAACTGCTGGGCGATATGGTGTTTGTCGATCTGCCGGAAGTGGGCCGCAACGTCGCCGCCGGTGAAGATTGCGCCGTGGCGGAGTCCGTCAAGGCGGCGTCGGACATTTACGCGCCGATCAGCGGCGAAATCGTGGCGGTGAACGGCGAGCTGGAAAGCTCCCCGGAGCTGGTGAACAGCGAGCCCTACGGTGACGGCTTCCTGTTCCAGATTAAAGCCGCCGACGAAGGCGAGCTGGCGAACCTGCTGGACGCCGCGGCTTATCAGGCCTCGATCGACGAGTAATCGTGACCACGCCCCGGGCCTTTCGGCCGGGGCGTTTTAGTTACCGTTCAAGCTATATCCCGTATCACGCAAGCATTCAGGAATTTGTAGCAATGACTCAGACACTCAGCCAACTCGAACACAGCGAAGCGTTCATCGAACGCCACATCGGCTCTTCTGCGGAACAACGCCAGGAGTTGCTGGCAGCGGTGGGCGCTCGCTCGCTCAGCGCGCTGATCCAACAGATCGTGCCGGCGGACATTCAGCTGCCGGGGCCGCCGCCGGTCGGCGACGCGGCGACCGAACATCAGGCGCTGGCTGAGCTGAAGGCGATCGCCTCGCAGAATCAGCGCTACAAATCCTATATTGGCATGGGCTACAGCGCCGTGCTGACGCCGCCGGTGATCCTGCGCAACATGCTGGAAAATCCGGGCTGGTACACCGCTTACACCCCTTATCAGCCGGAAGTGTCGCAGGGCCGCCTGGAAGCGCTGCTGAACTTCCAGACCGTGACTCTCGATCTGACCGGCCTGGATCTGGCTTCCGCTTCGCTGCTGGATGAAGCCACCGCCGCTGCCGAATCGATGGCCTTGGCCAAACGCGCCAGCAAGCTGAAAGACGCCAACCGCTTCTTTGTGGCCGACGACGTGCATCCGCAAACGCTGGACGTGGTGCGCACCCGCGCCGAAACCTTCGGCTTCGACGTCATCGTCGATAAAGCGGAAAAAGTGCTGGAGCTGGACGGCGTGTTCGGCGTGCTGCTGCAACAGGTGGGCACCACCGGCGAGCTGCACGACTACAGCGCGCTGCTGGCCGAATTGAAATCGCGCAAAATCATCACCAGCGTGGCCGCCGACATCATGGCCCTGGTGCTGCTGACCGCGCCGGGTAAGCAGGGCGCCGATGTGGTGTTCGGCTC
Source organism: Serratia sp. TSA_105.2 (assembly GCF_052692115.1). Lineage (NCBI taxonomy): Bacteria > Pseudomonadati > Pseudomonadota > Gammaproteobacteria > Enterobacterales > Yersiniaceae > Serratia > Serratia sp. TSA_105.2. The sequence goes on from NZ_JBQZFT010000005.1 coordinate 45,940, forward strand.
CGCGCAGCGCTTCGGCGTGCCGATGGGCTACGGCGGCCCGCACGCCGCCTTCTTCGCCTGCCGCGACGAGTTCAAGCGTTCGATGCCGGGCCGCATCATCGGCGTTTCCCGCGATGCCGCCGGCAACACCGCGCTGCGCATGGCGATGCAGACCCGCGAGCAGCATATCCGCCGCGAGAAGGCCAACTCGAATATCTGTACCTCGCAGGTGCTGTTGGCCAACATTGCCAGCCTGTATGCGGTATATCACGGCCCGCAAGGGCTGCAGCGCATCGCCGGGCGTATCCATCGCCTGACCGACATTCTGGCCGCCGGGCTGCAGAAGGCCGGCCTGACGCTGCGCCACAGCACCTGGTTCGACACCCTGACCGTTGAAGTGAAAGACAAAGCGGCGGTGCTGGAACGCGCGCTGAGCTTCGGCATCAACCTGCGTACCGATATCCACGGCGCCGTGGGCATCACGCTGGATGAAGCCACCTCGCGTGAAGACGTGCAAACGCTGTTCGCACTGCTGGCCGGCGACGAGCACGGCCTGGACATCGACGCGCTGGACGCGGCGGTGAGCAAGAACAGTCAATCGATCCCGGTCGCCATGCTGCGTCAGGATCCGATCCTGACCCATCCGGTATTCAACCGCTATCACAGCGAAACCGAGATGATGCGTTACATGCATCGCCTGGAGCGTAAGGATCTGGCGCTGAACCAGGCGATGATCCCGCTGGGCTCTTGCACCATGAAATTGAACGCTGCGGCGGAAATGATCCCGATCACCTGGCCTGAATTCTCCGAGCTGCACCCGTTCTGCCCGCCGGAGCAGGCTGCCGGCTACCAGCAGATGATCGGCCAACTGTCTCAGTGGCTGGTGCAGCTGACCGGCTATGACGCGGTGTGCATGCAGCCGAACTCCGGCGCGCAGGGTGAATACGCCGGCCTGCTGGCGATCCGTCGTTACCACGAAAGCCGCAACGAAGCGAGCCGCCACGTCTGCCTGATCCCGAGCTCGGCACACGGCACCAACCCGGCCTCTGCCCAAATGGCGGGCATGAGCGTGGTGGTGGTCGCCTGCGACAAGAACGGCAACATCGATCTGCACGATCTGCGCGTCAAGGCAGAGCAGGCGGGCGAAGAACTCTCTTGCATCATGGTGACCTACCCGTCGACCCACGGCGTGTATGAAGAAACCATCCGCGAAGTGTGCCAGATCGTGCATCAGTTCGGCGGTCAGGTGTATCTGGACGGCGCCAACATGAACGCCCAGGTGGGTATCACCACGCCAGGCTACATCGGCGCGGACGTTTCGCACCTCAACCTGCATAAAACCTTCTGCATCCCACACGGCGGCGGCGGTCCGGGCATGGGCCCGATCGGTGTGAAAGCGCACCTGGCGCCGTTCGTGCCGGGCCACAGCGTTGTGCAGATCGACGGCGTAACCACCCAGCAGGGTGCGGTTTCCGCAGCGCCGTTCGGCAGCGCCTCCATCCTGCCTATCAGCTGGATGTACATCCGCATGATGGGCGCGGAAGGCCTGAAGCAGGCCAGCCAGATGGCGATCCTGAACGCCAACTACATCGCTACCCGCCTGAAAGGCGCATACCCGATTCTGTATACCGGCCGCGATCACCGCGTGGCGCACGAATGTATCCTCGATATTCGCCCGCTGAAGGAAGAGACCGGCATCAGCGAAATGGACATCGCCAAGCGCCTGATCGACTTCGGCTTCCACGCGCCGACCATGTCGTTCCCGGTGGCGGGCACGCTGATGGTCGAGCCGACCGAGTCGGAAAGCAAGGTGGAGCTGGATCGCTTTATCGATGCGATGCTGGCGATCCGCAGCGAGATCGATCGCGTCGCCAAAGGCGAATGGCCGCTGGAAGATAACCCGCTGGTGAATGCGCCGCACGTGCAGGCGGAGCTGGTCAGCGACTGGCAGCACCCGTACAGCCGCGAGCTGGCGGTGTTCCCGGTGGCCGGCGTGCGCGAGAACAAGTACTGGCCGAGCGTTAAGCGTTTGGACGACGTCTACGGCGACCGTAACCTGTTCTGTTCTTGCGTGCCGATGAGCGATTACGAATAACACGTTCGGCAAAGTTTGTGTTCGGGGGACACCGCATCATGCGGTGTCCCTTTTTATTTTATTGCGGCCTATTCTTTTCTGTACGTTCCCACGATTTGAGGAGTCACCATGCAAGCGGCAATCGTAACAGCGCTGGGGCAAGCCCCGGTTTTCGGCACCTTTGAGGAGCCCCAGGCGCAGGCGAATGAAGTGCCGATCGAGGTTCTGGCGGCCGGCATCAAACAGCTGGATCGCGCTACCGTCGCCGGCACCCATTACTCCAGCCCCAAGCAGCTGCCGATCGTGCCCGGCACCGACGGCGTGGGCCGGACGGCCGACGGGCAACGGGTCTATTTCGCCTCCTTCCGCCGTCCTTACGGCGCGATGGCTGAGCGCAGCGTCGCGTCATGGACGGTGCCGGTGCCGGAGGCGGTAGACGACGCCACGGCGGCGGCGCTGATCAATCCGGCCTTCGCCGCCTGGCTGCCGCTGCGCTGGCGAGCGGATCTGCAGCCCGGTGAAACGGTGCTGATCATCGGCGCTACCGGCACCTCGGGCAAACTGGCGGTTGCGGCGGCGCGTCAGGCGGGAGCCGGGCGCATCGTTGCCGCCGGCCGTCGGCTGAGCGTGTTGGAGGCGTTGGGCGTGGATGCCACGGTGGATCTGAGCCTGCAGGGCGAGGCGCTGACGCAGGCCTTCGCGGCGGCGGCGGGGCCGGGCGGTTATCAGGTGATCGTCGATTATATCTGGGGCCCGGCGACCGAAGCGCTGCTCGCGACGCTCAATAATCACGATCTCTCGTCTTACGCCGGCGGGCGCGGCATTCGCCTGGTCAACGTTGGCTCGATGGCCGCGCCGGACATCCGGCTGCCGGCGGCGGTATTGCGCAGCAATCAGCTGCAGATCCTCGGCAGCGGCACCGGCAACTTCCCGCCGATCCCGGAGATGCAGCGCTACGCGACCGAAATTCTGGCGCTGGCGGCGACGGGCGCGCTCACTATCGAGACGCAGGAGCACGCGTTGGCGGAGATCGCCGAGGTGTGGGATCTGAACAAGAAAAGCGACGTGCGTTCGGTGATACGCATCGCCCGTTAGGCCCTTGCCGTTAACGGCAAGGGCAGACCAGGTGAATATCCTCCGGCTCACGGGCGAACAGCTCGGCATCCGGGCGCTCGATGAGCCGGCAGCCCTGCGCCAGATAGAAGTCTACGGTGCTTTTGTTAGGGATGGAGGAGACGTATAGCCCGGCGGCGCCTTCCTGTGCCGCCTGACGCAGGCAGAGTTGAAACAGCTGCTTGCCCAGCCCCAGGCCGCGTTGGTGCGCGCTGACGTAAAAGAACAACAGCTGGCGCAGATCCCGCTGCGGGCCGCGCGGCTCGGTGTCCAGCGCCGCCGCCGCGACGATCTCCTCGCCTTCGAACCGCGCGAAGAACGCGCCGCCGCGATCGAAGCAGGCTTCGTGGATTGGCGTATAGGTTTCCCGGTCGTGCGGATCCCAGCCGCGCACGTCGTAGTAGTCCGGGTAGGCTTGCAGCTTGCCGTCCTGCAGGCGATACAGGGTGTCGATGATTTCACTGCGGTCGATATCCCATAGGCGGTCGAGTTGCTGCCGTTGCATCAGAACAGGGGCGCTCATGATCGTTATTCACTCTCAGTCTGTGGCCGGTAACTTTCCGGCAAATCGATAATAAAACCGATGCCGCGATCGTCGAGGCCTTCGGTGACGCGCAGCTGCGCGCCGATTTTGTCGGCCAGGTTCCGGGCGATGGCCAATCCCAGCCCGCTGCCGGTTTGCTGCGTGCCGGGCACGCGGTAAAAGCGTTCAAACAGGCGCGGAAGGTGCTCTTCGCTCACTCCGGGGCCGTTGTCGCGCAACGTAATATAGCAGCCGAGCGGTGCCAGCGAACGGATATTGGCTTCGATGCGGCTACCGGGCGGCGCGTACTTGAGCGCGTTGTCCAGCAGATTGGTGAAGATGGCGATCAGCGCATGGCGATCGGTGTTTATCACCACGTCCTCGCTGCCGTCGAGCGAGAGTTCCACATCCTTTTCCAGCGCATAGGGGACGTGCTGCGCGATGCATTTGCCAATGTCGGCGTAGATGTCCACCGCCTCGATTTTCAGCGGAAAATCCTCCGCCTCCAGCTTGGCCAGGTTGATCAGCTGGCGCGACAGCGACGCCGCGCGATCCAGCCCCTGTTGCATGTCGCCGATGATCTCCCGGCGCTCCTGTTGCTCCGAGACCTGGGTCAGCAGATGCAGCTGCGCCAGCACGGCGGCGATCGGCGTGCGCAGTTCGTGTGCCGCATCGGCCATAAAGCGTTTTTCGCGCTGGTTGGCGGCGTCGATGCGCGCCATCAGCTTGTTGACCTCCACCACCACCGGCCGGATTTCCTGATACTGCTCGCTGACGTTGATCGGCGACAGGTTACCCGGCTGGCGATCGGAGATGGTGCGGGCGATCTGGCGCAGCGGCCGCAGGCTGAAGTAGGCGGTAAACAGCAGGGTGATGATGATCGCCGCCAGAATGCCCAGCAGCGGCATGGCGGTGCTTTCCGCCGGGTTACCGAACAGCGTGGTGCGATCGTTGAACGACTCGCCGACGATCACCCGGTATTGGCGCTTTTCGCTCCAGCTGCCGGCAAGATGCCAGTTGGCGCCGGCGTACTTAACGGAGCCGGACAGCACCGAAGGCGGCAGGCGCAGCGGCTCTCCCTGCGTTTGCGAACTGTAAAGCACCCGGTTGTCCCGATCGTAAACCACGAACAGCGGGTGGTAATCGATTTGATCCTGCATGCCGTTATTGATGGAATCAATGTACATGCCTTCAATGGTCTTGATGATGCCGCGGTAATCGATATTGTCGGTGCCGGTTTCATCGAGAATATTGGCGATACCCACGGCGACGATGCGTTGCTGGTTATCGAAATATTTCTCCATGTCGGGGTAATACCAATATTTCACCCAGGCGACGAGGAGCCCCCACAATAATAAAATGGCCAGCACCTGGAAAATAATGGTGCGCATAAAGAAGGATTTGAAACCGATCATGCCGCTACTCTTTCTTCAGCAAATAGCCAATGCCGCGTACGGTAATAATTCTTTCTTTACCGATCTTGCGCCGTAAATTATGCATATGCACTTCCAGCGAGTTGCTTTCCACGCTGTCGCCGTGGCCGAATAACCGCTGTTCCAACACCGCTTTGCGCACCACGGTGCCGGCACAGCGCATCAGTTCGTGCAGCAGGTGATACTCCTTTTTCGACAGCATCAGCAGTTCGTTATCCAGCGTCACCTGATGGTTGACCGGATCGAGATACAGCGTGCCGAGGCTCCAGGTTTGCGACGCGAAGCCCGCCATGCGGCGGTTGACCGCCTTGACGCGCGAGATGAGTTCGGGCAGCGCAAAGGGTTTGGCCAGAAAGTCGTCCGCGCCGGAATCCAGGCTGTTCACCAGGCTTTCGATGCGGTCGCGGGCGGTCAGGATGATGATGGGGATATTTTGCCCGGCGGCGCGCCAGGCGATCAGCTTTTGCAAACCGTCGCCGTCCGGCAGCGTAAGATCCAACAGCATCAGGTCGAACCCGCCGGGTGAAAGTTTATTTTCTGCGTCCGCGAGCAGGCGCACCCAGCACAAATTAAAGCCGGTGAGCTCCAATGCGCGGCACAGCGCCTTGCCTAATTGCAGGTCGTCTTCCACCAACAGTATGTTCACGTTTGTTCCGCTGAGATCCTCAAATCGCGATTATCTAACTATAACCCTGCCGGGAAGACAACGGGGAAACTCGCTTTGCCTGCGCGTTCTTAAGCAAACCTTAATCTGGCTTTAATCTCGCGTTAAGGGAACGCGGTGGAATTTCAGTTATTTTGCTGCCATTCGATGCCACAACAGAAGGAGCGAAACATGCAGACTGACGGTTCCCCGCTCGCGGGCACCTCGCGGCGGCTGATATATGCAGGCGTGGCGGCCGTGCTCGTTCTGTTGATGCTGTCTTTTCGCGGCGACGCCCAGAGCCATGGCCATAGCGGCCTGCATGCTGCCGGCTTACAACGGGGGCATCAGGTGACGACGCCGGACGCCTACGGCTGCGTCAAAGCGCGCATTAAAAAGCAGCTGCGCCGCCTGGCTCAGCTTTAAAGCGTTTTTTAGCGCGCGGCTCTATACTCTGACGGGCAAACGGGGCGCCTGTGCACAGGCCGCTGTGTTGATATCGCCAACCAGAGAAAAACAATATGACGAAAGTGGCATTGGTCACAGGCGCGAGCCGGGGAATTGGTCGTACGACCGCTTTGCTGCTGGCCCGGCAGGGCTATGCGGTGGGGGTGAATTACCTGCGCGACGAAAGCGCGGCGCGGCAGGTGGTGGCGCAGATTGAGGCGCAGGGCGGCAAGGCGCTGGCGCTGCAGGCCGACGTGGCCGATGAAGCACAGGTGATGGCGATGTTCGCTGCGCTGGACGCCGGGCTGGGCACGCTCAGCGCGCTGGTCAACAATGCCGGGATTCTGTTCCAGCAGGCGAACATTGAACAATTGACCGCCGAGCGCATAAATCAGGTGCTCGGCACCAACGTGACCGGTTACTTCCTGTGTTGCCGCGAGGCGGTGAAGCGCATGGCGCTGCGCCATGGCGGGCAGGGCGGCGCTATCGTCAACGTTTCCTCCGCGGCGTCCCGGTTGGGGGCGGCCGGGGAATACGTCGATTACGCCGCCTCGAAAGGCGCCGTCGATACCCTGACCATCGGGTTATCGCGCGAGGTGGCGGCGCAGGGCATCCGCGTCAACGGCGTGCGGCCCGGATTCATCTATACCGAGATGCACGCCAGCGGCGGCGAGCCGGGCCGAGTGGATCGCGTGAAGGACAGTTTGCCGATGCAGCGCGGCGGGCAGCCGCAGGAAGTGGCGGAGGCGATCGCCTGGCTGCTGTCTGACGCTGCGTCTTACGTGACCGGCACCTTTATCGAGGCCGCAGGCGGGCGTTGAATGCATGAGGGAGTTTTGACATCCCGCTGTGCGGAGTGTATTTTGATTAAATAACAATCAAAATGTAGTTACAAAAATGTATGTTTATTTTGAATGGAATCAGGATAAAAATCACAGCAACCAGCGCAAACACCGCGTCAGTTTTGAGATTGCGCAACGGGTTTTTCTGGATCCCAACCATTTGGCCGTGCTGTAGAGGATCGAGGGCGGAGAAGAACGCTGGCAAACGCTCGGTATGGTCGGCTCCTGTTTGCTGCTGCTGGTGGCGCATACGACGATCGAAACGGATGTCGAAGGCGATACAGTAGAGATCGTGCGTATCATTTCAGCACGCAAGGCCGATGCCAAAGAGAGGGGAAGATATGAAGCGCAAAAATTCAGCCAAAAATCTGGCACATAGCGTACTCCCTCCGTTGACGGAGGAGCAAAAAGCGCAAATTGCTTCGTTGAGCGCGCTGCCGGATGAGGATATCGATTATGCCGATGCCCCGGCTCTGGGTGAGGAAAAGTGGCAGGCGGCGGTGCAGGGGCGTTTTTATAAACCGATGAAAGTATCGAAAACCATCCGAATCGATGCGGATGTGTTGGCCTGGCTTCAGCGGCCAGGCAAAGGCTATCAGAAACGCCTGAACGCCGTGTTGCGTGAGGCAATGTTGAAAGAGCATGAGCACGAGGAATAAGTCGTGTCAGGCGGGTAACGGTCCGGTGAGGTTCTCACCGGATTTTTTTTGCAGTTTTTCAGGTAAAGCCTACCAGCATTAGCCGTCGCTCGGCAGCGTTCGGTCAAAACCACAAAAACGGTCATTAACGGTCATGTTGCGGAACGTGGAATTGTGACCGTTTACCGTTTCTCTCCTGCCTGTCTAAGACGCACACATATCATAACTGCCTGTTGCTCCACACTTTCGTAATTATTCATTTCATTTCCTTCCCGATTTTTTTGACAACTATCACACCGCGATCGTTGCCCGATCGCGGGGCGATGCGCTTTGCGTCTGCGCGCAAAACGCGGCGCGGCAAATCGATATCTTAATCATCGTCGTGGAGGAGAAAAGAAACATGCTGCCTGTAGAACGTCATCGCTTTATCACCGAAGTCTTGAGCCAGCGCGGCCGCGTAATGGTGCAGGAGGTGGCGCAGCTGTGCCACATCTCTATCGAGACGGCGCGGCGTGATCTGGCCTTGCTTGAACGGCGTGGCCTGCTGCTGCGCAGCCACGGCGGCGCGGTGTTTGTCGAGCCGCCGGCAGTGGAAAAAACCTATGTGCCCGCCGAGATAGACCAGGGGGAATCTTTCCGCCAGCGCAGCAACGAGGCGCCGGAACAGAAGACGCGCATTGCCAAACGCGCGCTGGAATTTATCGCGCCAGGGGATTGTCTGCTGCTGGACAGCAGCTCCACCAGCTGGTTTTTGGCGCGCCAACTGCCGGATATCTCGCTGGTGGTATTGACCAACTCGCTGCACATCATCCAGACGCTGGCCTGCAAGGCCAACGTGCGCACCATCGGCCTGGGGGGCGAGTATTCCGCCAAGTACGAGGATTTTATCGGCGTGCTGGCGGAGCAGATGTTGAAGGAGTTTGTGATCAACAAGCTGTTCTTCTCTTGCCACGGCATCTGTCAGGACGGCGGCATCCGCGAGAGCAACGAGCACCATGCGCGGTTGAAGCAGCAGATGCTGCTGGCGTCGGAGCGCAAGTTCCTGCTGGTGGACAGCAACAAGTTCGGCCGCCGCTCGTTCGCGCGCATCTGCCACTACCGGGAGATAGATACCTTAATCACCGATCGGCTCAGCGACGACGAATTTCGTCAGGAACTGGCCTGGAACAACGTCGACGTGATTGAAGTTTCACCCGCCGCGAAAAGGGCGGCGCGATAACAACAACGAAAACTCTTTATTACAGCCAACACTTGTGGAGAGAGAACAATGAAAAAATCCGTACTGGTCGGTCTGTTTGCCTCGCTGCTGCTTTCGGTCTCCGCGCAGGCGGCGGACAAACTGAAAATGGGCGTGGTGGTGAAGATAGGCGGCATTCCCTGGTTCAACGCCATGGAGGCCGGCATCAAAAGCGAAGGCGCCAAACGCGGCATCGATGCCTGGATGGTCGGACCGACGGCGGCGGATCCGGCGCTGCAGGTGCGCGCCATCGAAGATCTGATCGCGCAGAAGGTGGACATCATCGGCGTGGTGCCGAACGACGCTCGGGTGCTGGAGCCGGTGCTTAAGCGCGCGCAGGAAGCGGGCATCAAGGTGATCGTGCACGAATCCCCCGGCCAAAAGTACGCCGACTGGGACTTTGAGCTGGTGGACGCCTCGCAGCACGGCGTCAACCACATGAAAGCGCTGGCCGCCTGCATGAAAGAGCAGGGCAAGTACGCGGTGTACGTCGGCAGCCTGACGGTGCCGCTGCACATCACCTGGTCGGACTCGGCGATCAACTACCAGAAGCAGCACTACCCGAACATGCAACTGGTGGGCGACAAGTTCGGCGTGGGCGAATCGCTGGATGACAGCGTGCGCACCACCAACGATCTGATGGCTAAATATCCCGATCTGAAAGGCGTGCTGGCCTTTGGTTCACAGGGGCCGATCGGCGCCGGGCGCGCGGTGCTCAACCGCGGCAAAAGCAACGATATCTGCGTCATCGGGCCATTCAGCCCGGGCCAGGGCGCTTCGCTGGTCAACCGTGGCGCCATCAAGGGCGGCTATATCTGGAATCCGCTGGTGGCCGGCGAAGTGTTCGTGCGCATCGCAGACATGATGCATAAGGGAGAAAAGATCACCGATGGCATGACCATCGAAGGCATGGGCAAGGTGCAGGTGGATGCGCAGCAGCACACCCTTCTCGGCAACGCCACCGAAAGCCTGGATAAGCAAAACCTGCCGAAGCTGGTGAAGATGGGGCTGTAATCATGGCGATTTCCGGCAATACGGCAACGCAGGGCACGCCGCTGATCGCGCTGCAACAGCTGTCGATGACCTTTGGCGGACAGCGTGCGCTGAACGCTATCTCGCTGGCGCTGATGCCGGGGGAAGTGCACTGCCTGGCCGGCACCAATGGCTGCGGAAAAAGTACGTTGATCAAGGCGATCGCCGGCGTGTATCAACCGGACGACGGCAGCCGCATCACCATCGACGGGCAAACCTTCGGTCGGCTGTCGCCGGATCAGGCGCGCGCCTTCGGCATTCAGGTGATCTACCAGGATCTGTCGCTGTTTCCCAACCTGACGGTGGCGGAAAACATCGCCTTCGAGCACAACCTGCATGGGCTGCTGGGATGGTACCGCCCGGAACGGCTGCGGCGCACCGCCGAGCGGCTGCTGCAGGAGCTGAGTTTCCATCTGGATCTCGACAAACGGGTGGCGGAGCTGCCGATCGCCCAGCGCCAGCAGGTGGCGATCTGCCGCGCGCTGGTGGCGGAGGCGCGGCTGGTGATCATGGATGAACCGACCGCCTCGCTGACCCGCACCGAGGTCAATCAGCTGCTGCGCACGGTGGATTACCTGAAAGCGAAAGGCATCTGCGTGGTGTTCGTCAGCCACCGGCTGGACGAGGTGCTGGAAATTTCGGATCGCGTCACGGTGATCCGCGACGGCAACAAGATCGGCACCTGGCCGGCGGCGGAGATCACCGGCGATCGTCTGACCGAGTTGATGACCGGTCTGAAGCTGGACTATCGCCTGAAGTCACCGAGCATGAATAAGGATCGGGTGATGTTGGAGGCGGATCGCCTCAGCCGCACCGGGCAGTATCAGGACGTGAGCTTCCGGCTGCATCAGGGCGAGGTGCTTGGGCTGTGCGGCCTGCTCGGCTCCGGGCGCACCGAGCTGGCGCTGAGCCTGTTCGGCATGACCCGGCCGGACAGCGGCAAGCTCTACCTCGACAGCAAACCGGTGCGCTTTCGCGGCCATGAGGACGCGATCAAAGCCGGCATCGGCTACGTCTCGGAGGATCGCCTGACGCTCGGCCTGGTGCAGCAACAGTCGGTGGCGGACAACGCGGTGCTGACCATTCTCGATAAGCTGCGCGGGCGTTTTCGCCTGATTGACGACTACCGCAAGAATCGCATCGTCGCGGAGTGGATCGCCAAACTTGGCGTGCGGGTGGCGGATCCGGAGCAGGCGGTTTCGACGCTGTCCGGCGGCAATCAGCAAAAGATCGTGTTGGCCAAGTGGGTGCTGACCCAGCCGCGGATCCTGATCCTCGACTCGCCGACCGTCGGCGTCGACGTTGGCGCCAAGGCCAGCATCTATCAACTGATCCATCTGCTGGCGCAGGAGGGGATCGCCATTTTACTGATCTCCGACGAGGTGCCGGAGGTGTATTACAACTGCGATCGGGTGCTGCACTTCAGCGGCGGCAGCGTGATCGGCGAATACCTGCCGGGGCAGGTGAGCCAGCAACAGCTGGCGGAGGCGGTCAATGCGTAGATTCAGCCTGAAACCGCGCGGCAACGAAGGCTACCTGGCCTGGGTACTGCTGCTGACGGTCATCGTTTTTTCGCTGCTCAGCGATCGGTTTTTGACGGTGCAAAACCTGCTCGATCTCAGTGAAAGCTATGCGGTGAGCGGCATTTTCGCCCTCGGCCTGTTCGTGGTGCTGGTGACCGGCGGCATCGATATCTCCTTCGCGGCGGTGGCCTCGGTGGTGCAGTACCTGATCGCCACGCTGGCGACCCACTACGGGCTGGCCAGCCCGGCGGGCAGCATTCTGCTGGCGTTGGCGATCGGCGCCGCGCTGGGCATGGTCAACGCGCTGTTGATCTACTGCCTGCGCATCGTCTCGATCATCGTCACCATCAGTATGCAGGCGTTCTTGTTTGGCATGCTGATGTGGCTGACCAACGGCCGCAGCCTGTACGCATTGCCGGACTGGTGGACGCTGCCGCGCAGCGTGCTGCCGTTCCAATTGGATGAACAGAGCTATCAGCTCGGTTTGCCGACGCTGGTGATGCTGGCGGTGGCGCTGCTGACCTGGCTGCTGCTGAACAAGACGCACCTCGGGCGCCAGCTGTTTGCCGTCGGCGGCGATGCGGAGTCGGCGCGGCGCATCGGCATCCGCGTCGGCCTGCTGCACCTGTTCGCCTATGGCTATCTGGGCGTGATGGCGGCGATCGGCGGCCTGGTGCAGGTGTACCGCATGGGGGAGGTGGTGCCCAATGCGCTGGTGGGCGGTGAGCTCGATGTACTGGCGGCGGCGGTGCTGGGCGGCGCCAGCCTGAACGGCGGCAAGGGCAGCGTGATCGGCACGCTGATGGGCGTATTCCTGATCGGCGTACTGAAAAACGGCCTCAACCTGATCGGCGTGTCCAGCTACTTCATGAACGTGGTGATCGGCCTGGTGATCGTCGCGGCGATTACCGTCACCCACTACAAGAAACGCAAAGAAACCGACGTCGGTTTCGCCTGAGGAGCGCCTGATGGGCAACTACCTGAAATTTCGTCCGGACGGCACCGCCGTCGGCCTGTTGGCGCTGCTGGTGGCGGTGGTGCTGGCCTTCAGCCTGCTGATGCCGGGGCGCTTCTTCAGCGGCGCCACCTTCACCAGCGTGGCGTTCCAGCTGCCGGAGCTGGGCCTGCTGACCCTGGCGATGTTCATCCCGATCCTCAGCGGCGGCCTGAACCTGTGCATTATCGCCAGCGCCAACCTGACCAGCCTGCTGATGGCCTGGCTGTTCATCAGCTATCTGCCGCCGGACGCCGGGCTGGGGCTGCAGGCGCTGTGGCTGGTGTTGGCGCTGGCGGCGGCGATGCTGCTGGCCGTGATGATCGGCGCGGCGACCGGCGCGTTGGTGGCCTACGTCGGCGCGCATCCGATTCTGGTGACGCTGGCAACCATGACCACGGTTAACGGCATCGGTATCTACCTGACGCGCGGTGCGGCCCTGAGCGGCATGCCGGAGATCGTGCGGTTTATCGGCGCCGAGCGCGTGCTGGGCGTACCGGTACCGCTGTGGATCTTCCTGGCGGTTGCCGTGCTGCTGGCGCTGTTCTTGCAGAAAACCCGGCTCGGCAAATGCATCTACATGAGTGGCAGCAACATCAACGCCACCCACTTCAGCGGCGTGAATACCCATCGGGTGCTGATCGCCATTTACACCCTCTCCAGCCTGCTGTGCGTGATCGCCGGGCTGGTGATGATGGCGCGCTTCAACTCGGCGCGCATGGGCTACGGCGACGCTTATCTGCTGCTGACGGTGCTGGCGATCATTTTGGGCGGCACCGATCCGTTCGGCGGTTTTGGCCGGGTCAGCGGCGTGGTGCTGGCGCTGGTGGTGCTGCAGGTGATCGCCACCGGTTTGAACCTGATGAACGTCAGCCCGCATTTCAGCCTGGCGATGTGGGGTGCGGTGCTGATCGCAGTGCTGGCGCTGAAGTTTTTCCGCCATCGCTACCGGCAGCGGCGGGCGATGCGCCGCAGCGCGGCCCAGGCCAGAGCCGCAGCGGGCCACTGATCCTTTTTCCCTTTTGCGCAGGATAACGCTAATGAAATACCAGATTTCACCTTCACTGATGTGCATGAACCTGATGGATATCCGGCAGCAATTGGCGGTGCTGAACCGCCGCGCCGATATGCTGCATATCGACATCATGGATGGGCACTACGTTAAAAACATCACGCTGTCGCCGTTCTTTATCGAACAGATCCGCCCGCACACCTCGTTGCTGCTGGACGTGCACCTGATGGTGGAGAACCCGACCGATTTTATCGATCCCATCGCCCGCGCCGGCGCGGACTTTATCTGCCCGCACGCCGAAACCATCAACCGCGATGCGTTCCGCGTGATCAACCAGATCCGCGTGCTGGGCAAAAAAGTGGGGGTGGTGCTGAACCCGGCCACGCCGGTGGAATTTATCCGCCACTACCTTCATCTGCTGGACAAGGTCACGGTGATGACCGTCGATCCGGGCTATGCCGGGCAGCCGTTTATCCCCGAAATGCTGGAAAAGATCCGCCAGTTGCGCGATCTGAAAAGCCAACAAAACCTGAGCTATCTGATCGAGATCGACGGATCCTGCAATCAGCGTACCTACCGCGATCTGATGGGCGCCGGCGCGGAAGTCTTGATCGTCGGCAGCTCCGGGCTGTTCAACCTCGATCCGGACCTGGAGACGGCATGGGAAAAAATGCTGGATCAGATGCGGCAGGCGGCCTGAGGCGGGGGACATGATGCGGCATTTTCTTGGCGTTGACGTCGGCGGCACCAATACCCGCCTGCTGTTGATGGATGATGACGGCGAGTTCAGCGGGTACCGCAAGATAGCGACCGCCGATTGGGCACGGCAGGCCGATCCGCTGGTGGCGTTGGGCCGCCTGATCGCCGGGCATTGCGAGGATCGGCAGGTGGCGCAGGTGATGCTCGGGCTGCCGGGGATCCTCAGCCGGGATCGCTCGCGGGTGCTGTCGCTGCCGTTCATTCCGGCGCTTGACGCCCAGCCGGTGGCGGCGCTGTTGGCCGATGCGCTGGCGCTGCCGGTGCGGATGGATAAAGACGTCAATCACCTGCTGTGGTGGGACTTGCAGCAGTTGCCGGCGCTGCCGCAGGTGGCGGTGGGACTGTATCTGGGCACCGGCATGGGCAACAGCCTGTGGCTGAACGGCGACTTTTATCACGGGGCGCACGGCGCTGCCGGTGAGCTGGGGCACATTCCCTGGCCGGGCCATCAGGGTGAGTGCCCGTGCGGTAAACGAGGCTGCGTCGAGAGCCTGACCTCGGGCCACTGGCTGACCGGCTGGGCGCGCGCCAACGCGGCGCAAACGCCGTTCGAACGGCTGTTTGAACGCCACGGCGATCATCCGGATCTGCAGCGCTTCGTCGAACGATTGGCGCAGACCATCGCCATCGAAATGAACGTGCTCGATCCAGAGCGGCTGATCCTGGGCGGCGGCGTGATCGCCATGAATGGTTTCCCGTTGGTGCGCCTTGAGCAGGAGATCCGCCGCCATTTGCGCGGGCCGCAGCCGGCGCAGGGGCTGGCGATCTCCATCAGCCGCCTGACCGATGAAACCGGCAGCAAAGGCGCCTGCCTGGCCGCCCGGCGCCACCTCCAATTGAGCAGGGAGTACCCGCAATGAAAGGCAAAGTCTGCGTGTTCGGTTCATTCAACCTGGATATCGTCGCCGGCATGGCGCGCTTTCCGCAGCCCGGCGAATCGCTGATCGCCCGCAACAGCATGATGGGCGCGGGCGGTAAGGGCGCCAACCAGGCCACCGCCGCGCTGCGCGCCGGGGCAAGAGTGCATTATATCGGCAAGGTGGGGCGCGACGACTTCGGCACCTTCGCCCGGCGCCACCTCGCCGCCGCCGGTTTCGATGCGGTGACGCTGTTCTCGACCGGCGATTGCCCGACCGGTAATGCGCTTATCTACGTTGCAGGCGAGGAGGCGGAGAACATGATCGCCGTCGATCCCGGCGCCAACCTGACGGTCAGCGAAGATGAGGTGCGCCAGTGCCGGCCGGCGATCGCCGCGGCGGACATTCTGTTGACCCAACTGGAGAACAATCTGCCGGCGATTGAGCAGGTGATCGCCATCGCCCGCGAGGCGCAGACATTCATCATTCTCAACCCGGCGCCGTTTCAGCCGGTGCCGGACAGCCTGCTGGCACAGGTCGATCTGCTGACGCCCAATGCCACCGAGTGTACGTTGCTGACCGGCGTGCCGGTGCGGGATGTGGCTTCGGCGCGCCAGGCGGCGCAGGTGCTGCACGCCAAGGGCATTCGCTTGCTGATCGTGACCTTGGGTACCCAGGGGGCGTTGTTCTCGGACGGGGAAAACAGCGAGCTGATCCCGGCGTTTCCAGCGCAGCCGAAAGACACCACCGGCGCGGGCGATGCGTTTAACGGCGCCCTGGCGGCGCAGCTGGCGAATCAGGTGCCGTTAGCCGATGCGGTGCGCTTCGCCGCCGCCTACGCGGCGGTCTGTGTGGAACGGGCCGGAGCGGCGGGGTCAATGCCGAGCTATGAGGAGGCGTTGGAACGCCAGCGGGCGTCCGCGTGACGTTGACGGGCTGCGGCGAAGAGGTGGCAGCCCGGTTCTCTTACTTCAACCAGCCTTTGCGCTGCGCATCCCGCAGGTGCTGTTCCATGTGGTGCCACAGTTCGGGGTGCACGTCGGCGATCGTTGCGTTGCGCGACAGCACCTGCTCCAGGCTGATGCCGTTCTCTACCCAGCTCTGACCTTCGTTATGCAGGTTCATCAGCATCGGCATGGTGCGATCCAGCAGCAAAGCGAAGCGTGCATCGGCGCTTTCGCCATCTTCATATTCCTGCCATAAAGCGGTGAAATACTCGCGCTGAGCCTCCGGCAACATGCCGAACAGACGGCGCGCCGCCGCCACTTCCTGATCGTGGATCGCCGCGCGGGCCGCCAGATCGTAGACCAGCACGTCGCCGGCGTCGATTTCCACGATGTCATGCAGCAGCGCCATCTGGATCACGCGCTGAATGTCTACGTCATCACCGGCGTAGGGCGCCAGGCTCATGGCGGCGATGGCGAAATGCCAACTGTGTTCGGCGGAGTTTTCCTGGCGCTGGGTACCCAGCACTTTGGTGCGGCGTTGCACGCCTTTCAACTTATCGATTTCCATCAGGAACTGGATGACCTGGGTCATTGAGCCGAAATCTAACGCGGGTACAGCGGATGACATGGTGTAAACCTCAAGGTGGGTGGGTTGAAGCCTGACGATTGTAGACCACCGGACGGGCGATTTCGATGGTTACACGCGTTCACATTTTTATTTTAGCGTACACGTGTACACTGGAATTATTCTCAGTTAAGCTGCTTTGCGTTAATTTCGCACAAAGCAGGGCATTTTGAGGGGTTGCGCGTTATGGGGAAAACGGACGTAGTGAAAGCCGGGAGCAATAAGATTGTCGCCGCGGCTTATCCGTGGGCGGAAGAGATCGCCAACAGCATCAGCCACGGCATCGGGCTGGTGTTCGGAATCGTCGGCCTGGTGTTGCTGTTGGTGCAGGCGGTGAATACCGGCGCCGATGCGACGGCCATCACCAGTTATAGCCTGTACGGCGGCAGCATGATCCTGCTGTTTCTCGCTTCCACGCTCTACCATGCGATCCCGCATCAGAAGGCCAAGCATTGGCTGAAAAAATTTGACCACTGCGCCATTTATCTCCTGATTGCCGGGACTTACACCCCGTTTTTGCTGGTGGGGCTGGATTCGCCGCTGGCGAAGGGCCTGATGGCGGTAATCTGGGGGTTGGCGCTGCTCGGCGTGCTGTTCAAACTGGCCTTCGCCCACCGTTTTGAAGCCCTGTCGCTGGCGACCTACCTGACGATGGGCTGGCTGTCGCTGATTGTGATTTATCAGCTGGTTACGCGGTTGGAGGCCGGCGGCGTCACGCTGCTGGCGATAGGCGGGGTGGTCTATACCCTCGGCGTGATTTTCTACGCCTCCAAGCGCATCCGCTTTGGCCACGCCATCTGGCACGCCTTCGTGCTCGGCGGCAGCGCCTGCCATTTCATGGCGATCTACCTGTACGTCTAAACGTTATCGCTACGTCTGAATGCGTATTGAACAGGCGCCTCTTTTGTTTTAAAAAAGAGGCGCTTGCTTCTTTCGGGTATCCAGCAAGCCCGTTCTTTCATTTCTGAGCCCGCATACTCTTTCTCTTAACTTTGTTCAGGACTCATCACGATGATCGTTCGCTTATCCAAAGCGCTGCTGGTCTGCGCTATCGCTTTGTTCGCTTCGCTGGTGGCCTTCGGCAATATCACCGATTACGGCTCCAACTTCGCCTTTGTGCGCCACGTCTTTATGATGGACACCATTTTCCCCGACGCCACCATCGGCTACCGTTCGATACAGACGCCGTGGCTGCATCACGCCGGTTATATCTTCATCATCGCGCTGGAGAGCCTGACCGCGCTGCTGTGCTGGATCGGCGGCCTGCGCCTGTTGTGCGGCCTGAAACTGCCCGCTAAAGCTTTCAACGGCCGGAAAAAGCTGGCGGTTGTGGGGCTGACGCTGGGCTTCCTCACCTGGCAGGTGGGCTTTATGTCGATTGGGGGCGAGTGGTTTGGCATGTGGATGTCGAAACAATGGAACGGGGTGCCCGATGCGTTTCGCTTCTTCGTCACCATCATCCTGGTGCTGATTTATCTGGTGCAGCGCGACGGGGAGTTGGACGAGTAACGAAGACGGCCGCAGGCAGGGCGCCTGCGGCCGATGAATTATTTCTCTTCGGCCAGCGAGTAGGGTAACGGTTTGATCGCCAACTGACTGGCGGCATCGTCGCGTACCCGCAGCTTGCTATCGGCGTCTAAATCGTTGTTCATCACTACCTGTACCCACAGCGTGCCGTCGGCCAGTTGGCTCGACGCCAATACGGTGCCGGTGCGGCGCCAGTTTTCACCCAGCTGCAGCTCCAGGTCTTCCGCCGCCTGCGGGGCGCGGGCTGCCTTACCTTCCAGCCAGTAGAGCGCACGCTTGTTGGCGCCGCGGAATTTGGCGCGCGCCACCATCTCCTGACCGGTATAGCAGCCCTTGCTGAAGCTGATGCCTTCCAGCGCCTGCAGGTTGGTGGCCTGCGGGATCAGCTGTGCGCTGTTGGCGGCGTCGATAACCGGGTAGCCGGCTTCGATGTCCAGCGCCAACCATTGGCCGCTGTCATTCAGTTCCGCCTGGTCATGCAGCTTGCCGATCAGCTGTTCGGCCACGGCAGGGCGGGTCACCAGCAGAAAACGTTCCGCCGGCGCGTTGAAGTGCAGAATCGTGGTCTCGCCGTCCTGCACCACCGGGTGTTCGGCGTCCGGCAGCGTGGCGAACAGGCCCGCCAGTGCGGCGCGCGCCTGGAAACCGGCGACGCCCAGCAACACCGCGTCGTTATCGGCGGCGATGGTGACTTTGGAGAATACCGCGTATTTTTTGATTTCCGCCAGCTGGCTGTCCAGCACGCTGCGGCGTTCCAGATAGGCGAAGCCTTCGCCACGGTGGAACAGACGCAGGTTGCTCCACATTTTGCCCTTGGCGTCGCAGTGGGCGCACAGCACGTGTTGATCGGCCGCCAGCGCGTCGATGTCCGCCGTCACCTGGCCCTGGAGATATTTCACCGTGTCCGGCCCGTTTAACGTCACCAGCGCCCAATCTTCCAGCGAGATCAGCGTCAGGGGTAGATGGGTGGAAGCGGAGGGCTGACGGGGTGGGAATGGAATGTTATGCGCCATAGTAAGTTCCTGCTCAACGTTTAGCTTACCTGAAGGGTATTGAACCCATGGTAAAAGAGGCGGCGGGCTTTGCAAACTGTTATTCGCGCCCCGGCGCCGGGGAGCGCTTTTTTTGGCATTTTGCGCTTTATTACGTTTTCCGCAGCAAAGCGCCTTCCCGGCGTGTATGTCAAATTGTTACTCTATAGGCTTGCGGCCAGGGCACCCTTGCAGACAGATCCCCGGCTGATGGAATTATATTGCGACGGCGTTGCCATACAGTGTGTCATTTGAACTCTGCGCTGGCGCTGCCGCGCTGAAAAGAGGTGAGTCATAACAACATGGATATTAACAATAAAGCACGTATTCACTGGGCTTGCCGCCGTGGTATGCGCGAGCTGGACATCTCCATCATGCCGTTCTTCGAATACGAATACGACAGCCTGAATGACGCGGACAAGGCGTTGTTCATCCGCCTGCTGGAGTGCGACGATCCCGATTTGTTCAACTGGCTGATGAATCATGGCGCGCCGCAGGACAGCGAGCTGCAGAGAATGGTGACCCTGATCCAAACGCGAAATAAAGACCGTGGCCCAGTGGCGATGTGATATCCGCATTTCCTGGCGCACCCAGCTGTTTTCCCTGTTGACCCACGGCGTTCTGATCTTGCTGATCCTGATTTCGCCCTGGCCGGAAGGCTTTGGCCCGCTCTGGCTGGTGCTGCTGACGCTGGTGGTGTTTCAGTGCATTCGCAGCCAGAAGCGCATCGCCGCGGTGCAGGGCGAGCTGCGGCTGCTGGCGGACCGGCGTTTCAGCTGGCACGGCCACGAGTGGCGGCTGGCGAAAAAACCGTGGATGCCGGGTTACGGTATGCTGCTGACGCTGCTGCCGACGGAGGGCAAAAAACGCCGTCGGCTGTGGCTGGCTTCCGACTGCATGAGCAAAGAGGAGTGGCGCCACCTGCGGCAGCTGTTGCTGTATCCGCCGGCGGGGGGCGGCGAAGAGCCTTGATGAAACCCGTACTCTGGTTGGTAGAGGATGAACCCAGCATTGCCGATACGCTGGTTTACACGCTGGAGAGCGAAGGCTTCGAGGTGCGCTGGTTCGAACGCGCGGAACCGGCGTTGCAGGCGCTGGCGCAAGGCGCGCCCGCGCTCGCTATCCTCGATGTCGGTTTGCCGGATATCAACGGCTTTGAATTGTGTCGCCGCCTGCTGGCTCAGGCGGCCGACCTGCCGATTCTGTTTCTCACCGCCCGCAGTGATGAAGTGGATCGCCTGATCGGGCTGGAGATTGGCGCCGACGACTATGTCGCCAAGCCGTTCTCCCCTCGCGAGGTCAGCGCGCGGGTGCGCACCATTTTGCGCCGCCTGCATAAGCAGCAGCGCCTGCAACAGAGCGCGCTCTACCGTTTCGGCGCTTTCACGCTCGACGAAGACGCGGCCACCATCTCTTACCATCAGCGGCCGCTGCCGCTGACCCGTTACGAATACCTGCTGCTGAAAACGCTGCTGTTGGCGCCCGGACGGGTGTTCTCGCGGCAGCAACTGATGGAAAGCGTTTGGGCGCAGGCGGAAGAAAGCCTGGATCGCACCGTCGATACCCACATCAAAACGCTGCGCGCCAAGCTGCGAGCGGTAGAAGCCGGTGAACCGCCAATCCATACCCACCGCGGATTGGGCTATAGCGTGAGCCGCCAGCCATGAAAATTGGCCTGCGCCTGCTGCTGGGATATTTCCTGATTGTGGCGGTGGCCGGGTACTTCGTGCTGAGCATTTTCGTCCAGGAAGTGAAGCCCGGCGTGCGGCGCGCCACCGAAGGCACGCTGGTGGATACCGCCAACCTGCTGGCGCAGATCGCCCGTCAGGACATGCAGCGCGGCGATGCGGCGCATGGCCAACTGGCGCAGGCATTTACGCAGCTGAACCAGCGGCCGATCGGCGCCAATATCTCCGGCATCCGCAAGGATCGCAGCGAATACCACGTCTATCTTACCGATGCTCAGGGCAAGGTCATCTTCGATTCTGCCGGCCGCGCGCAGGGGCAGGATTATTCGCGCTGGAATGACGTTTATCGAACGCTGCGCGGCCAGTACGGCGCCCGCAGCACCCTTAGCGACCCGCAGGATGAAAACAGTTCGGTGATGTATGTGGCCGCGCCGGTGATAGAACAAGGGCGTATTATCGGCGTACTCACCGTGGGTAAACCCAACAGCACCATGGCGCCGGTGATCAAACGCAGTGAACGGCGCATTCTGTGGGCCGGCGCATTGCTGCTGGGGATCGCGCTGCTGATCGGGGCGGTATTCGTCTGGTGGATCACCCGTTCGATAGGCCGGCTGGTGCGTTATGCCGACGGGGTGGCGCAAGGGGAAAGCGCGCCGCTGCCCAAAGTGGGCGGCCGGGAATTGACGCAGCTGGCGCAGGCGCTGGAGAGCATGCGACTGAAGCTGGAAGGCAAAGCATATATCGAACAGTATGCACATACCCTGACGCATGAGCTGAAAAGCCCGCTGGCGGCGATCAGGGGCGCGGCAGAGCTGTTGCAAGAGTTGCCGCCGCCGGAGACCGCCCGGCGTTTTCTCACCAATATCGAGCAGCAAAGCGCACGCATCCAGCAGCTGGTGGACAAACTGCTGGTGCAGGCGCGGCTGGAGAGTCGGCCAGACATGGAGACCGCGCCCATCGCGATCGCGGCGCTGGTCAGCCAGACGGTGGCGGGCAAAGAGGCGCAGGCGACGCAGCGCGGCGTCAGGTTGCAACTGGAGGCGTTGGCGGAGGTGACGCTGAACGGCGATGCGTTGCTGATCAGCCAGGCGCTGACCAACCTGCTGGACAACGCGATCGACTTTACCCCGCCGGGCGGTTGCGTCAGCGTACGAGGCGAACGGCGGGAACAGCATTACTGCATCAGCGTCTGCGATGACGGCAGCGGCATTCCGGACTATGCGCTCGATAAGGTGTTCGAACGTTTTTATTCGCTGCCGCGCGCCGAACGGCCGAAAAGCAGCGGGCTGGGGCTGAACTTCGTGCAGGAGGTCGCCCGTCTGCATCATGGCGGCATTCACCTGCGCAACCGCCGGCCGCACGGGGTGGAAGCGACTTTCAGGTTATCGCTGTGACTTCACCTTCCCTTCACATAACCACATTCTGATTTCACCTGCGGGTTTTATCGTGGCCTCATTACCTACGAGGAGCGAGCATGATGAAATCGGTACTTTTCTGGAAAATAACCACGCTGCTGGGATTGATGGTGGTGATGTTGATCCCCATCGCCCAACTAATGAGCGTGATCGACGAACGCAGCGGCTATCGGCAAAGCGTGGTCGGGCAGGTAAGCGAAAGCACCAGCGGGGCACAGCGCGTGCTCGGCCCGTTGATTGTCATTCCCTACGTCGAACGAGAAGAAAAGAAAGACGAGAAAGGACAAACGGTAGTGCAGCGGGTGCAGCATTACCGCTATTTGCTGCCGGAGTCGCTTCAGGTGCAGGGGGCGCCGAAAGTAGAGGTGCGCAAACTGGGCATTTATCAGACGCAGGTTTACCAGGGGCCGCTGAACTTCAAGATGCGTTTCGGCCAGCCGGAACTGACGGATTTGCAACGTGCCAACGTGACCGTCGGCCAGCCATTCCTGCTGGTGGCGCTCAGCGACTCTCGCGGCATCAAGAGCATTTCCCCGCTGGCAATGCCGCAGCCGGTGGCGTTTGAGCCGGGCACCGGCGTGGGATCGTTGCGCCAGGGGATCCACGCCCCGCTGACGCTGGCGGCACTGCAACAAAAAGAGGGGCTG
This sequence comes from Serratia sp. TSA_105.2, assembly GCF_052692115.1. Lineage (NCBI taxonomy): Bacteria > Pseudomonadati > Pseudomonadota > Gammaproteobacteria > Enterobacterales > Yersiniaceae > Serratia > Serratia sp. TSA_105.2. Next base: position 68,926 of record NZ_JBQZFT010000005.1, read on the forward strand.
AACGCCGAGTTCACCCTGACGCTGGCGGGCACCAGCAGCCTGTCGCTGGTGCCGCTGGGGCGCAGCAGCGAGCTGCAGCTGCAAAGCAACTGGCCACACCCGAATTTCCTCGGCAACTTCCTGCCGGATGAACGCAAGGTGACGGAGCAAGGGTTTAGCGCTCGCTGGCGCAGCACCTGGTTCGCCAACAACATCAACAGTGCGTTCCATTACGACGATGGCATTATCGATGAGGACAAGCTGCCGGCCTTCAGCGCCAGCCTGGTCGAACCGGTCGATCACTATCAGCTGACCGAGCGCGCGGTCAAATACGCGCTGCTGTTTATCGGGCTGACGTTTATGGCATTTTTCCTGTTCGAAACCCTGACCGGGCTGCGGGTGCACCCGATTCAGTACCTGCTGGTCGGCGCGGCGCTGGTGTTGTTCTACCTGATTCTGCTGGCCTTCTCCGAACACCTGGGATTCGCTCTCGCTTACCTGGCGGCCAGCATCGCCTGCAGCGGTCTGATCGGCTTCTATCTGAGCGCCGTACTGCGCGGCAAGCTGCGCGGTGCGCTGTTCGCCGCGAGCCTGTTGCTGTTGTACGGCGTGCTCTATTTGCTGTTACAGTCGGAGGACAATGCGTTGGTGTTGGGGGCGGGGCTGCTGTTCGCCATTCTGGCGGGCATTATGCTGTTGACGCGCAAGCTGGACTGGTATCAGGTGGCGGATCCGGCGCGGTTGACCAAGGAGACGCCGGCCGGGGAAGATGAGCCACGCTTCCGTCTGTGGAAATAAGCGGGGGAATCGGGCGCGCTCAGCGCCCGACAGCGGCTACAGCAGCGGCTCCATCTCCAACAGGATCTGTTCGCACCATTGCTGCAGGCGCTCTTCGCTCAGATCGTATTGGTTGACCTCATCGAGCGCCAGGCCAACGAAGTGTTTGCCGTCGGCGCTCAGCGGTTTGGGGCTGGTGAACTCGAAGCCCTCAGTGGGCCAGAAGCCGATGAACTGTACGCCCAGCGGCGCGATGTGATCGTGCAGCATGCCCAGCGCGTCGAGGAACCACTCACCGTAACCGAGCTGATCGCCCATGCCGTACATGGCGACGATCTTGCCTTTCAGATCCAGCGCCGGCAGCTGCGGCCAGATCGCTTCCCAGTCTTCCTGCAGTTCGCCGAAATCCCAGGTCGGGATACCGAGGATCAGAATGGAATAGTCCTCCATCAGCTTGGGAGAGACGTCTTTCAGGTTGTGCAGGTCGACCAGGTCTTCACCCAGAATCTCACGGATTTTTTCTGCCGCCATCTCGGTGTAGCAGGTGCTGGAGCCGTAAAACAGACCAATCTTCATGTGTAAACCGTTACGTTGCTGTTTAGAGAATTGCAGCGAGTATACCTGATTTGCGTCGGCTTAAGGCATAATGGCGCGGGTGGAAATGCAACAAAGAGAGGACCGCGTGCAACAGCAAGACAATGCGCTGATTGAACAATTCCTGGATGCGCTGTGGCTTGAGCGCAATCTGGCGGAAAATACGCTGGCCTCCTACCGGCTGGATTTGCAGGCCCTGGGCACCTGGCTTGGCCAGCAGAACACCGCCTTGCTGCAGGCGCAGGCGTTGGATCTGCAGGCGTTTCTCGCCGAGCGGGTAGAGGGCGGCTACAAGGCCACCAGCTCCGCGCGTTTGCTGAGCGCCATGCGCCGCCTGTTTCAGTACCTGTACCGTGAAAAGCTGCGCGCCGACGATCCCACCGCGCAGCTGGCGTCCCCCAAACTGCCGCAGCGTTTACCGAAGGATCTGAGCGAGGCGCAGGTCGATGCGCTGCTGCAGGCGCCCTGCGTCGATCAGCCGCTGGAGCTGCGCGACAAGGCGATGCTCGAAGTGTTGTACGCCACCGGGCTGCGGGTTTCCGAGCTGGTGGGGCTGAGTATCAGCGACGTCAGCCTGCGGCAGGGCGTGGTACGGGTGATCGGCAAGGGCAACAAGGAACGGCTGGTGCCGCTGGGCGAAGAGGCGGTCTACTGGATCGAAAATTATCTGGAGCACGGCCGCCCGTGGCTGGTCAACGGCCAGACGCTGGATGTGCTGTTCCCCAGCACCCGTTGCCAGCAAATGACCCGACAGACGTTCTGGCATCGCATCAAACACTATGCCATCCTTGCGGGCATCGACAGCGAGCGTCTGTCGCCGCACGTGTTGCGGCACGCGTTCGCCACCCATTTGCTGAACCATGGGGCCGATCTCCGTGTCGTACAGATGTTGTTAGGACACAGCGATCTCTCGACCACGCAAATTTATACTCATGTAGCGACCGAACGACTGAAACAGCTACATCAACAGCATCACCCGCGCGCCTGAGCGGCGGGTTCGAAAGGATTGGAACAATGAAAAAAGGTTTAATGCTGCTCTCTCTGCTGGTGGCTTCGGTGACCGGTGCCGCCCATGCCGATGACGCGGCGATCAAAAAAGCGCTCGCCAGCCTGGGCATCCAGCAGGCGGACGTGCAGCCTTCACCAGTCAACGGCCTGAAAACCGTGCTGACCGACAGCGGCGTGCTGTACGCCTCCGAAGACGGTAAGCACATTCTGCAGGGCCCGCTGTTCGACGTCAGCGGCAAAGAGCCGGTCAACGTGACCAACCAACTGCTGGGCAGCAAGATGGACGCGCTGAAAGATCAGATGATCGTTTACAAAGCGCCGAAAGAGAAACACGTGATCACCGTGTTCACCGACATCACCTGCGGTTACTGCCACAAACTGCATCAGCAGATGAAAGAGTACAACGATCTGGGCATTACCGTGCGTTACCTGGCATTCCCGCGCCAGGGGTTGGCTTCCCAGGCTGAAAAAGACATGCAGTCTATCTGGTGCACCGCCGACAAGGCCAAGGCGTTCGACGCCGCCATGAAGGGCGACGCCGTTTCTCCGGCGACCTGCAAAACCGACATCAGCAAGCATTACCAGCTGGGTGTGCAATTCGGCATTCAGGGCACGCCGGCCATCATCCTGGAAAACGGCATGATGATCCCGGGCTATCAGGGGCCGAAAGAGATGGCCGCCATGCTGGATGCGCACCAGGCCGCCACCAAAGCCGGTGGTTAATCGCCGGTGAGTATTAAAACGCAACTACGCCGCCGCCCGGCGGCGGACGACACGCATCTGCCCGCCAGTTTGCCGCCGCTGCTGCGTCGGCTTTACGCCCTGCGCGGCGTACAGGGTGAGCAGGAGCTGGAGCGCGGCGTCAAGGGCATGCTGCCCTGGCAACAATTGGATGGCATCGACGCCGCCGTCAGCCTGCTGCAACAGGCGCTGGCCGACGGTCGCCGCATCATGGTGGTGGGCGATTTCGACGCCGACGGCGCCACCAGCACCGCGCTGACGGTGCTGGCGCTGCGCAGCATGGGCGGCGCAGCCGTCGACTACCTGGTGCCGAACCGTTTTGAAGACGGCTACGGCCTGAGCCCCGAAGTGGTGGAGCAGGCGGCGGCGCGCGGCGCGGAGCTGATCGTCACCGTCGATAACGGCATCTCCTCCCACGCCGGCGTCGATGTGGCGCACGCCAAGGGCATGCAGGTGCTGGTGACCGATCACCACCTGCCGGGCGAGACCCTGCCGGCGGCCGAAGCGATCGTCAATCCTAATCTGCGCGGCTGCGGTTTCCCGTCCAAATCGCTGGCCGGGGTGGGCGTCGCGTTCTACCTGATGCTGGCGCTGCGCGCCCGGCTGCGGGACAGCGGCTGGTTCGAGCAGCGCGCGCTGGCGATGCCCAATCTGGCGGAACTGCTGGATCTGGTGGCGCTCGGCACCGTGGCCGACGTGGTGCCGCTGGACGCCAACAACCGCATTCTGGTGTATCAGGGGTTAAACCGCATTCGCGCCGGCAAATGCCGACCGGGCATCCGCGCGCTGCTTGAGGTGGCCAACCGCGACGCCCGCCAGTTGGCGGCCAACGATCTCGGTTTCGCCCTCGGCCCGCGTCTCAACGCCGCCGGCAGGCTGGACGACATGTCTATTGGCGTGGCGCTGCTGCTGAGCGACGACATCGCGCAGGCGCGCATGCTGGCCAACGATCTCGACGCGCTGAACCAGACGCGACGCGAGATAGAGCAGGGCATGCAGGTGGAAGCCCTGCAGCTGTGCGACCAGTTGGAGCGCACCAGCACCGAGCTGCCTTACGGGCTGGCGATGTATCACCCGGAATGGCATCAGGGCGTGGTGGGTATCCTCGCCTCGCGTATCAAAGAGCGTTTCCACCGTCCGGTGATCGCGTTCGCGCCGGCGGGCGACGGCATCCTGAAAGGCTCCGGCCGTTCGGTGCCCGGTCTGCACATGCGCGATGCGCTGGAGCGGCTGGATATGCTGAACCCCGGCCTGATGATGAAGTTCGGCGGCCACGCGATGGCGGCCGGGCTGTCGCTGGAAGAGGCCAGGTTCGACGAGTTCCGCCAGCGCTTCGGCGAGCTGGTGGGGGAATGGCTCGATCCGGCGATGCTGGAAGGGGTGATCTGGTCCGACGGCGAACTGGCGATGCAGGAGCTGTCGCTGACGACGGCGGAGCTGCTGCGCGAGGGCGGCCCGTGGGGCCAGGCGTTTCCGGAACCGACCTTCGACGGCAAGTTCCGCATTCTGCAGCAGCGGCTGGTGGGCGAGAAACACCTGAAGCTGATGGTGGAACCGCTCGGCGGCGGCCCGCTGCTCGACGGTATCGCGTTCAACGTGGACACCACGCTGTGGCCGGACAGCAGCGTGCGCGAGGTCGAGCTGGCCTACAAGCTCGACGTCAACGAGTTTCGCGGTAACCGCAACGTGCAGCTGCTGATCCAGCATCTTTGGCCGCGCTGAGGCGAAATTGAACACAATTCGGGGATTGGGCTCTCCAATCCCCCGCATCCTTCCCGATCGCCACAAAAACTGACCAACTCGCTATAAACTGCCGCCCGGATCCGTTAGAATTAGCGGTTCCAATGGCATTCCGCCATCGACGACATCAACGTAAAAGAACGAAACCATGTTTGAAATTAACCCGGTAAAAAACCGAATTCAGGACCTGTCCGAGCGGACTGCGGTTCTTAGGGGGTATCTTTGACTATGATGCCAAGAAGGAACGCCTAGAAGAAGTCAACGCCGAGCTGGAGCAGCCGGACGTGTGGAACGAGCCGGAGCGCGCACAGGCGCTCGGCAAAGAGCGCGCCGCGCTGGAAGCCATCGTTGAAACCATCGATCAGCTGGAGCAGGGCGGCGAAGACGTCGGCGGGCTGCTGGAACTGGCGGTGGAAGCCGACGATGAAGAGACCTTCAACGAAGCGGTCGCCGAGCTGGATCAACTGATGAGCAAGCTGGATCAGTTGGAATTCCGCCGCATGTTCTCCGGCGAATACGACAGCGCCGACTGCTACCTGGATATCCAGGCCGGCTCCGGCGGCACCGAAGCGCAAGACTGGGCCAGCATGCTGCTGCGTATGTACCTGCGCTGGGCCGAAGCCAAGGGCTTCAAGACCGAAGTGATCGAAGAGTCCGACGGCGACGTCGCGGGCCTGAAGTCTGCCACCATCAAGATCATCGGCGACTACGCGTTCGGCTGGTTGCGTACTGAAACCGGCGTTCACCGCCTGGTGCGCAAGAGCCCGTTTGACTCCGGCGGTCGTCGCCACACCTCGTTCAGCTCGGTGTTCATCTACCCGGAAGTCGACGACGATATCGATATCGAAATCAACCCGGCGGATCTGCGTATCGACGTGTACCGCGCCTCCGGTGCGGGCGGTCAGCACGTCAACAAAACCGAATCCGCCGTACGTATTACTCACCTGCCAACCAACATCGTGGTGCAGTGCCAGAACGATCGTTCTCAGCATAAGAACAAGGATCAAGCGTTTAAACAGCTGCGAGCCAAGCTGTACGAGTTTGAGATGCAAAAGAAAAATGCTGATAAGCAGACGATGGAAGACAACAAGTCCGACATCGGCTGGGGCAGCCAAATCCGTTCTTACGTGCTGGATGACTCCCGCATCAAGGATTTGCGCACCAACGTCGAAACGCGTAACACGCAGGCCGTACTGGATGGCGACCTGGATAAATTCATTGAGGCAAGTTTGAAAGCCGGGTTATGAGGAATAGAAATGTCTGAACAACAAGTACAGGGCGCCGATCAGGCGCTGGATCTCAATAACGAACTGCAGTCCCGCCGCGAGAAACTGGCCGGCCTGCGCGAGAACGGCATTGCGTTCCCGAACGACTTCCGTCGCGACTCCACCTCCGACAAACTGCACGCCGCATACGGCGATAAAGACAACGAAGAGCTGGAAGCGCTGGGCGTAGAAGTGACCGTCGCCGGCCGCATGATGACCCGCCGTATTATGGGCAAGGCATCCTTCGTCACGCTGCAGGACGTGGGCGGCCGCATTCAGCTGTACGTCGCGCGCGACGATCTGGCTGAAGGCGTGTACAACGACCAGTTCAAGAAGTGGGACCTGGGCGATATCCTCGGCGCGCGCGGCAAGCTGTTCAAAACCAAGACCGGCGAACTGTCGATCCACTGTACCGAGCTGCGTTTGCTGACCAAAGCGCTGCGCCCGCTGCCGGACAAATTCCACGGTCTGGCGGATCAGGAAACTCGTTACCGCCAGCGTTATCTGGATCTGATCGCCAACGAAGAATCGCGCAACACCTTCAAAGTGCGTTCTCAGGTGATGTCGGCTATCCGCAACTTCATGGTGGAACGCGGCTTCATGGAAGTCGAAACCCCGATGATGCAGGTGATCCCGGGCGGCGCGTCCGCGCGTCCGTTCATCACGCACCACAATGCGCTGGACATCGACATGTACCTGCGCATCGCGCCGGAACTGTATCTGAAGCGTCTGGTGGTCGGCGGCTTTGAGCGCGTGTTCGAAATCAACCGTAACTTCCGTAACGAAGGCGTCTCTCCGCGTCACAACCCAGAGTTCACCATGATGGAACTCTACATGGCTTACGCGGATTACAAAGACCTGATCGAGCTGACCGAGACGCTGTTCCGCACCCTGACCGAGAAAGTGCTGGGCACCTCTCAGGTGCAGTACGGCGACGAAGTGTTCGACTTCGGCAAGCCGTTCGAGAAGCTGACCATGACCGAGGCGATCAAGAAATACCGCCCGGAAACCGATCTGGCTGACCTGGCCGACATGGGCAAAGCGGTGGCCATCGCTGAATCCATCGGCATCAAGGTTGAGAAGAGCTGGGGCCTGGGCCGCGTCGTGACCGAGATCTTCGAAGAAGTGGCGGAAAGCCATCTGATTCAGCCGACCTTCATCACCGAGTACCCGGCTGAAGTGTCGCCGCTGGCGCGCCGCAACGACGTTAACCCGGAAATCACCGACCGCTTCGAGTTCTTCATCGGCGGCCGTGAAATCGGCAACGGCTTCTCCGAGCTGAACGACGCCGAAGACCAGGCTCAGCGCTTTGCCGATCAGGTGAATGCCAAAGACGCCGGCGACGACGAAGCGATGTTCTACGACGAAGACTACGTCACCGCGCTTGAGCACGGCCTGCCGCCGACTGCCGGTCTGGGCATCGGTATCGACCGTATGGTGATGCTGTTCACCAACAGCCACACCATCCGCGACGTGATTCTGTTCCCGGCGATGCGCCCACAGAAATAATTCCGTTTAGCGTGAAACCACCGGTGCAGGCAACTGCGCCGGTTTTTTTTCGCCCACCGGACTTAACCGCTTAAAACATCGACAGTTACGCGCCATCTCCGCTTGCCCACTGCCGATAACCGGTTATAATGCCTGTCGCACACCGATGCGGGTGTAGTTCAATGGTAGAACGGCAGCTTCCCAAGCTGCATACGAGGGTTCGATTCCCTTCACCCGCTCCAGCACTCCCTTCTGAAAACATCCTGATTCTCCGAAAGATTACCCCAACCCAATCCTTTGCTCCTGTAAGCGTTATCACTGGTTGTCCGCCATCCCACCAGCATCATCAGCGCCGTGGTGAGGAAAGCAGGGCAAAAAAATGCCGCCCCTCGGGACGGCATGTCGGCCTTTAGCGCACCAGATGCAAGAAATGCAGGTGTTTCTCGTACTGATCGAGAATATCGTTGATTAACTGCTCCTGATTCCAGCCCATGACATCGTAGTTCTGGCCGCCTTCTTTCAGGTAGATCTCCGCGCGATAATACTTGTGCTGCTCGGCTTGCTGTTCATCGTTATCCAGCCCGGCGAGGGCGAACGTCGGCGAACTGTAGCCGCGCAGTCTGACTTCATAGATAAAGTTAAGCTCATCGCCCAAATCGACCTCGAAACGAATGCGGTCTTCCGCGGTGGCGTTGATGCTGCTGAGCGTGTTTTGTTTACTCAGCTCTTCCTGCACCAGCGTCATGGCCGGTTGGATAACTTCATCCATAAAGCGCTTAACCAGCGAGCGCTTTGGCAGGTAGGCGATATTGCGCAGCCTGCGCTGCCAGGGAATGGGGTTGCGAGCGGCGGTGGGGGCGATGGTGGCCATATTTTGGCTGTCGCGTTTGGTCAGGTCGCGGCGCAGGGCCTTAAGCAAGCCGTAAATGGATATCAGCAAGATGGCCGAGAAAGGTAATGCGCTGGCGATGGTGACGGTTTGCAGCGCGCTGAGTCCCCCGGCGATCAGCAAGGCGATGGCGACGATGCCCATCAGCGCCGCCCAGAAAATGCGTTGCCAAACCGGCGTGTTGCTGGAGCCGCCCGAAGCCAGCGTATCCACGACCATGGCGCCGGAATCGGCGGACGTGACAAAAAAGACGATAACCATCGCCATGGCGATAAACGAAAGCACGCTGGAGAACGGGAAATGCTCCAGGAAGTTAAACAACGCCAACGCCACGTCTTGCTGTACCGTAGTGGCGAGGTCTGTCGCGCCCTGTTCCATGATGAGGTAAATGGCGCTGTTGCCGAACACCGTCATCCACATGAGGGTGAAGCCGGCCGGGACGAACAGCACGCCCGTGACAAATTCGCGGATGGTTCGGCCGCGGGAAACCCGTGCGATGAACATACCGACAAAAGGCGACCAGGAGAGCCACCAACCCCAGTAAAGCAGCGTCCATCCGCCTAACCAGTTGCTGGATTTTGGCTCATAGGCATACAGGTTGAACGTCTTGCTGACCAGCTCGGACAGATAGCCGCCGGTATTTTCCACAAAGGATTTCAACAGCAGGACGGTTGGCCCCAATAGCAAGACCAAGGCCAGGAGCAACAGCGCCAGGCTGAGGTTCAGCTCTGACAGAAAGCGTATGCCTTTCTCCAGCCCTGAAACCACGGAAATGGTGGCCAGCCCGGTAATCACCACGATCAAGATCACCTGAACGGTTTCGTTGATCGGCACGCCAAACAGGTGGTTAAGCCCGGCGTTAACCTGCAACACGCCATAACCCAGCGAGGTTGCGACCCCGAACACGGTGCCGATGACGGCGAAGATATCGACGGTGTGGCCGATAGGGCCATAAATGCGGTCGCCGATGATCGGATAAAGCGCAGAGCGCAGGGTCAACGGCAGGCCATGTCGATAGCTGAAGAAGGCCAGAATCAACGCCACGATGGCGTAGATCGCCCAGGCGTGCAGCCCCCAGTGGAAAAAGGTCAGGCGCATGGCCTGTTTGGCCGCCTCGACGCTCTCGGGCGTGCCGACCGGCGGCGAGAGGTAGTGCATCACCGGCTCAGCAACGCCGAAGAACATCAGGCCGATGCCCATCCCCGCTGAAAACAGCATGGCAAACCATGAGTGGTAGCGAAAATCGGGTTGCGCATGATCGGGGCCAAGTTTGATGTCGCCGTAGCGGGAAAGCCCCAGAAACGTCACGCTGAGCAAGATCAGCGCTACGGCCAAAATATAAAACCAGCTGGCGTTGGTGAAGATTTGTTGCTGCAGAAGTTTGAAGTTTTTGTCAGCGACGTCGGGGAAAAAGGCGGCGAACGCGACCAAAAGAAAAATGAGGACTGCAGAGGTAAAGAATACCGCTTTGTTGATATGGCTTTGCGGCTTTTTTAGGGGGGTGTCTTTCTCACTCATAAATTGATTTATTCCATTTGTTTGATTATCGCCCTGAATGGAGGAGAGGTGTAACCTGTTATATCGTAGCAAAATAGTCAGGCTGTCGGTGCCGGTCAATAGGGCGGAATTACCGCTGCCTGAGCGCGGTAATTCCGAGTTATTCCGTGTTGCCGTTAGTTAAATAAAAATGCCAATAGTCCGGTCACTTTATTTTTATTTTCCCATCCTTCCAATTTCATGCAGGCATTAACGAATTCTGTTCTGCGCATTTCATTGCTGTCCGAGGGGAAAGCGCCGCCACCGGCGTTGGGGATCTCCGTGCCGTTGATCGTCATGGAGGAGAAGGTCGGCGAGCTGGCGTGCAAAGACAGGTTCACGGGATAGCGCTGTTCGGCTTCTTGCCGGCAGTGGGTTCTGGCCGCTTCGAGGGGCGTTGGGGTTGCCGTTTGCGCTTCCCATTTCTCCGGCGTGGCGCAGGAAGACATCATCAATGCGGCGGCGATAACTGCATATTTTCGCAAAGTAAAAATCCATTTCTAAAATAAAATCCCCTTGATTCTACCCCCAGCGTGCCGCGATGGCCCGCTCAATAAGGTGAGCGGGCCGATGTGGCGAGTTAACTGAGGATATCTTCGGCGATCACCTTAAACAGCGTGTCTATTTCGCCCTGGGTGTTGTAGTGCATCATGCCGATGCGCAGCACGCCGCCGTCCTGTAACCCCAACTGCTGGATCAGACCCAGCGCATAGAAATGCCCGCTGCCGGCGCAGATGTTGTGCTGCCCCAGGCGGCGGGCGATCGCGTCAGGCGTCTGGCCGCTGAAGGTCAGGGCGAAGGTTGGCGTGCGGCGCGTGCTGTCCGCCTGTGAATGGCCGTAGAGCCGAACGCCGTCGAGTTGCTGCAGCCGTTGCAAAAAGTGGTGGCACAGCGCCTCTTCATGCCGGTGGTAGGCGGCGAAACTCTCCTGCAAACGCTGCCTTAACGGCGCGCCCGGCGTCCCCCACTGCGCCAGATAGTCGATCGCCGCCGCGACGCCGGCCAGCGCCTCGAAGCTTTGCGTGCCGGTCTCGAAACGGCCGGGGCCGACATCGGTGGCCGGCTCGACTTTGTACGGCCGCAGGCGTTGCAACCACTGCGGCGCGAGGTAGGCCATGCCGACGTGCGGGCCAAAGAACTTGTAGGCTGAGCACACCAGGAAATCACAGCCCAGCGCCTGCACGTCAATCAGGTTGTGCGGCGCATAGTGCACGGCGTCGACATACACCTGCGCGCCGACCCGATGCGCAGCTTCGACGATGGTTTTGATATCGACGATGCTGCCGGTGACGTTGGAAGCGTAGCTGACCGCCACCAGGCGGGTATTGGCGTTGATGCGCTCACACACCTTTGCGGCGTCCAATGCGCAGTCGGTGCTCTCCAGCGGTATCTGATGCACCACGGCCCCTTGGTCTGCGGCGGCCTGCTGCCAGCTGGAAACGTTGGCGTAGTGATCGAGCGCGGTGACGATGACCTCATCGCCGGCCTGCCAGTCGCGGCTGATGATGCGGCTGAGATGGAAAGTCAGCGTGGTCATATTCATGCCGAAGACGATGTTGTCCGGCGAAGGCGCATTTAACAAGGCGCGCACCGATTCGCGCGCCTGGCCCATCACCTCGCCGGTGACCCGGCTGGAGAAGTAGTGGCCGCCCAGGTTGGCGTTGTATTTCCCCAGGTAGTCCGTCATCTTTTCCAGCACGCCCCGTGAAACCTGTGCGCCGCCGGGGCCGTCGAAAAAGATCGCCGGTTTGCCGTCGATGTGCTGGGACAGGGCGCTGAACTGGCGTCGGGCGAGCTCGGGCGTAAAGGTCATGCTTTCTCTCCCCGCGCGGTGAGGACGAAGAGATCCAAATGGCCTTCTTCAGTTGGGCTTACGGCGTTGATCGGCGTGGCGTTGTGCCACAGTTTGCTGTCCGCCAGCAGCACGGCTTCACCGTCCGCCAGCGCTTTTTTAAAGAAGGGATCGTGGTGGCTGTCGTCGTACAGCATGATTTCACCGCCGACGATGTTGTGCCGGTGAATGGCGATCATGGCGATATGGTCGAAGCCATCCTGGTGAATGCCTTCCGGCGCCACCTGGGTGTCTTTCTCGATGGCGACCACGCGCATCTGGTGGATCTCTATCTCGGCGCCTTCCGGCAGTTCGTTGCTTTCTGCAAACAGGTTGCACATCTCCGCCATGCCGGCGCTCTGCAGCACGGCGCTGTCGATAGGTTCGAAGCGGCGCACCACGTTGCCCTGGAAGTGGTTGATCTGATCGGACTGCATGAAGGTGCGCGGCCCCACTTCGGCGACGTTGGGGTTGAGGTATTTGACGACCGAATAACGGCGCAGACGATATTTGCCGTCGGCGTGTTGCGTGTGGGGCAAGGAGGAAAACGAAGGCATCAGTTGTTGGGTGGCTTGCGGGCTTAGTACAGTCATACTTATTACGTTTTCGTGTTTCTGTAACATAATCACCTCTAATAATAATAATTTCTGATGTTGTAGGGGGTAATTCGATTGAATTGTAGACGACTCTATAACCAACGCAATTTGGCGGTAGCGAGGTGTGACGGCGGTCGTAAAGCTGGATGAACGCCCGCGCTAAAAGAGGGAGAATAAGGGGGAGATGAGAATGGTGTCGCCATGATTCGGCGCGGATGATAGCCGCGCCGATTGACGTTAAGCGATGGGCGCGCGGCCCTTATGTTCAGAACGTCTCGAAATACAGCTCGCGCAACAGCCAGGATATTTCATTGTTGGTGCGATTAAGCGTCTCGATTCGGCGAACCCCTTTCGCTTCGGCGCGCAGATCGAGCAGCAAGTTGCGAATCTGCTGGAATAACGGGGTTTGCGGGCTGGGTTTGGCTAGCTGCTGCCCGCACAGTTTGATACCGGCGTCGCAGCCGGTGACAATGTCCGCCAGGCAGCACGGGCAGGTGGCTTTTTGGCGCGCCATATTGCGACATTGTTGCCCGATTACCTGATTGAAGTGGCGTAATTGCAGGCAGACTTCCCGTGAGTTCAGCGGGTTGGAATGGGTGGTCATCGGCTTTAGCTCCCTTGTCTGCGCCTATATTGGCACTTACCGATGAAGATAACCACGGACAAGCAGAGGGGGTATCGCCTTGTTTTGTCTGGAAACAACGAAAGCGATGAGGCCCGCGGCGGCGGGCCGGTACGATCAGGCGCGTTTAAACAGATTCGCCGCCTGGAACAGCGCAAAGGAGCTGACCAGCATCTCGATGCCGACGATCGCCGTCACCAGCGTGACCGACGCCGCCGGGCCTGAGCCAATCAGCATCCAGGCGATGATCAAATCGAGCACGCCGATAACGAACTGCAGCCAGTTGCCCGGCAGCCCGCGGCGCATGTAGCCCGCCGCCAGGCGCGCGATGCCGCCGAGCGCGAACAGCACGGCGAGGTACACCGCCAGCGCCAGAATGCCCGCCAGCGGGCTGGTGATGAATACATAGCCGATAATCAGGTAGGCCACGCCCAGCAGAATGCCGCCGATCATCGGCCAGGTATTCTGCGCCCGGTTAGCGATCATGGCGATAATCAGCCCAGCGCCGCTCAACAGCAGCAGGATGCCGACCACGATGCTCAGCGCTGCGCCGGAGGCGAAAGGATTGACCAGGCACAGTATCCCGCCCGCCAACAGCAGGAAGGCGATGATCAGCAGGGTGGTGCGTTGCTTTTTGAGCAGTTCTTCGCTCAGGAGGGGCAGATTATTGCGGTCGAGGTTCAACATGACAGTACTCCATTTCGTCGTTGGGTAATTAATCAGTCATCCTTACCTGTTTAGCATAGACCGTCCGGGGGTTTTTGACTGACCCGGCGCAAATGTTACACTGTGCGGCTGACGCGTATCAGAACCGAAACGACGACTGAGGACTGGATTTGAGCACAGGAAGCAAATGGGCTGGGTGGCGCCGCGTCGCGGTGTGTCTGACATTGGGGCTGTTGTTGGCCGGGTGTTCGGGTAAAAACACCTACAACCGCGACTACGACAAACTGCCGAAGGGCAGCTACACCGGCAAGTCTTACACCGTCAAACGGGGCGATACGCTGTACTACATCGCCTGGATCACCGACAGCGAAGTCAGCGATCTGGCCAGAATCAACAAGATACGCCCGCCTTATAGCCTGGAAGTGGGGCAGAAACTGCGGCTGAGCGGCGGCACGCCGACCAAAACCGCCGCCACGCGACGTAAAACGTCTTCCGCAGCGATCGCCAAGCAAACGCCGCCGCCGGGCGCAGCCCGCTGTTGGCGTTGGCCGACCAGCGGCCGGATCGTGCAGGCCTACTCCAATTCAGATGGCGGCAACAAGGGCATCGACATCGCGGGTAAACGCGGCCAGCCGATCTACGCTTCCGCCAAGGGCAAAGTGGTGTACGTCGGCAACCAGCTGCGCGGCTACGGCAACCTGATCATGATTAAGCACGGCGAAGACTTTATTACCGCCTATGCGCACAACGACACCACGCTGGTGCGCAACGGCCAGGATGTGAAGGCGGGGCAGAAGATCGGCACCATGGGCAGCACCGGCACCGATTCAGTGTTCCTGCATTTCCAGATCCGCTACCGCGCCACCGCGCTTGATCCGCAGCGTTATCTGCCGCCGCAAGGTTCGTCGCCGTCCTGTTAACGTCAGTCTGGCTCCTGGCGGAGCCAGATGTCAGCTACTTCAGCGGCAGGTAAAGATCGGTCACCAGTTCATATTCCGCCACTTCGTGCACGAAGTTGTGGTAGTGGAAATAGAGCGGAAAATCGCGCAGCTCTTGGCCGCTGGCCGGCAACCACTCGCGGTACAGATAATGGGCACTTTCCGAGAGCCCATCCAGCGAGCCGTGATGGCGCAGCACCGCGCAGCGCCCGGCCGGCAGCGTGCTGTTCACCACGCCGAAGGCACTGTCCTCGGGGATCGGCGCAGTGACCTCGCCGCAAATGAAGAAGCGGAAGTCCTGTGCTTCGGTGGTGGCCGGATCGTGCGGTGCGATGCCGAAAGTACGGCTGCTTCTGACCGGCGACAGGCCGCTGGTTTTGCGCCACTCGATAAAGCGCGCGGCGGTTTCGTTAACCAGCGCGGACGGGCCGCGATGTTCGATCATCGCCACCGGCGTGGCCGGGAAGTCGACAATGTCTACCTTCATGGGTTGTTTCCTTGTGTGTTTCGGCTCGGGAAAGCGCTGCTGCCAATCGATCCAGGCCGGCCGTTTGCGAAACTGGCTTGGCGTTTGGCTGAACGCCTGTTTGAAGGCGCGGCTGAAGGACTCCGGGTTTTGAAAACCGGCGTCCAGCGCGATGTCAATCACCGGCTCCAGCGGGTTATACGCCAGGCGGTACGAGGCGCGTTTGAGCCTCATCCACTGGATATAACGCCACACCGAGATGCCGCAATACGCGCTAAACTGGCGTTGAAAGTGAAAGCGCGAAAAGTGGGCCACTTCGCTCAGTTTTTCGACGGTGAGCGCCTCGTCCAGGTGGCGGTCGATATAGTCAAAGACCTGCGCAAAGCGCTTTGCATACGTCTGGGTCATGTGATTGTCTCCTCCATGCCTGAACTTTGCCCGAGCCGCCGCTGCTTCTCCTGACGGATGATGCTGAGTTGCCGCCGCAGGAGAATGGGATGGCTGCGGCGTTCGCCGCCGGCCAGGCCAAACTCATAACCCCCGCGCGGCCGTGCGCCGCGATCCCGACCGAGAAGATGAATATTACATGATGGATCGTTCCCGTTTGCTGAAATTCCTGCTGCCCTACCTGTGGCCGAAAGACAACCCGCGCCTGCGGGGGTACCTGGTGGTGGCCTTCGTGTTCATGGTGGCGGCCAAGGTCAGCACCACGCTGGTGCCGCTGGCCTACAAAGCGATGGTCGATGCGCTGAGCGGCGAGACGGCGAAAATGCTGGCGGTGCCGCTGGGGCTGATCGTCGCCTATGGCGTAGCGCGGGTGGGCGGCGCGCTGTTTGAGGAACTGCGCAACGTGATGTTCATCCACGTCAGCCAGAACGCCACGCGCCTGCTGGGCGTGCGGGTGTTTCGCCAGCTGCATGCGCTGAGCCTGCGCTTCCATCTGGAGCGCCAGACCGGCGGGCTGTCGTTGTCCATCGAGCGCGGCACCCAGGCGGTGTCCACGGTACTGTCGCGGCTGTTGTTCTCCATCGTGCCGATCCTGTTCGAGCTGACGCTGGTCACGGCGATCATGTGGCACATGCTGAACGGCTGGTTCGCGCTGGCGATCCTGACGACGGTCGGCTGCTACATTCTGTTCACCGTGCTGGCGGTCAGCTGGCGCACCCGCTTTCGCCGCGAGCTCAACAAGGCCAACGCCGACGCCAACAGCAAATCCATCGACAGCCTGCTGAACTATGAGACCGTAAAGTACTTCGGCAATGAAGAATTCGAAGCCGAGCGCTTCGATCTGTCGCGTCGGCTGTACGAATACGCCGCCATCAAGAACCAATTCAGTTTTACGGCGATCAACCTGGGGCAAACCGCCATTATTTCGATCGGGCTGATCGTGATGATGACCATGGCGGCGCAGGGCATTACGCAGGGGACGATGACGGTCGGCGACTTCGTGCTGGTCAACGCCTATCTGCTGCAGCTGTATCAGCCACTGAACTTCTTCGGCTTTATTTATTCCGAGGTGCGTCAGGCGCTGATCGACATGGAGAACATGTTCGATCTGCTGCAGGAAGAGCGTGAGATCGTCGATAGCCCGGATGCGCAGCCGCTGCGCCTCGATCGCGGCGAAGTGCGGTTCGATGCGGTCAGCTTCGGTTACGACACGCGCCGGCCGATCCTCAAGCAGGTGAGTTTTACCATTCCGGCGGGCCACACGGTGGCGGTGGTCGGCGCCTCCGGCGCGGGCAAGTCCACGCTGTCGCGCCTGCTGTTCCGCTTCTACGACGTGCAGGGCGGCGCCATTACTCTCGACGGTCAGGACATTCGCCAACTGACCCAGGCCAGCCTGCGGCAGGCGATCGGCATCGTGCCGCAGGATACGGTGCTTTTCAACGATACGCTGCGCTACAACATCGGCTACGGCAAAACCGGCTCCAGCGATGAAGAAATCGAGCGGGCGGCGCGGCTGGCGCATATCCATGATTTTATCGTCGGTCTGCCCGACGG
Source organism: Serratia sp. TSA_105.2 (assembly GCF_052692115.1). NCBI lineage: Bacteria > Pseudomonadati > Pseudomonadota > Gammaproteobacteria > Enterobacterales > Yersiniaceae > Serratia > Serratia sp. TSA_105.2. The sequence continues at coordinate 86,063 of NZ_JBQZFT010000005.1, forward strand.
TTACGACACCCGGGTGGGTGAGCGCGGGCTGAAGCTGTCGGGCGGTGAAAAGCAGCGGGTGGCGATTGCGCGCACCATTCTGAAAAATCCGGCCATCCTGGTGTTCGACGAGGCGACCAGCGCACTGGATACCCAGACCGAACGCGAAATCCAGGGGCACCTGCGCGAGGTGAGCCGCAACCACACCACGCTGGTGATCGCCCACCGGCTCTCCACGGTGGTGGACGCTGATGAGATCATCGTGCTGGAAGCGGGGGAGATCGTCGAGCGCGGTGGGCACGAGGCGCTGCTGGCCGCGAACGGCCGCTACGCCGCGATGTGGCAAACCCAGTACAGCGAAGAGCAGGAATCGCGCTGACGAGGGCGTTCACCCCAGCGGCTGAGCGGCATTGAGCCGCTGCGCCACGTAGTCGCAGGCGATGCGGCAGTCCTGCTTCAGGTCTGTCTCGTCGCCGGCCAGGCTGCCGCGCAGCCAGAGCCCATCGATCATTGCCGCCAGCCCGCGCGCGGCGTCACGAGCCTGCCGTAGCGGCAGCTCGCGACGGAACTGGCAGCAAATGTTGGAATAGAGTCGCCGATCGTTGGCGCGCTGCAGGCGTCGCAGCACCGGCTGGTGCATGCTGGCGGCCCAGAAGTCGAGCCAGGCGCGCATGGACACGGCGTTGGTTTGGCTGGGGTGGAAGTTGCCCTGGATAATGGCGAACAGCTGTGACTGGCTGTCGCTCGCCGCCTGCGCGCGGCATTCGGCTACCGCGTCGCGCAGATCGCGCAGGATTTTGCGCATGGTGGCGCTCAGCAACCCCTCTTTATCGCCAAAATAGTGGCTGACGATGCCGGTCGACAGCCCGGCTTCTTTCGCCACCTGAGACAGGGTGACGCCAGCCAGCCCGACGACGTTAATGGTCTCGAAGGCGGCGTTAATCAGCTGCTCCTTACGCTGCTCCGGAATGTCTCTTCGGTACATATTTTCCTCAACTGATAGGCCAATCACACTTTGGATTTGATTGATTGAACGGTCAATCAATACTCTATATGCTGCGAAAATGTCAAATAAATGACGATAAAGTGTTAACAAAATGTGGCATTGAAATCGTCTGTCTTTCGCATCATGGAAGCCTGCCAATGACAATTAAAACTCCCCCATCGCTTGACGAAGAACCTGTCAGATTGAATGCTCCGGTATTTTTCGGCTCGGCGGCGGTGATCCTGCTGCTGGGATCGCTGGTCGTGCTGTTTCCCTCCGCCAGCAAACTGTGGCTGAACGCCGCGCAAACCTGGGTCGCCGACGTGTTCGGTTGGTACTACATGCTGTTGATGGTCATCTGTATGGTGTTCGTCTTCTGGCTGGCGCTGTCGCGCTTCGGCCATATTCGACTCAGCCAGGATGACGAACCGCCGCAGTTCAGCTATCCCTCGTGGGTGGCGATGCTGTTCTCATCGGGTATTGGCATTGCGCTGGTGTACTACGGCGCCTATGAACCGCTGGATCACTTCCTGTCTCCACCGGAAGGCAGCGGCGGCACCGTGCAGTCGGCGCGACAGGCGATGGCGCTGACCTTTTTGCACTGGGGGCTGCACGGCTGGGCGCTGTATGCGCTGATTGCCACCGCGCTGGCCTATTTCGCCTATTGTCGCGGCTTGCCGTTGGCGCTGCGCTCTGCGTTATATCCGATCTTCGGCGAGCGCACCCACGGCGGCATCGGTCACCTGGTGGACAGTTTCGGCATTCTGGTGACGGTGATCTCAATGGTAACCAACCTGGGGATCGGCGCGCTGCTGGTGAACTCGGGGCTGTTTTATCTGTTCGATATTCCGCAAAGCACCGGCGTGCTGCTGGCGCTGATCGTGGTGATGATGGTGGTGGCCACGCTGGCGGCGGTCACCGGCGTCGAGAAGGGCATCGCCATGTTGTCGAACATCAACGTCGGCTTCCTGTGCCTGCTGCTGCTGTTCGTGTTTCTGGCCGGGCCGACGCTGAATCTGCTGAACGGCATGTTGCAAAACCTCGGCGATTATCTGACCTCGCTGGTCAGCCGCAGCTTCGATATGTATCTGTACGGCAAGGCGCGCCAGTGGCAGGGCGCCTGGACGCTGTTCTACTGGGCCTGGTGGGTGGCGTGGGCGCCGTTCGTCGGGCTGTTCATCGCGCGGATCTCCAAAGGGCGCACCATTCGCGAACTGATTTTCGGCGTGCTGCTGATCCCGCTGGGCTTCACGCTGGCGTGGCTGTCCATCTTCGGCAATACCGCCATCAGTCTGGTGCTGGAAGGCGGGCAGGCGATCCTGGGGCAGGTGGCGCAAAGCGATCCGCCGATGGCGGTGTTCAAGCTGTTCGAATATCTGCCCTATACCCAACTGACTGCCGGTTTCGTGGTGGTGATCAGTTTCGTGCTGTTCCTGACGCCGGTCGATTCCGGCACGCTGATGATAGCGAACCTCTCCTGCCAGGGCGGTTCCGCCCATGATGACGCGCCGGCCTGGCTGCGGGTGTTCTGGGCGGCGGTCACCACGCTGGTGTGCGCCGGGTTGCTGTACGCCGGCAGTTTCAGCGCGATGCAGACCGCGGTGGTACTGTGCGGCCTGCCGTTCTCGGCGGTGATCGTGCTGTACATGGTCAGCCTGCGCAAGGATCTGTGCCGTTACGCCATGAAGCCGGTGCTGCCCTGAGGCGGTTTATTCGTCTGCGCGCGGCCGGTGATGCACGTACTCGACAGTCGTGCCGTCCGGCAGGCGCGCATTGAAACAGGTGCCGGTGGGCACCTCCACCGGGCCGAAGAAAATCTCTGCTCCGGCGGCCAGCAGCCGCTGGTGATAGGGATAAATGTCATCGACCAGCAGCGTGCCGACGGTACTGCGGAAAGGGCGCAACTGCTCTTCCGCCCCCTCCAGGATCAGAAACGGCCCCACCGCCGCCAGTACCAGCCGATGCTCGGGAAAATTGAAGCGCATGTCCGCCGTTACGCCGTGCAACTGCTCGTAAAACGCGATGGCGCGATCGATTTCGCCTTCGTCAACGTAGACCCGAATCAGCACGCGCGGCTCACGCAGCGATGACGAGTCGGCGGTTTTGCGCCAGAAACCGGCTTTTGTCAGTGCTGTCGTCATGTTCATCTCCTTGCTGGTTACCTGCCGCTTATCATGCCGCCGTTTTTCCATCCGGGGTTGGAACGAGTTGGCATAAGCTAGCCGCGCCGGTAATAACCCGCTCGCAGGACGTTAAAGGGGATTCTGTTTGTGATTCCGGTCACGGCCTGCGCTTTTATTATTATTCAGCATTGATAATATCATGACGTGATTATTGATTAACACAATGGAGTTAATCGTTCGCGCCATAACTGCGATAAAGCAAACGGATTCAAATAATAAAGCGGGTGGGGCAATGCGGCCGATGGAAAGGGAAATGTCATCCATGCATAAGAAGGAATTAAGTTTTATTTATTAACCTGTTTATAAATCACGGTGTTTTGGCTTTTTCGATAAAAGTAAAAAGTGCCGGGTAATTTTATTTAAATCAGTAAAAACATAATATTGATTTATTTTCATGTCATTCGCGCTCTGTGAAAAATACCTGATTTGCCACCCCGTCGTCGTTTTCAACGGCCGTTTGACATGCCCGTTACTTGAGATAAGTTTATATCGTTAATATGTTAATGAGTTGTTATCGTGACCGATGGCCAATGTTTCTCTTGGCCGAGCGCTTAACCGACTTATGCCATGGCCGTTCGCCATTCATAAGTTAACTTATGGACTAATGACGCTATGAATAATTCGCCAGGACAGCGCTCGCGATTGAGCGAAGAGAACCGATTGCTGATCATTTTGTTTTTCGTGTTCGGCTGCGTATTCGTCGATCGCCTGACCATCTCTTTCCTGTTTCCGATGATTGCCGCCGATTTGAAGCTGAGCAACGTGCATCTTGGTACGTTGTCGGCGGTGCTGGCATTGACCTGGGCGTTGTCCGGCGCCGGGCTGGGGGCGATTGCCGATCGCTTTAATATCCGTAAACCGATGCTGATCCTGTCGATCCTGGTGTTTTCGCTGTTCTCCGCGCTGTCGGGGCTGGTCAGCGGTTTTGCCATGTTATTGATCTTCCGCGCGCTGATGGGGATCGCCGAAGGGCCGGTGTTGCCGATCGCACAATCGCTGATGGTGGAAAAATCGCAGCCGCAGCGCCGCGGCTTTAATATGGGGCTGATCCAGGGGGCGGCGCCGGGATTGTTGGGCGGTATTATCGCGCCGCCGCTGATCATCTATCTGGCACAGAAGTGGGGCTGGAGCATGGCGTTCCACCTGACCGCCGTGCCGGGCATCATTCTGGCGTGGCTGATCTATCGCTATGTGAACGGCAAGAAGGATCCCGCTTTCAGCGCTGCGCCGGCGACCGGCAAGGCGGCGAACAAAGGCGCTTACGGCGAGCTGTTTAAAATCAAGAACGTGGCGCTGTGCATTCTGATCTCCTGCGTGTTCGTCACCTGGTTCATGATCATCATTACCTTCACTCCTAATTTTTTGGTGACCGACCGTGGCTTCGGTGAAGGCACGATGGGCGGCATCATGAGCGCCATCGGCGCCGCCTGGGTATTCTGGGGCGTGGCGGTGCCGTCGATCTCCGATCGCCTCGGCCGCAAGCCGACGCTGATCTTCTTTTCGCTGCTGGCGGTGTGCTGCCCACTCTTTCTGAGCTACGTCGATAACCCGTGGCTGCTGGGCGTACTGGTGTTCCTGTCTTATACCGGCCTTGGCTGCTTCACGCTGTTTATGGCCACCATCCCGTCGGAAACGGTGTCGCCGGCCCGCATCGCGACCGCGTTGGGGCTGGTGATGGGGATTGGCGAGGTGATTGGCGGCTGTCTGGCGCCGTTTATCGCCGGGCTGATCGCCGATCGCTACGGGCTGGTCAGCGTGATGTGGCTGGCGGCCGCGGGCGCCGTGTGCGCCGGCGTACTGAGTTGTTTTCTCGATGAAACCGCACCCGCGGTGGTGAGCCGCAGAGCGGTAAAACCGGCGGGCGTCGCCGACGTTTGAGGCGGTTTTCATCCCATTCAATCAAGGAGAGCGAAGATGTCAGCTGAACAATCCGTACTGAATCAAAATGCCGAGCCGGACTGGAAGAATTACGACGATTTCGCGCGCGGTATCGACACTAATCGGCTGCCGGGCACCCAGGACTGGCGGGGCAAAACGCTGCAGATCGCCTTTGAAAAAGACGGGGAAATCACGCTGCGCTTCAGTGCCGATCGGCAACGGGTGCTGTGGGCCTGGGGAGGGGAGAGCGGTGAGGACGCTTACGAAGAGGTGCAAACCTCCGCCGCGCGCTATTTCTTCAATATTCCGCTGCAGTCGCCGGGCAACGAGTGCCTGACGCTGGTACTCAATCGTGACAGCGGCCGGGCGCTGCTGGTGCGCAGCACGCTGTTGCCGGAACAGACGGTGGAAAAGGGCTCGCGCCTCAAGCAAAGTTTCCACGTCGGCCGGATTGTCGGCGTCACGCCGGGTGGCACCGCGCCGCATCTGACCCGCGAGCTGATCGGCTATCGTACGCTGAACGTCTACAGCCCCAACCACTATTACGAACACTTCTACGTCAACACCGAGCGCTACGCCTGGCAAAACCTGCGCGGCGAGCAATTCGGCCACGGCGACATGGACTACGCCACCTACTACAAGTTTGAGGACGAGATGTTCCTGTTCACCTTCCGGGAAAAGATTATCCCGGTGTGCTCGGTGTTCTTCTTCGACTTTATCTCCGGGCGCTGCACCGGCACCTTCCTCGGGCTGGACGCCGCCGGCCGGGTGTTGGTGTCACCGGCCGGGGCCTTCATCAGCAAAATGAGCTATAACGCCTACCCGGAAGGCGTGCAGCCGCTTTGATTCAGGCGTTTCTGACCAGCGATCCGGCGTTGATCTCCGCGATGGTTTTCGCGCCGGTGAGCGTCATGGCGACGCGCATTTCCTTGTCGATCAGATCCAATAAATTAGCCACCCCGGCTTCGCCGGCCGCCGCCAGCGCATAGACGAAGGCACGTCCCAGCAGCACGGTGTCGGCGCCCAGCGCGATCATGCGCACCACATCCAGGCCGCTGCGGATGCCGGAGTCGGCCAACAGGGTAATGTCGCCTTTCACCGCGTCGGCGATCGCCGGCATGGCCCGCGCGGTCGACAGCACGCCGTCCAACTGGCGGCCACCGTGGTTGGAGACAATGATGCCGTCGGCGCCGAAGCGCACCGCGTCTTTGGCGTCTTCCGGATCCAGAATGCCTTTGATGATCATCGGGCCGTCCCAGAATTCGCGGATCCACTCCAGATCTTTCCAGGAAATCGATGGATCGAAGTTGGCGCCCAGCCAGCCGATGTAGTCTTCCAGGCTGGTGGGTTTGCCGCGGTAGGCCGAGACGTTACCCAGATCGTGCGGCTTGCCGAGCAGGCCGACATCCCAGGCCCACTGCGGATGCGCAAACGCCTGCAGCACGCGGCGCAGGGCGGCGTTAGGCCCGCTCATCCCCGAGTGGGCGTCGCGGTAACGGGCGCCCGGCACCGGCATGTCGACGGTAAACACCAGCGTTTTCACGCCGGCGGCCTTGGCGCGCTCCAGCGCATTGCGCATAAAGCCGCGATCTTTCAGCACGTAAAGCTGGAACCACATTGGCCGATCGATTGCCGGCGCTACCTCTTCGATCGGGCAGACCGACACGGTGGACAGCGTGAACGGAATGCCTTTTTTGGCCGCGGCGCGCGCGGCCTGCACTTCGCCGCGGCGGGCGTACATGCCGGTCAACCCCACCGGCCCCAGCGCCACCGGCATCGCCATCTGCTCGCCGAACAGCGTGGTCTCCAGACTGAGTTCGGACATATTGCGCAGCACGCGCTGGCGCAAGGCAATATCGGCCAGATCTGCGGTATTGCGCTTCAGCGTATGTTCCGCGTAGGCCCCGCCGTCGATGTAGTGAAACAGAAACGGTGGCAGTTTGGCCTGGGCGGCGGCCCGGTAGTCGGTTGACGCGGAGATGATCATAGTGTTTACCTTCTTGTCTTGCTTGCGATAACGAGTATTCAGTCAGAGCGTGAGGATCGCTGCCATACCGGCCGCAATCCCGCCGTACGCCAGCATCGGCAGCACGGTCTTTCTGATGATTTTGCCTTCGGCGTTGCCGATCCCGAGGATCGAACAGACGGCGATAATATTGTTCAGGCACACCATGTTGCCCATGGCGCCACCGACGGACTGCAAGGCCAGCGTCAGATTGACGTCAAGGCCGCTGCTCTGGGCGATCGACTGCTGAATGCCGCCGAAGGTCAGGTTCGAGACGGTATTGGAACCGGAGAAGAACGAGCCCAGCGCGCCGAGGAACGACGAGAACAGCAGCCAGCTCTCGCCGGTCAGCGCCGCCAGCGCTTTACCGATCAGGATCACCGGCGCATTGTCGCCGCCCTGCATCATCAGGTTGACCATCACCAGCGCGCCGAACAGGGCGATAAAGGGCCGCGCGATGCGCCCGCCGGTTTCACTGAACATTTGCCGCACCTGGCCGCCATTCAGACGGAACAGCGGGATACACAGCAGCACCACCAGCAGGAACGGGATCAGCGCCGGGACATACAGCGTTTTGTAGCCGGCGGCGGCGGAGGTGCCCAGCACCTGCTGCAGTTCGACGATCAGCGCCCGGCTGATGCGCAGCTCCCCGAGCCAGCCGAGGTTTTCCTGCCACAGCAGCGCGGTGTTGTTGAGCAGCGCCTTCAGGCCCAGCTGATGGACACGCGTCACTATCAGAATAGCAATCAGCAGCAGGGTCGGGGTCATGGCCTTGACCACTTGCAAGAACGGCACCACCTGCCCGGCGCTCTGCGATTTGTCGCTACGGGCAAGGCCGATGCCGCCGCGCGCCAACAGTACCGAGAGCGCCAGGCCGATCGCGCCGCCGACCAGCGCCGGGAATTCATAGTTCACCTGAGCCAGCAGCAGATAGGGCACGGTGCAGCTCAGCACGCTGAGCAGGATAAACGGCAGGTTGCGGCGGATATCCTGCCAGGAAACGATAAAGCGCAGCGCCAGCAGAGGAATGACGAAGCCGGCGACGAAGTGGATCAGCGCGGTCTGCCGGCCAATTTCCAGCAGGCTGGCGTCCGACAGGCCGAGATTGGCAAAGCCGAACCAGGTGGGGGTGCCCACGGCGCCGAAGGAGACCGGCACCGAGTTCATCACCAGCGTCAGCAGGGCGACGCGCAGCGGGTTGAAGCCCAGCCCGACCAGAATCGGCGCGGCGATGGCGGCGGGGGTGCCGAAGCCGCTGGCGCCTTCAATCATAAAGGCGAAGGCCCAGCCGATAATCATCAGCTGGGCCACGGGATTGGGGCTGATGGTTTCCAGCCAGCGGCGCACCACGTTTTCCGCGCCGCTTACCTGCATCAGTTTGTTGAGCAGGATAGCGCCGGCGATGATAGTGATCGGCGTCAGCGTCGACACCAGCGCGGTGATGATATTGGCATGCAGCAGCCGCAGCGAGGCATCGAACCACAGGAGCTGTACGGCATACACCACGGCGGCCGTCAGCGGCAGGGCGAGGTAAGAGGGCACGCCATTCCTTTTGGTCATCATCCAAATCAGCAGGATGATGGGCGCAATACTGAAAAGCAGGGGCATAAGATCCTCAGGGTTATTATTTTTATGGGCAGAGACATGTAGCTGAAAGGTTAATTAGCGCAACATTTTCATTCTAATCACAACGTTGGCGACGATGCCATGCGGTATTTTTTTAACATCGGCGAACGGCGCCGGCGGTGGGAAACTGGCCGGCAGAAGGGGTTAAATTAACTGCTTAAAAATCATAATGATAAGAAGTATTTTTGTGTGATGAATGCGCAGGCTCACATTAATTAAGCGGTAATGTTCAATAGATTATGTCCAAAAATGCGGTAATCCCCGCGGTCTTTTGCGGCCGCAGGGAAATAATCAGAGGGAAAAATTCAAAAATAGTGGCTGATATTTTGGTAGGAACCGATGATATGTTCGATCAGCAGGCGGGTTTTTAACGGCAGATTGCGGGTGTAAGGATAGACGGCGTATATGCCCAATACCTTGCCGCAGTGGCCGGCCAGGATCTCCGTCAGTTTGCCGTCCTGCAAATCTTCATACACCATGCAGCGCGGCACCATGGCGATGCCGTGGCCGCCGATCACCGCTTTGCGGATCGCTCGCGCATTGTTGGCCGACAGGTTGCCGTTAACCTGCAGCTCGTAGATCTCGCTGCGCCCCGGCCGTTTCATCAGCCAGTTGGCGGTGCCGCTTTCCTGGTAGGTGTAGGTCAGGCAGTTGTGGTCGAGCAGGTCTTCGGCGCTGCGCGGTTCCGGGTGGCTTTCCAGGTATCCCGGCGAGCAGACGATCACCCAGCGGGAATCGAAGATCGGCCGGGCAATCAGGCTCGAATCCGGCATGGTGCCGGTGCGGATCGCCAGATCGATACCTTCTTCCACCAGATCGACAAAGCGATTTTCCAGCCGCATCTCGACTTTCAGGTTGGGGTGCAGAGCGCAAAATTCCGCCACGCTCTCGCTCAGCAGCAGCTCGCCCGAGATGGTCGGCACCGACATGCGAATGGCGCCGGTCAATTCTTCGCTCTTTTCGCTGACGGCGTACAGCGCCTCCTGCACTTTGGCGCCGATCTCTTTGGCCTGCTGGTAGAGCGCCTGGCCGCTTTCGGTCAGCGTCAGGCTGCGGGTGGTGCGGTACAACAGCCGGGCGCCCAGCGATTTTTCCAGCCGCCCGATGCGTTTGCTGACCACCGAGCTGGTGATGCCGGCGCTCTCGGCGGCCTTGCTGAACGAGCCGCAGTCGACAATCAGGGCAAACAGAATCAGGTCGTTGGCGTATTCGTGAGTGGCGAGCATGGGCATCCTGTAGAGTGAGAGTCCTGTTGCCCAGTGTAAATCCGGCGCGGCAGGAAGCAATCTTTTCAGCGTGTTGCACGTCATTGCCAACTGGTCAGATCTGATTTTTTCTTATTTTATTTTTCATTTTATTGAGAATTATCCTTTTTTGTTTTCCTTGCTGTAACAGGAGTTGGTCTGGCTTTCTTGTTTTTGGTCCAATTTAAATTGGAATAGTCCCGTAATCGAGGGTTACTTATTCGATTAACTTTAACTTACAGTGTAAATAATTGTATTGATCTGCTCGTTTGGTATGGCTATGCTTTTTCCCGAAGTGCTCTCATCGTTATTAATTAGATGGTTTTAAAATGTATTGAAAAATTGCTCTGTCTGCCGACAGAGTAATGGGTAGTGTGTTTATATTTTAATATATATAAGGATATTGTAATGAAGAAAATCAATCTGTCAGAAGCGGGAAACATCGTCGGCGGTACTTTTGTTTGTACCAAGGAGTTTGCCTGGGTGGGCAGCGGCAATAACCGCACCTGCCAGCTGGTCACCACCTGTGCCGATAAGTTTGGCGGTGTGAGAAAGACTTATCACCCGGCGCCGGTAGCAAGCTGCCCGTCTAACCCAACCACGCCAAGCTGAGGCGGGTTAATCCCCTGCATTTAGATTAGCGGTGGGCAGGCGGGCAGCGTTCGCGCTGGCCCGCCTGATACCGGGCGAAAAGTCATCTTTACGTTCTCATTATTTACAGTATTAACTCTTTTTCATGTATTCACCCTGCCGGGTGAGTATTAATATATGCACAGGATGCGTCCGTTATGTATAAACGTCCCTTGCTTTTTATCAGCTATACGCTCGTTATTATTTTTGCCTCTTCTTTTCTGACCGCCTTTTATTTTAAACATTACGTCATGCAACCGCCGGAGGCAGAAAGCCTGAGCTTTATCGCCCCGGAAAAAATCGAGCAAAGCCCGTTGCAAGACGATAATACCATTGTCGAAGTCTTCTCTTATGCCTGCCACTATTGTGAAGTCAACGAAAGCGGCGTGACCGAGCTGGAAAAAAGTTTACCGGCGGGGGCCAAATTGGTGCGTTTGCACCTCAGCGACGACAGCCAAGCCGGTATGGCGGCCTTTGCGCCCCTGTTCGCCACGCTGACGATCATGGGGATCGAAGCGCAGCATCGCCCCGCCGCTTACCGCGCCATTATCAAAGAAAACCTCAACCTGGCGGACGACAAACAGCTCAGCGCCTGGCTGACGGCCAACGGTATCGATGAGGCCGCCTATCAGCAGGCCAGAGAGTCAGAGCGGGTCAAAGAGCTGTTGGCGTATATGACGGCAGTGAGCCGTTATTACCAGATCAACGCGACCCCCAGTTTTATCGTCAATCGCAAATGGCTGGCGCTGCAAGATCGTGAGTTTTCCGCTTTCAGCCGGCAGCTGCTATCGCTGCTGCAGCACGATAAGCCGCTGGCCCCGTGATGCGCCTGCTCGCGGTTCGGGGGTATTTGGCCTGGCGTAACGGCCTGGACGCAATGGCTCGCTTCTCGGCTGCCGGTGCCGGGATGAGCAACCGCCTGACGTGTGCGCTGCTGCGGCGTGTGGATTATCGCCTGTGGCTGGCGGTGTGCCGGCGGTTGAGAGGAAGCAGACCGCAGCGTCGCTTTCGCCACCGGCATGCGGTAGCGCTGGCGAATCGCCAAAGCCTGTTGGGTGAGGGCAAGTTGGATTTCGCCTGGCTGATGCAGCGGCGGCAGTGGCTGGATGTCGCGGCGGTCTATGCCCGCAATGCGGTGTTGATGAATCATTTGGCGGACTGTTCTGCGCAGCTTGATCGGGTCGTGGCGCCGCTGCATCGTGCGGGCGTGCCGGTGTTGCTGGCGCCGATGCATACGGTCTCCGACGTGTTGGCGACGCTGGTCGGCGCGGGTGTTTATCCCGGGCGGGCAACGGTGATCGTTTCCGGTGATGTGCAGGCGTTTGCGCGGCGATCGCCGGAAAACGAATGGCGGCAGCGGCTCGACTATTGCTCGATTCACGACGATCCGCGGCATATCGCCGGCACCTTGTCGCAGGCGATGCTGGAAGCGGCGGAACATCGGCGCAACATCATCCTTTTCCCGGACATCACGCCTGATTACACCCTGAACGGCAAGCAAGGTGCTGCGGCCAAACTGGCCTGCCATCTGTTCGGCCGGCCGGCGCATTTGCACAGCGGTATCGTTCGGCTTTCCCGGGCGTTGCGGGCTCAGGTGGTGTGCTATTCGCTTTATTTCGATCGCGGCATCCGCATTCACATTGAAGAACCGATCGTTGCAGAGCAGGTCGGCCTCGCCATGCCGGCGATCGTTGAGCGCACCCTCCGGCAGCATGCAGATGATTGGCTGCTATGGCATTCGCACTCTTTATTTTTTATTAACGAATAAGTCAGGGATATCACTACGTATGGAAAACACCCTTCCTACGCCGGTCTTGCAGAGCGAAATCAATGAGTGCGGGCTGGCCTGTATCGCCATGCTGGCGGAAACTCAGGGCATTCGCGCTCCGTTGACGGAACTGCGGGAGCGTTATCCCGCTTCGCAGCACGGCACTTCGCTGGCGACGCTGTGCGCCATTTTGGGAGAGCTGGCGCTACCGGCTTATCCGGTGGCGTTTGAGCATCAGGATCTGGCGGCGCTGCCTTTACCGGCCATTTTGCATTACGGCGCAGGCCACTATGTGTTGCTGGCGTATCGCCAGGGGGGGTACGTATGCGTAATGAATCCGGCATTGGGGCAGCAACTGCTGCCGTACGCTGCCCTGAAAGCGGAAATCAGCGGCTATGCGTTGGTGCTGGATCGCGATGAGATACCGGCTGGTGCACCGGCCCCGCGCAGCGGCCGCCGGCGCGCTTTCGCCAGCTTAAGCCTGAAGGATACCGCCAGCATCGCCGGCATTTATCGCCTGGCGGCGATGACGTTTTTTATCTCGCTGACGCTGTTCATCATGCCGATGATGGTCGCCAGCGCGATCAATCAGGTGTTCGCCATGGCCGGCGAGGTCGCGTTCCCTTACGCCTACTATCTGCTGGCGTTCGTGGCGTCCACGGCGTTGGCGCTGATTGCACGCACCTTTACCGAACGTTTCATCAAAAATTTCGTGTTGTTGCACGGCGCCGCCGGGTTTTCTCGCCTGCTGGAAAATTCGCTGAACTTCTTCAGTAAGCGCGCGCCCGGCGAGATCTTCAGCCGTTTCACCAGCTGGCAAATGGCCGCCGGCCAGAAGATCGAGCTGGACAACGGCCTGCGCACCGACTGGATTATCGGCGCCATCGCGCTGGCAGTGATGTGTTATCTGAGCCCAATGCTGGCGCTGGTGCCGGTTGTCGGTGTGCTTCTGATGGGGGCGGTCAGCGTGTGGGCCATCTACCGCGATCGCCACTACACCCAGCAGTTGCAGGTGCGAGGCGCGGTGCAAAATGACTTTATCCTGGAAACCATTCAGGGTTTTTCGACCATCAAATCCGCCGGTCTGGCCGGCCAGCGGCAGGAAGGGTTCGCCGAACATGCCCGTTCGCTGTTCAATTGCCTGCAGCAGCAAAAGATCTACGAGCAGATAAAGGGCAGCATTTACCAGCTGATAGGCAGTCTGGAGATGGTGTTGTTCATGCTGCTGGCGTTGCCGCTGCTGAAGGAGGGTGAGCTCAGTCTGGGGGCATTCTTCGCCTACAGCTTTCTGCGTGAAATCTTTACCTCGTACAGCAGCAAGATCTTTTTCGCCGTTTTGCAGAAAAACCAGCTGCACGTCATCGATGAACGTGCGCGGGATCTGTTTCCCGCGGCATCCCCTCGCACCGGGCCTGACGACGAAAGCGTGAATCATTTTGAGGCGCGGTTGGCGTATCGGGGGATGAGTTTCGCTTACGACGCCGGCCAACCGGTGTTGCGTGACTTGTCGCTGACGCTGGAACGGGGGGAGTGTATTGCCATCTGCGGCGGTTCCGGCGCGGGCAAAAGCACGTTGCTGAAGGTGCTGGCCTGCCTGCTGACGCCGCAGCAGGGGGAGTTGAGTCTGGATGGGCGCATACTGGCAAACGCCGCCGCGCAGCGGCTGTTCTTCCTGCAAAGCCAGGAGGACATTCTGTTCAATGCCTCGGTGTTGCAGAACATCACGCTGTTCGCGCCGTCGGCGCCGGGCCAGCAACGGCAGGTGGAACAGGCGCTGCGCAGCTTGGGGTTGGCGGACGCGGTGTCGCAGCTGCCGGGGGGCGTGAATGCCCTGGTGCGGGAGAGCCATGCCGGGCTGTCGCTGGGGCAACGCCAGCGTCTGTTGCTGGCGCGCGCCATGTACAGCCGTTGCCCGGTGTTGGTGCTGGACGAGCCGACGGCGAATCTGGATGAAAAGACTGCGGCGACGGTGATGTCGGCTCTGGTGGCGCATTGCCGTGAAAATCGTAAAACCCTGGTGACGGTCACCCATAATCCGCGGCTGTTGCCGTTGTTCGATCGGGTCTTGCGCATGTCTCAGGGGCGGCTGGTGCCTGAATTCCCCCATGACGTCAGGATGAATGATTGTGCTGCGGTGGAGTGACGCCCCCGGAAAGAGAGGCTGGCGGCGAGTGGCGCTGGCGATGGGCGTTTTGGTGGCGTTGGTTGGCGGGCTGTCGTTGCTGAATCGGCCTCCTGACATGCAACCACCGCAAACGGCGCGCGTCGAGCGCGGTGACATCGAAAAAAGCGTGTTGGCGACCGGGATTCTGAAACCGCTTCGGCAGGTGAACGTTGGCGCACAGGTCAACGGGCAGTTGAAAAAACTGTATGTCAAACAGGGGGACAGGGTGACCCAGGGGCAGCTGTTGGCCGAGATAGATCCGACGCTGCAGCTTAACGAACTGCGCAAGTCACAGGCCGAATTACGCAGCGCGCAGGCGCAGAAACTGGCGAGTCAGGCGCAGCTGAAGCAGTACCAGATGGAGCTGACGCGGCAAAGGGCGCTGGCGCGCGACCGCGCCGGCGTGGCCAGCGATTTGGAAAAAGCGCAAGCGCAGCGCGACGCGCAACTGGCGCAGTTGAAAGTGAACGAGTCGCAGATCGTCCAGGCTGAAGTGGCGCAGGAAACCGCCAGGGCCAATCTGGCTTTTACCCGTATTACCGCCCCTATCGATGGCGAGGTGCTGGGCATCGTCACCCAGGAAGGACAAACCATCGTCTCGTCGCAAAGCGCACCGACCATTTTGGTGATGGCAGACGTGGATACGATGATGGTGCATACCCGCATATCGGAAAATGACATCTTGCAGGTGAAGACGGGGCAGCCGCTGTGGTTTTACGTCGCCGCCGAACCCAGCCGCCGATATGAGGGGGCCATGGGCGCGATACAGCAGGCGCCGGCGGAGGCGCTGGAAACCGACCCACTGGGCAGGAATTCAAGCCAGCAAACGGCGGCGGTGTATTACAACGGCGTGTTTGCCGTCGCCAATGGCGAACGCCGACTGCGCACCTCGATGACGGCGCAGGTATTTATCATTACCGAACGCGCGCAGGGAGTGGTGCGGGTGCCGATGGCTGCGCTGGGCGCGGCATTGGATGAAGGGGATTACCTGGTCAAGGTGTTGGAAGGTGGGCAGACCGTGGTACGCCGAGTGCGTATCGGTACCCGCGATCGTCGCTATGCCGAAGTGCTGGAAGGGCTGAACGCAGGGGAGCGGGTGCTGCTGGAGCAGCAGCCTGACGAGGAGGACGGCCATGTCAGCTAACGCCGAGCCCATTATCGCGTTGGAAAACGTCTCGCGCGAGTTTCAGTCCGGGGAGCAGAAAATTGCGGTCCTCAAGCGCGTATCCCTGAGCATTCAGCGGGGGGAAATGGTCGCTATCGTCGGCGCCTCCGGTTCTGGAAAATCGACGCTGATGAACATTATCGGCTGTCTGGACAAGCCTTCTCAGGGCGATGTGCACATCAACGGGGTGGCTATCGGGCAAGCCGACGGCGATCGCCTGGCGCAGCTTCGCAGCCGGCATATCGGCTTTATCTTCCAGCGCTATCATCTGATGCCCTATCTGACCGCCGGCGAGAATGTGGCGATCCCGGCGCTGTATACCGCCATGCCGGCCGCAGAACGCCGCCAGCGGGCAGCGCATTTGTTGACTCGGCTCGGGTTGGCGCAGCGCGGCGGTCATCGCCCGGCGCAGCTTTCCGGTGGGCAACAGCAGCGGGTCAGTATTGCCCGCGCCCTGATGAACGGTGCGGAAATCATCTTGGCCGATGAACCGACCGGCGCGCTGGATAGCGCCAGCGGTCAGGCGTTGATGGCCATTTTGCACGAACTGAACGCGGTCGGGCATACCGTCGTCATCGTGACGCACGATCGGCGGATCGCCGAGCAGGCACGGCGGATCATTGAGATCGGCGACGGCGAGATCGTGGCGGATCGTCGCCATGAGGCCTCCCGACATCATTCTACGTTCGAACGGCCGCTACCGCCGGTGGCACCCCTGAAGCGCATGGCACCGGGCGTAGCGCTGAAAGAGGCTGTCGGTATGGCCTGGTGGGCATTGCTGGGGCACCGGGTCCGGGCAGTGTTGTCGATGCTCGGCATCATTATCGGCATTGCGGCGGTGGTCTCCGCCATCGCCATCGGAGAAGGCACACGGCGTAATATTCTCAAGGAAATCAGCCAGCTTGGCACCAGCACGTTGGAGATTCGCCCTGGCCTCGGGTGGGAAAAATCGCGCCCCGATTTTGCGCGTTCGCTGAGCGCGCGCGATGCTGCATTGTTGGCGGCGCTGCCTTACGTCGACAGCGTCTCGCCGGTGATCGGCACCCAACTGCTGGCCGTCCGCCAAGGCAAACAGGTGCCACTCGCCGTGATGGGCGTCGGCGAAGGGTATTTCCGCACGCAGGGCATTCGCCTGCTTTCCGGTGGCCTGTTTACCGCGCAGGATCTGAGTGAGCGTGCACCGGTAGCGGTGATTGATCCCTTGTTAAAGCAGGCGCTGTTTTCTTCCCGGCAAGACCCGGTAGGCGCGGTAGTGCTGATAGCGGGCGTGCCTTATCGGGTGATTGGCGTCGCGCAGCGCCGCGGCGCCCAATATGCCGGTTCTCAACCGCTTGCCTGGCTGCCCTATACCTCCCTCACCGGCCGCATCGCCGGCGATATGCCGCTGAAGTCCATTGTGATGCGAGTGAATGAAAAACTGACGCTGGAAGAGGCGGGAAGGGATGTGACCCGGCGTTTGATGGTGGAACACGGGCGGCGGGATTTCTTCACCCTGACCGACGATCAGCTGACGCAATCCATTCAGCGCGCCTCAGACTCCATGCAGTTGCTGATTACTGCGATTGCCGCCATCTCGCTGCTGGTGGGCGGCGTGGGGGTAATGAACATCATGCTGGTCTCGGTGACGGAACGGACCCATGAGATCGGCATTCGATTGGCGGTGGGCGCCGCTGAGAGGGACATTATGCGGCAGTTTCTGATCGAGGCGGTGGTGATCTGCAGCCTGGGGGGCGTGTTGGGGATCGCCTGTGCCGCGCTGGTTAAAGGGGCTCTGAGCGGATTGGCGCCGCAGGTAACGATGATCTTTACCTGGCCGCCGTTGCTGCTGGCCTGCGGATTCTCGGCGTTGATCGGTGTCGGGTTCGGGTTCTTTCCCGCTCGCACCGCCGCGCGCCTGCAGCCGGTGGAGGCGCTGGCGCGAGAATGAGCCGACTTTGGGTTTGCGGGCTGGTGATGCTGTCGCTGAGCGCCTGCGGATGGCGGCCGATCGACGCCACGGCGCCACCGTCGTTGCCGCCGCAGTGGCGCGTGGTCGATGAGCGCTCCGGTTCACTGCGCGCGGGCATCGCCTGGTGGGAAAACTTCAACGATCCGCAACTGTCGGCGCTGATCGACAGCGTGCTGATCGCGAATCAGGATCTAGCGCTGGCCGGATTGCAGTGGCGTGAGGCCATGTTGGAGGCCGGGTTAGCGCAGGGCAATTTGACGCCGGATCTGGCCGCCAGCCTGAGTGGCCGCAATACCCGAGCGTTGCGGAGCACTGCTACGCCGCAGGAAAGCTACCGTGCAGGGCTTTCTCTGAGCTATGAACTGGATTTATGGGGCAAGCTGGCGCGCATTCGCGAACAGGCTGAATGGCAGGCCGTCGCCTCGGCGTTGGACCGGCGCAATACCGCGTTGACCTTGATCGGCGCGACCGCGCGCGGGTATTGGCAGATTGCCGATTTGAATCAGCAAGTCATCCATCAGCAACGGATGGTGACGATCGCGCGTGAAACTTTGCGGCTGGTGGCGGCACGTTACACCGCGGGCGACGTTGGCCGATTCGAGCTGTTACAGGCGGAACAGAACCTGTTGGCGCGAGAGAATCAGCTGCATGAGCTGGAGCGGCAGCGGGAAGACGCGCGTAACTCGTTGGCGTTATTGTTCGGGCGATCGCCGCTGCTGCGCTATAGCGAACGGCGTTCGTTGCCGCTTGAAGAGGTGGCTGTCGTGCAGCGCCAGCCGGCGAAGGTGATTGCGCGCAGGCCGGATGTTCAGGCGGCAGAGCGCCGCCTGAGAGCGGCGCTGGCCGGTGCAGAGGCGGCCAGATTGAGTTTTTATCCGGCGCTGAGTCTGGAGGCCGGGTTGGATGCCGGCAGCGGGCTTTTCCGCCGGTGGTTCAGTGAACCTTCGCGTTCGCTGGGGGCCACGTTGACGCTGCCGTTTATCGAATGGCGCAAGATGCGTTTGTCCAGCGAAAAAGCGGCGTTGCAGGCGCAGCGGGCGGAGATTCAATTTCGCGATGCAGTCTACCGCGCGCTGGCCGATGTGGACAACGCCATGCGACAGCGCCTGGAAGCGCAGCGGCAAATCGGCAATCAGCGGCGGCATCTGGCGATGAGCCGACAAGCCGTGGCGTTGGCGCGGCATCAATATCAGGCCGGTTCCGTCGCGCTGCAAACGCTGCTGGATGCGCAAGAGGCGGTGTTGACCAGCGAAAATTCGCTGTCGGCGCTGCAATACCGCTACCTGAACGCCACGATGCAGCTCTGGCTGGCGCTGGGCGGCAACGAGGCTTTCGCATCGGGGCAAGGAGAATAAGCATGGAGAAAATAAGGCGAGTGGTGGTCACCGGTTACGGTGCCGTCACCGCGCTGGGCGGCAACGCGCAGCAAAACTGGCAGGCTATCATGGCCAGCCGTCTGGCCTATCGCTATCACGATAAATCGGCGGCGGGGATCCACGCGCGCTTTTTTGCTTTGCTGGAGTCTGAACCGCCGCTGGAGGGCGTTGCTGCACGGGTAAGTCGCCGGCTACCCAGATTCGCCAGGTTGGCGCTTGCCGCCGCCGCGGAGGCGATCGAAATGGCGTTTTCATCCTCTTACAGGGAGCCTACGCACTTTTATTCGTCGTTAGAGTGCGGGGCAATTATCGGCAGCGGCTGGGGAGGGCAGGATGAGATCATGCAAAACAATGCGGACTATCTGCAATCCGGATTGGGGCAGTTGTTTGGCTGTTTTCACGCGATGCCCAATATCGCGACCGCCATATGCGGCCAGCATTGGCTGCTACGGGGTTATCAAGGCTCGCCGGCGGCGGCCTGTGCGACCGGCGGCATCGCGATTGGCGATGCGTTTGAGGCGATTCGCAGCGGCCGCGCCGCAATGATGCTGGCCGGCGCGTCGGAGTCGCTGAGCGGCAACGGTGCGATCTGGAATATGGATGCGTTGCGTTTGTTGAGTCGAGAGCAGAAGGATATCACCAAAGCCAGTTGCCCGTTCAGCCGGGATCGCAACGGTTTCGTCCTGGCGGAAGGGGCCGCCGTGTTATGCCTTGAGGAACGGGAAGCGGCTTTAGCGCGTGGTGCGACGATCCTGGGGGAGATCAAAGGGTACGGCAATTTTTCAGACGCTTTCGATCTTACCGCCCCGGCAGAGGATCAGCAGGCGAAAGTGAAAACCATACGACGGGCTTTAGAGCAGGCGCAGCTCGACAGTCATAAAATCGACTATATCAATGCGCATGGCACCTCGACGCTGCAAAACGATGTGAGCGAAACCGAGGCGATCAAGGCGGCACTGGGGCGCGATGCTTACCGCACGCCGATTTCCAGCACGAAATCCTATACCGGGCACCTGCTTGGCGCATCCGGCAGTTTTGAGGCCATCGTCTGTCTGCAAGCGTTACAGCAACAAATGATGCCGGCAACCTGCCATTTGCACGAGACCGATCCCGAATGCGATCTTGATTATATTCGCGAGGGACATCGGCATGGTCGTCTGCGTAATGTCATGAGCCTCAGCTTCGGTTTCGGCGGCGCCAATGCGGCGCTGGTATTTGGTTATCACAATGAATAACGGTAGGGCCTATGGAAAAGTATCATCGGTTATATGAGACGATTTGCGGCATGTTGTATGAAGCCAGAGGGCTGGAGAGAACGCAGCTGTCGGCAGATATACCGTTGCAACAGCTTGGGCTGGACAGTCTGGATTATATGGAGCTGATGCTGGTGGTTCGGCGAGAATTCGGCATTACGCTCACTGCGGAAATGCTGATCGAGCACCCTGAGTTGACCCTCGGCGAATTGTGCCACGTGATAATCCGTCAATAATTTCATCCCCCCAGGCGATCGCTTACTAGGGTCAGGCCTGGGTTTTTTTGTCTGTTGTGACTTCCATTTCATCCTTCCCGCTTCCTGCTTCACTCTGTTATCGATATCTATAAATATTAATGCTTATCCGTCAGGTTAATATGAGCCAGTGATGGTGTTTTTTTATTCGATTTTTGGCGGCGTTATGAATGACGAGCGTTAATGACGTGGCGATATTTTTTAGGAATATTCTTTGTTTTGCCGGTTAATTTATCAATCTCACTCTACATTGTGCTTGCTAGTGATAATGCAAGCTAAAGAAAATAGGGGCAATGCGGCCTCATTATTTATGATACAGCCGGAAACCTGCGCAGCTCATTCTCGCGAGCGATTCACAGGGGCGATTGATGGCCGTGATAATAACGGCTGTCACGCTGTTCGCATTCGGCAAATCCGCTATACTCCGCGCTGGATGCAGGAACCTATCCATAAGCCAGGGGCTGCCCTGAGTGTCCATTGTGGTGACGTAAAAGGAAAATGACAGCCACATTTTTCCGAGCAAAGTAATGAGGTTGTATGTCTAATCGTAAACATCTGACGCCTTCCGAAGTGGAGAGACTACTTGAGGTCACGCTGCAGGGAAAGAATCCAGAACGCGATTATTGTTTGATTTATATGTGTTTTATTCATGGGTGCCGCGCCAGCGAAATAGGGGGATGGCGTTTATCGGATCTCGATCTGGAAGGCGGTAATATCTATGTACATCGGTTGAAAAATGGCTTTTCCACCGTCCATCCGCTCTATCTGCGCGAAAGACAATGTCTGCGGCGCTGGTTGGATAAACGTCAGCGGCACCGCTGGGCCGATCAGGAGTGGCTGTTCCTTTCCAACCGCGGTGGCCGTCTGTCGCGCCAACGTATTTACGGGTTGATTCGCTATTACAGCAAGGTGGCCAAATTGGAGGTCAACGCTCACCCACATATGCTGCGGCATGGCTGCGGATTTGCATTGGCGGATCGCGGTATCGACACCCGTTTAATTCAGGATTACCTCGGGCACCGAAATATCCAGAATACGGTGATTTATACCGCCAGCAATGCACAGCGCTTTAAGGAAATTTGGTAAGTGTGATTTAAGTTAATAACGTTAAGGAGTCACTTTGAACTAAACTGAAACATACTGTAAGGACGCATAAAAACAATGTCAATATTCCCATGCCCCCTTTCCTGTTTAAAGGTTGATTTCATCTAAAAACAGTAACTTGTGATTCCTTCTCGTGTCATGGCTCCCCTCTGGTTCTAAGTAAAATCCTAATCAAAGATCCACGACGTTAAATCATTGAGTTAACACCTTGGTTTTTTAGTCTGATTTATCAGGCATTCACCACTCTATTGGTTTTAAATTCCGACAAATGAATGTTTATTGGTTTTAAAAACCAAAGGAGTCACTTTAGTTCAAAATGAATCGTTTGGGTGAATAAGCCCGAAGCCATTAATCAGTCTGGCTAAGGCCCTTTACATTCATAGAACTAAATAAAAGGAATGACATTAAGGATATGTCGGAAATAAACCCATGCATATTTTGCATAATTTTAAGGAAAGTAGGATGAAAAAGAATCTGTTGGCTGTAGCTGTGTTGACCGCGTCCGCATTTATCCCCTCTGCATTTGCTGCTGACGGCGCGCTGAATATCACTGGCACCATTACCGATCAGTCTTGCACCGTCGATCCGGACTCCCAGAACAAGCAGGTCTCTCTGGGTAAGATCGCTAAAGACGCATTCACCCTGTCTAAAACCGCCGGCGCCAAAGCCTTCAACCTGGTGCTGAAAAACTGCCCGGCCACCGTCACCGGCGCCACCGTGCGTTTTGACGGTACTCAGGTGCAGGGGCAGTCCGGGCTGTTGCAACTGACCGGTGCCGGCAGTGCCGGGGTCGCGGGCGGTATTGGCGTACAGCTGCTGGACGACGGCAGCAACGTGCTCAATATCGGCAACGATTCCCGCGTCTATACGCTGGCAGAGAACAAAGACAACGTTCTGGGCTTTGTCGCGCGCTATTTCGCTTATGACGACGTTTCCGTCGGTAGCGCCAACGCTACGGCCAACTTCACCATCGTTTATCAGTAAGGCTATGCCGTCACGGCGGCGAAACAGTTAGAAAAATGAGCCAGAGGGCGTGTTCTCTGGCTCTTGTTCATCGGTGATGGGAACGGGAAGAAAGAGATGAAAGCTGGATACTTTGCGCTGACGGCGGCGTTGGTGATGACGCTTTGGGCTCCGGTACAGGCCGGCGTGGTAGTGGGTGGAACGCGCCTCATCTACGACGGCGGTAAAAAAGAGTCTGCTCTGAATATCAACAATCCGGATGCGGTGCCTTATCTGATCCAATCCTGGGTCGATGCGCAAGAAGGCGATAGCGCAAAAGCGCCTTTTATTATCACGCCGCCGCTATTTCGTTTGGACGGCGGTCAAAATAACCTGCTGCGCGTGGTACGTGCGGGCGGCAATTTACCGACGGACAGAGAGTCGCTGTATTGGCTGAATGTGAAAGCCATTCCTTCGGTGGAAAAGAAAGAGAACACGCTGCAAATTGCGATCAAGACCCGCATCAAGCTGATTTATCGCCCGCAGGGACTCGCCGGCAATCTGGAAGAGGCTGCCGGTAAAGTGACGTGGCGGCGCAGCGGCGATCGTTTGCAGGTGACCAACCCTTCTCCCTACTACCTCACCTTTTTCAATTTGAAGCTGAATGGCCGCGCCATTACCGGCAACACCATGGTAGCGCCGCAGGCGAGCGCCAGTTTCCCGCTGCCGACGGCGAGCGGCGCAGGTGGCAGCCTGAGCTGGCAAATCATTAACGACTATGGCGGCACCGGCCAGACCTTCACCAGCACGTTATAACCGGGCCGCGGTGCGTGTTTTTTTGCTCCGGGATAACGCTGGAGCAGGGGTTCGGCTTACCTGATTTTTCGTCGAGCCGAGCCAATCGGGACAGGGAGTTAAAAGGATGAATAACCCGAATTGCATTGGTTTACCAGGAGCGCGATCGGTTCTTGCCGGCTTGATGTCTTGCCAGGTGGCGCTGCTGAGCCCGATCGGCACGGCTCATGCACGCGATTATTTCAACCCGGCGTTGCTGGAAATTGATAATCCGGCGCTGCGCGGTGCCGATCTCTCGGTGTTTGAGGAGAACAGCAGCCAGGCGCCCGGGAACTATCGGATCGATCTTTACCTGAATGGCGAACAGATCGACAGCCTTGACGTCGAGTTCCGGCTTATGCCGGGAGCCGGCGGCAAGCAAACACTACAACCTTGTTTCAGCACGGAAAAATTGGCTGAATTGGGCGTCAGGGTTGCCATGTTCCCGGCGATGGTGCCCGGGGATAGCTGCGTCAACCTGGCGCAGGCCATTCCACAGGCCTCTGCGGTATTCCTGTTCAATCAGCTGAGGCTGAATTTGAGCATCCCGCAAGCGGCACTACGCTTGAATGCGCGCGACTACGTTTCCCCGGATAAATGGGACTCCGGCATACCGGCGCTGTTGGTCAATTACAACTTCAGCGGCGCCAATAGCCAGATGCGCGACAGCGAACGGCAAAACAACAATAACTATTACCTCAATCTGCGCTCGGGCATCAACTGGGGCGCCTGGCGCCTGCGTAACTATTCGATCTGGAACCATTACACCGGCGCTTCTTCTTCCTGGCGTTCAATCAACACTTACCTGCAGCGCGATATCGTTGCGTTGCAAAGCCGCCTGACCCTGGGGGACGGCACAACGCCCAGCGATGTGTTCGATAGCGTGCAGTTCCGTGGGGGGCAGCTGGCCTCTGAGGACGACATCCTGCCGGACAGCATGAAAGGGTACTCGCCGGTAGTACGCGGGATCGCACGCACTAATGCACAAATAATCATCCGGCAAAACGGCTACGTGATTTATCAAAGCTATGTGCCGCCGGGGGCATTTGAAATTACCGATCTGTATCCCACGGGCGGCAGCGGCGACCTGAATGTGAACGTGCGTGAGGCTGATGGCCAGGAGCAGCATTTTGTGGTGCCTTACGCCGTGGTGCCGGTATTGCAGCGCGAAGGGCGGTTTAAATACAGCCTGACCAGCGGGAAATACCGTTCATACAGCGGCGGCGTTGATGAACGCCCGTTCAGCCAGGCAACCGGGATCTACGGTCTGCCGTGGGGGGCCACGCTGTATGGCGGCGTGCAGGCGGCCAGTAAATATCAGTCTCTGGCGTTGGGCTGGGGGCAGAATCTGGGGGCGATGGGCGCGCTGTCTGCCGATGTCACCCAAGCCTGGACCAAACAGGAAACTCGGCCGAAGGAACAGGGGCAATCATGGCGCCTGCGCTACGGTAAAAACTTCATTGAGACCGGTACCAACTTTAGCTTGGCCAGCTACCGCTATTCCACGCGCGGCTTTTATAACCTGCAAGAGGCGCTGGAGAGTTACGGCGGCAACAGTGCTATCTATAACGATCACAAGAAGAGCCGTGCCGAGCTGACGATGAGCCAGAGCCTGTGGGATTTGGGGGGGACGCTGTCGCTCAGCCTGTTTAACGAAGACTACTGGGACGAGAATCGCCGTTCGCAGTCGGTCACCCTCAGTTACAACAACAGCTGGGAAGCCGTCAGTTACGGGCTGAATTACACCTTCAACCAGAATGGCTACGACAGTAACGGCAATCGAAGCAACATCCGTGACCATATCGTGGCTTTCAACGTCAGCGTGCCGCTCAGCAAATGGCTGCCGGGCAGCTATGCCACCTACAACATGAACACCAGCCGCAATGGTGCCACCAGCAACAACCTCGGATTGAGCGGTACTGCCCTGCCGGGCAACAACCTGAACTACAGCATCAGCCAGGGCTATACCGGCCGGGGCGTAGGGGCGAACGGCAATATTCAGGCGGATTATAAAGGCGCTCTCGCCGAGTGGAACCTGGGTTATGACTACGATCGCCATCGGCAGCAGGTGAACTACGGCGTGCAGGGCGGCGTTCTGGTGCACCAAAACGGCGTCACGCTG
Organism: Serratia sp. TSA_105.2; assembly: GCF_052692115.1. NCBI lineage: Bacteria > Pseudomonadati > Pseudomonadota > Gammaproteobacteria > Enterobacterales > Yersiniaceae > Serratia > Serratia sp. TSA_105.2. The sequence continues at coordinate 111,523 of NZ_JBQZFT010000005.1, forward strand.
TCGCAGCCGTTGGGCGATACGGTGGCGTTGGTGCAGGCGCCCGGTGCCGCAGGGGTTGATGTCCTGAACCAGACCGGGGTCAGCACCGACTGGCGTGGTTATGCGGTTGTACCTTACCTGACGCCTTATCGGCGCAATATCGTCGGATTGGACGGTGAATCTTTCGCAGAGGACGTCGACATGACGCTGAGCAGCCAAACGGTGATCCCAACCCGCGGCGCCGTGGTGCGCGCCCGCTTCAATCCGGACGTCGGCGCCCGTGTGTTGCTGACCTTGCTGACGCGCAGTGGCAATCCGGTGCCATTCGGTGCCACCGTCAGCACTCTCAACAGCCCCTCCGACAATGCCGCCATCGTCGGCGATGGCGGCCAGGTTTATCTGGCTGGCCTGGCGGAGAGCGGACGATTGCAGGTTAAGTGGGGCAATGACGCGGCTCAGCAATGTCAGGCCAACTATCAATTGGCTAATCAGCCCGAGGGCGGTGGGATTCGCCTCGTTAACGGGCAGTGTTTATAAGGTGCATATGATGGCGACAGGAATATCGATTCAACGAGGGATCATCGTCGGCGGGCTATTGGCGTGCGCAACGTTGGGCGCACCACAGGCGCAGGCGGCTTTCGGGCAGTGTGTCCCTATTTCGGGGACCCATGGGTTTTCATTCCTTTTTTCCCCGGTTTTAACCGATCCGTCGCAAAACGTAGTGGGGCGGGTTATTAGGAATGCTGACGGCGGTAACTGGAACCTGTCCGGCTCTTATCGGGTGAGGTGCGAGTGTCAGGCGCGTACGGCATCTTATGTCACCGCCAAAATGCTGCTGAGTGAGCCGGTATTCAGCAACGGGGGATTAACGTACTACGCATTGAATGAATACTTGGGCGTAGCCAGCGAAGTTTTCGTGGCGGGGTATCGCAATGAGTTTATTGCCGCGCCGTTCACCAATGAGTCTAACTTTAAGACCGATATGGATGGCGATGACGAATCCTGTGCCAGCACGCCCTACAACAGTGGCGCTCGCGGGCGAATTCATCTGTATTTCCGCCGCCCTTTCGTGGGGGTGACCACAATTCCCAGCACCCGCCTGGTGGACACCTACGTCTCCGTGGCGAGTGGGGTGAAAAGCGATGTGCCGGTCTCCACGATATCAATGAGCGGCACCGTGACCGTGCCGCAGAGCTGTGAAATCAGCCCGCAAACGGTCACGGTCGATTTTGGCGATATCTTGACGTCGAAGATCCAAACCAAGGGTGCTATGCCGCCCGGTTTTACTCCAGAAGAGAGAACGCTGACGCTGGCCTGCCGCAATATTTCTGCCGGCGTCAAGGTCAGTCTGTCATTTCGCGGTGAGGCGGACGGCAGCATGCCCGAGGCGCTGAAGACCAGCAATCGCAACATTGGCGTGATGATTAAGGATATGCAGGGCAATGTTATTCGGCCTCAGAGCGGGCGCTTGCCGATCGATAACTTCCAATACCCTAACCAGAGTGGCAGTTCACGGATCAGCATCTATCCGATCAACACCACCGGCCAACCTCCTGCCGTGGGGCAGTTCAATGCAACGGCGACCATTCAGGCAGAAATTCAATAACGGATATTTCAACGGTAGCGAGCCGGGGTCCCCGGCGTTTAACGAGAAGGAGCAGATTATGGGGAAGGTTTTTAGCGGTATCGGCTGCAAATTGGCGCTGGCAGGCCTGTTTCTCCTGGCGATGCCGTCGGCGTATGCCGTTTCAAAAATAGTGATTACCGGCAACATCAAAGCGGCACCCTGTGAAATCGACGGTGCGAACGGCACGGTTTCGGTCAATCTGGGGGATGATATTTCTGCCGCCGTTCTGGCGACCTCCGGTGCCTTTAGCCCTTGGGTGGAGTTCCCTTTGACGCTGAAAAACTGCCCGAGCACCACTACGTCGGTCGTCGCGACCTTCAGCGGAACGGCTGCGGATGAAGGTGTCAGCTTGTACAAAAGCACCGGCAGTTCTCGTCGGGTGCAAATTGAATTGCAAAACAGTCAGGGAATAAACCTGGGTAATGGCAAGAGCATGACGCAACTGGTGAATCTGGCGACGAATGAAGCCAAATTCAATTTGCGGGCGCGGGCATACAGCACTAATGGCGGGTCAACGCCCGGTTCGATAGAGGGGGCTCTGCAGGTCACTTTCGTCTATCAGTAGACAAAGGGGTTGCCCTCAATGGAAGGTTAACGACAGATTTAAGGTGATGATATGAATATAAATTATCCCTATGAAACAACCTTGACGGCCGCTAACGCAGCGACGGGGGCCGTGGCCATCATGGAACCTTGTCCCCTCACGGCGTTGGGGATGAGAAACCGATTGATTGAGTCCTGCGGCCTGCAGCCCGACAACGTTCGGCAAGTGACGAACCTGGTGGCGCTGAGAGCATTATTCACTCAGCACGCACATCGTTTATTGGTGATGGATTTGTGCGGCAAATCAGAATCGGTATTGGACGGCTTCAGGCTGATTGCTGATGTGCGTGAAAGCTCGCCGGACACCGCGATAATTATTTGTACGGCACTGGATGAACCCAGGCTGCTGCGGCAATTGATCGCATCCGGCATCCGCGGCCTGATGTTGAAGCAGGAGCCGGCCATTGCGTTGACTCATTGCGTCCAGCAGGTCTTGACGGGCAGCAGCAGTTTCAGCCACCGGGTGCGTCAGCGTCAATTGCATGAGGCGACGGCCGACAAGCCTCTGACGGCGAAGGAACTGGATGTGCTGACCCAGCTGTTTTCCGGTAAAAGCGTAACCAACGTGGCGTTAACGATGTGCCGTGATATTCGCACCGTCAGCACGCATAAGCGCAATGCAATGTTGAAGTTGGGATTTCACAGCGATGGGGAATTGTACCTTCAGGGGAAATGGATGGCGGCGCAAGGTTCATCCTTTGTTCGCTAGGCAAGCGTGCGGTGCCTCTCGGGTAAGCAAGCATAGGAGCAGATTATGCATTTATGGCGTCGGCAGCCGCTGAACATAGCGTTAATGGACAGATGTCCATTAACGCTGGAGGGGTTGGCGAGTTTTCTAAAAACGCTGCCAACCCAGGCAAAAGTTGTCGTAAAGGAAACCAGCGTCCGTGCGGTGGCGGATAGTGTGGTCTATCAGCAGGCTGACGTGCTGATTAGCGAGATGGACGGTGAAGATGAAACGGTGGCTCAGGGCAGAGAAACGTTGCTTGCCTTGTGCGCGCAGCTGCCAGAATTGCGGGTGATTGTCTATACCCGCTGCCAGAATGCAGAAGAGGTGGGGCGTCTGTTGAACCAGCCCAATATCAGCATCGTCGCCAGAGATGACGCTTTGCCGCTGGTGGCGGAGTTCTTTAATCGCGTCTTGCTTGGGGAGCGCGTGTTGAGCCCGCAGATAGGCGCTTTTCTGGCGCCTTCCGTTAGCGGCGAGGAGGCGGCAACGCGAAAGTTGACCCGCTGTGAGAGCGACGTTTTAGCCTATTTGTTCAACGGGATGAGCCTGCGGCAAATCGCCGAGTTACAACGCCGCAGCATCAAGACGATCAGCGCGCATAAATGCAGCGCCATGCGTAAACTGCAGGTGAAGAATGACAGCGAACTGTTTTCTTTGCACGGCAATATTACGCGGCAATTGGCTGGGAAATGGTCAAAGGGCACCTAACCTTTAATGAAACGGTATGGGCTATGATTTATCGGCAGGCTTGCCGTTAAACGTTTACCCAGTGAGGCGTATCCCAGGGCGCTGAGGCATGAAAAGCAGCTCGGCGTGAAAATATTGCTGAGTAGGCCGTTGATGACGTGCCGGGCTGCATCTTCCCATCTGAATATTGCATCGCACTCGATGTGTTGTTTAACGGAGGACGGGGCTGTGTGATTATTCTCGTCGTGGGGTTAAATGTTGATCGTGCGGAATCGCTCTACGTTGGTTGCGGTGTAGATCACCGTATTCTGGATATTTTTGTGCCCTAAATAATCCTGAATCAAGCGCGTATCGACCCCCTTATCCGCAAGGGCGTAACCGCAGGAATGGCGCAACATGTGAGGATGGACCTGAACGCTAATACCGGCCATCTCACCATACATTCTCATCAACCGATAGAGCTGCTGACGTGATATTTTCCCGCCGTGGCGCGACAGGAATAGCCATGGAGTTTCAGCGTCAGGGTAGTTCACCCGTTGGGCCAGCCAGTTTGACAGTGCCTGCCGTTCTCGCGGTTGAATAGGATGCTGAACGGAAAATCCGTTTTTCAGCCGGGATATATGGATCCGATTGGAGGTAAGATCAATATCCGCCAGGCGTAAAGCACGCAGTTCGCTAACCCTCAAACCGTGAATAAAGCACATTAATAGTAGACAACGATCTCGAATGCTATTTTTTCCTTCATGCACGGCTGCAATCAGTTGCTCAATTTCAACCTGACTGAGAAATTTCCTTTTTTTCATTTTTCTTTCCTGCGTCTTTGATGTTGGCGATTCCTGTCATGAAGTTTTATTAAAGCACTGGAGCATAATGGGCGGCAAAGGAAATAAATAATTTCATTTATGAGTAGATGGTTTTTTTATCTTTCCTATTTTTTCATTTTTCAAATGAATGCCTTTTTGAATTTTATATGTTTATTTAATTTATTTCAGGAAGCTATTTAATCAGCGAATATTGAGAAACCTGTAAGAGCCGTATGGAGACTTTGCAACCGTCAGATGGCCAGGGGATATCGCCTCTCTCAGAACGGTGCACGATAAACTGTGATGAGAATTCGTCTTGATCTCATTCTCCCGCCGCTTACAATGCCTGCCAGAACGCGACTTCAGAGGTTTTTTCATGGAACTGCTACGGGTGGTTTATCACCAGTACCGTTGGCCATTTCTGGCTGTCATGGCGTTGACCATGGCCAGCGCCGGCTTGGGTATCGGTATCATTGCTTTTATCAATCAATACCTGATGGACGCCGGCGGCGATGCATTTGCCGTGCTGCCAATGTTTCTCGCCCTGCTGGCATTGTTGATAGCGATCACGCTGGGTTCGCAATTGGCGCTGACGACCTTGGGCCATTACTTCGTCTATCGCCTGCGTGGGCAGTTAGTGAAGCGCATTTTGGATACCGATATTGAACGCCTCGAACAATTGGGCAGCGCCTCATTGTTGGCCAGCCTGTCCAGCGATATCCGTAATATCACCGTCGCCTTCGTGCGCTTGCCTGAACTGGTTCAAGGGGTGATTTTAACCCTGGGGGCGGCGGCCTATCTGGGGTGGCTATCGCCGAAAATGCTGGCGGTCACTGCAGTCTGGGTGGCGGTGACCGTCGTGGGCAGTGGCTGCCTGGTATCACGGGTTTATCGTCATATGGCCAGCTTGCGCGAGTCAGAAGAGCATCTCTATCATCGTTATGAATCGGTGATAGACGGTCGCAAGGAACTGGCGTTAAACCGCAAGCGGGCGCAGGCGCTGTACGAACAGGCCTATCAGCCCGATGCGCAAGCTTATCGCTACCATATCATTCGCGCCGACACCTTCCATCTGAGCGCGCTCAACTGGTCAAATATCATGATGTTGGGCGCGATTGGACTGGTGTTCTTTATGGCCAACAGCCTGGGATGGGCGGACTCGGCGGTGGCCGCCACCTATTCACTGACGCTGCTGTTCTTGCGCACGCCATTACTGCAGGCGGTCGGGGCGTTTCCGACGCTGGTCAGCGCCGAAGTGGCCTTTAACAAGCTGAAGACGCTGCGCCTGGCCGAGTATCAACCGGCGTTTCCTGCCGCCGTCAGCCGTTTCTGGCAGACGCTGGAGCTGCGTGATGTGGTTTTTCATTATGCAGATACTGAACAGCAGCCCGGTTTTGCCGTCGGGCCGCTCAGTCTGACGCTGCGGCGTGGTGAGCTGGTCTTTTTGATCGGCGGCAACGGCAGCGGCAAGTCAACGTTGGCGATGCTGTTGACCGGGTTGTACCGGCCGGTGAGCGGTCACATCGTTCTGGATGGCGTCGCACAGACCGCGGCGGATATGCCGGACTACCGTCGACTGTTTTCGGCGATTTTCACCGATTTTCATCAGTTCGATCGCTTGCAAGGGCCGGAAGGCGGCGAACCCGATGCGGATCTGGTCGCCGTCTGGCTCGAGCGGTTGAATATGAAAAGCAAACTGCAGTTTGACGGCACCAGGGTGACCAACCCGCAACTGTCGCAGGGGCAGCGCAAGCGTCTGGCTTTGCTGCTGGCGGTGGCGGAACAGCGCGATATCTTGCTGTTGGATGAATGGGCCGCGGATCAGGATCCGCAATTCCGGCGCATTTTCTATCGCGAGCTGTTGCCAGAACTGCGTGCGATGGGCAAAACGGTGTTTGCCATCAGCCATGACGATCACTATTTCGAACACGCCGATCGGTTGCTGGAGATGCGCTCAGGTCACTTACGTGAGCTGATCGGCAGCGAGCGTGAACACGCCAGCCGGGATTCCGTCAGCAGAATCGGTTAATTCACGCCGGCCCGAGCGAAACCAAATGGGCCGGTGCTTCTCTCCGTATGATCCCAGTACGTCGCTTCATTTTCTCCCCCGCCTTCAGCGCTGTCTGTTGCCGATTTGGCTTACGGCCAGTCAAATAATTGATAGTTGAATTATTTACTAGTGGTTTAATTTTGACCTTGCAAGGTGTGGCACACTGCACGTTCGTTCGCCTATCAATACAAGTTATCGCCTGCCGATAACAGTGATATCCACGGTGCCGTTCTTACTGAGGCGGTGATGCAGGTCTATGGCTAGCAGCTGTTTTTTTAATTTCCATAGGAAAAAACGACTTTATCGATCGTTAAAACAGATCGATAATCATTGTTTGAATGGTTTAATCTATTGGTTGAGGGCGCTGTGGTGAGCAAGGATGGATCAGATATCAAACGTAGAGCATGGCTGTGTGTATTTATCGGTAGCGGGCTGTTCTGGCTGTTCACCGCCGCCGTGATTTACTGGTTACTGAATTAGCAGGTTAAGCAGGAAGGCGATTCGTGAACAAAAAGCAGGTTAAAAACCGTGAGGGCGCTGAACGTCGCGCACAGTCCAAAATTCCGCCGTCATGGGTGCTGAGCGATGAGCAGCGCGCCTTTATTGAAGACTTGTGGCAGGATTCCGACTCTGAGCCGGCGCGCCCCCCATCGCGCAATGGTGTTAGCTGATCACGCGGCGGCGGCCGGCCAGCGCGCCGAACAGCATTTGCAAGACGGTCAGGCACAGCAGAGCGATCAACGGCAAACGCCAACCTTCCGTCAGATCGTGCAGCAGGCCGAATAGGGTGGGCCCCAGCGCCGCCAACAGATAACCGACGGATTGCGCCATACCCGACAGCAGCGTCGCTTGATGATGATGCTGACTGCGCAATCCAAAGAACGACAGCGCCAGCACCAGCGAACTCCCCGCCCCCAACCCGGCAAACGTCAGCCACACCAGTGAACTGGCGGGTTGCACCAATAATCCCCCGACGCCGATAAAGATCAGCAGCGAGCTGCCCAGCGCGATTGCCCGCTGATCGTGTGCGCGCGGCAAAATCACCACCATGACAAAGTTGGCGACGATCGCCACCACCTGGTAAACGAACAGCTCGAAACCCGCCTGCTGAGCTGAGGTGCCGTGGCTGGCGGCAAAGGCGCTGAACCAGCCGATGATGGTGTAGAAGGCGATCGATTGCAGCCCCATGAACATCGCCACTTGCCAACCCAGCGCGCTGCCCCAGGGAGAACGATAGCGCTGTGGCTCCGTCGGTTGCGGCTCTTTGGTGGCGGGTGTGGCGGAGCGCCGCAGCTGTGGCAACCACACCAGCAGCGCCAACAGCGCGGGCAAGCCCCAGCACAGTAAGGAGAACCGCCAGCCGAGGTCGGCCAGGGCAGCCAGCGGCACCGCCAGACCAGAGGCGACGGCGGCAACCAGTGACATCACCGCCGCATAGGCGGCGATCATCGCGGCGGCGCGATGCGGGAAGTCTCTTTTCACCAGCGTTGGCAGCACCACGTTGGCGAAGGCAATGGCGGCGCCGATCAGGATGCTGCCCAGCCAGAGCATGGCGTCTTGCGGCAGAGAACGCAGCGCGATGCCGCAGACCAGCAGCGCGAGGGCGAGGCCCAGAGTGCGCTCGATACCGATGCGTTTCGCCAGCGCCGGGGTCAACGGCGAGAGGATGGCGAACAGGATCAGCGGCAGCGAGTTGATCAGGCCGGCGGCGGTGGCGGACAACGCCAGCTGTTGCTGGATCTGCTCCAACAGCGGGCCGACGCTGGTCAGGGCGGCGCGCAGGTTGGCCGCGATCAGCATAATGCCGACGATCAACAGAACAGGGCGGTGTAACCGGCGACGCGGGGCCGCGGTGGTCGTTGGGGATGAAGCGGGTTGCGGCATGGGTTCCTCGCACCAGGGCATGCAGTCAATCAGTGCTGCATGGCGTGATGCGTTGATTGACGTTAACGCTTACGTACCGACAAATCGACGGTATCCGATCGCAAGTGTAGGGAAGATGGCTCGCGCTGACAAGGGTATGGCCCGGCGGGATGGCGGCGGTTAACCTCCGCCGGCCGCAGGATAATTGCCATTATGTGATCCTGGTCACTGAGTGAACTAAAAGTCATGGCGTGGACCGCACCACGCGCCGCTTTCGCTTTCCTTGCCGTCGGCACTGTGGCCCCCCGGCGCTTGCGCCCGTCACGGCATTTCACTTTTTCCCCCTTCCGCTTTTTGGCTTTTCGATCCGTTTCGATTCGAAAGGTTTTTTGGCGGTTTTTTTGCTAAAACGGGGCTGTAAGCCCGATCACAATTTCATTGCTTTCGCTTTGCTGTAATGCCAGCGCAGTAGAGCGAAAGCCATCTTCTCCCCGGCGATGCCGGAAACTTGAGGACCGCAGCTCATGCCAGTGAATACCGCAAAGCGACGTGAACACATCATCGATCTGTTATGCGAGCACGGCAGCGTGCGCGTGGAGCAGCTCAGCAAACAGTTTGCGGTATCCACGGTAACGATCCGCAACGATCTGCGCTTTCTGGAACGAAAAGGGTGTGCGCTGCGCGCTTACGGCGGCGCAATGCTCAATCAGCAATTCGCTTTCGATCGGCCGCTGCGGGACAAAGGGCGATTGAATCGCGACGTCAAAACGCTGATCGCCAACGCGGCGGCCGGCTATGTGCGCGACGGCGATGCGCTGATCCTCGATTCCGGATCCACCACCGCGCAGATCGTGCCGTTCCTGAAGGGGCGGCGCGATCTGGTGGTGATGACCAATGCGCTGAACATTGCCTACGAGCTTTCGGGAAACGACGGGGTGGAGGTCATGGTGCTGGGGGGCAGCGTGCGCCGCAACTCTTACTCGCTCTACGGTCCGGCTGCCGAGCAGCAATTGCGTCAGTACCGCTTCGACAAGCTGTTTTTGGGCGTCGACGGGTTCGATCTGAGCGCCGGCATCACCACGCCTCACCCCGGTGAGGCGCACCTCAATCGCGTGATGTGCGAGGTGGCGCGCGAGATTATCGCAGTGGCGGATGCCAGCAAATTCGGTCGCAAGAGCTTTTGCATGATTCGCGAAGCCGGACAAATCCATCGGCTGATCACCGACAGCCGTCTTCCGGACGATTACGAGCGGGCGTTAACCGAGCTGGGCGTGGAGGTCATCATCGCCGATCGGTAGCAGGGCGCCTGCATGGGGGCTTCATGCAGCAGTTGTTACAGCTTGTCGAGCAGCACAAGGCCGGTATGCCGGTCGGGATCTTTTCCGTCTGTTCCGCCCATCCCTGGGTTCTGAAGGCCGCGCTGCGGCAGGCCAAAGCGCGCGGCACGCCGGTGTTGGTAGAGGCGACGTCCAACCAGGTCAATCAGTTCGGCGGCTATACCGGCCAAACGGCGGCCCAGTTCCGCGATGCGCTGTGGCGCCTGGCGGATGAGGTTGGCCTGGCGCGCGAGCGAGTGTGGCTGGGCGGCGATCATCTGGGGCCCAACGCCTGGCAAGATCGCCCGGCTCAGGAGGCGATGGCGCTGGCGGAAACCTTGATCGACGATTACGTTCGCGCCGGATTTCGCAAAATTCACCTCGATTGTTCCATGTCGTGCGCCGGCGATCCCTCGCCCCTGGGGGATGCCACGGTCGCCGAGCGTGCGGCGCGCCTGTGCGCGGTGGCGGAGCGGGCCTGGGCGCAGAGCGGCGGCGAAGCGCCGGTTTATGTGATCGGCACAGAAGTGCCGGTGCCGGGTGGCGCACAGGAGGCGCTGGCGGGTCTGCAGGTCACCACGCCGCAGGCGGTGGCGCAAACGCTGGAAACGCACCGCATCGCCTGGCAAAAGGCCGAGTTGAACGATGCCTGGCAGCGAACTATCGCGCTGGTGGTACAGCCGGGCGTCGAGTTCGATCACCACAGCGTCGAACGCTATCAGCCGCAGCGTGCCAGCGCATTGAGCCATTTCATCGAACGGCAGCCGGGCATGATCTATGAAGCTCACTCCACGGACTATCAGCCGCCGCAGGCCTACCGTCAGTTGGTGCGCGATCACTTCGCCATTCTGAAGGTAGGGCCGGCGCTGACCTTCGCGCTGCGCGAAGCGCTGTTCGCCCTCGATCGCATCGAGCGTGAATGGCTGGGGGAACGCCAGTCGGCGCAGCTGTGCGCCACGCTGGAGCAGGTGATGCGCGAGCAGCCTCAGCAGTGGAGCCGCTATTACCACGGTACGCCGCACCAACAGTATCTCGATCGCCACTACAGCCTGAGCGATCGGGTGCGTTACTACTGGCCGCAGCCGCAGGTGCAGCAGGCGGTCGACGGTTTGCTGGACAACCTGCGCCGCAGCCCGGCGCCGCTGGCGCTGCTCAGCCAGTACCTGCCGGATCAGGCGCGGGCGCTGAACGCCGGCGAGTTGAGCGCCGATCCGCAGGAGTGGGTGCTGCATAAAGTGACGCAGGTGCTCGACGATTATCACGCCGCCTGCTACCCGGAGGGCCGCTGACATGCCGAACATTTTAATGACCCGCATCGACAATCGCCTGGTGCATGGCCAGGTGGGCGTGACCTGGACCAACACCCTCGGCGCCAACCTGGTGGTGGTGGCCAACGACGAGGCCGCCGCCGATCCGGTGCAGCAGAACCTGATGGACATGGTGGTGGCGGAAGGGGTGCAGACCCGCTACTTCACGCTGCAGAAAACCATCGACGTGATCCACAAGGCGGCGGATCGGCAGAAGATCTTTCTGGTGTGCAAAACGCCGCAGGACGTGTTGACGCTGGTGCGCGGCGGGGTGCCGATCCGTTTCGTCAACGTCGGCAACATGCACTTCGCCGAGGGGAAGCGGCAGGTGCACAAAACGGTGTCGCTGGACGACGGCGACGTGGCCGCGTTTCGCGCGCTGGCGGCACTGGGCGTGGAATGCGAGGTACGCCGGGTGCCGGATGAGGCGGGCGAGGCGATCGGCAAACTGCTCTTTTGAGCCAGGGGGAAAGCATGTTGACGGATGCGTTATTGATTGCGCTGTTGGCCGGGCTGGCGGGGGTTGACCTGTTCGACGGCCTGACCCACTTCCACCGGCCGGTGGTGATGGGGCCGCTGGTGGGGTTGATTTTGGGCGACGTCTACACCGGCTTGCTGGTGGGCGGCACGCTGGAGCTGGTGTGGATGGGGATGGTGCCGCTGGCGGGTGCCCAACCGCCGAACGTGGTGATCGGTGGGGTGATCGGCACCGCGTTCGCCATTCTGACCAAGGCCGATCCTAAAGTGGCGATCGGCGTGGCGGTACCGTTCTCGATTGCGGTGCAGGGCTGCATCACGCTGCTGTTTACGCTGTTCTCACCGATGATGCACCGCTGCGATCGCATGGTGAAAGAGCTGAACTGGCGTGGCATCGAACGGGTGAATTACCTCGGCATCAGCATTCTGTTCATCTTCTATTTCGTGGTGGCGTTCCTGCCGATTTACTTCGGCGCCGATGCGGCCAGTGCCATGGTGCAGAAGGCGCCGGGCTGGCTGCTGGACGGGCTGGCGGTGGCGGGCGGCATGATGCCGGCGATCGGCTTCTCGCTGCTGATGAAGGTGATGATGAAAAAAACCTACGTGGCCTATTTTATCCTCGGCTTCATCTCGGTCACGTTCCTCAAGCTGCCGATCCTGGCGGTGGCGCTGGGTGCCCTGGCGATCGCCTTGATCGACTTCTTCAACACGCAACGCGGCGCGGCAGAGGCGACGGCCCGGCCCGCTCCGCAGGAGGACGCCGAAGATGGCATTTAACGATTCCGACGATCTGCTGGCGCAAAAGGCCGAGCAACGCATGGCGCAGGCGCTGGCCACCAGTCAGGTGGAGCAGGACGACTATCTGGACAGCCAGCCCGCCGAAGCGCTGACGCGCGGCGACATCAACCGCATGGCCTGGCGTTCGCTGCTGCTGCAGGCGTCGTTCAACTACGAACGCATGCAGGCGGGCGGCTGGCTGTATCAGCTGATCCCCGGGCTGCGCAAGATCCACCGCAACCCGCAGGATCTGGCCAACTCGATGAAGATGCACATGGAATTTATCAACGTGCACCCGTTCGACGTCACCTTCCTGTCCGGCCTGGTGCTGGCGATGGAGCAGAACAAGGAGAAGATCTCCACTATTCGCGCGGTGAAAGTGGCGCTGATGGGGCCGCTCGGCGGCATCGGCGACGCGCTGTTTTGGCTGACGCTGTTGCCGATATGCGCCGGGATAGGCGCTTCGCTGGCGCTGGAGGGCAGCCTGTTCGGGCCGATTGTTTTCCTGCTGCTGTTCAACCTGTTCCACTTCGGCCTGCGTTTCGGGCTGGCGCACTACGGCTATCAGGCCGGCACCAGCGCGCTGGCGCTGTTGAAGACCCACACCCGGCGCATTTCTCACGCCGCGTCGATCGTCGGCATGACGGTGATCGGCGCGCTGGTGGCCTCGTATGTACACCTGTCCACGCCGCTGGTCATGCATGCCGGCAAGGCCAGCGTGGCGCTGCAGACCGACGTGCTGGACAAGTTGATGCCCAACCTGTTGCCGCTGTGCTTCACGCTGCTCATTTTCTTCCTGATGAAGCGCGGCTTCTCGCCGGTGAAGCTGATTGGCGTCACCGTAGCGATCGGCGTGGCGGGCAAATTTATCGGCATTTTGTGAGGAGTGGGCTATGCCAGGCATTGTGATTACCGGCCACGGCGGCTTCGCCACCGGGCTGTTGCAGGCGGTGGAACAGGTGGTGGGGCCGCAGCCGCACTGCGCGGCGGTCGATTTCCCCGAACAGATGAGCACCGCGCAGCTCAACGACGCCTTGCGCTCGGCGCTGGCGGCGGTGGCGCAGCCGGACGGCGTGGTGTTTCTCACCGACATGCTCGGCGGCTCACCGTTCCGCAGCGCCTGCGAACTGGCGGATGCGCAGGGCGATTGCGAAGTGCTGACCGGCGTCAATATGCAGCTGGCGGCGGAAATGATGCTGGAGCGCGACGGGTTGAGCCTGGATGAGTTTCGCGAGGTGGCGCTGGCGTGCGGCAAACGCGGCCTGACCAGCCTGTGGCATGAGCGCCGCCGGATGAAATGCGAAGACGTGCAGACCGACGGCATCTGAACGAACGCCGGGCGCGGTAGCGCCCGGCTCTGTGGGTTATACCGGCAGCGGGCTCAGCGCCAGGCGCGCCGGTTGATCTTCGCTGCGGCTGAAGCGCCAGCAGGTCTGGTGGTACTTCGCCACGCTGTTGCGGTGCGCCACGCTGATCAGCGTCACGTCCGGCAGTTCATCCACCAGCAGGCAGTACATCAACTGTTCGGTTTCGTCGTCCAGCGCGCTGGTGGCCTCGTCGAGGAACAGAATACTCGGGCGAATCAACAAGGCGCGGGCGAACGCCAGCCGCTGTTGCTCGCCCGGCGACAGGCGATGGCTCCAGTTGGCGGAGGTATCCAGCCAGCGCTGCAGGTGCTTCAGGCGGCAGTTTTCCAGCACCCGCATCAGCTGCGGATCGCTGTATTCCGACGCCAGGCTCGGGTAGCTCAACGCTTCGCGCAGCGTGCCGATCGGAATGTAGCTGCGCTGCGGCAGGAACAGCGTGTTGGCGTTGGCCGCTACCCCGATAGTCCCCGCGCCGTAAGGCCAGATACCGGCGACGGCCCGCAGCAGCGTCGACTTGCCGCAGCCGGAAGGGCCGACGATGAGCAGGCGATCGCCGCGTTGCAGCGTCATCTCGGCGCCGGCCAGCAGCAGCTGGCCGTCGGGCAAGTTCAGGCTGAGGTTATTCAGCGTTAACGGATGGGCGGTCTCTTCCCGCAGCTGAATGCCGCGCGGCTGATGATGCACCTGATCGACGGCGGCGTTGAAACCGGCCAAACGGTTGACGCAGGCTTTCCAGGTCGCCAAATCGTTAAACGCGTCGATAAACCATGACAGCGCACCCTGCACCTGGCCGAAGGCCGAGGCGATCTGCATCAGGCCGCCCATCTGGATGGCGCCGGAGAAGTAGCGCGGCGCCGCCACCAGCAGGGGAAACACGATGGCGAACTGGCCGTAGAAGTTGGTGGCGATGTTCAGCCGCCGGGTGATGCGCATAATTGCCCACCAGTTGCTGCGAATGGTGTCGAAACGATCGCCCAGCTGCTGCGCCTCGCGCGGTTCGCCGTGGTACAGCGCGATGGCTTCGTTGTTTTCGCGGATGCGGATCAGGCCGAAACGGAAGTTCGCCTCGTACCGTTCCTGATTGAAGCCCAGCATGACCAGCGGTTTGCCGACCCACCAGATCAGCAGCGATCCCAGCACCGCATACAGCAGCGCGAACCACACCATATAACCGGGCAGCGTGATGGCGTGCTGGCCGAGCGCGAAGGTCATCGGCCCGCTGACGTGCCACAAGATGTCGATAAAGGAAAACAGCGTCACCAGGCTGGAGAGCAGCCCGAGCGACAGCGACAGGGTATATTGGGTCAATACGTTGAGATCTTCGGCAATACGCTGATCGGGGTTATCGACGATCTGCTGCTGCTCGGTGTGGTAATACGCCTGGTGCGCCAGCCATTTTTCCATGAACTTTTCCGTCATCCAGCGCCGCCAGCGCATCTGCAGCCCCTGAGTCAGGTAGATCTTGTAGACCGCCAGCACGATGAAGATCAGCGCCAGATAGGTAAAGCGCCACAGCTGCGCCTTGAATACCGGGTAGTTTTTGTTCTGCAGCGCATCGTAGAACACCTGGTTCCATTGGTTGATCTGCACGCTGATATAGACCAGACCGAGCGACAGGACGACGATGGCGATCAGCATCATCCAGGCGCGCCATCGCTCCTCCGACACCCAAAAGGGTTTGATCAGCTGCCACACGGCGTGTTTCTGCAGGGGGGTTGCGTTCATAACGGCTCGATAATTGCGGTATTTCGTTCAGCATGGGCTGCGGGCCGGTAACAAACAAACCGTGACTGTAAGCAGTTTTAACTCCGCTAACCGTTTGAAATAAGGCGGCTGAATCGCCGGCAGCGTGCAGGTGGGCGCAATTGCGGCATACACTCTGCCGCCGGGCGGTTATACTGGCGCCGAATTTTTGCAGAAAGGATAAACGATGAAGGCTTGGTTTCCCCTGTTGCTGACCTGCGGCGTCTTCGCCAGCGCCCGGGCCTGGGCGCACATTGACGAGCCGGACATTGCCGCCGACTGCCAAAAGGTGGCGAGCTACGCCGAGCTGGGAAAAAAGGCCTATCAGCGGCAGAATTACGCCAAAGCTGCCGACATCTTTCGCGATCAGGCGGCCTGGAGCGAGTTTTGCGGCCTGAGCGAGCAGGCCGTCGCCACGGCCTACAACAACGTGGCGCTGTCGCTGATGCACGCCGGGGAATTGCTCAAGGCGCAGGCCTATCTGGCGCTGGCGCCGCACGATGACAAATCGCAGCACAACATGAGCCTGTTGCGCCAACGGCTGGCGCAGCGTCCGCAGCCGCAGGGGCCGGGCGGCGTGTATTGGCAATACGCCGGGCGCGGCGTGTGGAGCGAGGTGACGGTGAAGCCGCAGGGCGAGCGCTGGCTGATTGATTTTTCCGGCTACGCCATGCCGCAGATGGGGCTGTATTACGGCCCGAACATGGGCGACTTCACCGCCGAGCTGCCGATCGAGCACGGCAAGGCGGTCTACCACCAGCATGACTCGGAAAGCGCGCAGGTCTGCGACGTGACGATGGCGTTTGGTGAGCAAGCGCTGGAGATGCACACGCGGGGGGATTGCGGGTTCGGTCACAACGTGCGGGCGGAAGGGCGGTTCGTGCGGGTCGAATGACCCGCCCCGGCAGCCGGGGCGAGAAAGGTTGGTTATGCCAGCGCGGCGGCGCCCAGCAGGTTTTTCCAGGCTTCCACGTTACCCAGATAGTTGCCGGCCGGCAGCAGATGCAGGCGGCCTTCGCTGTCCTGCAGCGCAAAGGTCGGGAAGCCCTGGCCTTGCACTTTGGCCAGCAGCGCCCGGCCTTCCGCGATGTGTTGCGCGGTCGGCGCGCCGCTGTTGAAACGCATTTCGGCGATAAACGCCGCCGAAGGCAACCCCAGCTCTTTCGCCAACGCTTCCAGCACCGGCGTGTCGGCGATGCGCCGGCCTTCCTGATAGTGCGCCTGCTGAATGCGGTGCAGCATGTCCAGCCCGCGTCCCGCCAGCTTTTCCGCCGCCAGGATAGCGGTGATTGGCGGCTCGGAATCCATCACCGCCGTGGTGTCGCGTAGCAGGCCGTTGAAATAGGCTTCGCCAAAAGGCTGGCCCGTCATCTCGGCGATGCGTTTGTCGTGCGGAATGACGTAGTTGCGCCATTCGTCGGTGATTTGGCGGCGGTTGTTGCCGGTCATCATGCCGCCGGCGTGCGGCACGACCTTCAGCCCGGGGAGGCTCTGAGCCGCTTTCACCAGCGGCGCGGCGCCGTAGCACCAGCCGCACAGCGGATCGAAAATGTAATGCAGAGTGGTTTCGGTCATCTTTACTCCTCGCCTGGCGCGCGGCAGCTCACCGCGGCGCCAGGGCTGGTTCAATCACGCACGGGCGCTTATTGCGGCCACTTCATCTCGCCTTTCAGCACCTTCGCGCTCAGTTCCAGGCTCGACTCGTCTTTCAGCGTCGGGTAGTGCTTTTTCATCGCTTCAATCAGCGCGGCGGAATCCTTGGCTTTCGGCAGTTCGGCTTCCAGCGTGGTCAGGTATTTCTGGGTAAAGTGCACCGATGCCAGCGTTTGCGCTGCGCCCGGCAGGAAGTGGCCCGGCACGACGACCTGCGGCTTCAGCGCTTCGATGTTTTTCAGCGTCTGCTGCCAGTGCTGGCGCGATTCCACGCTCTGGTTGTCGGCGATCCACGGGTGGATGTTGTCACCGGCGACCGCGACACCGCCTACGACCGCTTTCAGCGCCGGGATCCAGACGAAGGTGCGCTCGGGGGTCGGGCCGTTCAGGCCTTTCACTTCCACTTTCTGGCCGTCGATGGTGAAGCTGTCGCCCTGCAGCGGCTGCGGCACGATCACGGTTTTTGGCGCGTTGTCTTTCAGGATCGGGCCCCAGTAGGCGACTTTGCCGTCTTTAGTGGCGTTGATGTCCTTGATGGTGCCTGGCGAAGCGATGATTTTCGCTTCCGGGAAGGCCGCTTTAATCACGTCCAGACCGAAATAGAAATCCGGATCTGAGTGGCTGATATAAACGGTGGTCAGTTTCTTGCCGGTCGCCTTGATCTTTTTCACCAGCTCTTCAGCGTCGTTGCGTTGGAACTGAGCGTCGATCAGCGCCACTTCGTGTTTACCGCTGATGATTTCGGAAGACACCGGGAACACGCTTTTCTCGCCCGGGTTATACACTTCCATGGTCAGGGTATCGGCCGCGGTGGCGTAGGTGCTGAGGGTGGCGACGCCGGTGAAGGCCAGAGTTAACAGTGATTTCTTAAACATGGGCAGAGGTCCTTAGGTATCGGTTAATGTTGTAATGATGTTAGGTTGCATAAAGCGATAGAAAAACCGGATAATAAGCAATTATTCGTTGCATAAATCGGACTAATTATGGATCGCATTACCGCCGCTGAGGTTTTTGTCACCATCGTCGATCGCGGCAGCATGATCGCCGCCGCGGAAACGCTGGAGATGTCGCGCGCGATGGTGACGCGCTACCTGGCACAGATGGAGCAATGGGCCGGGGCGCGTTTACTGCACCGCACTACCCGTAAGCTTAGTCTGACCGACGCCGGTGAGCGCACTCTGGAACGCTGTCGGCAAATGCTGGCGCTGGCGGGGGAGATCGACCTGGTGGAGGAAGGGCAGAGCGATGAGCTGCGCGGCCTGCTGCGCATCACCTGTTCGCAGTCGCTTGGGCAAACGGCGCTGGTGGGGGCCGTCGCTCAGTATTTGAAGCGTCACCCGCAGGTGGCGGTCGATCTGCAGATGAACAACCGGGCGGTGAACCTGGTGGAAGAGCGCATCGATCTGGCGCTGCGCATCACCAACGAGCTGGATCCCAACCTGATCGCCCGCCCGCTGTCCACCTGCGCATCGGTGGTGTGCGCCGCACCGGCGTATCTGGCGGCGCACGGCACCCCGCGTCAACCGCAGGATCTGGCGTTGCACAACTGTCTGACCTACTCCTATTTCGGCAAAAGCCTGTGGCACTTCGACGCTCAGGGGGTGAAATCTGCGGTGGCGGTCAGCGGTAACCTGAGCGCCAACGAGTCGGTGGTGCTGATGGCCGGCACGGTGCAGGGGGCGGGCATTTCCATGCAGCCCTATTATTCGGCGGCGCCGCTGCTGGCCAGCGGCGAACTGGTCGAACTGTTGCCGGATTACCGGCCGCAGTCGATGGGCATCTACGGCATCTATACCTCACGCCGTCAGATGCCCGCTACCTTGCGCACCATGCTGGACTTTTTGGTGGGGTGGTTCGCCACCGATCCGCAGTGGCAGGCGACGCTGCGCTGATGCTTCGGCAATATTCCCACGCCGTTTTCAGCGCCTGACGGCGGCGGCCAGCCGGGCGGCAAAGGTGGCGGCCTGCTGATGAAGATGGTCGATAAAGGCGGTGACCAGCGCCGATGAAGGGCGGTGCAGCGGCCGGATCAGGCTGACGGTGAACGGCACGTCGATGCTGAACGGCCGCACGTGCACGCCGCTGCCGGCATAGTCGAGCGCCGTCAGCGGGTTGACGATCGACACCCCGACACCGGCTCTCACCATGGCGCACACTGACGCCGCGCTGTGCGTTTCCATCACCATGCGGCGCTCGACGCCCTGTTCGCCGAACAGCGCATCCAGCAAGTGACGATAGCTGTCGGTGCTCGACAGGCTGATAAAGTTCTGCCCGGCGAAGTCCTGCGGCGTTAGCCGATCTTTCGCCAGCAGCGGGTGGCCCGTCGGCAGCACGCAGACTTCGTTCAACGTCATCAACGTCACCCGCTCGGTGCCCGCCGGCGTCAGGGTGGTTTCCGTCAGCCCGAGATCGTGGCGCTGGGCAGACAGCCACTCTTCCAGCAGCGGCGACTCTTGCGGGATGACGCTGAAGCTGACTTCCGGATAACGTTCGATAAAGGGCCGGCACACCGCCGGCAACAGCGATTGAGAAAATACCGGCAGGCACACGATCGACAGCTGTGCCTGCTGAAACTGGCGGATGCCGGCGGCGGCGTTGACGATGCGATCGAGGCCATAATAGGAACGTTGCACCTCTTCGAACAGCCGTAACCCCTGCACGGTGGGGGACAAGCGGCCGCGCACTCGGTCGAACAGCTGCAGCCGGATCAGCTTCTCAAAGCGCGCCAACTCTCGGCTGACGGTCGGTTGCGAGGTTTGCAGCAGGGCTGCCGCCTCGGTCAGGTTGCCGGTGGTCATCACCGCCCGAAAAATTTCGATCTGCCGCAAAGAGATGCTGTGCATGGCGAGGCCGCTCGGTTAAGGGGAAAGCCATATCATAAATGAATAGACTACGGCTAAATAGATATTTTCCACCCGATTCAGCGTGCGGCACTATGGCTTTATCTGCCGTCATTTTCGAATTGGGAATATCACCATGCCACGCCCGTTGCACGACACCTCCACCGCGTTGAACGCCGCTAACCTATTGGCCTTGCCGCAGCGTTTCGGCTGCCCGGTCTGGGCCTATGATGCGGACATTATCAGCCAGCGCATCGCTCAGCTGCGCCATTTCGATACTGTCCGTTTCGCGCAGAAGGCCTGTTCGAACATTCATATTTTGCGCTTGATGCGCGAGCAGGGCGTAAAGGTGGATTCGGTGTCGCTGGGCGAGATCGAACGGGCGCTGCGGGCCGGTTTTCAGCCGGGCGGCGAACCGAGCGAGATCGTGTTTACTGCGGACGTGTTGGATCACGCCACGCTGGCGCGCGTCAGCGAATTGAAGATCCCGGTCAACGCCGGTTCCATCGACATGCTGGATCAGCTCGGCCAGGTTTCCGCAGGGCACCCGGTGTGGCTGCGCATTAACCCGGGGTTTGGCCACGGCCATAGCCAGAAAACCAACACCGGCGGCGAGAACAGCAAGCACGGTATCTGGTATGCCGACCTGCCGCAGGCGGTGGAGAAGATCCGCCGCTACGGCCTGAAGCTGATCGGCGTGCACATGCACATCGGTTCCGGCGTCGATTACCAGCATCTGGAACGGGTCTGCGATGCGATGGTGCAGCAGGTGATCGATCTCGGTCATGACATCAGCGCCATTTCCGCCGGCGGCGGCCTGTCTATCCCGTACCAGTACGGCGAAGAGGCGATCGATACCGAACACTATTTCGGTTTGTGGAACCGGGCGCGTGAACGCATCGCCGCGCATCTGGGGCATCCGGTGCAGCTGGAGATCGAACCGGGGCGTTTCCTGATGGCGGAAGCGGGCGTCTTGGTGGCCGAAGTGCGGGCGGTAAAAGACATGGGCAGCCGCCACTTCGTGCTGGTGGACGCCGGTTTTAACGATTTGATGCGCCCGGCGATGTACGGCAGCTATCATCATATTTCGCTGTTGCCGGCCGATGGGCGCGATACCTCGGGGCAACCGCTGCGCGAAACGGTGATCGCCGGGCCACTGTGCGAATCCGGCGACGTGTTCACCCAGCAGGCGGGCGGCGGCGTGGAAACCCGCGAGCTGCCGCCGGTCCAGATCGGCGATTATCTGGTGTTCCACGACACCGGCGCCTACGGCGCGTCGATGTCCTCCAACTACAACAGCCGCCCGCT
This sequence comes from Serratia sp. TSA_105.2, assembly GCF_052692115.1. Taxonomy (NCBI): domain Bacteria; kingdom Pseudomonadati; phylum Pseudomonadota; class Gammaproteobacteria; order Enterobacterales; family Yersiniaceae; genus Serratia; species Serratia sp. TSA_105.2. The sequence continues at coordinate 132,653 of NZ_JBQZFT010000005.1, forward strand.
GTTGCCCGAAGTGCTGTTCGAAAACGGTGAGCCGCGTTTGATCCGCCGTCGCCAGACCATCGAAGAGCTGATCGCGCTGGAGCTTATCTGATAAGCGGGCGGGCGTGCTGCGCCCGCTTTACAGCGTCATGCGGCGGTGCTGGCCATTGGGCAATTGCACATCCAGCGACAGCGTGCCGCCCATGGCCTCAATATAGCGTTTGAGCGATGACAGTTTGATTTCGCTGCCGCGCTTTTCCAAATTGGCGACGGAGGGTTGGCTGATGCCGAGCCGCTTCGCCAATTCAACCTGAGAGACCGCCAGCTCTTCCCTCAGCATCGCCAGCCGCAGCTCGAAAATCTCCTGGTCCGCTTTTTGCCTGGCGGCGGCAACGACGGCGGGATCGAGTTTATCGATCAGTTGGGATAAAGGTTTGGCCATCTGCACTACCTCCGGGTTGCCAGATAATGTGAAAACTCCATGGCGGCGATGGGCAACATGCGCTGGTAAAAGCGTTGGTCGCCGGTTTTATCGCCGCCGCACAGCAATACCGCTTGCCGCTGTGGGTCAAAGGCGAAAAATACCCTGAAAGGGCGCCCGCGATGTTGAATGCGCAGCTCCTTCAACTGCCGGACCGCGTCGGAAAAATGCAGCGTATCGGCATGCGGCCGCGCCAATTGCGGGCCGAACGTCTGCAATTTGTAGATCGCCGCCAGGATACTTGTTTGCTGGGCGTTGTTCAGCGCTAAAAACCAGTCGTCAAACCGTTCGACGGTCACCACTTGCCACATGACGCGCTCCGAATATAGTGTTTATGCTATATAGTGTAAAGGTTATTGTGCCAACAATATGCGCGAACGCTGGGAGCGGAAAAAATCCAAAAGCGAGAAATGCGGCGGGCTGCGCAATCTGAGCGCATGGGTGACGGCTCACCCATGCGGCGGCGCGAATTACGGCTGTTCGTGCGCGTTGTTGAGGGTGGCGACCGAGTGGCGGCGCACCAGCGTCGGGCTGAACATGTTGGTAATTTCCGGCAGCGGTTGCCGGTTGGCCAGCGCCAGCGCCAGCTCTGCCGCCTGAGTGGCCATCGCGACGATAGGGTAGCGAATGGTGGTCAGGCGTGGGCGTAGGTAGCGCGAAATCAACACGTCGTCGAAACCGATCAGCGAAATTTGCCCCGGCACGTCGACGCTGTTGTCGCTCAGCACCGACAGCGCGCCGGCGGCCATCGGATCGTTGTAGCAGGTAATGGCGGAGAACGAACGGCCTCGGCCGAGCAACTCGGTCATCGCCTGTTCGCCGCCGATCTCGTCCGGTTCGCCGTAGGCGATCAGCTTTTCATCCACCGCAATGCCGTGTTCCTGCAGCGCGTCGAGATAGCCCTGCAGCCGGTCGGTGGCGTCGGAAATCTGGTGGGTGGAGCAGATGATGGCGATGCGTTGATGCCCTTGCTGGACCAGATGACGGGTCGCCAGCCAGGCGCCGTAGCGATCGTCTAGCGCCACGCAGCGAGTTTCAAAACCCGGCAGCGTGCGGTTGATGAGCACCATGCCCGGGATCTGTTGCATCCAGCCGCAAAGTTCCTGATCGCTCAGCTTTTTGGCGTGCACCACCAGCGCTTCGCAGCGGTGCCGCACCAGCTGTTCAATCGCCTGTCTCTCTTTTTCGGCGTCGTGGTAACCGTTACCAATCAGCAGAAAATTGTGGGTGGCGTAGGCCACCTGCTCGACTGCTTTGACCATCGCGCCGAAGAAGGGATCGGAAACGTCGGAGACGATCAGGCCCAGCGTTTCGGTGGATTGCTGCGCCAGTGCCCGAGCGTTGGCGTTAGGGTGGTACTGCAGTTGTTCCATGGCGGCCAGCACCGCAGTGCGCGACCCTTCGCTGGCCTTGGGGGAATTGTTTATCACGCGGGACACCGTGGCCACGGAAACACCCGCCAGCCTGGCAACATCCTTTATCGTAGCCATATCAGTCAACACATCCTGGGTAATCGCTTACATCCCCCAGTTTTGCGGAAAAAATCCGGGGCTGCAAGCGGTCTCGTGCGTAACTTGTGGTGGCCGTTGCAGAATCTCTTCGAGTCTGTACGCATAACCATCGGCTGCCGAACGATAGCGCAATTTGTACGTTGGCTCTGGCGGCGGGCTGAGGTAACGTCTGTGCATTCCGATTTGCGCCGAGAATGCCATGTCCATTAAACGCTATCCGCAGCTCGCCCATTGGGGCGCTTATACCGCCGTGGTTGAAGACGGGCGGCTTATCCGTTGTGAGCCCTTCGTCGACGATCCCGATCCTTCGCCGTTGCTCGATTCCATCGTACCGATGGTCTACTCCGACAAACGTATCCGCAAGCCGGCGGTGCGCCGCTCGTGGCTGCAAAAGCGCGAGGGCAGCGACCGTACGCTGCGCGGCAGGGAAGATTTCGTCGAGGTGGACTGGGAGCTGGCGCTCGATTTGGTGGCGCAGGAGAACCGCCGGGTGCGCGATCGCTACGGTCCCTCCGGGCTGTTCACCGGTTCTTATGGCTGGTCGTCGGCCGGGCGTTTGCATCATGCGCGTTCGCTGGTGCGGCGATTCTATTTCAGCGGTGGCGGCGGGGTCGATCAGCAGGGCAACTACAGCTGGGGCGCGGCGCAGTTTTTCCTGCCATATGTGATCGGCACTTTCTCGCCGTTGACCGGGCGCGTCACCAGTTGGCCGAGCGTGGTGGAGCATTGCGAGCTGTTTGTGGCGTTTGGCGGGCTGGCGCTGAAAAACGCCCAGGTCTCTTCCGGCGGCGCGGCGGAGCATGCGCTCAAGCCCTGGCTGCAAAAGCTGGCGCAGAAGGGCACGCCGGTTGTCAACATCAGCCCGATGCGCGACGACTGCCCCGGGTTCGTCAACGCGGAATGGATCCCGATCCGGCCGAATACCGACGTGGCGCTGATGCTGGCGCTGGCTTACGAAATCCAGCAGTTGGGCGCGCAGGACGAAGCCTTCCTGCACAGCCACTGCGTGGGCTATCAACAGCTGGCGGATTACCTGAACGGCGTGAGCGACGGCGTGGCGAAAACGCCGGCCTGGGCCAGCGCCATTACCGGCATTCCGGCGGCGCGCATCGCGCTGCTGGCGCGGCAGCTGATCGGCGTGCGCAGTTTCATCACCTGTTCCTACTCCGTGCAGCGCGCACACCGCGGCGAGCAACCGTATTGGATGATGATCGCGCTGTCGTCGATGTTGGGCCAGGTGGGGCTGCCGGGCGGCGGTTTCTCGTTCGGTCACGGCTCGATGAACGGCGTCGGTAACCCGCGCGTGGACACCCCCGCACCGACCATGCCGGTAGGGGATAACCCGGCCGGGCTGGCGATCCCGGTGGCGCGCATTTGCGACATGCTGCTGCACCCCGGCGAAGCCTATCAATTTTGCGGCGAGACGCGGCAGTACCCGGATATCCACCTGGTGCACTGGGCCGGCGGCAACCCGTTCCATCACCATCAGCAGCTGAACCGGCTGGTGGAAGGCTGGCAGAAGCCGGATACGGTGATCGTACAAGATATCTGGTGGACGGCGGCGGCCAAAATGGCGGATATCGTGTTGCCGGTCACCAGTTCGCTGGAGCGCAACGATATCGGCGGCTCCTCGCGCGATCGCTACGTGCTGGCGATGCATGAGGCGATTTTGCCGCAGCACCAGGCGCGCAACGATTTCGATATCTTCGCCGATCTGGCGGAGCGCCTGGGCTATCGCGAACGCTTTACCGAAAACCGCGACGAGCGGGCCTGGATCGAAGAGATTTATCGGCAATGCGGCGCGGCGCAGCGGCGTGCCGGCGTCGCCTGGCCCGAGTTTGAGGATTTTTGGCTCCGGGGCTATGTCGAACTGCCCGCGCCGGCCAAGGAATTCGTCTTTTTTGACGCGTTCCGCGCCGATCCGCAGGCGAGTCCGCTGCAGACGCCCAGCGGCAAGATCGAACTGTTCAGCGAGCGGATCGCCGGTTATCACTACGAAGATTTCGCGCCGCATCCGCAGTGGCAGCCGCCGGTGGAGTGGCTGGGCGCGCCGCAGGCCGAAAACTGGCCGCTGCATCTGATCTCCATCCAACCGAGCGATCGTCTGCACAGCCAGATGGATCCGGCGCCGCTGGCGCAGGGCAATAAGACCGCCGGGCGCGAAACCCTGTATATGCATCCGGAAGACGCGGCGCAGCGCGGCGTGGCAGAGGGTAGCGAAGTGCTGGTCAGCAATGCGCGCGGCAGCTGCCTGGCAGGGGCGACTCTCACCGACGGCGTGACGCGCGGCGTGGTGTTGATGGCGACCGGCGCCTGGTTCGAGCCGGGTTACGACGCGCAGCGCCGGCCGGTCGAACAGGCGGGCAACCCGAACGTGCTGACGCTGGATATCGGCACCTCATCGTTGACGCAGGGGCCGAACGCCATGAGCTGCCTGGTCGAGGTTAGCGTATTCACCGAACGTCGGGATCAAGATAGTTAGCGCTGACAAGCAGTTGGGTCGATAGCGGGATGTTATCGCGTTGCTGTTGACGCAGTTGTGTCGCGGAGGTGGCGAAACTGGACACTGTTAATGACAGAGTGAAGTGTTGCCCAATCTCGTTATCCGGTACAAGAATGTGTAATGCTTCACGATCGACGGATAAACGATAGCTGGGCAGATGTCTTTGGCTCGGCAGCCCGGGGCCAAGTGAAAAGGCAATTGGCTCATCATCACCGTTGCGTAATTCATCAAGCGTGAGGCTGAGATAGTTAGAAGCATCGGCTGCGCCACCTCCTTCTGCCAGGTTTCTATTCTCCCGTAGAGTGAATCCCTGTAACTGCACCGGCTCATCGCAAGTCAACCGATACTGCAATGGGGCGCTGTGCAGCAGAGTGGATTGTTGAGACAGTGACCCGATATTGTGCTCTCCCAGATAAACGCTGTTTTGTGTGGCCGTTAGCGTACAGTTAGCGTTAGCCCCAAAACTGATGGCGATAGCTGTTAACCAGTAATAAATCACTTTCATATTTTCTCCTGATATCGATGAACGTTTAGCGACACACGGCTTCGGAGTGGCTGATGCCGGCACGATTGCGGGGAGAGGTGTCCGCAGCAATTGCGAAATAACATACTTGCCCCGAAGAGGTTTTCATGCTGAAGCGTTGTGATGACGCATCGTTCTTCGCGCGGCGTGCCTTCTGATGTTCAATGAAGGCAGCGCCCTGATCATTGGTAAAAGCGACCACTCGTTGTTGTTCATCCAAAATCATGCTGCCGATAGCGGGTTTTGTTCCGTCGGCATAGCTAATTTGAACAATGGCCCGCAATGTATTAATGGCATTGATATTGATATGTTTAACGCTGCCACGTGCCAGATTGATATTGCGCACGCCGTTGTCGATATCAGCACCGGGGGGCAAGGTGCTGGTGTCCACGTTAATCAGGCTGGGTTGATATTCACGCAGCCTTGGGATGACGGCCTTACCCTGCTTGCCATAGGTTTTCACCTTTCCGCCTGGCGTGGACACGCTGATTCCGGCGAGGCCCGGTATCGTCAAGACGCCGAAGGTATCGCCGATTTTCTGAGGTGAGAGCGTTAACCCGCTGCTGTCTGCCACCAGGGAGCCTGTGGCGCTGTAGTAAGATGCTTGTTGATTTTCTGACAGATGGCTATAGCTGCCGGAAAGAGTGGTAAACGGACTCAAGTAGTTCACATTGCCTGAATAGGTGCCGTTATTGGATTGGGTGCCTTGCGTTGCATTGAGTCCATACGCCAGATCGCCATTCAGCGCTTGGCCGGAAAGCGAATTGCTGATGCTACGATTTCTTCCGTTACTTATCATATTGGCGCTATAACGTCGGTTTTTTCCAAGCGGTAATGAAAGGGTGGCGAACAGTCGGGTATCGTTATCGCGAACGTCGCGGCTGCGCTCTTTTTCCAGGCTAACGCCAACGGTGGCTGCGCCAAATTGACGGTTCCAGAAGGCGTAGACTCGCTGATTCTGTTGCTCACCTCCCCCTTCAGTGCGTGTAGCGCCTAAAGACAGATTTCCAATGTACTTATGGTGCCAGCCTAGGCCCAGGCTGTAGCTCTGGCGTTGGTGTGAAGATGATGCACCCTGCGGTACAGGCCAATAAGTCTCTTCGCTGCCATCTTTACGCGGAGAACTAAGCTGTGTGGGAGAACGGTATCGCTCTGATTGGATGCTGTAACCGGCGTTCAGCTTAAGGTTTTTTATCAGAGGCAATGCGCTATTCAGCTGCAGCTTGGTGCCCTTTCCACTTGGCGACTGCGCCACGTGGGTCAAGGCCGTAAAACGATAATCGCTATCGGCAACGCTATAACCGGCGGCGATGCCGCGATAATCACGGCTGAGGAAACTTCCCCCTCTCACCTGGTGATGGTTGAGCCATGGCAAAGAGAATGAGCTCGTGATGAAAGGCATTTCTGTGCTTTTTTCCAGGCTGTGAGTGCGCCCGAGAGCAAGGGAGTAACTACCCTGGCGGGGAGTAGAGCGCCCTGAGGTCGTCAGATAAGGGACGATGAATTGTTTGCGGCTACCGTTGCTTTCCGTGACGGTGACGGACAAATCGACTGCGTCGAACTGCGCGGGGATATCCGTCAGGTGGAAAGCGCCCGGTTGCACCTGCGTGGCGTAAACTAATCTGCCATTCTGAAAAATCTCAACCTTGGCTTGACTCTCGGCGATACCTTCGACTACCGGCACATCACTGCGTTGACTAAATGACAGTGACGAGTCAGGTAGCCATTGCAGGCCGTCCAAGGTAATGCCGCTGTATAGCGAATCTGATAACGTCGCTCGTCCCAAACGCATCATGCCGTTGTGGCCCGTCAATGTCCGCTGCAGATAACTATTATAAGGCGTGTACCCCTGATGCCGTTCAGACTTGTTATAGGTGCCATTATGGCGAAACAGCCAGTTGCTGCTGTTAAAGCCGGTTTCCAACGCCGCGTAATCACTGCTGTGGTTTTGGCTGTCGAATCGGCTCGCAGTATAATTCAGCATCAGGGCATGGCCACCAAATTCATAGTCGGCCGGTTGTCGACGGATATAGCGCTCGGGCAACAGCAAAATCAATTGATTATTACCGGTTTCATTGTCGATGCGGCTGCCTTGATAGCATTGGCTCATCAGCATATCTGTTTGAGTGTTGAGCTTGCAGGGGTGTAACCCCAGGTTTTCTGCGAGTTCAGCGTCGTATTGCCATTCGCCTTGTTTGTCGATATTGACTTCATGCCGTCCATGGTTTTGGCCGTTGACGCTGATTAAGAGCGATTGTTTTCCTGCGGGGAATTTCGTTCCAGAGGAAAAGTAATCAGCAATCTCACTGGACAATCCAAGTGCGCGCATCATCTCAATATCGTAGTCGGCCAGGCTGGTCGAGACACAGCCGATAGGCAGACAAAACACCAGCAGACGTAACGGTATGTGCAATTTCAAAGGCTGTCTCACTGGATTGGGGCAAGGTTAACCGTGATATCGGGTATGGCGCGCCCTGTGTTACTGATTGGCGTGAAGTGCAAACGGGAGGGGGGGCTGATAAGCCTATCGCCTTTACGTGTACCGATCGTTTGCCCAGGCAGCAAATAAGGTTGTTCCAAAACAAACTGCTGGTTGCTGGGTTGTACGGTGATAGTCGGGGCTAACCTGACAACGTAAGAGCCGAGATTTTTGACTTGTATAGAATGCCCGTTTTGTTGCCAGAGCAGGGTTTGCCAGGGAGATTTGTTTTCTGCCAGCGCGGAGGGCGTGGCGATAGCGACGACCCGATGCCGAGTATTCACCTTAAGTTGGTTGCTTTTTTCTCCCATATCGGGAATTTCCTGGAAATAGATATGGCGCATTTGCTGACGGGCCTTATCAAGTCCCGAGGGGTCGGCAAGCATGACGCGTACCAGCTGAGATTTACCCGGATCAATGCGCGCGGCTGGCGGAGAGAGAATGAACAAGGGATCTTCTCCTTGCTTGCTTAATGCATTTTTAACAACGGACGAAAATAACAACACAGGATAATTACCGATATTATCGACTCTTACGGTTGTCTCTCCTTTCTCTTGATTGACCAAGAGGCTTATTTTTTCCAGTTTAATGGTTGCCTGGCCGTAAAGTGGAGTCAGAAATATAAATATTGCGGTGAGATAATGGATGAGACCTTTCATTTTATTTCCTGAATAGCGGAGAATAACGAACTCTAGTCAAAGGACGTTAAGATATTTTGCCAAACAATCAGGCTGAAATAAGTGGGGACAGAGAAGTGTCCCCACCTGGTGTTTACAGGTAGTGAACCGAAAGATTCACAGAGGCCTGCAATGCAATGCTGTCTTGCATTTGGATACTTTTATCATCAATGTAGCTAAGCGGGGTAAGGAATGAACGGTAGCTGAATGTACCGCTCAGGTTCTGGCCGATCGCCATATTGTCGTAATTAGCATCTGATGTGACCGCAAAGCGATTACCTGAGGCAGCAGAGAAAATAGCCTGCTCGTGATCTGCACCGTCAGTTACATTGGTTAAATCAAAGATATCATCGCCTTCGGGAATCAGCGCCGCACGGACGGTTTCACCATCCATAGCGATATCCGACAGTGCCAGGCCCAACACGGCGATATCTTTATTGCTGGCGTCTTTTGCCAGTGATGCGGTGAAGCTTCTGTCCATATACTTGAAATCGGCATCGCCGCTGGCGCTGGTTACCTCAATACCCATGTTGGTTGGTGCCGTGCAGTTTACGGTGAACGGAATGCTACCCATGCCGTTGCCTTCCAATTGGACAGGATTTACTTTATCGAAAGCTTCGCTGGAATGGCGGCCAAGATCAATGCTATTGGTGTTGGCTGCAATGCTGCAGCTGGTGTTATTGTAAATTTCACCGGAGAAATCTACAGATGTACTGGCTGTTTTTGCAGCCAATACGCTCGTGCACGACAGAGGCAGTAGAGCTAAAAATAAATATTTCTTCATTCGGAGTTCCTTCTGAGAATATGCCGATAAATAAATGAAAATCGTATTGCTTGAAAAGATAAGGCAAGGATGTCGCAACGTTTTACTAGCGATTCAATGCAGGGTTATTTTATTTATCAAACTCAATCCCTGCAATATTGTGCTAAGGATTTATATAAAAATAGATTTATATTCTGACTAATTGTCTTCTGTTATCGAATCTTACTTGTTTGCCCTGTTTGGTAGCTAACGTATAGGTTTTATTGCTTACGGTTTTTTTAATTATTAATAATTAATTATCCTCGATGCGTGTTTTTACTGTGAGGTTACGATACCCGCAAGATCTGGAAGCGGCTCTGTTGTTAGTTTGACCATTTTTAACTTTGTCTTTTTGTTGTTATGGTTGTGCTTGAAAAGCAAGAAAGCGTGTTGCATACGTTGACGAAAATTACACGTTAGATATCTCGTCTAACTGGGTTTTTGTTTTTGAGAACAGTTTTCGTTAATTGATTTCTTTAGCGTTGAGGAGACAAGAGGGATTAGAAGCTCTGTTTCAGTTTCAGTTGGGCTAAACTCCAATGTGCTGTACGTGTCTGCGTATGCGCATGGTTTTTTTGCTTACCCCCGACCCGCTTTCTTCCGATGGGGCATCATTATTGATCTTTCTGTTGTGAGGATTATTTAAGTTTCATTGAGTTATTACAGCAGATCGCGAGAAATTTACAGCTGGTTGCATTTGGAGCAGAACTCTTGCGATTCGCCGGTAGTTTCCTGCACGCCATCTCTCTAGAGTAGGTGATCCCAGAGGTATTGATTGGTGAGAAATCAGCATACTCTGTATGTTGAAGCCATTTTCAATTGCACCAACCTACGCGGATGCGTAGGTTTTTTTTTGCCTGCCATATAGTATTCTTTTCCCTACAACGATTTACGCCTCCATGGCCAAGGGAGAAGGGCATGATCTTTTCACTGCTGCGCGCGCTGTTTCGCCTGCTGTTTCGGGTTCGGGTCGAAGGGGACGTCCAGCACTTCGAGCGGCAAAAACTGCTGATTACGCCGAACCACGTATCTTTCCTCGACGGCGTACTGCTGGCGCTGTTTCTGCCGATTAAACCGGTGTTTGCGGTTTACGCCAGCATCGGCGAGAGCTGGTTTATGCGCTGGCTGCGGCCCTACATCGATTTCGTCTCGCTCGATCCCACCAAGCCGATGGCCATCAAACAGCTGGTGCGGATGGTCGAGCAAGGGCGGCCGATCGTGGTGTTCCCTGAAGGGCGCATCACCGTGACCGGCGCGCTGATGAAAATCTACGACGGCGCGGCGTTTATCGCCGCCAAATCGGGTGCCACGGTAGTGCCGGTGAGGATCGACGGCCCCGAATTCAGCCCGTTCGGCCGCATGGCCGGGGTATTCAAGATCCGCTGGTTCCCGCGAATCAGCATCCGCATCTTGCCGCCGACCACGCTGCCGATGCCGGAAGCGCCGCGCGCGCGTGAACGCCGGGCGCTTGCGGGCGATCGGCTGATGCAGATCATGATGCGGGCGCGGATGGATACGCGTGAACCGCAGACGCTGTTCCATGCCTTGCTGGCGGCGCAGCACCGCTACGGTCGCCGCAAGCCCTGCATCGAAGACATCGCTTTCAAAGAAGACAGTTACCAGACGCTGATCAAGAAATCGCTGGGCGTCAGCCGTATTCTGCAGTGCTTTACCGCCGAAGGGGAACACGTCGGCCTGCTGTTGCCGAACGCCACCATCACCGCGGCGGCGATCTTCGGCGCTTCGCTGCGTAACCGCATCCCGGCGATGCTCAACTACACCGCCGGCGCCAACGGCCTGAACAGCGCGATGACTGCCGCCGGCATCAAGACCATCGTCACCTCGCGCCAGTTTCTGGAAAAGGGCAAGCTGACCCACCTGCCGGAGCAGGTGCCGCAGGCTAACTGGGTGTATCTGGAAGATCTGAAGGATACCGTCACGCTGGCGGACAAGCTGTGGATTTTGCGGCATTTGCTGCAGCCGCAGCGCGCGGCGTTGCCGCAACGTCCGGAGGACGCGGCGCTGATCCTGTTCACTTCCGGCTCTGAAGGCCATCCCAAGGGCGTGGTGCATTCGCACGCCAGCCTGCTGGCCAACGTAGAACAAATTCGCACCATCGCCGACTTCACGCCGCGCGACCGCTTCATGTCGTCGCTGCCACTGTTCCACTCGTTCGGCCTGACGGTGGGGCTACTCACGCCGCTGATCACCGGCAGCCGCATTTTCCTCTACCCCAGCCCGCTACACTATCGCGTGGTGCCAGAGCTGGTGTATGACCGCAACTGTACGGTGCTGTTCGGCACGGCGACCTTCCTCAACAACTATGCGCGCTTCGCGCATCCGTATGATTTCGCCCGCCTGCGCTACGTGGTGGCCGGCGCGGAAAAACTGGCGGACAGCACCAAACAGATCTACCAGGACAAATACGGCATCCGCATCCTGGAAGGCTATGGCGTGACCGAGTGCGCGCCGGTGGTCTCCATTAACGTGCCGCTGGCGACGAAAGTGGGCACCGTTGGCCGCATCATGCCGCAGATGGAGGCGCGCCTGATCGCGGTGCCGGGCATCGATAACGGCGGTCGCCTGCAGCTGAAGGGGCCGAATATCATGAAAGGCTATCTGCGGGTTGAGCGCCCCGGCGAGCTGGAGCCGCCGGCGGCGGAAGATGCGAACGGCGTGCTGCAGCCGGGCTGGTATGACACCGGCGATATCGTCAGCCTGGATGAGCAGGGTTACTGCACCATTCGCGGCCGCGTGAAGCGCTTCGCCAAGCTGGCGGGGGAGATGGTGTCGCTTGAGAGCGTCGAATTGCTGGCGCAGCGGCTGTCGCCGGAAAAACTGCATGCCGCCACCGCCAAAAGTGACAGCAGCAAAGGCGAGGCGCTGGTACTGTTCACCACCGATCCCGCCATTACCCGCGAGGCATTGCTGCGGGTGGCGCGCGAGCTGGGCAGCCCGGAGCTGGCGGTGCCGCGCGATATTCGCCTGTTGAAAACGCTGCCGGTGCTCGGCAGCGGTAAACCCGATTTCGTCACCCTGCGTCATATGGCCGAACAGCCGGAGAGTGCCTGATGAATCCTTCGACCGAATCCCCTTTGTTGTCACGCGGCATGATCGCCGTCATCAGCGCGCAGTTCCTCTCGGCGTTCGGCGACAATGCGTTGCTGTTCGCCACGCTGGCATTGATCAAGCAGCAGCTGTATCCGGACTGGAGCCAGCCGATCCTGCAGATGGCCTTTGTCGCCACCTACATCATTCTGGCACCGTTCGTCGGCCAGGTGGCCGACAGCTTCGCCAAAGGGCGGGTGATGATGTTCGCCAACGCCCTAAAATTGGCGGGGGCGTTGGTGATCTGCTTTGGGTTCAACCCGTTTCTCGGTTACAGCCTGGTCGGCGTGGGGGCCGCCGCGTATTCGCCGGCCAAATACGGCATTCTGGGCGAGATCACCAGCGGCGAGAAGCTGGTCAAGGCTAACGGCCTGATGGAGGCCTCGACCATCGCTGCCATTCTGACCGGTTCGGTGGCCGGCGGTATTCTGGCGGACTGGCATGTGGTCGCGGCGCTGGCGGCCTGCGCCTTGGTTTATGCGGGGGCGGTGGTCGCCAACCTGTATATTCCGCGTCTGGCGGCGGCGCGCCCGGGGGCTTCCTGGCGCCCGCGGGCCATGACGAATAGCTTCTTCACCGCTTGCGTCACGTTATGGCGCGATGGGCAGACGCGTTTCTCCTTGATCGGCACCAGCCTGTTCTGGGGGGCCGGCGTGACGCTGCGTTTTCTGTTGGTGCTATGGGTGCCGGTGGCGCTCGGCATCGCCGATAACGCCACGCCGACGCTGCTGAACGCCATGGTGGCCGTCGGTATCGTGGTGGGGGCCGGCGCCGCCGCGCGCTTCGTCACGCTGAAGACGGTGAAGCGCTGCATGCCGGCCGGGATCCTGATCGGCGTCGCGGTCGCGGTATTCGCGCTGCAAACCACCATGCTCAATGCCTATGTCTTGTTGGCGATTATCGGCATGCTGGGGGGCTTCTTCGTGGTGCCGCTCAATGCGTTGTTGCAGGAGCGGGGCAAGCATTCGGTCGGTGCCGGCAATGCGATCGCGGTGCAGAACCTGGGTGAAAACGCCGCCATGTTGCTGATGTTGGCGCTGTATTCACTGGTGGTGAAGCTGGGCGTGCCTGTGGTGGGCGTCGGCGTAGGGTTTGGCGTGGTGTTTGCGCTGGCGATTAGCGTGCTGTGGTGGTCGCAGCGGCGGTAAAATACAGGGCGCAGCCAGGCTGCACCCTGGCTGTATTAAGGCGCCGGAATGGTAAACCGGGTATGGATTTCCTCAAGCGCCTGCAGCACGTCCTCATCCAATACCACATCGAGGCTGTCGATGTTGATTTTCAACTGTTCCACCGTGGTGGCGCCCAGCAGGGTGCTGGCGACGAACGGTTGCTGACGCACGAAGGCTAAGGCCATCTGCGAAGGATCCAGCCCGTGTTTTTTGGCCAGCGCCACGTACTCGGCGATCGCCAGCTGGGTTTGCTGCCCTGAATAACGGTTGAAGCGGGTGAACAGCGTATTGCGCGCACCGGCCGGTTTTGCGCCGTTGAGGTATTTACCGCTCAGAGTACCGAACGCCAGGCTGGAATAGGCCAGCAGTTCCACCCCTTCGTGCTGGCTGATCTCGGCCAGGCCAATCTCAAAACTGCGGTTCAGCAGGCTGTACGGGTTTTGAATCGACACGATGCGCGGCAGCTCGTGTTTCTCCGCCAGCTGCAGGTAGCGCATCACACCCCAGGGTGTTTCATTGGAAACTCCGATATAGCGAATCTTGCCGGCGCGCACCTGCTCGGTCAGCGCCTCCAGCGTTTCCAACAGCGTGACGGTGGCTTTGTCGTCGGTGTATTGATAGTTGAGTTTGCCAAAACAGTTGGTGGCGCGCTGCGGCCAGTGCAATTGGTAAAGATCGAGATAATCGGTGTTCAGCCGCTTGAGGCTGGCGTCCAGAGCGGCGCGAATGTTTTTGCGATCCAGCGCCTGCTGCGGGCGGATGCTGCTGTCGGTGCCGCGCACCGGGCCCGAAACTTTGCTGGCCAGGACGATTTTACCGCGATTGCCGCGCGCCTTGATCCAACTGCCGATATAGCTCTCGGTCAGGCCCTGGGTTTCCGGGCGGGGCGGCACCGGGTACAGTTCGGCGGTGTCTATCAGGTTCACGCCTGCGGCCAATGCATAGTCCAGTTGCGCATGGGCGTCGGCTTCGCTGTTCTGTTCGCCAAAGGTCATGGTGCCCAGTCCCAGCACGCTCACTTCTAAAGAACTGTGGGGAATACGGTGGTATTGCATTAACGGCCTTCCTTTCTTGTTAGCGCTGACGGGCCGCGCGGCCCGGTGAAACAGGAGCCCAATGTCAGAAGACGGCGCAAAGTCCGTCGGGCGGCGATGTCGCCTTTCCTGACTATAACCAAGCGGTGAAGATGGGGGAAGCGGATTCCGCGCGGACGCGAATGAGGGCTACCGCGCTCGAGCGGGCGATAGCCGGCGGGCGGTGATTAGCGTTCGATAACCTGGGAAACCTGATCGCCGTTGATCTGGCGGTGGTTGCCTTTCTCGTCTTTATAACTGATGAGGCCAGTGTCTTTGTCGATCTCCGGCTTGCCTTGCGTCAGGATCATGTTGCCGTCTTTGGTCGCCATCACGTAGTCGCTGGAACATCCCGCCAGGCCGGCCACCATCACCAGCGCAGATACTGCCATTACCCACTTTTTCATCCTGCGGATCCTCGATTATGCAGAAAACAATGTTCTTTCAAGATTAGCAAACTCTCGGCGGAGGGCGTCTCAGATAAGTCTTTATCTGATAAGAAAAAGTGAAATGAGGGGGCAACGAAGCGATGGAAGCCGCCGATGGCGGCTTCCAGGTAGGGTTATTCCGGCGCGCGATTTTTCTTGCTGCGCATCAGATTGAGCGCTTCTACCGACATGGAGAAGAACATGGCGAAGTAGATGTAGCCTTTCGGCACGTGCACCTGGAAACTTTCCAGCATCAGCGTGAAGCCCACCAGGATCAGAAACGCCAGCGCCAGCATTTTTACCGACGGATGGCGGTTGACGAACTCGCCGATCGGCCGGGCGGCGAACATCATCACGCCGACCGCGATCACCACTGCCGCCATCATGATGAACAGATGGTCGGAAAGACCCACGGCGGTAATCACCGAGTCCAGACTGAAGATAATATCCAGCAGCATAATCTGCACGATCGCGCCGAAGAAGCTATGCACCTTGGTGTGGTGCTCTTCTTCCGATCCTTCGATGGTTTCGTGGATCTCTTTGCTGGCTTTCCAAATCAGGAACAGCCCCCCCAGCAGCAGGATCAGATCGCGGGCGGAAATAGTGTGATCCAGCACGGTGAACAGCGGGTGCGTCAAGCGAATCACCCAGGCGATAGAGGCCAGCAGCGCCAGACGCATAATCATGGCGGCGGCCAGCCCGAGCCGGCGAGCTTTGTTCTGTTGCGCTTTGGGCAGCTTGGCCACCACCAGCGACAGAAAAATGATGTTATCAATACCCAGTACGATCTCAAGAATGGTTAGCGTACCTAACGCTAACCAGGCATTGGGATCCATAATCCATTCGAACATTGCCCGGTACACCTTTTAATACTTAATAAATGCAAAGCGTGAATTATACGCGTTTATCGTGGCGCTGACAGTGGGAGTTAAACCAGAGTTAAACGAAATCGCTTAGATTGAGAAATGTCTTGCCAGCAACGCACCGGTAAAACTCTTTTTCAGATAGAAACCGCGCGGTAACGTCATGATAGGTTGCCCCTGTTCGCCGATGGCTTCGGTGAGCGCCTTGCTGTTGGCCGCTTTGGGGCGCAGCTGCAGTACTTCACCATGGCGTGCGGTGATGCGCTCTACGTGGCCGAGCACGATCAGATCCATCAACTCTTCCCAATCGCGGCGCAACATCTCTTCTTCTACAGTGCTCGGGCTCCACAGCAGCGGCGAACCGACGCGGCGTTCGGCCAGCGGGATTTGCCGTTCGCCTTCTACCGGTATCCACAAGACGCGCGCCAGCTTGTGGCGAACGTGGCTGCTGGCCCAGGTGACGCCGCTGTTGCCGGTGAGCGGAGCAACGCAGACAAAAGTGGTTTCCAGCGGTTTGCCGGCGGCGTCGACAGGAATGGTTTTCAGCTCGATGCCCAGTTCGGGGAAGTCCTGCTCCGGTTTGCTGCCGGCCATGGCGCCGAGATACCGCTCCAGCAGCATGCCCACCCAACCTTTATCGCGCTTCAGATCCTTGGGGATCGGCAACTGCGCGCGGGCGGCCAGCTCGCCAAAGCTGGCGCCTGCCAGCGCCTGAGCGCGCTCGAACAGCTGCCGTTCATTTTCCGGCGGGGGCGGCAAAGAAGATAAAAACGCCATAAATCAAGCCTGTCGAATATGGTTGAAAAATGTACTGCAATTATACGCGGCGAGCGATAACCGCTATCGTCTGGGGAAAAGAATAATAGTAGCATGATTTTACATGACTTTTTTCCTTTCCTTGCGTGGCCGACAATGCACTCGCGGGGCTTGTTCACCTGAAGCCACCGACAATAAACAGGATCTTACACCTATTTATCCACAGATTTATGGGATAACCCAAATTTTTGCCGATCACTGGTTCAATTTACAGCCTTGACTCGGGCGATTTTTTACGAATTTGTCCGTTTTGTGCGTAACTTGCCCGGATAATCTGTGGATAAAAACGACGTTGATGGATCTTTCGCCAGGGTAAGATCCTTACCGTGCACAGATCACATTTTTGCCCTGTACATAACGGCGTGGCATTAATTAATTGTTTGTTTTTAAAATTAATGTTGGTTTTCTTGGTTGGAGGGGGATTTTGGGGTTTAAGAGTTTTACCGGCTTATCCCTCGAGTTCTACACACACCTATCCACAGAAAAAGTGAATAAAACCGGTCTGAAAGGCTGGGGTATGTTTATAACTTTGCCTATATCTGTGAGTTATCCCAATGTTATCCGGCCCGCAGCGCCGTAAAGCAGTGGTTTACCGCCTGTAGCTTGTGTGAAACAATCAGGACATCTATGCGAATTTAAGCTTATCGAGGTAGTCCGGTGATCGATGATGATGGCTACCGCCCGAATGTTGGTATCGTAATCTGTAATCGTCAGGGGCAGGTCTTATGGGCCCGCCGTTACGGTCAGCACTCCTGGCAGTTTCCCCAAGGTGGGATTAACCCTGGCGAAACTGCGGAGCAGGCGATGTACCGTGAGCTGTTCGAAGAAGTGGGGCTGAGTAAAAAGGATGTGCGCATCCTGGCTTCGACCCGCAACTGGTTGCGCTATAAATTGCCGAAACGTTTGGTGCGTTGGGACACAAAGCCGGTTTGTATCGGCCAAAAGCAAAAATGGTTTTTGTTGCAGCTACTGTGCAATGACGCTGATATCAATATGCAGCGCAGCAGCACGCCGGAGTTCGACGGTTGGCGCTGGGTGAGCTTCTGGTATCCGGTGCGCCAGGTGGTGTCGTTCAAACGCGACGTCTACCGCCGGGTGATGAAAGAATTCGCCGTGACCGTGATGCCGATGCAAGAGCAGGCGGCGCCGCGGCAGGCCCCCGCTTATCGCCGAAAGAGAGGTTAAGTTAAGCCGACTATGCTCACGCGCTTGCGAGAAATTGTAGAGAAGGTGGCCGCGGCGGCCAGTCTGACGGATGCGCTGGATCTGCTGGTCAATGAAACCTGTCTGGCGATGGACACCGAAGTGTGTTCCATCTACCTGGCGGACAACGATCGCCGCTGTTACTACCTGATGGCCACGCGCGGGCTGAAAAAGCCGCGCGGGCGCACTATCGCATTGGCGTTTGACGAGGGCGTCGTCGGGTTGGTCGGCCGCCGGGCCGAGCCTATCAACCTGGCCGATGCCCAAAGCCACCCCAGCTTCAAATACGTTCCGCAGGTGAAAGAGGATCGTTTCCGATCCTTCCTCGGGGTGCCGATCATTCATCGGCGCCAGCTGCTGGGCGTGCTGGTGGTGCAGCAGCGCGAGCTGCGCCAGTTCGACGAAAGCGAAGAGTCTTTCATGGTCACCCTGGCCACGCAGATGGCCGGGATCCTGTCACAGTCGCAGCTCAACGCCATTTTCGGTCAGTATCGCCAAACGCGCGTGCGCGCGCTGGCGGCCTCGCCCGGTGTGGCGGTGGCGGAAGGGTGGCAGGACAGCAGCCAGCCTTCGCTCGATCAGGTTTACCGCGCGTCGACGCTGGACACCGCCAGCGAGCGCGAGCGCCTGACGCTGGCGCTGGAAGAGGCCGGCGCGGAATTTCGCCGCTTCAGCAAGCGTTTTGCCGCCAGTTCGCAAAAAGAGAGCGCGGCGATCTTCGATCTTTATTCTCACCTGTTAAACGACGCCCGCCTCAAGCGCGAACTGTTCGCCGAAATCGACAACGGTTCGGTGGCGGAGTGGGCGGTGAAACAGGTGATAGAAACCTTTGCCGAGCAGTTTGCCAAACTGCAGGACACCTACATGCGCGAGCGCGGCAGCGACCTGCGCGCGCTGGGCCAGCGCCTGCTGTTCCACCTCGACGACACCACTCAGGGCGCCACCCAGTGGCCGGCGCGTTTTGTGCTGGTGGCGGATGAACTGACCGCGACATTGCTGGCCGAAGTACCGCAGGATCGCCTGGTCGGTGTGGTGGTGCGCGACGGCGCCGCCAACTCGCATGCGGCGATTTTGGTGCGGGCGATGGGGGTACCGACGGTAATGGGCGCAGACATCCAGCCTGCTCTGCTCAGCCAGCGGCTGCTGATCGTCGACGGTTATCGCGGTGAACTGCTGGTCGATCCTGAGCCGGTTTTGGTGCAGGAATATCAACGGCTGATCAGCGAAGAGCTGGAGCTGAGCAAGCTGGCGGAAGACGATGTCGAGCAGCCGGCGCAGTTGAAAAGCGGCGAGCGCATTCAGGTGATGCTGAATGCCGGCCTCAGCCCGGAACATGAACAGCTGTTGGGCGGCCGGGTGGATGGTGTGGGGCTATACCGCACCGAAATCCCATTCATGCTGCAAAGCGGCTTCCCCTCCGAAGAGGAGCAGGTCGCACAGTACCAGGGCATGCTGCAGCTTTACCCGAGCAAGCCGGTCACGCTGCGCACCCTGGACATCGGCGCAGACAAGCAGCTGCCCTATATGCCGATCAGCGAAGAGAACCCTTGCCTGGGCTGGCGCGGCATCCGCATTACCCTGGATCAGCCGGAGATCTTTTTGATTCAGGTGCGAGCGATGCTGCGCGCCAACGCCGGCACCGGCAACCTGGGCATTCTGCTGCCGATGATCACCAGTCTGGAAGAAGTCGACGAGGCCAAACGCCTGATTGACCGCGCCGGGCGCGAGGTGGAAGAGGTGCTCGGCTACGCGATCCCGAAACCGAAAATCGGCGTGATGCTGGAAGTGCCGTCGATGATTTTCCTGCTCCCGCATCTGGCCGGGCGCGTTGATTTCATCTCGGTCGGCACCAACGACTTGACGCAGTACCTGCTAGCGGTGGATCGCAACAACACCCGGGTCGCCTCGCTGTATGACAGTTTGCATCCCGCGATGCTGCAGGTGCTGAAACTGATCGCCGAGCAGGGGAAAGCGGCCGGGCTGCAGCTTAGCCTGTGCGGTGAACTGGCCGGCGATCCCATGGGCGCGCTGTTGCTGGTGGGCATGGGCTATCGCAACCTGAGCATGAACGGCCGCAGCGTGGCGCGCATCAAATACCTGCTGCGGCATATCGACCTTGCCGACGCCGAAATGTTGGCGCAGCGGGTGTTGAACACCCAGATGACCACGGAGGTGCGCCATTTGGTGGCGGCGTTTATGGAGCGACGCGGCATGGGCGGATTGATTCGCGGCGGCCGATAACCGCTGCGCGGTGTGATTTTTTTACAGAACTTTTCCCGCCCTGCCGGACCGGACCGCGCTAAGCCTATGTTATGATGCGCAACCTCAGCGCGGCGCATGCTCGTCGCCTTGTAGACCCGCAGCGGTCAACGCTGCCGTTTGCAAGGCGCGGGATAATCTCCGTCGCCGCTTGGCACCTGCCGCCCCCGCATGGGGAAAAATAACAGACATGTTGTGGTGATAGATGAGCAATAGCTATCTGGCGTTTCCTAAATTTGATCCGGTCATTTTCTCCATTGGCCCGGTTTCTCTGCATTGGTACGGCCTGATGTACCTGGTCGGCTTCGTTTTTGCCATGTGGCTGGCGGTGCGCCGTGCCAACAAGCCGGGCAGCGGCTGGACCAAAGACGAAGTGGAAAACTTGCTCTACGCCGGCTTCCTGGGCGTATTCGTCGGCGGCCGCGTAGGCTATGTGCTGTTCTACAACCTGCCGCTGTTCCTGGATAACCCGCTCTATCTGTTCAAGGTCTGGGATGGCGGCATGTCGTTCCACGGCGGCTTGATGGGGGTGATTCTGGTGATGTTCTGGTTCGCTCGCCGCACCAAACGCACCTTCTTCCAGGTTTCCGATTTTATCGCGCCATTGATCCCATTCGGCCTGGGCGCCGGCCGCCTCGGCAACTTCATCAACGGTGAGCTGTGGGGCCGCGTGACCACCGATACCCCCTGGGCGATGCTGTTCCCAAGCTCGCGCAGCGAAGACGTGGCCCTCGCCGCCGCCGATCCTTCTTTGCTGCCGTTATTGAATCAGTACGGCGTACTGCCGCGCCACCCGTCGCAGCTGTATGAACTGCTGCTGGAAGGCGTGGTGCTGTTTATCATTCTGAACCTGTTTATTCGCAAACCCCGGCCGATGGGCGCCGTATCAGGCCTGTTCCTGATCGGTTATGGCGCATTCCGCATCATCGTTGAGGCGTTCCGCCAGCCGGATGCCCAGCTTGGCCTGTTCGACGGCGTGATCAGCATGGGGCAGATCCTGTCCATCCCGATGGTGGTGGCCGGTGTTATTATGATGATTTGGGCGTACCGTCGTCGCCCGCAGCAACAACTGTCGTGAGGGACAAATGAAACAGTATCTGGATTTGATGAACAAGGTGCTCGCCGAGGGCACCCCTAAAGCCGACCGTACCGGCACTGGCACGTTGTCGATTTTCGGCCACCAGATGCGTTTCAACTTGCAGGAAGGTTTCCCGTTGGTGACCACCAAGAAATGTCATCTGCGTTCGATCATTCATGAGCTGTTATGGTTCCTGAACGGCGATACCAACATCGCCTATCTGCGTGACAACAAGGTCACCATTTGGGACGAGTGGGCCGATGAAAACGGCGATCTCGGTCCGGTGTACGGCAAACAGTGGCGTGCCTGGGGCGCAGCGGACGGCCGTCAGATCGATCAGCTGAGCAACGTGCTCCAACAGCTGAAGCAGGATCCGGATTCGCGCCGCATCATCGTTTCCGCCTGGAACGTCGGCGAGCTGGATCAGATGGCGTTGGCGCCGTGCCACGCGTTCTTCCAGTTCTACGTAGCGGACGGCAAGCTCTCTTGCCAGCTGTACCAGCGCTCCTGCGACGTCTTCCTCGGCCTGCCGTTCAACATCGCCAGCTACGCGCTGTTGGTGCACATGATGGCGCAGCAGTGCGATCTGGAAGTGGGCGATTTCGTCTGGACCGGCGGCGATACCCACCTGTACAGCAACCACATGGAACAGACTCAGCTGCAGCTGACGCGTGAACCGCGTCCGTTGCCGAAACTGGTGATCAAACGCAAACCGGCTTCGCTGTTCGATTACCGTTTCGAAGACTTCGAGATCGAAGGTTACGATCCGCATCCGGCCATCAAGGCGCCGGTCGCGATCTGACCTTAACCGCATCACATCAGGGGCGCAGCGATTGCGCCCCTTTTTTTATCCGCATTGCGCACCGCGCCGCATTTTTTTGTCGCCGCCTGCCGTCGTAGAGGAAACATTGCGCAGCTTGCCGCAGCGCTTGCGCATGCGGCTTTACCGCGTTGTTACGGCCCTTACACTGGCGGCATGAACGACAATACTCTCTCGAACATTGATGATCGCCAGCGTGGCATGACGTTGATTGAGCTGTTGGCGGCGATATTGATCGCCGCCATGCTGACCGGCTGGGGCGTCGGGCAATGGCGCTATCATCAGCAAGCGCTGCGGCTGGAACACACGGCCCAACAGCTGCTGGCGTTTCTGCTGCGCTTGCAGGCGGACGCCAACTGGCGTAACCGCACGACGCTGCTGTGGTTCAAGAACGGCACGCCCTGGTGTCTGGGCGGTGGCGTGCCGCCGCCGGATTGCGCTTCCGCCGAAGGCTCTGTCTTCTCGCCGTCTTATCGCGACGTTGCGCTGAGCGGCTACACCGGCAAAGAGATTGGGTTTTACGGTTTGCGCAATACCGCACAGGCGGGGCACATCCTTCTCAGCAACGACGCAGGCAGCCTGCGGTTGGTGCTCTCCGCCCGTGGGCGGCTGCGTTTGTGCAGCGAAGGGCAGCGGCTCAGGGGCATGGCGCTATGTTGACTTTAGAACGCGGTTTTACCTTACCGGAGGTGATGTTGGCGTTGGTCTTCGGCAGCGTAATCGCGCTCGGCGCGGCGAAAACTTACCCGCTGTTGCGCCAGCAAAGCGTGGCCGTCGGCCAGCACTTTCGACTGGAGTCAACGCTGCGGCAGTTGGCGTTCGGCATTGAGAAAGATCTGCGCCGCGCCGGTTTTTGCGCCGGGCAGTGCGCCGGCCGGCCGCTGCTGATCGGCCAGGTTGCGGGAGAAGCGGCGGGCAGCTGCGTTATCGTCGCCTACGACATTGCTCGCAGCGGGCAATGGCTCACTTCGGGCGAGGATGCAGGCTATTTCGGTTACCGGCTACGTAATGGCGGCTTGGAAGGGCAGCGCGGCGTGAGCCAATGCGATGGCGGTGGCTGGGAGCGGCTACTCGACCATGACGAAGTGCGCATTGAGCGGTTTCATGTGGCGATAGCGCGGGGCAATTACGGCGCGACCTTGGCTCGCCTGACGCTGGCGGGGCGCTCCGCCAGCGATGCGCGTATCGGGCGCAGCCTGAGCGGGAGCGTCGAAATGGCGGCGCTGCCATGAACCGGCGCACCCAGCGAGGCGGTAGCACCCTGGCGGCGGTGATATTGCTGTTGGCGCTGGGGCTGATGTTGCTTAACGCTCAGCATCGGCAGTTGGATAACGCGCTGTTACTGGCTGCCGATCAGCAGCGTTACCTTCAGGCTTACAATCAGGCCGCTTCGGCGCTGAGTTGGGGCATGAGCCAGCGCTGGCCACGCGCCGAGCTGAGTGCGGCAGCCTGGTTATGCAGGCAGCGCGCGGAGCTGACGGCCTGCGCTCGGCTGTCTGCCAGAGTGGGCGTTGTGACGGTACGCGGCCTTGGCGAGATGCGCGGCGGTGAACCGCTATGGTTGTATCAATGGGGCACCTTTAACGGCGCGGAGGCCGCTGGCAAGGTGCAAGCACAGCCGGGCGGTCGGCTGGATTTCTGCCCCGAGAAAAGGCTGGCCGACTGTGACGGCTAACGCTCGGGCAGGGCGGATATCCCGCAACGGTTTCAGCCTGCCGGAAGTGTTGGTGGCGGCCTTGCTGTTCTCGGTGTCGCTGCTGGGCTTGTTACAGTATCATCAGGTGCTGTTGCAGTCGTTTCAGCGCCAGTGGCACTACCGGCAAGCCTGGGGGCTGGCGCATCAGCAGCTGGAGGCGTTCGCCGTCACCGGGCGGCTCGAGGCTGAACCGCTGCCGGAAGGGTGGCGACGCGAGACGGCGCTTGACGATGCGGAGAGTGATTGCCGCCGATTGACGGTCAGGATCCAAACGCCGCAGCGGCAGTGGGCAACGCTGAGCCGCTGGTATTGCACCCGCTTTTAAGCCGGTATGTCTTTTGTTTTAAAGGAGCCTTGATGTTCACGGTTTATCATTCCAATCAGCTGGATTTGTTGAAAACGCTGACCAGCGCGCTGATAGCCAGAGATCCGTTGGCCGATCCTTTTCAACCGGAAGTGGTGCTGGTGCAGAGCCCCGGCATGGCGCAATGGCTGCAGATGCAGCTGGCGGAACAGTTCGGCATCGCCGCCAATGTCGCGTTTCCGCTGCCGGCGACCTTTATTTGGGATATGTTCACCCGGGTGTTGCCGGATATCCCGAAAGAGAGCGCCTTCAGTAAGGACGCGATGACCTGGAAGCTGATGTGGTTGTTGCCGGAGATGCTGACCCAGCCGGCGTTTGCGCCACTGCAGCACTATCTGACCGATGACGGCGACAAGCGCAAGATTCACCAGTTGGCCGGCCGGGTCGCCGACCTGTTCGACCAGTATTTGGTTTATCGCCCGCAGTGGCTGGAGAGCTGGCAGCGCGGTGAGCGCATCGACGGTCTGGCGGAGGCTCAGCAATGGCAGGCGCCGCTCTGGGCGCGATTGGTGGAGTACACGCAAGAGCTGGGGCAGGCGGAATGGCACCGCGCCAATCTGTACAGCCGCTTTATCCACGCGCTGGAGCAGGCAAAAACGTGCCCGCCCGGTTTGCCGCCGCGGGTGTTTATCTGCGGCATCTCGGCGTTGCCGCCGGTCTATTTGGAGGCGCTGCAGGCGCTGGGGCGGCATATCGATATCCACCTGATGTTCACCAACCCCTGTCGCTATTACTGGGGCGACATTCAGGATTACGCTTTCCTGGCTCGCTTGCAGAGCCGCAAGCGCCGTCACTACCACCAGGCTCGTGAGCAGGGGCTGTTCCGCGAGCCGGATGACGCGGCGCGCCTGTTTGACGCCGAAGGCCAGCAGCAGCTCAGCAACCCGCTGCTGGCCTCCTGGGGCAAGCTGGGGCGCGATCACCTCTATCTGCTGTCGCAGATGGAAGGGGCGCAAGAGGTCGACGCCTTTGTCGATATCCCGGCCGATACCATGCTGCACGCCGTTCAGCGCGATATGCTGGAGCTGGAAGACCATGCGGTAATCGGTATTACTACGGAAACGTTGGAAAGCAGCTTCAGCAAACGTCCGCTTGATGAGAACGACCGCTCCCTCAGCCTGCATGCCTGCCACAGCCCGCAGCGGGAAGTGGAGGTTTTGCACGATCAGCTGCTGAGCATGCTGGCGCAGGATCCGTCGTTGACGCCGCGCGATATCATCGTGATGGTGGCGGATATCGACAGCTACACGCCTTACATTCAGGCGGTGTTCGGCAATGCCCCCGCCGAGCGCTACCTGCCGTTCGCCATTTCCGACCGTAAAGCGCGCCAGGCGCATCCGGCGCTGCAGGCGTTCATTTCACTGCTCGATCTGCCGCAAAGTCGCTTTACCTCGGAACAGGTACTGGCGCTGCTGGAGGTGCCGGCCTTGGCCGCCCGTTTCGCCATTGGCGAAGAGGGGCTGCGCCTGTTGCGTCATTGGGTCGGTGAATCCGGCGTGCGCTGGGGCCTGGACGACGATAACGTGCGTGAACTGGATCTGCCCGCCACCGGCCAGCATACCTGGCGCTTCGGCATTACGCGTATGCTGCTCGGCTACGCGATGGACAGCAATGCCGGCGATTGGCAGGGCATTTTACCTTACGACGAATCGAGCGGATTGGTCGCCGAGTTGGCGGGGCAGTTGGCGGATCTGCTGGCGCAGCTCAGCCACTGGCGGCAAATCTTGAGCGAAGCGCGCCCGCTCGAAGCGTGGCTGCCGCTGTGCCGGCAACTGCTGGATGCCTTCTTCGCTGCGGACAGCGACACCGAAGTTGTGCTGGCGCTGATCGAACAGCAGTGGCAGCAGGCCATCAATTTTGGCTTGGCGGCGCGCTATCCCGATGAGGTGCCGTTGACCATTCTGCGTGACGATCTGGCGGCGCGCCTCGATCAGGAGCGCATCAGCCAGCGCTTCCTCGCCGGGCAAATCAACTTCTGTACGCTGATGCCGATGCGTTCCATTCCGTTCAAGGTGGTGTGCCTGCTGGGCATGAACGACGGCGTGTATCCGCGCACGCTGCCGCCGCTGGGGTTCGATCTGATGGCGCAGCAGATTAAACGCGGCGACCGTAGCCGTCGCGATGACGACCGCTATCTGTTCCTGGAAGCGATTTTGTCCGCTCAGCAGCGGCTGTATATCAGTTTCATCGGCCGTTCCATTCAGGACAACAGCCCGCGCTACCCTTCGGTGCTGGTCACCGAGCTGCTGGAGTACCTGGAACAAAGCTACTGTCTGCCGGGAGATGAGGAACTCAGCGCAGACGACAGCGCCCGGCGGGTTGGTGAGCACTTGCTGAAGTGGCACGCGCGCATGCCGTTCGCCGCCGAGAATTTCTTGCCGGGCTCGGAGGCGC
Organism: Serratia sp. TSA_105.2; assembly: GCF_052692115.1. Taxonomy (NCBI): domain Bacteria; kingdom Pseudomonadati; phylum Pseudomonadota; class Gammaproteobacteria; order Enterobacterales; family Yersiniaceae; genus Serratia; species Serratia sp. TSA_105.2. The sequence continues at coordinate 158,879 of NZ_JBQZFT010000005.1, forward strand.
AAAGCTATGCCGCCGAGTGGCTGCCCGCCGCCGATGGGCGCGGTGCGGCCCATCCGGCGTTCAACCAGCCGCTACCTGCCGAAGCGCTGCAGCAAATATCGTTGGATGAGCTGCTGCGATTTTACCGCCATCCGATTCGCGCGTTTTTCCAACTGCGACTGGGCGTCAGTTTTATCCTGGAAGAGACCGAGCTGCCCGACGAAGAACCCTTCACGCTGGATAACCTCAGCCGTTACCAGTTCAACAGCCAGTTGCTGAATACGCTGATAGACGGCGACGATCCCGAACGGTTGTTCCAGCGGGTGCGTGCCGCCGGCGGCTTGCCCTATGGCGCCTTCGGCGAAATCTATTGGCAAAAGCAGCAGGAGGAAATGAGCGAACTGGCCGAGCAGGTGCGTGCGGAACGCGCAGAGAGCCATAGCCTGGAGCTGGATATCGATATCGCCGGCGTGCGTCTCAGTGGCTGGCTGCATCAGGTGCAGGATGACGGCCTGCTGCGCTGGCGGCCCGCTACGCTGTCGGCGGTGGACGGCATATTGCTGTGGCTGGAGCACCTGGTGTACTGCTGCGCCGGCGGCACCGGCGAGAGCCGCATGTATGGCCGCAAGAATTCCGCCTGGCGCTTTGCCGCGCTGGCGCCAGAAGAGGCACAGGCGCAGCTGGCGGAACTGCTGGCGGGTTATCAGCGCGGTCTGAGTCAGCCGCTGCTGTTGTTGAACAAGAGCGGCTGGGCGTGGCTAAGTCAGTGCTATCTGCCGGAAACGCAGGAAATCGACTGGGAGGAAGAAGCGCAAATTAAGGCACGTGCCAAACTGCTGCAGGCCTGGCAGGGCGATCAGCGCATTCCCGGAGAAGGGGATGATCCCTACGTGCAGCGAGTGTTCCGCCAATTGGATAATGAATACTTGGCGCAAATACTGGCCGAAACAGAGCGTTATCTGTTGCCGGTGGCGCGGCATAACCTGGGGTAACAATCCCCCGGTGGTGCTGTGCGGCGGGAGGTGGTAAAAATAACGAAGGTTATATTCAACCATTGGGGTAATTCCCGGTCTTACATAACGTACAGGCATATACCCGCCGTGTTTCGGGCCGCCACATTGGCGAAGAACCCGGCGAGTACCGATTTGGTTATGTGGTTTTGATGCACGTCGTCAACGTCAGGGAGTGGGCGTAGCGACGTCAGAATAGGGGTTTATTTTGGATATGCGCAGACAGTTGGCCCGTATCGCCGGGCTGGTATTATTGGCTATGTGTTGGGCACCGTTGAGTTGGGCCGCGCAAGGATGGCAACCGCTGGCGGAGAAGATCAACAAGAGCGAACACGATCCACGTCAGTATGAAGCGATCAAGTTGGCTAATGGCATGACGGTGTTGCTGGTGTCCGATGCCCAGGCACCGAAATCGCTGGCGGCGCTGGCATTGCCGGTCGGGTCACTCGAAGATCCGAACAGCCAACTGGGCTTGGCGCACTATCTGGAGCATATGGTACTGATGGGCTCCAAACGTTACCCAGAGCCGGAGAACCTGTCCGAATTCCTGAAAAAGCACGGCGGCAGCCACAACGCGAGCACGGCCTCTTATCGCACTGCCTTCTATCTGGAAGTGGAAAATGACGCGCTGGAGCCAGCGGTTGATCGCATGGCTGACGCCATTGCCGAGCCGCTGCTGGATCCGGGCAATGCCGATCGCGAGCGCAACGCGGTGAACGCCGAATTGACGATGGCGCGTTCGCGCGACGGCATGCGTATGGCGCAGGTCGGCGCGGAAACCCTTAACCCGGCGCATCCGAGCGCGCGCTTCTCCGGCGGTAATCTCGATACGCTGAAAGACAAGCCGGACAGCAAGTTGCACGATGAGCTGACCGGCTTCTATAAACGCTACTACTCCGCCAACCTGATGATGGGCGTTTTGTACGGCAATCAGCCGCTGCAGCAGCTGGCTGATATTGCGGCGAAAACCTTTGGCCGTGTGCCGAATCACGACGCCAGCGTGCCGCCGATCACCGTGCCGGCCGTGACGCCGGAACAGCAAGGCATCATCATTCACTATGTGCCGGCGCAGCCGCGCAAGCAGCTGAAGGTCGAGTTCCGCATCGATAACAACAGCGCCGCGTTTCGCAGCAAAACCGATACCTACATCAGCTACCTGATCGGCAACCGCAGCAAGAACACCCTGTCTGACTGGTTGCAGAAGCAGGGGCTGGCGGACGCCATCAATGCCGGCGCCGATCCGATGGTCGATCGCAACGGCGGCGTCTTCGCCATCAGTGTCTCCCTGACTGACAAAGGCCTGGCCCAGCGCGACGAAGTCGTCGCCGCCATTTTCAACTACCTGAAAATGCTGCGCAGCGAAGGCATCAACCAGAGCTACTTCGATGAAATCTCGCATGTTCTGAACCTGGATTTCCGTTATCCGTCGATCACGCGCGACATGGACTACATCGAATGGCTGGTGGACACGATGCTGCGCGTGCCGGTTGAGCATGCGCTGGACGCGCCTTACCTGGCCGACCGTTATGATCCCAAGGCGATCGCCGAACGTCTGGATGCCATGACGCCGCAAAACGCGCGCATCTGGTTCGTCAGCCCCGATGAGCCGCATAACAAGACGGCCTATTTCGTCAATGCGCCTTACCAGGTCGACAAAATCACGCCGCAGCGCTTTACGCAGTGGCAGCAGCTGGGCAGCGGCATTTCCCTGTCGTTGCCGGCGCTCAACCCGTACATCCCGGATGACTTTACCCTGACCAAGCCGTCGCACGAGTTCAAAAAGCCGGAAATGGTGGTGGATAAACCTGGCCTGCGCGTGCTGTACATGCCGAGTCGTTACTTCGCCGATGAGCCGAAGGCCGACGTCACCGTCGCTTTCCGCAACGCCAAGACCATGGATTCCGCGCGTAACCAGGTGCTGTTCTCGCTGACGGATTATCTGGCCGGCCTCGCGCTGGATCAGCTGAGCTATCAGGCATCGGTCGGCGGACTGAGCTTCTCGACCTCGCCGAACAACGGCCTGATGTTTAACGCCAACGGTTTTACCCAGCGTTTGCCGCAGTTGCTGACGGCGCTGATTGAGGGCTATTCCAGCTTCACGCCGACGGAAGATCAGCTCGCACAGGCCAAATCCTGGTATCTGGAACAGTTGGACGCCGCCGAGAAGGGCAAGGCGTTTGAGCTGGCCATTCAGCCGGTGCAGATGGTTTCCCGCGTGCCGTATTCCGAACGCCGCGAGCGCCGCGAAGTGCTGAAGACGTTGACGCTGAAAGACGTGCTGGCCTATCGCGACAGCCTGCTGGCCGAGGCCACGCCAGAGCTGTTGGTGGTGGGCAACATGAGCAAGCAGCAGGTCGACACGCTGGCGTCGACGCTGAAGCATCGCCTGGGCTGTACCGGCATCGAATGGTGGCACGGCGAAGATGTGGTGGTGGACAAGAATCAGCTGGCTAACCTGCAACAGGTGGGCAGCAGCACCGACTCGGCGCTGGCGGCGGTCTATGTGCCGACCGGCTACGACGAAGTGACCGGCATGGCCTACAGCTCGCTGCTGGGGCAGATCATTCAGCCGTGGTTCTATAGCCAACTGCGCACTCAGGAGCAATTGGGGTATGCGGTCTTTGCCTTCCCGATGTCGGTGGGGCGCCAGTGGGGCGTGGGCTTCCTGTTGCAGAGCAACAGCAAGCAGCCGGCCTACCTGTACCAGCGCTATCAGGATTTCTACCCGAAAACCGAGAAGCGCTTGCGCGACATGAGCGAGGCGGACTTTGAGCAGTACAAACAGGCGCTCATCAATGAGCTGAAGCAGCGGCCGCAAACCCTGAGCGAAGAGGCCAGCCGGTTCGCCAACGATTTCGATCGCGGCAATTTCGCCTTCGATACCCGTCAGAAGCTGATTGCGCAGGTGCAACAGCTGACGCCGGCCAAACTGGCGGATTATTTCCACCAGGCGGTGATCCAGCCACAGGGGCTGGCGGTGCTGTCACAGGTGAGCGGCAGCGGGCAAGACAAGGCGGATTACGCGGCGCCTAAGGACTGGGTCACCTATCCGAACGCGTCTGCATTGCAGCAGATCCTGCCGCGCAAAGTGGCGACGCCATGACGGAAACGGCCCCGCAGAGGCTGGAGCCGCTGACGCTGCCGCTGTTCGGCGAACGCCTGATCGAGGCATCGGCGGGCACCGGCAAAACCTTTACCATCGGCGCGCTGTACCTGCGTTTGCTACTGGGATTGGGCGGTGAAGCGGCGTTTCCTCGCCCGCTGACGGTAGAAGAAATCCTGGTGGTGACCTTTACCGAGGCCGCCACCGAGGAGCTGCGCGGGCGTATCCGCGACAATATTCACGGATTACGCATCGCCTGCGTACGGGGCGTCAGCGCCAACCCGCTGTTTTCGGCGCTGATGGCTGAAATTGGCGATTTGACCGACGCCGCCTCGCAGCTGCTGGCGGCGGAGCGGCAGATGGACGAAGCGGCGATCTACACCATTCACGGCTTTTGCCAACGAATGCTGACGCACAACGCCTTCGAGTCCGGCATGCTGTTTGAACAAACGCTGGTGCAGGACGAGCTGCCGCTGCGGCGGCAGGCCTGTGCCGACTTCTGGCGTCGCCACTGCTATCCGTTGCCACTGGGCGTGGCGCGTGCAGTCAGCCAGGAGTGGAGCGGCCCGGAAGCGTTGCTGGCCGATCTCTCCGGTTATCTGCACGGTGAAGCGCCGGCGCTGCGTCGGCCGCCGAAAGAGGAAGAAACCGTCCTGATGCGCCACGAGCAGATCGTCGCGCGCATCGACGCCATCAAGGCGCAATGGCGCGCGGCGGCGGGCGATCTGGAGGCGTTGATCGCCCAGTCCGGCGTCGATAAGCGCAGCTACAGCAGCAAACACCTGCCGAACTGGCTGAACAAGGTCGGCGAATGGAGCGGGCAGGAGACCCAGGACTACCAGCTGCCGAAGGAACTGGATAAATTTCGCCAGTCGGTGCTGCTGGAGAAGACCAAGAAAGGCGAGCCGCCGCGGCATGCGCTGTTCACGGCGATAGATGAGCTGTTCGATGAACCCTTGACGCTGCGCGACCTGATCATGGCGCGCGCGCTCAGTGAGATCCGCACTTCCATTCAGCAGGAAAAGCGCCAGCGCGCCGAGCTGGGGTTTGACGACCTGCTCAGCCGGCTGGACGGCGCCCTGCAAAGCGGCGGCGGCGAACAGCTGGCGCAGGCGATCCGCCAGCGTTACCCGGTGGCGATGATCGATGAATTCCAGGATACCGATCCGCAGCAATACCGTATTTTCCAAAAGCTTTACGTCGGCCGGCCCGATTGCGGCCTGCTGCTGATCGGCGATCCCAAGCAGGCGATTTACGCCTTTCGCGGCGCCGACATTTTTACCTACATGCGGGCGCGCTCAGAGGTGAGCGCCCACTATACGCTGGAGACCAACTGGCGCTCGTCGCCGTCGATGGTTGCCAGCGTCAATCACCTGTTTTCTCAGGTAGAAAAGCCTTTCCTGTTCGGCCAAATCCCCTTTATCGAGGTCAGCGCGGCGGAAAAGAACCAAGGGCTGGCGTTTGATCTGCACGGCAAGCCGCAACCGGCGATGCAGTTCTGGCTGCAGCAGGGGGAAGGCTCCGGTGTAAGTGATTACCAACAGTTGATGGCGCGCCTGTGCGCCACGCAAATTCGCGACTGGCTCAGCGCCGGGCAGCAGGGCCAGGCGTGGCTGCAGGGCGGCAAGGAGCCACGGCCGGTGCAAGCCTCCGATATTACAGTGCTGGTGCGCAGCCGCAATGAGGCGGCGTTGGTGCGCGATGCGCTGAGCGCGCTGTCCATTCCGTCGGTCTACCTGTCCAACCGAGACAGCGTGTTCGACACCCCGGAGGCCAAAGACCTGCTGTGGTTGTTGCAGGCGGTGTTGGCGCCGGAGCAGGAGCGCACGCTGCGCAGCGCCATGGCCACCGGGCTTATGGGGCTGGACGCGCCGACGCTGGACGGCCTGAGTCGCGATGAACGTGCCTGGGATGAGCTGGTTAACGAATTCGATGATTACCGCACGCTCTGGCTGCGCCGCGGCGTGCTGCCGATGCTGAGCGAGGTGATGAAAGCGCGCCAACTGGCGGAGAACCTGCTGGCCAGCGCCGGCGGCGAGCGCCGTTTGACCGACGTGCTGCATCTGGGGGAGCTGTTGCAAGAAGCGGCGGCGCAGCTCGACAGCGAGCATGCGCTGGTTCGCTGGTTGGCGCAGCAGATTGCCCAGCCTAATCGCCAGTCCGATAATCAGCAGCTGCGGCTGGAGAGCGACCGGCATCTGGTGCAGGTGATCACGATTCATAAATCCAAGGGGCTGGAGTTCGATCTGGTGTGGCTGCCGTTCGTCGGTAACTTCCGCCAGCAGCAGCAGGCGCTGTATCACGATCGCCACAGTTTCCAGGCGTTGCTGGATCTCGACGCCAATGAAGAGAGCCAGGCCTGGGCGGAGGAAGAGCGGTTGGCAGAAGACCTGCGTCTGCTGTACGTCGCGCTGACCCGCTCGGTGTACCACTGCAGCATCGGCATCGCGCCGCTGTTCCAGGGCACGCGCAAGAAACAGGGCGATACCGATCTGCACCGCAGCGCATTAGGCTATCTGGTGCAGGGCGGGCAGGCCGGCGACGCCGTGTATCTGCAGGAGCGCCTGCAGCAATTGGCGGGCGGCGGCATCGCGCTGTCGCTGGTGGAACCGCCGGATGAAGCACCCTGGCAACCCCAGGCGTCGCTGACCGAAGCGCTGGAGGCAAAAAGTTTTACCCGGCGGATCCAGGATTTTTGGCGGGTGACCAGCTATACCGGTTTGCAACAGCACGGCGCGAGTCTGATGCAGGATCTGCTGCCGCGTCTGGATGTCGACGCCGCGGGCGAGCGGGGTGAGGAGAGTGAGCCAGCGCTCACACCGCATACCTTCCCGCGCGGGGCAACGCCAGGAACTTTCCTGCACAGCCTGTTTGAAACGCTGGACTTCACCCAGCCGCTGGACGAACAGTGGCTGCTGGAGCAGCTGCAACAGCAAGGCTTCGCCGAGCATTGGCAGCCGATTCTGCTGGCGTGGATGCAGGTGTTGCTCAATACGCCGCTCGACGACAGCGGCGTGACGCTGGCGGCGCTGAGGCCGCAGCACAAGCAAGCCGAGCTGCAGTTCTATTTGCCGATCAACCGGCTGTTGCAGGCGAAGGAGCTCGATGCCCTGGTAAAGCGCTACGATCCACTTTCCGCCCGCTGCCCGGCGTTGGATTTCTATCAGGTGCAGGGCATGCTGAAAGGTTTTATCGACCTGGTGTTCTGCTGGCAGGGCAAATACTACCTACTGGACTACAAGTCCAACTGGCTGGGGGAAGACAGTAGCGCCTATACCCAGCCGGCGATGGAGCAGGCGATGGCGGAGCATCGTTACGATCTGCAATATCAGCTGTATACGCTGGCGCTGCATCGTTATCTGCGTCATCGGTTGCCGGATTATGATTATCGGCGCCATTTTGGCGGGGTGATTTATCTGTTCCTGCGCGGCGTGGATGCGGCGCACCCGGGCAACGGCATTTTCACCTGTCTCCCCGAGTTTGAGCTGGTGGAGGGGATGGATCGCTTGTTCAGCGGCGAAGCTGCGGCGACGGAGGAAGGATCATGATCGCACTGCTGGATCAGGCGGTAGCGCTTGGCGTGCTGCGCCCGCTGGACGTGCAGTTCGCCCGCGTGGTGGCGAACGAAGACGAGCCCGATATTTTGCTGGCCGCCGCCTGCCTGAGCGCAGAAGCGGGGGCCGGTCACGTCTGCCTGATGCTGGAACAGCTGCAGGCGGACACGCTGTTTGAAGGGCGCCAGCCGGCGTTGGCGTTGGCGGTGTGGGAGGCGGCCGGGCGACCGGATAGCGCGCGTTGGCAGCAGCGTTTGGCGGCCAGCGCAGCGGTCGGGGACGGCAGCGGCGCTACGCCACTGGTGCTGCGCGGGCCGCGCCTGTATCTGCAGCGCATGTGGCAAAACGAAGGTGAAGTGGCGGCGTTTATCGGCGGTGAAGGCGAGTCGTTGGCGGTGCCGGAGGCTGAGCTGCGCACCATTCTCGACCGCTTGTTCGGCGCGGCGAGCGATGAACCCGATTGGCAGAAGATCGCCGCTGCGGTGGCCGCCACGCGGAGTATCGCGGTCATTTCCGGCGGGCCGGGCACCGGTAAAACCACCACCGTCGCCAAGCTGTTGGCGGCGCTGGTGCAACTGGATGAAGGCGCGCGCTTGCGCATTCAGCTGGCGGCACCGACCGGCAAGGCGGCGGCGCGCCTGACGGAGTCGCTTGGCAGCGCCAGCCGCCAGTTGGAGCTGACCCCGGCGCAGCAGGCGCTGTTCCCGACGGAGGCGGCGACGTTGCACCGTCTGTTGGGGGCGCAACCGAACAGTCAGCGCATGCGCTATCACCGTGGCAACCGGCTGCATTTGGATGTGCTGGTGGTGGATGAGGCCTCGATGGTCGATCTGCCGATGATGGCGCGCCTGATTGCCGCGCTGCCCGATCGGGCGCGGGTGATTTTCCTCGGCGACCGCGATCAGTTGGCCTCGGTGGAGGCCGGTGCGGTGCTGGGAGATATTTGCCGTTTTGCCGAGCAGGGATACAGCGATGCGCGTGCCGCAGAGCTGAGCCGCCTGACCGGCTGTTCGCTCGCAGGGCGGCAGGCCGACGCGGAAGCGGCGGTGCGCGACAGCCTGTGTCTGCTGCGCAAGAGCTACCGTTTCGATACCCGTTCCGGCATCGGCCAACTGGCGTTGGCGGTCAACGCCGGTGCGGGGGATCGCGCGCTGGCGGCATTAAACGGCAGTTTCGGCGATGTCGCGGGCTATGCGCTGGCGACGAGCGAAGAATATCAGGCGCTGTTGGATGCCTGCGTGGCGGGCTATCGCGACTATTTGCGGCTGACCGCCGAAGGCGCGGGCGCGGCGGCGGTGCTGGCGGCCTTTGGCCGTTTTCAGGTGCTGTGCGCGCTGCGTGAAGGGCCGTTCGGCGTCGCCGGCTTGAATGATCGTATTGAGCTCGGGCTGCAGCGTGCCGGTCTGATCGACCGCAAACCGGGCGTGCTCGGCCGCTGGTACCGGGGGCGGCCGGTGATGATCGGCCGCAACGACAGCGCGCTGGGGCTGTTCAATGGGGATATCGGCATTACGCTGCCGGATGAGCACGGCGATCTGCGCGTGCATTTCCAACTACCGGACGGCAGCATCAAGTCGGTGCAGCCGAGCCGTTTGCCGGCGCATGAAACCGCCTATGCCATGACGGTGCACAAATCTCAGGGATCGGAGTTTGACCATACGGTCCTGGTGTTGCCGAATCACTTCCTGCCGGTGCTGACGCGTGAGCTGGTCTATACCGCGATCACTCGCGCGCGTAAGCAGCTCTCGCTGTATGCCACGGAGGCGGTGTTGCTGCGGGCCATTCGCATGCCGACCCAGCGTCGCAGCGGATTGGCTGAACGGCTGCAGGCGACGGAATAAGCGTTGAAAGGGCGCGGCAACGGCCGCGCCGCGGGGATTACAGATCGGCCAGCAGGATTTTGGAACGGCGCTGGTAGTTGTACAGCGCCTGCTTTTGCATCGGCAGCACATCGACTTCCGCCGGGGTGAATCCGCGCTCCTGGAACCAATGAATGCTGCGGGTGGTCAGCACGAACAGCTTCTTCAGCCCCATCTGCCGCGCCTGGTTTTCCACCCTCTGCAGCAGCATCTCGCCGCGCGAAGAACTGCGGTAATCGGGATGTACCGCGACACAGGCCATCTCACCGATTTTTTCCTCTAAGAACGGGTACAGCGCCGCGCAGGCGATGGTCAGGTTGTCGCGTTCGATAATTGTGAACTTGTCGATCTCCATCTCCAGCTGTTCACGTGAACGGCGCACCAGAATACCCTGCTGCTCGAGCGGCCGGATCAGCTCCAGGATGCCACCGATGTCGTTGATCGTCGCCCGGCGCACCTGTTCGGCGCTCTCCATCACGATTTGGGTGCCGATACCGTCGCGCGAGAACAGCTCTTGCACCAGCGCACCGTCCTCCTGGTAGCTGATCAGGTGGCTGCGGCGCACGCCGCTGCGGCAGCCTTTCACCGCGCCACGCAGGAAGCGCACGGTGCCGGAATGGTAATCGCCGCCTTCCTCGAGCTCTTCAAGGCGCTTTTGCGCGTCGTTGGGGAACAGCTCGGAAAGGATGTTGCCTTCCGCGTCGGTCACGCCTTGCGAAGAGCAGAAACCGATCATTTTTTCCGCTTTCAGCTTGATCGCCAACTGGGTGGCCACTTCTTCCGAGGTCAGGTTGAAGCTCTCGCCGGTGACCGAAACCGCGACCGGGCCGAGCAATACGATGGCGTTGCTGTCGAGCTGGCGATGGATCGCTTCTTCATCGATGCGGCGAATGCGGCCACTGTGGCAGTAGTCGATGCCGTCATCGATGCCTAGCGGCTGCGCGATGATGAAATTGCCGCTGACCACGTTAATGTGCGCACCCTGTAGCGGCGTGTTGTTGAGGCTCATCGACAGCCGGGCGGTGATGTCCAACTGCAACAAACCGGCGGCCTGCTTGACCAGTTCGAGCGTATGGGCGTCGGTCACGCGGGTGTGCTTATGGTAGATCGGCTCATAGTTATGCTGCGCCAGATTGGCGTCGATCTGCGGCCGTGCGCCGTAAACCACTACCAGGCGAATGCCCAAGCTATGCAGCAGCCCGATATCGTTGACGATGTTGGAGAAATTCTCGTGTTCGATGGCTTCCCCACCGAGCATGATGACAAACGTCTTGCCGCGGTGGGCATTGATATAGGGGACTGAGTGACGGAATCCTTGCACCAGCTCTGTACTACGTTCCTTCACGACAAACCTCTTTTGCATATTTATACGGTATTTTTGTATTTTTATTCTTTTATTGCGCCGATGGCAAGCGGGAAATCGTCATGAAGAGTGCGCTAAGGGTGCTAAATCGTTAATAAATTGAAAAACCATAAAAAGATTTTCTGATGACAGGGCTGGAATGATTGGTTAAAGTTTTCGGCATCCCCATGTTATTGGTGTTTTTTTCACCTGTTGTAAACAGCTATTACTGCCGGAGCCGCATGCCAAACTCTAATCACAATCTGGGCCGCCGTCGTTTATTACAGGGCGTTGCCGCCAGCTGGTTGCTGAGTGTGAGTCGCACGGGCTTCGCCGCGTCATCGCACGTGATCGCCGTGCGCGTCTGGCCGTCCTCCACCTATACCCGCGTCACGCTGGAATCCAACGTCGAACTGAAATACAAACAGTTCGCCCTGACCAATCCCGATCGCGTGGTGGTAGATATCGAAGGCGTCCACCTCAACAGCGTGCTGAAAGGCATCGCCGGGCAGGTGCGCGCCGACGATCCGTATCTCAAGCAGGCGCGCGTCGGCCAGTTCGATCAGAATACCGTGAGGCTGGTGCTGGAGCTCAAGCAGAGCGTCAGCCCGCATATTTTCACGTTGGCGCCGGTGCCGGAGTATCGCAACCGTCTGGTGATGGATCTCTACCCGACCAAGAGCGGCAGCGGCGGTGAGGAGTATGATCCGCTACTGGCGTTACTGGAAGATTACAACAAGGGCGATCTGGAGCGCACGCTGCCGCCGGAAGCGCCGCAGGCCGGTAAGGCGGGGCGCGATCGGCCGATCGTCATCATGCTGGATCCCGGCCACGGCGGCGAAGATCCCGGCGCGATCGGCAAATACAAGACGCGTGAAAAAGACATCGTATTGCAGATTGCCCGCAAGCTGAGCGCTATGATCAAGCGCGAGCCGAACATGAAAGTGTTCATGACGCGCAACGAAGACGTGTTTATCCCGCTCAAAGTGCGTGTCGCCAAGGCGCGCAAGCAGCGCGCGGATTTGTTCGTTTCGATTCACGCCGACGCCTTCACCAGCCGTGCCGCGCGCGGTTCATCGGTGTTCGCGTTGTCCACCAAGGGCGCCACCAGCTCGGCGGCCAAGTTCCTGGCGCAGACGCAAAACGCGTCGGACCAAATCGGCGGCGTCAGCAAGAGCGGCGACCGTTATCTAGACCATACCATGTTCGATCTGATCCAGACCGCGACCATCAACGACAGCCTGAAATTCGGCAAGGAAGTGTTGAATCGGATGGGGAAAATCAACCGGTTGCACAAGAATCGCGTCGATCAGGCCGGTTTTGCGGTGTTGAAGGCGCCGGATATCCCGTCGATCCTGGTGGAGACGGCGTTTATCAGCAATATCGAAGAGGAGCGCAAGCTGCGCACCAGCCATTTCCAGCAGCAGGTGGCGGAGTCGATTCTGGCGGGTATCAAGGCTTATTTCGCCAACGGCGGCGCGCTGGCGAGCCGATAAAAGCAGGGCCGGGCGCGAGTCCGGCTATTTTTGCGGATTGCAGATACAAAAAAACACCCGTCAGGGTGCTTGTCTGTTGTCATCAAGAGTTGGTTGCGGAGGCCGGATTTGAACCGACGACCTTCGGGTTATGAGCCCGACGAGCTACCAGGCTGCTCCACCCCGCGTCCGTCTTGATGCTGTATTACTACGAAACCACCGTTCATGTTATGCCGCTGGTACGACATTCGGTTGGTTGCGGGGGCCGGATTTGAACCGACGACCTTCGGGTTATGAGCCCGACGAGCTACCAGGCTGCTCCACCCCGCGTCCGTATAATACTTTGTTATCGAAGCCAAACGCAAATACCGCCAATGCGGCATCGGTTGGTTGCGGGGGCCGGATTTGAACCGACGACCTTCGGGTTATGAGCCCGACGAGCTACCAGGCTGCTCCACCCCGCGTCCGATGGATGCGCACTATACTCTCCGTGCGTTTTGTTGCAAACCCTTTTTGCACTTTATTGGCCTAAACCCGTTTTTCTGCTGGATTTGCCCGCAATTTGTCTTCTTTTTCATCACCATCCTCCGTGCGGCTTTTTTTATTTGCAGCGATTCCTTTATCAATGAGCGTTTGTTATCGTTCAGCCGGTAGATCATATCAGTTTGAGAGTGTGCGCGATGAAAGGACGTTGGGGCAAATACCTGCTGGGCGGGTTGATGGTGGCGGTGTTGGCGGGCTGTTCGTCCAAGCCGACCGATCGGGGTCAGCAATATAAAGACGGCCGTCTGGATCAATCGCTGGAGCTGGTCAATCAGCCCAACGCCAAAGGTTCGCCGGTCAACGCCAAGGATTACTCGGATCAGCTGATGGAGATCAAGTACGCGTCGCCTTCGCTGTTTAACCGCAACAACGGCACTTATCAGGCGGTGCAAAGCTGGATGGCGTCCGGCGCCGACACGCGCATGCTGAGCCAGTACGGCCTCAGCGCTTACCAGATGGAAGGCGTCGACAATTTCGGCAACGTGCAGTTTACCGGCTACTACACGCCGGTGGTGCAGGCGCGCTATACCCAACAGGGCGAGTTCCGCTATCCGCTGTACCGCATGCCGCCGAAGGGCAGAGGCCGCTTGCCGGATCGCGCGGGCATCTATTCCGGCGCGCTCGACGATCGCTATATCATCGCTTACACCAATTCGCTGATGGACAACTTCATGATGGAAGTCCAGGGCAGTGGCTATATCGACTACGGCAACGGCCAGCCGCTGGTGTTCTTCGGCTACGGCGGCAAGAACGGCCACGCCTATCGCAGCATCGGCAAGGTGCTGATCGATCGTGGCGAAGTGGCCAAGGCGGACATGTCGATGCAGGCGATCCGTCAGTGGGCGGATACCCACAGCGCCGCAGAGGTGCGTGAGCTGCTGGAACAGAATCCGTCGTTCGTGTTCTTCCGTCCGGAAGCTTTTGCGCCGGTGAAGGGCGCCAGCGCGGTGCCGCTGATCGCCAAAGCCTCGGTGGCTTCCGACCGCTCACTGATCCCGGCGGGCACCACGCTGCTGGCCGAAGTGCCGCTGCTGGACAACAAGGGCAAATTCACGGGAAAATACGAGATGCGCCTGATGGTCGCGCTCGACGTGGGCGGCGCCATCAAGGGCCAGCATTTTGACATGTATCAGGGCATCGGGCCGGAAGCCGGCCACTCGGCGGGGTACTACAACCACTATGGCCGCGTTTGGGTGCTGAAGAACAACGGCGGTGGCCAGCTGTTCAGCGCCAATCAGTCAAACGGCGGCGGTTCGTTGCTGGCCACCCGCTAAACGCATACGGCGTGAAAAGAGTGACCCGCAAGGGCCGGATTTTCCGGCCCTTATCATTTGCATTACGAAGGTAATTAAAGCGTTATGAGCACAGCTTATTCGGAAGCCTATCTGCAGCGTTTCGGCGGCACGGCGCGGTTGTACGGCCAGCAGGCGCTGGCGGTGTTCGCGCAGGCGCACGTCTGCGTGATCGGCATCGGCGGCGTGGGTTCCTGGGCGGCTGAGGCACTGGCGCGCACTGGCATCGGCGCCATCACCCTGATCGACATGGATGATGTTTGCGTCACCAATACCAACCGCCAGATCCACGCGTTGCGCCAACACGTCGGGCAATCGAAAACCGAGGTGATGGCGGAGCGTATCCTGGCGATCAACCCGGAATGCCGGGTGACCTGCATCGACGATTTCATCACCCCGGACAACGTCGCCGAGCTGCTGGACCATAACTTCAGCTACGTCATCGACGCGATCGACAGCGTGCGGCCGAAGGCGGCGCTGTTGTCATACTGCCGCCGCTTTAAGATCCCGGTGGTGACCACCGGCGGCGCCGGCGGGCAGATTGATCCGACCAAGATCGAAGTGGCCGATCTGGCGAAAACCATCCAGGATCCGCTGGCCGCCAAGCTGCGCGAGCGGCTGAAGCACGATTTCAACGTGGTGAAAAACGGCAAGGGCAAGCTGGGCATCGACTGCGTCTTCTCCAGCGAGCCGCTGGTTTACCCGCAGCCGGACGGTTCGGTGTGCGCTTCGCGCAGCACGGCGGAAGGGCCGAAAAGAATGGATTGCAGCGCGGGATTCGGCGCGGCGACCATGGTCACCGCGACCTTCGGCTTCGTCGCCGTGTCGCACGCGCTGAAAAAGATGGTGGCGAAGGCGGCGCGTCAGGCGTAACGGGCGGCGATCGCCTTTACGGCGGCGGCCAACGCCGCCAGGCCGCCGGCGCGGGTGGCGCTCAGCTGCGCGCGCAGCGCTAACCGA
Organism: Serratia sp. TSA_105.2; assembly: GCF_052692115.1. NCBI lineage: Bacteria > Pseudomonadati > Pseudomonadota > Gammaproteobacteria > Enterobacterales > Yersiniaceae > Serratia > Serratia sp. TSA_105.2. Next base: position 173,996 of record NZ_JBQZFT010000005.1, read on the forward strand.
TCGAACAGCGCCAGCGGATCCAATGCGGCGATCTGCTGCGGCGTTTTCCCTTCCACTTCGGTCAACAGCACCGCCAGCAGGCCGCGCACGATGCGGCCTTCGCTGTCGCCATAGAAGTGCAGCGTGCCGTCTTCCAGCAACTGGTGCCCCAACCAGACGCGGTTTTCACACCCGCTCAACGCCATTTCTTCACTGCGCAAGGCCTCCGGCAGCGGCGGCAGCCGCTTCGCGAGCATAATCAGCTGGCGGTAGCGGTCTTCCCACTGCTTCAGTGCGCTGAAGGTGGCAATCAACGCTTCGGCGGTGATCTCTCGGCCAAAAGGATGGGGGGCGAGCATAGCGTCTCCGGGAGTCAAGTCAGTCGGCCAGCAGATCGAGGGCGTGAGTCAACGCGCTGACCAGCGTATCGACGTCCTGTTGCGTATTGTAGGGGGCGAACGATGCGCGCAGCGTGCCGCTGACGCCTAACGCCGCCATCAGCGGCTGCGCGCAGTGCTGGCCGGCGCGCAGCGCAATGCCTTGCTCCGCCAGCAGCGTGACGATGTCGCTGTGGTGTACGCCGGCGATATCGAATGCCAGCAGGCTGGAACCGGAGCTGCGGAAGCTGCGAAAGCCCGGCAGCTGCGCCAACCGTTGTTCCGCCTGGTCAGCCAGTTCGCGGCTGTAGCGCTCCGCCGCCGCCATGTCCTGTTCGCTCAGCCAGGTGAGCGCCGCGGCCAACCCCAGCACGCCGGCGATGTTTGGCGTGCCGGCTTCGAAGCAGTGCGGCGGTTTTTGCGGGGTAAAGCCGTCGAACGACGCCTGGGTCAGCATCTTGCCGCCGCCTTGCCACGGCGCCATTTGCGCCAGCAGCTCGGTTTTGCCGTACAGCGCGCCGATGCCGGTCGGGCCATACAGCTTGTGGCCGGAGAAGGCGTAGAAATCGATGTTGAGCCGCTGTACGTTGGCCGGGCCGTGAACCACGCCCTGCGCGCCGTCGATCATCACGCGTGCGCCGGCGGCATGGGCCAGCGCGATCGCCGGCGCCAGATCCGGGCAGCCGCCGGTGACGTTGGACATTTGCCCCAGCGCCAACAGGCGGGTTTTGTCGTTGAGCAGGGCGGGCAGCTGCGTCAAATCCGGCAACCGATCGGCGCCGATGGGCAGTTTCACCACCCGCGCGCCGGTTTGCTCCGCCACCATCAGCCAGGGGATCAGGTTGGCGTGGTGTTCCGCTTCGCTCACCAGAATTTCATCGCCCGGCTGCAGGCGCGGACGCAGGTAGCTCTGCGCCACCAGGTTGATCGCCTCGGTGGTGCCGCGCGTCCAGACGATGTCGTCGGCCGATGGCGCATTGATCAACTGCGCCATCTGGCCGCGCGCCCGTTCAAAACGGGCGGTCAGATCCTGCGCCGCCCGGTGCTGGCTGCGATGCACGGTGGCGGCGTCATCGCGATAAAATTGTTGCGTGGCGTCGATCACCGCCTGCGGTTTCAGCGCGGTGGCGGCGCTGTCCAGATAGATACCGTCCTGCGCGAGCGCGGGAAACTGTTGGCGAAAAAGGCTGGGGTTAAAAGGCGTCATACCCTGATTGTCACTGGCTGAGTCGATGGGTGATCCTGTCCTATTTTGCCGCCGGAGACAAGCGATCCCGCCTATTAGGACTTATCGCCTGGCAAAATTGGGAAAGTTTGTTATGCTATCAAATGTGCGCTTATTAATCGCATCTATACACATAAAAGGTATTTATCAGCATTTAAAACTAAAAAGGAGTCCTCAATGAAGAAAACAGCCGCAGTTCTCTCTGCCCTGATGCTTACGTTCACCCTGGCCGCCTGTTCCAGCAACTACGTGATGCATACCAATGACGGACGCACCATTGTCGCTGACGGCAAGCCTAAAGTGGACAACGATACCGGCATGATCAGCTATAAAGACGCCAACGGCGTCGAGCAGCAGATCAACCGCGCCGATGTGAAAGAGATGGTTGAAAGCAACCAGTAATCGTCAGGCAAAAAAAAGCACCGCAAGTTTTGCGGTGCTGCATAAAATCACTATGGACAGACAGGGTAAATGTACAGGAAGTGAAAAAACAGTAGCCTAGCTACCATGTCCGGAATCGCCGGACAATTTGCAAACACAACATCACAACCACAAGCCAAAAGTTCATCGGCGTCCTCGACACCCACTCCCTTTTCGTTCCGGCCCGGGAAGTGCCGCCACTATAGGTATTTGCTGGCGCATCCTCAACGGACAAATTATAATGGCTCGGATTAAAAAAACTAATGGCAATACGCCATTAGCGTTTACCGATGGCTTGCCACACAAAGCCGCCCGATTTTCGGCGCCGAATCATTCGGATTAATGTTACACAAAAGTAGCTAATTTAATGTCTAAACGCTTACCTCCCCTCAATGCGCTGCGCGTGTTCGATGCGGCCGCTCGTCACCTGAGTTTCACCAAGGCGGCGGAAGAGCTGTTCGTGACCCAGGCCGCGGTGAGCCACCAGATCAAGTCGCTGGAGGACTTCCTCGGGCTGAAGCTGTTTCGCCGGCGCAATCGCTCGCTGCTGCTGACCGAAGAGGGCCAAAGTTATTACCTCGATATCAAGGAGATCTTCTCTTCGATCAACGAGGCGACGCGCAAGCTGCAGGCGCGCAGCGCTAAAGGGGCATTGACCGTCAGCCTGCCGCCGAGCTTTGCCATTCAGTGGCTGGTGCCGCGGCTGTCCGGCTTTAACTCAGCTTATCCGGGCATCGACGTGCGCATCCAGGCGGTGGACCGCGAAGAAGACAAGCTGGCGGACGACGTCGACGTGGCGATTTTCTACGGCCGCGGCAACTGGCCGGGGCTGCGCGCCGAGCGTCTGTATGCGGAATATCTGCTGCCGGTGTGTTCGCCGAGCCTGCTGACCGGCGATCATCCGCTGAAAACCGCCGAGGATCTGGCTTATCATACGCTGCTGCATGACGTTTCACGCCGCGACTGGCTGGCCTATACGCGTCAGCTGGGGTTGCAGCACATCAACGTGCAACAGGGGCCGATCTTCAGCCACAGCGCCATGGTGGTGCAGGCGGCGGTACACGGCCAGGGCGTGGCGCTGGTGAACAACGTGATGGCGCAAACCGAGATTGAAGCCGGTCGCCTGGTGTGCCCGTTCAACGATGTGCTGGTCAGTAAAAACGCTTTTTATCTGGTATGTCATGACAGCCAGGCAGAACTGGGTAAAATAGCCGCCTTCCGGCAGTGGATCCTGGCGCGTGCCGCCAGTGAACAAGAGAAGTTCCGCTTCCGCTACGAACAATAAGGCCGGCCGCCGCCTTGCCGCGGCCGGTGATTTTTAATGGGATAGATCACGATGAGCAGCCGTTCCATGCTGGTTTTCGCCGCTATCAGCGGCTTTGTGTTTGTCGCGTTGGGCGCATTCGGCGCGCATGTGTTAAGCGGTACGCTCGGCGCCAACGAAATGGCCTGGATCCGCACCGGGCTGGAGTATCAGGGGTTCCACACCCTGGCCATCCTGGCGCTGGCGGTCGCGATGCAGCGCCGCGTGAGCCTGTGGTTTTACTGGAGCGGAGCGCTGTTGGCGTTCGGCACCGTGTTGTTCAGCGGCAGCCTCTATTGCCTGGCGCTGTCGCACCTGAAGGTCTGGGTATACATCACGCCGGTTGGCGGCGTGTGCTTCCTGATCGGCTGGATATTGATGTTGATTGGCGCTTTGCGTCTGAGGAAAAAGGCCGAGCGCCATGAATAAGATTGCGTTGTACTGCCGTCCCGGCTTCGAAAAAGAGTGCGCGGCGGAGATCACCGACAAAGCCGCCCAGCGGGAGATTTTCGGCTTTGCGCGGGTAAAAGAGCACAGCGGTTACGTGCTGTTCGAATGCTATCAGCCGGATGATGCCGACCGCCTGGCGCGGGAAATTCCGTTCCGCGAACTGATTTTCGCCCGCCAGATGATCGTGGTGGGCGAGCTGCTGCGCGATCTGCCGCCGGAAGATCGGGTATCGCCGATCGTCGGCATGTTGATCGGCGTGGTTGATCGCGGCGGTGAGCTGCGGGTGGAAGTGCCGGACACCAACGAAAGCAAAGAGCTGATGAAGTTCTGCCGCAAGCTGACGGTGCCGCTGCGCGCCGCGATGCGCGAGCAGAAGGTGCTGATGGCGCGCGAGAACCCGACTCGCCCGGTGGTGCACGTGTTCTTCATCGCGCCGGGCTGCTGCTATGTCGGTTACTCCTACAGCAACAACAACTCGCCGTTCTACATGGGCATTCCGCGTCTGCGCTTCCCGGCCGATGCGCCGAGCCGTTCGACGCTGAAGCTGGAAGAAGCGTTCCACGTGTTCATCCCCGCCGACGAGTGGGACGAACGTCTGGCCAGCGGCATGCACGCGGTCGATCTGGGCGCTTGCCCCGGCGGCTGGACCTATCAGCTGGTGAAACGCAGCATGATGGTGCATTCGGTGGATAACGGCCCGATGGCGCCGAGCCTGATGGAAACCGGCCAGGTGACGCACCACCGCGCCGACGGCTTCAAGTTCGAGCCGAACAGCAGCAAGATCTACTGGCTGGTGTGCGACATGGTGGAGAAACCGGCGAAGGTGACCAGCCTGATGATTCAGTGGCTGGTGAAAGGCTGGTGCCGCGAAGCGATCTTTAACCTCAAGCTGCCGATGAAAAAGCGCTATGAGGAAGTGTCGCAAAACCTGACGAGCATCCGCGAAGCGCTGAGCGCCGCCGGCATCAGCGTCGAAGTGCACGCCAAGCAGTTGTATCACGACCGCGAAGAGATCACCGTACACGTGCGCCGCATGTGGTCGGCGGTGCCGGGCCGGCGCGACGAGCGCGATTAATCGCGTTAAGCCTGATGAAGGGCGCTGCTTGCAGCGCCCTTATTGTATCGGCAGGCGCAGCTGCTGCAGGTTGCCGTCCAGCGACAGATCGGTGCGCAGCGTGGCGACTTGTTTGCTGACGTAGGCCAGCTCGCGGTGTTGCTCCAGCTTGCCGCGCCATTTCTCCGGCACCTGCTCCAGGTGCTGATAGAGCCCGTCCAGGCTGCCCGACTGCTGCAACAGCAGCACAGCGGTTTTCGGCCCGATACCGGCCACGCCGGGGATCTTGCTGCTGCCGATCCCCGCCAACCCCCAATAGTCGGGCAGCTGCTGCGGCTGTACGCCGAATTCCTGTTGCACGAAAGGCATATCCAGCCAGCGTTTCTGGAAGTAATCGCGGATCTGTACGTTCGGCGCCAAAAGCTGGCAGTAGCCTTTGTCGGTGGAGACGATGGTCACCTGATGGCCGCCGCCGGCGACCTTGGCCGCCAGCGTGGCCGCCAGATCGTCCGCTTCGTTGCCGGGAGAATGCCAGCTGGCGACGCCCAATTCGGTGAAGGCCTCGCGCAGCTGCGGCATCTCCTGCTGCAGGTTTTCCGGCATCGGCGAACGCCCGGCCTTGTAGTCAGGCAGAATTTGGTGGCGCCAGCTGTCGCTGCGATCGTCCTCGTCGAAGACCGCCACCGCGTGGGTCGGGCGGCTGTGTTGGATCAGCTGCTGCAGCGCGTGGCGGCAGGCGTTGACGCAAGGGGAGCCCTGCACGGCGTGAATGCGGCGGATGAGGTTCAGGGCGTCGACAATCAGTAGGTGTATCATCATGGGCGGTAAGGTCAGAAAAAACAGGGCGGCTGTTACGCCGCCCGGGATTGAGGGTCAGGCTACGATTTCGTAGCAGGGCACATAGGCGCTGCCCGGTAGCTTCATGCGGTGCTGGGCAACAAAGCCCTGCAGCAGGCTGTCCATCTGCTTCATCACCTGCGGTTCGCCGTGCAGCTTGTACGGGCCGAACTGCTCGATGGCGTGGATGCCGTTTTCCTTCACGTTGCCAGCCACAATGCCGGAGAACGCGCGGCGCAGCGCGGCGGCCAATTGCTCCGGCGGCTGGTTCGGATACAGGTTGAGGTTCGCCATGTTCTCATGGGTCGGCTCGAACGGCAGCTGCAGATCCGGCGCGATGCGGATCGACCAGTTGAAGCTGTAGGCGTCGCCGGTGTTGCGGCGGTTTTCCTTCACCAGCGGCATGGCTTGCTTCATCTGCCGCGCCACTTCCGCCGGATCGTCGATGATGATGGTGTAATGGCGGCGCGCTTCGTCGCCCAGCGTGTTCATGATGAACTCGTCCAGCACGCGGAAGTAGTCGGCGCTCTCTTTCGGCCCGGTCAGGATCAGCGGCAGCACCTGTTCGCTGTTCTCCGGGTTCATCAGGATACCCAGCAGGTACAGCAGCTCTTCGGCGGTGCCGACGCCGCCCGGGAAGATGATGATGCCGTGTGCGATGCGCACGAAGGCTTCCAGGCGTTTTTCGATGTCCGGCATGATCACCAGCTCGTTGACCAGCGGGTTAGGCGGCTCGGCGGCGATGATCGACGGCTCGGTCATGCCGATGAAGCGGCTGTTGCGGTAACGCTGCTGCGCGTGACCGACCGCCGCGCCTTTCATCGGCGCTTCCATGGCGCCCGGCCCGCAGCCGGTGCAGATGTTCAGCTCGCGCAGGCCCAGCTGGCTGCCGACCTTGCGTGCGTACAGGTACTCGTTCTCGTTGATCGAGTGCCCGCCCCAGCACACCACCATGTTGGGATCTTCATCCAGATGCAGCGTGCGTGCATTGCGCAGGATCGAGAATACCAGGTTGGTGATGTGGGCCGAGTTTTCCAGGTTAAGGTGCTGGAAACGGCCGGCGCTGGCGATTTGGCCGTGCACGAACAGAATGTCGCGCAGCACGGCGAACAGGTTGGCCTGCAGAGAACGGATGATGCGGCCGTCGACGAACGCCTCTTCCGGCGGGTTGACCAGCTCCAGCTTCACCCCGCGCTCGCGGCGCAGCACGTTGATGTCGAAGGTTTCATAGCGCGACAGCAGCTGCTTGCTGTTGTCGGTCTGGCTGCCGGAGTTCAACACGGCCAGCGAACAGTTGCGGAACAGGCGGTACAGGTCGCTGCTGGCGGTGCGCTTCAGCATGTCTACTTCCAGTTGCGACAATAAATCCATAGAGCCAAGCGGGCTGATGTGTGTAATCAAGGTAACTCCTTTGCCCCCGGTGCGGGGCGGTAGTAATCCATACGCAGCAAAACAGCATCTCGTTATGGTTGGCGTGCTGCGGCACAGCGGTCGCTCTGCCCGGCCGCAGCCTCATTTTAACCTTACCGCCGTCCCTGCGCTTTTACCAACACAAACCGCTCGTTAGCTCAGTTGTTGAGCAATGTTTCGCACTTATTGGCGCGCCAGGCGGCCGTGCCCGGGGGCGAATTCGACGTTGCTGCGCCACGGGTTGATGTCCAGCCCGCCGCGGCGGGTGTAGCGAGCGTAAACGGTCAGGCTTTGCGGCCGGCAATAGCGCATCAGATCGCTGAAGATGCGCTCGACGCACTGCTCGTGGAATTCGTTGTGGTGGCGGAAGGAGACCAGGTAGCGCAGCAGCGCTTCGCGATCGATCTTGCCGCCGCGATAGCTTATCTGCACCGAGCCCCAGTCCGGTTGATGGGTGATCAGACAGTTGGACTTCAGCAGGTGGCTGACCAAGCGCTCTTCCACCACCTCTTCACCGGCGGCGTTCAGCAGGTAGCCGGCGTTGAACTCATAATCGTCGATGCGGATATCCTGCTGATCGATGCAGTCGCCGGCCAGGCGGGCGACCGGCGTGCCTTCCAACTGCTCGACGCTGAACAGGGTGATGCTGACCTCGCCCTGGGCGCAGGCGGACAGATCGCGCTGCAGGGTGCTGCGCACCGTTTCCCAATCGGCGAACGGGGTTTGGTTGAAGCTGTTGAGGTACAGCTTGAAGCTTTTCGATTCGATCAGGTTCTGGCTGTCGGCGTTGAGGCTGATTTCACCGACCGCCACCTGCGGCAAGCCGTTGGCGTTCAGCCAGGAGAGCTCGTACAGCGTCCAGATGTCCGCACCGTGGAAGGGCAGGCTATCGGGATACAGGCCCAGCGGCTCGCGGTTCATGCTGCGCGGCACCGCCTGCAGCAGCGTGGCGTCGTAGCGATCGCGGTAGGCGGTGGGTTTGCCCAGCGTCAGCCCCGACAGGGCCTGGTGGTCTTGATATGAGGACATCTGCTGTCACCTCGGTCAGAGATAGGTACAATGGCCGTCAGTTTAACGTATGCGAGAAAGAATATGGACCATGATGTATCGCACGCTCTGCGTGAATTCACTCAACGTTATGTCGAGTTGTGGCAGCAAGAGCGCGGCCACGCGCCGGCCAGCCAGGCGCTGTACGGCGTGCCGTCGCCCTGCATCGTGGAGAACCGCGAGGACGAAGTGCTGTGGTTGCCGCAGCCTTTCGAGCCGGCGGCGACGCTGGAGAAGGTAGAAGCCGCGCTGGAGCTGCGTTTGCAGCCGGACGCGCACCGTTTCTACACGCAGCAATATGCCGGCGACATGAGCGCGCAGTTCGGCGAGCATCGCCTGAGCCTGCTGCAGGTCTGGAGCGAAGAGGATTTTATCCGCCTGCAGGAAAACCTGATCGGTCATCTGGTGACGCAAAAACGCCTCAAGCTGTCGCCGACCCTCTTCCTGGCGACCACGGAATCTGAAATGACGATGGTGTCGTTGTGTAACGTCAGCGGCAACGTGGTGCTGGAACAGTTCGGCAGCGATAAGCGCACCCTGCTGGCGGCGACGCTGGGGAATTTCCTCGATGCGCTGCGCCCGGTGTTGGACTGAATCGCGACGGATTCGCCGTCGCCCGTGTGAGAGATCTCTCACACGGCCTGTGAGAGATCGCTCTTAATTTTTCCCACCTTTCCCCAGGCTATGAGATTATTGTTATCCAGATCAATTGGTTAGAATTTCTTTAGGATAACTCTTAGTCTTAATTTAGTGTGAGACACCTCCCAAACCCTTGTGATTCCGGGGAATTTAAGCGATCTTATCGTTACCGGAACGGAACCGGCGGAGCAGGAAAGCATCAGGATGATGCAGCTTCAGGAAGAAGAAAGGGATGCGCTCAGGCAAGAGCGAAGGATGGCGTCAGGAGATGCCCAGGATGTTTCAGGATAGAAACCAGGGACACCTCCAGGACGGAGATTGAGAGCCGGCACGGGACTGTCGGCGGGTCAGGAAGGCTGAGGAACCGCGTCAGGACGATGCTGCAGGATGATGCAAGGATCACTTGGTCAGGATGGCCGCAGGAAAAGTTTTCAAGGATTGAGCAGGGAGCACACTGTGTAGCGGGATAGCTATAAAACGAACCGGGGGCACTGTTAACGCAGTGCCCCCAACTTTTTGTTTTATCCCGCCGCGCGGGCGCCCCGCCTTAATCCCTCTTCAGTATTAACCAATCGCGCCCAGCGTATCGCCTGCGCCCTGTTTTTTCGGCAGCAGGAACAGCGTGGCGTAGATATCCAGCAGGTAAATTGCCGCCAGCAGGCTGATGGCCGCGGTAAACGACACCTGCGTCACCAGCGCACCGATCACCAATGGCCCCAGGCCGCCGACGCCGCGCCCGAGATTGAACAGGATGTTCTGCGCGGTGGCGCGCGCCTGCACCGGATAGGTATCGGAAATCAACGCGCCGTAGCCGCCGATCATGCCGTTGACGAACATGCCCATCACGGCGCCGGCGAACAGCATCAGCATCGGATCGCTCAACTGGGCGTAGCCGATCACCATCACCACGGCGCCGATCTGATAAAGCACGAAGATCTTCCAGCGGGCGAAGCGATCGGCCAGCACGCCAAACAGCCAGATGCCGAACGTCATGCCGACCACCGTCACCGCCGTCCACAGGCCGGATTTGGTGAGCGAGAAGCCGAAGTTTTTCGCCAGGTAAGTCGGCATCCAGATCATCAGCCCGTAGTAGCCGAAGTTCTGCACCGAACAGAGAATGAAGATGCCGATGCTGGCCTTGCTGGTGGCGCGATCCTTAAACAGCAGGCGCAAACGCTGCAGGAAGGAGAGCGGTTGCCCGGCGTCTTTCTGCCGTACGAATTCCTCCGGTTCGCCCAGAGTGCGGCGGATCAGGAATGACGCCAGCGCCGGCAGCAGGCCGACCAAAAACATGCCGCGCCAGCCGATGTGTTCCAGCAGCAGCGGCGTCAGGAAGGCGGCTGCCAGTACACCCAACTGCCAGCCCATGCCGACGTAAGCCGAAGCGCGGTTGCGCTTCTCTGCCGGCCAGGCTTCGGCGATCAGCGCCATGCCGATGCCGAATTCGCCGCCCAGCCCGATGCCCGCCAGGGTGCGATAGGCCAGCAGATCCCAATACCCTTGCGCCACGGCGCACAGGCCGGTGAACAGTGAAAACATCAGGATGGTGATCGTGAGTACCCGGATACGGCCGAAGCGATCGCTGAGGTGGCCGAAGATCACGCCGCCCAGCACCGCGCCGATCAGCGTCCAGGTGACCAGTGAACCGGCGGCCGATGAGGTTAATCCCAATTCGATGCTGATGGCCGGCAGCATAAAGCCGAGGATCAGCAGGTCAAACCCGTCCATGGCATAACCGGTGACCGAAGCCAGCATGGCCTTACCGGGCGTCGCGTGGTTTTTTTTCTCTGTTATTACGGACATGAATCTTTATCTGTGTGGTGAACTCGGTGGCCCTATTGTGCCGCGCAGCGGCGAACGCCACCAGATAAAAACGGCGGGCTGTCTCAGGCGCGCCGAATTTGGGCTATAAAAATGCTATGCTTTGCCGCCTTTCAGCCAGCGCGCTGGATACCATGATGAAAAGAGATCGGGAATGCAGATGAGTATACATAACCAGGTGCGCCGCAGTTTGCAGGCGATTGAACAATCCATGCGCGATCTGGCGCTGTGGCAGGCCGCGCCGCCTGATCATGAGGCTTTCTCCAGCACCGAGCCGTTCTGCATCGACAGCATGTCGGCCGAAGCCTGGCTGCAGTGGGTGTTCTTGCCGCGCATGTATGCGTTGCTGGACGCCGAAGCGCCGCTGCCGACGCGCTTCGCCATCACGCCTTATTTCGAAGAGGCGTTGAAAGATCGTGAACCGAGCAGCCTGCCGCTGCTGGTGCTGCTGCAACAGCTGGATTTGATGTTGAATAAAGAGCCGTAATTCGCCGGCGGCGCGCAGATTTTTGCCGCCCGGCAGTGTAGAGTACTCGCGCGGATGCCGGGCAGGAGAGCCAATGGCGTCTTTCGGCTCGGTTGAACCGCGGCGGTTGACCGGGGGCTGCATTAGGATGATGAGGTGCTGCAATAATGGATTTATTAAGGTTTATCCTGCGTTTGCCTTTTACCCTGGTTAAGGGCGTTTGTCGCCTGCTGGGTGGGGCGTTGTCGCTGTTGGGGCGGTTGTTGAGACCGCTGGTCGGCAACTTCAGCTGGCGTGCGCCGGCCTGGTGGGCTGCGCTGCCGCGCGGTTTCTTGCGGCTCGAAAGCGGCGTGGATAAACACCCGAAAGCGATCGGTTTAGGCCTGTTGCTGTTGGCTGGTGCCGCAGGCGGCGCGTTTTACGGCTGGCACTGGTGGCAAAACCGGCCTCAGCCTATCGAACCTGCGCCGAGGGTAGTCCAAGAGGTCAGCGCCGCGCTGGCCAACCCCGAGCCGATAGATTACGCCGCCGCCCGGCAGGTGCCGCAAACGGTGAGCCTGATCTTCAGCGGGTCGGTCGCGCCGATAACAGCAGTGGGTAAAACCGTGAGCGCCGGCATTACTCTGAAGCCGACGGTGGAAGGGCAGTGGGCGTGGAGCAATGAGTCGACGCTGCTGTTCACGCCGAAAAAGCCGCTGCCGATGGGCGCGAAGTATGACGTGACCCTTGAGCCCGCCACCTTGCTGGCACCGCAGATCAAACTGGCCAAAACCCGCTATGCCTTCACCGTGCCCGCGTTCGATTACCGCCTGGGGCAGGCTGAGTATTACCGCGATCCGCAAGATGCGCAGAAACGCAGCGCGATTTTCAATCTGCAGTTCAACGCGCCGGTCGACGTCGCCAGCTTTGAAAAACAGATTTCGCTGGGGTTGAAAGAAGGCAGCACTTCCTCCGAGAAAAAGCTGAACTTCTCTCTGGTCTATGACGAGAAAAAACTGAACGCCTGGGTGCATTCCGAGCCGCTGAAGGCGCTGGATCAGGGCGGCGCAGTGCATCTGACCGTCGGCAAGGGTGTTAAATCGACGGCGGCCGGCAATGCGGTCGAAGAGGCGAAAAGCAACTGGGTCAAAGTCCCGACGCTGTACAGCCTGGCGTTGAGCGACGCCAGCGCTCAGGTGGTGGACACCGACGGCGGCCAAGGGCAGCGTGCGCTGGTGGTCGGTTTCAGCGATGCGGTGAAGGATAAAGAGCTGGCGCGGGCCACCAAGGCCTGGCTGCTGCCGCAGCACGATCCGAGCGATGCCGAAGCCGCCAAAGATGCTGAAGATTTCTATCAATGGACGGTCGACAGCGTCGGTAAAAACGTGTTGGCGCAGGCGACGGCATTGCCATTGACGCTTAACGAGGCTGAAGAGGCCTACCAGCCGCAGTTCAGCTTCCGCTTTGAAGCCCCGGCGCATCGCTTCGTGCTGATCGAGATAGACAACCAGCTGGTTTCCGTCGGCGGTTACAAAATGCCGAAGAAGGTTTATCGGGTGGTCGAAGTGCCGGAGTTCCCGAAATCGCTGCAGTTCATGTCCGCAGGCTCGCTGCTGTCGGTCAACGGTGACAAACAGATCAGCGTGGCGGCGCGCAACGTGGCGGGCCTGCGGCTGGACATCAAGCGGGTGATCCCGAGCCAGCTGCAGCACATTGTCTCCTTCAAAAGCCGGGAATATTCGTCCACGGAATTCAACCGGCTCAACGACGAATATTTCACCGAGCATTTCAAATACCAGACGGCGCTCAACAACGAACGGCCGGGGGAAGTGAACTATCAGGGCATCGATCTCTCCCGTTATCTCTCCACCAACGCCAGTTCCCATCGCGGGGTGTTCCTGCTGACCCTGTCTGAATGGCAGCCGAACCGAAAACCGGCGGCGGAAGAGGCGGGCGCCGAGCCAGAACAGGAACCGGACGAGAGCACCGGGGATGATCAGCCCGACGTCGGCGATTCGCGTTTTGTGGTGGTGACCGATCTGGGCATCGTCGCCAAGAGCTCGCAGGATAAGACACGTGACGTCTTCGTGCAGTCGATTCAAAGCGGCGCGCCGGTCAGCGGCGCCAACGTGTCGGTGGTGGCCAAAAATGGCGTGACGCTGCTCAGCCAAACCACCGGGGCCGACGGCCACGTGCGCTTCCCGGCGCTCGACGTGTACACCAACGAGCGCCAGCCGGTGATGTTCCTGGTGGAAAAGGAAGGGGATGTCTCCTTCCTGCCGACCGGCAGCTATAACGATCGCGGGCTGGACTTCTCGCGCTTCGACGTCGCCGGTGAACAAACGCCGACCGATCCGCGCACGCTCGGCAGCTACCTGTTCTCCGATCGCGGCGTTTATCGACCGGGGGATACTTTCAATATTGGCCTGATCACCCGCGCCGCCGACTGGCGCGTTGGCCTGGCCGGCGTGCCGGTGCGCGCCGAAGTCCGCGATCCGCGCGACAAGCTGATGACCACCGTGCCGCTGACGCTGGGCGCCAGCGGTTTCAACGAGCTGAGCTATACCACCGATGAAAACTCGCCCACCGGCGAGTGGAACGTCTATCTGTATCTGATCGGCAAAAACAACGATACCTCCACGCTGCTCGGCCATACCGCGGTCAATGTGAAGGAGTTCGAGCCGGATCAGCTGAAAGTGAAGCTGGCGCTGACGCCGAATCGTCAGCAAGGCTGGGTCAAACCGTCCGAGCTGAAGGCCAGCATCGATGTGCAGAACCTGTTCGGTACCCCGGCGCAGGATCGCCGCGTGACCACCAGGCTGACGCTGCGGCCGATGTATCCGAGCTTCGATCGCTTCCCGGATTATGCGTTCTATGAAAACCGGCAAAACAGCGACGGGTTCGAAACCGAGCTGGAAGATCGCACCACCGATGAGCACGGCGCGGCCGAAATCCCGCTCGATCTGAAATCCTACGCCGACGCGACCTATCAGCTGCAGCTGCTGTCGGAGGCGTTCGTCGCCGGCGGCGGGCGCTCGGTGGCGGCTACCGCCCGTACGTTGGTTTCCCCTTACGATTACCTGATTGGGGTGAAGGCGGACGGCGATCTGGGCTACATCAACCGCGACGCGGAGCGGCATCTGAACGTGATCGCCATCGATCCGGACCTGAAACAGATCGCCATGCCGAACCTGAAGCAGGTGTTGATCGAGCAGAAATACATTTCGGTGCTGACCAAACAGGATTCGGGCGTTTACAAATACCAGTCGAAGATGAAGGAAGTGCAGCTGTCGGAACAGCCGCTGGCGCTGAGCGAGCAGGGCGCGGATCTGCGGCTGGCGACCGATAAGCCGGGCGACTTCGTGCTGGTGATTGAAGATGCGCAGGGCAAGACGCTCAACCGCGTCGCCTACAGCGTGGCCGGCAACGCCAACCTGAGCCGTTCGCTGGATCGCAACGCCGAACTGAAGCTGAAACTGAACCAGGCGGAATATCAGCCGGGTGAGGAGATCGAGGTGGCGATCAACGCGCCTTATACCGGCAGCGGCTTGATCACCATCGAGAAGGACAAGGTTTACGCCTGGCAGTGGTTCCACAGCGACACCACCAGCTCGGTGCAGAAGATCCGCGTGCCGGCCGGCATGGAGGGCAACGGCTACATCAACGTGCAGTTCGTGCGCGACATCAACTCCAGCGAGATCTTTATGAGCCCGCTGAGCTATGGCGTGATGCCGTTCAAGATCAGCACCCAGGCGCGGCAAAACAGCCTCGAGGTGACGGCGCCGGAGGTCATCAAGCCGGGCCAAAATCTGACGATGACGGTCAAGACCGACGCGCCGCAGCAGGTGGCGCTGTTTGCCGTCGATGAGGGCATTCTGCAGGTGGCGCGCTACCGCCTGAAGGATCCGCTGGAGTTCTTCTTCAGCAAGCGCGAACTGAACGTGAGCAGCTCCCAGATCCTCGACCTGATCCTGCCGGAGTTCAGCAAGCTGATGGCGCTGACCGCGGCGCCGGGCGGCGACGCGGGCGAAGGGCTGGATCTCAACCTCAATCCGTTCAAGCGCAAGCGCGACAAGCCGGTGGCCTATTGGTCCGGCATTACCGAGGTCAGCGGCGAGAAGCAGTTCGTCTACCCCGTGCCGGACTACTTTAACGGCAAGATCCGCGTGATGGCGATTTCGGTGACGCCGGAGAAAATCGGCAAGGCGCAAACCGCCGCCACGGTGCGCGACAACTTCATCATGACGCCGAACGTGCCGGCGATGGTGGCACCGGGCGACGAGTTCGACGTCAGCGTGGGCGTCAGCAACAACCTCGAAGGGCTGAACGGCCAGTCGGTGGCCATCAACGTTCTGTTGACGCCGCCGCCGCAGTTGGAGGTGGTGGGCAGCGCGACGCAAAGCCTGACGCTGGCGGAAAAACGCGAAGGCGTGATCGCTTTCCGTCTGCGCGCCAAATCCGCGTTGGGCGATGCGCCGCTGGTGTTCGACGCCCGTTACGGCGATCAGGCCAGCCGCCGCACCGTCAGCACCTCGGTGCGGCCGGCGGCGCCGTACCGCACCCAGTCGGTGATGGGGCGTATGAGCGGCAGCAGCCAGAACGTCGATGGCCTGCGCCAGATGTTCGACGCTTTCGCGCAGCGCCGGGCGGCGGTGTCGAATTCGCCGCTGGTGCTGACCAGCGGGCTGGCGCAATACCTGGCGGATTACCCGTATTACTGTTCCGAGCAGATCGTCAGCCGCTCCATTCCGCTGATGCTGCAGAGCCGCCACCCAGAGATGAAAAGCAGCCTGAGCCAGGCGGAAGTCAGCAAGCAGCTGCGCAACCTGCTTGGCGTGCTGCGCGCGCGCCAGAACGACAGCGGGGCGATCGGCGCCTGGCGTTCGTCGCCGGATGCCGATCCTTTCGTCACGCCTTACGTAGTGCAGTATCTGCTCGAAGCCAAAGCGGCGGGCTACGCCCTGCCGGAAGGCATGCTGGACGAGGCCAACGGCGCGTTGCGCGAGCTGGCGGCCAGCGGATTCGACGATCTGTATCTGCTGCGCCTGCGCAGCTGGGCGGTTTACCTGCTGACGCTGCAGGGCGAAGTGACCACCAACTCGCTGGCGGCGGTGCAGGATACGCTGCAAAAACGCTATGGCGAAGGGTGGAAAACCGATCTGAGCGCGCTGTATCTGGCTTCTTCCTACCGCCTGTTGAAGATGGACGACGAAGCCGCCGCGTTGCTGCAACCGAGCTGGCAGCAACTGAGCAAGGCGTATGACAGCGCCTGGTGGACGCAGAATTATTTCGATCCGCTGGTGCAGGATGCGACGCGGCTGTATCTGATTACCCGTCACTTCCCGGAGAAGGTGGCGTCGATCCCGCCGCAGGTGCTGGAGAATATGGTCAAGGCGCTGAAAGAAGAGCGTTACACCACCTACTCTTCCGCGATGAGCATTCTGGCACTGGAAAGCTATTCCGCCCAGGTGGCGGCGCAATCCGCCAACGCGGATGCCTTGGGCATTGTGCAGGTAGGCAAAAGCGGCGGTGAGCCGCAGCGTATCAGTGAGCTGCAGGGGTTGTTCGTGCAGGGGCAGTTCAACGCCGATGCTACCGCGGTGCGCTTCACCAACGGCGGCAATGCGCCGGCCTGGTATGTGGTGACGCAGGCCGGTTACGATCTGAATGCGCCGCAAAAAGCGCTGTCGCGTGGGATTGAGATCGTTCGCGATTACACCGACGAACAGGGCAAACCGGTGACGCAGGTGACGTTGGGGCAGAAGATCAACGTCCATCTGAAGGTGCGCGCCAACTCGAAAGAGGGGCAAAGCAACCTGGCGATCGTCGATCTGCTCCCGGGCGGGTTCGAAGTGGTGCAGCAGACGCCGCCGGAACCGGCCGAAGCCGGTGAGGAGAGCGAAGACCGCGGCGGTTGGCAGTCGCCGCTGGCCGCTACCGGCTCCACCTGGGCGCCGGATTACAGCGATATCCGTGAAGATCGGGTGATTATCTACGGCAGCGCCGGCACCGAGGTGCAGGAGTTCGTCTATCAGATCAAGGCCACCAATACCGGCAGCTTTATTGTCCCACCGGCCTACGGCGAAGCCATGTATGACCGAGAAGTACAGGCCATGTCGGCCGGCGGCGGCAAGCTGGTGGTAGTGCCGGCGGGCAACGACTAGGCCGGATCCGGCACCAGACCAGCGTCTGGCGCCGGGGCGGTGATAACGTATGAAGATCCTGACCGGGCGCGTGCTGCAAAACGGCTTGATGGCGGCGTTTTTACTGGCGCTGCTGCTGGCCGCGATTCGGCTGTGGCCGCATCCGCCCCTGTGGCAGGGGCTGCCGCAGTCTTCCGTCTATTACGACAGGCATGGCGCGCTGCTGCGCATCACGTTGGCCAACGACGATCGCTACCGGCTGTGGACCCCGCTGGAGCAGATGTCACCGCTGGCGGTACGCGGGCTGCTGCTGCACGAAGACCGCTGGTTCTACTACAACCCCGGCTTTAACCCCGTCAGCCTGATGCGCGGCTTCTGGCGCAGCTATGTCGCCGGCGGCAAAATGCAGGGCGGGTCGACCATCAGCATGCAGTTGGCGCGCATGCGCTGGCATCTCAACACCCGCACACCGGGCGGCAAGCTGCTGCAGGTGCTGCGCGCGGTGCAGCTGGAGCTCAGCTACTCCAAGCACGATATCCTGGAAGCCTACCTGAATTACGCCCCTTACGGCCGCAACATCGAAAGCATCGGCGCCGCCAGCCTGATCTATTTCGCCAAGTCGCCGAAGGATTTGACCCTGCCGGAGGCGCTGACGCTGGCGGTGCTGCCGCAGTCGCCCAGCTACCGTCTGGAGCCGAAAACCGGCGTGCTCGGCGCTGCATTGACGCAGGCGCGCAACCGTCTGTTCCAGCGCTGGCAGCGGGTTTACCCCACCGACGCCAGCCAGCAAACGCTGTTCCGCCTGCCGCTGGCGCTGCGGCAGCCTGAGCAAGTGCCCTATATCGCGCCGCACTTTATCGAACAGCTGCGCCAGCAGACGCAGCAACTGGTACAGCACGATACGCGCGTCGACACCACGCTGGACGCCGGGTTGCAGCGGCTGGTCGAGCGGCAGGTCAACGCGTTTATCGCCCGCAACCGCAGCCGCGGCATTCAAAACGCCGCGGTGCTGCTGGTGGACAGCCGCGATATGGGGGTGCGTGCGCTGGTGGGATCGGCGGACTATTACAATCGGCCGATCCAGGGGCAGGTAAACGGTACCAACGCCAAGCGCTCGCCGGGTTCGACGCTGAAGCCGTTTATCTACGCGCTGGGCATGGAGCAGGGCGTGCTGCATCCGATGACCATCCTGAAAGACGTGCCTTCGTCGTTCGGCGCCTATGCGCCGGAAAACTTCGACCGGCGCTTTCTCGGCCCGGTGACCGCCACCGATGCGCTGAATTTCAGCCGTAACATCCCGGCGGTGTATGTCGCCTCGCAGCTACGCCAGCCGACCTTTTATCAGTTTTTGCGTCTGACCGGCGTGGCCAATATGGCCAGCGAGAGCCACTACGGGCTGTCGTTGGTGCTGGGCGGTGGCGAGGTGACGGCGCAGGAATTGGCGAAGCTGTATGCGCTGCTGGCGAACCGCGGCGAGCTGCGGCCGCTTCGCATGCAGCTGAACGAGGCCGAATCGACGCCGGTGCGGCTGCTGAGCGAGGAGGCCAGTTTCATCACGCTGGATATGCTGCGCCAGCACCGGCGGCCGGGTGATACGCTGGCACAGCGTTCTTCATCGCTGCCGGTCTACTGGAAGACCGGGACCTCCTGGGGCTTTCGCGACGCCTGGAGCGTCGGGATTTTCGGCCCTTACGTGCTGGTGGTGTGGGAGGGCAATTTCGACGGGCGCGGCAACAATGCGTTGGTCGGCGCCGAGGCGGCCGCACCGCTGTTCTTCAACATCATCGACAGCGTCAACGCCAGCTACCCCGGCCTGCGGGAACCGAAGCACCCGTTCCCCCAACGACTGCGGCGGGTGGAGATTTGTCTCGCCAGCGGCGATCTTCCAACGCCGTGGTGCCAGCAGAAGGGCAAGACCTGGTTCATTCCCGGCAAGTCGCCGATCAAGGTCGACAGCGTCTATCGGCCGGTGGTGCTGGATATTCACAGCGGCGAGGTCGTCTGCCCGCCGTATGACGCGGCGCAGACCCGCACCGAAATTTTTGAATTCTGGCCTTCCGATTTGGCCAACGTGTTCGCCCAGGCCGGGCTGCCGAAGCGGGCGCCGCCGGTCAACCGCTGCAAGGACCACGGCATCGCCGTCGGCGGCAACGCGCCGCGCATCACCTCGCCGTTGAAAAATACTACCTACACCCTGCGCCAGTCGCAGCAGGGGCGGGACAAAATCGCCTTCAATGCGGTAACGGACGCCGACAGCAAGACGGTGTACTGGTTCGTTGACGATATCTATCTCGGCAGCAGCGCCAGCAAAAAGCCGATCGACTGGCGGCCGATCGACAACGGGCGCTACCGCATTCGGGCGGTGGACGATCGCGGCCGCGCCGATACGCGCCTGGTGACCATCGAATGGGTGAACTAGCGCTGAGCCGTACGCCTGTTATACTCGCGCCCGAAACGGCTATTTACCTGGGAAAGCGATGTGATTGAGATTTTGTATCAGGATGAACACCTGGTGGCGGTGAACAAGCCGTCGGGCTGGTTGGTACACCGCAGTTGGCTGGATCGTCATGAAACACGCTTTATGATGCAAACGGTGCGCGATCAGCTCGGGCAGCACGTCTTTACCGTGCACCGTCTCGATCGCCCGACCTCCGGCGTGCTGCTGATGGCGCTCTCCAGCGAGGTGGCGCGCCTGCTGTCGCAGCAGTTCGAGCAGCATCAGGTGCAGAAAACCTACCATGCGGTGGTGCGCGGTTACGTGCAGGAGGGGGCGACCCTCGATTACCCGCTGACGGCGGAGCTGGACAAAATCGCCGATAAACATGCCGATGCTGATAAGGGGCCGCAGCCGGCGGTGACGCACTACCGGCCGCTGGCGCAGGTAGAGATGCCGGTAGCCGTCGGCCGCTACGACAGCGCGCGGTACAGCCTAGTGGAGCTGCAGCCGGAAACCGGCCGCAAGCACCAGCTGCGGCGCCACATGGCGCATCTTCGCCATCCGATCATCGGCGACAGCAAGCACGGCGATCTGCGGCAGAACCGCGGTATGGCGCAGCATTTCGGCTGCCCGCGCCTGATGCTGCACGCCAGCCATCTGCAACTGACGCACCCGGTGACCGGCGAGCCGCTGCAGGTGACGGCGCGCTGGGACGAAGACTGGCAAGGGGTGATGGCGCAGTTCGGCTGGGCAGGGGTATTCCCTGAACTTGCCGGGGTTGAGTTTAGCGCGGCTAACGGTCAGGATAGCTGACAATTTTTAAAGGTAATGAAGGGAGTAGGAGCCATGGCTCAGGTTGGTATCTTCGTGGGAACGGTCTACGGCAATTCGCTGCTGGTGGCGGAAGAGGCGCAAAACATCCTCAGCGAGCAGGGCCATGAGGTCAAACTGTTCGAAGAGGGCACGCTGGAGGCCTGGCAGTTTTATCGTCAGCACTACGCGCTGGTGATCACCTCCACCACCGGGCAGGGCGATCTGCCGGACAGCATCGCGCCGCTGTTCCACGCCATTCGCGATCAGGTCGGCTACCAGCCGGAGCTGCGCTATGGGCTGATCGCCCTCGGCGACAGCAGCTATGACAACTTCTGCGGCGCCGGGCGCGCGTTCGACGCGCTGCTGCAAGAGCAGGGCGCCACCCGCGTGAGCGAAGTGCTGGAGATCGATGCGATGGAACAGCCGGAGCCGGAAGTGGCCGCCTGCCCGTGGGTCGAGCAGTGGGGCACGCTGCTGCAATCGTAAAGTAAAAAGGCGCCGCGAAAGGGCGCCTTGGCGATGATGCGGGTCAACCGATCCGCATTACTTGCCGCGGGTGAGTTTTTCCAGATCGGATTCGATCTCGGCAATCTTGTGCGACACCACGCCTTCGAGATGGCGCAGGTCGTCGAGGATTTTACGCTTCAGATCCACTTCCACCTGATCGCGCTGGCAAAGCTGATCCAGTTCGTCGATCACGTAACGCAGGTTCGGGTTGATCTCGTGAATTTCCTTGTAGCCCTGGCCGGCGTTGTCCGCCACCACGGTTTTACGCTGACGCGGGTACTTGAACTTCACGCTCTTGGCGAAGAACTCGCCCTTGTCCTTACGGAAATAGATCTTGAGGATGTCGTTGTTGGCCTCTTGACGCAGGCTATAGCGATCGACGTCTTCCGGTTGATTGATGCCCAAACTCTTCAAGTTATCGTACATACTGCGCCCTCTTTAGATGTGATCGTTATATTCCACGACTGCAATTATGGCGGAAAGCGAGATTTGCGACTGTGACTGCCAGCGAAACGCAGACAAAAAAATAGCGGGTGAATCACCCGCTATTTCAATTTAGTCGATAGTACGCAATAACTCATTAATGCCGACTTTACCGCGCGTTTTGGCGTCGACTTTCTTGACGATCACCGCGCAGTACAGGCTGTAAGAACCGTCTTTCGAAGGCAGGTTGCCGGAAACCACCACCGAACCCGCCGGCACGCGGCCGTAATGGATTTCGCCGGTCTCGCGGTCATAGATGCGGGTGCTCTGGCCGAGGTATACGCCCATCGAAATCACCGAGCCTTCTTCCACGATCACGCCTTCCACCACTTCGGAGCGCGCGCCGATGAAACAGTTGTCTTCGATGATGGTCGGGTTGGCCTGCAGCGGCTCCAGCACGCCGCCGATGCCGACGCCGCCGGACAGGTGAACGTTTTTGCCGATCTGCGCGCAAGAACCGACGGTGGCCCAGGTGTCTACCATAGTGCCTTCGTCGACGTAGGCGCCAATGTTAACGTAAGACGGCATCAGCACGGTGTTGCGAGCGATGAACGCGCCCTGGCGCACGGTGGCCGGCGGCACGACGCGGAAACCTTCCTTCTGGAAGCGCGCTTCGTCGTAGTCGGCGAACTTCATCGGCACCTTGTCGTAATAGCGGGTTTCCGCGCCGTCCATCACCTTGTTGTCGTTGATGCGGAAAGAGAGCAGCACGGCTTTCTTCAGCCACTGATGGGTGACCCATTGACCGTCGATCTTCTCGGCGACGCGCAGGGCGCCGCTGTCCAGCAGGCCGATCACCTGGTTTACCGCTTCGCGCGTTACGGTGTCTACGTTCGCCGGGGTGATGTCCGCACGGCGCTCGAAGGCGCTTTCAATAACGTTCTGTAATTGCTGCATGCTGTTCTCTTTCCTGATGTTGTCGGTAAAAAGTTACTTGTATCACATTTTATCGTTTGGGGTGAGGGCCTCTGTCAACCGTTGCTCCAACTTTCTGCGCGTTTCCTGGTCGAGTGCGCGCCGCTCGCCGTCGGCCAGGATAAACAAATCCTCGACCCGCTCGCCGATGGTGGAAATGCGCGCGCCGTGCAGCGACAGCCCCAGGTCGGCGAACACTTCGCCCACCCGCGCCAGCAGGCCGGGCTGGTCGAGCGCGGTCAGCTCCAGGTAGCTGCGGCGATCGGTATGGGTCGGCAGGAAAGTGACCTCGGTCGGCACGCTGAAGTGGCGCAGCTTGGAAGAGGGCCGGCGCACGCGCGGCGGCTGATACTCCCGCTGGGTGATGGCCTGCAGCAGCGCCTGGCGGATCGCCGCGTGGCGATCCTGCGCCAGCGGGCTGCCGTCCGGCTCCAGCACGATAAAGGTGTCCATCGCCATACCGTCGCGGTTGGTGAAAATCTGGGCGTCGTGCACGCTCAGATTGCGGCGATCCATCTCCCCGGCGACGGCGGCGAACAGATAAGGACGGTCCGGGCTCCAGATGAAGATCTCGGTGCCGCCGCGCGTCGCCTGGCGGCTGACCAGCACCAGCGGCTGGGTGGAATCGTGGGCCAGCAGGTGGCGGGCGTGCCACGCCAGCTGATTCGGTGAGTGGCGCAGGAAATAGTCGGCGCGGCAGCGGCTCCAGATGCGGTGCAGCGCCTCTTCGTCGATGTTGTCCATGCGCAGCAGCGCCAGCGCCTGCAGGCGATGGTGGCGCACGCGTTCGCGCAGATCGGGGCTGTTCTGCATGCCGCGGCGCAGCTGTTTCTCGGTGGCGAAATACAGCTCGCGCAACAGGCTCTGCTTCCAGCTGTTCCACAGGGTTTCGTTGGTGGCGCAGATATCCGCCACCGTCAGGCACACCAGATAGCGCAGGCGGGTTTCGCTCTGCACTTCGCTGCTGAACTGCTGGATCACCGTCGGATCCTGGATATCGCGGCGCTGCGCGGTGACCGACATCAGCAGGTGGCAGCGCACCAGCCAGGCCACCAGTTGGGTTTCTCGCGAGTTGAGGCCGTGCAGTTCGGCGAACTCCACCACGTCTTCCGCGC
Organism: Serratia sp. TSA_105.2; assembly: GCF_052692115.1. NCBI lineage: Bacteria > Pseudomonadati > Pseudomonadota > Gammaproteobacteria > Enterobacterales > Yersiniaceae > Serratia > Serratia sp. TSA_105.2. Next base: position 197,416 of record NZ_JBQZFT010000005.1, read on the forward strand.
CGAGGATCGAGTGATCGCCGCCGCGCCCTTTGGCGATATCGTGGAACAGTGCTGCCAACAGTAATAATTCCGGGTGCGGCAGGCGTGGGTACAGCTCCACGCACAGCGGATGGCGCGGCCGGGTTTGCGCATCGGCGAAGCTCTCCAGCTTCTGCAGCACGCGGATGGTGTGTTCATCGACGGTATAGGCGTGGAACAGGTCGAACTGCATCTGCCCGACGATCTTGCCCCACTGCGGCATATAGGCCCACAGCACGCTGTGACGGTGCATCGGCACCAGTGCGCGCGACACCGCGCCGGGGTGGCGCAGGATGGCCATAAACAGATCGCGCGCTTCCGGAATGGTGCACAGCGGCTGTTTCAGATGGCGGCGCGCGTGGCGCAGCTGGCGCACCGTGGTGGAGTAAATGCCCTTGATCTCGCGGTTGCGCACCATCAGGTAGAACATGCGCATGATGGCTTGCGGCTCGCGGATAAACAGCGTTTCGTCGCGCAGATCGATCAGATCGCCACGCAGCTGGAAATCGTCGTTCAGCGGGCGCGGCTTCTCGGTAGCGTCCAGCGCCAGGATGGCCTCGTCGAACAGCTGCAGCAGCATGTGGTTCAGCTCGCTGACGCGCCGCGTCATGCGGTAGAAGTCTTTCATCATGCGCTCGACCGGCTCGTTGCCTTCGCCTTCATAGCGCAGCAGCTGCGCGACGCTGAGCTGGCGATCGAACAGCAGGCGGTTGTCGTAACGCGGCAGCACCAGGTGCAGCGCGAAGCGGATGCGCCACAGGAAGCTCTGGCACTCGTTCAGCTCGTTGCGCTCGGCCTGGGTGAGGAAACCGAAGCCGACCATTTCGTCCAGCGAGGTGGCGCCGAAGTGGCGGCGCGCCACCCACAGCAGCGTGTGGATGTCACGCAGGCCGCCGGGGCTGCTTTTGATATCCGGCTCCAGGTTATAGCTGGTGCCGTGGTAGCGCTGGTGGCGCTCCTGCTGCTCGTTGATCTTGGCGTGGAAAAACTGCGGTGAAGGCCAGAAGCCGTCGCTGAAGATATGTTTTTGCATCTGCAGAAACAGCGCGACGTCGCCGCAGATCATGCGCGATTCGATCAGGTTGGTGGCTACGGTCAGATCCGCCAGCCCTTCCAACAGGCATTCTTCCAGGGTGCGCACGCTGTGGCCTACCTCCAGCTTGAGATCCCACAGCAGGGTGATGAATTCGCCTACCCGCTGCGACTGCTGCTCCGTCAGCCGGCGCTGGCTGAGCACCAGCACGTCGATGTCCGACAGCGGGTGCAGTTCGCCGCGGCCATAGCCGCCGACCGCCACCAGCGCAGTTTCCGGGATATCTTCGAAGCCGTAGAAGGTCCACAGCCGGCGCAATAGGCGATCGATGAAGTCGCTGCGCGCCGCCACCAGGCTTTCAGCGCTGGCGCCGGCGTCGAACGCTGCCGCCAGCCACAGCTGGAACTGTTCCAGCCGCTGTTTCAGCACCGGGCAGGTGAGCTCGTCATTGCCGTAGGTGCTGGGGGAGGCGGGCGGCATCGGCACGGCCGGGGCCGCCTGTTGAAGGAGATTGTCAGACATAGTGCGCAGCCCATAAAAAAGGCCGGCAAAAGCCGGCCTGGTGATATTCTGCACGCGGCGTTCGCCGCGGTGCTTACATCTCGTGCGTAATGATGTTGGGGATGGTGTCATCCTTGCGCAACGTCATTATCTCGCAGCCGTTATCAGTGACCACAATAGTATGCTCATACTGCGCCGACAAGCTGCGATCTTTGGTTTTTACCGTCCAGCCGTCTTTCATGGTGCGAATGCGGTAGTCACCGGCGTTGACCATCGGTTCGATGGTGAAGGCCATGCCCGCCTGCAGCACCACGCCGCCGTCATCGGCATCATAGTGCAGCACCTGCGGCTCTTCGTGGAACACTTCGCCGATGCCGTGGCCGCAGTACTCGCGCACCACGGAGAACTTCTCGGCCTCGACGAATTGCTGGATAGCCTTGCCCAGGGTGCGCAGGCGGATGCCCGGCTTAACCATCTTCAGCGCCAGATACAGGCTTTCCTGAGTGACGCGGCACAGGCGCTCGCCCAAAATGGTCGGTTTGCCGACGATGAACATCTTCGAGGTATCGCCGTGGAAGCCGTCTTTAATTACGGTCACGTCGATATTGACGATGTCGCCGTCTTTCAGCGTTTTGTCGTCGCTCGGGATGCCGTGGCACACCACTTCATTCACCGAGATGCACACGGATTTCGGGAAGCCGTGATAGCCGAGGCAGGCGGAAATAGCCTGCTGCTCGTTGGTGATGTACTCGTGACAGATACGGTCCAGTTCGCCGGTGGTCACGCCAGGTTTGACGTGCGGCTCGATGATTTCCAGCACTTCGGCGGCCAGGCGGCCGGCCACGCGCATTTTTTGGATGTCATCAGGTGTTTTAATTGAGATTGCCATGAAATTCGTCCGCAGGTGTCGTTATCGTCGACAATAAGAAGCAGTGACTTATGGTATCAGCCCGGCCGGAGGCTGCCAAATTTCATTTCCCGATGCCCGGCGCAAAGCAACAAAAGTTGGTGTCGGCAGCGGGTTTATGGTATAAAGCGCGCCGGCGATCCGCGACTTGGTTCTTGTGACCTGGCAGGAATTGGCCGAAAATACTTTAACTGCACTCATTTTGTGTAAATAACACACACGTATCGGCACATCCGCCGGGGTGCCCTGAGGTGACTTGTCGCCGCCAGGGTCGGCGTTATGGGATACGTGGAGGCATAACCCCAATTAATCTATAGAGGTTTAATCATGGCAACTGTTTCCATGCGCGACATGCTCAAGGCTGGTGTTCACTTCGGTCACCAGACCCGTTACTGGAACCCGAAAATGAAGCCTTTCATCTTCGGCGCTCGTAACAAGGTTCACATCATCAACCTGGAGCAGACCGTACCAATGTTCAACGCCGCTCTGGCTGAACTGAGCAAGATCTCTTCCCGTAAAGGCAAGATCCTGTTCGTTGGTACCAAACGCGCAGCAAGCGAAGCGGTAAAAGACGCTGCGAACAGCTGTGACCAGTTCTTCGTGAACCACCGCTGGTTGGGTGGCATGCTGACTAACTGGAAAACCGTTCGTCAGTCCATCAAGCGTTTGAAAGATCTGGAAATCCAGTCTCAAGACGGCACCCTGGACAAGCTGACCAAGAAAGAAGCGCTGATGCGCACTCGTGAACTGGCCAAGCTGGAAAACTCCCTGGGCGGTATCAAAGATATGGGCGGTCTGCCAGACGCACTGTTCGTTATCGATGCCGATCACGAGCACATCGCGATCAAAGAAGCCAACAACCTGGGTATCCCGGTATTCTCTATCGTTGATACCAACTCCAACCCAGACGGCGTTGACTTCATCATCCCTGGTAACGACGACGCAATCCGTGCAGTAAACCTGTACCTGACTGCCGTTGCTGCCGCTGTGCGTGAAGGTCGTTCTCAAGATCTGGCCGTTCAGGCGGAAGAAGGCTTCGTAGAAGCTGAATAATAAGGCAAGCTCGTCACTGAGCCCTTATTAACCAGGTATTGACATATGTTGGTTAGGGGGGCCTGTAAAGGCCCCCTTTGCTTATCTGAATGAGAACTGTCTCCACGCGAGATAACCGAGGAAAAATAAATGGCTGATATTACCGCTGCCCTGGTAAAAGAACTGCGCGAGCGTACCGGCGCTGGCATGATGGATTGCAAGAAGGCGCTGGTTGAATCCAACGGCGACATCGAACTGGCAATCGAAAACATGCGTAAGTCCGGTGCGATCAAAGCCGCTAAAAAAGCAGGCAACGTAGCTGCTGACGGCGTGATCAAAACCAAGATCGAAGGCAACTACGGCATCATTCTGGAAGTTAACTGCCAGACTGACTTCGTAGCGAAAGACGCCGGTTTCCAGGCGTTCGCCGACAAAGTGCTGGATGCCGCTATGACCGGCAAAATCACTGACGTTGACGTGCTGAAAGCACAGTTCGAAGAAGAGCGCGTAGCGCTGGTGGCAAAAATCGGCGAAAACATCAACATTCGTCGCGTTGCTTCCCTGGAAGGCGAAGTGCTGGGCAGCTACCTGCACGGCGCGCGTATCGGCGTACTGGTTGCGGCTAAAGGCGCTGACGAAGAGCTGGTTAAGCAAATCGCAATGCACATTGCGGCGAGCAAGCCAGAGTTCGTGAAGCCAGAAGACGTGTCTGCTGAAGTGGTAGAAAAAGAGTACCAGGTTCAGCTGGACATCGCCATGCAGTCCGGCAAGCCGAAAGAAATCGCAGAGAAAATGGTTGAAGGCCGCATGAAGAAATTCACCGGCGAAGTGTCTCTGACCGGTCAGCCTTTCGTTATGGATCCGAGCAAATCCGTTGCTCAGGTGCTGAAAGAGCACAACGCTGACGTGACCAACTTCATTCGCTTCGAAGTGGGCGAAGGCATCGAGAAAGTCGAAACCGACTTCGCTGCTGAAGTTGCCGCGATGAGCAAACAGTCTTAATGACTGTCGATGGAACCGCCGTCTGGCGGTTCCATACTATCCAGCCAGAATTACACCGGTGGCAGGCCCTGCAGCGTGATTCTCACCTCAGGCGCGTTTCATCGGCTGAAATCCCCAATACTAATACTGCTTCTTAGGACAGAACACCATGGCAACCAATGCAAAACCCGTATATCAGCGTATTCTGCTTAAACTGAGTGGCGAAGCCCTGCAAGGTGCAGAAGGTTTTGGTATCGACGCCAGCGTTTTGGATCGCATGGCTCAGGAAGTGAAAGAGCTGGTCGAACTGGGAATTCAGGTCGGTGTAGTTATTGGCGGCGGGAACCTGTTCCGCGGCGCGGGCCTGGCGCAAGCCGGCATGAACCGCGTAGTGGGCGACCACATGGGAATGCTGGCTACCGTGATGAACGGCCTGGCTATGCGTGATGCACTGCACCGTGCCTATGTGAACGCCCGCCTGATGTCGGCGATCCCGCTGAACGGCGTATGTGACAATTACAGTTGGGCAGAGGCTATCAGCCTGCTTCGCAACAACCGCGTGGTGATCTTCTCCGCCGGTACCGGCAACCCGTTCTTCACCACCGATTCCGCCGCTTGCCTGCGCGGTATCGAGATCGAAGCGGACGTGGTGCTGAAAGCCACCAAAGTGGATGGCGTATACTCCGCCGATCCGGTGAAAAACCCGGATGCGACGCTGTATGAACAATTAACCTATCAGGACGTGCTGGAGCGCGAGCTGAAAGTGATGGATCTGGCTGCGTTTACGCTGGCCCGCGATCACGGCTTGCCGATCCGCGTGTTCAACATGAACAAGCCTGGCGCGCTGCGCCGTGTGGTGATGGGTGAGAACGAAGGTACGCTGATCAGCAAATAAGGCTGTTCACACCCCTTTTTCGGCGCGCGTGACGCCAGGCGCCGCGCGCTCTCCGAGTACGATTACGGGCTATACTTGAGTATCGCCTGCCAAGTAACCAGCTTCCAAGGGTTTGCAACGTGACTAATGAAATCAGAAAAGATGCTGATTCACGCATGGAAAAAAGCGTAGAAGCATTCAAAAACCAAATCAGCAAGATCCGCACCGGCCGCGCTTCTCCAAGCATTCTGGACGGCATCATGGTGGAATACTACGGTGCCGCTACGCCGCTGCGTCAGCTGGCCAACGTGACCGTGGAAGACTCCCGCACGCTGAAAATCAACGTGTTCGACCGCAGCCTGAGCCAGGCCGTTGAGAAAGCGATCATGAGCTCCGATCTGGGCCTCAACCCGTCTTCCGCCGGTTCTGATATTCGCGTTCCGCTGCCTCCGCTGACCGAAGAACGTCGTAAGGATCTGATCAAGATCGTGCGCGGCGAAGCCGAGCAGGGCCGCGTAGCGGTGCGTAACGTGCGTCGCGACGCCAACGACAAGGTCAAGGCGCTGCTGAAAGACAAAGAGATCAGCGAAGACGAAGAACGTCGTTCACAAGACGAGATTCAGAAAATGACCGACGCTTACATCAAGCTGGTCGACGCCGCGCTGGCGGAGAAAGAAAAAGAGCTGATGGATTTCTAATCAGCATCGCGCAGAAAAAAAGCGTCGCCTGGGCGGCGCTTTGTTTTTTGTGGCGCAGATCCCGTTTCATCGTACTGAAAGATCATGGACAAGCGGTGTCCAAGGTTCCACACTGGAACACCTCCGATCTCATCAGACAGTTATTCAGAGTGAACTCATGAAGCAACTGACCATTCTTGGCTCGACCGGCTCGGTAGGGACCAGCACCCTGGCCGTGGTCAGGGCGAATCCCGACCGTTTTGCGATCAAAGCGCTGGTGGCCGGCCGTAACGTCGCGGTCATGGCGCAGCAATGCATGGAATTCCGGCCCGCCTTCGCCGCGATGGCGGATGAAAGCGCCGCGCGTGAGCTGCGCGCTTTTCTGGCGGAAAACGGCGTCGCTACCGAAGTCTTGGCCGGAGAACAAGCGGCCTGCGAGCTGGCCGCTTTGGACGATGTCGATCAGGTGACGGCGGCGATCGTCGGCGCTGCGGGGCTGTTGCCGACGCTGGCGGCGATCCGCGCAGGCAAGCAGGTACTGCTGGCCAACAAAGAGTCGCTGGTCACCTGCGGCCGTCTGTTTATGGATGCGGTGCGGCATAGCCAGGCGCAGTTGCTGCCGCTCGACAGCGAGCACAACGCGATTTTTCAGAGTTTGCCTGAGAGTATTCAGCGTCAGTTGGGATACTCTTCCCTGGACAGTCATGGTGTTTCGCGCATCGTGCTTACCGGCTCCGGCGGCCCGTTCCGCACCACGCCGCTGGAGCAGTTCGCCGCGATGACCCCGGATCAAGCCTGCGCCCACCCGAACTGGTCGATGGGCCGCAAGATCTCGGTGGACTCCGCCACCATGATGAACAAAGGTCTGGAATACATTGAGGCCCGCTGGCTGTTTAACGCCTCGGCCGAGCAAATGGAAGTGATCCTGCATCCGCAGTCGGTGATTCACTCGATGGTGCGTTACGCCGACGGCAGCGTGCTGGCGCAACTGGGTACGCCGGATATGCGCACGCCGATCGCTCACGCGATGGCGTATCCGCAGCGCGTGAACTCCGGCGTCGAAGCGCTGGACTTCTGCCGCATCGGTTCGTTGACCTTCGCCGAACCGGAGCGCGAGCGTTATCCTTGCCTGTATCTGGCGATCGAAGCGTTCGATGCCGGCCAGGCTGCGACCACTGCGCTGAACGCGGCCAACGAAATCGCCGTGGCGGCATTTTTGCAGCAGCAGATTCGCTTCACCGACATCGCGGCGGTCAACCGCCAGGTGGTGGAGTGTCTAGCGCTGCAGGAACCGACCTGCATCGAAGCGGTCTTAGACATTGACCGCCAGGCGCGCGCCGCCGCCGAGGAGCGCGTTCGCGCGCTGCGCGGTTGAGCACGGCGATTATCCGATTTTGCTCGTAATTCACGCGTGCCGCAGCGGGGCCGTTTGTTCATGCCCCGCTGAGGTGGTATAGTCTGCGCCACCTGTCAGCGGTTATACCGTTGAATTATGGCCCGATTGGCGCCTTGTGCGTCAATGGCGACCCGGCTGCGCCGGTATCGTGAGGGCAGGCTGAAAGCCGTGTCGGGCACACGGCTTTTTTTGCGCGTAAGGGCCTGATGTTCCGGAAAGGCAGTTATATTTCTATTGAGGAAATAAGTACGAGTTATGTCGTCCGCAAACCAACAAGAGGCTAATCCATCTTCCCCGGGGCCGCGTCATGTCGCCATCATCATGGATGGTAATGGACGCTGGGCCAAACGTCAGGGCAAGTTACGTGTCTTCGGTCATAAAGCAGGGGTGAAATCGGTTCGCCGCGCGGTCAGTTTTGCCGCCAGCCACCATTTAGATGCGCTCACGCTTTATGCCTTCAGCAGCGAAAACTGGAACCGTCCGGTGCAGGAAGTCTCCGCCCTGATGGAGCTTTTTGTCCGTGCTCTGGATAGTGAAGTAAAAAGCCTGCATAAACATAACGTCAGGCTGCGAGTGATCGGCGATATCAGCCGCTTCAGCGCGCGTTTGCAGGAGCGGATCCGCCGCTCTGAAGCACTGACGGAAAATAACGATGGCCTGACGCTCAATATCGCTGCCAACTACGGTGGCCGTTGGGATATCATTCAGGGAGTAAAGGAACTGGCCGAACAGGTACGGGTAGGGGAGTTGCACCCGGATCAGATCAGCGAGGAATTATTGAGCGAGCGGGTTTGCATGAGCGACCTGGCGCCGGTGGATCTGGTTATCCGCACCGGTGGTGAGCATCGCATCAGTAACTTCCTGCTGTGGCAAATCGCCTATGCTGAACTTTACTTTACTGATGTGCTCTGGCCTGATTTCGATGAACTTGTCTTTGAAGGTGCGCTGAATGCATTTGCACAACGTGAGCGCCGCTTCGGGGGAACAACACCTATCGGCGCCGATGCGTCCTAGGGAGAACTTTTGCTGAAGTATCGCCTCATAACTGCTCTGATTCTAATCCCGATCGTTATCGCGGCGCTGTTCCTGTTGCCGCCGCTGGCCTTTGCTCTGGTAACGCTCGTCGTGTGCATGTTAGCAGCCTGGGAGTGGGGCCAACTGGCCGGTTTTACCTCCCGTTCGCAGCGCATCTGGCTGGCGATACTGTGCGGTTTTCTGCTGGCGCTGATGATGCTCAGCGTCCCCGCTTACCATCAATCCGTGCCGCAGATAAGCGGCTCGCTGTGGCTGTCGCTGGCCTGGTGGCTGGCGGCGCTGCTGCTGGTGTTGTTCTATCCCGGCTCGGCCGCCATCTGGCGCAATTCGCGCCCGCTGCGCCTGCTGTTCGGCCTGCTGACCATCGTGCCGTTCTTCTGGGGCATGCTGGCGCTGCGCCAGTTCGGCTACGAGCAAAACCCGTTTACCGGCGCCTGGTGGCTGCTGTACGTGATGCTGCTGGTGTGGGGCGCGGATTCCGGCGCCTACATGTTCGGCAAACTGTTCGGCAAGCATAAGCTGGCACCGAAGGTCTCGCCGGGTAAAACCTGGGAAGGGCTGATTGGCGGGCTGCTGACGTCGGCGGTCATTTCCTGGCTGTTCGGCCGCTACGCGCCACTTAACGTGGTGCCGACCACGCTGTTGGCCTGTTCTGTGCTCGCCGCGCTGGCTTCGGTGCTGGGCGATTTGACCGAAAGCATGTTCAAACGCGAAGCGGGCATCAAGGACAGCGGTCATTTGATCCCCGGTCACGGCGGCATATTGGATCGTATCGACAGCCTGACTGCGGCGGTGCCGGTGTTTGCCTGCCTGATGCTGTTGGTGTTTTAATCCGTCGATGACGGAAAGTGAGGGATGATGGTCAGCGTGCTTTGGAACCTGGTGGCGTTTCTGATTGCGCTCGGTATTTTGATTACCGTGCACGAGTTCGGACACTTTTGGGTTGCCCGTCGTTGCGGCGTGCGCGTTGAACGCTTCTCCATCGGCTTTGGCCGGGCGCTGTGGCGCCGTACCGATCGCCAGGGCACCGAGTACGTCATCGCTTTGATTCCGCTCGGCGGCTACGTGAAGATGCTGGACGAGCGCGTGGAGTCGGTGGCGCCGGAAATGCGCCATCAGGCCTTCAACAACAAAACCGTCTGGCAGCGCGCGGCCATCATCAGCGCCGGCCCCATCGCCAACTTCCTGTTTGCTATCCTTGCCTATTGGCTGGTGTTCATCATCGGCGTGCCGAGTTTCCGCCCGGTTATCGGCGAAATCGCGCCGCAATCCATCGCCGCCAAGGCCGAAATTTCGTCTGGCATGGAACTAAAGTCGGTTGACGGCATCGAAACGCCTGATTGGGAATCAGTTCGTCTGGCGCTGGTGGCGAAGATTGGCGATGCGCAAACCGAAGTCGGCGTCGCGCCGTTCGGTTCTTCGCAGGTGGTGACAAAAACCCTGGATTTGCGCCAGTGGAACTTTGAACCGGACAAGCAGGATCCCGTTGTCGCGCTGGGCATTATGCCGCGCGGCCCGCAGATAGAATCCGTGTTGGCGGAAGTGCAGCCTAACTCGGCGGCGCAAAAGGCGGGTTTACAAGCGGGGGACAGGATCGTTAAAGTCGATGGTCAGCCGTTGGGTCGTTGGCAGACGCTGGTGAAGCGTATCCACGATGGCCCGGGGCAGCCGCTGGCTTTGGAGATTGAAAGAAACGGCGCCCCCTTGTCTTTGACGCTGATACCGGATACAAAGCCGGTGGGAAAAGACAAATCGGTGGGTTTTGCAGGCATCATTCCAAAAGTGCTGCCGCTGCCGGACGAGTATAAGACGATTCGCCAGTATGGACCGTTCCCGGCGCTGTATCAGGCCGGCGACAAGACCTGGCAGCTGATGCGGCTGACGGTCAACATGCTGGGCAAATTAATAACCGGTGATGTTAAGCTGAACAACCTGAGTGGCCCGATATCGATTGCACAGGGAGCTGGGGCGTCAGCCGGAGTCGGGTTCGTGTATTATCTGATGTTCCTGGCGTTGATTAGCGTCAACCTGGGTATCATCAACCTGTTCCCATTACCGGTGTTAGATGGTGGGCATCTCCTCTTCCTGGCGATAGAAAAGCTGAAGGGTGGGCCGGTTTCCGAGCGAGTACAGGACTACAGCTACCGCATAGGTTCTATCGTGCTGGTGTTGTTGATGGGTCTTGCACTTTTCAATGATTTTTCCCGCCTCTAGGGGCGGGGATAGGTTAGGAAGAACGCATAACAACGATGGCGATGAAAAAGTTGCTCATAGCGTCGCTGCTGTTTGGCAGCGCCACCGTATACGGTGCAGACGGGTTCGTAGTGAAAGATATTCATTTCGAAGGCCTGCAGCGAGTCGCCGTCGGTGCGGCGTTACTCAACATGCCGGTTCGCGTCGGCGATACCGTCACTGACGATGACATCAGTAATACCATTCGTGCCTTGTTTGCCACCGGCAACTTCGAGGACGTGCGCGTACTGCGTGATGGTAATACCTTGATCGTGCAGGTGAAGGAACGTCCTACCATCGCCAGCATCACTTTCTCCGGCAACAAGTCGGTGAAAGATGACATGCTCAAGCAGAACCTGGAAGCCTCCGGCGTCCGGGTGGGCGAGGCGCTCGACCGCACCACGATCTCCAGCATTGAAAAAGGGCTGGAAGACTTCTACTACAGCGTCGGTAAATACAGCGCGTCGGTGAAAGCCGTAGTCACGCCGTTGCCGCGCAACCGTGTCGACCTGAAACTGGTGTTCACGGAAGGGGTCTCCGCCAAGATTCAACAAATCAACATCGTCGGCAACCATGCCTTCACCAACGACGAACTGATCTCACGCTTCCAACTGCGTGACGAAGTGCCGTGGTGGAACCTGGTCGGCGATCGCAAATACCAGAAGCAGAAACTGGCGGGCGATCTCGAAACCCTGCGCAGCTTCTATCTGGATCGCGGCTATGCCCGCTTCAATATCGATTCTACCCAGGTGAGCCTGACGCCGGATAAAAAAGGCATCTACATCACCATCAACATCACCGAAGGCGATCAGTATAAGCTTTCCGATGTTGTCGTGAACGGCAACCTGGCCGGCCACTCGGCGGAAGTCGCTCAGATCACCAAAATCGAACCGGGCGAGCTGTACAACGGCAGCAAGGTGACCAAAATGGAAGACAACATCAAAACGATGTTGGGCCGTTATGGTTACGCCTACCCGCGCGTCGGCACTCAGCCTGAGATCAACGACGCGGATAAAACCGTCAAGCTGCACGTCAACGTTGACGCGGGCAACCGCTTCTACGTGCGTCGCATCAAGTTCGAAGGCAACGACACCAGCAAGGATTCCGTACTGCGTCGCGAAATGCGCCAGATGGAAGGCGCCTGGCTCGGTAACGAGCAGGTCGAGCAGGGCAAAGAGCGTCTGAACCGTCTGGGCTACTTCGAAACGGTTGACGTGGAAACCCAGCGTGTGCCGGGCACCGCCGATCAGGTCGATGTGACCTACAAGGTGAAAGAGCGCAACACCGGTACCTTCAACTTCGGCGTCGGTTACGGCACCGAGAGCGGCGTCAGCTTCCAGGCGGGCGTGCAGCAGGATAACTGGTTGGGTACCGGCTACTCGGTCGGCATCAGCGGCACCAAGAACGACTACCAGACCTATACCGAACTGTCTGTCACCAACCCGTACTTCACCGTTGACGGTGTGAGTCTGGGCGGCCGCATCTTCTACAACGACTTTAAGGCGGATGACGCGGATCTGTCGGACTATACCAACAAGAGTTACGGTATTGACGGCACGCTGGGCTTCCCGATCAACGAAAACAACTCGTTGCGTACCGGCCTGGGCTACGTCCACAACGGCCTGTCGAACATGCAACCGCAGATCGCGATGTGGCGTTACCTCGACTCGATGGGCGTGGATGCGAACAAGACCGACCGCGCCAGCTACTCGACGGACGACTTTACGTTGAACCTGGGTTGGACCTACAACAACCTGGACCGCGGCTACTTCCCGACGTCGGGTAACCGTACCACGTTGAACGGCAAGGTCACCATTCCGGGCTCGGACAACGAATACTACAAGGTGACGCTGGACAGCGTACAATATGTGCCGATCAACGACGATCGCACCTGGGTGCTGTTGGGCCGTGGCCGTCTGGGTTACGCGGATGGATTGGGCGGCAAGGAAATGCCGTTCTACGAGAACTTCTACGCCGGTGGTTCGAGCACCGTGCGCGGCTTCCAGTCCAACACCATTGGTCCGAAGGCGGTGTACTACAACTCCAACTCGTACCAGTGTCAGTTCAACGCCGGCAGCACGACCGATCGTCAGAGCATCTGTAGCTCGGATGATGCGGTGGGCGGTAACGCCATGGCGGTCGCCAGCCTGGAGCTGATCACCCCGACGCCGTTTATCAGCGAGAAATACGCCAACTCGGTGCGGACGTCGCTGTTCATCGATGCCGGTACCGTGTGGGATACCAAGTGGAAGAATACCAACGAAACGCTGATGTACGGTGTGCCGGACTACAGCAAGGCCAGTAATATTCGTTCTTCCGCCGGTATCGCGCTGCAGTGGATGTCGCCGCTGGGTCCGTTGGTGTTCTCTTACGCCAACCCGATCAAGAAATACGAAGGCGACAAGTCCGAACAGTTCCAGTTTAACATCGGTAAGACCTGGTAACGGGTCTCGCCTCTGGGCATAAAAGTTATTAAGAATCGCAATGGCCAGGCGACCGCCGGCAGAGGGAGATGATTCTCATTGTTTGGTGGGATAAGTCTGGCAAATTGTGTACTTCAGTGTCATATGACACAAATGGGTGATGGTAAGGAGTTTATAGTGAAAAAGTGGTTGTGTGCCGCAGGCCTCGGTTTAGCAATGGCTGCTTCAGCAGGTGTTCAGGCAGCAGATAAGATCGCTGTCGTTAACGTCTCCAGCATTTTCCAACAGCTGCCGGCCCGCGAAACGGTCGCTAAACAGCTGGAAAACGAGTTTAAAGGCCGTGCAAGCGAACTCCAGAACATGGAACGTAGCCTGCAGACCAAAATGCAACGTCTGCAGCGTGACGGCGCTACCATGAAAGCCAGCGATCGCAGCAAGTTGGAAAAAGACGTGATGGCGCAGCGCGAGCAGTTCTCTCAGAAAGCCCAGGCTTTCGAGCAGGACAACCGTCGTCGCCAGATGGAAGAGCGTAACAAGATCCTGAGCCGCATTCAGGACGCGGTGAAATCTGTCGCCAGCAAAGGCGGTTATGACGTGGTGATCGACGCCAACGCCGTTGCCTATGCAGACTCTTCCAAAGATATCACTGCTGACGTGCTGAAACAGGTTAAATAACACATGCTTTCAATTCGACTGGCTGATTTAGCGCAGCAGTTGGATGCACAATTGCACGGTGATGGCGATCTCGTCATCACCGGCATTGCTTCTATGCATTCGGCACAGCCTGGCCAAATCACGTTTTTGTCAAACAGCCGCTATCAAGAGCAGCTGTCTTCCTGCCGGGCAAGCGCCGTGGTGCTTACCGAAGCGGATTTACCACACTGCCGTGCTGCGGCGCTGGTGGTTAAAAACCCTTACCTGACCTATGCGCGCATGGCGCAGTTGATGGACACCACGCCGTCGCCGGCCCAGGATATCGCGCCAAGCGCGGTGATCTCGCCTGAAGCGCAGCTGGGGCAGTGCGTCGCCATTGGGGCGAACGCGGTGATCGAGTCGGGTGCGGTGCTGGGCGATAACGTGGTTATCGGCCCGGGTTGCTTCATCGGCAAACACGCACGCATCGGCGCGGGAACGCGTCTGTGGGCGAACGTCACGATTTATCATGCGGTTGAAATCGGCCAGCGCTGCCTGATCCAGTCCGGCACCGTGATCGGCGCGGACGGTTTCGGCTATGCCAATGAGCGCGGCGAGTGGATCAAAATCCCTCAATTGGGCACGGTGATTATCGGCGATCGCGTCGAAATCGGCGCCTGCACCACCATTGACCGCGGCGCTTTGGATAACACCCAAATCGGGAATGGTGTTATCATCGACAACCAATGCCAGATTGCGCATAACGTCGTGATTGGCGACAATACCGCCGTCGCCGGCGGCGTGATCATGGCCGGCAGCCTGAAAATCGGCCGCTACTGCCAGATTGGCGGTGCCAGCGTGATCAACGGTCACATGGAAATTGCCGACAAGGTTGTTGTTACCGGAATGGGAATGGTTATGCGACCAATCACCGAACCTGGGGTATACTCTTCGGGCATTCCGTTGCAGCCTAACAAGGTTTGGCGTAAAACCGCTGCGTTGGTGATGAATATCGATGAGATCAGCAAACGCTTGAAAGCTGTCGAACGTAAAGTCGGAAAAGACTAATCATTGCCGCCCGCCCTGGCGGGTACAAAACGAAACGCGTTGGTCGTGAGACCAAAAGCGCAAAGAGATGTTAATTTGCGGCCTGCATGATGATCTCCTTTTGGGGTCAGCGCAGGCCGTGTTGTTGATGCCATCAGTTTTTAGAGACAGGAAGAGTATTTTGACTACTGACACTCATACTCTGGATATTGCAGAAATTTTGGATCTGCTTCCTCACCGTTACCCGTTCTTGCTGGTCGACCGCGTCCTCGAGTTTGAAGAGCACAAATATCTGCGTGCGGTGAAGAACGTATCGGTGAACGAACCGTTTTTCCAGGGCCACTTCCCTGGCAAACCGATTTTCCCAGGCGTATTGATCCTGGAAGCCATGGCGCAGGCCACCGGTATCCTGGCGTTTAAAAGCGTCGGCAAACTGGAGCCGGGCGAGCTGTATTACTTCGCCGGTATCGACGAAGCACGCTTCAAGCGCCCTGTGGTGCCAGGCGATCAGATGGTCATGGAAGTCACCTTCGAGAAAACTCGCCGCGGCCTGACTCGCTTCAAAGGCGTGGCGACCGTTGACGGTAAAATTGTCTGCGAAGCAACCATGATGTGTGCCCGCAGCCGGGAGGCTTAATCCGTGATTGACCAAACCGCCTTTATCCATCCTAGCGCGATAGTCGAAGAAGGCGCCGTGATCGGCGCCAACGTGCATATCGGCCCTTTCTGCTACGTCGGTTCCCAGGTGGAAATCGGCGCCGGCACGGTGCTGAAATCCCACGTGGTGGTGAACGGCATTACCAAGATTGGCTGCGATAACCAGATTTATCAGTTCGCCTCCATCGGTGAAGTGAACCAGGATCTGAAATACGCGGGCGAACCGACGCGCGTTGAAGTGGGCGATCGCAATCGCATCCGCGAGAGCGTCACCATCCACCGCGGTACCGCGCAGGGCACCGGCCTGACCAAAGTGGGCAACGACAACCTGCTGATGGTTAACGTGCACGTCGCCCACGACTGCGTGGTCGGCAACGCTTGCGTGCTGGCCAACAACGCCACGCTGGCGGGGCATGTGGAAATCGACGATCACGCCATCATCGGCGGCATGACGGCGATCCACCAGTTCTGCATTATCGGTGCGCATGTGATGGTAGGCGGTTGTTCCGGTGTCGCTCAGGACGTGCCTCCATTCGTCATCGCTCAGGGCAACCACGCGACGCCGTTTGGCGTCAATGCGGTCGGCCTGAAGCGACGCGGTTTCGACAAGGATGAAATGCAGGCGATCCGCAACGCCTACAAAATCCTGTATCGCAGTGAAAAAACGCTGGATGAAGCGAAGGCGGAAATCGAAGCCCTGGCCAAAGAGCAGCCGGTGGTGCAGCAGTACCTCGATTTCTTCACCCGTTCCACCCGCGGCATCATTCGCTGAGTTATGTCGAATCGTCCATTGACTATCGGATTGGTCGCCGGAGAAACCTCCGGTGACATTCTCGGCGCCGGTTTGATCCGCGCGCTCAAGGCGCAGATCCCCGACGCGCGTTTCGTTGGCGTCGCCGGCCCGCTGATGCAGGCCGAAGGCTGCGAAGCCTGGTACGAAATGGAAGAGCTGGCGGTCATGGGCGTGGTGGAAGTGCTCGAGCGTTTGCCACGCCTGCTGAAGATCCGTAAGGATCTCACTCGCCGCTTCGGCGAGCTGCGGCCGGACGTGTTTGTCGGCATCGATGCCCCGGACTTCAACATCACGCTGGAAGGCCGCCTCAAGCAGCGCGGCATCCGCACCATTCACTACGTCAGCCCTTCCGTGTGGGCCTGGCGGCAAAAGCGCGTTTTCAAAATTGGCAAAGCCACCGATCTGGTGCTGGCCTTTCTCCCTTTCGAAAAAGCGTTTTACGATCGCTTCAACGTGCCTTGCCGGTTTATCGGCCACACCATGGCGGACGCCATGCCGTTACAGCCCGATCGGCTGGCGGCGCGCGCCCAGCTTGGCATCGATCCGCAGGCGCGCTGTCTGGCCTTGCTGCCGGGCAGCCGCGGCGCCGAAGTCGAGATGCTTAGCGCCGACTTCCTCAAAACAGCGCAGCTGCTGCGCACGCGTTATCCTGAGCTTGAAGTGGTGGTGCCGCTGGTTAACGCCAAACGGCGCGAGCAGTTTGAGCGCATCAAGGCGGAAGTGGCGCCGGACCTGACCGTACACCTGCTGAACGGCCAGGGGCGCGAGGCGATGATTGCCAGCGACGCGGCGCTGCTGGCGTCCGGCACGGCGGCGCTGGAGTGCATGTTGGCCAAGTGCCCGATGGTGGTGGGCTATCGCATGAAACCGTTCACTTTCTGGCTGGCGCAGAGGCTGGTGAAAACGCCTTACGTTTCGCTGCCGAATCTGCTGGCGGGGCGCGAGATCGTCACCGAGCTGCTGCAGCATGACTGCGTGCCGGACAAACTGGCCGCCGCCGTGATGCCGCTGCTGGAAGAGAGCCCGCAAACTGAAGCGCTGAAACAGACTTTCCTTACCTTGCACCAAAGCATCCGTTGCGGTGCGGACGAACAGGCCGCTCAGGCTGTGTTGGAGCTGGCGAAAGCATGATTGAACCCTTTATCTATCCCGCTGCCACGCTGATTGCCGGTGTGGACGAAGTGGGCCGCGGCCCGTTGGTTGGCGCGGTGGTTACCGCCGCCGTGATCCTCGATCCGGCGCAGCCGATCGTCGGGCTGGCGGACTCCAAGAAACTCAGTGAAAAACGCCGCCTGGCGTTGTATGACGAAATCGTCGCCAAGGCTCTCTCCTGGAGCCTGGGGCGCGCCGAGCCGGCGGAAATCGACCAGCTGAACATTTTGCACGCCACCATGCTGGCGATGCAGCGCGCGGTGGCCGGGTTGCATATCGCGCCGGACATGGTTTTAATCGACGGTAACCGTTGCCCGAAGCTGCCGATGCGTTCGCAGGCGGTGGTGAAGGGCGACAGCCGCGTGGCGGAGATCAGCGCGGCCTCCATTCTGGCAAAGGTCACGCGCGATCGTGAAATGGCCGAGCTGGACAGCGAGTTCCCGGACTACGGTTTCGCGCAGCATAAAGGCTACCCGACCGCCCTCCACCTGGAGCGGCTGGCCGCGCTGGGTGCCACCGAGCATCACCGCCGCAGCTTCGCGCCGGTGAAAAGGGCGCTGGCGCTGTAGTCTGCGGGCCTGGTTGACCAGGCTCGACGATAGCATTAACCCGGGCTCAGCCTGCTGAGCCCCTTCAATCAGGTATCTGGAGATGGCCGAACCTCGTTTTATTCACCTGCGCGTCCACAGTGACTACTCCATGATTGATGGATTGGCCAAGACGGCGCCGCTGGTGAAAAGAGCCGCCGCGTTAGCCATGCCTGCTCTGGCAATCACCGATTTCACCAACCTGTGCGGGCTGGTGAAGTTCTACGGCAGCGCGCACGGCGCTGGGATCAAACCGATCATCGGCGCGGATTTTCATGTGCAAAGCGAAGAGCTGGGCGACGAGCTGGCTCAGCTGACGGTGCTGGCCAGCAACAACGAAGGCTACCAGAACCTGACGCTGCTGATTTCCCGCGCCTATCAGCGTGGCTACGGGGCCGCCGGCCCGACCATCGATCGCGACTGGCTGATTGAACATCGTGAAGGGCTGATTCTGCTCTCCGGCGCGCGTCAGGGCGACGTCGGCAAGTTTCTGCTGCGCGGCAACCAGGCGCAGGTGGATCAGTGTCTGGACTTCTACCAGCAGCACTTCCCGGACTGTTACTACCTGGAACTGATCCGCACCGGCCGCCCGGACGAAGAGAACTACCTGCATGCGGCGGTGGCGCTGGCCACCGAGCGCGGTTTGCCGGTGGTAGCCACCAACGACGTACGTTTCCTGGTGGAAGACGACTTCGACGCCCATGAGATTCGCGTCGCCATCCACGACGGCTTTACGCTGGACGATCCCAAGCGGCCGCGCAACTACAGCCCGCAGCAATACATGCGCAGCGAAGACGAGATGTGCGAGCTGTTCGCCGACATCCCCGAAGCGCTGCTGAACAGCGTCGAGATCGCCAAGCGCTGCAACGTCACCATTCGCCTCGGCGAATACTTCCTGCCGCAGTTCCCGACCGGCGACATGAGCACCGAGGACTTCCTGGTACTCAAATCGAAAGAGGGGCTGGAAGAGCGTCTCGAGTTCCTGTTCCCCGATCCTGAAGTGCGCGCGCAGCGCCGCCCGGAATACGACGAGCGTCTGGACGTCGAGCTGAAGGTGATCAACCAGATGGGGTTCCCCGGCTACTTCCTGATCGTGATGGAGTTTATTCAGTGGTCGAAGGACAACAACGTGCCGGTGGGCCCGGGACGCGGCTCCGGTGCCGGTTCGCTGGTGGCCTATGCGTTGAAAATCACCGACCTCGATCCGTTGGAATTCGACCTGCTGTTCGAACGCTTCCTGAACCCGGAACGTGTCTCGATGCCCGACTTCGACGTCGACTTCTGCATGGAGAAGCGCGACCAGGTAATTGAGCACGTGGCGGAGATGTACGGCCGCGAAGCGGTATCGCAGATCATCACCTTCGGTACCATGGCGGCGAAAGCGGTTATCCGCGACGTGGGCCGCGTGCTGGGGCATCCGTACGGCTTCGTTGATCGCATCTCCAAGCTGGTGCCGCCGGATCCGGGCATGACGCTGGAAAAAGCCTTCGCCGCCGAACCGCAGCTGCCGGAAATTTACGAGGCCGACGAAGAGGTCAAGGCGCTGATCGACATGGCGCGCAAGCTGGAAGGGGTGACGCGTAACGCCGGTAAACACGCCGGGGGCGTGGTGATCGCGCCGACCAAAATCACCGACTTCGCACCGCTGTACTGCGACGCCGAAGGGCACCATCCGGTGACCCAGTTCGACAAGAACGATGTGGAATACGCCGGGCTGGTGAAGTTCGACTTCCTCGGTCTGCGTACCCTGACTATCATCGACTGGGCGCTGGAGATGATCAACGCCCGGCGCGCCAAGACCGGGCTGGAACCGATCGATATCGCCGCCATTCCGCTCGACGACAAGAAAAGCTTCGACATGCTGCAGCGCTCGGAAACCACGGCGGTGTTCCAGCTTGAATCGCGCGGCATGAAAGACCTGATCAAACGTCTGAAGCCCGACTGCTTCGAAGACATGATCGCACTGGTGGCGCTGTTCCGCCCGGGGCCGCTGCAGTCGGGCATGGTGGATAACTTCATCGACCGCAAGCACGGCCGCGAAGAGATCTCCTACCCGGATATCCAGTGGCAGCACGAGTCGCTCAAGCCGGTGCTGGAACCGACCTACGGCATCATCCTGTATCAGGAACAGGTGATGCAGATTGCCCAGGTGTTGGCCGGCTATACCCTGGGCGGCGCGGACATGCTGCGCCGTGCGATGGGTAAAAAGAACCCGGTCGAAATGGCCAAGCAGCGCGGCGGCTTTGAAGACGGCGCAAAATCACGCGGCATCGACGGCGAACTGTCGGTGAAAATCTTCGACCTGGTAGAGAAGTTCGCCGGTTACGGCTTTAACAAATCGCACTCCGCCGCCTATGCGCTGGTGTCGTATCAGACGCTGTGGCTGAAGGCGCACTATCCGGCCGAGTTTATGGCGGCGGTGATGACCGCCGATATGGACAACACCGACAAAGTGGTGGGGCTGGTGGACGAATGCTGGCGCATGGGGCTGAAGATCCTGCCGCCGGACATCAACAGCGGTCTGTATCACTTCCACGTCAACGACGACGGCGAGATCGTTTACGGCATCGGCGCCATCAAGGGCGTGGGCGAAGGGCCGATCGAAGCCATTATCGAGGCGCGCAACAGCGGCGAACAGGGGTACTTCAAAGACCTGTTCGATCTCTGCGCGCGCTCCGACATCAAGAAACTGAACCGCCGCATTCTGGAAAAACTGATCATGTCCGGCGCGTTCGATCGCCTCGGGCCGCACCGCGCCGCGCTGATGAATTCGCTCGGCGACGCGTTGAAAGCGGCGGATCAGCATGCGAAAGCCGAAGCTATCGGCCAGGTAGATATGTTCGGCGTGCTGGCGGAGGCGCCGGAGCAGGTGGAGCAGTCCTACGCCAATATCGCCCCCTGGCCGGAGCAGGTGGTGCTGGACGGTGAACGGGAGACGCTGGGGCTGTACCTGACCGGCCACCCGATCACCCAGTACCTGAAGGAAATCGAACGTTACGCCGGTGGCCAGCGTTTGAAAGACATGCACCCGACGGATCGGGGCAAAATGACCACCGCCGTCGGGCTGGTGGTCGCCGCGCGGGTGATGGTGACCAAGCGCGGCAACCGCATCGGTATCTGTACATTGGATGACCGTTCGGGCCGCCTGGAAGTGATGTTATTCACCGAAGCGTTAGAAAAATACCAGCATTTGTTGGAAAAAGACCGTATCCTTATCGCCAGTGGACAGGTCAGCTTTGATGACTTTAGCGGCGGGCTTAAAATGATGGCCCGCGAGGTAATGGACATCAGTGAAGCCCGGGAAAAATACGCTCGCGGGCTTGCTATCTCGCTGACTGACAGGCAAATTGATGACCAGCTTTTGAACCGTCTCCGTCAGTCGTTGGAACCCCATCGATCGGGGACGATTCCAGTGCATCTCTACTATCAACGGGAAGATGCACGAGCCAAGCTGCGTTTTGGCGCAACCTGGCGCGTGACGCCCACCGACCGCTTGTTGATCGACTTGCGGACGTTGGTAGGCAATGAGCAGGTGGACTTGGAATTTGACTAAAATAGGAATGCTATGAGTCTGAATTTTCTTGATTTTGAACAGCCGATTGCAGAGCTGGAAGCGAAAATTGACTCGCTGACTGCAGTCAGCCGTCAAGACGAAAAATTAGATATTAATCTGGACGAAGAGGTTCAGCGCCTGCGTGAAAAGAGCGTTGAGCTGACGCGCAAGATTTTTGCCGATCTTGGGGCTTGGCAGATTGCCCAATTGGCACGCCACCCGCGCCGTCCTTATACCCTGGATTATATCAAACACATCTTTACCGACTTCGAAGAGTTGGCGGGCGATCGCGCTTACGCCGACGACAAAGCGATCGTCGGCGGTATTGCTCGCCTGGATGGCCGCCCGGTGATGATCATCGGGCACCAGAAAGGCCGTGAAACCAAAGAGAAGATCCGCCGCAACTTCGGCATGCCGGCGCCGGAAGGTTACCGTAAGGCGCTGCGCCTGATGGAAATGGCCGCCCGCTTCAAGATGCCGCTCATCACCTTTATCGACACCCCGGGCGCGTATCCGGGCGTGGGTGCGGAAGAGCGCGGCCAGTCCGAAGCCATCGCGCGCAACCTGCGTGAGATGTCGCGTCTGAATATCCCGGTCATCTGCACCGTCATCGGCGAAGGCGGCTCCGGCGGCGCGCTGGCGATCGGCGTAGGCGATAAGGTGAACATGCTGCAGTACAGCACCTACTCGGTGATTTCGCCGGAAGGCTGTGCCTCCATCCTGTGGAAGAGCGCCGACAAGGCACCGCTGGCCGCAGAAGCGATGGGCATCACCGCGCCACGCCTGAAAGAGCTGAAGCTGATCGACTCGGTGATCCCGGAGCCGCTCGGTTCCGCGCACCGCGACGTGCCGGCGATGGCCGCCGCGCTGAAAGCGCAGCTGCTGGCCGATCTGAAAGATCTGGACGGTCTGAACGACGAAGAGTTGCTCAACCGTCGCTACCAGCGTCTGATGAACTACGGCTACTGCTGAGTTCTGCGCTCGCAGCAAGAAACCGCCTCCGGGCGGTTTTTTTTTGGCTACACACCGCCGGATTTTCGTGGTGTTATAGAGACTTGGCCGTTAACTGACAGGAGCTGCCGATGAATATCATCGCCATCATGGGCCCGACGGGCGTCTACTACAAAGATGAGCCGATCCGCGAGCTCCACGCTGCGCTGGCCACCATGGGATTCCAGCTGGTGTACCCCAAAAACAGCGGTGATCTGCTGAAGCTGGTCGAAGCCAATGCCCGCATCTGCGGAGTGATCTTCGACTGGGACGACTACAGCCTGGAGCTGTGCAGCGAGATCAACGAGCTGAACGAATACCTGCCGCTGTACGCCTTTATCAATACCCACTCCACCTTCGACGTCAGCCTGCATGAAATGCGCATGGTGCTCTATTTCTTCGAGTATGGCCTGAATGCGGCGGACGATATCGCGCAGCGCATCCAGCAATACACTGCGGAATACATCGACACCATTACGCCGCCGCTGACCAAGGCGCTGTTCAACTATGTGCGTGAAGGGAAGTACACCTTCTGCACGCCGGGCCACATGGCCGGCACCGCGTTTCAAAAAAGCCCGGTGGGCTGTCTGTTTTACGATTTCTTCGGCGCCAATACCCTGAAGGCCGACATCTCGATCTCGGTTACCGAGCTCGGTTCGCTGCTGGATCACACCGGGCCGCACCTGGAGGCCGAAGAGTATATCGCGCGCACCTTCAACGCCGAGCAGAGCTATCTGGTCACCAACGGCACCTCCACCGCCAACAAGATCGTCGGCATGTATTCGGCGCCGGCCGGCAGCACGGTGCTGATAGACCGCAACTGCCACAAATCGCTGTGTCACCTGCTGATGATGAGCGATATCGTGCCGATCTATCTGCGCCCGCTGCGCAACGCCTACGGCATCCTCGGCGGCATTCCGCAGCGCGAGTTTACCCGCGAAAGCATCGCCGCCCGGGTGCAGGAGACTGAGAACGCCACCTGGCCGGTGCACGCGGTGATCACCAATTCCACCTATGACGGCCTGCTGTACAACACCGACTACATCAAGCATACGCTGGAGGTGCCATCGATCCACTTCGACTCCGCCTGGGTGCCTTACACCAACTTCCATCCGATTTATGACGGCAAAAGCGGCATGAGCGGCGAGCGGGTGCCCGGTAAGGTTTTCTACGAAACCCAGTCGACGCACAAGCTGCTGGCGGCCTTCTCGCAGGCTTCGATGATTCATATCAAAGGCGATTACGACGAGAGCACCTTCAACGAAGCCTACATGATGCACACCACCACCTCGCCGCACTATGGCATCGTGGCATCGATGGAGACCGCCGCAGCCATGCTGCGCGGCAACCCGGGGCGCCGCTTGATCAACCGTTCGGTGGAGCGTGCGCTGCATTTTCGCCGTGAAGTGCAGCGGCTGCGCGAGGAGAGCGACAGTTGGTTCTTCGACATTTGGCAGCCGGAAGAGATCGATGAGGCGCAATGCTGGCCATTGGATCCGGACGACAACTGGCACGGTTTCGGCCAGACCGATCGCGATCACATGTACCTCGATCCGATCAAGGTAACGATCCTGACGCCGGGCATGAACGAGCTGGGCACGCTGGAGGAGGAGGGGATCCCGGCGGCGCTGGTGGCGAAGTACCTCGACGAGCGCGGCATCGTGGTGGAGAAGACCGGGCCGTACAATCTGCTGTTCCTGTTCAGCATCGGCATCGACAAAACCAAGGCGATGAGCCTGCTGCGCGGCCTGACCGACTTCAAGCGCGCCTACGATCTCAACCTGCGGGTGAAGAACATGCTGCCGGATCTGTACGCCGAGGATCCGGATTTCTATCGCAACATGCGCATTCAGGATCTGGCCGCCGGCATTCATCGCCTGATCTGCCAACACGATCTGCCGCGCCTGATGCAGCGGGCGTTCGACGTGCTGCCGGAAATGAAGCTGACGCCGCACCAGATGTTCCAGGAGCAGGTGCGTGGCAACGTGGAAACCTGCGAGCTGGATCAGCTGGTGGGCAAGGTGGCGGCCAATATGATCCTGCCGTATCCGCCGGGCGTACCGCTGGTGATGCCGGGGGAAATGATCACCGAAGAGAGCCGTGCGGTGCTCGATTTTCTGCTGATGCTGTGTTCGATCGGCGAGCGCTATCCCGGTTTTGAAACCGACATCCACGGCGCCAAGCTGACGGAAGAGGGGTGCTATCTGGTGAAGGTGTTGAAAGCCCCACTGCCATAATGCATAACACGCCCGGCGGTTTGGAAAGATATGCCGGGCGTTCTCATTGACGTCATCGCCGCCGCCGGATACCTTGCCTCATCAGACCGAACAGGAGCGGCCGCCATGCTGGCGTTACGTCAGGTACACCATATCGCGATCATTGGCGCGGACTACGCCGCCAGTAAGCATTTTTACTGCGATATTCTCGGATTTACCCTGCTGAGCGAAGTCTACCGCGAGGAGTGCGGCTCCTGGAAAGCGGATCTGGCGCTCAACGGGCAATACACTATCGAGCTATTTTCTTTCCCTTCGCCGCCGGCCCGCGTCAGCCGCCCGGAGGCCTGCGGCCTGCGCCATCTGGCGTTCAGCGTCGACGACATCGAACAGGCCATCGCCCATCTGCAGGCGGCTGGCGTCGCCTGCGAACCGGTACGCGTCGATCCTTACACCCAATCCCGTTTTACCTTTTTCAGCGATCCCGATGATTTACCGTTAGAATTATACGAGAGTTAACGGCTTAATCGCCTCCCGGCGGCCACAGCCGGGGGCGGTTATGCTATGATCGCGCCCTTGCCCTACATGCCTACAGAGTTATTTCCGCCATGCAAGAGCCTGCTTTTCGCGTCGGGGAGTGGCTGGTTACCCCTGCCGACAACACCATCAGCCGCGACGGACGCCAAAAAACGCTGGAACCGCGCCTGATCGACATGCTGTGCTATTTCGCCCGCCATCCCGACGTGGTGCTGAGCCGCGACGAGCTGATCGACAACGTCTGGAAGCGCAATATCGTCACCAACCACGTAGTGACCCAATGCATTTCAGAGCTGCGCAAATACCTGAAAGACGGCGACAGCGACAGCCCTGAATACATTATCACCGTGCCCAAGCGCGGGTATAAGCTGGCGACGTCGGTGATCTGGTGTGAAGAGGGGGAGACGCAACCCGCTCCTGCACAGGCGCCGCAGATCGCGGTGATCATGCATGAGCCGGAAGACGGTAGCGAGGAAGACGAGACGCCGTATGTGCCGCCGCGCCGGGCAAGCGCACTGCCTGCCGCGCCCGGCGAAAAGAAGCCGCGTTTTTATCGTCGCTCGACCTTCTGGGTGTGGCTGGCGTTTCTGGCGGCGCTCAGCGTCTGCGTGGCGTTTGTCGGCATCGCCACGCTGTCGCAGCGCGTGCCGGTATCCACCATGCCGGTGCTGCTCAACCCGCGCGATATCGATATTCGCATCCAGGGCGGCGAGAGCTGCAGCAACTGGATGCCGCAGCTCTCTTATGTGGTGGGCGTCAGCGAGCTGATCACCGATTCGCTGAACACCTACTCGACCTTCCTGGTGCACGACCAGACCAACTACAACTATTCCGGCCCCAGCAACTCGGGCAAGTCACTGTATATCGAGTTCGTCAATCAGCGCCACTACCGCGCCCAGCAGTGTTTCCTATCCGTGCGGCTGGTGGATAACGCCGACAGCTCAGTCATGCTCGACAAGCGTTACTTTATTACCGCCGATAACCAGCTGAAGATCCAGACCGACTTCCTCTCCAGCCTGTCCGCTGCGCTGAAGCAGCCTTGGCCGCCACAGCTGGAACAGCGTCTGGCTCAGCTGCTGCCCGACAACGGGCCGTTGCTGCAGCGTTTCTACCAGGCGCATCAGTTGCTGATCCACGGCGACGCCGATTCGTTGACCCGCGCCAGCGCCCAGCTGAGCGAGCTGATTAAAAGCGCGCCGAATTTCCACTACCTGCTGGCGGAAAAGGCGCTGGTGGACCTGCTGCGTAATTCTTATCAACCGTTCGACAGCCAGGCCCTGGCGCAATTGCGCGCCGATATCAGCCATCTGGCGACGATCCCCGAATTGAAAAATACGCCAATCATGCAGCAAGTTCTGGCGGTAGATGCATTGACGCAGGGGCGCATTGACGAGGCGCACCGGGCGATCGATCTGGGGATTGAATTGCAAATGTCGTGGCTGAATTATGTGCTGCTGGGCAAGGTGTATGAAATGCAGGGGCAGAACCATTTGGCGGCGGATTCTTATATTACCGCATTCAATCTTCGCCCCGGCGAAGACACATTGCATTGGATCACCAACGGCGTATTCCAGACGTCATTGACCAACGTGGTGCCTTATTTAAATAACTATCAGCGCCAATAATTAACCGATATCACGCCGCCATTATTCTCCGGGAATCATGGCGGCGTTATTTATTGGTGAAGGCATGTTGCGTGAATGTATTATTTTGCTGCGCGATATTATTTATTTTCTGCCGTTTGTTATGCGTCATTAACCTTGTCATATTGTTGTTTTTAAATGATGTTTATCTTTTCTTTAGCTTGCCTTTTTATCTTGATGTGTTAATGAAAAACCTCAGGTTATCATTTGTATGATCATGAGCGTAATCTCACTTTATCTTTAGGACTTTATTCCCTCCGATGGTTAGCATCCTGACTATCAAGCCGGCTCATTAAAATCTTTTATTTATGGGTGTGGCTTATAAGAAACGTAAATCAGGAGAAACTGACCATGGCTTCACCCAAGAAAATAGGGCTTATTGCCTGCACCGGCGTCGTCGCCGGTAATATGATGGGGAGCGGGATTGCCTTATTGCCCGCCAACCTGGCGAGTCTCGGATCTATCGCCATCTGGGGATGGGTGATCTCGATTATCGGGGCGATGTCGCTGGCCTATGTGTATGCCCGCCTCGCCACCAAAAACCCGCAGCAGGGCGGCCCTATCGCCTACGCGGGTGAAATTTCCCCGGCCTTCGGTTTCCAGACCGGCGTGCTTTATTACCATGCCAACTGGATCGGTAACCTGGCCATCGGCATTACCGCCGTTTCTTATCTTTCCACCTTCTTCCCGGCGCTGAACAACCCGGTACCTGCCGGCATCGCCTGTATCGCCATCGTGTGGATCTTCACCTTCGTGAACATGCTGGGCGGAACCTGGGTCAGCCGTTTGACCACCCTGGGCCTGGTGCTGGTGCTGATCCCGGTGATCGTGACTGCCACCGTCGGCTGGCACTGGTTTGACGCCGCCACCTATCAGGCTAACTGGAATACCTCCGGCACCACCGACAGCCATGCGGTCATCAAAAGTATCCTGCTGTGCCTGTGGGCGTTTATCGGCGTGGAATCCGCGGCGGTCAGCACCGGCATGGTGAAAAACCCGAAACGCACCGTGCCGCTGGCAACCATGCTCGGTACCGGCCTGGCTGGCATTATCTACATCGCCGCCACTCAGGTGATCAGCGGTATGTTCCCGGCGTCTGAAATGGCCGCCAGCGGCGCGCCGTTCGCCATCAGCGCCTCGGCGATTATGGGCAACTGGGCCGCACCGATGGTTTCCGCCTTCACCGCCTTCGCCTGCCTGACATCACTGGGTTCGTGGATGATGCTGGTTGGCCAGGCCGGGGTACGTGCCGCCAACGACGGCAACTTCCCGAAAGTGTACGGCGAGCTGGATAAAAACGGTATTCCGAAGAAAGGCCTGCTGCTGGCCGGTTGCAAAATGACCGCGCTGATGGTGCTGATCACCCTGATGAGCTCCGCCGGCGGCAAAGCGTCCGACCTGTTCGGCGAGCTGACCGGCATCGCGGTGCTGCTGACCATGCTGCCTTACTTCTACTCCTGCGTAGACCTGATCCGCTTCGAAGGGGTCAACGTGCGCAACCTGCTGAGCCTGATCGCTTCGGTGTGCGGCTGCGGCTTCTGCTTCATCGCGCTGATGGGCGCCAACTCATTCGAACTGTCCGGCACCTTTATCATCAGCCTGATTATCCTGATGTTCTACGCCCGGAAAATGAATACCCGCCAGGCTGCCAACGCAGCGGCGGTCGATGAAAACACCACGGCCAAAGCGCACTGATTCGCGTCCGCTGACCGACTGAATTTACCCAGCCCCTTTCTTTCCGACCTGTCAGCCGCGACGGGAAGGGGCTTGCTTTGCCAGGAGAAATGCATATGAACGTTATCGCCATCATGAATCACATGGGTGTCTACTTCAAAGAAGAGCCTATCCGTGAACTGCATCAGGCGCTGGAAAGTCTGGATTTCCGCATCGTTTACCCTAACGATCGCGAAGACCTGCTGAAACTGATCGAGAACAACGCCCGTCTGTGCGGGGTGATCTTCGACTGGGACAAATACAACCTGGAGCTGTGCGAAGAGATCAGCCAGCTGAACGAGTACATGCCGCTGTATGCGTTCGCCAACACCTATTCGACGCTGGACGTCAGCCTGAACGATCTGCGCATGCAGGTGCGCTTCTTCGAATATGCGCTCGGCGCGGCAACTGACATCGCCGCCAAGATCAAACAGAATACCGACGAGTATATCGACACTATCCTGCCGCCGTTGACCAAGGCGCTGTTCAAATACGTGCGCGAAGGCAAATACACCTTCTGTACGCCTGGGCACATGGGCGGCACCGCGTTCCAGAAAAGCCCGGTGGGCAGCCTGTTCTACGATTTCTTCGGCCCGAACACCATGAAGTCGGATATCTCGATTTCGGTGTCCGAACTGGGATCGTTGCTGGATCACTCCGGCCCGCACAAAGAGGCGGAAGAGTACATTTCCCGCGTGTTCAACGCCGAACGCAGCTACATGGTCACCAACGGCACCTCCACCGCCAACAAGATCGTCGGCATGTACTCGGCGCCGGCGGGCAGCACGGTGCTGATTGACCGTAACTGCCACAAGTCGCTGACTCACCTGATGATGATGAGCGACATCACGCCGATCTACTTCCGCCCGACCCGCAACGCCTATGGCATCCTCGGCGGCATTCCGCAGAGCGAGTTCCAGCGCGCCACCATCGCCAAACGCGTGAAGGAGACCCCGAACGCCACCTGGCCGGTACACGCGGTGATCACCAACTCCACCTATGACGGCCTGCTGTACAACACCGACTTTATCAAGAACACCCTGGACGTGAAGTCTATCCACTTCGATTCCGCCTGGGTGCCTTACACCAACTTCCACCCGATCTATAAAGGCAAGTGCGGCATGAGCGGCGGCCGCGTGGAGGGCAAGGTAATCTATGAAACCCAGTCCACCCACAAACTGCTGGCGGCCTTCTCGCAGGCTTCGATGATTCACGTGAAGGGCGACATCAACGAAGAAACCTTCAACGAAGCCTACATGATGCACACCACCACCTCGCCGCACTACGGCATCGTGGCGTCGACCGAAACCGCCGCGGCGATGATGAAAGGCAACGCCGGCAAGCGCCTGATCAACGGCTCTATCGAGCGCGCGATCAAGTTCCGCAAAGAGATCAAACGCCTGAAAGTTGAATCCGACGGCTGGTTCTTCGACGTCTGGCAGCCGGAGCATATCGATGAGCCGGAATGCTGGCCGCTGCGCTCCGACAGCGCCTGGCACGGCTTCAAGAACATCGATAACGAACACATGTATCTCGACCCGATCAAGGTCACCATTCTGACGCCGGGGATGAGCAAGGAAGGCGAGATGCAGCCGTTCGGCATCCCGGCCAGCATCGTGGCGAAATACCTCGACGAACGCGGCATCATCGTCGAGAAAACCGGGCCGTACAACCTGCTGTTCCTGTTCAGCATCGGCATCGACAAAACCAAGGCGCTCAGCCTGCTGCGCGCGATGACCGACTTCAAACGTTCGTTCGATCTGAACCTGCGGGTGAAAAACATGCTGCCTTCGCTGTATCAGGAAGCGCCTGATTTCTATGAAAACATGCGCATTCAGGATCTGGCGCAGAACATTCACCGCCTGGTGGAGCAACACAACCTGCCGGACCTGATGTACCGCGCGTTCGAAGTGCTGCCAACCATGGTGATGAACCCGTACCAGGCGTTCCAGAAAGAGCTGCACGGCGAAGTGGAAGAAGTCTATCTGGAAGAGATGGTCGGCAAGGTCAACGCCAATATGATCCTCCCATACCCACCGGGCGTGCCGCTGGTGATGCCGGGCGAAATGCTGACCGAGGAGAGCCGGCCGGTGCTGGAGTTCCTGCAGATGCTGTGCGAAATCGGCGCGCATTATCCGGGCTTTGAAACCGACATTCACGGCGCCTATCGTCAGGCGGACGGACGTTATCGGGTGAAAGTGCTGAAGGCGAAATAACCGCAGCCAATAACAGGGGAGGCGCTCGCGCTTCCCCTTTGTCGTTCACCGACTGATGGGAGACCTCCATGAAAACACCCTCACAGCCGCGCGCAATCTACTATGTCGTAGCCATACAAATTTGGGAATATTTCAGCTTTTACGGCATGCGTGCGTTACTGATTCTCTATCTGACCCACCAACTCGGCTATACCGACAGCCACGCCATCGATCTCTACAGCGCTTACGCTTCGTTAGTTTATGTCACTCCTATTTTGGGCGGCTGGCTCGCCGACCGCCTGCTGGGCAATCGCGTCGCGGTGATTGCCGGCGCGGCGCTGATGACGCTGGGGCATATCGTGCTCGGCCTGAGTGCGGTCTCCGCCCAGTCGCTCTATCTGGCGCTGGCCATCATCATCTGCGGCTATGGCCTGTTCAAATCCAATATCAGCTGCCTGCTGGGCGAGCTGTATCCGGCGCAGGACTCGCGCCGCGAAGGGGGCTTCTCGCTGCTGTACGCCGCCGGCAACGTCGGTTCCATTTTGGCGCCGATCGCCTGCGGGTTGGCGGCCGAGCGCTATGGCTGGCACGTCGGCTTTGCGTTGGCCGGGATCGGCATGTTCGCCGGCCTGGCGATCTTCCTGCTCGGCGGGCGCCACTTCCGCCATACCCGCGGCGTGAATGCACCGCTGATGCGCGCCAAAAGCCTGGGTTTGCCGCACTGGGGGTGGCTGTTGGCGGCGCTGCTGGCGTCGCCGCTGTTCTTCACGCTGCTGTTTGTGCACGACTGGGCCGGCTATTTGCTCGGGCTGGTATGCGTGGCGGCGGTGGTGCTGGTGGCGCGCATTATGCTGCGTGCGGACGCCGGCCAGCGCCGGGGGCTGTGGCAGATCGTTGCGCTGATGCTGCTGGGCACGCTGTTCTGGGCTTTCGCCCAACAGGGCGGCAGCTCCATCAGCCTGTTTATCGATCACTTCGTCGATCGGCGCTGGTTCGGCTGGACGGTGCCGACCGCGCTGTTCCAGTCGGTTAACGCCTGCGCGGTGATGCTGGGCGGCGTGGCGCTGGCATGGCTGGCGAGCGGCGACGGTACGGGCGATCGCACGCTGCGCATCTGGTGCAAGTTCGCCTTCGGTCTGCTGTTGATCGGCGTCGGCTTTACGCTGATGGCGCTCAATACGCGGCTGCACGGGCCGGGATCGATGGGGCTGATGATCGCCGGCCTGGCGGTGATGGGCTTCGCCGAACTGTTTATCGATCCGGTGGCGATGGCGCAGATCACCCGGCTGAATATCCCCGGCGCCACCGGCGTGCTGACCGGTATCTATATGCTGGCGACCGGCTCGATCGCCAACTACCTGGCGGGCATTATCGCCAATCAGACCGCCGAGGATCACATCGAGGGAGCGGCGATGCAGGCGTATGGCCGCATTTTCGCTCAGATCGGCTGGGGAGCGGCCGGATGCGCGCTGGCGGTGATCGCGGTGCTGGGCGGCTGGTGGTTGCTGACGCGGCGCCAGGCCCGGACGGTTAATGCTTGATTGATGACGGTAGGCGGGGTTAACGTGCAGCTATGTAGAAGTGACAAAGCCTACCGATGAATACTGATCAATTAACGACGCGGGTGGCAGACCAGTTGGGCGCGCAGCAGCGGCTGCTGGTGGCGTTCAGCGGCGGCCTGGATTCCAGCGTACTGCTGCATGTGCTGGCGGCGTTGCGCCGCCGGCGTCCGGCGCTGCAGCTGCGTGCGCTGCACGTGCATCACGGCCTGAGCGCCTTTGCCGACCGCTGGGTTGAGCATTGCCGCAGCCGCTGCGCCGACTGGCAGATCCCGCTGACGGTGACGCACGTGCAGGTGGACGCCCGCCAGGGCGGTATCGAAGCGGCGGCGCGTGCGGCGCGCTATGCCGCCTTCAGCGCCGCGCTGACGGAGGGGGAAGCGCTGCTCACCGCGCAACACCTCGACGATCAAAGCGAAACCTTCCTGCTGGCGCTCAAGCGCGGCAGCGGGCCGGCGGGGCTGTCGGCGATGGCGGCACGCGCGGCGTTGGGGGAGCACTTGCTGTTGCGGCCGCTGTTGGGCTGTTCGCGTCAGACGCTGGAAAGCTACGCGCAACGCCACGCCTTAACCTGGATCGATGACGACAGCAATCAGGACACGCGCTTCGATCGCAATTTCCTGCGGTTGCAGGTGCTGCCGCAGCTCAATCAACGCTGGCCGCACTTCGCCTCGGCGGTGGCGCGCAGCGCCGGCCTGTGCGCCGAGCAGGAGCAGCTGCTGGACGAACTGCTGGCGGAACCGCTGCAAAGTCTGTTGGCGGCGGATCGATCATTGGCGATTGACGGCCTGACGGACTGTTCGCCGGTGCGGCGCTTCGCCTTGCTGCGGCGCTGGATCGCGTTGTTTAACGTCACCATGCCGGCGCGTGAGCAGCTGCAACGCCTGTGGGAGGAGGTGGCGCTCAGCCGGGAGGATGCCGAACCGCAGCTGCAGCTCGGCACCTATCAGATTCGCCGTTTCCGCGGCCGGTTGCACCTGTTGCCGCCGCTGGCGGCGCTGCGCGATGTGCATCTGCCCTGGCAGCCTGACCAGCCGCTGACGTTGCCGGACGGGCTGGGGCAGTTGATTGCCGGTGAGGGTGAGCTGGTGCAGCGCGCACCGCAGCCATCGCAACAGGTCAGCGTTCGCTTCGGCGGCGTGCAGGGTGCGGTGCGCATCGTGGGGCGCGCCCATTCGCGGCCGATAAAAAAACTGTGGCAGGAGCTGGGTATTCCGCCCTGGCAGCGTGAACGTATCCCGTTGATTTATTATGATGAGCAGCTGATCGCCGCGCTGGGTGTATTCGTCTGTGAAGCGGGGCTGGTGCCGAAAGGCGAATGCCCGTGGCGGCTGCGCTGGGAAAAAAATCATAATCGCGAGGAGCAATGATGAAGTTTGTGGGGATCACGCTGTTGGCCGCCGGCTTGTTCAGCCTGCCGGCGTTGGCGGCGGGGGATGCGGCGGCCGGCCAGGCGAAAGCCGCCGCCTGCGCGGCGTGCCACGGCGCGCAGGGCAAGGTGACGGTGCCGATGTATCCGAATCTGGCCGGGCAGAACGCCATGTACCTGCAGCACGCGTTGCAGGCGTATAAGAAAGGGGAGCGCAACGGCGGCCAGGCCGAGGTGATGAAGGCCTACGTGTCGGGGTTGTCGGATGACGATATCGCCGATCTGGCGGCCTTTTACGCCAGCCTGAAGCCTTAAATGACGAGGGCAGCCGTTGGGCTGCCCTGTTGGGATGGGGTTACCGCTGCTCAGTCTGACAGACTGACGACCACGGTACCGATTTCCGGATGACTGAAACTGCTGATATGGTCCAGACGCAGGTCGCGCTGCTGGCCGTTCTGTTCGATGGTCAGATACTCAACGCGTTTCTTTTGCAGCAGGTCGATCGCCTTGGCCTCGATCACTTCTCCGTCGCGTAACTCCAGCTTCAGAATAAGTTTATGCTGACAGGCGAGTTCCAGGTTGTCGTAGTCATCGCAATTGATGGGTTGGTACTCATCATTCATCAACATAGTCGCTCACCAATAAGTTAGCGGCGGCAAAGGCCGCCTGTTCCCTAACGGAGGACGGTAGCGCATCGTTCGCTGCGACATCGTCCAATGCCTTTAACGCACAAGCCAGCGCATCAGGCACGTAGCCAAGATCTCCACTGCCAATCTCGGCGTAAGTACGGCGTACTAACTCACAGTATTGTTGCACAGTTTCCTCCCTTAAGAACCTCTGCATCATCAAGACTACTATCGCGATGAGGCGCAGGCTCTCGGAGTTTTATCCTATCCTAGACGACTATAGCACAGCTGTTATGGAGTTATCAGCACCCCGGCACGCCTTTCGCACTGCCGTGGCCTGGCCGCGCTGGCGGGGTTTGGCCCTGATCAAGTACACTGTCGCCGGATAATAACGAGGTCACCCATGGCGCTGAAAGCAACCATTTATAAAGCCGCGGTCAATATTGCTGATATGGATCGTCACTTCTACCACGACGCCACGCTGACGCTGGCGCAACACCCGTCCGAAAACGAGCAGCGCATGATGCTGCGCCTGTTGGCCTGGATCTGCCATGCCGACGAGCGGCTGGTGTTCACCAAAGGGCTGAGCGCCGACGATGAGCCGGAGATCTGGCAGCGCAACGACCACAATGGGCTGGAAATGTGGATCGAGATGGGATTGCCCGACGAAAAACGCATCCGCAAGGCCTGCAACCAGTCACCGCGCGTGGTGTTGTACGCCTACGGCGAGCGCGCCGCACACGTGTGGTGGCAGGGAATGCAGGGCAAGGTGGCCGGCTACAAGAACCTGAGCGTGCGTTTCCTCGACGACGAGCAGCTGGCGCGCCTGACGGCATTGGCCAGCCGCACCATGACGCTGCAGGCAACGCTGCAGGAGGGAACTATTTGGCTGTCCGATGCTCAGAATAGTCTGGAAATCCAGTTCGCCGAGTGGCAGCGGGCGCAGGTGTGACCGGTGCTGGAACTGTCAAGAAACGTAGCCATACCGGATAATGAGCTGGAATTGACGGCGATCCGCGCGCAGGGCGCGGGCGGCCAGCACGTGAACAAAACCTCAACGGCGATCCATTTGCGCTTTGACATCCGGGCATCCAGCCTGCCAGAGTATTATAAGGAAAGGCTGCTGGCGCTGAATCATCATCTCATTACCGCTGATGGCGTGGTGATTATCAAGGCGCAAGAGTATCGCAGTCAGGAATTGAATCGCGAAGCGGCGTTGGCCAGGCTGGCCGCGCTGATTCAGCAGGCGATGGTGGTGGAAAAAACGCGCAAGGCGACCAAGCCGACGAAAGGGGCCAAACTGCGTCGCCTGGAAGGCAAGACACGTAAAGGCGCCACCAAAGCGCTGCGTGGCAAGGTTCGCACTTAGGAATACATGAACACAGTAGGAGAATAACTGTGAAGAAAATTACGGTAGCCCTGTTCCTCGCGGCAGGCGCACTCTCGTTGTTGGGATGCAACAATCATTATCAGCCGAAGGAACAACCGCTGCAGGCGATGCCGCAGAGTTATCAAGGGCTGTTGCCTTGCGCCGATTGCGGCGGTCTGGATACGGCGCTGTTCCTGGATGAGGACGGCACCTTCGTGCTGCAGGAAACCTATCGCGACACCAAAGACGGCGATCAGACCTTTGCCGATTACGGTAAATGGGCGCGCACGGCGGATAAACTGGTGCTGACCGACAGCAACGGCGAAAAACGCTATTTCCGCCCGGTGGGCAAGAGCCTGGAAATGCTGGATCGCAGCGGCGTGCCGATCGAATCCAAACTGAATTACCGCCTGGATCCGGTCGAGAAGCCGTTGCCTAAAACGCCGATGACGTTGAAAGGCAGCTACACCTATATGGCGGACGCGGCGGTCTTCAAGGACTGCGCTACCGGCAAAACCTTCCCGGTGGATAACAACATCGCGCTGGAGCAAGGTTACGCCAAAGCATATAAGACCGCCGGCGAGCCGGTATTCCTGACGTTCAGCGCGCATTTCAGCGTGCAGCCGTCGATGGAGGAAGGTCTGACCGAAAAGGCGCTGGTGCCGGACGGTAAAATCGCGTTCGATCGCAGCAAGAACTGCAGCAGCAAATAAGCGATTTCGGATATAAAAAAACCCGCCTGAGCGGGTTTTTTACTTTCTGACGTTCGTCGCTTAGCGTTTGATCTGGCCCAGCAGGAAATCAACGATTTCGCCGGTTTTGATCATTTGCTTCTCGCCGACGCGGCGGTTCTTGTACTCGATCTCTTCGTTGTCGAGGTTACGGTCGCCGATAACGATAGAGTGCGGCACGCCGATCAGCTCCATATCGGCGAACATCACGCCCGGGCGCTCTTTGCGGTCATCGAGGATCACGTCGATGCCGTGGGAGCGCAGGGTGTTGTACAGCTCTTCGGCCAGCGCCTGCACGCGGAACGACTTGTGCATGTTCATCGGCAGAATAGCGACCTGGAACGGCGCGATGGCGTCCGGCCAGATGATGCCGCGTTCGTCATGATTCTGCTCGATGGCGGCGGCCACGACGCGCGTGACCCCGATGCCGTAGCAGCCCATGGTCAGCACCTGGTTGCGGCCGTCTTCACCCTGCACGGTCGCTTTCATCGCTTCCGAGTACTTGGTGCCGAGCTGGAAGATATGGCCCACTTCGATGCCGCGTTTGATCAGCAGCGTGCCCTGACCGTCCGGGCTGGCGTCGCCTTCCACTACGTTACGGATATCGGCCACCTGCGGCAGCGGCAGATCGCGCTCCCAGTTGATGCCGAAGTAGTGTTTGCCGTCGACGTTGGCGCCGGCGCCAAAGTCGCTCATCGCCGCCACGCTGCGGTCAGCAACCACCGGCATTGGCAGGTTGACCGGGCCGAGTGAACCCGGGCCGGCGCCGACGATGGCGCGAATTTCTTCTTCGGTGGCGAAGGTCAGCGGCGCGGCTACCTGAGCCAGCTTCTCGGCCTTGATTTCGTTCAGCTCATGATCGCCGCGCACCAGCAGGGCAACCAGCTTGTGGCCGCTCTCTTCGGTAGCGCGCACCATCAGCGTCTTCACGGTTTTTTCCACCGGCAGCTGGAACTGCTCGACCAGCTCGGCGATGGTTTTGGCGTTCGGTGTATCCACCAGGCGCAGCGCTTCGCCGGCCGCTACGCGTGGAGCCGCCGGCGCGACCGCTTCCGCCAGCTCGATGTTGGCCGCGAAGTCGGAACCGGTGGAGAACACGATATCGTCTTCACCGCTGTCTGCCAGCACCTGGAATTCGTGCGAGGCGCTGCCGCCGATCGAGCCGGTATCGGCCTGCACCGGGCGGAAATCCAGGCCCATGCGACTGAAGATTTTGCTGTACGCTTCGTACATCGCGTCGTAAGTCTCCTGCAGAGACTCCTGTGAGGTATGGAAGGAGTAGGCATCCTTCATCAGGAACTCACGGGAACGCATCACGCCGAAACGCGGGCGCACTTCATCACGGAACTTGGTCTGGATCTGGAAGAAGTTCAGCGGCAGCTGTTTGTACGAGCTGATCTCGTTGCGGATCAGATCGGTGATCACTTCTTCATGCGTCGGGCCCAGCACGAACGGACGATCGCCGCGATCGACAAAGCGCAGCAGCTCGGGGCCGTATTGCTCCCAACGGCCGCTTTCCTGCCACAGATCGGCAGGCTGAACCACCGGCATGGACACTTCGATCGCGTTAGCATTGTTCATTTCTTCGCGAACGATGTTTTCAACCTTTTTCAGAACGCGCAGGCCGGTCGGCAGCCAGGTGTAAAGACCTGAGGCCAGCTTGCGGATCATCCCGGCGCGCAGCATCAGCTGGTGGCTGATCACTTCGGCGTCGGCAGGTGTCTCCTTCAGTGTGGAGAGCAGATATTGGCTAGTACGCATGGTGTTTTGGTTCCGTTAGAACTGCAAATTGCATCGGGCTGCCAGAGTGGCGGCCAAAAGTGACAAAAGTGGTTTAGTTTACCAGCGCGAGCGGGTCGCCAAAAGAGAGGCGGCGGAATTTTAACGCGGGTCGAGCGCCAACACTTCGGTATGACCGTCCACGACGCGCCAGCGCACGTTGAAATCCAGCAGCCAGACGGCGTAATCCCGTTCGACGCCCTCTCCTTTACGATAGGCGGGACGGGGGTCTTGCGCCAGCACCTGGCTGATAAAACGCCTTAATTGCGGGTAACGCGCCTGATGTTGCTGCAGCTGCTGCTCGGCCTGTGGCGCGAAACGTACCGGCATATCGCCGGCGGGCGCGTCCTGGGCAAAGCCGGCGCGGGCCTGCGGCTGGCTTTCGGCGAACGGCAGATACGGCTTGATGTCTACCACCGGGGTACCGTCGACCAGATCGAGGCTGCCCAGCTCCAGCGTCACTTCGCCGTTTTTTACCCGCACGCCTTTCAGTTCGATCAGGGACATGCCGAGCGGGTTGGGCCGGAAGGTGGAGCGGGTGGCGAACACGCCCATGCGGGCATTGCCGCCTAAACGCGGCGGACGCACCGTCGGCCGCCAGCCGCCTTCCAGGGTTTGATGGAAAATGAACATCACCCACAGATGGCTGAAATCGCTGAGGCCGCGTACCGCCTCCGCCTGGTTGTAGGGCGGCAACAGCAGCAGTTCGCCGCCACCGTCTTCGACCAGCCCCGGCTGGCGGGGAACGGCGAATTTTTCTTTATACGGCGAGCGGATCACGCCGATCTGCTCGAAAACGAATTCGGTCATTTGGACGAGACGTTAAGCGCCGAGCCCTGGCAGACGGCCTGCTGGTAACAACCGGCGACGCCGCTGACGATCTGGCAGTCGTGCAGCAGCACGGCGTTGGCCTTCATGTAAGACGCGCGGATTTGCATGCGTTTACGGGCGGTGGCCAGATTCGGTGGGGAGTCTTGTACGGTGGTTTGGCACGATTCGCCAGACACTTCACCCAGATCGCGGAACGGCTTGCCCACGAGCTCTTCTGCACTTTTGTACAGTTTTACCGGAGCGGGGCGGGCGGCCGGCGTGGTCTTGGCCGGGCTGGTGGTGGTCGGCTTGCTGGTGCTGTTTGTTGAGGACGGCGCGATACGCTGCGATGAACATCCGGCCAGCGCGAGCGCTAACAAACAGAGAGGTAAAACACGCATTGAGATTCCTCTGCCTTAATGAAAGTGGCGCTATTGAAGCAATCTATGGCGGAAATAACAAGACGGGCCTTGGCCCGTCTTGCAATTATAGGAATAAAATTGGCGAATAAGCGCTTACCAGCCTTTCACCGCACCGCCGTTGAAGATTTTGTTGGCGGCGGCGTCCACTTCGTCAGACTGATAGGCCTGCACGAATTTCTTCACGTTTTCCGCATCTTTGTTATCTTCGCGCGCAACCAGCAGGTTGACGTAAGGCGAGTCTTTATCTTCCACGAACAGGCCGTCTTTCGCCGGCGTCAGGCCGATCTGGCTGGCGTAGGTGGTATTGATCACCGCCAGTGCGATCTGCTGATCGTCCAGGGAACGCGGCAGCTGAGGCGCTTCCAGCTCAACCAGCTTCAGGTTTTTCGGGTTCTCGGTCACGTCCAGCACGGTCGGCAACAGGCCAACGCCGTCTTTCAGTTTGATCAGGCCGACTTTCTGCAGCAGCAGCAGCGAACGGCCCAGGTTGGTCGGATCGTTAGGCAGTGCGATCTGAGAACCCTCTTTCAGCTCGTCCAGCGATTTGATTTTCTTGGAGTAACCGGCAATCGGGTAAACAAAGGTGCTGCCGACCGGCACCAGCTTGTAGCCGCGATCTTTGATTTGCTGATCCAGGTACGGCTTGTGCTGGAAGGCGTTCAGATCGATATCGCCTTTGCTCAGCGCTTCGTTAGGCAACACGTAGTCGTTGAAGGTGACCAGCTCAACGTCCAGACCGTATTTCTCTTTCGCCACTTTCTGAGCGACTTCAGCCACTTGCTGCTCAGCGCCGACGATCACGCCGACCTTGATGTGGTTTGGATTCTTTTCATCCTGGCCACAGCCCGCCAGAGCCAGAGTGCCGATCAGTGCGCCAATTGCCGCGATGGATTTAAATTTTAACGACATATCCCTTCCTCATTAGACTCGCATTAACATGCTGTGAAACTATTTATGGGTAACGGCTTTGACGATGCGATCGCCGCAGAACTGGATCAGATAAACCAAAACTACCAGTAATACTAATACGGTATTCATCACTGTGGCGTTATAACCGATATAACCGTATTGGTAACCGATTTGGCCCAGACCGCCGGCGCCGACCGCGCCGCCCATGGCGGAGTAGCCCACCAGGGTGATCAGCGTGATGGTTGCGGCGTTGACCAGGCCCGGCAGGGCTTCCGGCAGCAACACTTTCTTGATGATCTGCATCGGCGTGCCGCCCATGGCGCGCGCCGCTTCCACCAGGCCGGACGGGATCTCCAGCAGGGCGTTTTCCACCATGCGCGCGATGAACGGTGCGGCGCCTACGGTCAATGGCACGATGGCCGCCTGCAGACCGATAGAGGTGCCGACGATCATGCGGGTAAACGGAATCATCCAAACCAGCAGGATAATGAACGGGATGGAACGGAAGATGTTCACCAGCCCGGACAGGATTTTATACAGCGAGTTGTTGGCGATGATCTGCCCCGGGCGGGTGACATACAGCAGCACGCCGACCGGCAGGCCGAGCACGAAACCGAAGAAGCCGGAGACAAAGGTCATCATGACGGTTTCCCACACGCCACGCGCCATCAACCACATCATTGCCTCAGACATAACCCAGAACCTCTACTTTTACCTGATTTTCCTGCAGGAACTTAATCGTCGCCAGCGCGTCTTCGTCGCTGCCGTGCAGCTCCGCCAGCATCACGCCGAATTTCACGCCACCGGCATAATCCATCTGGGCGCTGATAATGTTGTTGTTCACGTTGAAGCGGCGAGCGGCTTCAGACAGCAGCGGCGCATCGACCGACTGGCCGGTGAATTCCAGGCGCAGCAGCGGCTGGCGGTCGCCCTGACGTTCCGGCGACAGGCGCGCGGCGTAGTCGTCCGGGATATCCAGATGCAGCGTGGACTGAATGAACTGTTGGGCCAGCGGGGTTTTCGGGTGTGAGAACACTTCGCTGACGCTGTCTTTTTCGATCAGTTGCCCTTGGCTGATGACCGCGACCTGGTCGCAGATGCGTTTCACCACGTCCATTTCGTGGGTGATGAGCAGAATGGTCAGGCCCAGACGGCGGTTGATGTCTTTCAGCAGTTCCAGGATGGAACGGGTGGTGGCCGGATCCAACGCGCTGGTGGCTTCGTCGCACAGCAGCACTTTGGGATTGCTGGCCAGCGCACGGGCGATCGCCACGCGCTGTTTCTGGCCGCCGGACAGGTTGGCCGGGTAGGCGTCGTGCTTGTCAGCCAGGCCGACCAGCTCCAGCAGTTCGGTCACGCGCTTTTTGATCTCGGCGCGCGGCGTATTGTCCAGCTCCAGCGGCAGCGCCACGTTGCCGAACACCGTGCGGGAAGAGAGCAGGTTGAAGTGCTGGAAGATCATGCCGATTTGGCGACGGGCGCGCGTCAGTTCGCTTTCAGACAGCGAGGTCAGATCCTGACCATCGACCAGGACCTGGCCGGACGTTGGGCGCTCCAGCATGTTAGCGCAGCGGATCAGCGTGCTTTTGCCGGCACCGGAAGACCCGATAACGCCATAGATTTGCCCGGCAGGGACGTGAAGGGTCACGTCAGAGAGCGCGGTAATAGTGCGCGAACCCTGCTGGAACACTTTAGTGATGTTAGAAAGTTTAATCATATTCTTCTTATTTTAGCGTGGTTGCCCGTGGCTAGATAAAAGTAAACCTCGGCGTGGAACCAAGGTATGGATCAGATGTTAAGGCGTCTAGACGTCTAAGTCAACGGCCAACGACGTTCTCCGGCGTTCTCAGTACGGGGTAAAACATGCGATACTGTCAGCGTATACAGGCCCTCAGGAGCAAAGCGGTGACACAAAGCGTTCCAGCAATTTTTCTCGATCGTGACGGTACGATTAACGTTGACCATGGCTATGTCCATGAAATCGACAACTTCCACTTTATTGACGGCGTGATTGACGCCTGTCGCGAACTCAAAAAGATGGGCTTCGCGTTGGTGATGGTGACCAACCAGTCCGGCATTGCACGCGGCAAGTTCAGTGAAGACCAATTTATGTACCTGACCGAGTGGATGGACTGGTCGCTGGCCGATCGCGACGTCGACTTCGACGGCATCTATTTCTGTCCGCACCATCCGGAGGCAGTAATAGAAGAGTATCGTCAGGTGTGTGACTGCCGTAAACCGCAGCCGGGCATGCTGCTGCAAGCGCAGCAGGAATTGAACATCGATATGGCCGCTTCTTATATGGTGGGCGATAAACCGGAAGATATGCAGGCGGCGATCGCGGCCGGCGTTGGCACCAAGGTGCTGGTACGTACCGGCAAACCGGTGACGGAGCAGGGCGAAAAGCTGGCCGATTGGGTGCTAAATAGCCTGGCGGACCTGCCGGCAGCCATCAAAAAGCGGGTTTAATAGGCGTTACGAATGAATAGTGAGCGGTCAGATAAAAAATGCATATTATCGCTTGTCATTCTGAACAGGCTCCCTATAATGCGCCTCCATCGACACGGAACATGTGAACAACTTCACAGAGTATCCGGGGGTCGC
>NZ_JBQZFT010000006.1:0-239039 GCF_052692115.1 Serratia sp. TSA_105.2
CGACAACCGGCTCTGGCTCAACGACCGGCTCGGGCTCAACAACTGGCTCTGGCTCAACGACCGGCTCAGGTTCGACAACCGGCTCTGGCTCAACGACCGGCTCGGGCTCAACAACTGGCTCTGGCTCAACGACCGGCTCAGGTTCGACAACCGGCTCGGGTTCGGCGATCGGCTGCTGCTGCGCCACCACCTGCTCGGTGACGCTGACGATCTCTTCGGCCAACGCTTGCGGCGCCGCCGGATGTTCAGCCGCCGCCGGCAGACTTTCCGCGATGGGTTCGCCGGCCTGACCGTTATCCCACTCTCCCGGGGTGTCGACGGAGGCGGCAGGTTCAGATTCCTGGGCGGGGAGCTTGTCATCCAGCTTGGCGGCTGCCGGTTCAGCCGGCGTCTCCGCGGCCTGAGGCTCCGCCTGCTCTACCGGCTGCTCAGGTTGCTGTTGCTCTTCTTCCTTTTCCTTCTGGCCAAAGCCCAGCCAGGAGAAAAACCCACGTTTCTTATCTTTTGCCATGTTATGACTCTACTCCGTACCGAAGGCTCGCTTACCCTACATACCTGAAGGATATATGCTGACAATAATCCGCCGAGTCTATCACTTTCCCTCGCGCAGCAACACGCATCCGGCATGCTTTCCGGTGTGAAATCAGACAACAAAGTTTTACCGTTCCCCCCGACGCCCGTCACCGGTAGAATAGGGGCAACTTTTCGTTAACCTCTGCGGCCCCGCGCCGCAAAAGAAATCAAACAACGCTTATGACAAGACTCTCGCCACGGGCGGCGGCCAAAAAATCGCCCCAGGCCACAGCCGGACAGATCCGCATCATCGGCGGCCAATGGCGCGGTCGCAAGCTTCCGGTGCCGAACAGCCCGGGGCTGCGCCCCACCACCGATCGGGTGCGTGAAACCCTGTTCAACTGGCTGGCGCCGGTGATTCAGGGCGCGCGCTGTCTGGACTGTTTCGCCGGCAGCGGCGCATTAGGGCTGGAAGCGCTGTCGCGCTACGCCGG
Organism: Serratia sp. TSA_105.2; assembly: GCF_052692115.1. Taxonomy (NCBI): domain Bacteria; kingdom Pseudomonadati; phylum Pseudomonadota; class Gammaproteobacteria; order Enterobacterales; family Yersiniaceae; genus Serratia; species Serratia sp. TSA_105.2. The sequence continues at coordinate 1,008 of NZ_JBQZFT010000006.1, forward strand.
CAGCGCCACGCTGCTGGAATTCGAACGGCCGGTGGCGCAGCAGCTGGAAAAAAATCTGGCGCTGCTGCAGGGCAAAGGGGTGGTTATCAACACCAACGCGCTGAGCTGGCTGGCGGGCGAGGGCCAACCGTTTGACGTGGTGTTTCTCGATCCGCCGTTTCGCAAAGGCCTGCTGGCGGAAACCGCCTTGCTGCTGGAGCAGCAAGGCTGGCTGGCCGACGAGGCCTGGATCTATGTAGAAGCCGAGGCGGAAAGCGCCGCGGCGGACGTGCCTGCCAGCTGGCAGCTGCACCGGGAGAAAGTCGCCGGCCAGGTGGCCTATCGCCTTTATATTCGTTCGCAAGAGAAAACCGACCATGCTGATTAATCTGGGCCGCCTGCTGATGCTGTGCGTGTGGGGCTTCCTGCTCTCTAACCTGTTCCATCCGTTTCCCAAGCCGCTGAAGTATTTCATCGACGTGGCGCTGTTCTTTATGGTGGTGATGCACGGCCTGCAGCTGGTGCTGCTAAAATCCACCCAGCCGAAGGATCAGCCGATCAGCTACTGGCAAGAAGCCAAGATCTTTATCTTTGGCGTGTTCGAGCTGTTGGCCTGGCAGAAGAAACAGCCGCCCATCAAGAAAAAGTGACCGCTACGGCTGAACGGTGAAAGAGACGAAGCGCGTGCCCTGCATGTTCAACGTGCCCTGCGCGCCTTTTTCTATCGGGTTGTATTGCCACTGTTTCAGCCGCAGCGTGATGTCTTCACCGCCCTGATTCGGGCGGAACACCACCTCGTAATACATCGGCTCATTGACCAGCGGTTCGCGTTGCGGCGCACGGGTCTTGGCAACCGGGAAGCTGAGCTTGTCGCTCACCGTCACCTGCAGACTGCGCATCGGCGCACGATCGTTTTCCGCCTCCTGCTGGCGCTGTTTGAAATAGCGTTGCGTGGCCAGCACGGCAATCAACGCAATCACGGCGACAAAAAACAACGGTGGCTTGCTCATCGGTTTCCCATTTCCTTCACGGCCAAATCGGCGTAAACATAGCATTCTCAAGAAAGCATTGTCGATCGTCGGCAGGCTACCTACACTGAAATGAAGAAGTGACATTGGTGACAGTTTGGAGCCGGTAATTGCGGCTCCCTCATGCATAAGGAAGACATAAATGAGTTGGCCGTTCCTTGCCGTATTCTTTTCCGGTTGGCTGTTCGTCGACGCCTCTTACCGTGGCCCGCGCTGGCAGCGCTGGGTGTTCAAACCCGTCACGCTGCTGCTGCTGTTGCTGTTGGCCTGGCAGGCGCCGGTGCTCGGCGCTGCAGGTTATCTGATCGTACTCGGCCTGTTGGCGACCCTGATCGGCGACGCGCTGCTCCTGCTGCCGCGCGAGCGGGTGCTGTACGCCATCGGCGCCTTTTTCCTGTCCCATCTGCTGTATACCCTGAGCTTCGCCAGCCAGATGACGTTCAGTCTGTTCTGGCCGCTGCCTCTGGCGCTGCTGGCGATCGGCGCGTTGCTGCTGGCTACCCTTTGGACCCGGCTGGAAGAAATGCGCTGGCCGATCGCCACCTACGTGGCGATGACGCTGCTGATGGTCTGGCTGGCGGGCGAGCAATATTTCCTGCGCAGCACCGATTTCGGCTTCTCGCTGCTGACCGGCACCTCGCTGCTGCTGCTGGCCAACGTGGTTTGGCTGCTCAACCGCTACCGTTTCACCTTCCGCGCGGCGGACGCCATCGTGGCTTTCTGTTACTTCTCCGGCCACTTCCTGATCGTGCGTTCGCTCTACCTGTAACTCTCTGCCGCGGGTTCGGCGCGCCGAACCCGTTTCTTCATTAAGCCAGCGCTTTCAACGTCAGGGCATCATCGGCGCCCAACTGATTGCGATACAGATCGCCGTCGCGCGAGAAGAAGGCCAGGGTGCTGCCATCCGCCCGCAGCAGGGCGATGCCGTCCGGCGCCGGGCGCCAGCCCACGACTTCCGCCGCAAACACACTTTGCAGACACCGTTGCCGATCCACCAGCTGATAGCCGTTGGTCTCGCTTTGCTCATTCGCCAGAAACTCGATTTGGCATTGGCGTTCGCTGTCGGCCACCTGCCATTGCCCCGCCAGCGACTGCGCGGTCGGCAACGCCAAACTGCCGGCCATGACCGCACTTGTCATCATCATGCCGCCCGCCGCCAAAGCGGTGCGCGTTAAAGTACCTTTCATACCGGGCTCCCGCATTACGCCCGGCCGAGACTGCGCCGGGCGTTCCGTTGCTGTGTTACACGATAAAGTCAGTGGCAACGTCTACCTGGCCGACGATTTTCACCAGGAAGTCCGGCGCCTGATGGCCACCGATGTTCACCGACAAATCGGTCACGTTGTTGGAAGCGTTGTAGCTGAGCAGCGCTTCGCCGGCCGCGCCGCTGAAGTGATCGACGAAGTGAATGAAATCGCTGCTCTGCGCTTCTTTATTGAAGAACGACAGGTCAATTTTGTCGATCCCCTTCTGGAAGTCGCGGATCCAGTCTGAAGCGCCCGGTGCGGAATCGCTGGCGGCAGAGAACACGAAGATGTCTTTGCCGGCACCGCCCCACAGCTCATCCGCCCCGCCGCCGCCGAACAGCACGTCGTTACCTGCGCCGCCTTTCAGCACGTTGTTGGCCGCGTTGCCGACGATCACGTCGTTGCCGGAACCGCCGATGGCGTTCTCGATGGTCACCCCAGCGGCGATCGAGACGTTGCCCTTCAGGCCACCCACGTCGGAGAACGATTTCTCGTTCAGGTTGATGCGCTGGTTAGCGGTGTAACCGGAGAAATCGAAAGTATCGTTACCGCCCGCATCCCAGGCTGCAAAGATCACTTTCTGCGAGTTGCTGGTCGTGCTGAGGAAATCGCGACCGGTGTTGGAGTTAAAGCCGTACACGGTGTCGCCGGTGCGGGTCGACAGATTGGCACCATAGAGATGCTGAATGGCGGCAATGTCATCCAGCAGCGGAGCAGCGGCATAGTGACCGCCGTTGTCGCCACCGGTGTTGGTTTCACTCCAGTAGCTCATCAGGCTGAACTGGCGGGTATCCTCCGCATAGGTGACGTCGCGGTAGGTCGGGTTGCCTTCACCGGCGTTGTAGTCGCCCGGGTGGCTCAGGCCCAACGCATGGCCAATCTCATGGGTGAACGTCTGACGGCCGTAGTCTTCGGTCGCCGGATGCTTCACGTTGGATTGGTTGACGTTGTACCAGGTCTGGCCGCCCAGATCCTGGCCCTGCCAAATGGTGTTCGGCAGGAAGGCGTAAGCCTGGGTGCCGTAATCATAGTGGCCAGGACGATCCTGGCTGTAGTTGCCGAAGGTGATGTTGGCCTTTTGACCGGCCGCCACTTCAGTGAAGGTGATATTGGCGACGTCGGCCCAGGATTGCAGCGACAGCTTAGCCTGCTGTTGCTGTTCTGCGCTGAACTTGCTCAGCCCGGTGTCGCCGGCGACGTTGGTGGAAGAGAACTTATAGTCCGGGAAGGAGAAGGTTAATTTAACCGGCTGGCCAAATACCTTGTAACCGTTCCAGGTTTGATTCTCGCGGGTAATAAACAGCCCAGCTTGCTCGTTAGAAAATGAATCCTTGCCATTAATCTGAATCCCGTTACCCCGCTCATGATAATGCAGCAGGTCGTCTACAGCATCGTAGCCGGTTGTTGCGGCTGCAAGGCTGGATTCAGTAATTTCAATTGCCTTTTTAGTAGATTGCATTGGTTCGATTCCACTCATTACCTGATTGATATCAATCAGACAGATAGACATAACCTCCCCGTAAGCCACGGTTAATGAACCTTAAGCTTGCTGGAAGGGGCTTATGCGCCGTTACCGGCAGTGTGTTAGGTAGAATTAATGCATATATATCAGCAAATAAGATCGCCATTAAAAATGGTAATCGATTCCAATTATAGGCAGGGCCGCAAAACTGTACATAAAATAATCAACCATTTATTATCACAACGAAAGTTTGTTATGCTGCTTTTTAGGCTTATTTACAAAACAAATGAAACTTGATGAGGATAAGTTGGCACCAAACTTCAATAGCAATGCGGCCTGCAGACTCAAGCGAATCATGCTGGCTTGATACCGGTAAAAAGGTAAATTTTGCTAAAGCGTTACAGATTAATAACTCTTTATTATTAGGTCGCGCGACTCTTTAGTTTCTATAGGAATATTATTTTCTTATTTAAACTAACGGCAGCGAGCCTTTTCACCCAAATAGGGGATAAGAAAAGCCGATAGATTAAAATTCGCATTATTCATTATTGAATGAATACCCCTTTATAGGCTCGAACGCCGTTAGCAATAGTTCTCATCCGGCGCTTGACTCTGGAGTTGACTCCAGGGTGTAGAGTCAACTGAGCAAACCCGTTTAACAGCCCAGAAGGGGGGACGTTATGCACAACCAGCAAAACCATAATCATCAGGAACATCATCACGCCGAAGGCGGATGCGGCTGCAACCACAGCCACAGCAAAACTCAGCATGGCTGCAGCAGCGAGCCGAAAAACGCCGCCGCACAGGCCGAACATGCCCACCACCATCACGATCATGGCGATAGCGGCTGCTGCACCGCCGCGCCCGACGATCCGGACGAGGAAAGCGACAGGCTGGCCGCCGCTCCCCCTTCCGGTAGCCAACGTTTCAGCTGGAAAGTCACCGGCATGGACTGCCCCAGCTGCGCCAAGAAAATCGAAAATGCCGTCACCGCACTCCCCGGCGTCGACAGCGCGCGCGTGTTGTTCGCCACCGAGAAACTGGTGGTCGACGCACAGTCCGACATCAGCCTACGGATCCAGGACGCGGTCGCCCAGGCCGGCTTTACCCTGCTCGGCACTCAGAACGCCAAAGCCGCCGCGCCGAAAACCTCACGCTTCGGCGAATTCGCACCGCTGCTGCTGTTAACCACCCTGATGATCGTCAGCTGGGTGCTGGATCGGGTTAACCCGGAGCTGGGCCGCATCGCCTTTATCGCCACCACGCTGGTCGGATTGGCGCCGGTCGCCGCCAAGGCGCTGCGTCTGATTCGTTCCGGCACGCCGTTCGCCATCGAAACGCTGATGAGCGTGGCGGCCATCGGCGCGCTGTTCATCGGCGCCACCGCCGAGGCGGCGATGGTGCTGCTGCTGTTTATGGTCGGTGAACTGCTGGAATCCTACGCCGCCAACCGCGCACGGCGCGGGGTGACGGCGCTGATGGAGCTGGTGCCGGAAGATGCGCTGCTGCTGCAAGGTGCGGAGCGCAAACGCGTGCCGGTCGCCAGCCTGCGTCCGGGCGACGTGATTGAAATCGCGCCCGGCGGGCGCCTGCCGGCCGACGCCGAGCTGCTCAATCCGTTCGCCAGCTTCGACGAAAGCGCCCTGACCGGCGAATCGGTGCCGGTCGAGCGCCAACAGGGTGAGAAAGTGGCCGCCGGCAGCCTGTCCGTCGATCAGGCGGCGCAGATGAAGGTGATCTCCGAGCCCGGCAAAAACGCCATCGACCGCATTTTGCAGCTGATTGAAGAGGCCGAAGAGCGCCGCGCGCCGATCGAACGCTTCCTCGATCGGTTCAGCCGTTATTACACCCCGGCCATTATGCTGCTGGCCGTCGCGGTGATCTTGGTGCCGCCGCTGCTGTTCTCGCAGCCGTGGGAGACCTGGATCTATCGCGGCCTGACGCTGCTGCTGATCGGCTGCCCATGCGCATTGGTGATCTCGACCCCGGCGGCCATTACATCCGGGCTGGCGGCCGCCACGCGGCGCGGCGCGCTGATTAAAGGCGGTGCGGCGCTGGAGCAACTGGGCCAGATCCAAACTATCGCCTTCGATAAAACCGGCACCCTGACCGAAGGCAAGCCGACGGTGACCGACGTGCTGCCAATCGGCGCGCTCACCGAACAGCAGCTGCTGCAGCTTGCCGCTGCGGTGGAAGCCGGTTCACATCATCCGCTGGCGCAGGCGATCATCAACCGCGCCGCCGAAAGCGGGACGGAGCTGCCGCTGGCGCAGGCACGCCGCGCGCTGGCCGGCGTCGGCGTGGAAGGGATCGTGGACGGCAAGACCGTGCTGATCAGCGCGCCGGGCAAGCTGGCACCGGGCCTGCTCGGCGCCCAATGGCAGAGCCAGGTAGACAAGCTGGAAAACGCCGGCAAAACGGCGGTGGTGGTGCTGGAAGACGGCGCGCCCATCGGCTTGCTGGCGCTGCGCGATACCCTGCGCGGCGACGCCAAACAGGCGATAGCGGAACTGAACGCGCTGGGTATTCGCGGCGTGATGCTGACCGGCGACAACCCGCGCGCCGCCGCGGCGATCGCCGGCGAGCTGGGCCTCGACTATCGCGCCGGTCTGCTGCCGGAAGATAAGGTCAGCGCGGTCACCGAACTGAGCGAACTGCGCCCGACGGCGATGATCGGCGACGGGATCAACGACGCCCCGGCGATGAAGGCCTCCAGCATCGGCATCGCCATGGGCAGTGGCACCGACGTGGCATTGGAAACCGCCGACGCCGCCCTGACCCACAACCGGCTGGTGGGCGTCGCGGAGATGATCCGCATCTCGCGCGCCACCCACGCCAATATACGGCAGAACATCACCATCGCATTGGGGCTGAAGGGGGTATTCCTGATCACCAGCCTGCTGGGGCTGACCGGTTTGTGGCTGGCGGTGCTGGCAGACTCCGGCGCCACCGCGCTGGTCACCGCCAACGCGCTGCGGCTGTTGAAAAAGCGCAGCTAAGTTCGGAAACCAATACGGGCGCGGCATACTGCGCCCGTTGTCATTTCGGGGAAAGAGACTTTTCCTTCATCAACGCGACCTTGTCGCCGTTATACGCCTTTACGCAGCAAATAACGGTATGGCGCCTGCTCGGTCTCCTGCGCCACCAGCGTGTGCTCCATAAAGCGGCAAAACCCCGGAATATCGCGGGTAGTGGCCGGATCGTCGGCAATAATCAGCAGCGTTTCGCCGTTGTCCATATGGCGCACGGTTTTGCGCACCATCATTACCGGTTCCGGGCAACGCAGGCCCAGCGCGTCGAGCGTCTGGTCTGCCTGGGCAAATAAGTCAGTCATGCAATTTTTCTCGTTCAAAAACGAGCGGCGAACGCTCGCCGCATCTCATTAGCGCCTAGTTTACGCCGGTAGTTTTTCTGCGCAAGATGCGTTAACGTTTGCGTTAAATTTAACCATTGCATTGGTTGCGCAAACGCGTATCATGCCGCCGCGCAGCGTTTTTTGCTGTTTTGACAAGACACACTGGGTTCCCTCACCCCACTGCTAAAAAGGCTACAACATGTATTCGTTTACCGCACAGCAGCGCTTCACGGCGTTGGTCTGGCTTTCGCTGTTTCATATCGCCATCATTACCTCCAGCAACTACCTGGTGCAGCTGCCGATCACCGTTTTCGGCTTCCATACCACCTGGGGCGCCTTTACCTTCCCGTTTATCTTCCTCGCAACCGATCTGACCGTGCGCATCTTCGGCGCGCCGCTGGCGCGACGGATTATCCTGGCGGTGATGGTGCCGGCGCTGTTCATCTCTTACGTGATCTCCACCGTCACCTATCAGGGAGAGTGGCAGGGCTTCGCAGCGCTGGGCAGTTTTAACCTGTTCGTGGCGCGCATCGCCGTGGCCAGCTTTATGGCCTACGTGCTCGGCCAGATCCTCGACGTTCACGTCTTCAACCGCCTGCGCCAGCGCAGCGCCTGGTGGGTGGCGCCGGCGGCGGCGATGTTCCTCGGCAACATCAGCGATACGCTGGCGTTCTTCTTCATCGCCTTCTACAAGAGCAGCGATCCCTTTATGGCCAACAACTGGGTGGAGATCGCGTTGGTGGATTACAGCTTCAAGGTGATGATCTGCCTGCTGTTCTTCCTGCCGATGTACGGCGTGTTGCTGAACATGCTGCTCAAACGCATCGCAGCGCGCAGCGGCAGCCTGCAGCCGAGCTGAGTCGTGTTATTCTGGGCGGCCCTATCCTTTGGAGGCCGCTCATGACCCCAATCGTCCGCACCGCCACGCTCGAAGAAATCCACCGCCTTTACCAACGCATCCCCGAATTCGGCGGCCTGCATAGCCTGGCCGATCTGCAGCGGCGCATCGGCGCCACCCCCGCCAGCCTGTTGATCGCCGAAATCGACGGCCAACCGGCCGGTTTCAAGCTCGGTTATCAACGGCAGGAAACGGTGTTTTACAGCTGGCTGGGCGGGGTGCTGCCGGCGTTTCGTCACCACGGCGTGGCGCAGGCTTTGTTGGCCGAACAGGAACGCTGGGCGCGGGCGCAGGGCTATCGCCAGCTGACGGTCAAAACCCGTAACCGGTTCCGTGCCATGCTGACGATGCTGCTCGCCCACCACTATCAGATTGTTCAGCTGGAAAAGAAAGGCGAAGTGGCTGATTATCGGCTATTACTGGAAAAAAACTTGTGACAACATCTGCCTTGCATTTCAACCTGGAATAGGTTGCGATACGGCAGTGAATCCCTACCGGAAAGGAATAAGGAAGCCCGATGCGTAAAGTAGCGAAATTGATGGGTATCAGCCTGCTGGCGCTTGGCCTCGCGGCCTGCGACGGCAACACCAAAGACACCAAGGCAGCGCCAGACGGCGCGGCGGCCAGCGCGCCGGCTGAGCAGCAGGTCAGCCTGCTGGACGGTAAACTGGCGTTCACCCTGCCGGTTGGCATGGCGGATCAGAGCGGCAAGCTGGGCAACCAGGCCAACAACATGCATGTTTACGCAGACAGCACCGGCCAGCGCGCGGTGATCGTCATCCTGGGCGACAAGACCGCCGACAGCCTGGAGACCCTGGCCAATCGCCTGGAGAATACCCAGCGCGCGCGTGACGCCAACCTGCAGGTGATCACCAACAAAGCGCTCGACGTCAACGGCGTGCCGCTGCGTCAGTTGGACAGCATCATCACCAGCGGCGGTGAAAAAGCCTATTCCTCCGTCCTGATCGGTTCGCTGAACAACAACATGCTGACCATTCAGGTAACGCTGCCGGCGGACAATCAGCAGCAGGCGCAGACCGAAGCCGAAGGCATCATCTCCACCCTGAAGCTGAAGCAGTAATCCCACAGAGGGCCGGCTTGCCGGCCCTTGAGTTTTTATGCCAACGCCTGCGCCAGCAGGGTGATCGGATGTTCGCAGCGCTTGCTGGTGGACATTTCTATCTGCCATTTGCAGGTCTCGCAGTCGGTCACCACCAGATCCACCCCGCTCTCTTCTATCTGCCGGAACAGCGGCGCGCCGATGCCTTGCGAAGTGGCGTAGTTCTCCGATTTGAACCCGTAGGTGCCGGCGATGCCGCAGCACTGCGAATCCAGCACCACCAGCTCCAGCCCCGGTATCTGCCGCAGCAGCTCCAGCGTGTAGGCGGTCCAGCCCATCTTCTCCATATGGCACGGCGTGTGATAAGCCACCCGCAGCGGCGTGTGCTTCAGCGGCAGGCTGCGCCCCTGATTGATCAGGCGATAGAGATAGCGCGTCGCCAGCTCCACCCGATCGCGCACCGGGGTGGTGTCCACGTCCAGCAGATGCGGGTATTCGTCGCGCAGGGTGAAGGTACAGCTCGATGAGGTCGCCACCACCGGAATGCCGTGCTCCAGCACCGCTTCATGCAGCGACTCGGCGTTGACCCTGGCCTGCTTTTTGGCCTGCTCGATAAACCCGTTGGCGATCAGCGGCACGCCACAGCATTTCTCGCGTTTCAGCAACTGCACGCCGATATCCAGCGCGTTGAACACCCGGATCAAATCCTTGCCCAGCTGCGGATGGTTATAGTTGACGAAGCAGCCGTGGAAAAACGCCACCTGCTCGGCATAACGCTGCTGAGTTTTCGCCTGTTGCCGGTACCAGCGGCGGAAGGTGCCGAACGAGTATTTCGGCAGTTCGCGACGGTGATCGATCTTCAGCGCCTTGTCCAACAGCTTGCGCATCGGTTTCAGCCCGGTAGCGGCGTTAACGATCGGCGCGAACGGCGTCGACAGCGATCCCATGATGTCGGTGTGGCTGAGGATGGCGTCGCGCAGCGTCGGCTTGCTCTGGGCGAAGTCGGCGCGGGCGCGCTGAATGATGTCGCCGATTTTGACGTCGGACGGGCAGGCCACTTCACAACGCTTGCAGTTGGTGCAGTATTTCAGCGCTTCGTCGTACAGCGCCGGATCTTTCAGCCGCAGCCGCTCGCCGTCCGGCCCCGCCTGTTTTGGCCCCGGATAGAGCGGGTTCACTTTGGCGACCGGGCAGTAGGTGGTGCAGACGGTGCATTTGATGCAGCTTTCAAAGCTGTGGTCCTGATGCAGGCTCATGCGTTTTCCTCCGCGGCGATCTGCTGCGCGACGTGCAGCGCACCGATCAATGACACGCCGGCGCCGCAGCCCTGCTGCAGCGGATCGTAGCCGCCGGCGACCGCGCCGATGGCATACAGATTGTCGAACGGCATTCCCTGTTTCATCGCCCGCAGTCTGCCGTCGGTACGCACGCCAAACTGCAGATAAGGTTGCGGCGCGAACAGCTCGCGCTGGCTCCAGTCGGCGCGATCGGCGCGGCTGTGTACGTCCAGCCCGAAGATCGGCTCGCGCACCCCGTCAAAATCCGCCACCAGCCCGTTGCTGAAGAAGCTGCCGCTGGCCAGCACCACCTGCTGCGCCCGCAGCGGGATATCGCCGTGGTTGCGGGTATACAGGCCGGTGACGCGGCCGGCTTCACACTCGGCGCGCAGCACGCTGTCGCCAGGCATGAAAACGCCGCCCAGCTGTTGGAAACGCCGCCGCAGCGCCTGATGCAAGCGCATGCCGGGCACCGAAGGCGGCAGCGTCGGCAGCAGCCGGATCGGTTTGCCGACCGCATCCTGCAGCACCGCCAGCGACGCGTCGTCCTCCAATCCCAAACAGGCCGGCAGGAAGAGCGCGTCGGCCTCGCCCGCCAACCGCCGCAGCTCCTCGGCCATCGGCGGCAGGCTTTCCATCAAATCCAGTACCCGGGCAATGTTCACCGCGCGGAACTCACTGGGGTTATTGCGCAATCTGTCCAGCGCCGGCATGTGCAGATACGCCACCTCCGTCTCTACGCCGAGCTCGCGGCTCAGGGAGTCGGCGGCCATCTGCGGCTGGAAGTCGAGAAACCCTTCGATGCCGATCACCGCGATGCGCCGCCACGGCAGTTGGCCGGTCAGCGGCAGCGTCGGGATCGCCTGCGGGCTGAGCCAGGTGGCGCGGCGCGTGCCGAGCGGCGTAATGCGCAGATGGTTATTGGCGCCCTCGCCCTGCAGGTTCAGCCCGCAGCGCGCCAGCAGCCGCTGCGCGGCGGCGGACAGCGCCGCCACCCGGCCGGGCCCGATCAGGGCATACGGATGCTGCGGCGCCTGCTGCGCCAACTGCGGCAACGCCGCCAGCGGCATCTCGACCGGCGTGCCGTCCGGCAATCTCGCCAGCAGATCGAGCGAGCCGGAGGAGAAGTAGAGCGCGCTCTGGCCAGAACTGACCACCGCGCAGCGCTTGCCCTGTTCGGCTACGGCAATAGCGCAGCTCAGACCCGCCAGGCCGCCGCCAATCATCACTACGTCAAATCGCATCATCCGCCTCCTGCTCCTTGTCGGCCTGGGCCTCAAGCCCGCATAACCCCTGGTAAACCCAGCTGGTAAATTCGCTCTCGCGCAGCGCATCGCCCCAGGCGATCGGCCGTACGCCTTTCCACCGTTCGTTGAGGAACTGCGACAGCTGCGCGATGGACTGCTGCGGCGTGCTGACGTTAAAGCGCGTCAGCAGCCCGGCGGCGCGGCAGGCGCAGAGTTCCCCCTGGCAGGTGCCCATGCCGACGCGGGTGCGGCGGCGCAGATCCACCAGGTTATTGACGGTCAGCGAGTTGACCGCATAGCGCACTTCCCCGGCGGTCACCGCCTCGCATTCGCACACCAGGCTGGTGTCGAGCCGATCGGCCGCCGGCACCTGGCTGGCGCGATCGCCGTGGCGATAAATTGCTGAGCCGCGAATACTGGCGGGCAGTGAAACCACGCTGCGCACCGTTTCCTCCGCCGACTGGCGGGAGCCGGGCAACGCGTCCTGCGCGGTGGTGCACGGGCGGTTTACGCCAAGCTTCTCGCACACCTTGTCGGTGGCCCACTCCGCCATCAGGCGGTAAGTCATCAGCTTGCCGCCGGTGATGGTGATAAACCCTTCCAGCCCGTCGCGGCTGGCGTGATCGAGCAGCACGATGCCGCGGCTGACGTTGCGCCCGCTGGGATCGTCGTCGCTGGCCACCAGCGGCCGTACCCCGGCGTAGGCACGCAGAATGCGGGTCTGCGCCAGGGTGGGCGCCAGCAGCGCCCCCTCGCGGATCAGAATGTCCACTTCCTGCGGGGTCACCAGCATGTTGTCAATTTGGTCGTAGTCGATATGGGTCGAGGTAGTACCGATCAACGAGATGGTGTCGCCCGGCACCAGGATGTCGGCGTCTGCCGGTTTGCGGCAGCGGTTGATCACCATGTTGTTGATGCGGTGGCCGAGGATCAGCAGCGCCCCCTTGGCCGGGAACATGCGGATGCGCAAATCGGCGTATTCGGCGATCTGCTGGCCCCAGATGCCGGCGGCGTTGACCACCACCGACGCGTGCAGCTCATAGCGCCGCTGATTCTGATGGTCGTAAACGCGCACGCCCGTTACCCGATCGCCGCTGCGCAACAATCCCACCACCTGGTGGTAGGTCAGGATCTGCGCGCCATGCTCGCGCGCGTCCAACATGTTGGCGGCGGTCAGTCGGAAAGGATCGACGGTGCCGTCCGGCACGCGCACCGCGCCGATCAACGCCGAGTTGGCCGCCGGCTCCAGCCGCAGCGCCAGCTGCGGGTCGATCGCTTCGGCGTCGATGTCGGCCTGGCGACAGGCGGCGATAAACTGTTGCTGATAGTCCAGTGAGTCCTGCGGCAGGGTGATGAACAGCCCATCGGTGCGTTCGATACAGTGATGAGCGATACGTTTCAGGATGCGGTTTTCTTCGATGCACTCGCGCGCCGACTCGCCATCGGTCACCGCATAGCGCGCGCCACTGTGCAATAAACCGTGGTTGCGGCCGGTGGCGCCGGTGGCGATGTCGTGGCGCTCCAGCAAGATGCAGCGCAAGCCGCGCCGCGCACAGTCGCGGGCAATGCCTGCGCCGGTGGCGCCGCCGCCGATGATGATTACATCCGTTTCGCCGCCGTCAAAATAGCTGCTCATGTCGCTCCCTCAGGATCGGTAGTTATGAGCCTATTGAGCCACGGTTATTAGGGTCTTTGTTTGATAAGGAACAATAACGAACATAAAACGAAATAAAAATGACCACAAAAAACCATCAATGTGATCATAATCACGATTTTTGGACGTTTTTCTATTTCATAACGTTAACGAATCGCTCAAAATCCGCCGTGGTTTCATGAAAGTGTAACAATTGCGCCATTCGTCACAGCGACACCAGGCGTATTTGTCGACAATGGCGCTCGTTATGGAACACAAAAACACCACATTCGATATCCGCTCAATCATCAAATGAACGTAAAAGGTCATATTGATGTGATAACAGATAAAGCCATCGGAGGCGCTCATGTTGAGTATTTTTAAGCCGGCCGCACACACCGCCCGTGTGCCGAGCGATAAGGTAGACCCGCTCTACCGTAAGCTGCGCTGGCAAATTTTCCTGGGGATCTTCTTCGGTTACGCCGCTTACTATCTGGTGCGTAAGAACTTCACCCTGGCCATGCCTTACCTGATCGAACAAGGCTTCAGCCGCGGCGACCTCGGCTTCGCGCTGTCGGGCATCTCCATCGCCTACGGCTTCTCCAAATTCATCATGGGTTCGGTCTCCGACCGTTCCAACCCGCGGGTGTTCCTGCCCGCCGGCCTGATCCTGGCGGCGGCGGTGATGTTGTTCATGGGCTTCGTGCCATGGGCCACCTCCAGCATCGCCATCATGTTCGTCCTGCTGTTCCTGTGCGGCTGGTTCCAGGGCATGGGTTGGCCGCCGTGCGGCCGCACCATGGTGCACTGGTGGTCGCAGAAAGAACGCGGCGGCATCGTTTCCATCTGGAACTGCGCCCACAACGTGGGTGGCGGCCTGCCGCCGCTGCTGTTCCTGCTGGGTATGGCCTGGTTCAACGACTGGCACGCGGCGCTGTACATGCCGGCCTTCGGCGCCATCCTGGTGGCCCTGATCGCCTTCGCCCTGATGCGCGACACCCCGCAATCCTGTGGCCTGCCGCCGATTGAAGAGTACAAAAACGACTATCCGGACGACTACAGCGAAAAAGACGAAGAAGAGCTGACCGCCAAGCAGATCTTCATGCAGTACATTCTGCCGAACAAGCTGCTGTGGTACATCGCGGTCGCCAACGTGTTCGTCTATCTGCTGCGTTACGGCATTCTGGACTGGTCGCCGACCTACCTGAAAGAAGTGAAACACTTCGCGCTGGACAAGTCGTCCTGGGCCTACTTCCTGTATGAATACGCCGGTATCCCGGGCACCCTGCTGTGCGGCTGGATGTCGGACAAAGTGTTCAAAGGCAACCGCGGCGCCACCGGCGTGTTCTTCATGACGCTGGTGACCATCGCCACCGTGGTGTTCTGGATGAACCCGGCCGGTAACCCGACCGTGGACATGATCTGTATGCTGGTCATCGGCTTCCTGATCTACGGCCCGGTGATGCTGATCGGCCTGCACGCGCTGGAGCTGGCGCCGAAGAAAGCCGCCGGCACCGCCGCGGGCTTCACCGGCCTGTTCGGTTACCTGGGCGGCTCGGTTGCAGCCAGCGCCATCGTCGGTTACACCGTGGACTTCTTCGGTTGGGACGGCGGCTTCATGGTGATGATCGGCGGCGGCGTGCTGGCGGTTATCCTGCTGCTGCTGACCATGCTGAACGAAAAGAAACACCACGCGGAAATCGCCGCCAAGCGCGGTTAAGCGTCACACGACTTTTGCATGATTTAAAGGCCGCCCTGCGGCCTTTTTACTACCCTGCCCCCAACAACACGGAGAAAAACGGAATGCGGACTCAAGTCAAAGCCCTGCTGACAGGGATCATTCTCGCCACCTCGATGGTCAGCGCCGCACAGGCAGCGGACAAAGTGGTGATCGCCCACCGCGGCGCCAGCGGCTACCTGCCGGAACACACCCTGCCGGCGAAAGCGATGGCCTACGCCCAGGGCGCCGATTACCTCGAACAAGATCTGGTGATGACCAAGGACAACGAGCTGGTGGTGTTGCACGATCATTACCTCGATCGCGTCACCGACGTCGCCGAACGCTTCCCGGACCGCGCGCGCAAAGACGGCCGCTACTACGCCATCGACTTTACGCTGGCGGAGATCAAATCGCTGAAGTTCACCGAAGGCTTTGAAATCGAAAACGGCAAGAAGGTACAGGGTTATCCTGGCCGCTTCCCGATGGGCAAATCCGACTTCCGCGTACACACCTTCCAGGAAGAGATCGAGTTCGTGCAGGGTCTGAACCATTCGACCGGCAAAAACATCGGCATCTACCCGGAAATCAAGGCGCCGTGGTTCCACAAACAGGAAGGCAAAGACATCTCCAGCAAAGTGCTGGCGGTGCTCAAGCAGTACGGCTATACCGGCAAGAACGATAACGTCTACCTGCAGTGCTTCGACGCCAACGAGCTCAAACGCATCAAGAACGATCTGGAGCCGAAGCTGGGCATGGATCTGAAGCTGGTGCAGCTGATCGCCTATAACGACTGGCAGGAAACCTACGAGCAGAAAGCCGACGGCAAGTGGGTAGAATACGACTACGACTGGATGTTCAAGCCGGGCGCGATGAAGAAAATCGCTCAGTATGCCGACGGCATCGGGCCGGACTACCACATGCTGGTGGTCGCGGATCAATCCAAGCCGGGCCACATCGTGCTGACTGACATGGTGAAAGAAGCGCATGCCAGCAAGCTGGCGGTGCATCCGTTCACCATCCGCGCCGATGCGCTGCCGAAGTACGTGACCGACGTGAACCAGCTGTATGACGTGATCTACAACCAGGCCGGCGTCGACGGCGTGTTCACCGACTTCCCTGACAAGGGCGTGCAGTTCTTGCAGAAGCAGGGCCAGCACAAGTAATAACAAGGGCGCCGCAAGGCGCCCTTGGATTGCTGACAAAGGAGGAAAAAACGTGGTTTTTCCTCCTTTGTGGATATCAGTCGAAAATCAATAAATTGATTTTCCTTGTTTTTTTAGATATTGCCTTCTGCAAGCTCGGCAACGTCATCCGGTTTATCATTGACTTTAAGGGCGCCGCAAGGCGCCCTTGTTATTTCAGAGGAACATCTTGCGCAGGTAGTGCGGCACCGCGTTATCGACGTTGGAGCCGATCACTTCCAGCTCCGGCAGCATATCCTTCAGGCGCTGATGCGCATCGCGCATGATGCAGCCCTTGCCGGCCATCGACAGCATCTCCAGATCGTTCATGCCATCGCCGAAAGCGATGCACTCTTGCAGCGTATAGCCGATGATCTTGGCCACTTCTTCCAGCGCATGTCCTTTCGACACGCCGCCCGCCATCACTTCCAGGCAGGTCGGGAACGAGAAGCTGACATTGACCCGGTCGCCCCAGCGCGCGTTGATGGCGTCTTCCACCTGCAGCAGCCGCTCGTGATCTTCACAGGTGAAGTAAACCTTGCAGACGCCGTCGGTTTCCAGCAGGCCCGGTTCGAACAGCTGATATTTGAACACCGACTCCTGGAAGAATTCTTCCTGCTCCGGGCTTTCGCGGTTGGTAAACCAATCGTCGTTACGGTAGACGTTGGTGGTGATCTCCGGATCGTCGTGCAGCATGCCGTACAGATCGCGGGCGATATCTCCGTCCAGGTTATGGCTGAAAATCAGCTCGCCGGCGGTGTTGTGCACCCGCGCGCCGTTGGAAGTGATCATAAAGGCGCTGATCTCCAGGCTGTCGCGGATCTGCGCCACGTCGATATGGTGGCGGCCGGTGGCGAACACGAAATGCACACCGCGCTGGGTCAGCAACTTCAGCGTTTCTTTAGCGTACGGCGACAGGGTATGGTCGGGAGACAGCAGCGTGCCATCTAAATCGGAAGCGACGACGTGATACATAGCGTTATGTTCTAACCTCTGATGGAGTTGTCGGCGGCAGCGCGCCGCCTAAGTGTTGAGCAAAGAAGCGCAGGATTGCGTTCAGTGCTTCGGCGCGCATCGCGTCCCGCTCGAACAGGATCTCATGGCGTGCGCCGTTGATAACCCACGGGAGCTCCCCTTCGCAAGGGCGCCCCGCGTCTGACAGAGCCTGACAAAAAGCCTGGTGCGAACGGTTGTCGACCACCCGTTCCTCACCGGCCTGCAAAAGCAACAGCGGCGTTGTTATCTCCCCGGCCTGAGCGATAATCTGCCGGCCGGCGCGGATGCTCTCCCGCACCCAATGGTAGGTCGGCCCGCCCACCTGCAGCTCGGGGTAATCGGCGTAATAGCGCAGGCTGCGCCGGTAGCGCTCGCGGCTGTGGGTCAACACGTTGACCACATAGGGCAGCGGCCGCCACTGGCCGGTGCCCACCGCGTAATAGTCGCGGATCGCCGGGCGGGTCTCCGCCCAGTCGAGAATGCGGTCGGCCAGCCAGCCCGGCATCGGCAACTGGATGCCGAACATCGGCGCGCAAAACGCCGCCGCGTCGAACGCCTGCGGCCGGCGCTGCAGAAACTGCGCCAGGATCGCGCCACCCATCGAATGCGCCAGCGCGAAGCGCTGCCGATAACCGCGCGATTCGACCTCGCGCTGCCAAAGCTGCTCGAAATCGTCCACGTAGTCGGCGAAGTTTACCACATGACCGCGGTGCGTATCCGCCAGTAAACGGCCGGAGCGCCCCTGGCCACGATGATCGACGATCACCACGTCGTAACCGCAGTGGAACAGATCGTAGGCCACCTCGGGGTATTTCACGTAGCTTTCGATGCGGCCGGGGCTGACCACCACCACCCGCTGATGCCGCGCGGAACTAAAACGCACAAAGCGGATCGGCACGCCGTCCACGCCGCTGAACTCACCCTCTTCCCGCAGCCGCCAAAAGTCCAGCAGCGGCCCGGTGGCGAAGGCAGCGAACTGCGTTTCACGCGTTAACCAGTCATCGGAGCTGAGAGTGAACGAGGTCATCGAGAGCGTTTTCCCTGTGGGGCCGGCGGAAAATGTGACCGCTGGCACAAGAAATCATACTAGCGTATTGTGATTCAATTCTTACAAAAAACGGCGCCGCCTCGGCGCATTGTGGCACAAAACGACACTTTCAGGGAGCCGAGAACCATGACCTTGGACTGGTGGTTAACCTACCTGCTGACCACGCTTATCCTCAGCCTGTCCCCCGGCTCAGGCGCCATCAACACCATGAGCACCGGCATCAGCCACGGCTATCGCGGCGCCGCCGCGTCGATCGCCGGGCTGCAGGTCGGGCTGAGCGCGCACATCGTGCTGGTGGGCATCGGCCTCGGCGCGCTGATATCGCAATCGCTGCTGGCGTTCGAGCTGCTGAAATGGCTGGGCGCCGCCTACCTGGTGTGGCTCGGCATCCAGCAATGGCGCGCCGCCGGGGCGCTGGATCTGCATGCGCTGGCGGGCAGCATGCCGCGCCGCCGTCTGTTCCGCCGCGCGGTGCTGGTCAACCTGACCAACCCGAAAAGCATCGTGTTTCTCGCCGCGCTGTTCCCACAGTTTATCTTGCCCAATCAGCCGCAGGCCGAGCAGTATCTGGTGCTCGGCGTCACCACCGTGGTGGTGGATATTCTGGTGATGATCGGTTACGCCACCCTGGCAACGCGCATCGCCGGCTGGCTGAGAACGCCGCGCCAAATGCAGCTGCTCAACCGGGTATTCGGTTCGCTGTTCATTTTGGTGGCGGGGCTGCTGGCGACCGCCCGCAAAGCCTGACAAAAAAGGCCGGGCATCGCTGCTCGGCCTTTGGCGTTTCACTGCGGTTAGCGGGTAAAGATCAGGTGTAACCCGAAGCCGGTAAACAGCACCCCCGCCACCCCGTCGATCCACTTGGCCAACCGTTGGTAGCCGCGGCGCATCGCCGGCAGCGCGAACACCACCGCCACCAGGCTGAACCAGACGAAGGTCTCGGCGACGATCAGCAGGAACAATCCCCAGCGCGCCCCGGCGCCGACGCTGTCGCCGACGAACAGCGAGAACACGCTGCCGAAATAGATCACCGCTTTCGGGTTGGACAGATTGGTCAGGAAACCGCGAATAAAGCTGCGCCCGGCCTTCGGCAACGCCACCTGGGCCTCCGCCGCCGGCTGCGCTTGCTGCGCCCGCGCGGAGCGCAGCAGTTGCCACCCCATCCAGCACAGGTAAATGCCGCCGCCGACCATGATGATCTGATGCAGCCAGGCCATCTTCTGCAGGATCAGATGCAGACCCATCAACGCCACGCCGGCCCACACCACGATGCCGAGAGAAATGCCGACCACGCCCATCATCGCCTCGCGGCGCGAGCGGCTGGCGGCGGTTTGCGACACGAAAAAGAAGTCCGGCCCCGGGCTCATCAGCGCAATCAGATGCACCAGCGCCACGGTAAGAAACAGCATCAGCATGATTTATCGCCCTCAGTCTTCATCATTGTCGAGATGGTCACGGATCATCGCCATAAAGGGCGCGCCGAAACGCTCCAGTTTGCGCTGGCCGACGCCGTTGACGCTCAGCAGATCGCCGGCCTTGATCGGCATCTGTTCAGCCATTTCCAGCAGCGTGGCGTCGTTGAACACCACGTAGGGTGGAATGTTTTCTTCGTCGGCGATCGATTTGCGCAGTTTGCGCAGCTTGGCGAACAGCTTGCGATCGTAATTGCCGCCGTAGGATTTCTGGTTGGCGCTGCCGCGTGACTTCAAGCTCTGGATGCGCGGCACCGCCAGTTGCAGCGCCACCTCGCCGCGCAACACCGGGCGCGCCGCCTCGGTCAATTGCAGCGCCGAGTGCATGGCGATGTTCTGAGTGATAAAGCCCAGGTGGATCAGCTGGCGCAGCACGCTGGTCCAGTGTTCGGTGGTTTGATCGCGGCCGATGCCGTACACCGGCAGCTTGTCGTGGCCGTATTCGCGAATGCGCTGGTTGTTAGAGCCGCGCAGCACTTCCACGATGTACCCCAGACCGAAGCGCTGGCCGACGCGGTACACGCAGGACAGCGCCTTGCGCGCATCCTCCAGCCCATCGTAACGTTTGGGCGGGTCGAGGCAGATGTCGCAGTTGCCGCAGTTCTCGTGCTTGCCTTCGCCGAAGTAGTTGAGCAGCACCAGGCGGCGGCAGGTTTGCGCCTCGGCGAACGCGCCCATGGCGTTCAGCTTGTGGCGCTCGATGTCTAACTGCTGCCCGGCGGGTTTTTCCTCCAGACAGCGGCGCAGCCAGGCCATGTCGGCCGGATCGTACAGCAGGATGGCTTCGGCCGGTAAGCCGTCGCGCCCGGCGCGGCCGGTCTCCTGATAATAGGATTCGATATTGCGCGGGATGTCGAAATGCACCACGAAGCGCACGTTGGGTTTATTGATGCCCATGCCGAAGGCGACGGTGGCCACCACCACCTGCAGATCGTCGCGCTGGAACGCTTCCTGCACCTGCGCGCGGCGATCGTTGTCCAGCCCGGCGTGGTAGGCGCCAACGCTCAGCCCGCGGCTTTGCAGGCGCGCGGCGGTGTCTTCCACCTTGGCGCGGCTGTTGCAATAGATAATGCCGCTCTTGCCGCGCTGATCCTGCACGAAGCGCCACAGCTGATCGAGCGGCTTGAACTTTTCCACCAGCGTGTAGCGGATGTTCGGCCGGTCGAAGCTGCTGACCTGCACCAGCGGATCCTGCAGCGATAGCAGGCGCACGATATCGCCGCGGGTGGACTCGTCGGCGGTGGCGGTCAACGCGATCACCGGCATCGCCGGGAAGCGCTGCTTCAGCTGGCCCAGCGCGCGATATTCCGGCCGGAAGTCATGGCCCCACTGCGAGATGCAGTGCGCCTCATCCACCGCCAGCATCGCCGGCGGGCAGTGATCGAGCAGGTTGAGGAAGCTTTCCATCATCAGCCGTTCCGGCGCGATGTACAGCATCTTGATGGTGCCGTTGCGACAGCCGGCCATAACGTCCAGCTGCTCCTCGCGGGTTTGCGTCGAGTTATAGCAGGCGGCGGAAACGCCGTAGGCCAACAGTTGGTCGACCTGATCCTTCATCAGCGAGATCAGCGGGGAAACCACCAGGGTCAGGCCGTCCATCACCAGCGCCGGGATTTGGTAGCACAACGACTTGCCGCCGCCGGTCGGCATTACCACCAGGCAATCCTGCCCGCCGATCGCGGCGTTGATAATCGTTTGTTGGCCCGGACGGAATTGCTGGTAGCCGAAGGTATCGCGCAATACCTGTTCGGCCAGCAACTCTCTGTTAATCACTGCTGCGGTTGACACACACTTCCCCATTTTTTCATCGGTACACACCCAACGGGTATGATTACATAATATCGTTCAGCATGACACCAACGCCCACCCGTGTCTGCCGGAAGTTATAGTCGATCAGCGATTCGCCGTAGCCGCTGAACACCTGGGTATAGAAGCGCACGTTGCGGGTAATCGGATAGCTCCAGCCCAGCTCCGCGCCGCCGTAGCCGCTGTTCCAGTTATAGTGGCTGTCGACGCTGAACACGCTGTCGCCCCAGGCGTAACCGACCTTCAGCCGGTAGTATCCCATGTATTTGGTGATGTCCGGGTTGTCGTCGTTGCTCGAGCTCTCCGAGAAGCGGAACCAGGGCTTGAGATCCACCTGCCAGTTGCCGTTTTGCGCCATCAGCCGCGCATAGCCGCGATTCCAGCTGCGCGACGTCGGATCCGAGCGGCCGTTAGACTGGTGGTTAACGCCGATTTCAACATCGCGCAGCGTCCAACCGGCAAAGCGGTAATCGGTCGCCCACCCCACGAACAGCTGCGGCTCGTAGTTGGTTTCGCGGAACGGTGAAGACTCGCCGCGGTTGGACAATTGCCACCAGGAGCGCTGAGTATAAGACGCGCCGAGCACCGAGTTGTCGCCGGCAATGCCCCGCCACAGCGGAAACGCCAGGCTAAGCTGGTATTTCACCTCGTCCTTGCGCGCCTTGTCGGCCCAGTTGTACGTCTTGATAGCTTCTTTGTTGATATCGCTGGTGTCGGTATACAGCAGGTAATTGGGATCGTAAGGATACAGCGTGAACGGATTATCGTGCTCCTGCAGCAGGTTGGCGATAATGCTGCCGCGCACCGCCGGCTTATCGTGAATCTGCTGCTCTTTGGCTTCCTCAGCCAATGCCAGCGCCGGCATCAGCAGCGTGGCGGAAACGATCCCTGACAAAATGCGCATAACCTCTCCTCACTCCAACGAAAAAGGGCAATCCCGGAAAAAATCAGGCCATTTTACACACAAAGAAGGCGTTACCGCAGCGCAGGCCGGTTTTATTGGAATAGTCTGGAAAGCAACAAAGGTTAAGCATAAAATCAACACTCCATTAACCTGGACTGACCAGTTAGCTCCCTTAAAATGCAAAAGAAAAACGGAAACCCGCTATGTCGACCACAGCACTGACCCTGGAAGCCGCCCGCCGCAAGATCGGCGAAATCTTTGTCTACCACATGCCGTTCAACCGCGAGCTTGGCCTGGAGCTGCGCCGCTTCGACGATGATTACGTCGAGCTGAGCTTCACCAACCAGCGCAAGCTGGTGGGCAACGCGGCACAGGAAATTCTGCACGGCGGCGTGATCGCCGCGGTGCTTGACGTCGCCGCCGGATTGGCCTGCGCCGGCGGCGTGCTGACACGCATGGAGCCGCTGATTGAAGAAGAGATCGCCGCCAAGCTGTCGCGCATGGGCACCATCGATCTGCGCGTCGACTACCTGCGCCCCGGCCGCGGCGAGCACTTCGTCGCCTCCGCCAGCGTGCTGCGCAGCGGCAACAAGGTCGCCGTCGCGCGCGTAGAACTGCATAACCACGACGGCCTGCATATCGCGACCGCCACCGCCACCTATCTGGTCGGCTGATGATTGTGTGCGGTGAGCGTCTTCAGTAAACTCACCGCATCTTACGTTCCCCACCCGAGTGACGTCATGGACGCAAAGCAAACGCGTCAGGGCATTTTCTTCGCCCTGGCCGCCTATTTTATATGGGGCATCGCCCCGGCCTATTTCAAACTGATCCAGCAAGTATCCGCGGACGAGATCCTCACCCACCGGATCATCTGGTCGTTTTTCTTCATGCTGGCGCTAATCACACTGGGCCGCAACTGGCCGAAAGTGCGCGCCGCCTGCCAAAACCGCAAACGGCTGCTGCTGCTGGCGGTCACCGCACTGTTGATTGGCGGCAACTGGCTGCTGTTCATCTGGGCGGTGAACAACCACCATATGCTGGAAGCCAGCCTGGGCTATTTCATCAACCCGCTGGTTAACGTGCTGTTGGGGATGCTGTTTCTCGGCGAGCGCTTCCGCCGCATGCAGTGGGTGGCGGTGGCGCTGGCGTTCACCGGGGTGCTGGTGCAGCTCTGGCAGTTCGGCTCGTTGCCGATCATCGGTCTGGGGCTGGCGTTCAGCTTTGCCTTCTACGGCCTGCTGCGCAAGAAAATCGCCATCGACGCCCAGACCGGCATGCTGATTGAGACGCTGTGGCTGCTGCCGGTGGCGGCGGCCTATCTGTTCCTGTTCGCCGACAGCCCTACCAGCCACCTGAGCGCCAACCCGTGGTCGCTGAACCTGCTGTTGGTCGCCGCCGGCATCGTCACCACCGTGCCGCTGCTGTGCTTCACCGCGGCGGCTACCCGGTTGCGCCTGTCGACGCTCGGTTTCTTCCAGTATCTCGGCCCGACCCTGATGTTCCTGCTGGCGGTCACCTTCTACGGTGAGACCATCGGCCAGGACAAGCTGGTGACCTTCGGCTTTATCTGGGCGGCACTGATCCTGTTCACCCTCGATGCGCTCTACACCCAACGCAAGCTGCGCTGAGCCCGGCGTCGCCGGGTTACAGCCAGTTCTTGCGCTTGAAGTACAGGTACGGGGCCAGACCGGCCAGGATCATCAAGGTGATGGCGCCCGGATAGCCGAATGACCACCTCAGCTCCGGCATGAATTCGAAGTTCATGCCATAGCTGGAAGCCACCAGCGTAGGCGGCAGGAACACCACCGACACCACCGAGAAGATCTTGATGATGCGGTTCTGCTCGATGTTGATGAAGCCCATCGCCGCCTGCATCAGGAAGTTCACCTTCTGGAACAGCGATTCGTTGTGCGGCAGCAGGGATTCGATGTCGCGCAGCACTTCACGCGCCTGCTCCAGCTGGCCGGTCGGCAGACGCGCCTTGCGCACCAGGAAGTTGAGTGCGCGCTGGGTATCCATCAGACACAAACGCACCTTCCAGCCGATATCTTCCAGCTCCGCCAGCGTCGACAGCGCGGCGTCATATTCGTCGCCCTGATGCCCTTCCATGATCACCCGGCTGAGCTGTTCCAGATCGCTATAGATGTTCTCTATCTCGTCCGCCAACTGCTCAATCTTGGTTTCGAACAGATCCAGCAGCAGTTCGTAGGCGTTGCCTTCGAGCATGGTCTGGTTGCGGGCGCGCATGCGGTACAGGCGAAACGCCGGCAGTTCACGCTCGCGCAGGGTATACAGGCGGCCGTCGCGGATGGTGAACGCCACCGTGGAGTTGCCAGCGTGATCTTCCGCATCTTCAAAGTAGAAGAAGGAGTGGATATGCAGACCGTCTTCGTCTTCGAAGAAACGGGCTGAGGCTTCGATGTCGTCCAGCTCGGGACGCGTCGCCAGGCTTTGTCCCAGCTCATTCTGCACGCGCTCACGCTCGCCCTCTTCCGGCTCGACCAGGTCAACCCACAGCGATGACGTGAGATCATCCGAGTCGTCCAGCTCCAGACGGGACAAGCGGCGGTTATCTAATTTAAAAGCGCTCAGCATGTGCCAAAACTCCGTGAAGGTAACGGGTGCGGACAACGCGTTGAAGCACAGAAACAGAGGGGATGCGTATCACCGATTGTTTCAGACCATGAAGAGATCTGACTCATAGCGACGCTTTGCGGGGTCGCCGACAACCACGAAGGCTATCAGCAAAAACGGAGAGCCTTAGAAGTTATACCTGCGGCGCAGGTCAGTGAGCCAGTATCTACTGGGTGTGTCCAAGGCGTCTGTCCTCAATGATAATAGTGCGCGCATGTTACGCCGAGAAGAAAAAGCCTGTCAACACGTTAGGCGGGATAATTGCGCAACAAATCATCACGATGATCAATGGCAGAAATGGCGCGTAAACCGTGCTGAAAAAGTCGCGGCGATCGCTTACCGCCACCAAGAATGTTGCTAAGATGACATCACCCTGATGGTACGACAAGCATGCGGATTTAAACGATGAAACAGATTACCGCCCATGAACTGACCGCGATGAGCGAACAGGCCGCCAGCGTGCCCCGCCTGCGCGCGCACCGCACCTTACACGAAGAGCTGAGCGACCCGGTGCAACGCCTGGCGATCGCCATGGAACCCGGCACCTATATCCGCCCGCACCGCCACCCGCAAACCTGGGAGCTGCTGACGCCGCTGCGCGGCCGTTTTGTCGTGTTGCAGTTCAACGATGACGGCGTCGTCACGCAGCGCACCCTGCTCGGCGAAGAAACCAAAGTGCTGGAGATGCCGGCATTTACCTGGCATGCGGTGCTGTCGGTCGATGCCGGCGGCGTGGTGTTCGAAGTGAAGCAGGGCCCGTATCAGGCGCTGACCGAAGAGGACTGCATGCCGTGGGCACCGCAGGAAGGCGGCGAAGGCACCGAAACGGTGATGCGCTGGTATGCCACCGCGCAGGTCGGCGATCGCTACCCTCACTGATAATGAACGATTGCAGGGGCGTGCCCCTGCAACTCTCCCCTCTCTTATACCGTTTCCAGGCGAGCGTAGGCCGCCACCAGCCACTTGATGCCCTCGCCCGGGAAGGCGATCTGCAGCCGGCTGTGCTCGCCGCTGCCCTCCAGATTGACGATGGTGCCTTCGCCAAACTTGGGATGGCGCACGCGCTGGCCCAGCTTGTAGCCGGTATCGTTCTCGCTGATCGGCGTGCCCATGCGGCGGTGATTGACCGGGCGCGACACGCTGGCGCGCAGGCGCACTTCTTCCACGCACTCTTCCGGCAGTTCGCCGATAAAGCGCGACGGCCGATGGTAAACCTCTTTGCCGTACAGACGGCGCGTTTCGGCATAGGTCAGCGTCAGCTTCTGCATGGCGCGCGTTACGCCCACATAAGCCAGACGGCGCTCCTCCTCCAGACGTCCGCCTTCATCCAGCGACATCTGGCTCGGGAACATGCCTTCTTCCATGCCGACGATAAACACCAGCGGGAACTCCAGGCCCTTGGCGGAGTGCAGGGTCATCAGCTGCACCGCGTCCTGATAGGCGTCGGCCTGGCCTTCGCCCGCCTCCAGCGCCGCATGCGACAGGAACGCCTGCAGCGGCATCAGATCCTGATCTTCTTCCTGATAGCTGAACTGACGCGTCGCCGTCACCAGTTCCTCAAGGTTTTCGATGCGCGCCTGCCCCTTTTCGCCCTTCTCCTGCTCATACATGATGAACAACCCGGAATCGCGGATCACCCGGTCGGTCTGCACGTGGAGCGGCATGTCGGCGGTTTCATGCGCCAGCGACTCCACCAGTTCGATAAAGCGCTGCAGCGCCGACGCGGCGCGGCCGGCCAACACTTTGTCCTGCATCAGCTCGCGCGTCGCCTGCCACAGCGTCAGCTGACGATCGCGCGCCGCCTGACGCACCACGTCGAGGGTGCGATCGCCGATGCCGCGCGTCGGGGTGTTGACCACGCGCTCGAAGGCCGCATCGTCGTTGCGGTTGGAAATGAGACGCAGGTAAGCCAGCGCATCCTTGATTTCCTGGCGTTCGAAGAAGCGCTGGCCGCCGTAGATGCGGTACGGCATCGCCGTCTGCAGCAGCGCCTCTTCCAGCACGCGCGACTGGGCGTTGCTGCGGTACAGGATGGCGCAGTCGTTCAGCGCCCCGCCGTTGTCCTGCCAGGTCTTGATGCGGTTGACCACGAAGCGCGCTTCGTCGAGTTCGTTGAAGGCGCAGTAGATGGAAATCGGCTCGCCTTCCCCGCCTTCGGTCCACAGATTTTTGCCCATGCGCCCGTCGTTGTTGGCGATCAGGGTGTTGGCCGCTTTCAGGATGTTGCTGGTGGAACGGTAGTTCTGCTCCAGGCGGATGGTTTCCGCGCCGGGGAAATCTTTCAGGAAGCGCTGGATGTTTTCCACCTGCGCGCCGCGCCAGCCGTAGATCGACTGGTCATCGTCGCCGACGATCATCACGTTGCTGTTGCCGCCCGCCAGCAGGCGGATCCAGGCGTACTGGATACTGTTGGTATCCTGGAATTCGTCCACCAGCACGTTGGTGAAACGTTCGCGGTAGTGGTTGAGGATATGCGGCTTGTTCAGCCACAGCTCGTGCGCGCGCAGCAGCAGCTCGGCGAAATCCACCAGCCCCGCGCGATCGCAGGCTTCCTGATAGGCCTGGTAGATGCGCAGCCAGGTGGCCTCTACCGGGTTGTTGTAGGTCTCGACGTGTTGTGGCCGCAGGCCCTCGTCTTTCTTGCCGTTGATGTACCACATCGCCTGACGCGGCGGCCACTGCTTCTCGTCGACGTTCAGCGCCTTGATGATGCGCTTGAGCAGCCGCAGCTGGTCGTCGCTGTCGAGGATCTGGAAATCCTGCGGCAGGTTGGCTTCCAGGTGGTGGGCGCGCAACAGACGATGCGCCAGGCCGTGGAAGGTGCCGATCCACATGCCGCCCTGGCTGGTGCCGATCAGATGTTCGATACGGTGGCGCATTTCCGCCGCCGCCTTGTTGGTGAAGGTCACCGCCATGATCGAATACGGCGAACAGTTCTCCACCGACAGCAGCCAGGCGATGCGATGCACCAGCACCCGGGTCTTGCCGCTGCCCGCCCCGGCCAGAACCAACAGGTTGCTGCGCGGTGCCGCCACGGCTTCACGTTGTTTTTCATTCAGGCTGTCGAGCAGATCGGAGACGTCCATAGGCACCACTAATGGTTAAGGGAAAACCCGCCGCTGACGGGTTTTTCACTGGAAATTTATACAGAGTTCTGGCAGGGATTATAACAATGCTGTCAGCGATGCCAACTGCGAAATCTCAATATGCGGCAGCAGGCGGCTGTCGGCGGCCCGCATCAGATCCCGTTGCCGATCGTTGATCCAACAGGCCTGCAGCCCCGCGCGCAGCGCGCCGGCGACGTCGGTAGTCAGATCGTCGCCCACGTGCAGGATCTGCTCGGGCGCCACGCCCAGCCGCTCGACGGCCAGGCGGTACATGTCCTGGTACGGTTTGGCGCGCCCGTCCGGCCCGGAGCGCAACACGAACTGGAAGTAGCCGTCCAGGCCACACTGCGCCGGATCGGCGTTGCCGTTGGTGATCGCCACCAGCGGGTAGCGCGCGGCCAGCGCCTTCAGCGTGGCGTGGGTCGCTTCCGGCACCTCGATGCGGCTGCGCCACAGCGCGAAGTTCTGCATCGCCGCATCGGCCCCGATCGCCGCGTCGGCATCGCGCAGCCCCTGCCGGCTCAGCGCCAGATGAATGGCGCGCCAGCGCCATTGGGTAACGTCGTGGTAGATCTCCGGATCCTGCTCGCGCAGCTCCTGGCGCAGGCGGTGGAAATCCGCCGACTGGAAGCTGTTCAGGCCGGGATGGTAGCTCTGCAGGAAGGCCACCGACTGTTGTTCGGTCTGTCTAATCACCGGGCGATTGTCATACAGCGTATCGTCCAGATCGAAAGTCAGCGCCGCCAGCGGGCGCAGCGGGCGATAAAAATGCATCAGGATTTCCCCCGTTTGGCGCGCGGATGCGCGGCATCGTACACATTCGCCAGATGTTGAAAGTCGAGGTGGGTATAAATTTGCGTGGTGGTCAGGTTGGCGTGGCCGAGCAGCTCCTGCACCGCGCGCAGATCGCCGCTCGACTCCAGCATATGGGTCGCGAAGGAGTGGCGCAGCTTGTGCGGGTGGATATGGCTGTTGACGCCCTGTTTCACGCCCCATTCGGCGAAGCGCTTTTGCACGTTGCGCGTCGAAATGCGCCGCCCCTTATTGGACAGGAACATCGCATCGTCCTCCGGCCCGAACAGATCGCGCATCGCCAGCCAGTGCTCCAACCAGGTGACGGCGGTGCGCCCGATCGGCAATTTGCGCTCTTTGCTGCCTTTCCCCATCACCCATACCTCGCCGGCGGCCATATCGACATGGCGGCAGTCCAGCCCTACCAGCTCGGAGAGGCGCAGACCGGCGCCGTACATCACCTCCAGCATGGCGCGATCGCGCACCGCCAGCGGATCGTTGAGATCGATCTCCAGCAGCTGGTTCATTTCATCGACGTCGATGTTTTTCGGCAGATGGCGGCCGCTGCGCGGCGTGCGGATGCCTTTGGCGGGGTTGGCGTGCAATACGCCCTGGCTGACCAGCCAGTCGAGGAAACTGCGCAACGAAGAAAGCCGCAGCGCCAGGCTGGCGGACTGCAGGCCGGCCCGTTTGCTGCGCGCCGCCAGCATGCGCACCCGGGCGGCGTCCAGCGCCGTCCAGTCGGTGACGCCGATCTCCTGCGCCAGGCGCATCAGCGCCGCCAGCTGGCGCGAATAGCTGAGCTGCGTCAGCGGGCTGAGTTGCCGTTCTACCTTGAGATAACGCAGAAAAGCGTCCACCGGCTGCTGCAGGCTGGGCGCAATCGGCGTCATGCACGTTCGACCCAGCGTTCCAGCAGTTCCGGCAGCATGCGCGCCAGTTGATTGAGCATCACCGTGCCCATGCCCTGCTGATAGTGTTGCGTATCGCGGCTGCTGAAGATCACCATGCCCAGTTCGCCGTCGTCGCCCAGCATCGACAGCGCCACCGAGCCAATCTGGCCAATCTGTTTGGCCTGCGGCAACAGCAGCAGCAGTTCTGGGCCGTTCAGGCCGCCGAGGTAGTGTTGTTCGCTGCCCAGTCGCTGAATGCGGAACGGCTCGAACGCCGAACGCGTCAGCGCCAGGTGGGTAAAGTCGGAAGGCGCGCCGATCTTCCAGCGCTCGGCGAACAGGCGCACCGTGGCACCGGCCAAACCGAAGCCGCGCGCCCAGCGCTGCAGCCGGTTGAGCATGTCCTGCAGGCTGTCGGCGGTGGCCAGATCGGCCTGCAGGTGCAGCAACCGGGCGAACAGCCCTTCGTTGGCGCTGGCCTGCTCCATCAACAGCGTGATCTCTTCTTCCAGCCGTTCGATGTGATTGCGCTGGCGGGCCAGATGCCATTCCACCAGCGAAACGGTGCCGCGCACCGGGTGCGGCACGCGCATCTGCTCAACCTGGCGTGCGTTGCGAATAAAGAAATCCGGGTTCTGCAGCAGATACTGCATCACGGTGTCGTCATCCAGCGCCAGGCCGGCGACGCTCTGTTCTTCTACGCTCTTCATAGATGAATAAATCCGTCATAGACATGGGTTGCCGGGCCGGTCATAAACAGCGGGTTGCCCGGCCCTTTCCAGCGAATATGCAGGCTGCCGCCCGGCAGTTCTACATGCACCTCTTCTGACAGCAATTCCTGTTGGATCCCCACCGCCACCGCCGCACAGGCGCCGCTGCCACAGGCCTGCGTTTCGCCGGCGCCGCGCTCGTAAACGCGCAGCTTGATGTGATCGCGGCTGACCACCTGCATGAAGCCGATGTTGGCCCGTTCCGGGAAGCGCTCATGCCCTTCCAGCACCGGGCCGAGCAGCTCCACCTTGGCGGTTTTTACATCGTCCACCTGCAGAACACAATGCGGGTTGCCCATCGACACCACGCCGCACAGCACGGTATGTTCCGCCGCGCGCATGATGTAGGTCTTTTCAGCCTTGGCGGCGCGGAACGGCACTGCCTGCGGGTCGAAGTTCGGCTCACCCATGTTGACGCACACCAGATCGTCGTCGGTGACGCTGAGCACCATGCGCCCGGTTTGGGTGCTGACGCGGATGTCGCGTTTGTTGGTCAGCCCTTTCAGCCGCACAAAGCGTGCGAAGCAGCGTGCGCCGTTGCCGCACTGCGCCACTTCGCTGCCGTCGGCGTTGAAAATTCGGTAGTGAAAATCCAGCTCGGGATCGTAAGGCGGTTCTACCACCAGCAACTGGTCAAAGCCGACGCCCAGGTGCCGATCGGCCAGCCGGCGGATCAGCTCAGGTGAAAAATAGACATTCTGTGTAACGGCATCGACCACCATAAAGTCGTTGCCCAGACCGTGCATTTTGGAGAACTGCATATCATACTCCGCTATCTGGACGCGCTATCCGTCTTGATTTTGCGGCAGCGCTCGCTACCGCAAACAGGGTGTTACTGGTCGACCATCGACGGTTTTTGCTGAGAGCCAGACTGCTCCTGCTGGTTCTTTTGCACCTGATCGCCCGTTTGCACCGGCGGCTTGGCCGGCTTTTGGCTGGCGGGATCGGCAGGTGGGAAGTAAAGCGGGCCTTTCAGACCACAGCCGGCGAGGCCGGTAACCAGAACTGCCATCAGCGCATAGCGTAGTTGTTTTTTCATTTGCATTAATGCCTGTAATTCATGCGTCCAAGGTCTCTATAATCGCAGGTGGATCATGAAAAGCAATAGGAATTGAATATGAACGACAGCGAGTTTCATCAGTTGGCCGACCAGCTGATGCTGAATATTGAAGAGACACTGGACGATTTTGACGGCGATGCGGACATCGATTACGAAACCAATGGCGGCGTGATGACGCTGAGCTTCGAAAACGGCACCAAAATTGTCATCAACCGCCAGGAGCCGCTGCACCAGGTGTGGCTCGCCACCAAGGCCGGCGGTTACCACTTCAACTACCGCGACGGCGTCTGGCTATGCGATCGCAGCGGGCAGCCGTTTTATCAGCTACTCAGCGAAGCGGCCAGCGCACAGGCCGGTGAGGAACTGCATTTTTCCTGAGGCGATGCAGGGCTCGGCAACCGAGCCCTTGCGGCGTCAATGCAGCTGGAACTGCTGTTTCAGCGGCTGAGCGGCGCCATCGGCCACCGTCACGCACAGGCTGGACAGCACGTTGCTGCGGAACGGGATCACCTGCGTGCGCCCGTCGAGCTGCACGATCTGATAGAACTGCGGCAGGTTGAAGTTGATGAAGCTGGAGCCGTAGGTGAAGCGATCGTGCGACGAGGAATAGAAGCGGCTGACGTCGCGCACCAGCTCCTCTTTACTGCCCTCGCAGTGGTGATACACCTCTACCCGATTCGACTCATCCAGAATATAGATGTTGAAGCCCTTGTCGTCCGAGGTGTCTTCGAAGAAGAACTGGATGATCCCCTCGCTGGCGAACCCATCCACCACCGGCGGCAGATGCACCTGATCGGTTTCCACCTTGATAGACAGGCCGTGCAGCTTGTTGTTGGAGATCGCACCGTAAAACTCCACCGCATTCTCCAGCTTTTGCACCGACACACTCAGGCGCTCGAAGAACAGCCCCCAGGTCTGCCCGGCGACGCGTACCGCCTTGAAGCGGCCAGGCTCCAGGCGGGTGCTGGACAGGCGCAGCTCAATGCACTCCGACACCAACTGCTGGATGCGGGTGCGGATCAGGCCGCGCAGGTGCTGGCTGTAGCAGAACACTTCCACCGACTCCGGCGGCGCGGCGTCCTGGTGCATTTTGCCGAGAATGGTTTTCAGCGCTTCCAGCACCGACTGTTCGCCGCTGAAATGCAGGGTGCGCACTTCGTTCCAGGAGTTGCGATACAGCAGATCGATGCTGCCGACCAGGCACTGCTGCTGCTGGCCGAAGCTGAACACGTCCAGCTTGCGGAAATCGAAGTGCACCACCTGATTGCGGAAGGCGGCGGTCGGATCGTTTTCCAGGTTGACGATGATCGCCAGATGGCGAATTTCGCACGGGCTGTACAGCGCTTTCGGCGTCGGCGCCGGCAGGCGCAGCGGGAAGTGATGGGAAACGTCGGCCACCAGTTCCTGCAGCTTGGCGGTGTCGCACAAGTTGCCGCTCTTGATGTGCAGGCGGGTCTGCGGGGTCAGCAGGCCGTTGAAATAGGCCCAGGCCACCAGCTTGTTCAGGTAGCGGTTATATTCCAGCGGCTGATGGCTGACGATCGAATCCATAGCCGGCGCCTGATTATACAGGTACCAGCCGGTGCGGTTGGCGCGGCCAACCGGCACGTGAATAAAGGTTAAATCGTTTTCCGACAGGTCCGGCGAAATCTGCGGGTTCACCAGCGTCACCTTGCCGGGCAGCGCTTCGAACGCCGCGTACAGTTTGCGGGTCAGCACGCCGATATCCTGCGGGCTGGCGCTGACGCTGAGGTTGTTGCGGCGGGCGAAACGGATCAGGTTGCGGTAGCTCTGCATCATCGCGTCGAGCAGTTCGTTATGCGCTTCGCGCACCCGCTCGATTTTCCAGTTGGCGCGGTTGTCCAGCATCGCCAGGCGCTCTTCGCTCCAGCCCCACTCGCTGACCAACTGGCTGAGGATCTCGCGCCGCCAGCCGACGCAGGCCTTGGCCAGCGACAGCTTTTCACACACTTTCAGGTAGAAACAGCGGCGGGCCAGATCGAGACGGGTGGTGTCGTTGATGTCGGTCAGGTAGCGGGTCACGCGCTCAAGCATCATGCAGTAGGCGTCGAGCCCGAAGCTGACGATCTCACCCTGATGCAGCCGGTGTTTGATGTCCGTCGCCAGCAGTTGGGTATTGGGGTATTCCCAGGAATAGGCTTCCAGCAGCAGGGTCTTCAGCACCGCCTTGTAAGGCGAATCGATGCTCTTGTACAGCTGCCACAGGCTGGCGCCGAAGTACTCTTCTGCCGACAGCGAACTCAGGCCGCCGAGATCCAGCCACTCGTTCGGCGTCAGCGCGCCCTGCGCGTACAGCGACAGCACGTATTCATCGTAGTGCGCTTCTTCTTCGCCCGGCACCATGTTCCACAGGATGCGCTTGCCGGCCAGGCGTACCGCGGTGCGGTAGAATTCGTCGAGCAAGAGGATATGCTGCGTCGAGCCGCAGTCTTCGCCGCCCAGGCTGCCGCTTTCATTATGGCGGAAGCGGTTTTCGTCGATCAGGAAGAAGCTGACTTCCACCCCCATCGAGGCGGCCCACTTCTCAAGCAGGCTGCATTTTTGCTGCAGGCGGGTGCGTTCTTCGTTGTCCAGCCAGGACTGGTGGCAGACCCAGATGTCGAGATCCGAGCTGCAGCTTTGGCCGATAGACGAGGTGCTGCCCATCGAGTAGACGCCGGTGATCGGCAGCTCGCCGCTGGCAGGTTTGTCAAATGGGCTGCCCCATTTGTCTTCTAAATCGTTCAGGTAATCTTGTTGAGTTTCATCAGGCGTGTAGAGGCAAATGCCGTGGGGAACGTTACCGTTCAGGTAACCCGGCATCAGCGGGTGGTGGTGGTGCAGTAAGGTGGGCAGCAGACTGTATACCCGTTGAAACGCGGGCTTCATAGCCGCCAGGGCGCGATCGACGCGTAGCTGATTGATCGCATCCAGTCTCTGCTTCAATGTCTCGATGTAGAGGTACAAGACGTCTCGCCTGATTATCCCGGTGTTTAGAAAAAAACCCGTATTCCATAAGCGCCGTTAGTGTAAGAAGAATATTTGGCGACTTATTGCTGGAAACGTGATCAATTTAACACCTTGCTGATTGACCGTAAAGGAGGTAACGCTTCACAATTATTGTAGCGCTTCCCTAAACGATTTACCCGCAGTGTTAACTGCCCCAAAGCACATCACACGTCCCTTTGATTCCGTTGTCCTTTTTCCGCCTCCGGCTTCTTGCACTGACAGTATTGGCTCTCAGTGGTAGGATGGATGGCGAAATATAAAAACGGTAACAAGCATGTTAGACAAAATTATTCGAATTGCCACCCGACAAAGCCCGCTTGCACTCTGGCAAGCACATTATGTGCAGCAACGTCTGATGGCCAGCCATCCCGGCCTGCAGGTCGAGTTGGTGCCGATGGTGACGCGCGGCGACGTTATTCTGGATACGCCGCTGGCGAAAGTCGGCGGTAAAGGCCTGTTTGTTAAAGAACTCGAGCTGGCGCTGCTGGAAGGCCGCGCCGACATCGCCGTGCACTCGATGAAAGACGTGCCGGTCGATTTCCCTGCCGGCCTCGGTTTGACCACCATTTGCGAACGCGAAGATCCGCGCGACGCTTTTGTTTCCAATCGTTTCGCCTCGCTCGATCAGCTGCCGCAGGGCAGCGTGGTCGGCACCTCCAGCCTGCGCCGCCAGTGCCAGCTGCGTGAACGCCGCCCGGATCTGATCGTGCGCGACCTGCGCGGCAACGTCGGCACTCGCCTGGCCAAGCTGGACAACGGCGACTACGACGCGATTATTCTGGCGGTGGCCGGCCTGAAACGCCTGGGGCTGGAGCAACGCATCCGCCGCCCGCTGAGCGCCGAAGAGTGTCTGCCGGCGGTCGGCCAGGGCGCGGTCGGCATTGAATGCCGCCTCGACGACAGCGTCACCCGCGCGCTGCTGGCGCCGCTGAACCATGCGGCCACCGAAACCCGCGTACGCGCCGAACGGGCGATGAACACCCGTCTGGAAGGCGGTTGCCAGGTGCCGATCGGTAGCTATGCCGAACTGGATGGCGACAGCCTGTGGCTGCGTGCCCTGGTCGGTGCGCCGGACGGCAGCCAGATGGTGCGCGGCGAACGCCGCGGGCCGGCCACCGAGGCCGAACGGATGGGCGTTGAGCTGGCGGAAGAGCTGCTGGCGCGCGGCGCGCGCGAGATCCTGCGCGAGGTTTACCAGGGAAATCCGCCGGCATGACGATCCTGGTAACCCGCCCATCGCCTTCGGGCGAGCGGTTAGTGAGCCGGCTGCGCGCACTCGGCCGGGTTGCCTATCATGCACCGCTGATCGACTTCGCCCCCGGCGGCGATCTGCCTAAGCTGCCGCAGGCGTTGCAGCAGCTTGGCGCCGGCGATCTGGTGTTCGTGCTGTCGCAGCATTCGGTGAACTACGCCGATTCGGTCATCGGCCGCGCCGGGCTGAGCTGGCCCGCGCACCTGGCCTATTACGCTATCGGCCGCACCACCGGGCTGGCGCTGCACCGCATCAGCAGTTTGCCGGTGGAATACCCGCGCGAACGCGAGATCAGCGAAACGCTGCTGCTGCTGCCGGCGCTGCAAAAACTGGCGGGCAAACGCGCGTTGATTTTGCGCGGCAACGGCGGCCGTGAGCTGCTGGGCACGACGCTGAGCGAGCGCGGCGCCGACGTCAGCTATTATGAATGCTATCAACGCAGCCCGGTGCACTACGACGGCAGCGAGCAAAGCGCCCACTGGCAGCGTGCCGGTGTGGATACGCTGGTGGTGACCAGCGGTGAAATGTTACAACAGCTCTATACTTTAGTTCCTGATTACTATCGTTCTTCATGGCTGCTGCGTTGCCGCCTGGTAGTAGTGAGCGAACGCCTGGCTACCCTCGCCCGGGATTTGGGCTGGCGTACGATTCGGGTAGCTGACAACGCCGATAATGACGCGCTGATCCGCGCGCTACAATAATCTGACTATGGGATGTGCCACTATGACGGAACAAAATACCCCATCCGCCCCGGTTGAAGAGCCAACCAACGCGGTTGAGAGCTCCCAGCAGCCAGCCGCTGCCAGCCGCAAAGGCAAGAATACCGGCCCGGTGCTCGGCGCGATCGCTATCGTGCTGGTCATCGCCCTCGGCGCGGGCGGCTATTACCACACGCACAAGCAAGCGCAACAGCTGATCGCCGCCAATCAGGCGCTGCAGCAGCAGCTTGAAGGCGTGAAACAGAGCCAGCAGCAGGAAAGAAATGCGCTGGAAGGCCTGTTGCAGCAGCAGGGTAAAACCCTGGACGCCGCCGATCGTGAGCAGGCGAACCTGGCGCGCCAACTGAGCGAACTGCAGGAAAAAGTAGCGACCATCTCCGGCAGCGACGCCAAAACCTGGCTGCTGGCGCAGGCCGATTTTCTGGTGAAAATGGCCGGCCGCAAGCTGTGGAGCGATCAGGACGTGACCAGCGCCGCCGCGCTGCTGAAAAGCGCCGACGCCAGCCTGGCGGACATGAACGATCCGAGCCTGCTCGAGGTACGCCGCGCCATTACCGAAGACATCAGCACGCTTTTTACGCTGACCCAGGTCGATTACGACGGCATCATCCTCAAGGTCAATCAGCTGTCCAATCAGGTGGATAACCTGCGTCTGGCGGACAACGACACCGACGAAGCGCCGATGGATCAAAACAGCAGCGAGCTCTCCGGTTCGATCGGCGAATGGCGGCAGAATCTGGCCAAGAGCTGGCGCAATTTCATGGCCGACTTCATTACCATTCGCCGCCGTGATACCAGCGCCGAACCGCTGCTGGCGCCGAACCAGGACATCTACCTGCGCGAAAATATCCGTTCGCGCCTGCTGGTGGCCGCACAAGCCATCCCACGCCACCAGAACGAGACCTACAAGCAGTCGCTGGAAACCGTCTCCACCTGGGTGCGCGCCTATTTCGACACCACCGATCCGGCGACCAAGGCCTTCCTGGAAGAGCTGGACAGCCTGAGCCAACAGCCGATCTCGATGGACGTGCCGGATCAGCTGAAAAGCCAGCCGCTGCTGGAAAAAGTGATGCAGACCCGGGTGCGCAACCTGATGACCCAGTCCCCTGCCGCTCACCAGGAGGGTTAAGCCATGTTACGCGTGCTATTTCTGTTCCTGGTGGTGATCGCCAGCGTGGTGCTCGGGCCGATGTTGGCCGGGCATCAGGGCTATGTGCTGATCCAGACCGACAATTACAATATTGAAACCAGCGTCACCGGCCTGGTGATTATGCTGGTGCTGCTGTTCGTGGTGCTGCTGGCGATCGAGTGGATCCTGCGCCGCATCTTCCGTACCGGCGCCCGCACGCGCGGTTGGTTTATCGGCCGCAAGCGCACCCGCGCGCGCCAGCAAACCAAAGCCGCGCTGATCAAGCTGGCGGAAGGCGACTACAAGCAGGTCGAGAAGCTGATGACGCGCAACGCCGACCACGCCGAACAGCCGGTCGTGAACTACCTGCTGGCCGCCGAGGCCGCACAGCAACGCGGCGACGACTTCCGCACCAATCAGTATCTGGAGCGCGCAGCCGAAGCGGCCGACACCGATCAACTGCCGGTGGACATCACCCGGGTTCGCA
This sequence comes from Serratia sp. TSA_105.2, assembly GCF_052692115.1. Lineage (NCBI taxonomy): Bacteria > Pseudomonadati > Pseudomonadota > Gammaproteobacteria > Enterobacterales > Yersiniaceae > Serratia > Serratia sp. TSA_105.2. The sequence goes on from NZ_JBQZFT010000006.1 coordinate 39,173, forward strand.
TCCAGCTGGCGCAGGGCGAGAACCACGCCGCGCGCCACGGTGTCGATCGCCTGCTGAATCAGGCGCCGCGTCATCCGGAAGTGCTGCGTCTGGCGGAACAAGCCTATCTACGCACCGGCGCCTATGCGTCGCTGCTGGAAGTGCTGCCGTCGATGCGTAAAATCGAACTGCACAGCGAAGAACAACTACTGGCGTTGCAGCAGCAGGCTTACATCGGTCTGATGAATCAGGCGATGGCGGACGAAGGCAGTGAAGGTCTGAAGCGCTGGTGGAAAGATCAGAGCCGCAAGACGCGTCACGAGGTGCCGCTGCAAATCGCGATGGTGGAACACCTGATCGAATGCAACGACCACGAACTGGCGCAGGAGATTGTGCTCGACAGCCTGAAGCGCCAATACGACGAGCGCCTGGTGCTGTTGCTGCCGCGGCTCAAATCCGGCAACCCCGAGCAGTTGGAAAGAGCGCTGCGTCAGCAGATGAAACAACACGGCGCGACGCCGCTGTTGAACAGCACGCTGGGGCAGCTATTGATGAAGCACGGCGAGTGGCAGCAAGCGGCCGACGCCTTCCGCGAAGCGCTGAAACAGCGCCCGGATGCTTACGACTACGCCTGGTTAGCCGATACGCTGGAGAAACTGCATCGTTCGGATGAGGCGGCACAGATGCGTCGTGAGGGGCTGATGTTGACGTTGAAACAGAACGGCGGCGAATAACGCCCTGCCCGAGTGAGTGAGAAAAGCGCGGCCCCGATGCCGCGCTTTTTTTTGCCCTGGGGTTTTCTGTGGCGCAAAAAAAACACTTGCCGTAGGGCAAGTGTATAAAGAAGCAATCAGGTCTAGGACAACAGGGGCGGTGCCTCACTCAACGTTCTGCCCTGAGCGTGATGACGGGTTAGTCATCGTTCTCGTGGGCGATAGGCACCCTAAATCGGCTCTGCGTCATTCCCAGGGTTTATGAGGCCTAAGGCGAACATAAGAGGTGGAATGAGCATCTACGCTAAAGATGTAGCATTTGGCGTGCCAATTTTTAAATTGGGCTCCCCTCATAGAAAAATAGATTTCAATATATTGAAAATATTGATTTTTTATTTAACTCGCCCTTTTCCGTCAAAAACGACTCTCTGGCGTTCCTTGTCGGCGGCCTTTATCAAGTTGTCGCCTCGAAACGACGACTTAAGCCGAAGCTGGATTTATCTTTTTAAATCAATGGATTATTTGTCTCAACCTGACGACAGTGCAGGATGACGTTGTCGCTGAAAACCAACACGTTTGCAGGCAGAGACAAAATGCTCATCCTCAGATACGCAAAAAGCCCGCGCATTGCTGCACGGGCCTGCCTTCTCGTCTCGCTTCGCGAGGCTCGAACCTCCTGCGGAGGTACTCATCCTCATAAACTGCAGGCGTAAAAAAACCGACTTGCGTCGGTTTTTTTTGAAAGTGGTCGGCGAGAGAGGATTACGCGCATCTTTGATGCGCGCCCTGCGGGCCGTTACTGAAGCAACGTTGTCTCGCTTCGCGAGGCTCGAACCTCCTGCGGAGGTGCTCATCCTCATAAACTACGGGCGAAAAAAAACCTGCTTTAAAAAGCAGGTTTTTCGAATGTGGTCGGCGAGAGAGGATTCGAACCTCCGACCCACTGGTCCCAAACCAGTTGCGCTACCAAGCTGCGCTACTCGCCGATTTGTGTTGCTCATACTACCCGATTTATCAGACCGTTGTCCATATAAATCTTATATTTATCAGATATTTTGCGTGGTGCGAAGAGAGGGACTTGAACCCTCACGTCCGTAAGAACACTAACACCTGAAGCTAGCGCGTCTACCAATTCCGCCACCTTCGCACTGTCACAAAATACTGCTAAATCTTCACTTCGTTAGGAAGTGGGGTGGCTAATGGGACTCGAACCCACGACAACTGGAATCACAATCCAGGGCTCTACCAACTGAGCTATAGCCACCATTACTACTTCTTCTTACTCACGCGGTAATATTACCACCGCAGCTCCTGCGCACAAACTTAATGGCGCGCCCGACAGGATTCGAACCTGAGACCTCTGCCTCCGGAGGGCAGCGCTCTATCCAGCTGAGCTACGGGCGCGTAGCGCCGTTGCGGGAGGGGATACTACGGATTTACGCCAATTCTGTCTAGTGCTTTTTCGCAGAAATGTTGCGTTTGATTACGCTTTGCTCACTCCCGCGCGCAAAAGCGTACCCCGTAGCCCCTTTTCACCGTTTATTGCCGCGTTTCTGCCCGATTTTCAGCCGGATGATATTTCTTATGCATGCCGAAAGCGAAGTAGCACAGGCTGACGCCCGCTAAGAAAATCGCCCCGACCAGCAGGGAAATCCGCGTATCCGGGTTGATTCCCATGCCGACCAGCACGCAAACCAGAAAAGCGATGGTCAGATAGTTCACATACGGGAACATGATCGACTTAAAGCTGTGGGTTTTGATCGCTTCCTTATGGGCGCGGCGGAAATAGAGCTGGCTTATCAGCACCACGAACCACGGCACCATGCCCGGCAGCACGCTGGCGCTGTAGACATACACGAACACCTGCTCCGGATTAGGGATGATGTAGTTCAGCGCGGAACCCACCAACAGACAGGCGATGGTGACGGCGATACAGTTCACCGGCACGCCGCTGGCGGAAAGCTTGGTCAGCGCCGCCGGCAGTTGGCGGTTCTTGGCCAGGGCGTACAGCATGCGGCCGCCGCTGTACATGCCGCTGTTGCAGCCGGAGAGCGCGGCGGTCAACACCACGAAGTTGATGATGCCGGCGGCGGCGACGATGCCGATCTTGGCAAAGGTCAGCACGAACGGGCTGCCGGTAGTGCCGATGCCGTTCCACGGGAAGATGGTGACGATGACGAAGATAGCGCCGACATAGAAGATCAGGATGCGCCACAGGATATTGTTGATCGCGCGTTTCAGCGTCACCTGCGGATTCTTGGCTTCGCCGGCGGTGATGCCCACCAGCTCAACCCCCTGATAGGACGCCACCACGATGCACAGCGCAAACAGGAAGCCTTTCCAGCCGCCGGCAAAGAAACCGCCGTGCGCCGTCAAATTGGCGAAACCGATAGGTTCACCGCCGTTGCCGAAACCGAAGAAGATCACCCCCAACCCCACCAGAATCATCACGATGATGGTGGTGACCTTGATCATGGCGAACCAGAACTCCAGCTCCCCATACAGGCGCACCGCCGCCAGGTTGGCCAGCGCGACCATCGCCACGGCAATCAGCGCCGGCACCCACTGCGGTATTTCCGGGAACCAGAACTGCACATACACCCCGATGGCGGTGATCTCGGAAATACCGACGGCAATCCACATAAACCAGTAGCCCCAGGCGGTCAGATAACCGAAATAGGGATTCATGTACTTGTGCGCGTAAACGGCAAACGACCCGGCGACCGGCTCGAGGAACAGCATTTCTCCCATCGAACGCATAATGAAGAACACGAACAGCCCGGCGATGATGTAAGCCAGCAGCACCGACGGCCCCGCCCACTTCAGCGTACTGGCCGACCCCATAAACAGGCCGACACCGATGGTGCCCCCCAGAGCGATAAGCTCGATATGCCGGGCCTCAAGGCCCCGGTGTAGCCCTTGCGGTTTCTCTTTGTGTGCCATAAATCCTCAATAATTTTTCTCGGGTTGTGTTTGCCTGCCGGCTGCTGCCGGTCGTTATTGTCATTATTAAAAGAATAAATCATCCCCTGCCGATCGGGTTGACATCAACGGGTAGTCGGAGCGAAGTTACCGTGAGAAGGACATCGTTCAGCGCTGTCGCATCAGGCTTCAGCGGCCAGGGATAATTTCCGGGCGGTATCGTTTCGCATTTCGCCGCTATAAGCAAACCGCAATTTAAAACTTTATGGAATAAATGCGGCGACGTTTAGGGCCGGGGGTTATAGATATGCGGGAGAAACGTGCAAAAGCAGATTATTGGTACAGCAGACCGGAGCGGAACAGCACTTTCTGCCCCGGATGAGGGGTTACATCTTGCCGCTGTAGTAGTAGCCGACAAACTTCAACAGCTTCAACTGCCGGCCGATGCGGCTGGGCTGGCTGAGCAGGCGGTAGAGCCACTCCAGACCGAGGTTCTGCCACACCTTGGGCGCACGCTTCACATGGCCGGTAAACACATCGTAAGTGCCGCCCACGCCCATATACAGCGCCTGCGGATGCACTTTGCGGCAGTCGCGCATCAGGATCTCCTGCTTCGGCGATCCCATCGCCACCGTCACGATAGCGGCGCCGCTGGCGCGTATACGCTCGAACAGCGCCTCTCGCTGATCCGGTTTGAAATAACCGTCCTGGCTGCCCACCAGGTTGACATTCCACTGGCTGCGCAGCTTTTGCTCGGTTTGCGCCAAGACCTCGGGCTTGCCGCCGACCAGGAAGACCGGCGTGCCTTCACGGCCGGCGCGTTGCATCAAGGCTTCCCACAGATCGGCGCCCGCCACGCGCGAAACGTCCGCCGCCGGGTATTTGCGACGAATCGAACGCACCATGCTGATGCCGTCGGCGTACTTATACTCCGCCTCATCCAGCAACGCATGCAGCGCCTGATCCTCTTCCGCCTTCAGGATCTTTTCCGCGTTCATAGCCACCAGCGTGCCCTGTTTTACCCGGCCGCCGTCGAACAAAAAGTCCATACAGTGCGCCATATCGCGAAAGCCCCACAGGCTGAAACCGCGCAGCTCATACTGCGGCACCGAAATCTTTGCTTCCATCGTTCTCATTACCCTTACAAAAGACCGTTGGCCCGAGGCGGAGACGCCAGCGCGCGGGCGCGCGTCACTCTGGCCTTGATCAGCCCGGCGGTATCGAACAGCCAATACAGCAACTTCGCCAACACCAGACAGGTGCCGAAAATAATGCAGAAGAACACCACGCGCGACACGAATGAATCCACCCCTTCGCGCGCCAAAACGATGATGTTGAACACCGCGCCGAAGCAGAACCCCTGCAGAATGGCCGCCTTATAACGGTTCGGCTCGGTTTTGCCCAACTCATACAACCAGTCGAACCACTTGATGATCATGCCCACCAGAATCGCACCGAGCGGGATAAACAGCGCACCGCCCATCACCACCAGCGAACCGATCAACGTCGGCGAAATCGCCAGCCCGGAGTGGTTGTTCAGCACTTCCCAGGTGAAATAGTTGGCCGAGTTCAGCACCACGTCCGGCCGGCCCGGCCATAGCCAGGTTGGGATAAAGACGTAGAAATCACGCAAGATCGGCGCCAGGCCCTGGAAATCGATCTTGTCGTAATTTTGCAGCAGCAGCGCCAGGTTTTCCCACGGCGAGAAGGTATCGCGGGTCAGGTAGAGGAAGGTATAGAACGCTTCCGCGCCGCTGACGTCCAGGCTGTAGCGCTTCAACGCCAGCCAGAACATGCCGACCACGCCGAATATGCCCGCCGCCGCCAGCATCCACAGCGTGATCCAGCCGCGCACGATGCCGATAAACAGGAACAGCGCGAAGGCGATGATGATGTTGGCGCGGGTGCCGCCGACGATCACATAGGTCAGAATACCGAACGCCACCGTCGCCACCAGGAACAAGAACCAGGCGCGCAGATCCTGCCGCAGGAAATAGACCACCAGCATCGCCGGAATGAAGAAGTAGAAGAACCGCTTGAGCGCCACGCCGGACACGTCGCTGGAGAAAATCTGGCTGTAGGAATTGAGCTTGAACAGCAGGAAGCCGTTCTGCATGAAGAAGATCCCAACGGTACCGATCGCCACCAATGCCAGCAGCACCCAGGTCATATGAGTCTCTACCCGGTTCATGGTAAACAGCGCCGCGCGCGGCTCCGTGCGGCGCTTGCGCAGCCGGGTCTTGTAGGTGACGTAATAGATGGCGTAAAACGCCGTCGCCGACAGCAGGGCGTACAGCAGAAACTCCACCGGCACCACCTCGACGTCAAACTGGAACACCAGCAGGCAGGTCAAAGGAAAACCGAAATAGAACGTCAGCAAATACAGCAGCGAGAAGAAGACGTTGAAGTTAAAGCGCACGCGCCGAAACTCCTGGTAGGTCAGCGTCAGGATAAACGTCAGGCTGACCAGATAGACGACAAACAGGCCGCCGAATTGCGCCAACGTCATGAGCTTTCTCCCGCCGCCAACGCCAGAGCTTGCTGCCAGCCGTCGACATAGTTCGGATTGAAGAAGGCGATCGCCTGTTTATCCACCGCCGCCAGCTGACGCTGCGCTTCGCGCACCACCGCCTCGTCCAGCGAATCGCCGTAGAACAGCACCGGCAGATGCTGTTCCGCCAAATCCTGCCAGAACGGGTTTTGCCGGCTGAGCACAAAAGGCACGCCGAACTGAATCAGCAGGCACAGGGTGCCAATCCCCTGCTGGCGATTGAAAATGAAATAGCCCAGATCGCAGGCGCGCAGAATATTGAGGTAGTCCTCGAACGCCACCTGTTGCGTGAGCAGCTGCAGGTTTTTCTCGCCGAACAGCGGCAACCCGGCGGCGCGCACCTGCTCGATGTAGGCATCGTTGTTGGCGGGATACCCCATCGGCAGGATCACGCGCACGTCGGCGCCGAACTGCTGATGAATCGCCCGCAGCGCTTCGATATGCCGATTGCTGCGATCGCCGGAGTTACCCACCAGAATCGTCATCGGCCCGGCCAGGTTTTTCTCAACGTGAACGTCGGTCAGCGCCGGATCCATGCGGGTCGGGAAGTACAGCAGTGAGGCCGGCACCCGCGCATGGCGCTGCTGGTAGTGAATCACGTCGCCGCGAGTGGCAAACACGTTCCCTACTCGCCCCTGCGCAATGCGGCGCAACAGATAGAACAGACGGAATTTCCAGCTGGTGGCGTCCTCATACAGATCGGCGCCCCAAATATGCCAACTGACCTGACGCGCCTTGATTTTGCCGCTCAACAGCGCCAGCCACAGCCCCGGATTGAACTGGCCGTGCAGGAAAAAACGTGCGCCGCGATCGGCCTGGGCGCGGGCGATGACCGCTGCCGCCAGGCTTTTCTTGTCTGCGTAGGGCTCAATGTTCAGGGCGGGGAAATCCCCCAGTGCCGCCACATCCTTGGCCGCCACCATAAAATGCCGCGTTTGCTCAGCAGGCAGACGCGGCGCCAGCACGTCGTTGAAGAAGCGCAGCACCGTCTGGTTATGATGCGGGATATCGGATCCCAGAACGTGAATCAGTGTGGTCATACTCGTCTACGATAAATAAGAAACACGCAGCTACAGAGCGCGAAATACACGATGTAGGTTGCCATATAGGCCTGAGCCGCCCCCAGCGCGCCATGCAGCGGGATCAGCCAGTGCGAGAACAGCGTCAGCAGCAGAAACTGGCTGACTTCCGTCAGGATATAGAAGCGCAGCGACGCTTTGGCGATCACCAGGTAGCCGAACACATAGGCCCCGACTTTCAGCACGTCGCCCACCAGCTGCCAGGCAAACAGATCGCGCATGGCAACAAACTTGTCCGAGAACAGCAGCCAAATAGCGAAATCGCGCAGCACCCAAACCGTAAAGCTCGCCACCGCTACCGCCGGCAGCACGAATTTCAGCGAGCGCACGATCTCGCGCGCGATAGCGCCCTTGTCCGTCAGCCGCGACAGCGTCGGCAGCAGATAGACGGTAAACGAGGCGGTGATGAACTGCAGATAGGCATCGGAAATGCTGCTGACGCCCTGCCAAATCCCCACCTCATCCCAGCCGTAATGGGCGGCCAACAGGTTACGCATCATCACGTAGGCCACCGGCAGCGTCACCGAGGTGATCAACGCCATGAGGGTGAATTTGCCGAGGTTGCCGGCCACGAGTTTGTCCCAACGCGGCGCCAGATAGCGCAGCGGCAGCGTTTTGCGCCGCCACAGCATCAGCCCGGCAGGCAACACCACCAACGCGGGCACCAGCGCCAGCCCCGCCAGCGCGCCTTCATAGCCCCCCAGCTTGAAGCACAGGTAATAAGCCACCACGCCAATCAGGCTGCCGCCGATCACCGCCAGCGCATTGCCCATCGCGTCGCGATAGCCTTTCAGCACCGCCATGAACAGGTTGGCGTAGGCGATGCCCATCTGAATGAAGGCGACGGCGCGCACTACATCGACGTAATCGGCATGCCCGAACAGCCCAATGCTGATCGGTTCGGCAGCGAACAGAAACACCAGCGCCAGCAAGGTCGAAAAAACCAGCACGATGCTCGACGCGGTGCCCACCGCCAGACGCAGACGCTGCGGATCCTGGTGGTACTCCGCCACGTATTTGGTGATGCCGTTAAAAATGCCCGCGCCGGACAGCACGCCCAGCACGGTAATCAACTGGCGGAAGTTACCCGCCTGCCCCACCCCGCTGGGGCCAAACGCCACCGCCAGCAGTTTCACTACCAACAGCCCCACGCCGATTTTGATCAGCGTGGAGCCGGCGGTCCATATCGATGCTTTTGCCAACGACATATCAGGCGAAGAAGCTCAGAATGGTATTGATTACCGTACGCTGATTGACATCAGACATATTGTAGAACAGCGGCAAACGCACCAGGCGCGCGCTTTCCTGTGTGGTGTAACGATCTTCACCGGCAAAGCGACCGAACTGTTCACCGGCCGGGCACGCGTGCAGTGGGATATAGTGGAACACCGCCATGATTTCGGCTTCCTTCAGGTAGTCGATAAAGGCCGTGCGCTCTTCAATATCACGCAGCTTGATATAGAACATGTGCGCATTGTGCTCGCAGTCCGCCGGGACGATCGACAACTCGATGCGCCCTGACTGCGCTAACGTCAGGAAGCTGTCGTAGTACTTCTGCCACAGTGCCAAACGGCGCTGGTTGATGCGTTCCGCCACTTCCAGCTGGCCCCACAGGTAGGCGGCCTGCAGGTCAGACATCAGATAGCTGGAACCGATGTCGCGCCAGGTATATTTATCGACCTGGCCACGGAAGAACTGGCTGCGGTTGGTGCCTTTTTCGCGGATGACTTCCGCCCGGTCGATCAGGGCCGGATCGTTCACCAGCGTCGCGCCGCCTTCGCCGCCGGCGGTGTAGTTTTTGGTTTCATGGAAACTGAAGCAGCCGATATGGCCAATGGTGCCCAATGCCTTGCCTTTGTAGGTCGACATCACGCCCTGCGCGGCGTCTTCCACCACGAACAGGTTATATTTCTTCGCCAGCGCCATGATGGTATCCATCTCGCAGGCAACGCCGGCATAGTGCACTGGCACAATCGCGCGGGTTTTATCGGTGATTGCCGCTTCAATTTTGGTTTCGTCGATGTTCATGGTGTCTGGACGCAGGTCGACGAACACCACTTTGGCGCCGCGCAGCACAAAGGCGTTGGCGGTTGAAACGAAGGTAAAGCTCGGCATGATCACTTCGTCACCCGGCTGGATATCCAGCAGGATGGCGGCCATTTCCAACGACGCGGTGCAGGAAGGCGTCAACAACACTTTCGCGCTGCCGAAACGCTGTTCCATCCACTGCTGGCAGCGACGGGTGAAACCGCCATCGCCGCACAATTTGCCGCTGCCCATGGCAGCCTGCATATATTCCAGTTCAGTGCCAACAACCGGTGGAGCGTTAAATGGAATCATGTCTACCTCTGTATAACCAATACGCGGTGCTTTCAATCACGGCACCCTGTCGTTGATAGAGTCGTAATGCGCTGATATTGCCTACCTGTGTCGCAACCCGCAGGCGCTGCATCCCCTGCTGCCGACATTCGGCGATCGCCGCGGCCATCAGCCTGGCGCCCACGCCCCGGCCGGATGCGCCAGGGAAAGCCGCCAGCAGGCCGATGCGCGTTTCCTGACCGCCAATGTCACGCAGGCTGACAAAGCCTTCGGGTTGCCCCTGTTCGCCCAGCGCCAACAGGCACTGATGATCAAAAGTGCCCAGAACGGCCTTTTCGATCCAGGCCGCATAGAATCGCCCACTATCGGCGCGATCGTACCACGGTGCACGAAACCGGCTGGCGGCGAACACCTCACCGGCGGCAGCGCGCAATGACGGGATATCCTCGGGAACGGCCAGACGCACCGCAGCCGCCGAAGCGCCATCGGCCGTCGTGCTTTCAGGCGCAACGTTCAGTGCCACGTCCACTTCCCCTTCGACCAGCCGGAATCCCAGCGCCGACAGCGCATCGGCCCACTCCAGGCGGCAAGCGGGGATTTTGGCCTGCACCAATGCATAAGCGTTCAAATCAGCTTCAGCTACAGACGCCGCCGAGTTATCGAAATGTAACTTGGCGCTTTCCAAGTGGAAGAAGTCGCTCTCCCACTGCAGCGGTTCAATACTGGCGTGGACGCGCATGCAATAAATCCAGTAAGTATTTGCCGTAACCGGTTTTGGCCAGCGTCTGAGCCGCGCGTTTCACGCCCTCGTCATCCAGCCAGCCATTGCGCCAGGCGATCTCCTCAAGACAGGCGATTTTAAAGCCCTGGCGTTTCTCGACCGTCTGCACGAAGCTGCTGGCTTCCAGCAAGCTGTCGTGCGTGCCGGTATCCAACCAGGCGAAACCACGCCCCAGCAGCTCGACGTTCAGCTCTCCGCGTTCCAGATACATCTGGTTAATGCTGGTGATTTCCAGCTCGCCGCGCTCCGAAGGCTTCACCTGTTTGGCAAACTCCACCACCTGGCTATCGTAGAAGTACAGGCCGGTCACCGCCCAGTTAGACTTCGGTTTAACCGGTTTTTCTTCGATCGACAGCGCGCGGAAGTGGTCGTCAAACTCCACCACGCCAAAGCGTTCGGGATCCATCACCTGATAGCCAAACACGGTCGCGCCGGTGGAACGAGCCGCAACGCTTTTCAGCTTGGGACTGAACCCCTGACCAAAGTAAATATTGTCACCCAATACCAGACAGCTCGGCTCACCGGCCAAAAATTCTTCACCGATCAAAAATGCCTGAGCCAGGCCATCGGGACTTGGCTGTTCGGCATAGCTGAGAGTGATGCCGAATGCTTCTCCGCAGCCTAACAAACGCTTGAATGAAGGCAAATCTTCCGGCGTGGAGATAATCAGAATGTCGTTGATCCCCGCCAGCATCAGCACCGACAACGGGTAATAGATCATCGGCTTGTCGTAGATCGGCAGCAGTTGCTTGGACACACCACGAGTAATCGGATGCAGACGCGTACCGGAACCGCCAGCCAGAATAATACCTTTCATACGTACTCCAAAACCCGCCGCGCCGCCGCAAAGCGGCGCGGCGTTAGATTAATCTGACAGCCCCAAACGCTCGCCGGCATAAGAACCGTCTTGCACCCGGCGCCACCAGGTTTCGTTGTTCAGGTACCAAACCACGGTTTTGCGAAGGCCGCTTTCGAACGTTTCCTGCGGCCGCCAACCCAACTCACGATCGATTTTGCCGGCGTCGATGGCGTAACGCATATCGTGGCCAGGGCGATCCTTCACGTAAGTGATCAGATCGCGGTAGTTCGCCACGCCCTGCGGCTTGTTCGGCGCCAGTTCTTCCAGCAGATCACAAATGGTCTGCACCACTTCAATATTCTTGCGCTCGTTATGGCCACCGATATTGTAGGTTTCGCCTACCACGCCTTCGGTCACGACCTGATAGAGCGCGCGCGCGTGATCCTCGACATACAGCCAGTCGCGCACCTGCGCGCCGTTGCCGTATACCGGCAACGGTTTGCCGGCTACCGCATTCAGAATCACCAACGGAATCAACTTCTCCGGGAAGTGATAAGGGCCGTAGTTGTTCGAACAGTTGGTCACGAGGGTCGGCAAACCGTAGGTGCGCAACCAGGCGCGAACCAGGTGATCGCTCGACGCCTTGGAGGCGGAATAGGGACTGCTCGGCGCATACGGCGTGGTTTCGGTGAACAGATCGTCGGTGCCGTGCAGGTCGCCGTATACTTCGTCGGTGGAGATATGATGGAAACGGAAAGCCTGCTTCTTCTCCGTCGCCAGCGGCTGCCAGTAGTGGCGCGCCGCTTCCAACAGGGTATAAGTGCCGACCACATTGGTCTCGATAAACGCCGCCGGGCCATCGATAGAGCGATCGACATGGCTTTCCGCCGCCAGGTGCATCACCACGTCCGGCTGATACTGGGCAAATACCCGATCCAGCTCGGCGCGATCGCAGATGTCGACCTGTTCGAAAGCATAGCGCTCGCTCTCGGCCACCACCGCCAGCGATTCAAGGTTGCCGGCATAGGTCAGCTTATCCACCACCACCACGCTGTCATCGGTGGCTTCGATGATGTGTCGCACGACCGCAGAACCGATAAAGCCGGCACCACCGGTCACCAAGATACGTTTCAACGCCAGACTCCCTTGGTATCGACCACCCAGGTTTGTTTGATTTCTTCCGGCCGGATGGCCTTGAACTGCTGGTGATCGACCAACATCACGATCACATCGGCCTGCTGCAACGCCTCAGCGATTGGCGTCAGCGTCACATGGCCCGCCAGCGACTTCGGCAGCTGTTCAACGTTCGGTTCCACCGCCAGCGTCTCACCGACGTGCCATTCGGCGATCAGGTGCGCCACTTCTACCGCCGGGCTTTCACGCAGATCGTCGATATTCGGCTTGAAGGCCAGGCCGAAGCAGGCAATTTTCACCTCGGACGCACGCTTGTCGGTGGCGGCCAGGCAATCGGCTACCGCCGCTTTCACCCGGTCGACCACCCACAGCGGTTTACCGTCGTTCACCAGGCGTGCGGTGTGAATTAAGCGCGCCTGCTGCGGGTTTTGCGCCACGATAAACCACGGATCAACGGCGATGCAGTGACCGCCTACGCCCGGCCCCGGCTGCAGAATATTCACCCGCGGATGACGGTTCGCCAGGCGGATCAGTTCCCAGACGTTGATCCCCTGTTCGGCGCAGATCAACGACAATTCGTTGGCAAAGGCGATATTCACGTCGCGGAAGCTGTTTTCCGTCAGCTTGCACATCTCGGCAGTGCGCGAGTTGGTGATCACGCATTCGCCCTCGAGGAAAATCTTGTACAGCGCGCTGGCTCGTTCCGAGCACTTTGGCGTCATGCCGCCGATCACACGGTCGTTTTGAATCAGCTCCACCATCACCTGCCCCGGCAACACGCGCTCCGGGCAGTAGGCGATATTCACGTCCGCCGCTTCGCCCGCTTGCTGCGGGAAGCTGAGATCGCTGCGCGCCTGTGCCAGCCATTCCGCCATCTGTTCGGTGGCACCTACCGGCGAGGTGGACTCCAGGATCACCAGATCGCCTTTTTTCAGCACCGGCGCCAGCGATTTCGCCGCCGCTTCGACATAAGCAAGATCCGGCTCGTGATCGCCCTTGAACGGCGTAGGCACCGCGATCAGGAACGCATCGGCCGCCAGCGGTTTGGTTACCGCTTGCAGGAAACCGCCGTCGACGGCGTCCTTGACCACTTTGTCCAGATCCGGCTCGACGATGTGGATCGCACCGCGGTTAATGGTATCTACCGCATGTTGGTTAACATCTACACCCACCACTTTTTTCTTGCGGGAAGCGAACGCCGCCGCCGTTGGCAAGCCGATATAACCCAGGCCGATAACCGAAATAGTGTCAAAACTCATAGTGTCACCTGATGATTCTTTAAAGCTTCGAGGATACGCTGACAGGCATGTCCGTCACCGTATGGGTTGTGCGCCCGACTCATCGCGTGATATTCGCTTTCGTCCGTCAACAGCCGGGTCACCGCTTCAACAATTTTGGCCACATCGGTGCCGACCAGACGCACCGTGCCCGCATCTATTGCTTCCGGGCGTTCAGTGGTTTCGCGCATCACCAGCACCGGTTTGCCTAACGATGGCGCCTCTTCCTGAATGCCGCCGGAATCGGTCAGGATCATGTAAGCCTGGGTCATCAAATAGACAAACGGCAGATAATCCTGCGGCTCGATCAGCATGACGTTGTCGATGCCTTTCAAAATGCGATTCACTGGCTCACTGACGTTCGGATTGAGATGCACCGGATACACCACCTGCACTTCCGGGTGATTGCGGGCGATTTCCGCCAGCGCGCTGCAAATTCGCTCAAAGCCGCCGCCAAAGCTTTCGCGGCGATGGCCGGTGACCAGAATCAGTTTCTTGTCGGCATCGAGGAACGGGTAACGCTGCGCCAAGTCAGCTCGCAGCGCGGCATCGCTCATCACACGGTCACGCACCCAGAACAGCGCATCGATCACCGTATTGCCGGTCACGAAAATACGGTTGTCCGGCAGCAGCTCGCGCAACAGATTTTGGCGCGAGTTCTCGGTTGGCGCGAAATGGTACATCGCCAGATGGCCGGTCAGTTTGCGGTTGGCCTCTTCCGGCCACGGAGAATACAGATTGCCGGTGCGCAGCCCGGCCTCGACATGCCCAACGGGAATCCGTTGATAGAACGCCGCCAGGCTGGTCGCCAGCGTGGTGGTGGTATCGCCGTGCACCAGCACCACGTCCGGTTTGAACTCTTCCAGCACCCCTTTCAGCCCTTCCAGGATACGACAGGTGATTTCCGTTAACCCCTGGCCGGGTTTCATGATGTTCAGGTCGTAATCCGGCGTGATCTCAAACAACCGCAATACCTGATCCAACATCTCACGATGCTGTGCCGTTACGCAGACTCTTGCGTCAAAAGCCTCATCCTGGGCCAGTGCATGTACCAGCGGTGCCATTTTAATGGCTTCAGGTCTGGTGCCGAAAACAGTCAACACTTTCACAGCGAATCTCTTTTGGTCGGTTAATCGCAGGCCCCGCCTGCGAATGGGGCGCTCACGCGCCCCGCATCAGATTATTATATTATTTTTTAACTACGCGGCCGACGCGCCAAGGCAACACCCGCGCCGACCAAAGCGCCCATCGCGCCCCACAAAATCAGCCAGAATACCCGGCGCGGGCTGTCGCGTTTTACCGGCTCCTCCGGCGTGCGCAAATAACGATAGGTCTGGAACTTCTCATCCAACGTCGGGCCAACGTTCAGCGTCGCCAGCATCGCACGGTTCTGATCGTAATCCAGGTCATAGGTCGGGCCGGAGGCCTGCAGGCCTTCCAGACGCGCCTGCAGCATTGGCCGGCCCAGCAGGAACAGATCCGAATCCGGCAGTTGCTCGGCCGGAGTGTCGGTTTGCGCGCGGCTGATCCCCTGGCTTTCGGCGATTTTCAGCGCCTGCTGCGTGGTGTTCAGCTCGCGCTTGTAAACCGACTCCGCCACCGCTTCCTGGCGCTTGACCTGCGCTTTCATCGAGGTGGTGCGAGCGGCCCACGCCCCCTGAATCTCTTCATTCAGGTGCAGGGCAGCGCGGTGGCTGGCGAAAGCCACGTATTGACGCAGCAGGCGGTTGGCGTCCGCAGCGGTTTCCGCCGTCAGCTTCACGCCGTCGTTCGGCACTTTCTTGTCGTCGCGGGGCGTAAACAGGATGTTGTTGATCAGCTCGTCGAGCAGCGTCGCATCGGCGCGAGCATCCCCTTCCTGACGTTGCTTGTAGTAATCGCTCTGCAGCCAGAAATCGCGACGCGTATCGTAAGCCGCCAGTTGCATGATGAACTCATTGTAAGCTTCATCCGCGATGCTCGGCTGATCGCCGGCCGTCGCCGGCAGCGTGCGCACGTCCAGATTACGCAGGAACTGCTGTTGGGAGTAGTAACCGCCCAACGCATTCACCGTGGGTTTGTCGGTGATGGCGGTCGCGCTCCACTCTTGCTTAACCAGATAAGAGACGATCAACGCGACCGCCGCGAACAGCACCGCAATGCCGATAATCCACGGTTTGCCGCGCCACAGGGTGCAGCACAGGCCGCGGATATCGAGTTCGTTATCCACCGCCGGGGTATGCTTGTCAGACGTTGTTTCTGGATTCATCACAGCCAAAAAGCCTCTGGTTAAGATACTTGCTTGTTATCGCTCGAACGCCGCAGGCGACGCTTGATACGCTTAATGTACCGCGCAACCCGCCAGGCGCGCTTGATGCAGTAACCGTACAGGAAGAAAGCAAGCAAGAATAATGCCAACATAATCCACTCAGGGATAAAAGTCAGGCGCTCGCCGATCACACCAACCGCAGCTAACAACACGGCAGCCAGAGTGATGAGCACAAAAGCCTGCCTTGGCGTAAAACCGGCGCGCATGATCAGATGGTGAATATGTTGACGATCGGGAGAGAAGGGACTCATTCCTTTGCGCAAACGACGATACATGATCGCTATCATATCCATCAGCGGAATCGCGATGATCCACAGCGCAGTCACCGGATTGATCGAGCGAGTGGCTCCCTGCGAACTTTGCAGCAGCAACCAAATGGCGGTAAAGCCGATCAGGGTGCTACCGGCATCGCCCATGAACACTTTATAGCGGCGGCCGAGGATACCGAGGTTGAGCAAAATATAGGGAACGATGGCAGCGATCATAGCAAAGCACCAGAACGCCAGCTCGTTATGGCCGCTCAGGTACAGCAGCAGGCCTAGCGCACCGAAGGAGACACACGACAACCCACCCAGCAAGCCATCAATGCCGTCAACCATATTGAAAGCATTGATAGCCGCCCATACCGCAAACAGCGTCACCAAATAGCCAAAGGGACCCAGTAAGACTTCCCAGTTACCCAGTACATGGCCAAAGCTGCGCAGATACAAACCGGCGCACACCATCATGGCAATGCCTACCAATGCCTGAACTAACGCCCTGATCTTAACGCTGATATCAAAACGGTCATCCAAGGCACCGATGAACACTAAAATGCCCGCGCAGGTGAGGTAAAGTTCACTGTGTGCAATCTTTTGTTCCGATATAAAGAAAGCGAAACATAGACCGGCATAGACCGCAATACCGCCAACCAACGGAATTAATCCTTGGTGACGTTTACGATAGTTCGGCTTATCGACCAACCCAATGCGTTTCGCTACCTTACGGGCAACAAAGAGGAAAGCTAAGGAGAATAGGAAAACAAATAGAATTTCAGTACTCATAGTGAGTAGGTTCACAATTAACAGATCTCGTAAGAAGATAAGGCAGCTTAACATGGGCGACAGGCTATGCCATGAGATCCCGTTGCCTTTCAGTCATTTCTTATGATGCGGGAATTCATTCTCATTCGCCCCAGCACCGCGGCCAATTCCGGCTGTAACATGTCGCACACCCAGATATCGAAAACAAGAAGAATTCTCAATAAGTCGTAGAAACAACTTACTTTTCCATTACCGCTACTTATCGTATCCGCCAAAAGCAAAAAACGCCACGACTAGGCGTGGCGTTCAGCGAATTTTTTAACGAATTATGAGCGTTTCATCATATCGAAGAATTCATCGTTGGTTTTAGTCATCGCCAACTTATTAATGAGGAACTCCATCGCGTCAATCTCACCCATCGGATGAATGATTTTGCGCAAGATCCACATTTTTTGCAGCTCTTCGGAGGTGGTAAGCAGCTCTTCTTTACGGGTACCGGAGCGGTTGTAATCGATCGCAGGGAATACGCGTTTCTCGGCGATTTTACGCGCCAGGTGCAATTCCATGTTGCCGGTACCTTTAAATTCTTCGTAGATCACTTCGTCCATCTTCGAACCGGTATCAACCAGCGCGGTCGCGATGATGGTCAGGCTGCCGCCCTCTTCCACGTTACGTGCCGCACCGAAGAAACGCTTCGGACGATGCAGGGCGTTGGCGTCCACACCACCGGTCAGCACCTTGCCGGAAGCCGGTACCACGGTGTTGTAGGCACGCGCCAGACGGGTGATGGAGTCAAGCAGAATGATCACGTCTTTCTTGTGCTCAACCAGGCGCTTGGCCTTCTCGATTACCATTTCGGCCACTTGCACGTGGCGCGAAGCCGGTTCGTCGAAGGTCGATGCGATCACTTCGCCTTTCACCAGGCGCTGCATCTCGGTCACTTCTTCCGGACGTTCGTCGATCAGCAGCACCATCAGCACGCAGTCTGGGTGGTTGTAAGCGATGCTCTGCGCAATGTTCTGCAGCAGCATGGTTTTACCGGCTTTCGGCGGTGCCACGATCAGACCGCGCTGGCCGCGGCCAATCGGTGCCGCCAGGTCCAGTACGCGCGCCGTCAGGTCTTCGGTCGAGCCGTTGCCGCGCTCCATCCGCAGACGGGAATTGGCGTGCAACGGCGTCAAGTTCTCGAACAGGATCTTGCTGCGGGCGTTTTCCGGCTTGTCGTAGTTGACTTCGTTGACTTTCAACAGGGCAAAATAGCGCTCGCCTTCTTTTGGCGGACGAATCTTACCGGAAATGGTGTCACCTGTGCGGAGGTTGAAGCGGCGGATTTGGCTAGGGGATACATAGATGTCGTCGGGACCGGCGAGGTAGGAACTGTCTCCAGAGCGGAGGAAACCGAATCCATCCTGCAATATCTCGAGCACGCCGTCGCCGAAGATATCTTCTCCGCTTTTCGCATGTTGCTTCAGAATGGAGAAGATAATGTCCTGCTTGCGCATGCGGGCAAGGTTTTCCAGCCCCATATTTTCGCCGAGAGTAATCAGCTCAGAAACCGGCGTATTCTTTAATTCGGTAAGATTCATAGTGGTGGGTTCTTAAACTCGGGGTATGTCTCGAACTTGTATCGTGAATGGTATGGCAGCGAAATGCGTGCCTGTTTACTGGACGTTCGATCACCGGGCGCAGAGCCGTCGCGGTAAGAAATGGCTTACATCGGGCGCACGCATTGACGGTTGAAGATCGAAGGTACCTTAAAAATGATTTTTGCAAAACCGTTTGATTGCCAAAACACGGGCTGAGTTCAGTTTACTTTCAACGCCAGTGGTTCGACACAGAGTATAGCTTTAGATTCAAACTCTTTAGATTTAAAACTTCGGGCAAGTTCTATATGCAGTGTGGTTAAACTTAACACGCTTCTTGGCAGGCGTCTAGCGGTGAATTGAACATCACCGCCAGGCGCCTGATACGGGGCTTCCCGCCCGATTACAGATTCGCGTTCAGGAAATCTTTGAGCTGACCTTTGGACAACGCGCCAACCTTGGTCGCGGCCACTTCACCGTTCTTGAACAGCAACAGCGTAGGGATGCCACGGATACCGTACTTAGGCGCGGTAGCCGGGTTCTGATCGATATTCAGCTTGGTGATGGTCAGTTTGCCTTCGAACTCTTCGGCAATCTCATCCAGAATCGGAGCAATCATCTTGCACGGCCCACACCATTCAGCCCAGAAATCGACCAGGATCGGCCCTTCCGCTTTCAGCACGTCAGCTTCGAAGCTGCTGTCAGTCAGGTGAATAATTTTATCGCTCATGTTCTACTCCACAGGATTATGTCTACCTTGTTGGTGTAGCATTAACCAACTCAAGGTGATTTTATTGCACCGCGTTTATTTCAACGGATGTGCTTTCGTAAAGCAATAGTTAGCTGATATTCTACCACACTATGAGCAAAACACACTTGACCGAACAGAAGTTTTCCGACTTCGCCCTGCACCCGTTAGTCCTTGAAGCCCTTGAGAAAAAAGGGTTTCACAATTGCACGCCCATCCAGGCGTTAGCATTGCCGCTCACGCTCTCCGGGCGTGACGTTGCAGGTCAGGCGCAAACCGGTACCGGAAAGACGCTGGCGTTTTTGGCGTCTACTTTTCACTATTTGCTGACTCACCCGGCGAAACAGGATCGCCAGACCAATCAGCCGCGCGCCTTGATCATGGCGCCTACGCGTGAACTGGCGGTGCAAATCCACTCCGATGCAGAAGCGCTCTCCCAGAGCACCGGCCTGAAACTGGGCCTGGCCTACGGCGGCGACGGCTATGACAAACAGCTGAAAGTGCTGGAAAGCGGCGTGGACATTCTGATTGGCACCACCGGCCGTTTAATCGATTACACCAAACAGAACTATGTCGATCTCGCCGCGATGCAGGTTGTCGTGCTGGATGAAGCCGATCGCATGTACGATCTCGGCTTTATCAAAGACATCCGTTGGCTGTTCCGTCGCATGCCTGCGGCCGATCAACGCCTGAACATGCTGTTCTCCGCCACCCTGTCCTATCGCGTACGCGAACTGGCCTTCGAGCAGATGAACAACGCCGAATATGTTGAAGTGGAACCGGAACAGAAAACCGGCCACCGCATTAAAGAAGAGCTGTTCTACCCGTCCAACGAAGAAAAAATGCGTCTGCTGCAGACGCTGATCGAAGAAGAGTGGCCGGATCGCGCCATCATCTTCGCCAACACCAAGCACCGCTGCGAAGACATCTGGGGCCATCTGGCCGCCGACGGTCACCGCGTCGGCCTGCTGACCGGTGACGTGGCGCAGAAAAAACGCCTGCGTATTCTCGAAGACTTCACCAAAGGCAACCTCGATATTCTGGTCGCCACCGACGTCGCCGCGCGCGGTCTGCACATTCCTGCTGTCACCCACGTCTTCAACTACGATCTGCCTGACGATTGCGAAGATTACGTGCACCGCATCGGCCGTACCGGCCGTGCAGGCGCCAGCGGCCACTCCATCAGCCTGGCATGTGAAGAGTACGCGCTCAACCTGCCGGCGATCGAGACCTATATCGACCACAGCATTCCGGTGAGCAAGTACAACAGCGATGCGCTGCTGACCGATTTGCCGGCGCCGAAGCGCCTGTCGCGCCCGCGCGGCGGTAACGGCCCACGTCGCAACTCCGCGCCTCGTCGCGGCGGCGCGCCGCGCAACAACCGTAAACGCCCGAGCTGATTGCCATGCTCAGCTCCAGCACGCTTTATGCTGCTATCGATCTCGGCTCCAACAGCTTCCACATGTTGGTGGTGCGCGAGGTGGCCGGCAGCATTCAGACTCTGGCGCGGATCAAGCGGAAGGTGCGCCTCGCGGCCGGGCTGGATCAGAACAATCACCTGTCGCATGAGGCCATGCAGCGCGGCTGGCAGTGCCTGCGGCTGTTCTCCGAACGCCTGCAGGACATCCCGCGCGAGCAGATCCGCGTCGTCGCTACCGCCACGCTGCGCCTGGCATCCAACGCCGATGAGTTCCTGCAGGTCGCCGAGCAAATCCTCGGCTGCCCGGTGCAGGTGATCAGCGGCGAAGAAGAGGCGCGGCTGATTTATCACGGCGTCGCGCACACCACCGGCGGGCCGGAGCAGCGGCTGGTCGTCGACATCGGCGGCGGCAGCACCGAACTGGTCACCGGCACCGGCGCACAGGCATCGCAGCTGTATAGTCTGTCGATGGGCTGCGTCACCTGGCTGGAGTGCTACTTCAGCGATCGCAACCTTGGGCAAGAAAACTTCGAGCGCGCCGAACAGGCCGCGCGCGAAATGGTGCGGCCGATCGCACCGCAGTTGCGCCAGCAAGGTTGGCAGATCTGCGTCGGCGCTTCCGGCACCGTGCAGGCGCTGCAGGAGATCATGGTGGCGCAAGGCATGGATGAACGCATCACCCTGCCCAAGCTGCGCCAGCTGAAACAGCGCGCCATTCAGTGCGGTAAGCTGGAAGAGTTGGAGATCGAAGGGTTGACGCTGGAGCGCGCGCTGGTCTTCCCGAGTGGCCTGTCCATTCTGTTGGCCATCTTCCAGGAGCTGGGCATCGAGAGCATGATGCTGGCCGGCGGGGCGCTGCGTGAAGGCTTGGTTTACGGCATGCTGCATCTGCCGGTGGAGCAGGATATTCGCATCCGCACCATCCGCAACCTGCAGCGCCGTTACCTGATCGACACCGAGCAAGCCGAGCGCGTCAGCCAGCTCGCCGCCAACTTCTCGCAGCAGGTCGCCAACGAGTGGCAGCTGGACGCACGATGTCGCGAGCTGTTGCACAGCGCCAGCCTGATCCACGAACTCGGCCTCAGCGTCGATTTCAAGCAGGCGCCGCAACACGCCGCCTACCTGATCCGCCACCTGGACTTACCCGGCTTTACCCCGGCGCAGAAAAAACTGCTGGCCACCCTGCTGCAAAACCAGAGCAACCCTCTCGACCTGTCGCTGTTAAACCAGCAAAACGCCCTGCCGCCGCGTACCGCGCAGCGTCTGTGCCGCATTTTGCGCCTGGCGATCATCTTCGCCAGCCGCCGCCGCGACGACACGCTGCCGGCGGTGCGTTTACGCGCCAATCAGGACGATGAACTGACGGTGATCTTGCCGCCGGGTTGGCTGGAACAGCATCCGCTGCGCGCCGAGGCGCTGGAGCAGGAAAGCCACTGGCAGAGCTACGTCCACTGGACGTTGCGGTTGGAAGAACAACGTTAAAATGACCAGGGCGCGATGAGCGCCTGAGGTTAATGGCAAACCTGATGGCATTGCCAGGTTTACAGAAGACAACATATAAAAATAAGGAAAATCAATTCATTGATTTTCGGCTGATAACCACACAGGAGGAAAAACCACGCTTTTTCCTCCTGTGTCAGTAATCTAGCCCTGTCTTTTTAATTCCCGCCTTTAGCCTTGGCCAACTGGGCGCGGATATTGGCCAGATGGCTCTGCCCCTTCTGCATCCGCTCCTGCGGGCTCACCACTTTGCGCTCGGTTTCCCACGCCAAATCGTCCTGCGGCAGCTCCAGCAGGAAGCGGCTCGGCTCCGGCCGCACCAGCTCGCCATACTGACGGCGCTCGCGGCACAGGGTGAAAATCAGCTCTTTTTGCGCGCGGGTGATCCCCACATAGGCCAGACGCCGTTCTTCGTCGACATTGTCTTCATCGATGCTGCTCTGATGCGGCAGCAGCCCCTCTTCCATGCCCACCAGGAACACATAGGGGAACTCCAGCCCCTTGGAGGCATGCAGCGTCATCAGCTGTACCTGATCCAGCTCTTCTTCGCTTTCGCCACGCTCCATCATATCGCGCAGGGTGAAGCGCGTCACCACCTGGGTCAGCGTCATCGGCTCGTCCAGATCGTTGCCTTCCAGCATCTCCGTCATCCAGCCGAACAGCGTGTTGACGTTCTTCATCCGCATTTCGGCGGCCTTCGGGCTGGTCGAGGTTTCAAACAGCCAGCTCTCATAATCCACGCCGCGGATCAGATCGCGCACCGCCGCCACCGGCTCACGCTCCGCCTGCTGGGCGATGCCGCCCAGCCAGTGGGTGAAACGCTGCAACGATTCCAGCCCGCGTCCGGTCAAATGCTGGCTCAGCCCCAGATCGAAACTGGCGTGGAATAAACTCTTGTTGCGCTGGTTGGCCCATTCGCCGAGCTTCTGCAGCGTCGCCGGGCCGATCTCGCGCTTGGGGGTATTGACGATGCGCAGGAAGGCGCTGTCATCCTCCGGGTTGGTCAGCACGCGCAGGTAGGCCAGCAAATCCTTGATCTCGGGGCGCGAGAAGAACGACGTGCCGCCGGAAATCTTGTACGGAATGCGGTTCTGCATCAGCATCTTTTCAAACACCCGCGACTGGTGGTTGCCGCGGTACAGGATCGCATAGTCGCCGTAGTTGGTCTTTTTCACGAAGTGGTGGGCGATCAACTCCCCCACCACCCGCTCGGCTTCGTGATCCTCGTTGTTGGCGGTCACCACCTTCAGCTCTTCGCCATATCCCAACTCGGAAAACAGCCGCTTTTCAAACACGTGCGGGTTATTGGCGATCAGAATGTTGGCCGCCTTCAGAATGCGCTCGCTTGAACGGTAGTTTTGCTCCAGCTTGATCACCTGCAGCGCCGGGAAATCTTCCTTCAACAGCACCAGGTTCTGCGGCCGCGCGCCGCGCCAGGAGTAGATCGACTGGTCGTCGTCACCCACCACGGTAAAGCGCGCGCGGTTGCCCACCAGCAGCTTCACCAGCTCGTACTGGCTGGTGTTGGTATCCTGGTACTCATCCACCAGCAGGTAGCGGATACGCTGCTGCCAGCGTTCGCGCACCTCTTCGTTGCGTTGCAGCAACAGCGTCGGCAACAGGATCAGGTCGTCGAAGTCCAGCACGTTGCACGCCCGCATATGGGCGTGGTACAGGCCGTAGCAGTGAGCGAACAGCTTGTCGCGTTCCGAGCGCGCCAGCTCCGCCGCTCGCTGAGGATCGATCAGGTCGTTTTTCCAGTTGGAGATGGTCGAAATCAGCTGCGCTACCAGCGTTTTGTCACTTTCCAGCCACTGTTCGGTCAGCTCTTTCAACAGCGCCAGCTGATCCTGATCGTCGAACAGCGAGAAGTTAGACTTCATCCCCAACGCCACGTATTCCCGCTTGATGATCTCCAGCCCCAGGGTATGGAAGGTGGAAATCATCAGCCCGCGTGCCTCTTTGCGCCCCAGGGTTTGCGACACGCGCTCTTTCATCTCGCGCGCGGCCTTGTTGGTAAAGGTTACGGCGGCGATGTGCCGCGCCTGATAGCCGCAATGGTGGATCAGGTGGGCTATCTTGTTGGTGATAACGCGCGTCTTGCCGGAACCGGCACCGGCCAACACCAGGCAGGGCCCGGTAACGAATTCGACGGCTTGTTGTTGGCTGGGGTTTAATCGCATGGTGCTGGCTTGCTCGGCTGTAAAACGTGGAAGGGAATTGTAGCAGAAAGCGCCGATGAGATTTAGCGGGTATAATCAGCGCAATTTTCGCATCAACAAAGGCAATACCATGGCAAAAACGGCGTGCGCCCTGCACATTCTGGTAGACAATGAAAAGCTGGCCAACGAGCTGCTGGCCAAGCTGAAGCGCGGCGTCAGCTTCGACACGCTGGCGCGCAAATACTCGAGCTGCCCGTCAAAACGCAACGGCGGCTCGCTGGGCGAATTCAACAAAGGCGCGATGGTGTCGGCGTTCGATAAAGCAGTGTTCAGCATCCCGCTGCTCAAACCTTACGGCCCGGTCAAAACCCAGTTCGGTTACCACATCATCAAGGTGCTGTACCGCAACTGAGGGGGCCTGAGCCCCCTGCCTGCTGAAAATTACTGCGCGCCGGCGTCCGTCGCCGGCGCTGCCACCGCGGTGTCGGCCGGTTTGGCTTCTTCCGTCACCACCGCCGGCGCCGGCATCATGATGCCGTCATAGGTTTCCTGCAGCTGCTTCATGCTCATTTCCGGTTCGCCTTTCGGTTGCATCAGCACCAGCGTCGCCTCCTGAGAAAGCTGCAGCTTCAGCGCCTGATTCAGCGTCTCCAGCGTCAGGCTGGACAGGAACTCCTGGCGCAGCTTCTGATACAGCTCCGGTGCGATATCCACCACCCCGCTCTGCTGCGAGCGCAGGCGCTGGCTCATCAGCACGTCGGTATCGGTGCGGGCGTAAGTGGCGAACAGCTTGCTTAACTGATCGTTTTTCTGCGCCAGCAACGCATCGAATTCCTCTTTGGACAGGCCGTTGTCACGCACGTTGGCCAGCTCGCGGGCGATAAAGCCCAGGCTGCCGTTCAGGTTGTTGTTCGGCGTATCCAGATGGATGGCGCACTGCCCGCGCTGGTACTGCACGCGACAGTCAAAGCCCAGATGCAGGCTCTTCTGGTCGCTTTTTTCCAGCGTCTGCTGAAGATGCCAGAACAGCGCCTCGCGGGCGAGATCGCCACGCCAGTAACGGAGCAGGCTCTGCGAATCGCGAATCGGGTGCCACGGCGAATCCCACATGATCGACAGCGTATCCTGTTTCACCTGCTCGCTGATCAGGCTCACCGGCTGCTGCGGCAACGGTGTCAGCGTCGGCATCGGGGCCGGAGTTTCACGTTTGCCTTGCAGCGGCGAGAACGCCTTGTTGATCTGCTCGCCCAGGCTGCGGCTGTCAATCTTACCGACCACGAACAGCGTCATGGCGTCCGGGGTATACCACTGTTGATAGAATTTCTTCAGCTGCTCGAGGTTAACCGGCCGTTTCGCCGGCTGCGCAGGATCGTGCGCCAGCAGCGTCGAGCCTTTCAGGCGGTAACGCCACCAGACGTCTTGGGTATTGGGCGGGAAAGTGCCGACCGGATTGATGGTGGAATTCATCACCGCGTGTACCGTATGCTCGTCGATCGCCAGTTTGCCGGTGGTGTCCGCCAGCCAGGCCAGCGCTTCTTTCAGCAGGTCGGGCCGGTTGTTCGGCAGGCTGAGGTTATACATGGTGAAATCATACGAGACGATCGCCGGCGGCAGCGGCCGCTCGTTATCTACGCTCTGTTGCCACAGGGCGCGCAGCTGCGGCGCGGTAAAGCTTTCGCTGCGCGCCAACGCCAGCCGCGGCAGCAGATGGGCGAAGCCGGTCTGCTGCGAAGACTCCACCAGAGAGCCGGTATTGACGATCAGCCGCAGTTCCACGCGATCGCTTGGCCGCTGCGGCGTATCGAGAATCTGCCATGAAAACCCGTTGGCCAGCGCCCCCTGCTGCCAGGCAGGATCGGGTTGTAGTGCTTCAGCCTGCACGCTGCTACTGGCGGCAGCCAATAGCAGCCCACCAACTATAAGATGAATTCTGGTGCCCTGCATGTGAACCCCTACTTAATGACTATCCAATTTCTTATGCAAATGCGTGTATTCCATTCAATGGAATCATAAAAATACGCCCTGAGTTTCACAGTGGGGCGTAAAGCAGAAAGTGTACCATCGTGTTAGACCGCGCGCCTTTGCGGATGTCACTCATTAGAGTGAAAAATAATAGATAGCGGGTTTTTTAATGCAAGAAATCGTTACGAGGCAGGGGTTGTACCTCACCGGCCGCGGCTGCGGCCGGTGATTCGCCGCCAATATCAGGCGGAAGGCTGCGTTTTGTCCGCGCCGGCGTTTTTGTTGTTCAGCGTATCTTTCAGCTGTTTCTCATCCAGCTGGTTACACCATTTCGCGACCACCACGGTCGCCACTCCGTTACCCACCAGGTTGGTCAGCGCGCGGGCTTCCGACATGAAGCGATCGATGCCGAGGATCAGCGCCAGCCCGGCCAACGGCAGGTGGCCGACGGCGGAGATGGTGGCGGCCAACACGATAAAGCCGCTGCCGGTCACGCCCGCCGCGCCTTTGGAGGAAAGCAGTAGCACCACCAGCAGAGTAACCTGATGCATGATATCCATGTGGGTATTGGTCGCCTGAGCGATAAACACCGCGGCCATGGTCAGGTAGATTGACGTGCCGTCCAGGTTAAAGGAGTACCCGGTCGGGATCACCAGGCCCACCACCGATTTCTTGCAGCCCAATTTCTCCATTTTATCCAGCATGCGCGGCAGCGCGGACTCGGACGACGAGGTCCCCAGCACGATCAACAGCTCTTCTTTGATGTAGTTGACGAATTTGAAGATGCTGAAGCCGTTGGCGCGGGCGATGCTGCCCAACACCACCACCACGAACAGGATACAGGTAATGTAGAAGCACACGATCAGCTGGCCGAGTTGCACCAGGGTGCCGACGCCGTATTTACCGATGGTAAACGCCATCGCACCGAAGGCCCCGAGCGGCGCCAGGCGCATGATCATGTTGATGATGCCGAAAATCACCCGCGAGAAGCTGTCGATCACGTTGTAGATCAGCTGCCCCTTGTCACCCAGACGATGCAGGGCGAAGCCGAACAGCACCGCGAACAACAGCACCTGCAGAATGTTGCCGCTGGCGAACGCGCCGATCACGCTGCCGGGGATGATGTCCAGCAGGAACGGGATGATGCCCTGCTGCTGCGCCTGCTCGGCGTAGACCGCTACCGCCTTGGCGTCCAGTGTGCCGGGATCGACGTTCATGCCGGCGCCCGGTTGCACCAGGTTGACGATCACCAGGCCGATAATCAGCGCGATGGTGCTGACGATTTCAAAATACAGCAGCGCGATGGCGCCGGTGCGGCCCACCGCCTTCATGCTTTCCATGCCGGCGATGCCGGTCACCACGGTGCAGAAGATCACCGGGGCGATAATCATCTTGATCAGTTTGACGAAGCCATCGCCCAGAGGTTTCATCTCGGCGCCGAGGTCAGGGTAGAAATGGCCAAGCAGGATACCCAGCGTGATCGCCGTCAGCACCTGAAAATAGAGGCTCTTAAAGATCGTTGTTTTCATATGAACATCCTATGGGGGGAAGACACGCACCAGGCAGCAGTCTAAAAATCCAGCCTGTTCATTGCTTGCGCGGAAAATAACACCCACTTAACAACATGGAAATAATTTGTTGCACCCGCCGTGTGGGGTTGATGTGAATTTAAGAGCTGAAACGCGTCAGTCGGGGTGCAAAGCTGAAAATTGCGTAAGCCTTTGTTTGCACTAACGCAAAAGAGGTAGATAAAGAATGACGATTTTCGGACGGGGAAAAGTACCTGAAAGGTAAACGCGGCGCTTACGGCGCCGCGCGGCAAAACTCGGCTTCGAACGCTTCGCGCGGCAGCGGCCGGGCGAACAGGAATCCTTGCCCACTGCGAATGCCGTGCCGCAGCAGCCAGTCGCGCTGCTCGGCGTTTTCCACGCCTTCGGCCATCACCGGCAACGCCAGCACTTCGGAGATCGAGCTGACGATGCGCACCATCGCATCGTCGGCCGGCAGCCCCTGAATAAAGCTGCGGTCGATTTTAATCAAGTCGATCGGCAGGGATTTCAAGCGGTTGAGATACTCCAGGCTGGAGTAGCCCATGCCGAAGTCGTCCAGCGCGATCGACAGCCCCAGATCGTGCAGCTCGCGCAGCAGCGCCAGCGCGCGATCGAGATCGTCGATGCGTACCGTCTCGGTGATCTCCAGCAGCAGCTTGCGCGGGTCTATCCGATACTGCGCCAGCAGGTTTTTCAGATGCGGGACGAACGCTTCATCCTGCATCTGAATACCGGAAACGTTGACCGCCAGCGGCAGCGCAATGCCACGTTGCTGCCAGTCCGCCAGGATACGGCAGGACTCTTCCAGCACCCAGTTGCCGAGAGGCACGATCACGCCCAGCTCTTCCGCGAGCGGGATGACGTCGGCCGGCAGGGTATAGCTGCCGTCATACTGCTGCCAACGCAGCAGCGCTTCGGCGCCGATTACCTCGTTGGACTGCATGTCGATCTGCGGCTGCAGGAACAGCGTGAAATGCCGCTGTTCGATGGCGTGCAGGATCTCGCTCTCCTGCGTCAGCCGCTTCTGCGTGCGTTCCGTCAGGCTGGGCTCGAAGAACAGGATCTGATTTTTTCCTTCGCGGTGCGCGGACATCATCGCCGAGGTGGCGCTGCGCAGCAGCTGTTCCGCACTCTCCCCCTGATTGAGGTAGTGCGCGATGCCGATGCTGGCGTTGGGCCGCAGCGCCAGACCTTCCAGCGTCAACGGCGCGTTGATCTCCGCCATGATGCGCCGCGCCAGCTGCATGGCGTGGAACGGCCGCTCGATGCCCTTGGCCAGAATGGCGAATTCGGTATTGCTCAGCTGCGCCAGCACGCCGTTTTCGTCGATGCAGCCGCGCAGCTTCTTCGCCAGCGCCAACAGCAGCGCTTCACGCATCGCCGGGCTCATCACGCCCGAGGCCTCATGCAGCGTCTCGATGCCGATCACCAGCAGGTTAAAACGCTCGGGGCGCAGGCTGGAAGCGATATGCTGTTCCAGCAACGCGTTCAGCAACGCCGGATTCGGCAGTTCGGTCACCGGATGGCGGGTGCTGAGGCGGCTCATGTCGGCATGCGCCTTGGCCAGCGTCTGTTGATTGCGGTTGTAGTTGCGCACCAGCAGCCCGAGCTCGTCGTCCTGGTGCAGCGCCGGCAGCATCAGCTGGTGATAGGGCGCTTCGTCCTGCGAGATGTTTTCCAGCTCCTTGGCCATCGCGCGCAGCGGATGCACCATCAGCCGGTTCATGCACCAGGTGATGGCCACCGACAGGATCAGCGCCAGCAGCAGGTAGGTCGACAGCATGGTCGACAAAATGCTGAGGATGAACTGGTACATGCGGAACGAGTCGGCCTGCAGCACCAGATAGGCCAGCGGCTGCTGGTTGGCCGGCACCCGCTCCAGCGAATAGAGCGGTACGGAAATTTGGATCGGCAGTTCAAACAGCCGGGCGATCAGCGTCGGCACCGGCCTCTCAGGCGGGAAATTGGCGTGCAGCGCCTGAAACTCGTTCGGCAAGACGATATCCGCCCGGCTCAGAATGCCGACCGGCAACAGCGTGTTCAGCACCCTTTTGGCTTCCGGCACGTCCATGCGCAGCACCGCTTCCGCCAGCGGCTGGCGCACGGAGTGCGCGATATTCTCCAGTTGCTGGGCGTAGTCATCCCTGCGCTGCTGCACAAAGTGGAATAACTGGATCACGATAAAGATGCAGATCGTGACCAGCGCCACACCGGACACCGTCGCCATCTGCTTAATCGTTAACGAACGCCTGACCCGCAAACCTGCTCTCCGTGAAATCGGGCTGAAACAAAAAAGGGGGCTGACTCTCACCCGCCCCCTCGAACCGGGCTGAGTATACTCGATCATCGGCTGTTTTTATCTGGCTATGCCGCAGGCAAAACCAAGAAAATCGCGGGTTTCAGTCTTTTCCTAAAGCGAACAAACGCGACCCGGACACAGGGTAACAAAACTCCCCGGCGTCCGACACTCCGAATCTTTCTCCTCCCGGTTACTTGAAGTCGGCGTAAGGCGTCAGCGGCTGCGGCGGCAAATCGAGATCCCCCTGCCAGCCGGCCAGGGAATAACGCAGATAAATCAACGCGTGGCTCGGCGTATAGTCCTTCGCCTGTTGAATGTCGATACCGGCGCCGAGCGTCCAGTGCGAACTGAGACGGCGTTCGACGATCGCCCGCAGGGTATAACCGACGCCACTCGAGGCGCTGCCGTCCTCAACGGCGAACTTATCGGGCAGTGAATCCGGGATCAGCCCCTGCAGCGGATAGCGGCGCTGGCTGTCGGTTTTCGAATGGGACAGCGAAACCGAACCGCCCAGCTCCCACGACCAGTTCTCGGTGCGCTGGCGATAGTTGACCGGCAGCGACAGCGACAGATATTGCTGCGGGCTGTAATAGCCGCCCTGTCCCAGCGAATAGCCGCTCAAATCCTTCTGGTAGTGCCACAGCATGGTATTGAGCCCGACGCTCAGACGGCGATTGTCTTCGTTGATCAGCTTGTAGTAGTAGCCGGCCATCAACCGCTGTCGCTGGTTGTCCGCCACGTTCTTGCCGGTAATCTGGTGCGCGCTGAGATCGGCCCACACGCCGTTCGCCTCGCCGCGATCGTAGCTGGCGCTCAGGCTGACGCCGGTGGCGCGCACGCCGCCCCAGGTAATGCCGGTGTTCGGGTCTTTGGCGCCGCCGAACGCCAGCAGCGAGCTGGAGATCGGCCGCCGCGAAGCCGCCAGCGTCCAGCCGATGTGGTTCCAGTCGCCGCTGTAGGCCAGGCCGCCGGCCCAGTCGACCACCTCGAAGCCCATCGGCGTCGTGCCGATATCGGCGGCCCAGCGGTCGTTTTTCCAGCCGGCCGCCACGCTGGTGCCGGTGGTTTTCTGGTGTTCATCGCCGCGGCACCCTTGCGTATGGCAGGTGCCGAAGGTCTCGTAGTATTTGCCGCTGCCGTCGGTCGAGAAGCGGCCGGCGTCCAGCTGCACGGTGTCGGTACGCAAGAAGGCGCGCCCGTCATACAGCGGCATGTCCACCTGCAGCATGGTGTCGTGCGCGTTGAAGTCGGAAATGCCGCCGGTGCCGCTCGAGCGCCAGTAATCGTGATCGAGCGTGACGTTCACGTCTTGCTGCCGATACAGATCCGCGGCGTCGGAACGGATGCCGCGTTTCAGCCAGTCGTCGCTCGGATTATTGCGCGTCAAATAGGTGTAGCTGTCATTGTCCTGCGGCAGCGTCGGCGTGATGCCGCCAGCTACCATCGCCTGGCGGTAATCCTGCTGTGCTCGCTCAGGCTGTTGCTGAGCCCTTTCCAGCCGGGCGGCGTCACGGTAAACAAGCGCCTTGGTCTGCCCCACGGGCTCCGAAGCCGCCGCCGTTTTCAGTCGGTCGAAGATAGCTTCGGCCTGCTGCGGATCGCCGACCGCGCCCCAGGCATTGGCGACCCGCCGTTGGCTGTTGAGCGAAGCGTCCTGCGGCTGCGGTTCGGTTTTCAGCCGCTGGCGCGCCGCGTCCAGATCCCCTTGCGCCACATAAGCTTCGATCTCGCCCAACTGCGCATCCGGGTTGTTCGGTTCGCGCCGTTTCACCCGCTGATAGTCATCCAGCGCCGCCGCATACTCCCCGCGCGCCAGCGCCCAGTCGGCGAGCAGCAAGTCGATGCGGGTGTCCGCCGGCTGCCGACGCAGATAGGCTTCCGCCGCCGGTTCGTCACCGGCCGCCCGCAGCCGTTCGGCCTGTTCGATCACCGCCTGCATTTTCAGCCGCTGCGCCAGTTCGCGCATGTTGTCGTTCCACTGCGCGGCGGGCAACGTATTGAGCTGCGCCAGCGCCTGGTCGTCGCGATCGCTGCCGGAAAGGTAGAGCGCATAGGCGTAGGTCAGCTGCGGATTGGCACGCTGACGCTGCGCCAGCTGCCGGAACAGAGCGTCCGCCTGCTGCGGCTGCCCGGCCTGACGCAGCGCCTGCGCATAGCGATAGGTCAGCCAGACGTCGTCGGGACCCATCGGCTGGGCGCGGCGGTAGATTTCCGCCGCCTGTTGCCACTGCTGTTGCGCCGCCAGCGTCTCCGCCTGCTGCTTCAACATGTCGAGCCGCAGCCCGTCGAGGGTGCTGCGCAGCTTGGCCTGTTGGCTACGCGGCAGGCCGTTGAGGTAGGCCAGCGCTTTTTCCGGCGACTGCCGTTGATAGAGATTCACCAGGCCGCGCAGCGCGCTGCCGTTGCCGGGATCGCGCCGCAGCGCCTGCTGATAAAATCCTTCCGCCGCGGCGTCATCCTTGCTCGCCACCGCCACATCGCCCAGGCCGATAAACGCATCGCCGTCGCTGTCGTCGAGCTGGCGCGCCTGCTGATATTTCTGCCTGGCCAGCGCGAGATTGCCGGCCTTCAGCGCTTTATCGCCCTCGTCGATCACCAGCCAGTAGCCGGTGCTCTTGATCAGGCTTTGCCACTTGCCGCTGTCGTAGCCGTTCTTGTCGGCGGCCAGCGCCTGGCGGAACAGTTTCAGCGCCTGCGGGCGGTTGCCGGCGCGCGAATAGGCCTGGCCGAGCGCGCCCAGCACCTCGGCGTCGTTCGGCGTTGCCGCCAACGCCTTTTGCAACGCCGGAATGGCCGCCCGGCTGCCGCCTTTATCCACCTGCGCCAGGCCGCGCACCCGTGCCTGATACGCCGGATCGGCCAACAGTTTCTGCTGCCTGGCCAGCTCTTCACGGGCGCTGGTCGCCTGATCGCCGGTGTCGAACACGCCGAGGAAACGGTTGAGCGCCGCCGCGCTTTGCGCGCTGACCGGCATCGCTTTGACCTTATCCAGCCACAGATCGGCGGCATCGCCGCGCCCGGCCGGATCGGCGGCGATCTTCTGCAGCAGCTCATAGGCCTGCGCGTCCTGGTTCTGACTGAACAGCATGCGCGCCAGCGACATGCGCAGCGCCACGTTGCCGGAATATTGCTGGTCCAGTGCCTGCAGCTGCTTCAACGCCTTCGCTTCCTGCCCCGGCAAGCGCGCCACCAGCCGCCAATACTCCACCGCCAACTCGAGCGTCGGCGGCTCGCCGTGGAACAACGCATCGTACTGCGCCTTGGCCTCCGGCAACCGGCCGGCGGTCGCCATCAGGCGAGCCTGCTGCAGCTTTTGCCGGGTTTCCGGCTGCGTCAGCAGCATATTCATTTGCGCCTGGCGATAGGCGCTGGACTGCGGCGCGAGGGTTTTCAACTTGTCCAACTGCTGCTGCGCCAGCGCCATGTTGCCCTGCCGCAGCGCCAAACGCATGCGCGCGGCGATCACGTCCGGGTTGTTCGGATCCATCAGCTCGAGCCGGTACAGCGACTGGCGCACCAGATCGTCCTTGTTGCCGGCCTCACCAATACGCACCTGTTCCAGCAACCACTGTTCCGGCGCCACGGCCTCCGCAGCGCGCGCCTGCGGCAACATCGCCAGACTCAGCGGAATCAAATTCAGCCAGTTTATTTTGAAGTTGTGCATTGGCCGTCCCACGAGGGTTGCAATTCACCCTGACGATTAAAGCGATAACGTTGTTGATCCCACCCCTGACCGAACAGCGTCAGCGAGGCGCTGAAATAGGCGTCGTCACCCGGCGGATGTTCGCTGATGCGTTGCCGCTGTGTCGCCAGCGCCTCGGCCTGCGTCGCCAACATCGGCAGCATCGAGGCAGAAAAGCCGACCGGGCCGGCGCCGGTGGTTTTGCCGCTGGCGGTATCGGTTTTTTCCGGCGGCACGCCCTGTTTGGCGGTGAGCTGCGCCATCGGCTGGAAGCGTTCGAGCAGCGCCGCCTTGTGCTCATCGTCGTCCGCCAGCATGCCGGCCCACAGATAAACCCGAATGGCGTCGTAGCTGCCGACGTTCGGCTTGACGGTATCCGGCTGCCAGCCGGTGCCGACCCGCCACACTACCCAGTCCGGTGAGAAACCGTGCGGCGCGGTGTCCAGCCACAGCCGCTGGTTGACCTGGCGCATCGCGCGCCACGGGCCGTTCAGCGCCGCAAAACGCGCCAGCAGCTGCGGCGGCAGGTAGCTGGGGTTCAACCGCCAGCGATCTTCCGCCACGAACCCGACTTTGCCCGGCAACAGCATCAGGCCCAGGCCGGGAATGTCGGCCACTTCCTCGCGGCCGATGCGTTGCAGCAGCAGCGTCCCCAGGGTTTGATAACGCCGGCTTTTCCACAGGCGGCCAGCCTCGAGCAGGTTGTAAGCGATCCACAGATCGGCGTCCGACGCCGAGTTGGCGTCCAGCACCTTCCACTGCTTGTCGTCGCTCTCGCCCCACAGCCAGGCGGGCAAACGGGCGCTGAGATCGCCCGCCGCCAGGTTGTTCTCCGTCCAAGCCAGCAGCAGATCGAAGGTCGGCCGGTCGTTGGCCACCAGGGCGAAGAACAGGCCGTAACTCTGCCCCTCGGAGGTGGTGATTTTGTTCGGGCTGCTCGGATCGATCACCCGCCCCTGCGGGCTGATGTAGTACTGCTTGTACTGTTGCCAGCCCGGCCACTCGCAGGCCGCCGCCGCGCTGAACGCGCACAGCAGCAGCATGCCGAGCGACAGGCGTTGCAACATCGCGCTCACCGCCGTCAATCCCGATCTTCAGGCGCCAGACGACGCCGGCTGAAGGCCTTCAGGCCGCGCCACAGCATCAGCCCCAGGATCACCACCAGCACCACCGCGATCACCGCCAGCAGCACCGGATGGGTGGAGAGGGCATACCACAGCCGCTCCCACCACGGCAGGTGGCCGACATAGTAAATATCGCCGACGCGCAGGCTGTTGACCCCCGATTCGCGGATCACCGCCACCGAGCCGAACACCGCGGCGCGCTTGCCGCTATCCAGCAAGGCATTGTTCAGCAGCTCATAGCCGCGCGGGCTGTCCGCCAACAGCGCCACGATGCTGCGCTGGTCGTTGAACGGCGACTGCACGCCGATGATCGCCGACATCGCGCCCTCGGAGCTGACGGTGGTCTTGCTGTCCGGTTTGGTATCTTCCGCCAGCACTTCCGCGCTGGGCAGCGGCGGCTGCCGCGTCGGCTGTTTCACCCAGCTTTGGGTCGCGTCCACCAGCAGGCTGATTTTCTTGTCGTCGCGCAGCTCCGGCGGAATGGTGCCGACCAGCAGGATATCGTCGTCGCGATCCTTGGCCTGCGACCAGTCGTCGCTGAGCGTGAAGGCCAGCGCCGGATAGCCGGTTTGCGCGCCGATTACCCCTAGCGCGTTCAGCAGCGCGCTGACCTGCGCCGGCTGCGGTTTCTGGTTCACCAACACCAGCGTTTGCGACAGATCCGCCAGACGGCTGAACGGGAAGCCGGCGTTGGCGAAGGCGCGCAGGTCCGGCATCGCCATAAAGTGGCGGTAGCCGGAGAAATCGATGGTAGACGCGCCGTCGATCACCGCATGGTTTTGCGTGAAGGAGTAGGTTTCGCAGCGCCCTTCTGCGCCGCTGGCCAGCAGCGTGGTGTAATCGAAGTCAAAGCGCAGCTGGTTGGTGGCGCCCAGCCGCAACGCCGGAATACTGACGTTCTTGTCGGAGTCGAGCAGCCCCTGCGTCAGCGGCAGGCGCAGCAGCTGCGCGCCCTGCTCGTGTTCCGGCACCAGCGAGTACGCCTGCACGAACTGGTTGTTCAGGCTGACGCTCAGCCGCGAACCGTCCTGAATGCGCGGCGCGGTGTAACGGTATTTCAGGTGCATGTCGATGCCGGTGCTGCGGATCAGGAACAGATCCGGCGGCAGGTTCATGGTCAGCGAAATCGGGCCGGGCTCGATGCCGCTGGTTTGCAACTGTTCGGCGTATTGCTGCAGCTCGGCGAAGGTCATCGGCCGATCGGTACGCACCCAGTTCGGCGCGTCATAAGGCTGGCGCGGCGCGAGCTGCTCCACCTTGTCCACCGTCACGTTCTGGCCGCGGAACAGGATGTTGCCCTGCGCGATGCCCTTCACCGCAGTGATCAAATCGTTGTCGTCACGCCCCTGAATCAGCAGCAGTTTGACGTACGGATTGTCCGGGTGGCTGATCATCTCCACCGTCGGGCCGTTGACCGCCGGATAATCGCGCAGGAAATCCGGGCGCTGCGAGTTGGTGGCGAACACCACCGCGTGCTGCGTCGGCAGCGCGTTGTACAGCGTCGGGAAGGATTGCCCGCGCCACTGTGCCTTGCTGCCAAACCAGGACGCCAGAATGCCCGCCGCGCGCTGCTGGGCCAGATCCGGCTGGTCGGCGAACACCATCGGCAACGTCAGCGGCCGATTATCGCGGCTGTCGAAGAACGGCTCAGGGAAGTGTGACAGCTCGTTTTTCACCGGCAGCGTCTGGAAACGCAGCTTCAGCGCGCTGGATTTGCTGACGTCGAGCCACAGCGAGGTGCTGGCCGGGTTTTCGCAGATGTTCTGATAATGGCCGACGAACACCAACCGGACGCGGTTAAAATCGGTGATATAGCGCGGATCGATCGCCATCTGGATGCGATTGGGCTTGCCCAGCTGCTCTTTGGCGAGGGTGGTCACACCCATCAGTTCGTCGTTCAGGTAGACCTTGACGTGCGACTCCACCGGGATCAGCGCCGGCGACGGCGTAAACTCCATATCGAGCATCGCCTGCGAGACCACTTCATCGCTGCGCACGCCGAATTCGATCTGTCCGTCCGGCCGGGTGCCGCGCAGGATAAAGGTGCCCGGCGGCGGCGCTATCTGCGCAAACGACAGCGACACGTCGCGCACCGGCGCATTCGGATCCTGCGGCGCGGCGGCCGGCGGTGGCGGGGCTGTCGTATCGGCCGCCGCGGCGATCGGCGGCTGGGCCGCCACGGTCGGCGCGGTGGCGGTTTCGGCCTGCGACAGGGTGCTGATGCC
Source organism: Serratia sp. TSA_105.2 (assembly GCF_052692115.1). Lineage (NCBI taxonomy): Bacteria > Pseudomonadati > Pseudomonadota > Gammaproteobacteria > Enterobacterales > Yersiniaceae > Serratia > Serratia sp. TSA_105.2. Next base: position 76,312 of record NZ_JBQZFT010000006.1, read on the forward strand.
TAAGGCCAGAGCAGTTAACCAGGTTATTTTTCTCGTCATCGTATCATCATCAATGTTGGAGCCTGTTCACCGGGCGAGTGAGCGGGCGGTTGAACTCGCAGCTAACCCACTGTTTCTTGTTGACCCAAGGTCGGATCCCTGCCGACGCCGCGCGGAATAAACGACACTACCCAGGCGGTCAGCGACGTGACCCCGACCAGCAGACCGCGCACCAGCGGCGGCGCGTAGTCCGCCATGCGCACATATCCCCGGAAGCCCAGCGCCAGCACGTCGCGCAGGCTTTCGATCGGCCGGTCTTCAGGGAACCCGTCCTGCCACAGCGCCCAGGTATCGGCGCGGGCGAAGGTGCACTGAATGAAATCGATGTGTTCACGGGTGGAGAGGTCGACCAGGCGTACCCCCACCTTGTTGCCGAAGGCGCGCGTCACCACGCAGGGGAAGCTGTACTCCTGCTGGCCGCGCTTGAGCAGCAGCGAGACTTTGTCGCCGTCTTTCAACGCGTTTTCCATCCGCATCTCAATGCCCACGCCGCCGTCGGAGTAATCGCGCAGGGTGCAGGGATACAAATGGCCATCGGCGCGCGCGATCGCCGCCGGCATGGCGATTTCCACGCGGTGCGCCTGACGCACCTGCTTGGCCTCCACCGCCACCGCCACCGCGCCGCCGAGAATCGTCATGTTGTACAGCACCCACACCAGGCTGATGATCACCGTCATCACCTCGTCCGTCGGGCCATAGGCCAACCGCCAGACGCCGAATGCCAGCCCGGCCAGGTTCAGGATCACCAGGAACATGTAAGGCCGGGTGATCACCCAGTCGACGTGCTCCTCCTCCACCAGCCCGCCCTTGGCGGTGACGTTGAATTTGCCCTTGTGCGGATTGAACAGCGCCACCGTCGTCGGCCGCGCGATATACCAGGCCAGCACCGTTTCATAGATTTCGCTCCAGAACGAATGGCGGTATTTCCCCTGGATACGCGAGTTGGTCAGGCTGGCGTGGATCATGTGCGGCAGCACATAAAGCGCGATCGCCAGCGCCGGCGCGAAGATGATGTAGGCATGCAGCAGCAAAAACGCCAGCGGCGCGGTGAGGAAGATCAGCCGCGGAATGCCCGACAGGAAGTGCAGCATGGCGTTGGCATAGCACAGGCGCTGCGCCAGTTTCAGCCCCTTGCCCAGCAGCGGGTTGTCCAGCCGGAAGATCTGCACCATGCCGCGCGCCCAGCGAATGCGTTGGCCGATGTGCGCCGACAGGCTCTCGGTCGCCAGCCCGGCGGCCTGCGGAATGCGGATATAGGCCGAGGTGTGCCCGCGTCGGTGCAAACGCAGCGAGGTATGGGCGTCTTCGGTGACGGTTTCCACCGCGATGCCGCCGATCTCGTCCAGCGCGCTGCGGCGCAGGATGGCGCAAGAGCCGCAGAAGAAGGTGGCGTCCCACATGTCGTTGCCGTCTTGCACCAGCCCGTAGAACAAGGTGCCCTCGTTGGGCGTCTGGCGGAAACGGCCCAGGTTGCGCTCGAACGGATCCGGCGAGAAGAAGTGGTGCGGGGTTTGCAGCATCGCCAGCTTTTTGTCTTTGAAGAACCAGCCCATGGTCAGCTGCAGGAAGGAGCGCGTCGGCACGTGGTCGCAGTCGAATATCGCCACGAACTCGCCGGTGGCCTGCTTCAGCGCATTGTTGATGTTGCCGGCCTTGGCGTGTTCGTGGGTCGGCCTGGCGATGTATTTCACCCCCACTTCGTCAGCGAACGCCCGGAATTCGGGGCGATTACCGTCGTCGAGGAGATAGATATTCACCTTTTCCTTCGGCCAGTCGATGCCTAGCGCCGCATAAATAGTGGGCTTCACCACCCCGAGATCTTCGTTGTAAGTCGGCACCATCAGATCGATGGTCGGCCAGGTGGCGCTATCGGCGGGCAGCGGCACCGGCTGGCGGTTCAGCGGCCAGACGGTCTGGAAATAACCCAGCACCAACACCACCCAGGCGTAGGTTTCCGCCACCAGCAGCAACAGGCCGCAGACCAGGCTGAGCGGGTCGTCCCAGTTCAGCGTGGCGGTATAGCGCCACCACAGGTAGCGACAGGAGACGGTCAGTGACAGCACGATCAGCATCAACCCCGGCAAGCGCCCCGGCACCCGGCGCACCACCATCGCGATCCCCCACAGCAGCAGGACGAACACGAACTGCGCCGGCAGATCGAACGGCTGCGAGATGCACAGCATGGCAAGGATCGCCGCCAGCACGCTGACCAGGATAAATAGCGCGCGCCGCATACCGCGGCTCATGCGGCCGAGGCGCTCCACCGAGCGCTGTTCCACGCCGGCGTTCTTCAGCCGTTGCGGCAGGCCCTGCAGCCCGTCGGCGTAGCGCTGCTGCAGCCGCCGCCAACCGGCGAAATAGTCGCGCTGTACCGGCGCGCGGCCGCTGCGAAACAGCAGCAGCCACAGCCCCTGCAGCAGATAACGCAGCGCATCCGCCGGGCGCGGGCGGTCGGCGGACAGGTGCGGGAACCAATAAGCGCGGCCGGCGCGCACGCGCTGCCAGGCCGGCGATTCGAAGCGCAGCAACAACCAGCCCAACGCCACCAGCAGCGTGGCGAAAAAGGCGGTCAGCGCCGACGCGCCGTTGCGCCGGTAGCCGCGGTAGCGCGTCTGCACCGCCTGACGCACCGGCGGCACCAGCAGCAGGCTCAGCACCCGACTCATGGCGCAACGCCCCGTTTGAGGTTGATCAGGCACCAGTTGGCCAGCGTCAGCACTTCATCCGCCGCCAGGCTCTCGGGGCGGTACTCACCCAACGGCTGTTTGACCGCCAGCGCTTCCGCCAACGCTTCGTCGCGGTGGATCACCACCGGCAACAGGCCGCTCAGCGTTTGCAGCCACAGCTGATGCAGATCCTGCTGCAGCTGGCTGGCGGAGGAGTAGTGATTGACCAAGAAACGGCAGTCGTTCGGCAGCGTCTGCTGATGGAGCCGCACCTGACAGTTGGCGTCGGGGTTCAACAGCACGAACACGCTGTCGGCAAGCTGCAGCGCCTGCTGCGCCAGCACGCCGTCCCCGACCGGAACATCCAGCAGGATCCAGCGCTGCGGATCGCCGGCGATCAGTTGGCGCACATTGTCGCGCCAGCGTTCCGGCTGCTCCCGACACTGACTCTGCACTTCCAGCCGTTCCAGCGCATTCAGGCGGCCAAAGGGCAGAAAGTCGAGGTTTTCACAATAACGCAGCGCCCCTTCCTGCCAGCGCCCGCCGTCCCGCTCCGCGCGAGCCCAGCCGCGCGCCAGCTCGAACGGCGTGTTGAAATGCAGGCGCAGCAGATTGTCCGGCGTGAAATCGATCGCCAACACCGACTCGCCCAGCTGCTGCAACGCCCAGGCGAGCGCCGCCGTGACCGACGTGGTCCCCATTCCACCCCGCAACCCTTGCAGCGCGATCACCGGCATAGATCAGTGGCTCCCCGTGGTCTGCGCCAATTCGGCCAACAGCGGCCAGCGCGTCATCATTTGCGTTAACCGCTCCTGCCGCGAAATATCGACATAGCTTAATTTCGGCAATGAAAAAGCCTGGCTGAGCGCCTGCAGGTCATCCTGGCTCTCCCCAGGCGCCGCTGCACGAAAATGGGTGGGTGCGTTATTCATTCTTCCGCCTTGGCGAAAATAGGCTATGTTAATTAACTATAGCAACGATACAAAAAGAGATAGGCAATAAGATGATTCTCAACAAATATTGTTGAAGAGCGTCGGATATTTGTTATTGCCAGAGTAAAAATGGCTATCTTTAAATATAAACGCCTTTAGTCGGCTTTCAACGAAAGTAGAACACATCCTATGGCGCACTCTTTTTCTCTAGGCATTCGGCAGATTTGGGAAGAGCTGTCGGTGATGCAGGCCCCCGGGCTGTATTGGATCAATATCGACAGGCAAAGCGACGCCGCGCTGCTGTGTCGCCAGGTCATCGCCGCCCAGCCGGCCACCCACAAAGTCGCCCTGATCTGCAGCGGCGATAAACCCGATCGCTTGCTGGCCGAGCTGGCTTCGCCTGCCTTGCAGAAGCTGCCGCTGTATCAATTACCGGAGAAAAAAGCCGCGCTGACGCAGTTGAGCGACGATCTGATGCGCGCCCTGAGGCCGCAAAATCGCTTACTTATCCTGCTGGCCCACGCCAGCCTGTGGCAAACCTTCACCACCGAAGAGCTGCGCGAGTGGACCCGTGCCCTCGCCGCATGGCTGCGGCGGCAGGGGTGTACGCTGCTGATCCTCAGCCACGGGGGCGGCATCAATAAGCTCAAGGGGCAGCTCAGCGCGCAGCATCGCATCCTGAATGGCCTGTCCAGCCTGCAATGGCAGCAGGACAGCGCGCAATACCTGGTGAACTGGTGGAGTACCGAAAACGGCATCAACGCCAATCAGCTGCTGACGCTGTACGCCGCGGAAGGCGGCTGGCAGGGTGAGGATGAAAATAGCCAACCCTCCCCCACCGCCTTGCGCAGCGACGAAGGTCTGTATCTGGCCGAGCGCAGCATCCTGGAAGGCGCGCCGCCGCTGTCCGCCAACTGGCAGCTGCTGGAGAGCAACGACGAACTGGCGCAGCACGGCATGCTGCGGCTCTCGGCGACGTTGATTTTCGCGCTGTACCAAAGCGACCAAATCGATCACCTGGCGCACCAGATCCACACCCTGCGCCGCAGCCGCGGCAGCGGCCTGAAAATCGCGGTGCGCGAGATGAGCGCCAGTCTGCGCTACAGCGACGAACGGCTGCTGCTGGCCTGCGGCGCCAATCTGATCGTGCCGCACGTCGCGCCGCTGTCGCGTTTTCTGACCATGCTCGAGGGCATTCAGGGGCAGCGCTTCTCGCGCCATGTGCCCGCCGACATCGATGCGCTGCTGGCCGGTTTGCGCCCGCTGCAGCTCAAAGGCTATATGCGGCCGGAACCGTTCAGCCAGGCGGTGCTGTCGCTGATGGGCAACACGCTGCTGCCCGAGGACGGCAAAGGGGTGATGGTGGCGCTGCGGCCGGCCACCGGCCTGCGCGCCGAACAGGCGATGACCCTGTGCCACCTGCGGCGCTTCGGCGACGTGATGACCGTCGTGCAGGGGCGGCTGGTGCTGTTCCTCTCCACCTGCCGCATCAACGATTTGGATACCGCGCTGAAGTTCATTTTCCGCCTGCCGGTGGATGAAGCCTTCAGCAACCGGGTGGTATGGCACCAGGACGTCGATATCATTTCGGAAATCAAACGCATGGCCCAGGGGCGCTGGCAGATTTCGGCCACCGGCGCTGCCGGCGCCACGCCGCGCCCCAGCGTGAAAGCGCCCGAGGTGCCCGCAGAACGGCGGCAGCCGGTCGCCTTCACGCTGCCGCTCGGCCCGCAGGAGGAACCGCATGCTGAACCTTAACGACATCGTGCAACTGATCCTGCTGTGCGCGCTGATCTTCATTCCGCTGGGCTACGCCTTTCACCGGCGTTTTCCGCATTTGCGTCAATACTGGCAAAACCTGTTGTTATCGCCGCGCTATTTGAAATCCGCCGGTTTATGGGTGCGCACAGGCTCCTCATCTCAGATTAAACGTAAGAAGCAGCCATGAATCCAAACTCGAAGACGCAATCCGATAACGCTCTGTGGCGCTACTGGCGTGGGCTGGGCGGTTGGAACCTCTATTTTCTGGCCAAATTCGGCCTGCTGTGGTTCGGCTACCTGAACTTCCACGCGCTGCCGAACCTGGTGTTCATGGCGTTTCTGCTGATGCCGATCCCGTCGCAGCGCCTGCACCGCTGGCGCCATTACCTCGCTATCCCGATCGGCATCGCGCTGTTCTACCACGACACCTGGCTGCCGGGCATCAACAGCATTCTCAGCCAGGGCTCGCAGCTGGCCGGCTTCAGCGCCCAATATCTGCTGGAGCTGATCAACCGCTTTATCAACTGGCAGATGATCGGCGCCGCCTTCGTGCTGCTTATCGCCTACCTGTTCGTCACGCAGTGGGTGCGCGTCACGGTGTTCACCGTGGCGGCGCTGGTGTGGCTCAATATCGTCAACATCGCCGGGCCGGCGGTCTCACTGCTGCCCGCCACCTCCACGGCCTCAGCCGGCGGCGCCAATACGCCGGCCACGTCGGCGCCGGCCGCAGGGGACGCTGCACCGGCAGACAGCCTGCCGCCGACCAGCGTCAACCTGACGGCCTACCTGAATCAGTTCTACGAGCGGGAAAAAGGTCGCGCTACCGCGTTCCCGGCCACCTTGCCCGCCGACGCCCAGCCGTTCGATCTGCTGGTGATCAACATCTGTTCGCTGGCCTGGGCCGATATGGACGCGGTCAACCTGCAGAATCACCCGCTGTGGTCGAAAATGGACATCATGTTCGACAGCTTCAACTCGGCCACCGCCTACAGCGGCCCGGCGGCCATCCGTTTGCTGCGCGCCAGCTGCGGCCAGCTTTCGCATCACGATCTGTATCAGCCGGTGAACCAGCAGTGTTACCTGTTCGACAACCTGGCGAAGCTCGGCTTCAAGGAACAGCTGATGCTCGATCACTCCGGGGTATTCGGCAACTTCCTGAAAGAACTGCGTGAACAGGGCGACATGCAGGCGCCGCTGATGTCACAGGCCGGCATCGGCAACGAGCTGACCTCGTTCGACGGCGAGCCGATTTATAACGATCTCGAATTGCTGACCCGCTGGCTGGATCAGCAGCAAAAAGGCGGTGACGGCCGCACCGCCACCTTCTTCAACATCATTCCGCTGCACGACGGCAACCGCTTCGTCGGCGCCAGCAAGAGCGCCGACTATCAACCGCGCGCGCAGAAGCTGTTCGATCAGCTGAACACCTTCCTTGACCAGCTGGAGAAATCCGGCCGCAAAGTGGTGGTGGTGATCGTGCCGGAACACGGCGCGGCATTGGTGGGCGACAAGATGCAGATGTCCGGCCTGCGCGATATTCCCAGCCCGAATATCACCCATACGCCGGTCGGCATCAAACTGGTGGGCATGAAGGCGCCGCATCAGGGCAGCCCGCTGCAGATCAAAACGCCGAGCAGCTATCTGGCGCTGTCTGAACTGGTGTCGCGCCTGGTGGATGGCAAGGTCTTCAGCGAATCCAGCGTCGACTGGCAGGCGCTAACCCAGGGGCTGCCGCAGACCCCGGTCATCTCCGAAAACGACAACGCCATCGTGATGCAGTATCAGGGCAAGCCCTACATTCGCCTGAACGGCGGTGACTGGGTGCCTTACCCGCAATAAGCGCGGCCTCATCCCCCCAAAGCACGCCGCCGGCGTGCTTTTTTATTGAGTTTTTATAATAAAAATAGTGAAACCGCTCGACCGAAAGAATGTTATTAACAACAAACCGTTGAATTCTATTATTAGATTATTATTTTAATGCGAAGATTCTTAAAAAAATAACGTTTATCAGGATTTAATTAGGGAATTAATTAAAACAACGGACTAGGGTGCCCCCGATTTATTAACCCTTTGATTGAATAATAAAAAACGCCGGCGCTATGCCGGCGTTTGGTTTAAGCAGGAAAATCCGACGCCTTACGCCCCCGGATGTTCGTCTTGATCGACCGCAAAGCAGGCCACCATCTGCTCGCCGTACTGTTTCAGCTGCGGCTGCAGCTGCACGCAGGTGCCGAAGGCGCGGCGGCAGCGGGCGTTGAACGCACAGCCCGGCGGCGGGTTCATCGGGCTGGGCAGCTCGCCGGTCAGCTTGATGCGCTCGCGGCGCATATCCGGGTTCAATCGCGGCGTCGCCGACAGCAGCGCCTGAGTGTACGGATGGCGCGGATTGTTGAAGATCGCCTCTTTGCTGCCCTTTTCCACGCAGCGGCCGAGGTACATCACCATCACCTCGTCGGCGATGTGCTCCACCACCGACAGATCGTGCGAGATGAACACATAGGACAGCCCCAGCTCCTGCTGCAGATCCATCATCAGGTTCAGCACCTGAGCGCGCACCGACACGTCCAGCGCCGACACCGGCTCATCGGCGATCACCACGTCCGGGTTCAGCATCAGCCCGCGAGCGATGGCGATACGCTGACGCTGGCCGCCGGAAAACATGTGCGGGTAGCGGTCGTAATGCTCGGTCTTCAGGCCGACCTTCGCCATCATCTCCAGCGCTTTTTCCCGCCGTTCGGCGGCGCTGAGCGAGGTATTGATCAACAGCGGCTCCTCGAGGATCTGCCCGACCTTCTTGCGCGGGTTGAGCGATCCGTAAGGATTCTGGAACACGATTTGGATCTTCTGGCGGCGCAGTTTCTCGGCTGAGACGTCCGGCTTCAGCAAATCCTGCCCCTGATAGTACAGCTCGCCGCCGGTCGGCACTTCGATCATCGTCAGCAGACGGCCGAGCGTCGATTTGCCGCAGCCCGACTCGCCGACCACCGCCAGCGTTTTGCCGCGCTCCAGGCTGAAGGAGACGCCGTCCAGCGCCTTGACCAGCCGCTCCGGCGCGAACAGGCCCTTTTTCACCGGGTAATGCTTCTTCAGGTCAATCGCCTGCAGTAAAGGTTGATTCTGGCTCATACGGTCGGCCTCCCCGCATCATCCAGCGGTGTGTGACATTTAACCTGACGGCCGGGAATGCTGCGCAGTTCCGGCTCCTCGTTGCGGCAGCGCTCGTTGGCGTAGGGACAACGCGGGTTGAGCAGGCAGCCGGTCGGGCGATCGTATTTGCCCGGCACCACACCCGGCAGCGAAGCCAGCCGCGCCTTGTCGGCGGCGAACTCCGGCAGCGCGCGCAGCAGCGCCTGGGTGTACGGGTGGCGCGGCGCGCGGAAAATCTCCGCCGCCTTGCCGGATTCCACCACCTGGCCGGCGTACATCACGATGATGTGGTGCGCAGCTTCCGCCACCAGCGCCAGATCGTGAGTGATCAGCAGTAGCGCCATGTTTTCGCGCTGCTGCAGGTCCAGTAGCAGTTCGATGATCTGCGCCTGGATGGTCACGTCGAGCGCGGTCGTCGGCTCATCGGCGATCAGCAGCTTCGGCCGACAGGCGATGGCCATGGCGATCATCACGCGCTGGCTCATGCCACCGGAAAGCTGGTGTGGGTACACGTCCAGCCGCGAGGCCGGATCGGGAATGCCCACCTGGGTCAGCAGGTCGATAGCGCGCTGGCGGCGAGTGCGGCGGTTGCCGCCCTGATGCACCTTCAGCGCCTCCATGATCTGGTAACCGACGGTATAGCACGGGTTCAGGCTGGTCATCGGATCCTGGAAGATCATCGCCACTTCGGAGCCCACCAGCTGGCGGCGCTCTTTTTCGGAGATCTTGCGCAGATCCTGGCCGTTGAACTCCAGCTTGTCGGCCATCACCTTGCCGGGGAAATCGATCAGGCCCATGATCGCCAGCGAGCTGACGGATTTGCCGGAGCCGGATTCACCGACAATGCCGACCACCTGGCCTTGCTCCACGCTGTAACTGATGCGGTCTACCGCGCGGAACGGGGTGCCTTCGTCACCGAAGTGCACCGAAAGCTTGTCTACATTCAATAACGCCATCTCTCTCGTCCTCTGTTACTGCTTGAGTTTGGGGTCGAGAGCGTCACGCAAACCGTCCCCCATCAGGTTGAATGCCAGCACCGTCAGCAGGATCGCCACGCCGGGGAAGGTCACCACCCACCAGGCGCTTTGCGCGAACTGCAGCACGTCGGAGAGCATGGTGCCCCACTCCGGCGTCGGCGGCTGCGCGCCCATGCCCAGAAAGCCGAGAGCGGCCATGTCCAGAATGGCGTTCGAGAAACCGAGAGAAGCCTGCACGATCAAAGGCGCCAGGCAGTTAGGCAGAATATTGACGAACATCTGGCGCAGCGCGCCGGCGCCCGCCACCCGCGAAGCGGTGACGTAGTCGCGGTTCACCTCCACCAGCACCGCTGCGCGCGTCAGACGCACATAGTGCGGCAAGGCAACGAAGGTCAGCGCCAGCGAGGCATTGACGATCGACGGCCCGAATACCGCCACCAGCACCAGCGCCAGCAGCAGGCTCGGCAGGGCCAGCATGATGTCGACGACGCGCATGATAATCGCGTCCACCACGCCGCCGAAGTAACCGGCCAGCAGGCCGAATATCACGCCCATGATCAGCGACAGCACCACCACCAGGCAGCCGACCAGCAGCGACAGGCGCGCACCGTACATCAGGCGCGACAGCACGTCGCGGCCCACGTCGTCGGTGCCGAGGATATATTGCCAGCTGCCGCCCTCTTGCCACACCGGCGGCTTGAGCAGCGCGTCGCGGAACTGGTCCGCCGGCGCATGCGGCGCCAGCACCCCGGCGCCGAGCGCGATCACCAGCATCAGAACGATATACACCAGGCCGACCACGGCCCCTTTATTGCGCTTGAAATAGTGCCAGAACTCCTGAAACGGGGTCATTGGCTTCGGCGCACCTTTAACTGCAGACTCAGTGATTTGAGACATGAGAGCGCCCCTTATTTCTTGTGGCGAATACGCGGGTTGACCACGCCGTAGAGCACGTCTACCAGCAGGTTAACCAGAATGATCATACAGGCGACCAGCAACACCCCGCCCTGCACCACCGGGTAATCGCGGCGCTGCAGTGCGTCGATCAGCCAGCGGCCCAGCCCCGGCCAGGAGAAGATGGTTTCGGTCAGAATGGCGCCGGCCAGCATGGTGCCGACCTGCAGCCCGATCACCGTCACTACCGGCAGCAGCGCGTTGCGCAGCGCGTGAACGACGATCACCCGCATGCGGCTCACGCCCTTGGCGCGCGCGGTGCGGATGTAGTCTTCACCCAACACCTCCAGCATCGAGGAACGGGTCATGCGCACGATCACCGCCAGCGGAATGGTGCCCAGCACGATGGCCGGCAGGATCATGTGCATCACCGCGTCGATAAAGTCGCCCGGCTCGCCCCAGATCAGGGTGTCTATCAGCATAAAGCCGGTCAGCGGCTGGCTGTCGTCGAGGAATACCGTGTCGCTGATGCGCCCCGACACCGGCGTCAGGTTAAGCTGCACCGACACCAGCATGATCAGCATCATGCCCCACCAGAAAATCGGCATCGAATAGCCGGTCAGCGAGATGCCCACCGCGGTATGGTCGAAGACCGAGCCGCGTTTGACCGCCGCCAGCACTCCGACCGGGATGCCCACCAGCACCGCGAAAAGCATCGCGCATAAGCCCAGCTCCAGCGTGGCCTGAAAGCGCGGAACGAACTCGCTCCAGACGGAGATGCGGCTTTTGAGTGAGGTGCCCAGATCGCCGTGCAGCACGTTGGACACGTAGGAGAAATATTGTTGATAGAGCGGCTTGTCCAGCCCCATTTCCGCCATCAGCTGCGCGTGGCGCTCGGCGGAGATACCGCGTTCCCCGGCCATGATGGTCACCGGGTCGCCGGGGATCATATGGACGAATGCAAAAGTCAGCAATGTAATGCCGATAAACGTTGGGATAACTAACCCCAAACGTCGGAGTATGAACTGCAACATATCCCGAACTCTCTGTATCAATGCCCGGCAGCTCATCGTCCGCCAGGCTTATTAACGCTCACATGCCTTTGAACGATTCGACGGCCATACGCCGGAGACTGGTCAGCAGGGGCGCAAACCTGTTGCGCCCCTGCAAGTCCATTCGTGCGTCTCCGGTAAAGCGGTCGAAATCAGTCTACAGAGACATTCTCGAAGTGATGCTTACCGAGCGGATCCACGACGTAGCCTTTCACTTCCTTACGCACAGGCTCGTACACGGTGGAGTGTGCGACAATCAGCGCCGGAGCCTGATCGTGCATCACCACCTGCGCCTGTTTGTACAGTTCGATGCGCTTGTCATGGTTGGATTCGGCGCGCGCCGGTTGAATCAGATCTTCAAACGGCTTGTAGCACCAGCGGGAGTAGTTGGAGCCGTCTTTCGCCGCCGCGCAGCTGAACAGCGTGGCGAAGAAGTTATCCGGATCCCCGTTGTCGCCGGTCCAGCCCATCATCACCGTCTGGTGCTCGCCCGCTTTGGCGCGCTTGAGGTATTCACCCCACTCATAGGTCACGATTTTGGCTTTCACGCCGATCTTGGCCCAGTCGGCCTGGATCATTTCCGCCATGCGGCGTGCGTTCGGGTTGTAAGGACGCTGAACCGGCATCGCCCACAGGTCGATGCTGAAACCGTCGGCCATGCCCGCTTCTTTCAGCAGTGCTTTCGCCTTGGCCGGATCGTAAGCGTAATCCTGCACCGCGTCGTTATAGCCCCACATGGTCGGCGGGATCAGGTTCTTGGCCGCCTGGCCCGCGCCCTGATAAACCGCGTCGATGATCGCCTGCTTGTTGACCGCCATGGTCAACGCCTGGCGCACCTTCAGGTTATCCAGCGGCTTTTTCTCGACGTTGAACGACAGGTAACCCACGTTCAGGCCCGGCTGTTCCATCAGGTTGATGGACTTGTCTTGCTTCATGCGGGCGATATCGGCCGGGTTCGGGTACGGCATCACCTGACATTCGTTTTTCTGCAGTTTGGCGTAGCGCACGGAAGCGTCAGGCGTGATGGAGAACACCAGGCGATCGATCTTCGGCTTGGTGCCCCAGAAACCGTCGAACGCCTTGTACAGGATCTTGGAGTCTTTCTGGTATTGCAGCAGCTGGAACGGACCGGTGCCGATCGGATTCAGGTCGACTTTCTCCGGCGTGCCGGCTTTCATCATCACGTCGGCATATTCGGCGGACAGGATGGACGCGAAGTCCATGCCCAGGTCAGCCAGGAACGGCGCCTCGGGGCGGTTCAGCACGAAGCGCACGGTGTTGTCGTCCACTTTTTCAATCTTGGCGATCAGCTTAGGCATGTCCATGCCTTCAAAGTATTCGTAGCTGCCGCCGGACACTTTATGGTAGGCGTTGTTCGCATCCAACTGGCGCTCAAAGGAGAACACCACGTCGTCGGCGTTGAAATCGCGCGTCGGTTTGAAGTCTTTGTTGCTCTGCCACTTCACGCCTTTGCGCAGGTGGAAGGTGTAGGTTTTGCCGTCTTCGCTGACGTCCCACTTCTCGGCCAGGCCCGGCTGCAGTTCGGTGGTGCCGATTTTGAATTCGACCAGGCGGTTGTAGATCGGTACCGAGCTGGCGTCGTAGGTGGTGCCGGAGGTAAACAGCTGCGGGTTGAACCCTTCCGGGGAACCTTCAGAACAGTAAACCAACGTCTTGGCCTGTACGCTGGCCGCCACGGTCAGCGCGATCAGCCCAATACCGAATTTCAGAATCCCCGATTTACCCAAGGAACGTGTCATCGTTAGTGCTCCATTGTGTGATGTGATGTGTGTAATTGCCGCCAGACCTGTATTTTTTATTGCGTGGCCTGTGCGATCGGCGCCCGAAGGCAGAAGGCGTACGAGGAGAGAATGCCGGATGGAACGCATCGCGGCGGGGACGTCTGAGCGCGTGGAATTCACTCAAACAACTCTCGCTCTTACCCCTGAGGCTATCAAGTTGCCAACTGTTTGGGGTGTCGTCAATATAACCAGTGGGGATTTACGCAGACTGTGAGAAACAGCAAACAAACATAAAAAAAACCTTTTGTTAACAGTTACAGCATGAAAATTTATGCTAAGCGGTCATTTTTAGCGCATTGGTCTGACCCTCACAAACTTACTGGTTTTTAACTCCGTTAAAAAACGCCAAAACTTTGTTGCTGAATGATGAATATCTGAACGGTTATTTTTGTGATCGCCGTTAAAGACAGGAGGAAATGCTGAGGGATTACCCAAAAGGGTGAGTCCGATGAGCGCGTTTTGCGCCGGGCAGGCCCACAATCTGTGCGGCGTAAAAAAACTTTCGGCGGCGAAAAAGCCGGGGGCGAAAGGATATCCCCCGGCAACGCACTGCAACCGATTATTGAACGCCGGCGCTGTTGCCCAGGCTGGCGTTCATGCTGTTGAGAATATCGCCGTTGTCCGCGTCGATCTCCCAGGAGAACAGGCCGCCCAACTGCTTATCCAACACGTACTTGCCTTTGGCCTGCACCGAGCGGGCATCGTCGAAGGTGATCAGATCGCCGGTGGAAGGCTTGAACACGTAAGGCGCTTCCGCCGTGGCGTCGTAGGTGTACTGCCACTCGCCGCTCATGAACTGGCTGGCGATTTGGCGGTAGTCCACGATGCCGTTCTCCCAGGTGCCTTTAACCGGCCCGGTGGCGGTGCCGGTGAACGGAATGTTGTTCTGGTAGCCGTTCACCCCGGTCCAGCCGCGGCCATACATGGCGGTGCCGACGACGATCTTGCCCGGCTTGACGCCCTGCGTCAGCAGCGCATTCACGCCGTTCACCGTGGTGTAGGCGGTGTCCGGTTTCCAGGCCGGCGCATTCAGCGCGGTCTGATGCCCCAGGTTCTTCAGATCGAAGGCGCCATAGAAGTCGTAGCTCATCAGGAAGATGTGATCCATCGAGTTCTGCGCGACGTTGTAAGCCACCTTGTCGATCTTGTCCTTACCGGCGCTGATGGCGGAGGTCAGCTCATACTTGCGGCCGGTTTCCGCCGACAGCTGATCCAGCATCGCCCGCAGCTCCTTCATCAACAGCACATAGGTTTCCCCGTCCTGCGGGCTGCCCAGGTTCGGGTTGGCACCGTTGCCGCCCGGGAACTCCCAGTCGATATCCACGCCATCGAAGAACTTCCAGGTCTGCAGGAACTCTTTCACCGAACCGACGAAGCGATCGCGCTTCACCTTGTCGCCCATGAAGAAGAACGGGTCGGACAGCGTCCAGCCGCCAATCGACGGCAGGATTTTCAGGTCAGGATGTGCCTGCTTCAGCGCCATCAGCTGGCCGAAGTTGCCCTTGTAGGGGTCATCCCAGGCGGTCACGCCCTTCTGCGCTTTTTGCAGTGCGGCGAACGGATCGTGGATCGAGACTTTGAAGTCCTCGCGGCCCTGGCAGGAGCGCTGCAATGCCTGGAAGCTGCCTTCGATCTCTTTCAGGCTGTCGTTGATGCCGTTGCCGCCGCAGATCGGGATAAAGCCGTACAGCAGGTGGGTCAGGTTTTGCGCCGGGATCTTGTCGACGGTGAAATTGCGCCCGTAAACGCCCCACTCGACGAAATAAGAACCGACCACTTTGCCGGAGTTCTGTTTATACGGTTTATTCTTTTCCACTAGCGGCTCTTTCAACGGCGCCAAATGGCTGCCGTCGGTGTCGGCCACCACAATTTCGGTGGCGTCGCTGGCGGTGCAGCCGTCGGCATTGCACAACGCCACCTGCATTTGATAACGGCCGCCTTTATTCACTTTAAAATTCGCCGTACCGGAAGAACCGGTTGAAGGGCCGTTCCACACCTCTTTGCCATTTAATAAAATTTTTGCCGTCGTGCCGGTGTCGCCATTCCATAAATTCCAGGAGACCGAAACGTCGGCGGCATTTTTTACCTTCACCAGATTATTATAAGCGGTGGCCGCCTGATCGACTTCGACGATAGCGAACTTGGTGTTGCCCCAGGCGATGGTCGGTTTGCCCGGTGCGGCGGCCTGCGCCGCGGAACACAGCGTGCTGCCGATCAACAGCGCCAACAGCGGTTTATTAAATTTGCGCATAACTGATTCCTTTATTCCAAGAGGATAAACATAAAAGAGTTAATCGACGCCACGCATTGCCGGAGCAAAATGATCCCGCAATAATCCACGAAGATTAACGTTAATAAATAATCACGGTATTTCCCACGCGGCGGGAATAAGAGTTCCCGCGTTGTCCATTCAGACTATAGGTAAAAAAAACATGAAAACAAGAGCGCTATCAACCGGGTTTTATTTGGCAAGCATGAATTTATTTAAATATGAAAATAAGAACCTATTGGGAATAAGGAGTGTGAATTAATTAAGCGTAAAGGATAAATATATTTCACGAGGACGGCAGATTGAGGCACACCATAAAGCGCAGCCGACCGTATCGGCGGAGGTACTCATCCTCATAAACGACAGGCGAAAAAAAACCTGCTTTAAAAGCAGGTTTTTCGAATGGTGGTCGGCGAGAGAGGATTACGCGCATCCTTGATGCGCGCCCTGCGGGCCGTTGCTGAAGCAACGTTGTCTCGCTACGCGAGGCTCGAACCTCCTGCGGAGGTACTCATCCTCATAAACGACAGGCGAAAAAAAACCTGCTTTAAAAGCAGGTTTTTCGAATGGTGGTCGGCGAGAGAGGATTCGAACCTCCGACCCACTGGTCCCAAACCAGTTGCGCTACCAAGCTGCGCTACTCGCCGATGCGGGGCGCATCTTACTGCTGGCGGTTATAGGCGTCAATCACTTTTTTGCCCCTGCATTTCAAGTGGTGATAAAAGCGCCACAATGCGCTGCGCCGGGGGCTGCGCAGCGTATTTTGCTCAGGCGTTGGCCGGTTTCAGCGCCGGCGTCTGCGCACGCAGGAACGGCAGCAGGAACAGCGCCGACAGGCAGGCGGCGATGGAAATCACCACGAAGAAACCGTTCCAGTGCCAGATCTCCATCACCCGTGCAATCGGGTAGCCGGACAGCGCCGCGCCCAGGTAGGCGAACAGGCCGACGAAACCGGTCGCCGCGCCCGCCGCATCCTTGTGCGAGCACTCCGCCGCCGCCATGCCGATCAGCATCTGCGGGCCGAAGATGAAGAAACCGATGGCGAAGAAGCAGCAGGCCTGCAGCAGGTAGGTCACGCCCGGCATCAGCCACAGCGCCGCCACCGACAGGAAGATACCGATGGCGAAGATCAGATTCATCGGGCCACGGTTGCCGCGGAACAGTTTGTCGGAGCCCCAACCGGCCACCAGCGAACCGATAAAGCCGCCCACTTCAAACAGCGAAATGGCCGAGTTGGCGGTCATCAGCGAATAGCCCTTTTCCTGCGTCAGGTAGAGGTTGCCCCAGTCGTTGATCGCGGTGCGCACGATGTACACCAGCACGTAAGAGACCGCCAGCAGCCAGATGTACTTGTTGGTCAGCACGTAGCGTTTGATGATCTCGCGGTTGCTCAGGCCCTGGCCTTCCGATTCCTGCACCAGCTCCATGGCGTCGTTGCGCCATTTGCCGACGCTCGGCAGCCCCAGGGTGGATGGCTTGTCGCGCAGGCGCCAGCACATCAGCAGGCCGAGCACCACGCCGATGATGCCGGGAATGATCATGCCGTAACGCCAGCTGAAGTGCAGCGAGATAAAGCCCACCAACAGCGGGATCAGCGCGCCACCGACGTTGTGCGAGGTGTTCCAGATCGCCCACCAGCCGCCGCGCTCGGAGCGCGAATACCAACTGGTGAGAATTTTGGAGCACGGCGGCCAGCCCCAGCCCTGGAAGAAGGCGTTGAGGATCCACAGCGTACCCAGCATCAGCAGCGACGAGCTGAGGCCGAAGAAGATATTCAGCACCCCGGTCATGATCAGGCCCAGCCCCATAAAGTAACGCGGGTTGGAGCGATCGCTGATCATGCCGGAAATGAATTTCGAGCAGCCGTAGGTGATGTAGAACAGCGTGCCGAGGATGCCGACGTCGGACATCGTCAGGCCCAGATCGCTCAGCATCGCCGGCATGATGAAGTTGAAGCTTTTGCGCGTGAAGTAAAACGCGGCGTAGCCGATGTACATGGTGCACATCAGCTGGATGCGCCAATATTTGTAGCTGGCGTCGATCTGCCGCTGATCGGTGACCTGCGGCGCGTCCGAGCGGCTTTTAAGGAAAGA
This sequence comes from Serratia sp. TSA_105.2, assembly GCF_052692115.1. NCBI lineage: Bacteria > Pseudomonadati > Pseudomonadota > Gammaproteobacteria > Enterobacterales > Yersiniaceae > Serratia > Serratia sp. TSA_105.2. The sequence continues at coordinate 93,944 of NZ_JBQZFT010000006.1, forward strand.
CCACATGTGGAACCTCAGAGGATTGAATAAAGTGCCGCTATGATGCTCCTCGCGCGCGCGGGCGGCTTACGCCGGATTCCCGACGCAGTTAGGAGTTTTTCCTAGTTTTGCGCTTGCGCCGGTGAAACTGTGGGCAAGATCACACTCAAACAGGCGCCCCGTTCAGCGGTGAACCGCAGGCTGCCGCCGAGGGCGCTGATACGCTCCTGCATGCCGCGCAGGCCATACCCTGGCTGATGGTTTTCCGCCTCGAAGCCCACGCCGTTGTCGCGGATGGTCAGGGCGATCAGCGGCGCGGCGCCTTTGCGCTGCTGCAGGCGAGCGTCCAGCTCCAGGCGGCTGGCGCCGGCGTGGCGGCACACATTGGTCACCCCTTCCTGGCACACCCGGTACAGCGTGATTTTCAGCGTTTCATCCAGCAGCTCGTCCGGCACCTGCCACTGCAGGCTGCTCACCAGCGACGCGTCCTGCGGCAGCGACTCCCGCAGCATCGCCGCCACCGCCGCCGACAGCGGCAGGTTGTTCAGCGCCGCCGGCCACAGCTGGGTCAGCACGTCGTGCACCCCGTCGTAGACCCGCAGCGCCAACGCATCGATGGTGTCGGCGCAGCCGATCACCGCCGGTTCCGGCGCCAGGCGCTTGACGATGCTGGCCTGGGTGCGGATCACGGTGATGGTCTGCCCCACCTCATCGTGCAGCTCGCGCGCCACCTCGCGCCGGGTTTGCTCCTCCGCCGTCACCAGCGCCCGCGCCAGTTGGCGGTTCTCCGCCAGCCGCAGCCGCAGCTGCTGATTCAGTTCGCGCTGGCGCTGAATGCCGGCGCCCAGCAGCAGCCCGGTCAGGCTTTGGGCCAGCAGCGACAACAGCAGATCGCGATGCGACTCCGGCTGCGGCGGCTCGTTGACCATCAGCGCCACGCCGTTGAGCAGCGTCGCCAACAGCGCGCCCTGCCAGCCGTAGCGGTAAGACATGAACACGATAGGAATGGCCAGGCAGAACGGCGCGAAACGCCGCAGCTCGGCGGCGTTCACCTGTTGCTGCAGCCAGATGCTGAACGCAAACAGCAGCAGATAGCTGGCCAGGTGGCCGAGGCGCAGCTCCACCGGCTTGTGGATCAGCCCCGGCTCCAGCGGCACCCAGATTTGGCGCGCCAGATAGTGCCACAACAGCAGGCAGGTCGGCGCGATGGTGAAACCGCCGGTCAGGCCGAGCAGCAGCGCGCGGGCGCCTTCGCCGCTCACCAGCTGCCACACCAGCGCCTGCAGCAAGGCGGCGGCGGCCACCACCGCGCCCTGTAACAGCGGCCAACGCCATTCGCTGTCGCTCTGTTGATGGCGCAACAGCCACGGCGAGGCCAGCAGGCTGAGCAGCACCGTCAACACCAGCACCGCCACCGACGCCCACAGCGCCGGGCCGTAACCGAACTGGTCCGCCAGCAGCGCCATCAGCAGCAGATCGGCCAGCAGGATCCCTGGCCAAAAACGGTATGGGCTCTGCAGCAAAATGCCCATGCGCAGGCCGAATGGGAACAGCAGCAGCGCCTGCCAGGGCGGGTCGATCAGCGCGGTGCCGATGCCCCACAGGCAAAACGCGCTGGCGGCGTAGATGAAAAACAGCGCCAGCTGGGTGATCAGGCGCTGCGTCACAGGTTCAGCATCCGTCTGGCCAGCTCGACGTTGTTGTTGATGCCCAGCTTGGCGAACAGATTGGCGCGATGCACATGCACCGTCTTCGGCGACAGCCCCAAGGCGACGGCGATCTCGCGCACTTCCTGGCCCTGCGCCAGCAATAGCGCGATCTCGCGCTCGCGGCGGGTCAACGGATCGACCCTCACCCGCGCCAGCTGCTGCGCGATTTCCGGCATCAGGTAGACGCCGCCGCCCGCGACGGTGCGCACCGCGGTGATCAGATCTTCCGGCTTGCAGCGCTTGGAGAGGAAGCCGCTGGCGCCGCGATCCAGCGCCATTTCCACCAGCGCCGGATTATCGTGCATCGACAGCATCACCACGCGGATGCCGGAGGGAATGTCCGCCAGCAGATCCAGCCCGCTGCCGTCCGGCATCGAAATGTCGCAGATGCAGATTTCCGCCTCCAGCCCCGGCAGGCCGGCGCGCGCCTGCGCTGCGCTGCTGAACTCGCCCACCACCTGAATATCGGCCTCCAGCGACAGCAGCTGCACAAAGCCCGAACGCACAATGTCATGATCGTCGATAAACGCCACGCGCAGGGTCATGGAAATCTCCGGTTAGCAGGGGAAGTGCGCAAGTATACCGTATGCACACACCGGAATAATTGATGAAGAGAATGTATTGGGTGAAATTACCGGGTGCGCAAGGCACCCGGCGGGAAGGATTACAGGCGGGCAGGCGCCGTTTTATCCTGCGGCAGATGGCACCAGTTGTTTTTATCCACGATGCCGCCATCGGGAGACGTGTAGCCGAGGCAGCCGAGGATAGTGTCAAACAGCTCGACGTGGCGATGCGTTTTGCCGATGCGCTGCTGCGCCTGCAGTTGCTCAAAGGCGCTGAGGTGCTGCGGGTTCTCGAGGAACTTGTCCGACGCCCATACGATCATCGGCACGCGGAACTGCTCCGGCGGCGCCATTTCGCGCGGCGTACCGTGCAGGTGCGTGTTCTCGCCGATCGATTCGCCGTGATCGGCGGCATAGAACACGATCGCCTTCTTGTCGCGCACCTGGTCGATCACATTACTGATAAAGCTGTCGGTATACAGCACCGTATTGTCGAACGCATTGATCAGCTGCGCCTTGGTGCAGGAATCGTCCACCCCCATGCACTCCGGCTGATAGCGCGCATAGCTGCGCGGATAACGCTGCGAGTACAGGTAGTGCGAGCCTTTGGTATGCAGGATCACCAGGTGTTTGCCCTTCGGATAGCGCGTCAGCGACTCCTTCATTTCATCCACCAGCAGCATATCGTCGACCGCCTTGCCGTCGTTGCGCTTCTCGGACGCGATCATCTCGCGGAACGAATAGTTGTTCACCTCGGTGTTGTTGTAGAACCACACCTCGCTCTGCATGGCGAACAGCTCGGAAGAGAAGCCCAGATCCTTCAGCACCGCGAACACGTTCTGCTCTTTCAGCGTGCGCTGCGGGTTGTCTTCGGTGCCGCCTTCACGCACGAACATGCAGCGCAGCGACAGCTTGGTGGCGGTGTCGCACGACTCACCGCGGAACGCCACCAGGTTCTTCTCTTTAGACAGCCGCGGCGTGGTATCGCGCTCGTAGCCCAGCATGCCCATGTGATCCCAGCGCGTGGTCTCGCCGATGATGAACACCACGTAGGTGTCGTCGATGTCCGCCGGCGGTACGTAAGTGAAGTGTTTGCCCGGATCGAACATCGTGCTCTGGTCCTGGCTTTCGTCATAACGGGTGTAGGCAAACAGCCCCAGCGCCGACAGCCAGTTGGACGGCAGATACGAGTGTGCCACCACGCCGCCGTAGCTCGGCAGATCGACGTTGGAGAGCTTCTCTTGCACGCTTTGCTCATCGTCCAGCATGCGCAGCGGCAGCCAGACCAGCGCCACCACCGCCAGCAAGACCAGCAGCGGTTTGATGCGATGACCAGGGGTTTTCAGCTGTTCGATCAGGGTGTAACGCAGGCCATTTTTCCAGATCAGCAACAGCGGCAAGGCGCTGAGCGCCACCATCCACAGCACGAAGTGCAGGCCAACCACCTCTTTCGACAGATCGATGTCGGTGGTCATCACCGACACCACGATGCCGTAGCCGATCACCACGTTGAAAAACGTCATGTAGTAGCTGGCAGCCACCGAAATCAACACCAGCAGCGAGGCGACGATGCGATAAAACAGCCGGCCGCCGAGCGATACCAGCCGCATGATGAAGAACGTGAACAGGACGATAGCGATAACTTCCGTCACCGCCGAAATAAGCTTAATGCTCTGAATGCCGTGCGCCAGCGAATCAAAACGGCGATAGAAAACGGACAGGTTTAGAAAGATGCCGATATAGATCGCTAACAATAACGATAAATTCTGCTGTGATAGCGATTTAACTTTGTTCATGTAACGCGGTGGCTCCGGGGACGGTGTAGCGGTTCTGACTCAGTCAGACACTGATTGCGGCTTCTGGTTCAGCCAACCGGCAATAAGCGTTATTTTGCGGGTAATAATCAAGAGAATTCTCACAAAACGGACAAAATTTACCGTTTTTTTGAACGATTTTCAGGCAGGGCACGCAAGAAAATGGAGGGATAAACCCTCCATTTTTTCCAGATTTCGGCAAAAATCTTACTTAACGTTCAGAGTCACATCGATATTTCCACGGGTGGCGTTGGAGTATGGGCACACCACGTGCGCCTTTTTCACCAGATCTTCCGCCACGCTGCGCTCGATGCCCGGCAGCGAGATATCCAGCTGCACTTCGATGCCGAAGCCGTTCGGGATCTCACCGATGCCGACGGTGCCGTCGATCTTGGCTTCGGCCGGGATTTTGACCTTTTCTTTCGCCGCGACAAACTTCAACGCGCCGAGGAAGCAGGCCGAGTAACCGGCGGCGAACAGCTGCTCAGGGTTGGTGACTTCGCCACCGGCGCCGCCCATCTCTTTCGGCACGCCCAGTTTCACGTCCAACACGCCGTCGGAGGAGGTCGCACGGCCGTCGCGGCCGCCGGTTGCGGTGGCGTGAGCGCGGTAAACCACTTTCTCAATAGACATCGTTCATTCCTTCTTGCTGGTTGGCGAGATGACTACGGCTTCCACGAGGTAAAGCCGGTCACATATTTATCTTTTGCGATTAAATCGTGCACTACTTATTTTTGGCACTTATTAACCAGTGTAGACCACCCGCGCCGTTCTTGCGTCCGGCGGCGGCGGGTCAAATCTGATCGATCAGGCTGCCGCGCAGCTTTTCCAGCTGCTGTTTGAGCGAGACGATCTCGTCCAGGCTGCAGTCGGTAGCGCACATCACCGCCTCGGGCACCGATTGCGCCCGCTCGCGCAGCGCGCGGCCGGCTTCGGTCAGGGCGATGATCACCTGCCGCTCGTCGGTGGTGGCGCGATAACGCACCAGCAAACCGGCGGTTTCCAGCCGCTTCAGCAGCGGCGTCAGCGTGGCAGAATCGAGGAACAGCCGCTCGCCGATATCCGATACCGTCACCCGATCGCGCTCCCACAGCACCATCATCACCAGGTATTGCGGGTAGGTGAGTTCGAGCTGGCTCAACAGCTTGCGATAAACTTTGTGCAGCGCCAGGTTGGCGGAGTACAGCGCGAAACAGAGCTGCTGATCGAGCTGCAGCAGGTTCTTCGCCTTGGGTTGTTCGGTCTCGGTGCTTTTCATGTGTGTGAATATAGATAGCGCACGATGTAATCGCAAGCTATTTCTTGTGAGGTATGCTACATTTTTTTCATGCAGAGGATGCTCGGAGGGAAAGGAAATGACGAACACGCTTGCAGAACGCGCGCGCCGCTACGCCACCAAGGCGCATGCGGCCATCGATCAGCGCCGCAAATACACCGACGATCCGTACATCGTCCACCCGCAGGCGGTGATGGAGCTGGTGCGCAGCGTACCGCACACCGAAGAGATGCTGGCGGCCGCCTGGCTGCATGATACGGTGGAAGATACGCCCACCACCCTCGGCGACATCGACAGCCATTTCGGGCCGCAGGTGGCAGAGCTGGTGCGGATGTTAACCAACGTCAGCCACGCCGAGGACGGCAACCGCTTTGAACGCAAAAACCGCGATCGGCGCCACAGCGCCGGCGCATCGCCGCAGGCCAAAACCATCAAGCTGGCGGATCTTATCGACAACACCCGCTCGCTGCTGGACTACGACAGCCACTTCGCCCAGACCTACCTGATCGAGAAACAGCGCCTGCTGGAGGTGCTGACCGAAGGCGACCCGACGCTGTGGCGCCAGGCCAGCCATATCGTTGAACAGGGGCTGCTCAGGTTGCAGCAGCCGCCGCACAACGTGCCCGCCAGCTGGTTCGAACACGCCCGCCGGCGCTACCGCGAGAGCGACGCGGCCTGATCAGAAGGTCACCACCGTTTTCAACGCCGTCACCCAGGCGTCCTGCGTCTCGCTGACGCCCGCCGGGTGATGCCAGTACTGCAGGCCCGGCTGCAGCTGCAGCCACGGCGTGACGTTAACGCGATAATACAGCTCCGCCGTCACCGAGTGGCCCGGCACCGGCCGGTAGCTCGGATCGTGATAATCACTGATGCCGCTCATCTGGTTGAGATAACGCTGATTGTCCTTGTAGCGGTCGCTCAGCTTCACCACCGAGACGCCGAGCCCCAGCCAGTCGTCCGGCCGCGCATCGAACAGCCCGCGATAGCGAATGCCGGTCGAGGTAGACCAATGCAGGTAGTTGCTGCGCTGATCTCCCAGCCCCAGGCTGTAAAACACGCTCAGGCCGCGGTTGACGTCATCCGCATGGCGCGTCACCTGCTGGTTGAAACCGGTATACAGGAACCAGGTGCGATCGTGGCTGCGATAGCCCTGCGGATCGCTGGCGCCCGGCCCGCCGGATACCCCTTCATAGAGATCGCTCTGGCGCGCGTTGGTGAACAGCACGCCCAGGTTATACACCCCCGGCAGCTGGTTGACGGCGTGGGTTTTCAGCTCCAGCTCCATCGGCAACAGGAAGCCTTTGCTGCCCTTGGTGGACCAGCTCCAGGCGTGGCTACGGCTGGGGGCGCTCGGGTTCTGCTCCATCACGCCGCCCTTGAGGGTCAGGCCGTCGGTCAGCTTGTATTGCAGCGTGGTGCCCCAGTAATGCACGTTCCAGTTGTACCAGGTCAACGAGTTGGCGGACTTGCCGCCGCACAGCGTCAGCGTCTGAAAATCGCAGGGAATGATCTGATCGAAATCCTGCACCTTGTTCATCATGCCGATGCGCCACTGCAGCCGGCGATCGAGGAAGGAGCGGCTGAAGGTCAACCAGCCCAGACGGGTAATCGACTGCCCGCCAAAGCTCTCCTGCGACAGATCGGTCAGGCCGACGCGCGGATCCTGCAAGCGATCGCGGGTCAGGTTGTTGTCATGGTTGCGGTTGACGATATTGCCTTCGATCGCCGCGTCCGGAATGCCGGTCAGCGCCTGCAAATCCTGGCTGAAGGTCAGCGAGAACTGGTCGATGTACGACGCCTGTTTGTCGTGGTTGTAACCGCCGCCGGCGTTATACGACAGCTGGCTGAGGTAACCGAGATTATAGTGGAAGCCGTGATCCTCCAGGATCGGCCTGATCCCCAGCATATCCCCCAACAGCCCGGGCTGCGGCGGCTCAAAGCCGAGCGCCACCCCTTCCCATTTGGCGGTGGGGGCTTCGACGTCCTTGCCGGTTTGCAGCGTTTCCGCCTGCGCCTGGCTACAGAACAGCGCCAGCGCCGCCAGGGTCATGGAACGAGGTAATAAGCTTTTCATCATTATTATATTTCTCCGCATAACGGCTGACTGCGGGCAACAGCATTCCCTGGGAGAGAATTTCCCATCATGAACAGCAGCGAATAACGTTAGGTTAACGCCCGGCGTTTGCCGCCGGGCTTAGAGGCTAGCGCCGGTCTTTCAGGCTGGCGCCGTTGCTGTGGATCACATCGCGATACCAGTAGAAACTCTTCTTGCGGCGGCGCTCGAGGCTGCCGTTGCCGGCATCGTCCCTGTCGACGTGAATGAAGCCGTAGCGCTTCGACATTTCCGCCTTCGAGGCGCTGACTAGATCGATCGGCCCCCAGCTGGTGTAGCCCATCACCTCGACGCCGTCGTCGATCGCTTCCGCCACCTGCACCAGATGGTCATTAAGGTAGTTGATGCGGTAGTCGTCGTGGATGCTGCCGTCGGCCTCGACGCGGTCTTTGGCGCCCAGCCCGTTCTCGACGATGAACAGCGGCTTCTGATAACGGTCGTACAGCACGTTGAGCAGGTAGCGCAGCCCGATCGGGTCGATTTGCCACCCCCACTCCGAGCTGGCCAGGTGCGGGTTCGGCACCATATCGAGAATGTTGCCGCGCGCCGACTCGTACTGCGCCGGGTCGGCGGTGACGCAGCCGCTCATGTAGTAGCTGAACGAGATGAAATCGATGGTTTCGCGCAGCGTTTGCCGATCTTCCTCGGTGATCGCCACCTGAATGCCGTTTTCACGGAAGAAGCGCTGCATATAGGCCGGGTAATAGCCGCGCGCCTGCACGTCGCCGAAGAACAGCCAGTCGCGGTTTTGCCGCTGGGTTTCCAGCAGATCTTCCGGCTTGCAGCTCAGCGGATACAGAATGCCGCCCAGCAGCATGTTGCCGATTTTGCCCTCCGGCACGATCTCGTGACAGGCCTTCACCGCTCTGGCGCTGGCCACCAGCTGATGGTGGATCGCCTGATAGATGGCGCTCTTGTCGCTCTCCTGCGGCAGGCCGACGCCGGTGAAGGGCGCGTGCAGCGACATGTTGATCTCGTTGAAGGTCAGCCAGTGTTTGACCTTGTGCTTGTAGCGTTCGAACACGGTGCGCGCATAGCGCTCGAAGAAATCGATAGTGCGCCGATCGCCCCAACCGCCGTAGTGCTTCACCAGGCCGTAAGGCATCTCATAGTGCGACAGCGTGATCAGCGGCTGAATGCCGTACTTCGCCATCTCGTCGAACAGCCGATCGTAAAACGCCAGCCCGGCCTCGTTCGGCGTCTCTTCGTCGCCCTGTGGGAAAATGCGCGTCCAGGCGATCGAGGTGCGCAGACACTTGAAGCCCATTTCGGCGAACAGCGCGATGTCCTCCGGGTAACGATGATAGAAATCGATCGCCACGTCCTTGATGCCGCTGTCGCCCGCCGTGCGCGGCGTAATGGCGCCGAAGATGCCCTGCGGCTGCAGATCGGAGGTCGACAGCCCCTTGCCGTCGGCCTGATACGCGCCTTCTACCTGGTTCGCCGCTACCGCGCCGCCCCACAGAAAATGTTGCGGAAACTTGCCGTTCATCGCTTGCTCCTCAATTAACGTAATAAAGTCAGCAGCGGCGCCTGTTCCTGCACCGGAGACAGGCCGCTGGTCAACACGTCCACGTAGTCATCGCTGTTGCTGATGATGATCGGCGTGGTGGTGTCATAGCCGGCGGCATGGATCGCCGCCTGGTCGAACTCGATCAGCAGATCGCCCGGGGCGACCCGCTCGCCTTCCCGCACGTGGGCGGTGAAATGCGCCCCGTCCAGCTTCACGGTATCGATGCCGACGTGGATGAGAATCTCCGCGCCGTCGTCCGATTCGATGCCGATGGCGTGTTTGGTTTTGAACAGCGACGCCACGCTGCCGCTCACCGGCGCCACCACGCGCCCCTGCTGCGGCGCGATCGCCACCCCTTTCCCCAGCAGGCCGCTGGCGAAGGTTGCGTCGTTCACCTGATCCAGCGGCACGATGTCGCCGGCGATCGGGCTGAGGATGGCCTGCTTACGGTTAAGCGGCGCGGTGGCTTCAGGCTGCGCCGCGTCTTCCGCCGGCGCAACGCCGAACAGGTAGCTGGCCAGCGCGGCAAACACGAACGACAGCAGGGTGCCGCCGATCGCGCCCCATACCGTGGCGTCGATGCCGCCGCCGGGGATGATCTGCGCGAAGGTGAATACGCTCACCAGGCCGAACGAGTAGACCGAGGTATGGAAGTAGCCGATCACCGCACCGCCCAGCGCGCCGCCGATGCAGCCGAAGATGAACGGGCGTTTGTTCGGCAGCGTAACGCCGTACACCGCCGGTTCGGTGATGCCGAAAATCCCGGCGCCGATGGCCGAAGCGGACAGCGCCCTCAGCTTGGCATCGCGGGTGCGCAGCATCACGCCCAGCGTGGCGCCGACCTGCCCCATTACCGCCGGCAGCAGCAGCGGCACCATGGTGTCGCGCCCCAACACGCTCAGGTTATTGATCATCAACGGCACCAATCCCCAATGCAGACCGAAGATCACGCACACCTGCCACATCGCCCCCATAAAGGCGCCGGCGATGATCGGGTTAAAGGCGTAAATGCTCTGATAGCCGTTGGCCAGCAGGTGGCTGAGCCAGGTCGCCGCCGGGCCGATCAGCAGGAAGGTCAACGGCACGGTGATCGCCAGGCACAGCAGCGGCGTGATGAAATTGCGCAGCGCGCTGTGGATCACCCGGTTAAACAGCGGCTCCAGGCGGCAGGACACCCAGGCCGCGAAGATGATCGGGATCACCGACGAACTGTAGTTGATGAAGGTCAGCGGGATGCCGAAGAAGTATTCGCGCACCGCCCCCGGCTGCTGCGCCGCTTCGAACGCCGCCATCATCAGCGGATGCGTCAACGCGCCGCCGATCGCCATGGTGACGAAGGGGTTGCCGCCAAATTTTTTCCCGGCGGTGTAGCCGAGCATGATCGGGAAGAAGTAGAACAGCGAGTCGCTGGCGGCGAACAGCATTTTGAAGGTGCCGCCGCTCTCCAGCAGCCAGCCGCAGGCCAGGCTCAGCGCCAGGAAGCCTTTCAGGATCCCCGAAGCGGCCATCACCCCGAGCAGCGGGGTAAAAATACCGGACACCAGATCGATAAAGCGGCTGAGCAGGTTGTCTTTTTTGCCGCCCGCGTCGTCGCTCGGCGCGCCCTCGGCCAACCCACCAACGCGGTTAACCGCGTCGAACACCTCCGCCACGTGGTTGCCCACCACCACCTGGAACTGGCCGCCACTCTCCACCACCATGATGACGCCGGGGTTTTTCTTCAGCGCTGCCGCGTTGGCGCGACTGTCGTCGCGCAGCTTGAAACGCAGGCGGGTGGCGCAGTGCACCAGGCTTTTCACATTGTCGCGGCCACCGACGCCGGCCAAAATCTCACTGGCTAATGTGTCATATTTCATACGGTTATCCTTAGACTTCGCGTTCTGCCGCTCCCCTCCCCGCACTGGCCTGGCGCTGAGGCGGAATTCGGCGCAAAAAAAAACCTAAACCTCGCGGCCTCTGCCCCATCGGGGAACAGAAACGCGAGGTTTAGGTTTTGCCTGCCGTAGCAGTAACAACCCTAAATCGGTTGAGTTATGACGTTAACACCGCGGATTTTGCCGGGGCAAGCCTTTGCGCCGGCAAATTGCCGAACTGTGATCGCGGGGGCAAAACGGCCTCAATGCGCGAAATAATGCATGCCGCCATCTACCGGGATCACCGCGCCGGTGATATATCGCGCGAGCGGGGAACAAAGAAACGCCGCCAGATAGGCCATGTCTTCCGGTTCACCGAAGTAGCCGATCGGGATATGTTGCGCAATAAACGCCTGGCGCGCTTCATCACAAGCGTATAAGCGCTCGCGGATCTGTTCACTGTTGATGCGCCCCGGCTGTAACGTATTGACGGTAATCCCCTGCGCAGCCACATCGCCGGCCAATCCTTTGGCCCACAGATGCAGCGCGCCCTTGGCGGCGCTGGCGGCGCTCAGGCTGCGCGGCTCCATCGATCCGCTGATGTTGATCACCCGGCCCCAGCCTTGCGCCTGCATGGCCGGCAACAGCGCCTGAGTCAATCTGCGGGCCGGCGTGAAGTTCAAAGCGAAAGCGTCATCCCAGCTGCGATCGCTGTCGTTCAGCGTCGTGGGGTGAAACGCGCCGACCGCGTTGATCAGAATATCGACTGTCCCCACCTGGCGCAGCGCCTGCGCCGCCAAACGGGCTATCGCCTCAGGGTCGGTCACGTCGGCAACGATCAACTGCGGACGCACCGCCCCTTGCCGTTCCACCTCACCCGCCAAGGCCTGCAGCCGGTCACCGCGTCGTGCGGTGGCCACTACCTTGACACCTTGAGCGGCCAATACCCTGACCATGCCGGCACCGATCCCTTCGCTGGCACCCGTGACCAATGCCGTGCGTTGCTGTAATTGCAGATTCATAAGAAACCTTAATTGAATAATTCAATTTAAGAGGAAACGTTCACACATTGAATCACGCCGTTATTCGTGTGAATATTCCCGAAAATCGCATCATCAATGTGCAGGAATTCACCGATGTTTGACTGGCAGGATTTAAAACACTTCGTGGCGCTGGCGCGCACCGGTTCGTTGTCAGCGGCAGCGCGGGAGCTGGGTTGCGATCACGCCACCGTCGGGCGACGCGTAGCGGCGCTGGAACAGGCGCTCGGCCTGCGTTTGATCGTGCGTCTGCCGCGCAGTACGCCCTTGACCCAGGACGGGCAGGCGATTGCCGGGCTGGCGGCGGAGATCGAGGCGCAAAGCCAGGCGATTGCCCGCCATGCGCGCAGCGCCGGCGCAACGCCCCAGGCCGGCGTGCGCATCAGTGCGCCGCCGTCGATCGCCGCGCATATTCTCGCGCCGCGCATTGCCGCATTTAACCAGGCTTTTCCACAGATCGTCGTCACGCTGTCGGGTGAATCGGCGCTCGCCGAGCTGGATCGCGGCGAAGCCGACATCGCCGTGCGCATGGTGCGCCCGCAGCAGCCAGAGCTGCTGACGCAGCGCATCGGCATGATGCGCTACGCGCTGTATGCCACACCGGAGCACGCCGCACTGCCCGACGCGGCGCGCCGCTTTCTCGCCTATGACCATCACTACCAACAGCAGCCACATCAGCAATGGCTGCAACAGCTGTTGCAGGGGCGTCCGGTGGTCTTTCAGGCCAGCGATCTGTTTTCACTGCAACAAGCGGCGCGTTCAGGGCTGGGTGCCGCCGTTTTGCCGACGTTTGTCGCCGATGGCGATCCGGATCTGGTCCCGTTGCCCACGGCCAATGCCGCGCCAACGCGCGAGCTTTGGCTGGTGACGTATCCCGATTTGGCGCGCACCGCTGCCGTGCGCGCGGTGATGAATTTCCTGGTCGAAACGCTCGGCAAAACGTGCCCATTACCGGCATAAAGCATCAGAATGACTAATATAAATACTGGACAAAAGTCACGCGGGGGATTATTACTGGTCAACGCTTAATCGAGAGTAGGGATGGCAGTCATCATGGTGTTGCGTACTGATGTAGGACGGATTCTGATCACCGGCGCCGGCGGCCGGGTAGCCACGGCGTTTCGTCAGGCAATGGGCGATCGCTACGCGCTGCGCCTGGCGGAACGCGACATCAGTCTGCTGAACGATCTGCAACCCGGCGACGAAGTCATCAGCTTCAACATCGCCGATCTCGACGCCTGCCGCGCGGCCTGCGCCAATATCGACACCGTGTTGCATCTGGCGGCCGATCCCTCCCCCGACGCCGACTTCTGCGGCTCGTTGATGGACAACAACATTCTCGGCACCTTCAATATCTTCCGCGCGGCGAAAGACGCCGGCTGCCGCCGGGTGGTGTTCGCCAGCAGCGCACAGGCGGTGGAAGGCTATCCGCTCGACTATCAAATCCGCCCGGACGACGCGCCGAAACCGAAGAACCTGTACGGCGCCAGCAAAGCCTTCGGCGAAGGCATCGCCGCCTACTTCGCCCATCAGGAAGGGCTTTCCGCCCTGTCGGTGCGTATCGCCAACTTCACCAGCCTGAGCCCGGGGGATCGGCTCAGCGCCCGCGACATGAGCGCGTTTCTCAGCCATCGTGACGCCGCCGATCTGCTGGAGCGCTGCATTCGCGTCGAAGGGGTGCAATATGCAGTGGTGCACGGGGTTTCCAATAACCGCTATACGCGTTTATCGCTGGAAGAGACCCGTCGCCTGCTGGGTTACGCCCCGCAGGACGATGCGTTCAGCCTGCTCGGCTTCGAATAGCCAAGACCGGAGAGGAAAACAACGCCGGGCAATACCCGGCGTTTTGGCATAGTTACGGTTTTTCAGCGATCTTGCGCAGATATTCGTTATTTTTAAACGCAATGATGATCATCTCGAACGCCACGCGCACGAACACGCCGCCGACGATGATGCCGAACAGGCCGCGGAAGAACTCGCCGTAGAACATCATGCCGATGCCGCTGATCAACACGCCCAACAGCGCCAGCCAGTAAACGGCGGTGATGATTTTTGGCGTCAGCATCGCGTCGAAGAAGAAGATATTTCTCATGTGGATCTTTCCTTAGGCAGGTCTTTCATTATCCCAGAGGTGCCGTGCAAGCGGCCACCATGCATATACATGGGTAATGATAGCGGCTAAGAGTTGATGCCGAACAGATAAATGGGGGCGGGAGAGGATAAGCGTTTATGTTTTATGCGGCTAACGGCGTGCGGCGGATAAAAAACCGCCGCACGCTGTCGCTTAGCCGTTGGCGTAAACGACTTTTGCCGCGGTGCGGCTGGTGAACAACACCAACAGCAGCGCCAACCCGGCGATAATCGCCCCCATCACCGGCACGAAGCTGTAACCCAGACCGGCGGAGACCACCGCGCCACCGGCGGCGGCGCCCAGCGCGTTGCCCAGGTTGAAAGCGCCGATGTTGACCGAAGACGACAGCCCCGGCGCTTCGCTGGCCACGCGCATCACGCGCATCTGCAGCGGCGGCACCACGGCAAAGGTCGCCGCGCCCCAAATCACCATGCTCACCGCGGCGCCGATGTCACTGCGCGCCAGCAGCGGGATCAGCAGCATGATGGCCACCAACAGCAGCAGGAAGCCCTTCAGCGTCGCGCTCTCGGAACGGTCGGCGAACTTGCCGCCGAGGTAGTTGCCGATCGAGAAACCGACGCCGATCAGCACCAGCATCACCGTCACGAACAGCGGCGTCGCCTCGGTGATGTGCTGCAATACCGGCGAGATGTAGGTATAGAGCGTGAACATCGCGCCCGCCCCCAGCACGGTCGTCAGCAGCGCGGTCAGCACCTGCGGGCGCACCAGCACCGACAGCTCACGCTTGACGTCAGGGCGTGCGCCGGCGCTGCCTTTCGGCAACGAGAACCACAGCCCCAGCATGGCGATCACGCCCAGTCCGGCCGTCGCCAGGAACGACATGCGCCAGCCGATGGTTTCACCCAGCCAGGTCGCGGCGGGCACCCCGCCGATATTGGCGATGGTCAGCCCCATAAACATGGTCGCCACGGCGCTGGCCTGTTTCTCTTTCGGCACCACGCTGGCGGCCACCACCGATCCGAGGCCAAAGAAGGCGCCGTGGTTCAGGCTGGTGATGATGCGCGACAGCATCAGGGTGGTGTAATCCGGCGCGATGGCCGACAGCACGTTGCCCAGGGTAAAGATCGCCATCAGGAAAATCAGCGCACTTCTGCGCGCCCGGTGCGACAGCAGCAGCGTCATCAGCGGCGCGCCGACCATCACGCCGACGGCGTAGGCGCTGATCAACATGCCGGCCATCGGAATGGAGACGTCCACCCCTTTGGCGATGGTCGGCAGCAAGCCCATGGGAGAGAATTCGGTGGTGCCGATGCCGAACGCCCCCACCGCCAGCGCTAACAAGGGATAATTCACTTTCATGCAACAACTCCGGTTTACCGCTGCCGAAGCGCGGGAACAGTTAAGATGCCGAAAGTATGACATTGATCACAACAAAGATAAGCAGGCGGGAGGCTAAAAGACTTTTGCAAATTTGTTAAAAGTGCAGCGGGAGGGGGCGGACATCAGCGTCCGTCACCGTAGGAATCAAGCCCACCTCATGCCCTCCCGCTACGCACTTTGCCCGAGCGCATTTCGATGTTCCGTTGCAGTTCGCGCAGCCCGCCGGCCAGGAAGCAGGCTTCCGCCAGCACGAACAGCGGGCCGATGATAAGGCCCGTCACATCGTCCATAAACGCCGGTTTTCGCCCCTCCCAGAAATGCCCGACAAACTGAAACAGCCAGCCGATCACGAAGCCGCCGATGCCGATGCTCAGCCACACCGCCGTCGACAGCGACGCCACCCAGGCGCCGAACCCGAGGCACAGCAGCAGCAACACCAGCATCATGGCGCCAAGGCGCAGATTTAGCCGCAGGTAATAGAGGGCCGCGACGATCACCACCGCGCAGGCCGGCGAAAACGGCAGCCCTCCCGCGCCCCACGCCGGCCGGGAGAGCAGCGCCAGCAGGCTGACGACGATCAGCGGGATGCCGATAAAATGCGTGGCGATATTGCGCGCATCGCGATGATAGGCGGCATAAGCGGCAAGTTGATCTTCCAGATTTCGCATGTTGACCTCCGGTATGTACGGCCTTCGTCGCCGAACACGCGCAGCCGCATGCGGCTGCCCTTACCCATAGCTTAGCGCGGGATCACCAAGACCGGTTGGCCAATCTCATCCAGCAGGCCGCGCGTGACGGAGGCGTTCAGCCAGCGCCCCAACGAAGACAGGTGGCGGTGCGAGATGATCAGCAAATCGCAGTTGAACAAAGCCATCTGGTCCGGGATCACCTCGATGGGCGCCCCCGCAGCCAGCAGGCCCTGGGCGTTGAAGCCCATCTGTTGCAACGCCCTCGTCACCTGCCCGACCTGCTTTTCCGCCAGCGCCTCTTCGCGCTGGGCGGCAGGATATTCTTCGCGCTCGTCGCTGTCGAAGCGCAGGCCGCTGCGGCTGAGCGTGAAGGCATTGTCGACCACCGTCAGTACGATCACGCCGCCGATGCTGCCTTGCAGACGCGCCATAAAATCCAGCGCGTTGCCGCTGTGTTCAAAGCAGTCCACCGCCAATAACACTCTCTCAATCATAACCATCCTCATTCGCCCGAGTTACATCGCGCCCTTGAAATTAGCTTCGCCCTTTTTCCAATAACCTTTGGCAAACAAGGCGGCGCGGGAGATGCCCATTTCGTTGATAAAACGCGCCTTCAGATACGCGGCGACCTGGTGTTCGCAGGCCAGCCACACCTGCCCTTCCCCGGCCGGCAGTTCGCAGTGGCTGACGGCCTGCACCAGCGGGCTGTTCATCACGCTGTCGAAATGCCGGGTGCGTATTTGCCAGCTGTTCATCTGCAAAAAGGAGCAATCGACATCCTGAATCTCCTGCGCATCGCCCACTTCGGCGAACCACAGCACCGGCAGCGGGGTAGACAGCGAGGCGAGGATAGTGCGCATGGCGGGCAGCGCGGTCTCATCGCCCAGCAACAGTAGCCAGCGAGTTTGCGGCAACAGCCGGAAGCCGCCGGAGCAAGGGCCGGCGAACCCCAGCTTGTCGCCCGGCATCGCGTCGCGCGCCCAGTTCGACGCCGGGCCTTCGCCGTGCAGCACCATATCGATATCGAAGGTGCGGGCGAGTTTGTCGATGCCGCTCAGGGTATAGGCCCGCCCGGCCAGCGTGTCGCGCCACGGGAAGAACACCTTGATCCAACTGGCCGGCTCCTGCGCGCGCGGGTCGGCGATAAACTTATCCACATCGTCGCCGCTCAACGTGATGCGGCGGATCCGGGCGGTGACTTGCCGCACGGCGCTCACCCTGGCCTCGCGTTTACGGCGGGTATCCCTTTCCAGCATCTCGTCGACAATCTTATTCAGCGTGTTGTGCATCAGCCTTCTCCTGTGGCGCCGCAGACGGGTAGGTGTGTTCCCAGCCGCCGCCCAGCGCTCGATAGATATTCACCACGGCGATCGCCGTCTCCTCCTGTGAAACAATTTGCGCGGACTGCAGATCCAGCAGCGCGCGCTGCGTGCTCAGAACGTGGATAAAATCGCTGGCGCCGTTCAGATAGCTGTCGCGCGCCAGCGCAAACGCGTGTCGGTTGGCGGCCAGCGCCTCGGCCAGATGCGTCTGGCGGCGCTGCTGGGCGCGGTAACCGGAAAGCGCGTCGTCGATCTCATGCCAAGCGCGCAGCACCGTTTGCTGGTAGGCGATGGCCATTTCCTGCTGCCGGTATTCGCTCAGGCGCACCCGCTGGGTGATTTTCCCCCCGTCGAACAGCGGCAGATACAGGGCGGGGCCGATGGCGAAGGTATGCGTGGACCAGCTGCCCATATCCGCCAGCGCCAATGCCTGGTAGCCCGCGTTGCCGGTCAGCGTGATGCGCGGATAGTAGTCGGCGGTGGCGACGCCAATCTCGGCGGTCGCCTGATGCAAACGCTCCGCCGCTTCGCGAATATCCGGCCGGCGCAGTACCAGATCCGACGGCACACCCATCGGCACCGCGCGCACCAGCGCCGGCAGCGGCCCCGTCGGCGACAACATCGCTTTCAGCGCGCCCGGCCGCTCGCCCAACAGCAGGCTGATGGCGTTGATCAAGCGTTCCTGTCGATCGAACAGCGTCGGCAGCAGGGCATCTACCTGCGCCAACTGCACCTGCGCCTGATCGATATCCAGTTCGTTGCCCGCGCCGCTTTGATAACGGCTTTGCGTCAGCTGCAGCGTGCGCAGCGCCGTGGCGCGGTTTTCCTGCGCCACCGCCAGCTGCTGCTGCGTGGCGCGCAGACGCAGATAGTCGCTCGCCACCTCCGCCGTCACCGACGTCAGCAGCGCGCGCCGATTCTCCTGCGAAGCGGCGAAGCCGGCGCGCGCGCTTTCCGATGCGCGACGCAGCTTGCCCCACATGTCCAACTCCCAGGTGGCGCTGAATCCGCCGCGCCAGAGGTTATAATCCGCCTCTCCGCCGTTGCCGGACGGATCCATGCTGCCCACCGAGGTGGCGCGCTGGCGCTGATAGGCGCCGTCCAGGCTCAGATCCGGCATCAGCGCCGCCTCGGTCACGCCCAGCAGTGCGCGGCTTTGCTGCATGCGCGCCGTGGCGAGCTGCAGATCCAGGTTGCCGGCCGCCGCGCGCTGCACCAGTTGCGTCAGCGACGCATCGTTGAATATCGACCACCAGGCCACCGGCAGCGCCCCGCCGCCGGCCTGCTGACCCCAGCTCTCGGGCAGCGCGTTTTGCGGCCGAGCGTAGTCCGGCCCTACCGCCTGGCAGCCGCTCAGCGCAATCAACAGCAGCGGGATCACGGCCCTGTTCATTGCACGCCTCCGTCCAGCGTATTGATGCTGACGTCTGCGGACATGCCGACGCGCAGGGCGCTCAGCAAGGTGGCGTGCTCTTTATTGATATCGAACACAATCTTCACCGGGATGCGCTGAACGATCTTGGTGAAGTTGCCGGTGGCGTTCTCCGGCGCCACGGCCGCGAAGCTGACGCCGGAAGCCGGCGCAATACTGTCCACCTGCCCTTTCAGCGTTTGGCCGGGAAAGGTATCGATATGGATGTCTACCGACTGCCCGTGCGCAATTTTTTCCAGCTGGGTTTCCTGGTAGTTGGCGATGATGTACAGCTTGTCCTGCGGCACGATGGCCAGCAGCGCATCGCCCGGTTTGACGAACTCCCCGACCCGCAGGCTTTTCTTGCCGACCACGCCGCCGATCGGCGCGGTGATGCGGGTATAAGACAGGTTCAGTTCGGCCATCGCTTTCTTCGCCTGCGCCAACATCAGTTCGGCATCGCTGTCCGCCAGCTTGGCCTGCAGCACCTGCTCCATATTTTTCGCCGCTTTGAGCGTCGCCTCCGCCTGCGCCACGTTGGCGGAAAGCGTGTGCACGCGCGTCGTCGCCTGCTGCGCCGCCTGCTGCGAACCCGCGCCGCTGCTGGCCATTCTCTGGTAGCGGTTCTGCTCCTGGCGTGCAAACGCCAGCTCCGCCTGCGCCGCCTGCCGCTCCGCCTGCGCGGCGGCGATCAGCGCGCTCTGGCGGGTGAGGTTAGCCCTGGCGTCGTCCTGCCGGGCGCGGGCCGATTGCTCCTGCGCCGTCGCCTGCGCTAGAGCAACGTTGAATTCACGCGGGTCGATCACCGCCAGCAACTCCCCCTGTTTGACCCACTGATTGTCCCTGACCAACACCTGCGCAATTTCACCGGCAATCTGCGGAGAAATACGCGAGATATCGGCGCGAATATAGGCGTCGTTGGTATTCTGCTGTGTCTCTTTAATAAGGAATTTATTGATTAATAATCCCAGCGTAATGACGGTAACCGCCAATACGGCGACGGCGACTTTCTTGTTAGCCATAAAAGTGACTCCACTTAATATTTATTTCTGATGATAAAATGTCAGGCGGCGACCGAACGCGGCGGATAAATACGGGTCGGCATAAATAAAATCAGCGCGGTCAGTAATAACGCCAGGCCGGCAACCAACAGATAAAGATCGGCGCTGGCCAGCACGTGGCCCTGCCGAGCGGCAAGCTGCGCCAACTGCTCCGCTGACCCCGATGCGCGGCTGTAGGCCGAGCCAAAACCGTCGGCGATCGTGCCGGCGTGATAGTCCCCACGCTGTCGGCTGAGCAGCGCGATGGCGCCGCCGGCTGCGGTGGCGGCGAAACCCTTCACCGCGTTGAACCAGGCCGCCGCAAACGGCCCGTCGGTCGGCAACAGCCCACCGGTCGCCTGCATCAGCAACGGGATGATCGCCATCGGTTGAGCGACCGCCTGCAACAGCGCGATAACGCGAAACGTGTCGCCGTTCCATTCCGGCGTCAGCTGGGCAGCCAGCACGCAGGCGGTGGCCATCAACAGCAGGCTGATCGCCAGCACCCAGCGGCAATCCACCCGCGGCGTATTGCATATCATGGCAACAATCGGCAGCGTAATTAATTGCGGCAACGCCACCCACAGCATTAAGTCGGAAGTTTGTTCCTGACGATAGCCCTGAATCGCGGATAAATATCCCGACGTGATATTGACCAGCGACACCATAATTAACAGCACGCCACCCAGCGTAATTAAGGAGAAGGACAAATTCCTTTTGCTTAATAGCTGCAAATTGAAAAAAGGCAGCGGGTGATACCATTCGTTAATCAGAAATAACGCCAATAATCCGCCGCCACCCAATAATAAAACGTAGATCAGCGGCGAGTTCAGCCAGTCGAGGCGCTCCCCCTGTGAAATGCCCACCGTCAGCATGCCGAGCGCCACGCCGCCGAGCAGCAGGCCGCGCCAGTTGAACTGCCGCAGGCGCTCCAGCCGCAGCGGATCCTGCGGCAGACCGTAGCCGATACACACCGCAGCGATCGCCATCAGCGGCAGGTTCCAGTAGAAGTACCCGCTCCAACCCCAGTGAAAGGCGAAGGCGGCGGCGGTGGCGCCCAGCGTGGCGCTCCAGGCGGAGACCCAGCCGTAGGCACCCAGCCCCAGCACCTTGATCAGCGGCGGCATAAAACGCAGCACCACCGTCATCAGCATCGGCGGCAACGCGCCGCCGGCGAAGCCCTGCAGGCTGCGCACCGCCAGCAGCACGCCATACTGTTCTCCCAGCCAGGGCGTCAGCAGCCCACCGGCCAGGTAAATGCCGCACATCGTCAACGCCACCCGGCGCAGCGAAAAGGTCGGCCAAAAACAGGGCGTGAACCCGGAACCGATCACAAAGCCGGTGACGTAACAGGTGGTCAGCCAACTGCCGGCATCGAAGCTCAGCAGCATGCCGCCCTGTATATCCGCCAGCGCGAACTTGCTGGCGTTTTCCCCCACGCCGCTGGCCATCACCGCCAAAAACACGCCGAACAGCCCCAGCCAGGTGCGGCCGTTGATTTCGCCGGCGCTGGCGAGCCATCGATTTTTGTGGTGCGGCGTAACAGACACCTCAACCATTCCCCACTCCTGCTGTTTCAGCCTCAATCTTTGTTGTCGTGGGCAGTATCCGGGCTTATTTCGATTGTTTAAAATGAAATGATGTAATTAACTAGTTGCACAAAACGCAATCCATTGAGCGCACCACCACCGGAGAGGCCATGCCGCAAAAAATTGATTTCAACCTGATCTATGCGCTGAATCTGCTGCTGGAAGAAGGCAGCGTGAGCGGCGCCGCCGAGAAGATGAATCTGAGCGCCCCGGCGATGAGCCGCATTCTGGGGCGCATCCGCCGGCAGTTCGACGATCCGATCATGGTCAGGGCCGGCAAGCATCTGGTGCCGACGCCGCGCGCGCTGGAGTTGAAACGCCAGCTCGGCGATATCATCGAACAGGCCGCCGCGCTGATCGCGCCGAGTGAATCCTTCGAGCCCGGCAAGCTGACCCGAACCTTCACCATTCGCGCCAACGACATTTTTATCGGCGCGCTGGCGGGCGGCTTGCTGGAGACGCTGCGGGACATGGCGCCGTTAAGCGGCCTGAAGTTTATCGCCGAAAGCGACGGCGAAGATGACGCGCTGCGCAGCGGCAAGGTGGATCTGGTGATCGGTTCCTCACGCGACTGGCACCCGGAAATTAAGACGCAGAGCCTGTTCACCAGTACCTTTCAGGCGCTGGTGCGCCCTGGTCACCCGATCATCGGCCAGGTAACGCCCGAAACCCTGACCCATTACCCGCATATCAGCGTTTCTCGCCGCGGACGTACGCAGGGGCCGATCGACGACGCGCTGCGCGATCTTGGCCTGCAGCGCAACGTCGCCCTGACCCTGCCGGGCTTCCATTCGGCGATGATGCTAACCATGAAATCAGACTTTATCCTGCCGCTGCCGCGCCACGTGCTGCTGGGAGTAAGCAACATCCACCTGCCGTTGGCGGAGATCGAGTTGCCGCTCGAGCTGGAATCGGTGTTTATCGTGCAGGCCTGGCATCCGCGCCTCGATCGCGACCCGGCGCACCGCTGGCTGCGGCAGACCATAAAGCAGTTCTTTTTGCAAAGGGAGTGAAGGGGTTAGGGGTTGGGGGTTGGGGGTTAGGGGTTAGGGGTTAGGGGTTAGGGGTTAGGGGTTAGGGGTTAGGGGTTGGGGGTTGGGGGTTGGGGAGAAGAGACGCTCGCGGCAGAACCCAAATACGCCTGCCAGATAAGCCGGTAATATGGCATTTTGCCGAAGCCCTGCGCATACTCAGACGTCTTGGGTAAAAACATCAGTTATTCACTGGGTTACCAAATCAGCATTTTGAGATCTGCTCTATATTTAGGAATGAATTCTCAGCCTTACACTATACTTGCTATTTTTTAACCAATGGATCATGACATGAGAAAATCTACGTTTGCCGCTCTGCTGTTACTTTGCTTGACACCTGCACTGGCGCTCGGTGCCGCACCATCCCCTAAAGCTGTCATCAAAACTGCCCCCGTTTACCCCGAACAGGCCCTGTCGAAAAGCACCAGTGGCGTCGTCAAAGTGAAATACGATATCGAGCGCGACGGCACGGTCAGGCATGTGCGTATTGTGCAGGCGAAGCCTGCCGGTGTCTTTGACGAGGCGGTGCTGACCGCCATGAAAAGCTGGCGCTTTGAACGCGATCAGCCGGTGAAGGATCGCGAATTTACCTTTAACTTCACCACCAAACCGACCAACTCGGTCTATGGCAACGGGGTTCCGTTTCGCTGATCGCCCGCAAAGCCGGTACGATGGCAAGCGAGAAAGATGAAAGGGACCGGGACCCAGGGAGGCGAGAATGACCAAAGCATATTATTGGAAAAGTCAGGTGTGGGGCGTGACGTACTTTTTTATCGCGCTCTATTATATCCATCTCTTCCAGCCCAGCGTGAATGTCCCGCTCTCTCTGGTCGCCGCCATCCTGAGTCTGTTGCTGTATCCCTTCGCCAAAAAAGCCATTGAAACGGCCGCCCTGCAGTTCACCAGTGAAGCATTCTGGCACCGTGGGTTGTTCGCCGATACCATCGGCAAAGGTGGGGTGCTGATCCTGTATTATGCCTTCTGTTTTGTCATGGCCCTGCCGCTGGGCGCCCTGTATCTGCTTGCCCTGTTCCTCAGAAATAAAAAGGCCGCGTAAGCGGCCTTGCTTTACGTTAAATCCCGGCGGCTTTGTTGACCTTCTCCACAAGCTTTTCATTAACCAGCACGCTGACCAAGGTCATGATGATGGCAAAGCCAAAAATGCCCAGCGGCGTACCCAGTATCACGCTGTAGGCAAACGCCGTCAGCGCCGTGGCGGCCATGCCCGCCCCGATGGTCTCAATCTTCACGAAAAGGGGTCTGAAGTTCTGCGTCTGGATCGCTTTAGGCAACTCGACAACGAAGACATCGTAGGCATCGATGGCCTTGCCTGTGTAGTAGAACGCCTTGCTGAACTTGGCAAGGTTCTGGGCGATATGCTCTCGGCGCACCGACGCCAGCGCTTTGGCCACCGCTTCGCGATCGGCGACGCTGAATTTCTTGTTCAGCACGTCCTTGTACTTCTCAAACGCCTTCAGCGCCTCCTCCGCATTTTTGAGCGTTTTCCCCTTGGCCGCATCGGCCAGCTCTTTGGCCACCTTGGCAGACTGCTCGCCAAATTTTTCCGTCAGTTCCTTGTAAAAGTCCGCCGTCGTCTTGATGGCATCTTTCATCGCCTCCTCTTCTTTCTTCCTGGCTTCGGCTTCTTCTCGGACTTTCCTTTCTGCCTGAGCTTGATTCAAACGCGCCTCGGCATCAGCTTTTTCCTTATGATATTGTGCCAGTTGCTGTTGTGCCTGCAGCACCGCTGCGTTGGCTTTTTCAATGTTGGCGTTCAATTGGTTAACCCGATTTGCCGCATCCTCCAGATCATTTCTGGCCTCCGCCTGGGCTGATTTGCTGCCTTGTTTTGATAATTTAATCAGCCTGTCACGCTCACTGACCAACGCAGGGAGTTGGCTCTCGAGTTGGGAACGCTGCTGAACGCCCTGATCAATGTTTTTCTGAGTCGCATCGATTTTTGACTGTGTATCCTTGATCTTTTGCTGCAGAGCCTTTTCATTATTCTGAGCATCCCATTCAGCCTGCCTGCGTTTCGCCTCTTCCTCGGCGCGTCGCTTGGCTTCCGCCTCTGCCGCTTTGCGTTTGGCGTCTTCTTCAGCTTTACGTTTCGCCTCTTCGGCCGCTTTATGCCGAGCTTCTTCTTCCGCCTTGCGCTTGGCTTCCTGTTGCGCAATGTCCTGCTGTTCTTTTTGCCACTGCTGATAGGCATTGGTCAGGCCGGGCACCGCCACATTGGATTTTCTGTATCCAGTTCGATCACTCCCTTTGCCGCCGCCGTTGATCTCGTATTTTTGCGTGATCTCGGTCATAACCTTGTTGTTGTCAAGCCAGAAACCAGGAGGGATTTGGCCGCGACGGACCGCCGTAAAGATAGCCAGCGGAAGGGTATAGTCTGCCGCCGGGTTTTTGCCGGCATAGCGCCCATCCGAAATGCTGGCATTATTGCCAAAATTCTGGCCGGCCGGCGGTTTGGCAGCATCGATGATGGAATTCAGTACGCGGGTTGCACCGCCCGCACCATCATCCACTAACGATGAATTCTCATAGTTCATGATGACCCCGTTCATCGTTGGCTGCCCCTGAGCATTGATAATGACCTTGCCATATCGGGAGACAAGCACATCGCCAGGCTGCATAACCTGCCAGCTGACAGTACCACCACTGCCACCGCCGCTATCGCCACCATTACCCGTGGGGCCGCTGGGACCAGGTCGACTGGGACGATCGCCAGTCACCGTCATGCTGTCGCCATCATCCGGTGAATGATATTTAAACTTGGTATTTGCATTAAAAAGCATGGGCTATCTCCGCTGATTGATGCTGTACAAATGCACAGTAAAATCGACTGTATAGGCTGCATCCACCAAGAACAATCAAATGACATTCACTCTCATTTGTGAGGTATCTGGCACAACAAGCAGTTAGAATGAACAAGCTACTGGATCAAAACATGACGGGTAATGGCTGGTGCAGGTGTGCGCACCTAAGCGATAGATATGCTGGTAACGTTTAAGAGACGGGTTGGTCAGAGTTTAACACTGCTACGCTTTTTGCGAGCCCGATTCCAATCCCCGCAACAAACGCCTGTAAATTCGTCCAGACTATTTTCTGTGCGTTATCCCCGGAATATAGTCTTCTTGCTGCGGCAAAATCCGCGACCGGGATTGGAACCCCGTCCCCTTCAACTCTGAAAAGACTTGTGTTTTTTCAGTGCCTACGTGCACACTCAGTTCGGTGGCTCAGGCAGGACAACCGCAAGGTTGGCCGGTGATTGAAGGGCCGGAGTTCCAAACCTGTCTGGGCCACCACCAAAGCTTGGAACTCTTTGGCAGTGGTGATAACCATCCTTCAAGGGTACATCATCATGACTGATATGAATCAAACACTTACCGACAGCTCCATCTCTATCTTCCGCAACCTCATTGCCGACCTGCAATTCTACAAACTCAGCGATATCCAATTGTGCGATCTCAGCGCCGTAGCTCAGGAATCCGCAGAAGGGTTATGTCATGGGTTAGCGTATCTGGCTGAATCACTGGAGAACGGGACATCAATCTCAACAAACAGCAGGGTGCAAATCAGCGCCTGGCTCAAAGCCTCTGCGCATCTGCTTCCCGCTCTGTCGGAACTTAGTGAACAGGCGAGCAACCATCTGTCGCAGATGCATGAAGGCACTATTTATCAGCCCTAGCCTGTATATACTTAATTGCCTCCCCCCGCGGTTCAGGCTGTTTATAAGCATTCCACTTAACGAACCAGAACTGATACCTCTGGCCCTAGTGCAATGGGCCGGGGGCATATCAGCGGCAGCATGAACTTTGAAGCCGTTCTGTAATCTGGGGGCCAATTAAGGGCAAACTTGATGCAGGATATTGCGACTTACCTGACGGGCCCCTTCCTGCTGAACCTGTAAGTAAGACTTACAGGTTGCGTTTTGTTCAAGTTCCGCTTCTTCGTAGATCGCTTTGATGTGCTGCGTAATCGCCTGGGGAGTCACTTGATAAAGATTCGCGATGGTCGCCTGGGGCAACCACAGCGTTTCTTGCTCAAAACGACATTCAACGCGTACTTCGCCGTCATCGCTGGCAAACATAACAAACTCACCTGTCGGTGATTGGGTTAAGTGCTTGTCTGACATATCGCCTCCGCTTTAATCTGACTTACAACGCTGTAATTCGCTCAGTATGCCAGAGAACCACATCAAAGCTCATTACTCGAACAACGGTTATTTTCCCAAAAAAATGTCTGCAAGCTGACTCGCTTGGATAGGATTTTGTTGAATTTAAGAAAGTGAGGGAAACAGTAATTTGGCGGAAGATCACAGGAGTCGAACCTGCCCAGGACCGCTGGCGGCCCCAACCGGATTTGAAGTCCGGCCGCCCCACCGGGGACGAGGATCTTCCTTGGAGAAGAGAAGAAGCAAGGCGCTGATTATAGCGCAGTTTGTTCGCTGCGCTAAGCGGGAAATGGCGGCCGCCGGCGATTCGGCGGCCGAGGAGCGCTACTTCAGGAAATCCTTCACGTCCAGCAGGATGAACTCGTTGTCATCCGCCATATTGGGCTGGCGGCTGGAGGAAAACGGGAAGTTGTTGTCGTTGCCGACGATGATGTGGTTGGCGTCCACCACGTCCACGTTCTCGATGGTGAAGAACGGGAAGGTCAGCACGCCGTCGTTCAGCGGCTTGCGCGCCAGCTTGTTCGGATCCTGAATGTTCATCAGGTCGATATAGCCCAGTTTCTCGACCGGTTTGCCGACGTTGGCGTCCGAGAAAGCGATTTTATACACCCGCTTGAACTTGGCCACCTGGCTGAAGCAGTTGTCGGTCGGCGCACCGGCGGCGCAGGCTTTATCCGGCGTGCCTTCGCCGTTGTCGCGCTCGATCACCAACCCGTGGGTGGCGTCGATCATGTTGAAGTCGCCGATGGCGTTCTGGTTGTCTTCCAGCACGTACTGCCAGCTGCGGCCGGTCCAGGCCTGCTGTTTCACGTCGAACTCCAGCACCCGCAGGTAGCGTTTGCCGCCGACGTTCTCGAACTGCTCGCCGTCCCACAGCGCCCCTTCCAGCAGCGGGTACAGCTTGCTGCCGTCCGGCGAGGCGGCCATGCCTTCAAAGCCTTTGGAGCGTGCCACCTGGAAGTTCTGCTTGCCGTCCGGCGCGCCCGGCAGGGTCAGCGTCGGGTTGTCCGGCGATTTCACCACCTTGCCGTCCACCAGGGTGTCGAACACCGCCAGCACTTTGCCGTTCAGGTCGGCCTTGATCAGGTAAGGGCCGAACTCTTCGCCGATCCACAAGGCATCGTCGGCAAACTGGAAGCTTTCCGGATCGAAATCGCTGCCGGTCAGATAACGCTTCTCGGTGCTCTCGTTGATGATGTGGAACGGCACCTTTTTATCCGGATCGTGCAGGAACACCGTCTTCAGCGGCGCGACCGTGCCGTCTTTAAAATCGATCTTGTAGTGATTGAGGTACAGCATGGCGTCCGGCGAATTGGCCTTATTGCCGAAGCCGTTGTCGGTCAGCACCCAGTAGGTGCCGTCGGGCATGTGTTTGATGCCGGAGTGGCCCTGCAGCGGCTGACCGTCGATCGGCAGGCCGAGGCCGGTCAGGCGATCGGCGGATTTGCCCGCCACGCTGCCCAGCTCGGTGACGCGTTTGCCGCTGGTGTACTTGCCGCTCTGCTGCAGATCGCTCGGCGCGTCCTTCGGTGTGGAAACGGCGGATTTCACCGGCAGCAGCGCATGCCCAGCCAACGTCGCTTGCACCGGCTGCGCGTCGGCCCACAGGTTGGCGCTCAGCGCCATGCAGCCGACCAGCAGCGCCAGCCGGGTTTTGGTGTTGTGCATGTCATTGTCCCTTTTCGTTGTTATCGCCCAGAAGTAAAAGCAACGTCACTATAGGGAGCGGCAATGACAGAAATATTATTCGGCGAACGCCCGCCGGTAGCTGTGCGGGTGGAAGCGCCAGGTGATGACGATCAGCACCACCACCAGCAGCGCATGGATCTGCCAGTCCAGTACGAAGCCGCCGCTGTAGTCGCGCAGCAGGCCGGAAAGGTAGGGCGTCACGCCCGCCAACAGGAAGCCGACGCCCTGCATAAAGGCCACCAGTCGCCCGGCCGCCGCCGGCTGATGCAGGTGATCGAGCGCCAGCACCAGGCACAGCGGGAACGCGCCGCCCAGCCCCAGCCCGGAGAGCAGCACCCACAGCCACGGCAGCGTCTGCGGCAGGTAAATCAGGCCGATAAAGCCGATCAGTTGCATCATCAGCGCCAGCAGCAGCAGCGGCCGCCGGTCATGATTGCGCGCCAGCGCCGGCAGCAGCAGCGCGCCCACGACCTGGCCAAAGGTCATCAGCGCCAGCAGCGAACCGCTGGCCTGCGGCTGCCAACCGAGCTGCATGTAATACGGCGGCAGCCAGGCGATCAGGCTGGTATAGCCGCCGTTGATCAGGCCGAAATAGGCACCGAGCAGCCAGGCGCGCCGGTTGCGCAGCAGGCTTGGCCCGCGGTTTTCACCCGCCGCGCTCAGGCGAGACAACCCGCGGCTGACCGGCCACCAGGCCAGCAGCGCCACCAGCGCCGGCAATGCCCACCAGGCCAGCGCGCTGTGCCAGTCGTGCCCCGCACTCATCAGCCACGGGGTGATCGCCGCACCCAGCCCGCCGCCACCCATCAGCGCCGCCGACCACAGCCCGGCCACCAGCGCCATACTTTTGAGGAAATGATGCTTGATGATGCCGGGCATGACCGCCTGGATCACCCCGATGCCGAGCCCGCCCAGCACCGCGCTCATCAGCAGCTGCACGCTGCCGGGGGCGAGTTCGCGCCAAAGCGCGCCCAGCCCGATCGCCAATAAACTTAACGCCACGGCGCTGCGTTCGTTGAACAGCCGGTTGATGGCGCCACCCGCCAACGCTATCAGGCCCATCATCAGCACCGGCAGCGTGGTCAGCAGCGCCGCGCCGCCAAAGCTCAGCCCGGTGGCCTGGCGCAGCGTCGGCAGCAACGGGCCGATCGAGGTCAACAGCGGCCGCATGTTCAGGCCGATCAACACCAGCGCCAGCAGCAGAGGGTTGAACCAGCGGCGCGGAGAGGATGAATTAACAGAATGATTTAACACGGTATATTCCTGGTACTGCGAAATGAAGAGTGCGGTGTCACAGCGCGATCGCCGCAGCGTTGCGTTACTGTAGGCAACGCCGCTAGTATTGGGAAATTAAATAATAAAATAGCCAACAGTGGGAAAATGAATCGCTACCCGATGTTCAATCCGCAGCTGCTGCTCAGCTTCGTCGCCGTATGCGACAGCAACAGCTTCACCCGCGCCGCAGAGCGGGTGTTTTTGTCGCAGTCCACCGTTAGCCAGCAGGTGCGCCGGCTGGAAGAGATGCTGGGCAAGCCGCTGTTTGAGCGTTCCTCGCATCAGGTGCTGCTGACCGAAGAAGGCGTGAAGCTGTTGAGCTACGCGCGCCGCATCATCGCGCTGAATGAAGAAGCCCACGACGCGCTGACCGGCATCTGGCGCGACGGCGTGCTGCGGATCGGCATGCCGGAGGATTTCGCCGTGCCCACCACCGAACTGCTGGCCGACTTCAGCCGCGAACACCCGCACCTGCGGCTGGACGTCGCCAGCGGCCTGAGCGCCGATCTGCACAGCGCCTACGCGCGTGAAGAGCTGGATCTGATCCTGGTGAAGCAGCGCCGCCGGCAACCGCCGCGCGCCGCGCGGCCGGAACCGCTGCTGTGGCTGGACAGCCTGGCCTTCCCGGCCATCGAGCAATCGCCGGTGCCGCTGGCGGTATTTCCGCTCAACGGCCTGTACCGCGACGAGCTGTGCCAGGCGCTGGACAACCTCGGCAAACGCTGGCGCATCGGCTACAGCAGCGCCAGTCTGGCGGCGCTAACCGCCGCTTCCGCCACCGGGCTGGGCGTCACCCTGCTGCCGGCCGGCTGCCGTCTGCCCACGCATCGGGTGCTGGGCGAGGCCGAGGGATTACCGCCGATAGACAGCTTCGAACTGGCGCTCTACTACCGCGACGGCGCTCCCGCCGCCACGCTGGCGCTGGCCCAGCGGCTGGCGGTGTTTTGCGGGTTGAAATAAACGCCGGCAGACGCCGATCATTACCAAATCGAATAGTCACCAGTGGCAAATGTCGCTGCCAACCGGCCGGTTCCTCTCCTAAATTGGGGGATGTTTTCACCCCTCACCTCTGGATTAAGGAACCGAACGTGGAAAACCCTCAACAACCGGGCCGCAGAGCCTTCCTCAGCCAAACCGGCAAACTCACCACCGCCTGCGCGGTGATCGGCCTGACGGGCGGCATGGCGCAGGCCGCGTCACCGGGCGACGGGCAGTGCGCACCGGCACCGATGACCCTGACCGATCGCCACTACTGCCTGAGTGAGGTGCGGCTGGAAGACGGCTTTGAATACGACGGCGAAACGGTGATCGGCACCCGCACCGCGCTGTACACACTGGAGATCAAAGACGGCAAGATCGCCGCCATTCACGCCGCCAACGCCTCCCTGCCCGCCGGCGTGCCCCGCTATCAGGCGCAGGGCCAGCTGCTGCTGCCGGCGTTCCGCGACATGCACATCCACCTGGACAAAACCTTCTACAGCGGCCCGTGGCAGGCGCCGCGCCCGCGCCAGGGCAAGACCATCATGGACATGATCGCGCTGGAGCAGACGCTGATCCCGAAACTGCTGCCCACCTCGCAGCAGCGGGCGGAAAACCTGATCGCCCTGCTGCAGTCCAAAGGCAGCACCGTGGCGCGCAGCCACTGCAATATCGATCCGGTCAGCGGCCTGAAAAGCCTGGAGCACCTGCAGCGCGCGCTGGAAAACCACCGGGCGGATTTCAGCTGTGAAATCGTTGCCTTCCCGCAGCACGGCCTGCTGCACTCCAGGGTCGATGCGCTGATGCGCGAAGCGATGCAGATGGGCGTGCAGTACGTCGGCGGGCTCGATCCGACCAACGTCGACGGCGCGATGGAGAAATCGCTGGACGCCATGTTCCAGATCGCCCTCGATACCGGCAAAGGCGTGGATATCCACCTGCATGAGACCAGCCCGGCCGGGGTCGCCGCCATTAACTACATGATCGCCACCGTGGAGCAAAACCCGGCGCTGCGCGGCAAGGTCACCATCAGCCACGCTTTCGCCCTGACCACGCTGACGCCGGGCGAACTGGCGGAAACTGCCACCCGGCTGGCGGCGCAGCAGATCACCATCGCCTCTACGGTGCCGATCGGCGGCCTGATGATGCCGCTGCCGCAGCTCAGCGAGAAAGGGGTGTTCGTGATGACCGGCACCGACAGCGTGATCGACCACTGGTCGCCGTTCGGCACCGGCGACATTCTGGAGAAGGCTAACCTGTATGCCCAGCTGTACCGCGGCTCCGACGAGTATCACCTGTCGCGCGCCATGGCCATCTCCACCGGCGGCGTGCTGCCGCTGGACGATAAGGGGCAGCGCGCCTGGCCGAAAGCCGGCGACGCCGCCGAGTTCGTGCTGGTCAACGCCAGCTGCTCCGCCGAGGCGGTCGCCCGCCTGCCGGCGCGCAGCGCCACCTTCCATCAGGGGCGTCTGGTGGCCGGCCAGGTGAGCAAAGCCTAAGGTCGGTCCGCTGTTGTCATCATGATGGCCGTTTTTGGCCTTCTGCCAGAGTAAGGCGCGGCGCAAGATGGTCGCTACACACACTGGCGGAGGGCCGAAAATGTCACAAAGCGCGTTATTGATCATCGATGTTCAGCAATCTTTCCAGCACCGTCCATTCTGGCAGGAGGACGATCTGCCGGCGTTTCAGCAGGCGCTGACCCGCCTGATCGCAGGCTGCCAACAACGCGGCGCGGCGCTGGTCGACGTGCTGCACGTTTCGCCGCAGGGGCCGTTCTCGCTGGCATCAGGCCACGTGCAGCGCCTGCCGTTCCTCACCCACCAGGCGGATATCACCGTGCATAAGCATGTGCACAATGCGCTGACCGAATCCGGCCTCGACGCCTGGCTGCGCGAGCGGGATATCAACCACCTGATCGTCTCCGGCATCCGTACCGAGCAGTGCTGCGAAACCACCACCCGGGTGGCGTCCGATCTCGGTTATCGGGTAACTTTCGTCACCGAGGCGACGCTGACCTTCCCGATGCGCCATCCCGACGGCGAAGTCTTTACCCCCGCGCAGCTGAAGCGGCATACTGAAACCGTACTGGTCGATCGTTTCGCCCGCATCGCCAGCGTGGATGAAGCGCTGGCGCAACTCGCACAGGAGTAACCATGCCGCAGGCCGTCTATTTTCTGCTGTTGCCCAATGTGCTGTCGCTGGACGTCAGCGGCCCGGCGGAAACCCTGCGCCTCGCGGGGCAGTTCAGCCTGCGTTATCTCAGCCCGGCGCCACAGATCGTCTGCTCCATCGGCATGACGCTGAGCGGCCTGCAGCCGTTGCCCGAACGCCTGGAAGACGGCGCCATTCTGGTGCTGCCGGGCGTCGGCGATTCGCAGCGCTATTTCGCCGGAGAAGAGGCCGAGCAGGCACGCCACTGGCTGGCGACGCTGCGGCCCGATCTGCAACGGCAGCGCATCACCCTGGTGTGTATCTGTTCCGGCGCGCTGCTGGCGGCGCAGGCCGGGCTGCTCGACGGCTATCAGTGCACCACCCACCACGACGTTATCGAGCGTATCCGCCTGCAGGCGCCGGCGGCGCAGGTGAAAGAGAACCGTATCTTCGTCGAAGATCGCGGCGTCTACACCAGCGCGGGCATCACCACCGGCATTGATTTGGCGCTGCACCTGGTCCACCGCCACTGCGGCTCCGGCCGGGCGCGCGACGTCGCCCGCGATATGGTGGTCTATTTCCGCCGCGCGGGGGACGATCCACAGCTGTCGCCCTGGCTGCGCTACCGCAACCACCTGCACCCGGCGGTGCACCGCGCGCAGGACGTGATGGCCGCCGAGCCGGAGGCCGACTGGTCGGTACCGCAGGTAGCGGAAAAAGCGCACGTCAGCAGCCGCCACCTGGCGCGGCTGTTTCGCAGCCACGTCGGCATCAGCGTGCGGGAATATCATGAGCAGCTGCGGTTGGCGGTGGCGCAACAGCGCCTGCAGCAAGGATATGGGTTGGAGAAGGCCGCGCTGGCGGCCGGCTTTTCTTCCGGGCGGCAGCTGCGCCGCGCCC
Organism: Serratia sp. TSA_105.2; assembly: GCF_052692115.1. Taxonomy (NCBI): domain Bacteria; kingdom Pseudomonadati; phylum Pseudomonadota; class Gammaproteobacteria; order Enterobacterales; family Yersiniaceae; genus Serratia; species Serratia sp. TSA_105.2. The sequence continues at coordinate 127,531 of NZ_JBQZFT010000006.1, forward strand.
AGCAGCGCCAGCGCTCGCCGCTATGATACCAGCCGGCGGGTATCCAGCCGCTGCAGGCCGACAGACAGCAGCAGGCTGAGCCCCAGCGCCACGCCGAACACCCAGAAGATATCCAGCAGCGGGTGGCCGGTGAAATCCAGGTGCCGGCTGCGCATCACGTTGACGATCAGGGCGTGAAAACCGTAGATCGCCAGCGAATGGCGGGAGAACGCGCTCAGCCAGCCGATCGGCTGCGGCAAACAGTGTTTCACCCACACCAGCAGCGCCACCGCCGCCATAAACACCAGCGGGCCGCTGTAGATGTAGTAGGTATCGGCGAAGTTGCCGTTGATGAACAGCAGGTGCTTGGTGCCGCGCGCGATCAGCGCCACGCACAGCGCAAATCCCAGCGCCGCCAGCCAGCCCACGGCGCGCCCGCGCGCCTCCATCATGCCAATCGCCCGCCCGGCCAGCGCATACAGCAGGTAGTAGAAGGTATCGCCGTAGATATACAGGTTAACCGGCAGCAGGTGCACGTTGCCGAAGGTCAGCTTGTCGGTATTCGGGTTGGCGATCGCCGCCAACACCACCAGCGCGGCGGCCAGGTAACGGCGCGACACCGGCTTGACGCTGATCAGCGGCGACAGCAGGTAAATCACCGCAATGGCATAGAAAAACCACAGATGATAGAACACCGGCTTTTGCAGGATGGCGCGCAGCGACGGCCAGAAGCCGATCTTGGTAAAGGCCGCGATATAGATCAGCGCGATGGCGCTGTAGAACAGAATGCAGCAGGCGATACGGGTGAAATGCCGCCGGCCGGCGCTCTTGTCGCCGAAGAACAGGTAGCCGGAAATCATGAAAAACAGCGGCACCGACACGCGCGACAGCGAGTTCAGCACGTTGGCGATATCCCAGTTGTGCAGCCCTATCGCCGCGCCGTTGGTGACGTAATAGGTGGTGGCGTGGATCATCACCACCATCATGCACGCCATCGCCCGCAGGTTGTCTATCCAGCCGATTTTCTCGCTCAAACGCTCGCCCGATCTTGTGTCATATTGATATGTTAAGAAGAGGTTATCGGGCACGGCGTTCGGCGACAACCCAAAAGCGAAATATCAGAATGCACTTAAACAACACCTTATTATTGCGAAGGTGAACAATTGGCGGCAAAATAGCCGCCACAACTCGCTCAGTTTGCGCTTCCCGCCCTGGCAGTTCCTTTTTCTCTTTTACTATCAGTACAATAATATGAAAACGACATTACCACCTGCGGCACGTTTGGGCCGACAGGCGCTTTTATTCCCTCTTTGTCTGGTGCTGTTCGAGTTCGCCACCTATATCGGCAACGATATGATTCAGCCGGGCATGCTGGCCGTCGTGGCGGATTTCAACGCCGGCGAAGAGTGGGTACCCACCTCGATGACCGCCTATCTGGCCGGCGGCATCTTCCTGCAGTGGCTGCTCGGGCCGCTGTCGGATCGCCGCGGCCGTCGCCCGGTGATGCTGGCCGGGGTGGCGTTCTTTATCGTCGCCTGCCTGGCGATCCTGCTGGTCACCACCATCGAACAGTTCATCGCCATGCGTTTCCTGCAGGGCATCGGCCTGTGCTTTATCGGCGCCGTCGGCTACGCCACCATTCAGGAGTCGTTTGAAGAATCGGTGTGCATCAAAATCACCGCACTGATGGCCAACGTGGCGCTGATCGCCCCGCTGCTCGGGCCGCTGGCCGGCGCGGCGCTGATCCACGTCGCGCCGTGGCAGAGCATGTTCGTGCTGTTCGCCGCGCTGGCGGCCATCGCCTTCTACGGCCTGTGGAAAGCGATGCCGGAAACCGCCACGCTGCAGGGCGAGGCGTTTTCCGCCGCCAACCTGTGGCGCGACTACCGCCAGGTGCTGGGCAACCGCCGCTTCCTGTGCGGCGCGCTGGCGATCGGTTTCGCCAGCCTGCCGCTGCTGGCCTGGATCGCCCAGTCGCCGGTGATCCTGATCAGCGGTGAGTCGCTGTCGACGCTGGACTACGGCCTGCTGCAAATCCCGGTGTTCGGCGCACTGATCCTCGGCAACCTGACGCTGGCGCGCCTGACCGGCAAAAACAGCGTGGAGCGCCTGATCAAGCTGGGCGCAGGCCCGATGCTGCTGGGGTTGCTGATCGCCGCGCTGGCAACCCAGTTCTCCAGCCACGCCTACCTGTGGATGACCGCCGGCCTGAGCCTGTACGCCTTCGGCATTGGCCTCGCCAACGCCGGGCTGTACCGCCTGACGCTGTTCTCCAGCAACGTCAGCAAGGGCACGGTGTCAGCCACTATGGGCATGCTGAGCATGATGGTGTTCACCGTCGGCATCGAGCTGGCCAAGGTCGCCTACGTCTGGGGCGGCAGCGGGCTGTTCAACCTGTTCAACCTCATCAGCGGCCTGTGCTGGCTGACGCTGGTGGCGCTGTTTATCGGCAAACGCCGCAACGGCGACCCCACGCCGCAGCCGACCGGCGCGGCTTAAACGCGACGATAAAACGCCGGTCTCCCGACCGGCGTTTTTTATGCGGTTTCAGCCAAACAGTGCCCACAACGCATATCCTGCCCCTATCACCGCCACCCCCAACAGCAGCGACGCCGACAGAACAGAGATCGCCCGCCGCGCGTGCTGCAGCGCCATTCCCGATAGCAGGGTGATATAGACCAGCAAGATGGCGAAGTCCGCCAGCACCCACAGCGCGGTCAGCAGCGTCAGGCTGGCGCCGATCGAGGGGGTGACGGCGATGAACTGCGGGAAAAAGGCGACGAAGAAGACAATGTCTTTGGGGTTGGCGATGCCCACCAGAAAACCGCTCAGGATCGCCGAGCGTTTTTGCGGCGGCGCAACGGGCTGCGCATCGGGGGTTCGCGCGGATAAATCCTCATACAGCGAGACGATCGCCATACGGCCGATAAACAGGCAGCCCAGCAGGCCTACCCACTGCAGCATGCGCATATCCACGGCGAACAGCCCGGTGATAATCAGCGCGGCGATGCCGATCAGCAACAAGGAGGCCCCGTTGCTGCCCAGCGCGGTCAACAGCGCACGCCGGGCGCCAAAGCGCGCCGCGGTGTTGGCCACCATCGCCACCACCGGCCCCGGCGTGGCGATCAGCAACAAAATGGCGGCGAAATACGCCGCCAGCAACGACAGGTTCATCTTTATTTCACTCACATTCAGTCAGTTGGCGTCGCGCTATTATCATGCCGCCGCCCCCGCCTTGAAAAAGGAGTAATCCTGTCGTTTACTGTGAATCAGACTCATTATTAGAGACGCCGCGATGGCCAGTTCCCTTCCGCCGCTTTACGCCCTGCGCGCCTTCGAAAGCGCCGCCCGCACCGGCTCGTTCACGCTGGCCGCCGAGGAGCTGCATCTCACCCCGAGCGCGGTCAGCAAGCACATCAAAACGCTGGAGCAGCACTTCGGCTGCCGGCTGTTCCAGCGCAACGGCCCGCGTATCGAGGTCACGCCGCAGGGGAAAATCTTCGCCGCCGAGTTGCAGCAAGGGTTTGGCCGCATCGAGCAAGCCTGCGAGCTGTTCAGGAGCCACCGCGATCTGCTGCGGCTGAAGGCGCCCTCCACCCTGACCCTGCGCTGGCTGCTGGACTGTCTGAGCCGGTTCCGGCAAACGGCGCAGGCGTTCGAGGTGCAAGCAGCCAGCGTCTGGATGGACATCGACAGCGTGGATTTCTTCAGCGAACCCTACGACTGCGCCATCCTGCTCGGCAACGGCCATTTCGGCGCCAACACCGCCGCCGCCAAGCTGTTCGACGAATGGCTAATCCCGATTTGCGCCCCCGCGCTGCTCGCCGACGGGCAGCGCGATCTCGCCGCTTGCCCGCTGATCCACCCTTCGCCCGATCGGCGCGACTGGCGCCGCTGGCTGCAAAAAAGCGGCATCGCGGCCCCGATCGATCTCATGCGCGGCCAGGTGTTCGACTCGCTGGAACAGGGCAACGCGGCGGCCATCGCCGGGCACGGTGTCTCGATCGGCGATCTGGCGCTGAGCCTGCGAACCATTGAGGAGGGGTTATTGGCGCTGCCTTGTGACGCCGCCGTGCGCACCGGCGACGGTTACTATCTGGTTTGGCCGGCGGAGTCGGCGAAACGGCCGCTGATCGAACGCTTACAGGCGTTTCTCACCGCCCAAACGCCCGACGTCAGCCAGGCCGCCGTCAGGTTTATCGGCTAGGGGACTCGCTGCCGAACAACCCACCGTCGCGCAGCGGATGCTCGTTACCCTTGCGGCGGGTAAAGCCGCTGCGATCGAAGAACTCCAGCACCTGGATCGCCAGCTTGCGCCCGACGCCGAGCCGATCGCGGAAGTCGGCGGCGTTGGCGCCGCCCCGCTCCGCATCCAGCTCGCGGATCAGCGCCGCGAACTGTTCGATGCGTCGGCTGAGGTAGTAGCGATCCACCACCACCGCCGTCACATGGCCCAGCTGAGCCGCCTTGCGCAGCAGCGCCCGTACCCGGCTCTCTTCCTCGCCCAACTCGCTCGCCAGATCGCGCACCCACCACGGCTCGTCGCCGAACAGCGGTTCGATGCGTGCCCACAGCGGCGCCTCTTCGGCGCTGAATGCCAGACCGTGTTCCGGCAGATGCAGCCAGCCGCGCGTGTTGCGCAGCGCACCGGCTTTCAGCAGCCTATCGATCATCATAAACACCAACGCTTCCGGCTGCTGAGGCAGCGCCATGCGCCGCAGGCGGGCGCGCCCTAACCCCAGCTGGTCGGCGTGCTGTTGGTGGTACTCCGCCAGCACCTGCAGCAGCCGGCTCTCCGCCTGTTGCACCTGATCCTGCGCGAGCGCCCGGTCACCGACGATCAGCAGATCGCGGTCCGCCAGCAGTGCCGCCAGGCCGTCGTCGGTCAACTGACGCGCCCAGGCGAACGCCGCCAGCGACAGCGCGCCCTGCGGCAGCTCAAGCGCCATCACCTGCGCGTCGTCCTGCGCCTGCGCCAGAGCCTGCAGCCATGCCAGGTAGTCCGGCCGGCGCTTGCCGCGCTTGGGCGCGCTCAGCCTGAGCACCCGGGCCGCGCCCAGCGTTTGCCGTGCGCCGATGTCGCGCAGCACCAGCCGATCGTTTTCCGCCAGCCACAGCGGGCGATCGAGGATCAGTTCCGCCAGCCCGTCGTTCAGCAGCGAAATGCGCCCGGTGATGTGGCTGGCGGCATGGTGCAGATGCAGCGGCTGCCAATGGCGGATCGGCCGATCCGCTTCCAGCGCCACCAGAATGCGTTCCGCCGCCTCAGGCGGACGCTGCGCCAGCAGCCAGTCGCCGCGCGCGATCCGGTCTTTATCGACATCGCCGCTGATGTTAAGCGCGATGCGTTGCCCGGCCTGCGCCTGCTCCACGGTCTGATTTTGGGCATGCAGGCCACGCACCCGCACCGGCGCGTCGGCGCCGGTCAGCCACAGCGTATCTCCTACCTGCACCCGCCCGCCGAGCGCGGTGCCGGTCACCACCAGCCCCGCCCCTTTGACGCTGAACGCACGGTCTACCGCCAGACGAAAACGGCGCGTCAGCGCGTGCTCGCCGGAGGGCAGCGCCAGCAAATGCGCGCGCAGCGCCTCGATGCCCGCTCCCGCCGCCGCCGCGGTAACAAACAGCGGCGCATCGGGCCAGCCCTGGCGCGCCAGCTCGTCGCGCACCTGGCGGCGTACCTCGTCGACACGCGCCGCCTCCACCCGGTCGGCCTTGGTCAGCGCCACCGTCAGCGCCGGGCGACCGCTCAGGCGCAGGATCGCCAAATGCTCGCGGGTCTGCGCCATCACGCCGTCGTCGCAGGCCACCACCAGCAACGCATGGTCGATACCGCCGACGCCCGCCAGCATATTGGCGAGGAATTTCTCGTGGCCGGGCACGTCGATAAAGCCCAGCACCCGGCCGTCCGGCTGCGGCCAATAGGCGTAGCCCAGATCGATGGTCATGCCGCGGCGCTTCTCTTCCGGCAGGCGATCCGCATTGATCCCGGAGATCGCCTGCAGCAGGGTGGTTTTGCCATGATCGACATGGCCGGCGGTGGCGATGATCATGAGGCGCTCAGCGCGTCGATCAGCGCCCCTTCCTGTTCCAGACAGCGCAGATCCAGCCACAGCCGGCCATCACCGAGGCGGCCGATCACCGGCTGCGGCAGGCGGCGCCAGCGCTCAGCCAACGCTTCCAGCGTGGCGCCGCGGCCGTCGCGTGGCGTGAAGGTCAGCGCATAGCTGGGCAGGCGATCCACCGGCAGCGAACCGCTGCCAATCTGCGACCAGCACGGTTCGGCGCGCAGGTCGAAATCAGCGATGAACCGTGGCGCCAGCGCCGCCAGCAGCCGTTCGGCCGCCTGTTGCATCTCCTGCTGCGGGCGGGTCAGCAGCCGCAGCGTCGGCAGCTGCTCAGCCAGTTTTTCCGGCTGCAGATAGAGCCGCAGCGTGGCCTCCAGCGCCGCCAGCGTCAGCTTGCCGACGCGCAGCGCGCGTTTGAGCGGATGCTGCTGCAGACGAGCGATCAGCGCCTTTTTGCCGACGATGATGCCGGCCTGCGGGCCGCCCAGCAGCTTATCGCCGGAGAACGTCACCAGATCGACACCGGCGGCCAGCAGCCGCTGCGGCATCGGTTCGGCAGGCAGGCCGTACTGCGCCATGTCGATCAGCGAGCCGCTGCCCAGATCGGTGGCGGTCGGCACGCCCTGCTCGGCCCCGAGCTGCGCCAGCTCGGCCTCATCGACCGCCGCGGTAAAGCCCTGAATGCTGTAGTTGCTGGTGTGCACCTTCATCAACAGGCCGGTCTGCTCGTTGATGGCCTGGCGGTAATCTTTCAGATGGGTGCGGTTGGTGGTGCCGACCTCCACCAGTTGGCAGCCCGCCTGGCGCATCACGTCGGGAATGCGGAACGCACCGCCGATTTCCACCAGCTCGCCGCGCGACACCACCACCTCTTTGCCGGGGGCGATCGCCGCCAGCATCAGCAGCACCGCCGCCGCGTTGTTATTGACGATGCAGGCGTCTTCCGCGCCGGTCAGCCGGCACAGCAGATCTGCCACCGCCCGATCGCGATGGCCGCGCCCGGCGCCGTCCAGATCGTACTCCAGCGTCACCGCCTCTCCCATCACCGCGCTCACCGCCTCCTTCACCGGCTGCGCCAGCAGGGCGCGCCCGAGGTTGGTGTGCAATACGGTGCCGCTGAGGTTGAACACCGGCAGCAAAGCCGGGCGTTGCTGCCGGGCCAGCTTCGCCCGCAGCGCCTGCGGCCAGTCGTCGCACCAGGCGGGTAAACGTTGCTGTTGCTTGATAGCGGCGCGCGCCTCGGCCTGCAGCCGGCGCAGCAGTTCGCCGATCAGCGTCTGGCCATACCGCGCCACCAGCGGTTCAATCGCGGGTTCTCGCAGCAGGCGGTCAATGGCGGGCAGTTGGCTGTAAAGAAGGTGGGATTCAGTGCTCATGGTCGCTCGGTTTTCAGTTTAGACGTATCGGCATAGCAAAACCCCGCCGCGGCGGGGGAGAAAAAAGCTCAGGGAGGCGAGGTGCGGGCGAAGCTTTCGCGGGCGAACAGACGTTCGGCCAACTTGACCAGCGCCGGGCGCTCGACGCACCAGTTGGGCAGGATGCGGCGGAAATTGAGGTAGCCCAGCGCGCAGCCGGTGGCGATATCCGCCAGCGTCAGCCGCTCGGCATTGAGCCACGTTTTTTCCCGCGCCAGCGCCTCCAGCGCATCCAACCCCTGCGTCAGCTTGTCACGCTGGCGCAGCATCCAGTTTTCGTCCTGTTTTTCCGGCGCGCGCCGGCTTTCGCGAAACAGGGTCGCCGCCGCTTCGGTCACGCCGTCCGCCAGCGCCGCCACCTGGCGAACGCGCAACGCGGCGGCGCGATCGGCCGGCAAAAACGCCGGTTCCACCGCCAGCAGCTCAAGGTATTCGGCCACCACCGGCGAGTCGTAAAACACCTCACCGTCATCGGCGATCAGCACCGGCACCTTGGCGAGCGGGTTAAGGTCCTTCACCCGGCTGCCGGGCTCATACGGCGGATCGTTGACGAATTCGAACGCGATCCCCTTCTCCAGCAACATCACGGAAATCTTGCGCACAAAGGGACTGGTGTAACTGCCGATAAGCTTCATCCGATCTCCTCCGCTTCGTCCTGGCCGTGGCGCAATGCGCTTACTTCACTGCCAGGGTATCGATAATCCGCTGCACCAGCGCCTGATGCACTTCCGGCGTTTTGGCCGGCGACAGCATTTGCAGCGTCACCACCCGCTTGTTGAACACCGTCAACACCAGGGTGGAGACCACCTTTTGCCCGTTGACGGTCTGCTCGGTATCCACCCGGCGAAACTTCTGTTTGCCGACGCTGAAGTTCTCTTCTTTGGTGGTCTGGATATTCTGATAGCGTTCGGCCAGCACCGTGATGGCGCTCTGCGCCAGCTCTTTCAGCATTTTGTCGCTGGTGTTGAGCTTCATGCCGTCCGGCGGGATCACTTCGGACGAGACCGCGCTCTGGCGCGACTTGCCGTCGAGAAAGCGCTGAATGGTGGAGGTGCTGTCGTTGATGATGCCGCTGTTCAGCGTCTGATCGCTAAAGCCCGGCGGCAGTTCGAAGGTGATTTTGCCCTTCTGCAGCGACACGCTCAGCCCCGGTGGCGCGGGCGGGGTTTCTACCGGCGCAGGCGGCGGCGGTGGCGCGGGCTGCGTCACGGTCGGCTTGGTGTCCGGTGGCGGCACCGCCGGTTTGGTGTCGTCCTTGTTGTCGCAGGCCGCCAGTCCAACCGCCAACACGGCGACCGCGGTCAGTTTTGCCAGGGTGTTTAACATCGTGGTTCCTTTCGCTTGGCGCGTTATGGCCTAAACGTAGCAACTCGCCCGGGCGAATGCCAGAAGCCCGTGCTGAAATTGCTGGTCCGGCCCCGCGCGAACGGGGCCGGGCGGTTACTCCGCCGGGAACAGGAACGGATTGATGCTGCTGCGGCCGAAGCCTTCCTCTTCCATGCGGGCATCCAGCACCAGCGAAGCCAGATCGTCGGCCACCGCTTCGACCTGCGGGTCTTTTTCCTGATAGAGGATCTTCAGGTAAGTGCCACAGTCGCCGCAGCTCTCCGCCTTCACCGCCGCCTGCTCGCTGTCCAGCGACCAGTAGTTGAGATCGCGGGTCTGCTCACAGTTGCTGCACTTCACCCGCACCACGTGCCATTCGCTTTCGCACAGGTTGCAGTGCAGGTAGCGCAGGCCGTTGACGGTGCCGATGTGCACCATGCTGGAAACCGGGATGCTACCGCACACCGGGCAGAATTGGCGCTGCTCGCCGTATTCGGCGCGCGCCTTGCCGGGGATCAGGCTGGCCATCTGCGCCCAATAGAGCGACAGCGCGGCCCAGAGGAACGGCGCCTTCTCACTGCCTACCTTGCCGAACTCGCGGTTGAGCAAGGCGTCGGCCATCAGCTCCAGCTCATGCGCCGAGGCTTTCTCCAGGTTGTCCAGCACCGCCAGAATGTGTTCCGGCGCCTGCGGGCGCAGCTCGGCGATCAGCGACGTCAGCAGCTTGCGCCAGTGCTCGCTGCGCGGGAACACGCTCAGATCGAGCGGCGGTTTGCCGCTGGCGGCACCCTGCGCCAGCGCTTCACTCAGATCGAGCTGCAGCGGGTTATCGTGCAGCGCATGCTGCTGCGCCTGCGCCAGCTCGGCGGCGAAGTTCAGATAGTCGCCCAGCGGATTGTCGACCGCCAGCTGACGCAGACGATCGGCGCGGCGGCTGTACAGGCTTTTCAGGTTGGCGAAAAGTAACGGCGGGATGTTCTCCGCCGTTGTGGACTTCTCACGCTGTGCCCCTAACTGCTCTTTAGGAACGATGCGGATACTCATCAGGGTTTATCTTCCTGTCGTTTCTCGCGGACCTCACGGTACCAGCGCGGATGATGTTTCTTGGCCCAGGCCGCCGGCACCCAGCCTTCCACCATCGCGGTAATGGTGCCTTTTACCCACAATGCGGCGTAAATGTGCACCATAATCACGATAATCAGGCCGACCGCGGCCAGCGAATGCACCAGCAGCGCGATGCGGATCAGCGGAATGGAGAACGACGGCGCAAAATACGGCCGCCAGATCACCACGCCGCTGGCCAGCAGCAGCACCAGGCTGATAATCGCTGCCCAGAACACGCACTTCTGGCCGAAATTATAGCGCCCGGTGTCACCCACTTCCTCGTTCATGGCGATTTTGTGGATGTTCTTGGCCCAGACGATATCTTCCCGGTTGATCAGGTTATGCTTCCAGTAGCGAAGGAACATCAGCAGGAACGCGGCAAACATGATCACCCCGACAAACGGGTGCAGAATGCGCGCCAGCTGCGGCGTCCCGAAGATGTTCATCAGCCAGTTGAAGGAGGGGAAGAAGAACCCCAACCCGCTGATGGCGGCGAACACGAAGCAGAACGCCACGATCCAGTGGTTGATGCGCTCCGGTGCGCTGTAACGCTGAATGGGCTTTTCCTTTCTCATTTGCGCGTCTCCTCGTCATGCGACTCGTCGTGCTCGTCCTCATCGTCGACGCGGTTAGGCCCGACGCCGACATAGTGGAACACGCTGGCCGCGAAGGTGGCGGCAAAGCCGATGGCCGCCAGGGGTTTCCACACGCCCTTCCAGAAGGTCACCGCCGGGCTGATGCTCGGGTTGTCCGGCAAACCGTGATACAGCTGCGGTTTGTCGGCGTGGTGCAGCACGTACATCACGTGCGTGCCGCCCACCCCCGCCGGATCGTACAGACCGGCGTTCTGGTAGCCGCGGGTGTTCAGCTCGCTGACGCGATCCGCCGCCACCTGCTTCATCGCTTCCTTGGTGCCGAAGTGAATGGCGCCGGTCGGGCAGGTTTTCACGCAGGCCGGTTCCTGGCCGACGTCCACGCGGTCGACGCACAGGGTGCACTTGTACACCCGGTTGTCGTCCTTGTTCATGCGCGGTACGTCGAACGGGCAGCCGGCGATGCAGTAGCCGCAGCCGATGCAGTGCTCGGACTGGAAGTCGACGATGCCGTTGGCGTACTGAATGATCGCGCCTTCCGACGGGCAGGCCTTCAGGCAGCCCGGATCGGCGCAGTGCATGCAGCCATCCTTGCGGATCAGCCATTCCAGCTTGCCGTTTTCCTCCACCTCGGAGAAGCGCATCACCGTCCACGACTTGGCGGTCAGATCGGCGGGGTTATCGTACACCCCGACGTTGTGCCCCACCTCGTCGCGGATGTCGTTCCATTCGGAACAGGCCACCTGACAGGCCTTGCAGCCGATACAGGTGGTGACATCGATCAGCTTGGCCACTTCTTCCTGGTGGTCACGGGCGCGCGGCGCCGGCGTGAAACCATTGGTGGCGGATTTACGAATGATGTCTTGAGATTGCATGGCCATAATTCGTCTCCGTTACACCTTTTCCACGTTGACCAGAAACGCCTTGAACTCCGGCGTTTGCGTATTGGCGTCGCCGACGAATGGCGTCAGTGTGTTGGCGATAAAGCCTTTCTTCGCCACCCCTTCGTAACCCCAGTGGATCGGGATGCCGATGGTGTCGACTTCCTGGCCGTGCACCTGCAGCGTGCGAATACGCTTGGTCACCACCGCCTTGGCCTTGATGTAGCCGCGGTTGGAGCTGACCTTCACGGTGTCGCCCTGCTTGATGCCTTTCTTCTCCGCCAGCTTCTCGCCGATCTCCACGAACTGCTCCGGCTGCGCGATGGCGTTCAGCCGCGCGTGCTTGGTCCAGTAGTGGAAGTGCTCGGTCAGACGATAGGTGGTGCCGACATACGGGAATTTGTCGGATTTGCCCATCGCCGCCAGATCGTCCTTGAACACGCGCGCCGCCGGGTTGGACACCACGTTCGGGTGCAGCGGGTTGGTGCCGAGCGGCGTTTCGAACGGCTCGTAGTGTTCAGGGAACGGCCCTTCCGCCATCTTGTCGGTGGCGAACAGGCGGCCCATGCCTTCCGGCTGCATGATGAACGGCCCAACGTCGCTGCCCGGCGCGGCGGTGCTGTAGTCCGGGATATCGGCCCCGACCCACTTGGCGCCGTCCCACTCCAGCAGTTGGCGTTTCGGATCCCACGGTTTCCCCTGCGGATCCGCCGAGGCGCGGTTGTACAGAATGCGGCGGTTGAGCGGCCATGCCCAGGCCCAGCCCAGCGTATTGCCGAGGCCGGACGGATCGGCGTTGTCGCGCCGTGCCATCTGGTTGCCGGCCGGCGTCCAGCTGCCGGCGAAGATCCAGCAACCGCTGGCGGTGGTGCCGTCGTCGCGCAGCTGCGCGAACGAGCTGAGCAGCTCGCCTTTTTTCACCAGCACTTTGCCGTCGGCATCCAGCAGATCCGCCAGCGCCTTGCCGTTGTTTTCCTGCGCCACCTCTTCCGGCGCCGGGTTGTCCGGCGTCAGGTAGTCCCAGGTCATGTTCAGCACCTGTTCCGGCACCGCACCGCCGTCGCGCGCATACATCTCGCGCAGGCGGCTGAAGATGCCCGCCAGGATCTCGCCGTCGTTCAGCGCTTCGCCCGGGGCGTCCGCGCCTTTCCAGTGCCACTGCAGCCAGCGGCCGGAGTTGACGATCGAGCCGTTCTCTTCGGCGAAGCAGGTGGACGGCAGGCGGAACACTTCGGTCTGGATCTGCGAAGGGTCCACCTCGTTGAACTCGCCGTGGTTCTGCCAGAAGTTGGAGGTCTCGGTGTTCAACGGATCGATGGTCACCAGGAACTTCAGCTTGGACAGCGAAGCCACTACCTTGTTTTTATTCGGGAACGACGCCACCGGGTTAAAGCCCTGGCAGAAGTAGCCGTTGACCTTGCCCTGCGCCATCATCTCGAAGTACTGCAGCACGTCGTAGCCTTTGTCCCACTTCGGCAACCAGTCAAAGCCCCAGCTGTTGTCCTTCTGCGCCTTGTCGCCGTAGAAGGTCTTCATCATGCTGACGAAGAATTTCGGGTAGTTGCCCCAGTAGTTCACCTGGCCCGGCAGCAGCGCCTTCGGCGTGTTGGCCTTCAGGTAGGTCTCGAGATCGGTCTGTTTCTCCGACGGCAGCGTCATGTAGCCCGGCAGGCTCTGCGACAGCAGGCCGAGATCGGTCAGCCCCTGGATGTTGGAGTGGCCGCGCAGCGCGTTGACGCCGCCGCCCGCCATGCCCATGTTGCCGAGCAGCAGCTGGATCATCGCCATGGTGCGGATGTTCTGCGCGCCGACCGAGTGCTGAGTCCAGCCCAGGGCGTACAGGAACGAAGCGGTTTTATCCGCGACGCAGGTTTCGGCGATGTATTCGCACACCTTGAGGAAATCGTCCTTCGGCGTGCCGCAGATGTTGGTCACCACGTCAGGCGTGTAGCGGCTCACGTGCTGTTTCAGCATGTTCCACACGCAGCGCGGATCCTGCAGCGTGACGTCGCGCTTGGCGAAGCCGTTCTCGTCGAACTGGTAGTTCCAGGTGGTTTTGTCGTACTTGCGGTTTTCCGCGTCGTAGCCGCTGAACAAGCCGTCTTCGAAGGCAAAGTCTTCCCGCACCAGCAGGCTGGCGTTGGTGTAGGCCTCGACGTATTCGCGGTTGAACTTGTTGTTGGTCATCAGATACAGCAATACGCCCGACAGGAAAGCGATGTCGGTCCCGGAGCGGATCGGCGTGTAGAAGTCCGCCACCGATGCGGTTCGGGTAAAGCGCGGATCGATTACGATCAGCTTGGCATTGTTGTGTATTTTGGCTTCCATCGCCCAGCGGAACCCCACCGGATGCGCTTCCGCCGCATTACCGCCCATGACGATAATCAAATTCGCGTTCTTGATATCAACCCAGTGGTTGGTCATCGCACCGCGACCAAATGTTGGAGCAAGACTTGCTACCGTTGGTCCGTGTCAGACACGCGCCTGGTTGTCTACGGCAAGCATGCCGAGAGCGCGACTAAATTTTTGCGACAGAAAACCGGTTTCGTTGCTGGCGGCCGAGGCGCACAGCATGCCGGTGGTCAGCCAACGGTTGACGGTAACGCCCTGATCGTTGGTTTTGATGAAGTTGGCGTCGCGGTCTTCTTTCACCAGCTTGGCGATGCGGGTGAAGGCGTCGTCCCAGCTGATGCGCTGCCATTTGTCCGACCCTGGCGCCCGGTATTCCGGGTACTTGAGGCGGCTTTCGCTGTGGATGAAATCAACCAGGCCGGCGCCTTTCGGGCAAAGCGCGCCGCGGTTTACCGGATGATCCGGATCCCCTTCGATATGGAAAATGCTTTCTTTGGCGTTTTTGGCGCCATCACCAAGGCTGTACATCAACAGCCCACAGCCGACGGAACAATACGTACAGGTATTACGGGTCTCGCGGGCGCGCAGCAGTTTGTACTGCCGGGTTTCCGCCAACGCCACGTCGGGGGCAAAGCCCAGCGCGGCCACCGTCGTTCCTGCCATACCGCCAGCGCAGATCTTAAAGAACTGCCTTCTGCTGACCTGCATGGGGGTCTCCTTTACTCTCGATTGTCACATTGTTCAAATGCGCCTGCCCGCTAGCGCGACAAACGCGAATGTCACTGTTGTTATGCTTGCTACGAACGCCGGCCATATTACCACAGCGTGCTTGTGGTTGTTACACACTCGTGCTCATTCAGTGAACGCATTGGCACATTTCGATACATTTCGGCGTTGGCGCTCCCTACAGTATAGAGAGTAACCCACGCGCCGGATCGACGGCTTGATGCGGCCATCCGCCGCCCTCTTCTATCAGTAAGTTAGCGCAGCGACCCGCTCATTAACCACACAGTTAACAGGGCATTGATAATCATTTTCAATATCATTTAATTAACTATAATGATCCGACTGCTTACGCGGTGCTCGCCCTTTGCGCCGCCCATACACCACTGGAGATGATGATTATGAGTTATTCACTGCCATCCCTGCCGTACGCTTACGACGCACTGGAACCGCATTTCGACAAGCAGACGATGGAAATCCATCACACCAAACACCACCAGACCTACGTCAACAACGCCAACACCGTGCTGGAAGCCTACCCTGAGCTGGCCAAATACAGCGTTGAAGAGCTGATCCAGGATCTGGATAAAGTGCCTGCCGACAAACGCACCTTCATGCGCAACAACGCCGGCGGCCACGCCAACCACAGCTTCTTCTGGAAAAACCTGAAAACCGGCACCACGCTGGGCGGCGATCTGAAAGCGGCCATCGAGCGCGATTTCGGCAGCGTTGAGAAATTCCAGGAAGAGTTCGAGAAAGCCGCAGCCACCCGCTTCGGTTCCGGTTGGGCCTGGCTGGTGCTGAAAGACGGCAAACTGGCCGTGGTGTCTACCGCTAACCAGGACAGCCCGCTGATGGGCGAAGCCGTCGCCGGCGCTTCCGGTTTCCCAATCATCGGCCTGGACGTGTGGGAACACGCTTACTACCTGAAATATCAGAACAAACGTCCTGACTACATCAAGGCGTTCTGGAACGTGGTCAACTGGGACGAAGCCGCCGCACGCTTCGCCGCGAAGAAGTAATTCGTCCCCGTTGATGAAGATGCCCGCCACCGGCGGGTATTTTTTTGCCTGAAATCCGCTAAAGTTTGACCACTTCTTGCCGATGGTTTGTTCAATTGACGTTCGCCCGGAGAAGGAAAAACGCTATGGCGGCATTGCAAACATTGGCAGGAAAGTTCACTCATCTCACCGTAGGTAAAAAGCTCGGTCTCGGCTTCGCGCTGTTGCTGCTGTTGGCGGTCGTCATCGCCGGCACCGGGGCGCAATATCTGCACATCATCGAATCCCGCGCCGATCGCATCGACTTCAGCAACCGGCTGAACGAGGAGATCAACCAGGCCAAATACAACCGCGCCATGTACGGCCAGACCTATCGGCCGGAGTACATTCAGAACAACCGCGCCAATATTGAGAACGCCGTCAAACTGATAGACCAGGGGCAGGCGCTGGACTGGGACGCCCAAAGCCGCAAGGATCTGCAGCGTCTGGTGACGCTGATCGGGGAATATCAGCAGCAGCAAAAAGTCTTTGAGCAGGCGGTCACGGCGAAAGACGCAGTGCGCCAGAGCTGGAACATGTCGGAAGTGCAGGCCAGCCTGAGCCAGGTGGAACGCCAGTTGACCAACGGCGATCTGCAGCTGGCCTTCATCCAGCTGAACCAGAAGCTGACCCAGGTGCGCTACGGCGCGCGCGGCCTGCTGCTGAGCCTGAACAAGGAAACCGAAGCCCCGCTGATGGCGGCCATCGACGACGCGCGCGACGCGGCCAACGCGCTGAGCCGCCGGGTCAGCGACGCGCAGCGCCCGCAGCTGCAGCCGCTGCTGGCCGCCCTGGACGATTACAAAAACCGCATCGCGGCTTACCTGCCGGCCTATGAGCACGAGCAGCAGATCAGCCGGCAGCTCGGCGAACGCGCGCAAGCGATCGGCATGCTGGTCAACGCCTTTATGCAGGACGAGCTGGTGCAGACGCACAACAACATCAATCTGGCGCAGCTGCAAATGGGCATCACCACCCTGATCGCCATCATCGCCGGGGTGCTTATCGCCTGGCGCATCACGCTGCAGATCACCCGTCCGCTGCACAGCACGCTGGCCATGGCGGAGCGCATCGCCGGCGGCGACCTGCGCCAGGCGCAGACCAGCACCCGCCGCGACGAGCTGGGGCAGTTGCTGAACGCGGTGGCGGCGATGAGCCAAAACCTGCGCACCATGATTGAGAAGATCCAGATGGGGGTCAGCCAGGTTTCTACCGCCTCTGCGGAAATCGCCGCCGGCAACACCGATCTCTCTTCCCGCACCGAGCAGCAGGCGGCGGCGGTCGAGGAAACCGCTGCCAGCATGGAACAGCTGACCGCCACGGTGAAACAGAACGCCGACAACGCCCATCACGCCAATCAGCTGGCCACCGACGCCTCGCAGACCGCGCAACAGGGCGGCAAGCTGGTGGAGAACGTGGTCAGCACTATGCGCGATATCTCCAGCAGCTCGCAGCGTATCGCCGAAATTACCACCCTGATCAACGGCATTGCCTTCCAGACCAATATCCTGGCGCTCAACGCCGCGGTAGAGGCGGCGCGCGCCGGCGAACAGGGCCGCGGCTTCTCGGTGGTCGCCAGCGAAGTGCGCAGCCTGGCGAGCCGCAGCGCCCAGGCGGCCAAGGAGATCGAAGGGCTGATCGCCGAATCGGTCAGCCGGGTGAAAACCGGCACCGAACTGGTGGAAAGCACCGGCAACACCATGGAACAGATCGTCCGTTCGGTCACCCACGTGCGCGACATCATGGCCGAGATCGCCGCCGCCTCCGATGAACAGACGCGCGGCATCGCCCAGATTGGCCAGGCGATCGTCGAGATGGACCACACCACCCAGCAGAACGCCGCGCTGGTGGAAGAGTCCGCCGCCGCCGCCGATTCGCTGGAAGAACAGGCCGACATGCTGCTGCAGAGCGTCTCGGTGTTCCGTTTGGCGGAGCAGACCGAACCCGCCGCCGTGAAAGCCGCCGCGCCGAAAGCGCCGGCGGTAAAACCCGCGCCCGCCAACGCCGCAGCGGAAGAGAACTGGACCACCTTCTGACGCCCCGCCGCCCGCCCGAGGATTTTCGGGCGGGTTGTTATGTCCCCCCGGCACAACTCAGGCTATGCTGAGCCTTCGACGCGAGACACGGAGGCGCACATGCATCACCCAGACGTTTACATCGGCAATATTCAACCCTACGAAGGCGGGCGCCCCAGCGCCATCGCCAAACGCCAGGTGGATGGCGCCATCCGGCTCACGCCGCTCGGCCTGGAGGGCGACGAACAGGCGGAAAAAAGCTACCACGGCGGGCCGGATCGCGCGCTGTGCCACTACCCGCGCGAGCATCACGCCCACTGGCGCGAGCAGTTTCCGGCGCAGGCAGAGCAGTTTTGCGCCCCGGCCTTCGGCGAGAATATCTCCACCGAAGGGCTGACCGAACACAATGTGTTTATGGGCGACATCTTCCGCTGGGGCGAAGCGCTGATCCAGGTCACTCAGCCGCGCTCACCGTGCTTCAAGCTCAATTATCACTTCGCCATCGAGGATATTTCGGTGCTGATGCAGCAAAGCGGCCGCTGCGGCTGGCTGTATCGGGTAGTGTCACCCGGCGCGGTCAGCGGCGATCGTCCGCTGGAGCTGGCGGCGCGCAACAGCGACGTGTCGGTCGCCGAAGCCATCGCCATCGCCTGGCACATGCCGTTCGACGCGGAACAGTATCGCCGCCTGTTGGCGGTGGCCGGCCTCTCCGCCAGCTGGAGCAAGACCATGCTCACGCGGCTTGCCGAAGGGCGCCTCGAGGACTTCAACCGCCGCCTGCTCGGCCGTTGAAATCGCGGGCGGAAAAATGAAAAACGTGCGCCGAATGCCGCGTTAACCCTATTCTTCCGCCTATACTGTAGCCGCACGTTTTTTCAGCCAGGAGCCAGGTATATGACCACCCCGACCCATTCGATTCATCACGCCGCCGCCGAAGGCTATCAGGCCAATGCCGATCGCTATGTGAAGGGCCGGCCGGATTACCCGCCGGAAATCGCCACCTGGCTGCGTGAGACTATCGGCCTGCACGCCGGCATGACGGTCATCGATCTCGGCGCCGGCACCGGCAAGTTCACCCCGCGCCTGCTGGAAACCGGCGCACAGGTGATCGCCGTCGAACCGGTGCCGCAAATGCTGGAAAAGCTGTCGGCGGCGCTGTCGCAGGTGAAAACGCTGGCGGGCACCGCCGAGGCGATCCCGCTACCGGACGAGTCGGTCGATGCGGTGGTGTGCGCCCAATCCTTCCACTGGTTCGCCACGCCGCAGGCGCTGGCGGAGATCCAGCGCATCCTCAAGCCCGGCGGCAAACTCGGTCTGGTGTGGAACATGCGCGATGCGCGCGTCGGTTGGGTGCGTAAACTGAATCAGATCGTCGATAGCCACGAAGGCGATGCGCCGCGTTTCTATACCGGCGAATGGCGCAAATTCTTCCCGTTCAAAGGCTTTGAACCGCTGCAGGAGCAGGTGTTTATGCTGGGTCACCGCGGCGCGGTGGAGGACGTGATCTACAACCGGGTGCGTTCAACCAGCTTTATCGCCGCGCTGCCGCAGCCGCAACAGGAGCAGGTTATCGAGCGGTTGCGCCAGCTGGTGGCGGAAGAAGAGGAACTGCGGGGCCAGGACACGGTCACCGTGCCCTATCAGACCAAGGCGTATTTCACCACCAAGGTCTGACGCCCGGGGGTTCAGAACGCTTTCTTGGCGTAACCGGTGACCGCTTTCAGGCCCATCTCGCGGCCCAGCGCGGTCATCGGGTGCACCACGATCAGCCCGCGCGCGCTTTTCTTCAGCGCACCCATATCAGCCTGCTCTTTCTTGGTGATCTCGCGGCTGAACGGCAGTTTGCTCAGCTTCTGCGCTTCGGCGCTCAGCTTCTCGCCGCGCACGTCTTTCAGGCGCTCGATCTCCGTCGCCAGTTTCTCTTTTTCTTTGGTGTGCTGCGCGATCAACTCAGGATTGCCCTGTTGGATCACGGTGGCGTCTTTGTGGTTCAAGGCGTCCAGCAGGTCGCTCAGGCGCTTGATCTCTGCCTTTTCTTTCTCTTTCATGGTCTCTGGCCCGTTGTGCCCAAAATGGCACGCTAATCAATGATACCGGCATTGTAGCAAAAGGCGCGCGCCGTTACCCGTCCTGCGCAATACCGGGCGGCAGGCCGCTCATCTCGCAGGCCTTGGCGCCGAGCCGGGCCAACGCCTGGGTGTAGCGCGCGTTGAACGGATAGCAGCAGGAGAGCCGCAGCGCATTGCGGTAACGCCCGCTGGGAGAATACAGGGTGCCCGGCGTCAAACAGATCTGCTCCTCCAGCAGCTGATGGAACAGCGCCACGCTGTCCACGCCGGCGGGGAATTCGACCCAAAACACGAACCCGCCTGCCGGCTGCGTGGCCAGCGTGCCGCGCGGAAAATGCCGGGCGATCAGCGCCCGCGCCTCGTCCACCTGCGCCGCATAGCGCTTGCGCAGGTTGCGCAAATGGTGATCGTAGCCGCCGCTCTCCAGGAAAGTCGCCAGCGTTTCCGACAACAGTTGCGACTCAGACATCGACGACACCGCTTTCAGCTTGCGCAACGCCTCGTGAAAGCGGCCGCCGCAGATCCAGCCGACGCGAAAATCCGGCGCCAGCGTTTTGGTAAAGCTGGAGCAAAACAGCACCCAGCCGTCGCGATCGAACGCCTTCACCGCCGGCGACAACGCGCCGCCGAACTGGATCTCGGCATACAGCCCGTCTTCAATCAATGGCACCTGATGATCGTTCATCAGCCGCGCCAGCCGCTTTTTTGCCGCCAGTGGCATGGTGCAGCCCAACGGGTTTTGCACCGTCGGCATGGCGATCACCGCGTTCAGCCGTTTCTCGTTCAATAGCAACTCGAGTGCGTCCAGCGACAGCCCCAGCTGCGGGTCGGTGGGGATTTCCAGCGCTTTCAGCCCCAGGCTGGCCAGCAGCGGCAGCAGGTAGAAGTAGGTCGGCGACTCCAGCCCGACGCAGTCGCCCGGTTTGGTGGTGACGCGCAGCGCCAGCTGCAGCGCTTCCATACAGCCGTGGGTCAGCACCACGTCGCCCGGCTCCAGCAGCATGCCCAGCGTCATCGAGCGGCGGGCGATCTGCTGACGCAGCCTTAGGCTGCCGGGCGGCAACGGATACTGCCCGATCAGATCCGGCTGGCGGCGCAGCTGAGAGGACAGCATGCGCCCCAGCTTGCCGCCGGGATAAAAATCGCTGGTCTGCGGGCAGGCCAGCGCAATGTTGGTGAAAGCCGGGTTTTGCTGGGCGGCAAACACGGTGTCGATCAGCGCCAGCACGTCGTCCGCCGGCGGTTCGATGCGCCCGCTGGGCGCCGAGGCCATCTTCAGCGCCGGCAGCGTGCTGCGAACGTAAAACCCCGACTGCGGCCGCGCTTCGATCAGCCCGCGGTCCTCCAGCGTGCGGTAAGCCGACACCACGGTATTGATGCTGACGCGATGGGTTTGCGCACAGCGCCGTACCGATGGCAAGCGGTCACCGGGCCGCAGCGTGCCGCGGCGAATGGCCTCGGCCAGCGTATCCGCCAGCTGCAGGTAACGGATATCCGGGGTTTCATCGAGCAGGGTCACAGTTTCTCTCCAGGCAATGGGTACAGTTTACATTTCGCACAACTGTAACCATGACAATATCCGATTTGTGGTTCTGTCACCATCCCATCGCAGCGATTAAGCTGATCCTCTCGTGATTACCGTCATTTTCAAGGAACCTGCCATGCTGGACTCCGCCTTTGTCAGCTACGTCACCGTCATGTCGATTACCCCCGGCCCCAACAACCTGCTGCTGGCCTCGTCGGGCGTCAACTTCGGCCTGCGCCGCACCCTGCCGATGCTGTTTGGCATCTGCGTCGGTTGTGCGGTGCAGCTGGCGATCATTATTCCGCTGCTGGCGCTGGCGCTGAGCTGGGCCGGCGTTATCCGCCTCCCGCTGGCGGTGATCGGCTGCGCCTATCTGCTGTGGCTGTCATGGAAACTGTTCCAGGCGGCCTCGCCGGACGCCAAAGAGCAGGCGCAGCCGATGAGCCTGCTCAACGGCGCGCTGTTTCAGGCGGTCAACCCCAAGGCCTGGCTGATGGTGATCAACGTGGCGATCCTGTTCACCCCGCGCGAAGGCGCCACCTTTGTCCATACGCTGTCGGTCATCGCCGGCTTCGCGCTGCTGAACCTGCCGTGCGTGCTGCTGTGGGCGGTGCTGGGCGACCGGTTGCGCAACGCGCTGCGGGTCACCTGGAAGCTGCGCGCCTTCAACGGCGTGATGTCCGGCCTGATGGCCGCCACCGCGCTGTGGCTGTTGTTCGACGAGTGGCGCGCGGCCTTTGCTTAGCCGCGGCCGAGAGGAGAGAGTCGGGAAGGTTGTTTGGCGCCGATGCCGGCGATCAGGTCGGTAATGGACAGCACCATGGTGGAGCGCACCATCTGCTGATAGCGCTGGCGCTGCATGGCGATCAGCGCTTCATCCGCTTCGCCCGGCTGCAGGAAGGTCGGTACAGGCGGCAGCGCGGCCACGCAGTGCAGCTCGCCGAACGGTCCGAGGATTTCGTCGTCGACGAAGCGGTATTCCGAGCCGTCGTGGTTCAGCTCTTCGCGCATCGCCATCAGCAGCTCGGCATCTTCATATTCATGGCGGGAGATCACCCCCAGCCCGTACATCAGCTTCAGACGCACCGACAGCTCCCCCAGCGGGCCGCTGCCGGACAATAGCGGTTCGACGGCATATTTCACCGCATAGTCGTCCTTGCGGAATACCTGCACCACCAGCACGTTGAGCGCTTCCGCCAGCAGCTCTACCGCCGCGATCAGGAAGCTGCGCACCGTTTTGCCCGCGTTCAGCTTTTCCAGAACCTGGTTTTCAAATGCCTGTGCTTCTTCCATCGTCGCTTTTCGAAAGGCGTGGGGAGGGCCGTCGATGCCGAACTCGGGTTGCAGGAGCGCAGCAAGCTGCGCTCGGGTGTTCATCATCACGATTCTACTTGTGCATGGCGTTATACACAGCAACGGCCTCTTCTACAACCTCGCTTTCCACCGGCAGGCCGGAAATTTGCGCCAGCGCGGCTTTCGGCCCGAGGGTATTCAGCAATTCCGCCAACTCCAGCGCCTGCGGATCCTGTTCGCTGCGGTAGCTCATGGCGGCGGCGATGCCCTGGATCAGGTTGGCGTGCGGCAGGCCGTATTCCAGCGTGCCCAGCAGCGGTTTGATCAGGCGATCGCCGGCGCTCAGTTTGCGCAACGGCTGGCGCCCCACGCGCTCGACGTCGTCGTGCAGATACGGGTTTTCGAAGCGGCCGAGGATTTTGTTGATGTAGGCGGCGTGCTTGTCGGCGTCGAAGCCGTAGCGCTTGATCAACACCGCGCCGCTCTCTTCCATCGCCCCTTTCACCACGCGGCGGATCGCCGGGTCGAGAATGGCGTCGCGAATGGTTTGCAGCCCGGCCTGTTGGCCGAGGTAGGCGGTGATGGCGTGACCGGTATTGAGGGTGAACAGCTTGCGCTCGACGAACGCCATCAGATTGTCGGTCAGCTCCATGCCGGCGATCGCCGGAGGCTGGCCTTTGAACTGCGTCTGATCGACGATCCATTCGCTGAAGGTTTCCACCGTCACTTCCAGCGGATCGCTGCTGTCCGCCGGCGGCACGATGCGATCGACCGCCGAATCGACGAAGCCGACGTGCTGCTCAACCCATGCCTGCTCGTCCTGCGGCAACGCGGCGAACACATGCTGTTTCAGCTGGCTGGTGCCGCGCACCATGTTCTCGCAGGCGATGATGTTCAGCGGCTGCGCATTGCCCTGCTGATGACGCAGCACCAGCCCTTTGGCGATCGTGCCGGCGATTTTGGCGAGAATTTGCGGGCCAACGGCGGTGGTCACCAGATCCGCCTCGGCGATCAGCGCCACCGCCGCCTCGCTGCCGCTGTTGACGGCGCTGACGTTGTTGACGCTCTCCACGCGTTCTTGCTCGCCCACCACGTGCACCGCGTAGCTTTTACGGCTGTTCAACAGATCCAGCACCGTTTGATTGACGTCGGCGAAGGTCAGCTCAACCCCGGCGTCCGCCAGCAGCTTGCCGATAAAACCGCGGCCGATGTTCCCTGCGCCAAAATGTAATGCTTTCATAACTCTACCTTCTTAATGTCGAAGGGTGCAGCAAGCTGCACCCTTTAAAATGATTCCGTTATCCGGCTTTTTTGCCGCCGAGCAGGTCCAGCACTTCCTGGACGCTGGTGGTATTCGCCAGCCGCTCGATCACGCTCTCGTCATCCAGCGCGTTGGTCAGGCTGGTGATCACCTGAATATGCTCGTTGTTGCGCGCGGCGATGCCGATCACCAGGCGGGCCACTTCATCCTCTTCCTCGCCGAAGCGCACGCCCTGCGGGTACTGGCAGAACACCACGCCGGTGCGCAGCACCCGGTCTTTGGCCTCGATGGTGCCGTGCGGCACGGCGATCGACTCGCCCAGGTAGGTGGAGGTGAGTTTCTCGCGCTCCAGCATCGCCGGCACGTACTCCGCCTCGACGTAGCCGCCTTTCACCAACTGCTCGCCGGCGAAGCGGATCGCCTGCTCTTTGTCGCTGGCCTGCAGGTTGAGGAACACGTTGCTCTCGCTCAGCTTGAACAGGTTCGATTCACCGGCTTCGAAGCTGTCGTCCAGCGCGCCCAGTACCTTCTGCTGGTTGTCGCTGGTTTTGTTGGCCGCCAGCAAACGGTCGACCAAATCGCTGTACAGCTTGCTGTCGAGGAAGTTGGTCAGCGAGATGTGCTGGGCCTGCGGCGCGTGGCGCATCGCGCGCTCGGTCAGATCGCGGTGGGTGATCACCAGATCCACGTCGTCCGGCAGGCTGTTGATGGCGCTGTTGGTCACCGAGATGTTCTTCAGCCCCGCGTCGGCCACTTTCTTGCGCAGCACCCCGGCGCCCATGGCGCTGGAGCCCATGCCCGCATCGCAGGCGACGATGATTTTGCGCACGGTGCTCAGATCGCCGTCGACCGATGCCGGCGCCGCTGCGCCGCCTTTGGACTGCGATTTCATCTCTTGCATGCGACGGGTTGCGGCTTCCAGATCGTCATCCTCTTTCACCTTGGAGGTTTTCAGCAGGAAAGCGGACACCACGAAGGAGACGGCAAAGGCTGCGCACACCGCCGCAATGTTGGCGAAGTAGGCGCCTTTCGGCGTCATCGCCAACACCGCCAGGATCGAACCCGGAGAAGCCGGAGAAACCAGGCCGCCGTTCAGCATCGTCAGGGTGAAGACGCCGGTCATACCCCCCAGGATCACCGCCAGCAGCAGGCGTGGGTTCATCAGCACGTAAGGGAAGTAGATTTCGTGGATGCCACCCAGGAAGTGAATGATTGCCGCACCGCCGGCGGATTGCTTGGCGCTGCCGCGGCCGAAGAACATGTAGGCCATCAGTACGCCCATGCCCGGGCCTGGGTTGGCTTCGATCAGGAAGAATACCGACTTGCCGACTTCCGTGGCCTGCTGGATACCCAGCGGCGAGAAGATGCCGTGGTTGATGGCGTTGTTCAGGAACAGGATTTTCGCCGGTTCAACGAAGATGGACGCCAGTGGCAGCAGGTTGTTCTTCACCATCACGTGCACGCCCGCCGCCAGCAGCTTGGAGAGCACCTCCACCAGCGGCCCGATGCCCAGGAAGGCCAGGATCGCCAGCAACATGCCGATGATGCCGGCGGAGAAGTTGTTCACCAGCATTTCAAAGCCGCTTTTGATCTTGCCGTCCACCCAGCGGTCGAAATGCTTGATAGCCCAGCCGCCCAGCGGACCGGCGATCATCGAGCCGAGGAACATCGGCATGTCGGCGCCGACGATGACGCCCATGGTGGTGATGGCGCCGACCACGCCGCCGCGCTCGCCGCCCACCAGCCGCCCGCCGGTATAACCGATCAGCAATGGCAGCAGGTAGGTGATCATCGGGCCGACCAGCTTGGCTAAGGTTTCATTCGGCAGCCAGCCGGTTGGAATGAATAGCGCGGTGATAATCCCCCAGGCGATAAAGGCGCCGATGTTGGGCATCACCATGTTGCTCAGGAAACGGCCAAAGTTTTGCACTTTAACCTTGATGTCTGGTGAAAACATAAAACACACCCCTATTGTTACGCGCTGACAATAGAGCGCGTGATTATTGTTGTGACGATCCAGCCGTGTTGCCGCTGTATGCGAAACGGACTCTATCACGCTGTTTTTGTCACGCGAACTTCACGAATTTTTTGTGACACAAATCACATACAACACCCCAACAAACCACCCTTTATAGTGACAAAGATCACATTTATGGCGTGTAAAAAAAGCACAGTGAGAAAAAAAACGTCTCAAAACCCGCCATAACGTGATATTTGTCACATTTTTAACTTGATGGTTTGTTTTTAAATTGTGATAAACATCACAATTTATTTTCAGCTGCAGCACCCGATCGCGGCGCTCTGTTTGATCTTCCCTGTGAGCATTCATCCCGCCGGGAACTAGCGAAGTGATGAATGAAAGAAAACTACATTGCCGAATGAATGGATTAATTGAAGTGTAGTACAGAAGCCTGAGCAATAAACCAGCAAGCTATTGGAAACGCTGAGGGGAAATAAAACAGGCCGGCAATGCCGGCCTGCTGCGTGCGTGGAGGCGTTATTGCGTCACGCTTTGAATGGTTTTCTGCGCATTCATCAGGTTCTGCTGTTTGGCCACCAGATTCGACATCATGGTGTTGTACTGCGCCACCTGCTGCGCGGTGCGGAACTGCACGCCGTTGTTGTTGAAGCTGACCTGATTGCCCTGGCTCTGCAGGAAATCGCCGACCTGCACCAGATCCTGCACAAAGCTGGCGGTGGTCGGGATCGCCGGCATCAGGGCGTTGGCCGGTGCGGTAACGATCTTGTCATAGGCTTGGTTGTACACCGCCTTCAGATCGTCGGGCTGCTTCAGCGCCGCACGGGCGGTATCCGCCTGTGATTTGGCGGACTGGATCTGCTGGCCCAGCAGGTTCAACGCCCCGACCGATTGCTGCAGCGCATCGCGTTTGTTCAGGTAATCCTGCGCGGAGCGGATCTGGTTAATCTGATCCAGCGCCGGCGTCAGGCTGGCGCCGACCGACTTGGACAGCTGCTGCGAAAAGCCGACCAAAATCGCGTAATCGCCGGCATAGTTGCCGAACTTCTGCTTCTGATCTTCGCTCAGCGTGGGGATGTTCGCCCCGCTGCGCATCACGGTATTCTGTAAGTAATCGATAAATGCTTTGCGCTGTTCCGGCTCTTTATCGCCGCAGGCGGTCAATTGCATGACCACCAACAATGCCAATACCGGTGCCAACCAACGCGCGAAACCTCTGCTCTGGATCCCTACCGCCATGTGACATAACTCCTGTTATAAACCTGCTTTTTCATTGGACTCCGCCCCTTTTTCCGCACTCCGTGCGCCTATAAGAATAGATCAACTGGCGGCGTTCCGATACGCGATTCCGTTTGCGATGAGCATTGCCCCGGCCGGATGCGGTTGAAAATCGTGCGCAAAACGCACTGAGGTTCATTGCCGTCGGCGACCGGACGCTTCAATTTCCCCAAGTCGCCCCCCAAGTCGCCAGGCGACCTTGCCTTCGCACCCAGGAAACGGAAATAAAAAAAGGCGCCCGCAGGCGCCTTTTCACAGCAGAAAATCGCTTACTGCAGCACGGAGATATCCGCCACCTGCAGGAACAGTTCGCGCAGCTTGCTCAGCAGCGTCAGGCGGTTCACGCGCACTTCCGCATCATCCGCCATCACCATTACGTTATCGAAGAACGCATCCACCGGCTCGCGCAACGCAGCCAGCTCCACCAGCGCTTCCTGGTAGTTGCCCGCCGCGAAGTACGGCTGCAGCTTGTCGCGCAGCACCACCAGGTGAGTCGCCAGCTGAATTTCCGCTGCGTCCTTCAGCACCGAGGCACGCACGCTGTCGTTCAGCGTTTCGGTGGACTTGGCCAGAATGTTGGAGACGCGTTTGTTGGCCGCAGCCAGCGCCGCCGCCGCTTCCAGCGTGCGGAAGTGAGACACCGCCTTGACGCGCGCGTCGAAGTCGGCCGGCTTGGTCGGACGGCGCGCCAGCACCGCCTGAATGGTATCGACCGCGTGGCCTTCTTCCTGATACCAGGCGCGGAAGCGGCCCAGCATGAATTCCACCACCTCGTCGACCACCTTGGCGTTGGTCAGCTTGCTGCCGTACAGGCGCACGGCCTCTTCGGTCAGGGTCTGCAGATCCAGCGGCAGGTTTTTCTCGACGATGATGCGCAACACGCCCAGCGCGGCGCGGCGCAGCGCGAACGGGTCTTTATCGCCTTTCGGATGCTGTCCGATGCCGAAGATGCCGGCCAGGGTGTCCATCTTGTCGGCGATCGCCAGGGAACAGGCCACCAGCGACTGCGGCAGCGCATCGCCGGCGTAGCGCGGCTGATACTGCTCGTTCAGCGCAACGGCGACGTCTTCCGCCTCACCGTCGTGGCGCGCGTAGTGCATGCCCATCACGCCCTGGGTGTCGGTGAATTCGAACACCATGTTGGTCATCAGGTCGCACTTCGACAGCAGGCCCGCGCGGGTGGCGTGGTTAACGTCGGCGCCGATCTGGCCGGCAACCCAGCCCGCCAGCGCCTGAATACGATCGGTCTTGTCGCGCAGGGTGCCCAGTTGCTGTTGGAACAGCACGGTTTCCAGGCGCGGCAGGTTGTCTTCCAGGCGCTTCTTGCGGTCGGTGTTGAAGAAGAACTCGGCGTCGGCCAGGCGCGGACGCACCACCTTCTCGTTACCGGAGATGATCTGCTGCGGGTCTTTCGACTCGATGTTGGCCACAAAGATAAAGTTCGGCAGCAGTTTGCCCGCGGCGTCGTACACCGGGAAATACTTCTGGTCACCCTTCATGGTGTACACCAGCGCTTCCGCCGGCACCGCCAGGAATTTCTCTTCGAATTTGGCGGTCAGCACCACCGGCCATTCCACCAGCGAGGCCACTTCTTCCAACAGGCTTTCACTCAGATCGGCCTTGCCGCCAATCTTCTGAGCCGCCAGTTCGGCATCGCGTTTGATGAGGGCTTTACGCGCTTCATAGTCGGCGACTACTTTGCCGCGCTCCAGCAGGATCTGCGGGTATTGGTCGGCATTGTCGAGGGTGAACTCGGCTTCGCCCATGAAGCGGTGGCCGCGCACGGTGCGCGTAGAGTCGATGCCCAGCACGGTGCCCGGGATCAGATCGGTGCCCAGCAGCATCGTGACGGTGTGCACCGGACGCACGAACTGCACGTCGGAGTCGCCCCAACGCATCAGTTTCGGGATCGGCAGTTTAGCCAGCGCGGTGCTGACCATGCCGGCCAGCAGTTGCTGCGCCGACTGGCCTTTGACATGGGCGCGGTACATCAACCACTCGCCCTTGTCGGTCGCCAGGCGTTCGGCCTGATCGACGGTGATGCCGCAGCCGCGCGCCCAGCCTTCGGCCGCTTTGCTCGGTTTGCCTTCGGCGTCGAACGCCTGGGCGATCGCCGGGCCGCGTTTTTCAATTTCGCGATCGGCCTGCGCCGCGCTCAGGTTGGCCACTTTCAGCGCCAGGCGGCGCGGTGCGGCGAACCAGCTCACGTCACCGTGTTCCAGGCCGGCGTTGTCCAGCTCGGCGGTGAAGTTGGCGGCGAAAGATTCTGCCAGGGAACGAAGCGCCTTCGGCGGCAGCTCTTCCGTGCCGATTTCCACCAGGAAAGTCTGTTGAGTCATGGCTGCCTCTTAGTTCTCGTTCTTCTTGTTGCACATCGGGAAGCCCAGCGCTTCGCGGGAAGCGTAGTAGGCCTCGGCAACGGCTTTGGTCAGCGTGCGGATGCGCAGAATGTAGCGTTGACGCTCGGTCACCGAAATCGCCTTGCGCGCATCCAGCAGGTTGAAGGTATGGCCCGCCTTCAGGATACGTTCGTAAGCCGGCAGCGGCAGCGGTTTTTCCAGCGCCAGCAGCGATTGGGCTTCTTTCTCGTACTGCTCGAAACAGGAGAACAGGAAGTCGACGTCGGCGTATTCGAAGTTGTAGGTGGACTGCTCCACTTCGTTCTGGTGGAACACGTCGCCGTAGGTGGTAACGCCCAGCGGGCCGTTGCTCCACACCAGATCATATACGCTGTCCACGCCCTGGATGTACATCGCCAGACGCTCCAGACCGTAGGTGATCTCGCCGGTTACCGGCTTGCACTCCAGGCCGCCGACCTGCTGGAAGTAGGTGAACTGCGTCACTTCCATGCCGTTCAGCCACACCTCCCAACCCAGGCCCCAGGCGCCGAGCGTCGGGTTTTCCCAGTTGTCTTCCACGAAGCGAATGTCGTGGATGGTCGGATCCAGACCCAGCTCTTTCAACGAGCCCAGGTAGAGTTCTTGAATATTGTCCGGCGATGGCTTAATCACCACCTGGAACTGGTAGTAGTGCTGCAGACGGTTCGGGTTTTCACCGTAGCGGCCGTCGGTCGGGCGACGGGATGGCTGCACATAGGCGGTAGCCATCGGCTCCGGCCCCAGTGCGCGCAAGCACGTCATCGGGTGTGAGGTTCCCGCGCCGACTTCCATGTCCAATGGTTGAACGATGGTGCAGCCCTGGCGCGCCCAATAATCCTGCAGTGTCAGGATCAGGCCCTGGAAGGTCTTGGTATCAAACTTTTGCATGTTGAATTCGCACGCGATACAAGTGGATTTAGATGGAATGCGCCAGTATACCCTTTGACCGTAAGATATACAGCCAGAATCCGGCAACAAGTGCGAATCGGGGCGAGAAGCGCTGAATTTTCACCCTTCAGCCACGGAAACCGCCGGCGACATCAGCGCGGTAAATCCCCGGCACCACCTCCACCGTCCTCAGAGGGCGAGGCAGACTCGGGTATCGGCTTGCTTGAGAGAGATGCCGCTTCATACCCTGCCTGCTTTAACTACCGGTGGCTTAACGCCTCTTCGCCATATAACAGACGTGTTGAAAAACCTTCAAATAAGTGAATGGAATGAAAAAAAACATAATTCAGTGTTATATATTTACTTTGTTTTCGCCGATGCCGCACCGGCTGAAATTTACTTGCCATAGTGACTCTGGTAGTATAATGAGAACAAATGACAGCCGCAGCTAAAAAACCATTTAAGTCGCTTAGGAAAAAGATTGAAAATGATAGAGCTCTTTGACGTAGACTATAATTTGCTGCCAGATAACAGATCGAAGGAACTGTTCTCTTTAAGAAAAAAAACGTTTAAAGACCGTTTAGACTGGCTCGTTAATTGTGAAAATAACATGGAGTTTGACGAATACGATAATCGTCACGCCACCTATATTTTCGGCACCTACCAAAATCACGTCATTTGCAGTTTGCGATTTATTGAAACGAAATACCCAAACATGATCAGCGAGGGCGTGTTCGACACTTACTTTAACGATATAAAGCTCCCCGATGGAAATTACGTTGAAGCCAGCAGATTATTTATAGATAAGGCACGCATTCAAGCACTTCAACTCCATCAAGCGCCGATTAGCGCCATGCTTTTTCTGTCGATGATAAATTATGCAAGAAACTGCGGCTACGAAGGCATTTACGCCATTATCAGTCACCCGATGCGCATCATCTTCCAACGTTCCGGTTGGCATATCTCGGTGGTAAAAACCGGATGTTCCGAAAAGAATAAAAATATTTACCTGATCTACATGCCGATAGACGATGCCAACCGAAACAGACTGCTGGCGCGCATCAATCAAGACGCCACAAAATGGGATAACCCGTTGGATTCCTGGCCATTATCCTTCCGTGTCAGCGAGAAGCGGCCGGATGAGTTGCAGCTCCACACCTAACCTGATGGCATGCTTGGCATTGGTGACGCCAAGCTTTTTGACGGCGTTGCCAATGTGATATTTTACAGTGGTAAGTTTTATTCCCAGGATAAGTGCAATTTCTTGGTAGGACTTACCCAAGCTCGCCCAGTAAATAATCTCATTTTCACGCTTGGAGAAAAACTCCCGCTGATTCATCTTTTCAAAGTCAGCAGGCGTGCTCATTTCCTGGTAGAGCGTCGTCATTTTTCCGTGCATGGTAATCAGCAGCATTTGAATTTCGGCCTTATTATTGTCAATCTGCTGTTCAACATCTGCATCGCAATGCTTATCTAGCATAATGGATAACACCACCAGATTATGATGATGATCGTGCAAGACAAAAGTATATCCATTAATAATATTGTAGTTCTTAGCCATATCAAAAATCTTTGGCAATTTTAATCCTGAGCCTATTTCCAAATCTTTATCCCAGGTAAACGGGGTAATTCTATGTGATGCGGTAATCAAAACGGGATCAATAAACTGATAGTTATTCTTGATATAAAACTCAAACCACTCCGTTCTATTGGAAATGATTGAGAAACTAGTTGGATTTCTTTTATTCATTATAGCATAGGCATATTTTATATTATTGTATTTATTCAGGCCATGTTCTAACTCTTCTTTTATAGAGGCATTAATGATTTCATTATTGAAAAAAAAGTTAGACACTCACCCATCCTCTTCAAGAAAGAACAATACTATAAAACGGAGAAGAGTATAACCCGGTTGCGCTGCCAAGTAAATTAATCTGGCAGGCATAATAGGAAGCATTAATAATGGCCATACGCCTTAAAGAGTAAATTTAAATAATTTCGGAGGGGAAATTAATTTAATCGTAAAATAAGCGCTTCACTGAAGAAGGGCCGACAGAAGGCATGGCACAGCAAATAAACATAAATAAAACAAAGCCATAACAACTCCGCATCATGACGTGAGTCTGACAAAAAGTGTTCTGTCGAGTTGAGGATGGAGGGGGATAAGACAGGCAGGCGAAAACGCCCCTCATCCAAGGATGAAAGGAGAAAGCCATTGACAGTGGAGATTTGGATATACAATAATAACCAAAATTTTCCCTGGTGTTGGCCAAGTGGCTACCTGATCCTTTATAGGATCAGTTTTTTTTTGTGGCGCTATATTTTATCGTTATGCGACAACGATAAGAGCTTTTAGCGACAAATGATAGTTGTACTAAAGTACAGTCTCACTCACAGGCACCGCCTTGCCACCCCGCCTTCCATTAGCCTCATTCTCTGCCCGAGTCGTTCAAAAACGCGCGCTGACGCCGACGTTATACATAAACTGCTCGCCGCTGCTCAGCCCGCCGGTTTGCGAGACGGTGGCGAAGGCCGATACCCTGTCCGTCAACGGCATGTTGGCCCCCAGCGTGACATCCACCCAGTTTTTGTCCTGGCCCGCACTGTCGCGGGTGAACGAGGTTTGCGTCGATTTCAGGCCGCCGCCGGCGCGGTAGACGTCGTCGCCGAACTGGTGCTGATAACTCACCTCCGCATAAGGGTTAAACACGCCGAATTGCGTATCCAGCCGCCAGCCCAACGCGCCGATCTGCGAGTGGTAAGTTTGATCGTTGAAGCGCATGGCGGTGCTGTCATCGCCGTCTTCGCTGTAGCCGGAAACGCGGCTGTAGTCCCAGGCGAACTGCGCCACCGGCCCGGTAGTCAGGTAAGAGGCGATCGGGAAGTCATAGCCGGCGGTCACGCGCGCACCCCACTGCTTGCCGGAGGTCGAACCGGTTTCGGTGCGCGTCAGCGGCCCCAGCCGCATGCTGCGGCGGATGTCGTCATAATCCATCGTCGCATAGTGCAGATCGGCGTTAACCCAGCCGTGCTCGAATATCGCCAGTGAACTGAAAGCCGACAGCAGCAGCCCGCGCGCCTTGTAATCAAAACGGCTGGAAGGATGCTGATCGTCGTTGGAACCGGCGATCAACGCGCCGATCAGCCAGCCGTCGGTCAACTGATAGTCCACGCCGACGGTCAGGTTGTGGGTGGTGGCGTTGCCGTCCCCCGCCACCCGGTTATCGGCATAGTCGTAGTGCTGGCCGGCGTAACCGCCGAACACGCCCAGCGAGCCCTGCGGGTTGTCGCCGTGGCGCAGCTGCTGGAAGCGACTGTCGAGCGTGGCGCGGCTGTCGCGCGCCATCGCCGCCGTCGCCTGATTCAGCGCCACCACCTGCGCCGGGCCATCCAACACCGCCTGGATATAATCCGCAATCAGCAGGTGCGCCTGCGGGCTGGGGTGGAAGTGATCGGAGAACAGATAGGACTGGCCGGCGTCGAAGCCGGGCATATCGGAGCGGCAGACCGCCGAGGAAACGCCCGGCGGGCAAGCCATGCCGGCGGTGTTGGCAAAGCCGAACTGCGCCGGATTGGCGATCGCTTCGGCGAACAGCTTGTTCACGTCCACCCGCACGATATTGCCGCCGCCCTGCGCCAGCAAACGGTCTTCACTTTGATTATAGAAATCGGTCAACTGGGCAGCCTGCGCGCTCAGGCTGTCATACGCCGCGATAAGCTGCGTGGCGATCGCCTGCTGCACCTGAGGAATGGCGCTGCCCTGCTTCGCCGCGTCGGCCAACGCCGCGTGGATTGCCTGCGTGCGTGAAGCGTTGTCCGGCGTCGCCACCGAATTCAGCGTGGCATAGGCCGCCTGGATCGCCGCCCCCTGCACCGACGACAGCGCCTGCTGAATGATCAATTCCATCAGCTGCGGCGTGGAGCCGATGTTCGGCACCGTCGGCACGATCACCGTGCCAGCGCCGGCGTTCAGCAGCGAATGCACCTGCGCGGCGGCGGCCGCGGCGCTGTTATAGGCCACGCCGGGCGCGGTAGCGGCATTCAGTGCCGCCGCTGCCAGATCGTTGCCGCCGATCCAATGAATATACAAACCGTCGCCGTCGGCCTGGCCGTTGACCCGGTTCAGGTAACTCTGCACCTGATCCTGGGTGTTGTCGGCCGGGTTCAGGCCCGGCACCGCCACGGCGCCGCCGGCGGCGTAGTTCTCACCGCCGTTGTCCGAAGCCACCAGCGCCGCCCCGATGCGTTGCGCCAACGCTTCGTCGTACAGCAGGTGCTGGCTGCCGTCATAGGTGAACCGGCCGTTGTTGCCGGTATCGCTCAGGCTGTCGCCAAAGACGTAGAGTTGATCGTACGCCTGAGCCGGAAGGGTCACACTGCAAAGCAACGCCACTGCAAGCGCCGCCGGGCGGGGCATGCACGTTATTTTTAGAGGCATGAATCGACTCCTGAGAGCCTGCAAACGAAGGCAATGTCGTTTTTATCGTTGGCCGGTTTTCCACCGGCCATGTAGTAACTATTGTCGGCTTTTTCGTCACGTCAAGCGGGCCGATGACAAAACAATCAGAGGCTTGCCAAGTTCGGCGCTTCGAGCGATGATTACTGTTCATAAATACAGCATAAGGACAGTCAGGATGGCAGACGAACGTTGCGGTTGGGTGACGGCCGATCCGTTGTATCTCGAGTATCACGACAAGGAATGGGGCGCGCCCACCACCGACGCGCGCGAGCTGTTTGAAATGCTGTGCCTCGAGGGACAGCAGGCGGGCCTTTCCTGGATCACCGTCCTGAAAAAGCGCGAGAACTACCGCCGCGCTTTCCACGGTTTCGATCCGCAGCGGGTCGCCGCCATGACCGAACAGGACGTGGAAAACCTGCTGCAGGACAGCGGCATCATCCGCCACCGCGGCAAGATAGAAGCCATCATCACCAACGCCAAAGCCTATCTGGCGATGGAGGCGGCCGGCGAGAATTTCGTTACCTTCATTTGGGACTTCGTCGGCGGCCAACCGCAACTCAACCGCTGGCAGGCGCTGAACCAGGTGCCGGCCAAAACCGAGCAGTCCGACGCCATGTCCAAAGCGCTGAAAAAGCGCGGCTTCAAGTTTATCGGCTCCACCATTTGTTACGCCTTCATGCAGGCCAGCGGGCTGGTGAACGATCATCTGACGGGGTGCATGTGCTACCCAAAGCCACGGTGATCCGCCCCTGTGGCCCAGAGGATATCGAACGGCTGATGGCGCTGTGGCTGCCCAGCACCATCGCCGCCCATCCGTTCGTGGCGGAAAAGTACTGGCGTGAGAGCGCCTCGCTGGTGCGGGAAAACTACCTGCCGCGCGCGCAAAGCTGGGCCTGCTGGCATCACGACGAGATCGTCGGCTTTATCAGCGTGCTGGATGAGCAGTTCATCGGCGCGCTGTTTGTCGATCGGGCGTTTCACGGCCGCGGCGTCGCCCAGGCGCTGATGACGCACGTGCAGCAGCGCTACCGCCGGCTCAGCCTGGAGGTGTACCAGCAGAACCTGCGCGCCTGCGCGTTCTACCACAGGCGTGGCTTTCAGATAACGCAGCGCCTGTTCAATGAAGAAACCCAGGCCTATACGCTGATCATGAACTGGTCAGCAGTCGAAAATTCAACCCATTAGGCTTAAAAAAGGCGCATCCGCACCCCGGATGCGCACAATTCGGAATCCGCTGCATAGCGCCGCCCGGCGTTTTGCCGCATAACTCCCCCAGCTTTTCCCGCGCTCATCATTTGTCACGTTTTTCTCCGGAACTGCCGGCGAAAGCGCGCGTCATAGGTAGCGCGGCGACGCAGGCTCCCTGCGTCACCCACTTTTTTGCGTCCCCGTTTTGGGCCGGCGCGTACAGATTCTGATGCCATTAAGGACAAGAACATGAAAAAACGCATTGCAATTATTGCCGGCGCCGTGAGCCTCACGCTCGCGCTGTCGGCCTGTACCACCAACCCTTATACCGGTGAATCCGAAGCCGGCAAATCCGGCATCGGCGCGGGCCTCGGCGCCGCCTTGGGCGCCGGTGTCGGCGTGCTGTCCTCTTCCAAGAAAGATCGCGGCAAGGGCGCGCTGATCGGCGCAGCGGCCGGTGCAGCCCTCGGCGGCGGCGCAGGCTATTACATGGACGTGCAGGAAGCCAAACTGCGCGACAAGATGAAGGGCACCGGCGTCAGCGTCACCCGTCAGGGCGACAACATCGTGTTGAACATGCCGAACAACGTGACCTTCGACAGCAGCAGCGCCACGCTGAAACCGGCGGGCGCCAACACCCTGACCGGCGTCGCCATGGTGCTGAAAGAGTATCCGAAAACCGCAGTCAACGTTGTCGGCTACACCGACAGCACCGGCTCCCGCTCGCTCAACATGAACCTGTCGCAGCAGCGCGCCGACGGCGTAGCCAGCGCGCTGATCACCCAAGGCGTGGCGGCGAACCGTATCCGCACCACCGGTGCCGGCCCGGACAACCCGATCGCCTCCAACAGCACCGCGGAAGGCAAGGCGCAAAACCGCCGCGTCGAGATCACCCTCAGCCCGCTGCAGTAATCTCGTGCGGGGCGCCACCGGCGCCCCGCCGCCTCCCTGCGATTTTCTCCTTACCCTTCAACATTCCCGCACGCACATCGGGTATGGTAGTCTCCTTGACAATTAACCGCAGGAGGGATCGGCTGTGAGCACAGGCAAGGCAACGCGCGCCTCAGGGCGCGCCACCATCAGCGATGTGGCCAGCATCGCCAAAACCGGCAAGACCAGCGTGTCGCGCTATCTGAATGGTGAACAACACCTGCTTTCCGACGATCTCAAACAGCGCATCGAACAGGCGATCCAACAGCTCGACTACCGGCCAAGCCAAATGGCGCGCAGCCTGAAGGGCGGCCAGACCCGCCTGATCGGCCTGATCCTCGCCGATATCACCAACCCCTATTCGGTGGACGTGATGCGCGGCATCGAGGCCGCCTGCCGCCAGCACGGCTTTACCTTGCTGGTGTGTAACACCAACAACGAAGTCAATCAGGAACAGCACTACCTGCAGCTGCTCAGCAGTTACCGGGTGGAAGGCATCGTGGTCAACGCGGTCGGCATGCGCGAGGAAGCGTTATCCACACTGCAACAGTCGATGCTGCCGATGGTGCTGATCGACCGCAAAATCCCCGACTTCGCCTGCGACGTGGTGGGCCTGAACAACCGCGAAGCCGCCACCGTCGCCACCGAACACCTGCTGCAACAAGGTTTCGAAGCGATCCTGTTCCTCAGCGAGCCGCTCGGTACGGTCAATACCCGTCTCGAACGCCTGCACGCTTTCAGACATACCATGGCGCAGCACCCCACGCTGTTGGCGGAGCAGGCCGAAACGCCGCTCAACGATCGGCAGAAGCTGGAGCAGGTGCTGAGCGATTTCAGCGGCCGCCATCGCGGCATGCGCAAGGCGGTGATCTCCGCCAACGGCGCTCTGACGCTGCAGGTGGCGCGCGCCATGCGCCGGCTCGGCATCCAGTGGGGCAACGACATCGGCCTGCTGGGCTTCGACGAACTGGAGTGGGCGGAGCTGGCGGGCGTCGGCATCACCACGCTGAAACAGCCCACCTACCAAATGGGGCACGCGGCGCTGGAGCGGCTGGTGCAGCGTATTCAGGGCCTGGCCGCCCCCAGCGGCGAGCAGATGTTCTCCGGCGAGCTGATCGTCCGCGGCTCCACCACCCGCTAACCCACCTTCTCCGGGGCCGTTGCTCGCCCCGCCCTCATCGGCTGTTTTTTGCTCAACTTCGTGATTGCGATCATATTTTTACACTCTGTCGCTTTTCGCTGGAACCGGTTCCATTTAACGTACCGGTAACAGCAGCGGCGGCGACTATGCCGCCTCAGGAGTCAAAATGAAAACAGAAATTATCGTGGTCACCGGCGCCTACGGCACCGATACCGTCAAACAACACGGCGGCCAGCGCGCGCTGTTACCCATCATCGCCGGAGCAGGCGCCGACGGGGTGGAAATCCGCCGCGAACTGTTCGCCGCCGGCGAGTTGGACAGCCTGCCGGCCCTGGCGCAAGAGATTGAGCGCCAACAGCTGTTCGCCGTCTACTCCGCCCCTGAGGCGCTGTTCACCCCGCAACATACGCTGAACCCCAACCTGCCGACGCTGCTGGCGGAAGCGCAGGCGCTGAACGCGCGCCAGCTGAAACTGTCCCTCGGCCATTTCCGCCCCGGTTTTGATTTTACCGAGCTGAAAGTGGCGCTGGAGCAGCACCCGGTCAAACTGGTG
The DNA here is from genome assembly GCF_052692115.1 of Serratia sp. TSA_105.2. Lineage (NCBI taxonomy): Bacteria > Pseudomonadati > Pseudomonadota > Gammaproteobacteria > Enterobacterales > Yersiniaceae > Serratia > Serratia sp. TSA_105.2. The sequence goes on from NZ_JBQZFT010000006.1 coordinate 165,968, forward strand.
GTCGAAAACGATCAGACGCCGGACTGCGGCATTTTGTCGATGCTGAACGCCTTTTTCCACGCCGCGGAAGATAGCCACCTGCCGGTCAGCATGACCTTCGATATGGCCAACTGGCTGTGGGTGGGGCAAGACGCCTTCGCCGCCGCCGAGCGCCTGGCCCGCCACGTCGGTTACGTGCACGTCAAAGCCGCCACCCAAGGCCTGCGCGGCTGGCGCGCCGTCGCGCTGGACGATACCGACGGCAGCTGGCGCGATCTGCTGGCCCGCCTGCCGCACGATGCGCCGCGCGGCATCGAATTCCCGTTGCAGGGCGATGATCTGGAAGCCGTCACCCGCCATTACGTCAATATTTTGCGTGCGGAGTAACCCCATGATGACAACGTTAACGGCAACGACGGCGCAGCAGGCGCCCCTGGATGTGGTCACGCTGGGCGAAGCCATGGCGATGTTCGTGGCGGCGCAAACCGGCGATTTGGCGGAAGTGGAAACCTTCACCAAACGCATCGCCGGCGCCGAATTGAACGTGGCGATCGGCCTGGCGCGTCTGGGCATGAACGTCGGCTGGGTCAGCCGCGTCGGCAACGATTCGTTCGGCCGCTTCACCCTGCAGCAGCTGAAAAAAGAAGGCATCAACTACCGGCAGGTGACGGTCGACGGCCACTATCCCACCGGCTTTCAGGTGAAATCCAAAACCACCGATGGTACCGATCCCAACGTGGAATACTTCCGCAAAGGCTCGGCGGCCAGCCACCTGTCGGTCGCCGATTTCAACCCTGAGTATTTCGGTTCCGCGCGCCACCTGCACCTGAGCGGCGTGGCGGCGGCGCTGTCCAGCCAGTCGCTGGCGCTGTGCCACCATGCGGCGCGCGAGATGCGTGCCATGGGCAAAACCATTTCGTTCGACCCCAACCTGCGCCCGGTGCTGTGGCCCAGCCGCGAGGTGATGATCGAGCAGCTCAACCAGCTGGCGTTCGCCGCCGACTGGGTGCTGCCGGGGCTGAAAGAGGGCCAGATCCTCACCGGCCAATCGACGCCGGAAGGCATCGCCGATTTCTATCTGGAGCGCGGCGTGCAGGCGGTGATCATCAAAACCGGCCCGGACGGCGCCTGGTTTAAAACCGCCGCCGGTGACAAGGCGGCGGTAGCCGCGGTCAAGGTCGACAACGTGGTGGATACCGTCGGCGCCGGTGACGGCTTTGCCGTCGGCACCCTCAGCGCCCTGCTGGAAGGTAAAACGCTGATACAGGCGGTGCAGCGCGGCAACAAAATCGGTTCGCTGGCGATCCAGGCCATCGGCGACAGCGAAGGCCTGCCAACCCGTACGGCGCTGGCCGAATAACAATAAAAAAAACGACTTCTCCGCATGGCGTCAGCCTCTGGCCCTACAACCAGGACGCGTCGGGAGAGCATCTGCCCCTTCGTCTTTCACGCCCAGCGCGCCGGGCGAAGGGGATGCAACACCACTGAAGGATACTGAACATGAACAAAGCGACTGTCGCGGCCAAACGCTGGTGGTACATCATGCCCATCGTGTTTATCACCTACAGCCTGGCCTATCTCGATCGCGCCAACTTCAGCTTCGCCTCTGCCGCCGGCATCAATGAAGATCTCGGCATCACCAAAGGCATGGCCTCGCTGCTGGGCGCGCTGTTTTTCCTCGGTTATTTCTTCTTCCAAATTCCCGGCGCCATCTACGCCGAACGCCGCAGCGTCAAAAAATTGATCTTCTGGTGCCTGATCCTGTGGGGCGGCTGCGCCTCGCTGACCGGCGTGGTCAGCAATATCCCGATGCTGGCCGCCATCCGCTTTATCCTCGGCGTGGTGGAAGCGGCGGTGATGCCGGCGATGCTGATCTACATCAGCAACTGGTTCACCAAATCGGAGCGCTCACGCGCCAATACCTTCCTGATCCTCGGTAACCCGGTGACGGTGTTGTGGATGTCGGTGGTGTCCGGCTACCTGATCCACGCCTTCGGCTGGCGTGAAATGTTCATCATCGAGGGCATTCCGGCGGTTATCTGGGCGTTCTGTTGGTGGGTGCTGGCGAAAGACAAACCGGCGCAGGCCGGCTGGCTGAGCGCCGATGAGAAACAGGCGCTGCAGCAGCAGCTGGACGAAGAGCAGAAAGGCATCAAGGCCGTGCGCAACTACGGCGAAGCCTTCCGTTCGCGCAACGTGATCCTGCTGTGCGTGCAGTACTTCGCCTGGAGCATCGGCGTGTACGGCTTCGTGCTGTGGCTGCCTTCCATCCTGCGCAGCGGCATGCAGATGGGCATGGTGGAAGCCGGCTGGCTGTCGGCGGTGCCTTACCTGGCGGCGACCATCGCCATGATCGTGGTCTCCTGGGCGTCGGACAAAATGCAAAACCGCAAGCTGTTCGTCTGGCCGCTGCTGCTGATCGGCGCGCTGGCGTTCTTCGGCTCTTACGCCGTCGGCACCAACCACTTCTGGATCTCCTACGGCCTGCTGGTGGTCGCCGGTGCCGCGATGTACGCCCCCTACGGGCCGTTCTTCGCCATTATTCCGGAAATGCTGCCGAAAAACGTCGCCGGGGGCGCCATGGCGCTGATCAACAGCATGGGCGCGCTGGGGTCGTTCTTCGGTTCGTGGTTCGTCGGCTATCTGAATGGCGCCACCGGCAGCCCGGCGGCCTCTTACATGTTTATGGCCATCGCACTGGTGGTGGCGGTGGTGCTGACGCTGATCGTCAAACCCGCCCGCAACGAGATCCAGCCGCAATTGGCTTGATCCGGTTATACTTTTTATCTGTTAACCCAACCGGGGGGGCGCCATGCCCCCTTTGGCCCAGCTGGAGTTCGTGATGAAGCCTTCTATCGTATTGTACAAAAGCCTGCCTGCCGATCTGCGTGAACGTCTGGAACAGCACTTCACCGTGCATGCCTTCAACGGCCTGCAGCCGGAGAACCGCGACGAACTGCGCCAGGCGCTGCAGCAGGCCGAAGGGATCATCGGGTCCGGCGGTAAAATTGACGAAGCCTTCCTGCAGCAGGCGCCCAAACTGCGCGCGGCCTCGACCGTTTCCGTCGGCTACGACAACTTCGACGTCGAGGCGCTCAACGCCCATAACGTGCTGCTGATGCACACCCCGACGGTGCTGACCGAAACCGTCGCCGACACCATCATGAGCCTGGTGCTGGCGACCGCGCGCCGGGTGGTGGAAGTGGCGGAGCGGGTGAAGGCCGGCGAATGGCGCGGCAGCATCGGGCCGGACTGGTTCGGCGTCGACGTGCACCATAAAACCATCGGCATCCTCGGCATGGGGCGCATCGGCCTGGCGCTGGCGCAGCGCGCGCATTTCGGCTTCGGCATGCCGGTGCTGTACAACGCCCGCCGCACGCACGAAGAAGCGGAGCAGCGCTTTAACGCGCGCCGCTGCGATCTGGATACCCTGCTGGCCGAGTCGGATTTCGTTTGCATCACGCTGCCGCTGACCGAACAAACCTTCCACATGATCGGCCGCGATCAGCTGGCGAAGATGAAGAAAAGCGGCATTCTGATCAACGCCGGCCGCGGGCCGGTGGTGGATGAGCAGGCGCTGATCGAAGCGCTGCAAAACGGCGTGATCCACGCCGCCGGGTTGGACGTGTTCGAGAAAGAGCCGCTGCCGGCCAACTCACCGCTGCTCAGCATGCCGAACGTGGTGGCGTTGCCGCACATCGGCTCCGCCACCCATGAAACGCGCTACGGCATGGCCGCCTGCGCGGTGGATAACCTGATCGCCGCGTTGACCGGCACGGTGAAAGAAAACTGCGTCAACCCGCAGCTGTTGCGGAAATAACTCAGCGCGGCCGGTGGTCTGCGGATAACCGGCCGTGTTGCTCTTCCTGCTGCGGCGCGAACAGCGCCTGCAGCTGATGTTCTTCGGCAAAGCGCTGCAATTCGGCATCCTGAATTGCCTGAACGATCTCTTCTCGCCAGTTTTTGTCCGTCATCGCTAACCTCCTTTGATGTTCATCGTTTAATCTGCCGCAGCGCGCGCGCAAAGCCAAGCCGAATCAATCCGAAAACGCTCCGCCCTTCCTCTCCTCCCCGAAAAACCTCCGCAGGGAGGAGGCCATTTTTTCACCGTTTGCCACACTGGGCGCTACCCTGCGAAAAAACGCTTCCTGCCGCGCGTAAGGAGAGCCATGAAACTGTTACCCCTGCCCTTGTTGATACTGCTGTCGCCTTCGGCGCTGGCCGGCTGGACGCTGCCGGGCTTCCCGGCCTTCGACGAAACTGCCGCCGGGCTGTTCGCCAGCCAGGCCGCGCTGCCCAAAGGCCAACTGCCGCTGCGGCTGTACCAGGATAATCACTGCTGGCAGCCGGCCGAGGCGGTGAAACTTAACCAGACGCTGTCGCTGCAGCCCTGCGGCACTCATCCGCCGGTCAACTGGCGGCAGTTCCGCGCCGGCGACTATCAGGTGCGCATCGACACGCGCAGCGGCACGCCGACGCTGCAGCTCAGCCTGCACAGCGCGCCGGAAAGCGCCGCCGTTGCCGTCCGCAGCTGCCCGCGCTGGGACGGCAAGCCGGTCACGGTCGACGTCGCCTCCACCTTCGCCGAAGGCGAAACGCTGCGCGATTTCTATTCCGGCCAAACGGCGCAGGTGACTCAGGGGAAAATCACGCTGCAGCCCGCCGCCGCCAGCGGCGGTTTGTTGCTGCTGGAATCCGCCGCCACGGCGAAACCGGCGGCGTTCAGCTGGCATAACGCCACGGTCTACTTCGTGCTGACCGATCGCTTTGAGAACGGCAACCCGGCCAATGACCACAGCTATGGGCGCCGCAGCGACGGCCTGCAGGAAATAGGCACCTTTCACGGCGGCGATCTGGCCGGCCTGACGCAGAAGCTGGATTATCTGCAGCAGCTCGGCGTCAACGCCTTGTGGATCAGCTCGCCGCTGGAGCAAATCCACGGCTGGGTCGGCGGCGGCACCAAAGGCGATTTCCCGCATTACGCCTATCATGGCTATTACGCGCTGGACTGGACTCGCCTCGACGCCAACATGGGCACCGAACAGGAGCTGCGCACGCTGGTCGAGCAAGCGCATCGGCGCGGCATTCGCATTCTGTTCGACGTGGTGGTGAACCATGTCGGTTACGCCACGCTGGCGGATATGCAGACGTTCCACTTCGGCTCGCTGTATCTGCAAGGTACAGAGGTGGAGAAAACCCTGGGGAAAAACTGGAGTGACTGGCGCCCCGGGCCGGGGCAAAACTGGCACAGCTTCAACGACTACATCAACTTCAGCGACAAGGCGGGCTGGCGCCAATGGTGGGGGAAAAACTGGATCCGCACCGACATCGGCGACTATGACTCACCGGGCTATGATGACCTGACAATGTCGCTGGCCTTCCTGCCGGACATCAAAACCGAAGCGCCCGGCGCCAGCGGCCTGCCGCTGTTCTATCGCCACAAACCCGACACCGCCGCACGCGACATGCCCGGCGCCACCACCCGCGATTACCTGACCGTCTGGCTCAGCCAGTGGGTGCGCGATTACGGCATCGACGGTTTTCGCGTCGATACCGCCAAGCACGTGGAAAAACCGACGCTGGCGCTGTTGAAGCAGCGCGCCACGGCGGCATTGGCGGCGTGGAAAGCGGAGCATCCGCAGCAGGCGCTGGATGACGCGCCGTTTTGGATGACCGGCGAGGCCTGGGGTCACGGGGTGATGAAAAGCGACTATTACCAAAACGGCTTCGACGCGATGATCAACTTCGACTTCCAGGACCAGGCGGCGCAGGCATTGGGCTGCTTTGCCGACATCGATGCCACCTACCGGCAGATGGCCGAGCGGCTGCAGGATTTCAACGTGCTGAGCTACCTCTCTTCGCACGACACCCGGCTGTTCTTCGCCAGCGACGCCAAAGGCTCGCTGCCGCTGCAACAGCGGGCGGCGAACCTGCTGTTGCTGGCGCCGGGCGCGGTGCAGATTTACTACGGCGATGAAAGCGGCCGCCCGCTCGGCCCAGCCGGTTCCGATCCGCTGCAGGGCACCCGCTCCGACATGAACTGGCGTGAGCTGCTGGGAGAAAGAGCCCCGCTGCTGGCCCACTGGCAACGGTTGGGGCAGTTCCGCGCTCGCCACCCGGCGATCGGCGGCGGCGTGCAAACCCCGCAGCCGCACGCCGCCTACTACGCCTTCAGCCGCCGGCTCGGCGACGATAAGGTGATGGTGGTGTGGGCCGGCGAACGGTCACAATAATCCAGTGTAATATGCTACCAATCGGCCAATGGGCGAAGTTTGTGCCCATTGGTCGATTTGTCGGCCGCGTTGCAGCGGGATTTGTCTGGCGGTATGGTGGGGGATTACCTGCTAAGAAACAGTACTGCTACACCTATGACTTTCTCACTTTTCGGCGAAAAATTTACCCGTTATGCGGGCATTACCCGTTTGATGGACGACCTGAACGAAGGCCTGCGCACCCCCGGTGCCATCATGCTCGGCGGCGGCAACCCGGCGCAGATCCCAGAGATGGAAGCCTACTTCAAACAGCTGTGCCAGGAGATGCTCGACCAGGGCAAACTGACCGAAGCGCTGTGCAACTACGACGGCCCGCAAGGCAAGGACGCGCTGCTGAAAGCGCTGGCCAATCTGCTGCGCGACGAGCTCGGCTGGGAGATTTCGCCACAGAATATTGCACTGACGAACGGCAGCCAAAGCGCGTTTTTCTACTTGTTCAACCTGTTCGCCGGCCGCTACGCCGACGGTTCGCGCCGCCGCGTGCTGTTCCCGTTGGCGCCGGAATATATCGGCTATGCCGATGCCGGGCTGGACGAAGGGCTGTTCGTCTCCGCCAAGCCGAACATCGAGCTGCTGCCGGACGGCCAGTTCAAATATCACGTTGATTTCGAACACCTCACCATCGGCGACGACATCGGCATGATCTGCGTTTCACGGCCGACCAACCCGACCGGCAACGTGATCACCGACGAAGAGCTGATGAAGCTCGACCTGCTGGCGCAGCAGCGCGATATTCCGCTGGTGATCGACAACGCCTACGGCGTGCCGTTCCCCGGCATCATCTTCAGCGACGCCACGCCGCTGTGGAATCCTAACACCATCCTGTGCATGAGCCTGTCCAAACTCGGCCTGCCGGGCTCGCGCTGCGGCATCGTGATCGCCGACGAGAAGGTGATCACCGCACTGACCAACATGAACGGCATTATCAGCCTGTCGCCGGGCAGCATGGGGCCGGCGATGGCGACGGAAATGATCGCGCGCGGCGATCTGCTGCGCCTGTCGAACGAGGTGATTCGCCCGTTCTACAAACAGCGCGTCGAGCACACCATCGAGATTATCCGCCGCTACCTGTCGCCGGAGCGCTGCCTGATCCACAAACCGGAAGGGGCTATCTTCCTCTGGCTGTGGTTCAAGGATCTGCCAATCACCACCGAGGTGCTGTATCAGCGCCTGAAAAAGCGCGGCGTGCTGATGGTGCCGGGCCACTACTTCTTCCCGGGGCTGGAGCACGACTGGCCGCACACCCACCAGTGCATGCGCATGAACTACGTGCCCGACCCGGAGAAAATCGAGCGCGGCGTGGCGATCCTGGCAGAAGAGATCGAACGCGCGCATCAGGAAGGCTAACGCCAGCTGATTGAAAATCGACCGATAAAGATATGCGATGCATATATCGTATATCTTTTTTTTGGAGGGCTAGCGATGACTCGCATCGTGATCGATTTACCTGAAGAAGACCTGCGGCAGCTCGACAATCTGAAGAATATCCGCCACGTTCCCCGGGCCGAAATCATCCGTCAGGCCGTCTCCCGTTATCTGACGGAGAACCACGTTGAAGATCCCAGCAATGCTTTCGGACTCTGGTCCGGGGCGATGGGCGATGGCGTAGACTACGAAAATCGTCAGCGCGAGGAGTGGGAATAATGGTGGCTCAACGGGCGTTATTCGACACCAATATCCTGATCGATTATCTCAATGGCATTCCTCAAGCCAAAGACGTTCTGACCGAATACCACATCAACCCGGCGATTAGCGCCATCACCTGGATGGAAGTGATGGTAGGGGCCAAAAAACAGGGGACGGCGCTGGAGCTGAAAACGCGCCAGTTTTTAGGGCAATTCCTGCTGCTGCCTATTACCGATGATAGTTGCCGAACGCGCCGTAGAATTACGCCACTCACAGCATGTGAAGCTGCCGGACGCCATTATCTGGGCCACCGCGCAGGTGGGGTTCCGGACGCTCATCTCCCGCAACCCCAAAGATTTTGGCACTGACAACGGCGTGTTAATGCCTTACCGGCTGTAGTCGGGCAGCGTTACAGCGTCCAGAACAGCACCGCCAGCAGCTGCGGCGACATGATGCGCAGGAACATCGCCAGCGGATAAACGGTGGCGTAAGACAGCGCGGCGGCGCCGCTGGTGGGATGCAGGCCGTTGGCGAAGGCCAGCGCCGGCGGATCGGTCATCGATCCCGCCAGCATGCCAGACAGCGTCAGGTAGTTCATCTTGCCCACCGTGCGCGCCAGAATACCGACGCTCAGCAGCGGAATGGCGGTGATCAACGCGCCGTACCCGACCCACGTCAGCCCCTCGCCGTGCAACAACGTATCGATGAAGTTGCCGCCCGACTTCAATCCGACCACCGCCAGAAACAGCACGATGCCCAGTTCGCGCAGCGCCAGGTTGGCGCTCGGCGGCATAAACCAATACAGCTTGCCGAGGCTGCCGATGCGCCCCAGGATCAGCGCCGCCACCAGCGGCCCGCCGGCCAGCCCCAACCGCAATGCCGCCGGGAAGCCCGGCACGAACAGCGGAATGGAGCCGAGCAGCACCCCGAGGCCGATGCCGATAAAGACCGGCAGCATCTGCACCTGCTGCAGTTTTTGTTGGGCGTTGCCGACGATTGCCGTCACCGCGTCGATGGCCTCCGGCCGGCCGACCAGGTTGAGAATGTCGCCGAATTGCAGCGTCACGTTGCTGCCGGCCACCAGCTCCACGCCGGCGCGGTTGAGGCGTGAAATCACCACGTCATATTTCTGCTTCAGGTTAAGATCGCGGATTTTCTTGCCCAGCACCTGCTCGTTGGTCACCACCGCCCTCACCACCTGCAGCGCGGTGCCGCGCGTCGACAGCGAGGCGTCTACCTCTTCGCCGATCACCAGCCGGGCATTTTCCAGATCTTCACGTTTGCCCACCAGGTGCAGGTAGTCGCCAAGTTCCAGCCGTTCGTGCGGCGCCGGCACCATCAGCAGCTCCCCGCGTTTGAGGCGCGAACAGACGATCGCTTCACCGTTGAGCAGCGGCACCTGCTTGATCGCCATACCCTGCAGATTCGGATTGCGCACCGCCACATTCATGGCGTGCAGCAGCTCACGCTGATTGCCCAGGCCGTTTTCAAACGCCTGCGCCTCGCGCTCGATATTGATGCGGAAAAACAGCCGGATCAGCCACATCACCAGCAGAATGCCACATATACCGAACGGATAGGCCATGGCGTAGCCCATCCCCATCCCGTCCACCAACGCCGGATCGGAACCGAGATCGGTCAGGATTTGTTGACCGGCACCCAACGCCGGAGTGTTGGTGACCGCGCCAGAGAACACGCCGAGGATGATCGGCAGCGGCACGTCGAACAGCTTGTGCACCGCCGCCGCCACGACGCCGCCGGTCAGCACCAGCAGCACCGCGAAAGCGTTGAGGCGCAGACCTGAGACGCGCAGCGAAGAGAAGAAACCGGGGCCGACCTGAATACCGATGGTGTAGACGAACAGGATCAGGCCGAACTCCTGGATAAAGTGCAGCATGTCCCCATTCAGGCTGATTTGCCCGCTCTGGGCGAAGTGACCGACCAGGATGCCGCCGAACAGCACGCCGCCGATGCCCAGCCCGACGCCGTACAGCTTCCAGTTCCCCATCCACAGCCCAATGACGGCCGCCAGCGCCAACATGCTGACGGTCAGGGCGATATCGCTCATAGGTCACATCCTTGCCAAAGTTGAATCGGGAATTTGCGGCCAAAGACACACAATTAACAAGGATTATGACATCGGACTGTCGGGGGGACTGTGGCGTGCGCCACATAACGCAACGGGGGAGACCCGTCTGGATCTCCCCCGCATGATGATGACCGTTTTTCAGTCGGTTATTTGGCTTCCAGCTCCGGCGCCGCGCCGATGGCGATGCGCTGCGGCTGCAAGGCTTCCGGCACCTGACGCACCAGATCGATGTGCAGCAGGCCGTTTTCAAATTTGGCCTCGGACACCTGCAGATGCTCCGCCAGGGTGAAGGTCAGCTGGAACTCTTTGCACACCAACCCCTGATGCAGGTATTCGACCTGTTTTTCCGGCGGCGTAGGTTTACCGCTGACGGTCAACCGTGGCCCTTCTACTTCGATATTCAGTTCGCTCTGCCGGAAACCGGCCAGCGCCAGAGAAATGCGGTAGTGATTGTCATCGCTTTTCTCGATGTTGTACGGCGGGAACCCCTGGGGTTCCTGGCCACCCATTGAACTGGCCAATTTATCAAAACCAATCCACTGACGCAGAAGCGGGGATAAATCGTAATTACGCATAGGAACAACTCCTTTCATTAAGCGAGATGTGTTTATTCAGCCCCCTGACGGCAGGCTAGGTATTATTTGCCGGCAGCGTACCTGCCGGCGAAACGGAAATTTATTTAATTTCGATGCGGCGCGGTTTTAATGTTTCCGGCACGATGCGTTGCATGTCGATATACAACAGGCCATTCTCCAGCTTGGCGCCTTTAATTTGAATATGTTCGGCCAGCTGGAATTTACGCTCGAAATTACGCTCGGCGATGCCCTGGTATAAATAGGTTTTTTCTGCCGGTTCGTTATTGTGCGCCCCGCGCACGATCAGCAGATTATCTTGCGTGATGATCTCGAGCTCCTGCTCGGCAAACCCGGCTACCGCGATGGCGATGCGATAATGATTTTCGTCCACCAGCTCGACATTATAAGGCGGATAACCGCCGTTGCCCTGACTCTGACCGGCTTCCAGCGCGTTGAACAAGCGATCGAAACCAATGGCGGAACGGTATAGCGGGGAAAGATCAAAATTACGCATAAAACAGCCTCCTAAGGCACTTCAGCGAGGTTGAAATAAATACGCCTTCCACTCTGGACAGGCTAATTAAGCCAGAATTCCCTTACGGCGAATTCTCAATTCGGCTCTGATGATAAAATGGGGGTTGATTTCATCAATTCAACAGGCGAGGATCAAAAAAACTTCGCACCGATTAGGCGAAAGTTTTTTTACCACTTACACTAAAGTGAGAGAGCCGCCACAGAGCGGGATTTTGCTTCTTTAAAAGCAGCAACAGGATGTTATAAATCAGCTTAATTTAGGGGAACAGCAACCCTGCAGGATGGATTAATGACGACGATGAAAGCGATAGCGACGGGCTGCATGTTGTTGGCGACCAGCGGTTGCTCCAGCGTGATGAGCCATACCGGCCCGAATCAGGGTTACTATCCCGGCACCCGCGCCAGCGTGGACATGCTGAAGGACGACAACACCAGCTGGGCGATGATGCCGCTGGTGGCGCTGGATCTGCCGTTCTCCGCGGTGATGGACACCGTACTGCTGCCTTACGACTATCTGCGCTCCGGCAACGACGCCACCGCAGACTCGCCAAAAGCGCGCATCCTGCGCAGCGAGCAGCAGAATCTGGCGGCAACCGGCAATCCCGGCGAAGGCAACGACAGCACCGCCACCCACTAATCACGCACGCAGCGGGCCGCCAGGCCCGCCTTACACCTCAACCACAAAGATCTGGTTGAACCCCGCTATCTCGCGCATAAACGCCACTTTCTTGCCATCCGGTGAAAACACCACGGCATCCGCCGACGGCGGCTGCGCGCTGCGCTGCGTTAAACGCTGCAGGCGGCCGCCGGCGACCTCGCACAGCATCACGCTGTTATCGCACACCAAGGCTATCGTCCCGCCCTGCGGGTGCCAGCTGAACGCCGACTGGATGTCATGCTCGCTGCGGCTCACCTGGCGCGGCTCTCCGCCGTTCGGCGACACCGTCCACAGCTGCACCACGCCGCCGTCGTCCTTCATCAAAAATGCGATTTGGCTGCCGTCCGGTGAGCTGCGCAGCCAATGGCGCGGCGCGCCGGCCACGCCCGGAAAACGACGATCGCCGGTAAAGGTTATCCGCCGCTGCCTGACGCCCTGCGGCGGCGCCGGCAACTCGCTTTCCGTCCCCTGCAGCGGCAAAGCGCCCGCCCTGGCGTAATCGGCATCGTTCTCAGGCAGATCGACAATAAACACCTCCGGCAGCTTTTCGCCGGCGGCGGACAGCGTATCGCCGATGAACGCCAGCGCCCAGCGCTGCCGGCTGCCGTCGGCCTTACGGTAACCTTCGCGGCCGATCCAGCCTTCTTCGTAGGCGCGATTGATCTGATCGCTGCCCGGCTGCGGCTGCGGCACCGTCTCGCTGACCAGCACGCAATAGTGGCTGCCGTCATACTCGCGCGGGTGCTGTTTCGGCGGATTGACCCCGTGCAGCGGCACGGCCACCCCGACGTTGCGCAGATCGCGCGCCGGATCGCGTTCGTGCATGACGTGGTCGTTGTAGGTAAAGCTGAGGCGGCTGCCGTCCGGACTGAAAACGTGCACATGGCTGCCGCCGCGCAGCGCGCCGGGCGTATAGGGGGCGGTGATATCCAGCGCATCGAGGGTGATGGCCAACTCGCGATCCGGTTCGCTGACGATCACTCCGCGGCGGTGGTGAAAATCATACTGCCAGGCGCTGTCCGGGTGCTCCGGGCCGTGGATAAAAGCATAGCGCGCCGGCGCATCGGGGCTGACCGTGACCACGCCGACGTGGGCGCCGTGCTGGGCGCGATAAACCACCTCCACCGCGCCGCTGGCGACGTTGACCCGCTCGATGCTCAGACCGGTGAAAGAGGCGCCGCGCGGGCGCACGTCATAAGCCAGCCATTGGCTGTCCGGCGTCCAGACGTTGATATTGGTTAACTGATGCCCGCGAGGGTCGAAAGTCAGTTGTTTTTCCCGATGGCTCATGGCGGTTCTCCTGCGCATGCCGGCACTGAGTCGCCATCTTACCGGATCGGCGACAGCGTTTCACATGGCCTGCGCGGGTAAGGCGGGAGGATTTTTCGGTTCGAAATGACGCAATTATTTTTCAGCGTCTTATCATTTTAAGCCGACCGACGGCATCGGCAGGAAATAAGCGGCCGATTAGGCGCTCGCATTCCTGGCGGCGAAACTCAACGGCGCCCATGCCGTATAGGCGGATGCCACGAGCGCTATTTTTTTCATTCTCATTTCCTTGATCAAAATAAGTCAGCGGCAGCATCTTCCTTAACGCAAATAAATAAAAAATCGTGTCGCTAAACGACAGGTTAATGATTATTTTCACCGCCAACGCGATGCTCTTCCCCGGCCGTTGCCCGGCGGTCGGGCGACGGGGTTTACAAGTAATACAAAAAAGTACAAACTGGATTTTTAAGTCCAAATAATCTGGAGCCGGTATGAATCCCCTCTTCGATGCCATTGTTTCTGCCCATCAGCAACTGCGCCCTCAGGTGCGGGTCACGCCATTGGAGCGCAGCGTGCTGCTTTCACAGCAGCTGGGCTGCGAGCTGTACCTGAAATGCGACCATCTGCAGCACACCGGCTCCTTTAAATTTCGCGGCGCCAGCAACAAGCTGCGGTTGCTGGATAGCGAGCAACGCCGGCGCGGCGTGATCGCCGCCTCAACCGGCAACCACGGCCAGGCGGTCGCCCTGGCGGGGCAGCTGATGGGCGTTGGCGTCACGGTTTATGCGCCGGAGACGGCAGCAAGCATCAAGCTAGACACCATCCGCGCGCTGGGCGGCACCGTGGAACGGGTGCCGGGCGATGCGCTGAACGCCGAACTGGCCGGGGAACAGGCCGCCCGCGAACAGGGAAAAACCTATATCTCGCCGTATAACGATGAGCAGGTGATCGCCGGCCAGGGCACCTGCGGCATGGAGCTGGTTGAACAGCTCACCGGCCTGGACGCCGTGTTCGTGGCGGTGGGCGGCGGTGGCTATATCGCCGGCATCGGCACCGTTCTGCGGCAACTGTCGCCGAATACGCAGCTTATCGCCTGCTGGCCGGAAAACGCCACCAGCATGTACAGCGCGCTGGAAGCGGGCCACATCTTCCCGGTGGAAGAGCAAGAAACCCTGTCCGACGGCACCGCCGGCGGCGTCGAGCCGGGCGCCATAACCCTCCCGCTGTGCCAACAGCTGATCGACCGCAAAGTGCTGGTCAGCGAAACGGAGATCAAGCACGCGATGTGCCGGATCGCCGCCAGCGATCGATGGATTATCGAAGGCGCGGCCGGTGTGGCGCTGGCGGCGGCGATCAAGCTGGCGCCGGAATATCAGGGGAAAAAAGTGGCGGTGGTGCTGTGCGGTAAAAATATCGTGCTGGAGAAATACCTCAAGGCCCTCGCCGATGCGCATCCTTAATCGGCAGCAAATCCTCGCCGCGTTCGACGCCGAGGTCATAACCCCGCTGCTGAAGCAGGGTTTTATCGCCTATTCGCAACGGCGGGTGCAACAGCCGCCGGTGCAGCACTTCCTGTTCGAACAGGCCGCTGGCGATTGCTGCATCAAATCCGCCTGGCTGGAAGGCGACGAGCTGTTCGTGGTCAAGGTGTCCGCCGGTTTCTATCGCAACGCCGAACGCGGTTTGGCCAGCAATCAGGGGTTGGTGATGGCGTTCTCCGCCCAGACCGGCGAACCTCGGGCGCTGCTGCAGGATGAGGGCTGGCTGACCGCGCTGCGCACCGCACTGGCCGGCCGCATCGCCGCCGAACTGTGCGCGCCGCCGCATATTCAGGCGATCGGCATGGTCGGCACCGGCCTGCAGGCCCGGCTGCAGCTGCAATGTCTGAAACCGGTGACCGATTGCCGCGAAGTGTGGGTGTGGGGCCGCAACGAACAGGCGCTGGCGGCGTATCGGCGCGAAGCCGAGGCCGAAGGTTTTCGGGTGCGGGTTACGCAGGATGCGGCGGAACTGGCGGCACACTGTCAGCTGATCGTGACCACCACGCCCAGCCGCGAACCGATTTTACAGGCGGCGGATATCCGGCCCGGCACGCACATCACCGCCGTGGGCGCCGACGCGCCCGGCAAGCAGGAGCTGGCGACCGATCTTGTGGCTCGCGCGGACGCGCTGCTGGTCGATGCGCTGGCGCAATGTGCTGACTATGGCGAGATCGCGACGGCTTATCGGCAAACTAGGCTCACTTCAACGCCAATTGTCGAAATGGGCGCCCTCTTGGCGCAGGGTGGGCGGTTGCGAACCGAGCCGCAGCATATCACCATCGCCGATCTTACCGGGCTGGCGATTCAGGATCTGCAGATCGCCAAAGGGGTGTTGGCGGCAAGATAAAGGGGCGCCACAGCGCCCCGTGTTCTCAGGCGTTGAGCACGAACTTCTCGATGGCGCGCGCTACGCCATCTTCGGTATTGGTGGCGGTGACAAACTGCGCCACCGCTTTCAGCTCGGGAATGGCGTTGCCCATCGCCACGCCGACGCCGGCATACTCGATCATCGCCGTATCGTTGGCCTGATCCCCCAGCGTCATGATGTTTTCCCGCGCCACGCCGAGATGCTCGGCCAGCATTCTCACCCCAGCCCCTTTATCGACGTTCTTGTGCAGGATCTCGAGGAAATAAGGCGCACTTTTCAGAATGGTGTAACGCTCGCGCGTTTCCGCCGGGATGCGCGCGATAGCGCGGTCCAGCAACTCCGGCTCGTCGATCATCATCACTTTCGGGAAACGCATCTGGCGATCCATTTCTTCCACGCTGCGGTATTTCAGCGGGATACCGGTCATTGCCGCCTCATGTATGGTGTATTTGCCGATGTCTTTGTTCGGGGTATACAGGGTGTCGAAATCGAACGCCTGGTAGTGAACGCCGAACTCGCGTGCCATCTGCTCGAAGTGCAGATAGTCCTCGAAGCCCAGCGTTTCCTGCAGGATACAGGCGCCATCGGCCGCGCGCAGCACCAGCGCGCCGTTGTAGGTTATGCAAAAATCGCCGGGGCCCTGAATGTCCAACTGGCGCAGATAGTCCTGCACGCCGATATGAGGCCGCCCGGTGGCCAGCACCACGTGCACCCCTTTGCGCCGCGCCGCCGCGATAGCCTGCTTTACCGCCGGCGTGATTTGGTGCTGCGGATCGAGCAACGTGCCGTCCATGTCGATCGCAATCAGTTCAATAGCCATTCAACGCTTCTCCCAGTGGTTTTTTCTCATGCTAACGCGTTTCAGCCTCAGCTGTCAGCGCCAAAAAGGGCGTAAAAAAAATCCGCGCGGGTCGCCCGGCGCGGATTTTCACAGCCATTAACGCATCAGATATCGATGTTCGCCGCTTTCAGGGCATTTTCTTCGATAAAGGCGCGGCGCGGTTCAACCGCATCGCCCATCAGCGTAGTGAACAGTTGATCGGCAGCGATGGCGTCCTTGACGGTCACGCGCAACATGCGGCGGCTTTCCGGATCCATGGTGGTTTCCCACAGCTGCTCCGGGTTCATCTCGCCCAGACCTTTATAACGCTGCACCGACAGGCCGCGGCGCGACTCTTTCACCAGCCACTCCAGCGCCTGCTCGAAGCTGTCCACCGGCTGACGGCGTTCGCCGCGCTCGATGAACGCGCCCTCTTCGACCAGCCCGCGCAGCTTCTCGCCCAGCTGGCAGATCTTGCGATATTCGCCGCCGTGGATGAAGTCGAAGTCCAGCTGATAGTCGGTATCCACGCCGTGGGTGCGGATGCGCAGCGCCGGCTCGAACATCTGGCGCTCGCGGTTCTCGAAGATCACGAAGTCATAGCTGCTGCCGTGCTGCTCTTTGTCGTTCAGCGCCTGCACCAGCGAAGCGATCCAGGTTTTCACCTTGGCTTCATCGCTGAGGTCGCTTTCGTTCAGCGTCGGCTGATAAATCAGGCTGTTCAGCAGCGCGCGCGGGTAGCGGCGCTCCATGCGGCCGATCAGCTTCTGCACGGCGTAGTGCTCGGCCACCAGTTTCTCCAGCTGCTCGCCGCCCAGCGCCGGTGCGCTGGCATTGGTGTGCAGCGTAGCGCCGTCCATCGCGATGGCGATCTGGTACTGATCCATCGCCTCGTCATCTTTGATGTACTGCTCTTGCTTGCCTTTCTTCACCTTGTACAGCGGCGGCTGTGCGATGAACACGTGGCCACGCTCGATGATTTCCGGCATCTGGCGGTAGAAGAAGGTCAACAGCAGCGTACGGATGTGCGAACCGTCGACGTCGGCATCGGTCATGATGATGATGCTGTGGTAACGCAGCTTATCCGGGCTGTACTCGTCGCGGCCAATGCCGCAACCCAGCGCGGTGATCAGCGTCGCCACTTCCTGCGAGGAGAGCATTTTGTCGAAACGCGCTTTCTCGACGTTGAGGATTTTCCCCTTCAACGGCAAGATAGCCTGGTTCTTGCGGTTGCGCCCCTGCTTGGCAGAGCCGCCCGCGGAGTCCCCTTCCACCAGGTACAGTTCGGACAGCGCCGGATCGCGTTCCTGGCAGTCCGCCAGCTTGCCCGGCAGGCCGGCCAGATCCAGTGCGCCTTTGCGGCGGGTCATCTCACGCGCTTTACGCGCCGCTTCGCGCGCGCGCGCCGCGTCGATGATCTTGCCGACCACGATTTTCGCGTCGCCTGGATTTTCCATCAGGTAATCCACCAGCTTCTCGTTCATCAGCGTTTCAACCGCGGTTTTCACCTCGGAAGAGACCAGCTTGTCCTTGGTCTGAGAAGAGAACTTCGGATCCGGCACCTTCACCGACACCACGGCGATCAGACCTTCACGCGCGTCATCGCCGGTGGCGCTGACCTTGGCCTTCTTGCTGTAGCCTTCCTTCTCCATGTAGCTGTTCAGCGTACGGGTCATCGCAGTACGGAAACCGACCAGGTGCGTGCCGCCGTCGCGCTGCGGAATGTTGTTGGTGAAGCAGTAGATGTTTTCCTGGAAACCGTCGTTCCACTGCAGCGCCACTTCCACGCCGATATCATCTTTCACGGTCGAGAAGTAGAACACGTTCGGGTGGATCGGGGTTTTGTTCTTGTTCAGGTACTCGACAAACGCCTTGATGCCGCCTTCGTAGTGGAAGTGGTCTTCACGGTCGGTGCGCTTGTCCTTCAGGCGGATAGACACGCCGGAGTTGAGGAAGGACAGCTCGCGCAGACGCTTGGCCAGAATGTCGTATTCGAATTCGGTCACGTTGGTGAAGGTCTGGTGGCTCGGCCAGAAACGCACCATGGTGCCGGTCTGTTCGGTTTCGCCCACCACGTTCAGCGGCGCCTGCGGCTCGCCGTGGCTGTAAGTTTGTTCGTGCACTTTGCCTTCGCGGCGGATCACCAGCTCCAGTTTCTCCGACAGGGCGTTAACCACCGAGACGCCCACGCCGTGCAGGCCGCCGGAAACCTTATAGGAGTTGTCGTCGAATTTACCGCCGGCGTGCAGCACGGTCATGATGACCTCTGCGGCTGAAACCCCTTCTTCCGGGTGAATGCCGGTCGGAATGCCGCGGCCGTCATCCTGTACCGATACCGAGTTGTCGGCATGGATGGTGACCTGAATGTCACTACAGTGGCCCGCGAGCGCTTCGTCGATAGCGTTGTCCACAACCTCGAATACCATGTGGTGCAGACCGGTGCCGTCATCGGTATCGCCGATATACATGCCCGGGCGCTTGCGCACCGCATCCAGCCCTTTTAATACCTTGATACTTGAGGAGTCATAAGAATTCGACATCAACGTTTCTCGCTCATTTTAGTCCTGTGGTTGAACCTCTATTTTACCCTGTTCCACGCGGAACATCTTGCCCTTTTCACCGGCCATGTCGGTCACTTGTTCAGCGCTGACTGCGCTGACAAAAACCTGGGCCTGGGTGGCTTTCAGGCGATCGGCCAGCAACCGGCGACGGCCGGTGTCCAGCTCGGAGGCAAAATCATCAATCAGATACAGGCAACGCCGCCCGCTCTGCCGGGTGAGAAACTCACCCTGCGCCAAGCGCAACGCGCACATCAGCAGCTTAAGCTGACCGCGCGATAACAAATCCTCTACCGGCGTGCCGTCGGCACGAATGCGAAAGTCCGCTTTATGCGGCCCCACCGCGGTATAGGTCAATGCCCTGTCGCGCTCAAACTGGCGCTCCAGCAGCTCGCCGTAGTCACTCTCTTTGTCCCAGCCGCGCTGGAAGGAGAAGCTCAGGGCGAATTCAGGCAGAAACTGCGCGCAGGTCGCGGTGATATCCGCGGCGATCGCGTCGCTGTATTCCGCCCGCCATTCGCTGATGCGCTCCGCGAGCGGGATCAGTTCCTGATCCCAGGCGCGGATCTGCGCATAGCGACTCACCTGGCGCAGCGCGGCATTGCGCTGCTTCAGTAACCGTTTCAGGTTGCTCCAGGCGGTGAAAAAACCGGGTTCGTTATGAAAACAGCCCCAGTCCAGGAAAGCGCGCCGGAATTTCGGCCCGCCGTTCAGCAGGGTAAAACCTTCGGGGGTGATCAGCTGCATGGGCAGCAGCTGCGCCAGCTCGGCCACCTTGTGGCCGTCACTGCCATCGATGCGTACTTTGCTGTCACCCTGACGGCTCTTGCTCAATCCTACCGACAGCTCGCGCTCCGTACCTTCTATGCGGCCGTGCAGCACGAACTCCGGCTGGTCATGGCGAATCACCCGACCGGCCTGCAGGCTGCGAAAGGCGCGGCCGTGCCCGAGCGTATACACCGCTTCCAGCACGCTGGTCTTGCCGCTGCCGTTGGCGCCGACCAGGAAGTTGAACCCCGGCGCCAGCGCCAAATCCGCCGCCTCGATATTGCGGAAATCTTTAATCAATAAACGCGTCAGAGCCATGCAATCTCTTTACCGATGACGGTGCTGTAATTCAAGGTAACGAGACTACAACCGCATTGGCATGACAACGTAGGCCGCCGCCTGGCTGGCGCCGTCTTCGATCTGCACGCTGGAGACCGAGTCGGTCAACAGCAGGCGCACGTCTTCACACTTGAGCGCGTTCAACACGTCCAGCACGTAGCTGACGTTGAAGCCAATCTCCATCTCCGCGCCGTCGTAGCTGACGTCGAGGATCTCTTCCGCCTCTTCCTGCTCCGGGTTGTTGGCGGTGATCTTCAGCTGGTTCTGGCTGACATACAGCCGCACGCCGCGGAATTTCTCGTTCGAGAGAATGGCCGCGCGGGCAAACGCCTGCTTGAGCAGATCGCAGCCGGCCTCCAGCGTTTTATCCGGGTTCTTCGGCAAGACGCGGCGATAGTCAGGGAAACGGCCGTCAACCAGCTTGGAGGTGAAGATGAAATCGCCAACGTGGGCGCGGATGTTGTTGCTGCCGATCTGCAGCTGCAGCACCGAATCGCCGCCGTCCAGCAGACGCACCAGCTCCATCACCCCTTTACGCGGCACGATCACCGAATGGGACGGCAGCTGTTGGCCGATCGGCATCGAGCACACCGCCAGGCGGTGGCCGTCGGTCGCGACGGTGCGCAGCTCTTCGCCTTCGGTTTCAAACAGCATGCCGTTCAGGTAATAACGCACGTCCTGATGGGCCATCGAGAACTGGGTGGCTTCGATCAGGCGCTTCAGCGTCGCCTGCGGCAAGCTGAACTCCACCTCGCTCTGCCAATCGTCCAGGTTCGGGAAGTCCGCCGCCGGCAGCGTGGACAGCGAGAAGCGGCTGCGGCCGGACCGCACCAGCATGCGCTCGCTCTCCAGCGTGACGGCGATCTCCGCCCCTTCCGGCAGGCCACGGCAGATATCAAAGAATTTGCGCGCGGGCACGGTGGTCGCGCCCGGCTCGTGCGGTTGGGACAGGGCGACGCGCGCCACCATCTCCATCTCCAGATCGGTGCCGGTCAGCAGCAGGGAGCCTTCCGTCACCTGCAGCAGCAGGTTGCCCAGGATCGGCAGGGTCGGGCGGCCGCCCAGCGGGCTGCTCACCTGTTGCAGCGGTTTTAGCAGATGCTCACGTTCAACGATAAATTTCATAGCGCTATGAAGATAATGTTCTGATTAAATTGGAGAAATCTTCTTTGATGTCGTGACTTTCCTCACGCAGCTGCTCGATCTTCCGGCAGGCGTGCAACACCGTGGTATGGTCGCGGCCACCAAACGCATCGCCGATTTCCGGCAGGCTGTGGTTGGTGAGTTCCTTCGCCAACGCCATCGCCATCTGGCGCGGGCGGGCAACGGATCGCGAACGCCGCTTGGACAGCAAATCCGCGACTTTAATCTTGTAATACTCCGCCACCGTCTTTTGAATATTGTCGATGGTGACCAGCTTTTCCTGCAGCGCCAGCAGATCGCGCAGCGCTTCACGCACGAAATCGATGGTGATGGCCCGGCCGGTAAAGTTGGCGTTGGCGATCACGCGGTTCAGCGCCCCTTCGAGCTCACGCACGTTGGAACGCAGGCGCTTGGCGATGAAGAACGCCACTTCGCCCGGCAGGCGGATGTCGTTTTCGTCGGCCTTTTTCATCAGGATCGCCACGCGGGTTTCCAGCTCCGGCGGCTCGATCGCCACCGTCAGCCCCCAGCCGAAGCGAGATTTCAGACGATCTTCCACCCCGTTGATCTCTTTAGGGTAGCGATCCGAGGTCAGGATGATCTGCTGATTGCCTTCCAACAGGGCGTTAAAGGTATGGAAGAACTCTTCCTGCGAACGCTCCTTGTTGGCGAAGAATTGGATGTCATCGATCAGCAAGGCGTCGACCGAGCGGTAGTAGCGCTTAAACTCTTCGATGGCATTGTTCTGCAAGGCTTTGACCATGTCCTGCACGAAGCGTTCCGAGTGCATGTAGACCACTTTGGCGTTGGCCTTGCGCGCCATGATGCCGTTGCCGACCGCGTGCAACAGGTGAGTTTTACCCAGGCCGGTGCCGCCATACAGGAACAAAGGGTTGTAGGCGCCGCCCGGATTATCCGCCACCTGGCGAGCCGCCGCGCGCGCCAGCTGGTTGGACTTACCCTCGACAAAGTTGTCGAAGGTGTGTTTAGGGTTGACGTTGGAGCGGTAAGAGAGCTCGGGTTGCGCCGCCGCGTTGTCCCAGCTCGGGCGCAAAGGCGCGGCCGTGCGCGCCGCCGGGGCCGCAGGGGCACTGCTGACGCTGGCGGTCACGGTCTGGCTGATCACCTGCGTGATCGGCTTGCTGCCGACTTCAAAACGCAGCAAAGGCGCGTCCGTGCCGCAGAAATCATTCAGCAGACCATTGATGTTGTTTAAGTACTTATCGCGAACCCAATCCAGCACAAAGCGGTTAGGCGCATACAGCGCCAGGGTATTGTCACTCAGTTCCGCCTGCAATGGGCGTATCCACATACTAAATTCTGTGGCAGGTAACTCATCCTGCAATCGGGCAAGACACTGCTGCCAAAGCGAAAGTGACACGGCGGACTCCACTCGAACAAGATCAATAAAGAAAAGAAACGGGCAACTTTTTTATAACTCATGATTTTTGACACATACCCGGCATCGGCGGTTTGCCTGTGGGGGATGCGAACCGCCTTTCACGGTTTGTGTCCCTCACGATCCCGGTATGGGGGATCGCGATCGGAATGACGGATCATAGCGCAATCCGAGCAAGAGATCCTCCCCTTCCTCACAGATTAGATCCATTTTATCCACAGGCCGCGGCCGGCGGCGATCTTTTCACCGCCGGCGCCGAATGGCCGCGCAGATCCCGGCCGCTGCGCCGCGTTTTTTACATTGTCAACCGGTTATACCCTGTTATCCACGCCGGATCCGGCGATCGTGCGCAAAGGATCTCACGGGGATCCTTGCGATTTCACCCCGAGTCCGTATAATCTTCGCCCTACGTGTGATACCTGGTTCCTTATGGTGCGTCATTAGCCAGACAGGATTCTGCGGTGACCACGGGCCAAGACCGGATTTTGTTCCGTTATTGGCAGACAACCAGGTAGGCTGGCGCGATGCGAATTGACTCAGGACTGTACAATTATTACAATCCCGCTTCTTTATGTATTGCGATTGAGGCGTCGGTCATCTTCACGCCGAGTAGCCAAACGCGTTTACTGATCAGTAATTATTTTAAGTTTAGGTAGAAATCGCTATGAAACGCACTTTCCAACCGTCCGTATTGAAGCGCAACCGTAGCCACGGTTTCCGTGCTCGTATGGCCACCAAAAATGGTCGTCAAGTTCTGGCCCGCCGTCGTGCGAAAGGCCGTGCTCGTCTGACTGTTTCTAAGTAATAAAGCTAACCCGCTGAGTGGTTAAGCTCGCTTTTCCCAGGGAGTTACGTTTGTTAACTCCCACTCATTTCACTTTCGTCTTCCAGCAGCCACAACGGGCTGGCACGCCGCAAATCACCATCCTCGGCCGCCTGAACCAGCTGGGGCATCCCCGCATCGGTCTTACCGTCGCCAAAAAACACGTCAAACGCGCGCACGAGCGTAATCGGATCAAACGCCTAACCCGCGAAAGTTTCCGCCTGCGCCAGCACGAATTACCGGCGATGGATTTTGTCGTGGTGGCTAAAAAGGGGATAGCGGATTTGGATAACCGCGCGCTGACGGAAGCTTTGGATAAATTATGGCGTCGCCACTGTCGCCAGGCTCCCGCATCCTGATCGGGCTGGTGCGGGCCTATCAGCTCGTCATCAGTCCGCTGCTAGGGCCTCGTTGTCGCTTCCAGCCGACATGCTCTCATTACGCAATTGAGGCATTAAGCAGGTTTGGCATGATAAAAGGCAGTTGGTTAGCATTGAAACGCGTATTAAAATGCCACCCTTTGAACCCAGGTGGCGATGATCCGGTGCCGCCGAAAACCGACGATAACAGAGAACTCTAACGATGGATTCGCAACGCAATCTTCTCCTCATCGCTCTGCTGTTCGTGTCTTTCATGATCTGGCAGGCATGGCAAACGGACAACGCTCCGCAGCCGGCCGCGCAGACCACGCAACAGACTTCGAACGCAGTAGCCGGTGATGCCGCCAGCCAGGCCGTGCCAGCCAGTGGTCAGGGTAAGCTGATTACCGTGAACACCGACGTGCTGTCACTGACCATCAACACCCGTGGTGGCGATATCGAGCAGGCTAAACTGTTGGCCTACCCGGATACTCTGGGTTCATCGACTCCGTTCCAACTGCTGGAAACCACTCCGTCATTCGTCTATCAGGCGCAAAGCGGCCTGACCGGTAAAAACGGCCCGGACAACCCGGCCAACGGCGAACGCCCACTGTATCAGGCGGCGCAGGACAGCTACACCCTGCCGGAAGGCCAGGACGAGCTGCGCATCCCGCTGACCTACACCGATAAAGACGGCGCGGTCTACACCAAGACCTTCGTGCTCAAACGCAATCACTATGCGGTCGGCGTGGATTACAGCATCGACAACAAAGGCGCTGCGCCGCTGGAGCTGACCCTGTTCGGCCAGTTGAAGCAGACCACCGAACTGCCTAAGCACCGCGACACCGGCAGCAGCAACTTCGCGCTGCACACCTTCCGCGGCGCGGCGTACTCGTCCAGCGAGGACAAGTACCAGAAATACGCTTTCGACAAAGACGAAAACCTGAGCGTCACCACCAAAGACGGTTGGGTCGCCATGCTGCAACAGTACTTCGCCACCGCGTGGGTACCGGCGACCAAGGGTGACAACACCTTCTACACCGCCAAACCGGGCGACAACCTGTCCACCATCGGCTTCAAATCTACGCCGGTCGTGGTGCAGCCGGGCGCTCAGCAGCAGCTGAACGCGACCCTGTGGGTCGGCCCGGAGCTGCAGGATCAGATGGCCCAGCTGGCGCCGCACCTGGACCTGACCGTGGATTACGGCTGGCTGTGGTTCATCTCCCAGCCGCTGTTCAAACTGCTGAAGTTCATCCACGGCTTTATCGGTAACTGGGGCTTCTCCATCATCATCATCACCTTCATCGTGCGCGGCATCATGTACCCGCTGACCAAGGCGCAGTACACCTCGATGGCGAAAATGCGCATGCTGCAGCCGAAGCTGCAGGCGATGCGCGAGCGCATCGGCGATGACAAACAGCGCATGAGCCAAGAGATGATGGCGCTGTACAAGTCGGAGAAAGTGAACCCGCTCGGCGGCTGCCTGCCGCTGATCATTCAGATGCCGATCTTCCTGGCGCTGTACTACATGCTGATGGGTTCGGTCGAGCTGCGCCACGCGCCGTTCGCCCTGTGGATCCATGACCTGTCGGCGCAAGATCCGTACTACATCCTGCCAATCCTGATGGGCGTGACGATGTTCTTCATTCAGAAGATGTCGCCGACCACCGTGACTGACCCGATGCAGCAGAAAATCATGACTTTCATGCCGGTGATCTTCACAGTGTTCTTCCTGTGGTTCCCGTCCGGTCTGGTGCTGTACTACATCGTCAGTAACCTGGTGACCATCCTGCAGCAGCAGCTGATTTACCGTGGTCTGGAAAAACGCGGTCTGCACAGCCGCGACAAGAAAAAAAGCTAAGCGTATTGTAGGGGTTCGGCGCGCCGACCCTTGCAGTCACCCCAAAGGCGGTCATTAGACCGCCTTTTTGCATCTTAATCGTCAGAGAGAACCGTTATGAGCACCACCGATACCATCGTAGCCCAAGCCACCCCGCCGGGACGCGGCGGCGTCGGCATTCTGCGCATTTCCGGAAGCCAGGCCAAAGACGTCGCCCAGGCGTTACTCGGCAAGCTGCCGAAGCCGCGCTACGCTGACTATCTGCCGTTCCGCGACGCCACGGGCGCCACCCTCGATCAGGGCATCGCGCTGTGGTTCCCGGGGCCGAACTCCTTTACCGGCGAAGACGTGCTGGAACTGCAGGGCCACGGCGGGCCGGTGATCCTCGATCTGCTGCTCAAGCGCGTGCTGGCGCTGCCTGACGTGCGCATCGCACGGCCCGGCGAGTTCTCCGAACGCGCATTCCTCAACGACAAGCTCGATTTGGCGCAGGCCGAAGCGATTGCCGATCTGATCGACGCCAGCTCCGAACAGGCGGCGCGTTCAGCGATGAACTCGCTGCAGGGGGCGTTTTCCACCCGTATCCACCAGCTCGTGGAAGCGCTCACTCACCTGCGAATCTACGTGGAAGCGGCGATCGACTTCCCGGACGAGGAAATCGACTTCCTGTCCGACGGTAAAATCGAGGCGCAGCTCAACGACGTGATGGCGGATCTGGATAACGTGCGTGGTGAAGCGCGCCAGGGCAGCCTGCTGCGCGAAGGGATGAAGGTGGTGATCGCCGGGCGCCCCAACGCCGGTAAATCCAGCCTGCTCAATGCGTTGGCCGGGCGCGAGGCGGCGATCGTCACCGATATCGCCGGCACCACCCGCGACGTCTTGCGTGAACATATCCATATCGACGGCATGCCGCTGCACATCATCGACACCGCCGGCCTGCGCGACGCCAGCGACGAAGTTGAACGTATCGGCATCGAACGTGCCTGGAACGAGATCGAACAGGCCGACAGAGTGCTGTTTATGGTTGACGGCACCACCACCGCCGCCACCGAGCCGGCGGAGATCTGGCCGGAGTTTATGGCGCGCCTGCCGGGCACGCTGCCGATCACCGTGGTGCGTAACAAAGCCGACATCACCGGTGAAACGCTGGGCCTGACGGAAGTGAACAACCACTCACTTATTCGCCTGTCAGCCCGCACCGGCGAGGGTGTCGATGTGCTGCGCGATCATCTTAAACAAAGCATGGGCTTCACCAGCAACATGGAAGGCGGCTTCCTGGCGCGCCGTCGCCACCTGCAGGCGCTGGAACTGGCGGCACAGCACCTGGTGCAGGGCAAAGAACAGTTAGTGAGCGCTTACGCGGGCGAGCTGTTGGCCGAGGAATTGCGCCAGGCGCAGCTGGCCTTGAGCGAAATCACCGGCGAATTCACCTCCGACGACCTGCTGGGCCGCATCTTCTCCAGCTTCTGTATCGGTAAATAACGCCGCCAGACGCCTTCACGGCCGGGACAAGCCCTTGTTCCGGCCGTTTTTCTTTCCCGCGCTCGCTCTGCGCGCCGGCTCACAGAGCCGCTACCGCCCTCCACGCTATACTGAAAAGTCAGGAATCTCTCTCAGGAACGAGTCAACATGGCATTGACCCTCAAGGTACTGCTGGAAAACCGCCGCGCCGCCGGCGCCGACCCATTATTGCAGGCCAAGGCCGGGCTAAGCCTGCTGATTGAGGATGAGACGACGTCCATACTGTTCGATACCGGCCCCGACGACAGCTTTCTGCGCAATGCGGCGCTGATGGGCGTCGATCTCTCCCGCCTCACCGCGACGGTGCTCTCCCACGGCCACTATGACCACTGCGGCGGCGTCGCCTGGCTGCCGGACAACAGCCGCATCATCTGCCACCCACAGGTCGGCGATGAGCGCTATGCGGCGCTGAAGATGCTGGGCTACACCCGGAAAATCAAAAAGCTCTCTTTGGATATCGACTACTCGCGCCACCGCATGCACTACAGCCGCGAACCGCTGGCGATCGGCGATCGCTTTATGTGGTCAGGCGAAATCGCGGTGCCTGCCCCGCGCGCCTACGGGGTGATCGCCGGGGAAAACGCGGCGGTGGATTACGTCATCGACGAAGGGGTGCTGATTTACAAATCGGATCGCGGTCTGGTGATCGTGACCGGCTGCGGGCACCGCGGGATCGTCAATATCGTGCGCCATTGCCAGAAAATCACCGGGATCGAAAGGATCCACGCCCTGATCGGCGGTTTTCATCTGCGCTGCGCTTCCCCGCGCACGCTCTGGCACGTCCGCCGTTTTTTGCGGCAGCATCAACCGGAAAAGATCATGGGTTGCCACTGTACCGGCGCCTGGGGCCGGCTATGGTTGCCGGAAGCGATCGCGCCGGCCACCGGCGACACGCTGATTCTGGATTAGGCGCGCCGCTTTACACAAACAGTGTCGCGATTACCGCGATACCGCAGCCCAACACGACGATCCCGACCCCTTTTTGCCTACCGTCGCCCCGCTGCAAAAAATACAGAGATGGGATGAAAAAGACGGTCATCACGATAACGGGTATCGACCAGCCCGAGATGATCTTGATAATACTCGGGTTGATCGCGCCGATAAGCGTACAGACAACGATGTTCCCTGCGAGGATTCTCTTTTTGCCCGCTATGCCGAAGGATGTAATGCCGTCGATCACGCCGGTCAAGGTGCCGATATAAGCGCCGCCGGTCAGCAAACACAGCAACAGGGCAGCGCCTAACCACGCAGTGGCGTTGCCGGTCAAACCGGCGGTATAAAACAGCGCATCCACATTGCGGCTGTTAATGATTGAGATGTCATCCAGCGTCAGCAAGCGGCTGATAGCGATGACGATCATGGCGATAAATGCCAATATCAGTATCTTGCCGAACAGAATACTGCGCGCCTGCGGCCGCACGGCGCTTTTCGCAAACCGCTGGATGCATGGGGTAAAGTTAAACGTAAAAAGAAAAATCGGCAGCAGCAACAACGTCTGCAATGATATGCCAGCCGGTGCCTGCGCCGCCTGCCGAACCCCAGTCGGTTGTAACAGGAAAAACACCGCCAGAATCGCCACGAGCACAATAGAAAACAGTGCCATTCTGGCAATCAGGTGCTCGATTCGCTGGCTAAACGCCAACCATGCTGCTGACAGCGCCGCACTCAGCAACAGCGAAATGCCGACCCGAACCCAAAATCCGTCGTAGAAAAAAGACGCGACGACGTTGACCAGGGTGATGAAATTTATCAGCACGATAATGATCATCGACAGAATAAACAGCACACAGACGATTGCCGCTGCCCGCTCGCCGATAAACGTCGATGATGCCGCCAGGAAATCTTTCTCCGGGTGCGAAGTGATGAATTTGAAAAAAAGATAGTGCGCCATCATCGATACCGACATGGCGATAACGATAAACAGCGCGAACGCCTTCATCCCCAATACGCCCGGCCCCACTGCCTGGGGCAAAAAGAAAATCCCGGCGCCGAATGCCGTGGAGAAAAAGGTAACTGGCCAATACAGGTGTGAAATTTTCATGATGATGCTCAACCAGCCGGCTATGCCGCAACGCAAAGCCAGCTGGCAAAAAATGTCATTCGAAACAGGATCTGCCGAAGAAGACCAGTAAAGAAGGCAAGGAGAAGTTATCGTAAAAAGTCGCGGCCGCACGATAGCCGTTAAGCACGTTGACACGTGAACACAGCGGAAAAACGCCAATATGCGAAGTGTAATTATCGAAGACTTTATTGGAGGAAATGCGATACCGAATGGCCCTGAACGTCGCGGCATTTCCCGCCGCGCAGGTCGGTTTATTTTCCTTGATGATATCGAACGCATGTTCGCCCACCGACATCTTCACATTGCCGTCTTGGCGCTGAAAATACGCCTCTTTATCCATACGGTTCTTAATATGGCGTTTAAAGCGATCCGCCATGTTTTTCTCGCTGACATAAAATGTATTTATATCAATACCATGACGTTGATTTGAAGCCAGAATGTAGTCATTTACTTTTTCCGGAATAATATACGGCGATGTCGCTATCTTCCTGAATTCGTTAGCGCCGTCTATCTCGCTGCCATCGCTTTTTTCCATATAGAAATCATTTATTTCCATCAAGAAGTCAGGCTGAACATTGAGCTGTCGAATGGATTCGGCTATGTAGTCAATACAGAAGCGCGCGGACTTTTCCACTTCACTGCTGACAGAAAAACGATCGTCCAAATTCACCACGGTATGCCCACCGGAAATCAGCACCTTATCCGTCAAAAAAGACGATGCCAGCGCGATGAGCTCTTCGACGTTGTTATTTGAAACCTCATTATTGACCACCTCAATGATTCCATTCTGATCGGCTTTGTAGACGATAAAACGATCTTCGCCCTTCCAACCTTTTTTGCAGTTGCATTTATATTCTTTAAAAACAACACGTTCGGCTGTTTTATAAAAATCGGCGCTTTGCAGCGGCATTAACTCGAGATCTGGCATGCCCTTCTTCCCTATTCGTAGCCAATGACGCCAATTTTGTATAACAATAGCTAATGTAAATTTAGTGATCTGACTCTGATAATTGACAATCACCCACATAAATCATGGTTTTTTTGGCCTTGGTCACACTTCCAAGTTCAGGTTATTTTAACAATTTTTATTTTGTGGTTTTATGTGTCCAACAAAAGAATGCGGAGAGGTGGGCGAGTGGTTTAAGCCAGATTTAAGAAACTAACCGTTTCTTAAATCCACACGAGTCATCGTGTCGTAGGTTCGAATCCTGCTCTCTCCGCCAACTTTTTCTTACCTGGCGGTTATTTTTATGGGTTGATTGGACGCCATCGATTCGGAGGCGGCTGACTTCGGCACCGATCAATTTTATGCTCGCACCTATTACGAATAATCTTCGCCTTGTGCGCTCTTCTCCCCCTCCTATGCAGTGCAAAAGCCAACAAATCGGATAAAACGCATAGTGTTTTTTGATGATAAATCCTCAACTTAGTCTTAATCTAACACCCCTGCGTTCTTAGCGACCCTCTGTCATGGAGTGAACAATGGCGTGTCATTTTGCCCGATGGGCCCCGGCCTCCGCTGTCCTGGATACCCAGAGACTCTCCGACGAAGTGATAGCCGCCACCCGCACCTTTTCCGTTAAACGCCGCACGCGCTTCCTGCAAGGGCGTATTCTGCTCGCCGAAATGATGTTCTACCTGTACGGCCTGCCGACGCTGCCCCCCATAGCCACCACGCCGACCGGCCGCCCCTGTTTCGCCGATCATCAGCTGCCCGATTTCAGCCTCGCTTACGCCAGCAACACCGTGGGCGTGCTGCTCAGCGACGAGGGCAAAGTCGGACTGGATATCGAAGTGATGCGGGCGCGCGGCACCCGGCAAAGCGCGCTGCAGCACGCGCATCAGACGCCGGCAGAAAGCGCCTGGATCGGCGCGCAGGACGATCGGCTGGAGGCAGAAACTCAGCTGTGGAGCATCCGGCAAAGCGTGCTGAAAATTTCCGGCCTCGGCAACAGCGGCCAGGCTACGCTGCGTCTGCATCCCTTCTCCGGCCACCTGCGCTCCAGCGCCACGCCGGACGTTCAGGTGATGAGCGACGCCGACGAATACCTGAGCTGGGCCTGCGCCGGCAGCCCTGGCCTGGATCGCCTGCTGTGCTGGCGCTACGAAGAGCGCGGCGGACTGCGCAAAGACGGGGAAATCTCGCCGCGCAGCCCGGCGGCGTCCTCGCGCTTCGTTAAACTGACGGGCCTGAAGACACCCGGTTAACGCAGCGCAAAGCGGATAACGCTGTCTTTACCGCACAAGTTGCTGGATTAAATTGTAAAGACAGCTAAATGTTGAGCAATCGCCTATTCTCGACCCGCGCTTTAGCCTACTATTCGCCCATGTTGTACGCTGAATCTGCTCATTCGAAAGGGAGAATCATCATGTCAGACCAAGCCTTGAAAATCGTCACTCTGCTCGGCAGCCTGCGCAAAGGCTCCTACAACGCTATGGTGGCCCGCGCCCTGCCTGGGCTGGCCCCACAGGGCGTCAGCATTGAAGCGCTGCCTTCCATCCGCGATATCCCGCTGTACGACGCCGACATGCAACAGGGTGAAGGCTTCCCTGCCGCGGTCGAGGCGATCGCCGAACAGATCCGCCAGGCCGACGGCGTGATCATCGTCACCCCTGAATATAACTATTCCGTGCCCGGCGGGTTGAAGAACGCCATCGACTGGCTATCTCGCTTGCCGAATCAGCCGCTGGCCGGCAAGCCGGTCGCCATTCAAACCAGCTCGATGGGGCCGATCGGCGGCGCGCGCTGCCAATACCATCTGCGCCAGATCCTGGTGTTCCTCGATGCGATGGTAATGAACAAGCCTGAGTTTATGGGCGGCGTGATCCAGAGCAAGGTCGATGAACAGGCCGGTGAACTGAGCGATCAGGGAACGCTGGATTTCCTGACCGGCCAGCTGTCCGCGTTCAGCGATTTTATTCGCCGCGTGGAGTGACCGTCTCGCGGCGCCCAGCGGGCGCCGCAACAGGACATGAAGTCCGTCAATTCATTGAAAATTAAAGCCATAGCATCATGTATTTTTTCATTTTAGCGTTATTTTTTGTTTCCATCACCAGTCCCGCTTTCGCCGCAGACATGCGTTATCCCGCCGGTGAAGAGCCGCTGGAGCTGCCGGCACACAGCGCGCTCAACGCCCAGCTGTCGCGTTCCGCGCAAAACCAGGAAGACAAAAAGCTGGGCGCCATGTCGCTGTATCTGACGCTGATGCGCGAAGACGGCCGCAACGTCTGGGCGCCCTACCAGCTGGCGGTATCGTCGGCGGAGAAAGGCCAAACCGAGCTGGCGGAGCGCTACCTGCAGCTGAGCGCCGACCGCGGCCTGTGGTACTACTACAACCTGCTGGAGGACGACGCCTTCAACAGCATCCAGCACTCCGCCACCTACCAATCGATCCTGGCCGCCACCAAAGCGCGCTATCTGCAGCACGCCCGCCACTATGAAGGCAAGGCCAGCTATGCGATTCCGGACGGCGAAGCGCCGCCAGAAGGCTGGCCAACGGTGATCTTCCTGCATACCTACGGCAAAGCCGCCGCCATCAGCCCCGAAGAACGACTGCTGTTCGGCGAAATGGGCGTAGCCTACATCGAGATCAACGGCACGCAGATGCTGTCGGAAAACAGCTTCCGCTGGTCGAATTACAGCGACGAGAGCACCCACACCGCCATTCAGCGTACGCTGCAACAGCTGGCTCCGCAGCTAAAGCTGAATCCCCGGCGGGTTTACCTCAGCGCCCGCGGCCAGGGCGCACTGCACGCCGCCAACCTGATCGCGAAGTACCCGCAGTGTTACGCCGGCGCGCTTCTGATAGCCCCCAACGGCGAGATCAAGCCGGCCCAGCAGTCCTTGGCGGCGCAAAAGAAAATCGTGATGGCGTATTACGATCGGCAGAACTTCAGCGAGCAGGCGCTGGCATTGCACTTCGCCAATCTGTTCGGGGAGGATAATCAGGTGCAGACGCTGCACTTCGCCCAGGGCGAGGATGCCGCCGGCAGTTGGCAAGCGCGCTTCAGGCGACCGTTGCAATGGGTGTTGGATCGGGCGCCGGATGCGACGCCGGGCGCCTAGGGGTTCAGGGCCGACAGGCGTCGGCCCTTTGGCGGTCAATGGCCGTCGACGAAGACGATCTTCAGCACGAACAGCAGCGCCACCACCACCACGCACGGGCTGATTTCACGCCAGCGGCCGGTGCCGAGCTTCATCACGCAGTAGGAGATAAAGCCGAGCGCAATGCCTTCGGTGATCGAGAAGCTGAACGGCATCATCACCGCAGTGACAAACGCCGGTACCGCTTCGGTCAGATCGTCCCACTTCACCCGCGCCAGGCTGGAGGTCATCAGCACACCGACGTAGATCAGCGCGCCGGCGGCGGCGTAAGCCGGCACCATGCCCGCCAACGGCGACAGGAAGATCACCAGCAGGAACAGCAGGCCGGTGACCACTGCCGTCAAACCGGTGCGGCCACCGACGGCGACGCCGGACGAACTTTCGATGTAAGCGGTCACGGAAGAGGTGCCCGCCAGCGAACCGGCCACCGAGCTGATGCTATCTACGTACAGCGCCTGCTTCATGCGCGGGAACTTGCCCTGGCTGTCGGTCAGGCCGGCTTTATCGGTAACGCCGATCAGGGTGCCGGAGGAGTCGAACAGATTCACCAGCATAAACGAGAAAATAACCCCGGCCAGCCCGATGTTCAGCGCGCCGGCCACGTCGACCTGGCCCACCACCGAGGTGATGCTCGGCGGCAGGGAGAACAGGCCGCCGTATTTCACGTCGCCCAACATCCAGCCGATCAGGGTGGTGACCACGATCGACACCAGCACCGCCGCGTGGAAGTTACGCGAAGAGAGCACGGCGATGATGAAGAAGCCGAGCGCGCCCAGCAGCACGTTGTGCGAGGTCAGGCTGCCGATGGTCACCAGCGTATCCGGGTTGGCCACCACGATGCCGGCGTTTTTCAGCCCCATCATGCCGATGAACAGACCGATGCCGCTGGTGATGCCGACCCGCAGGCTGACCGGTATGTTGGCGATCATCCAGTAACGGATGCGGAAAATGGTCAGCAGCAGCAGGCCGACCGCCCCCCAGAAGATGGCGCCCATGCCCACCTGCCAGGAGATGCCCATCGCCCCGACCACCACGAAGGCGAAGAAGGCATTCAGGCCCATCGCCGGCGCCAGCGCCACCGGCAGGTTCGCCAGCAGGCCCATAAAGATGCTGCCGAAGGCGGCGATCAGACAGGTGGTGACAAATACCGCCTGGGTATCCATGCCCGCTGCGCCCAAAATTTGCGGGTTAACGAACACGATATACACCATGGTGAGGAAGGTGGTGATACCGGCAATCGTTTCCGTACGCGCCGTCGTGCCATGTTGCTTGAGTTTAAACACGCGCCCAAGCAAGCCTTGCTCAGCGTCAAGGCCAGATACTGGTTTGGTCATTATCAGAATTCCGAAAATGGGAATGGACAGTCGCCGGCTATCCTATAACAAAAAGTGGGGGTTTTGACGTCGGTCACAGGTTTTTTTCGCCGTCTTTACGGCTAAACGCGTCAACGGCTTGTATTTACAGGCATTCATCCCCCGCAGCCGCCCGCTGCGTTGCCGTTTACCGGCACGGCCGATAAAATGGCCTATCGCATCTCTTACCCTACCCGCTAAAAAAACAGGAATCCGCATGTCTTCAACCTTTATCGATAAGCTCGCGTTGATCGCGCTGAAAGATGACAAAGTGGCGCTGGTGCGCTCACACAATAAGACGCTGTTTTATATGCCGGGCGGAAAGCGCGAAGCGGGCGAAACCGACGAACAGGCCCTGTGCCGCGAAATCGACGAAGAGCTGACCGTTGCGCTGCTGCCGAACTCCATCGCATTTTACGGCGAGTTCACCGGCCCGGCGGACGGCAAGCAGGACGGCACCCAGGTGCGCATTCGCTGCTACCAGGCCGACTTTACCGGGCAGCTGCAGCCGGCCGCCGAAATCGCCGAACTGAGGTGGTGCGACAGCCGCGATTTGCCGCACTGCTCGCACGTCGCCGCGCTGATTTTGCACGATCTTAAGGCGCGTAACCTGATCAAGTGATCGCTGAGCGGCCTCAGCGGCGTTAACCCGAAGGAACCTGTCCCGCATGAATCAGATTGACTGCATTTTGTTCGACTGCGACGGCACGCTGGTGGACAGCGAAGTGCTGTGCAGCAAAGCCTATGTACACATGTTCGCCCGCTACGGTATTCATCTGTCGCTGGAAGAGGTATTCAAGAAATACAAAGGGGTGAAGCTGTACGAGATCATCGATCGGGTCAACGCCGAGCAGGGCACTGACCTGGCAAAAGAGGCGCTGGAGCCGCTGTATCGGCAGGAGGTGGCGCGGCTGTTCGACAGCGAACTGCAACAGATTGCCGGCGCCCGCGAGCTGCTGGCGCAGGTGACGGTGCCAATCTGTACCGTCTCCAACGGACCGGTCAGCAAGATGCAGCACTCGCTCGGCCTGACCGGCATGCTACCTTATTTTGATGACCGGTTGTTCAGCGGCTATGACATTCAGCGCTGGAAGCCGGATCCGGCGATCGTGTTTCACGCCGCCGAACAGATGCGGGTGCCGGTGACGCGCTGCATCCTGGTCGATGACTCGCCCGCCGGTGCGCAGGCCGGCATCCATGCCGGCATCCCGGTCTTTTACTTCTGCGCCGACCCGCATAACCCGCCGATCGACCACCCGCTGGTGACGACGTTTGACGACCTGGCCCAGCTGCCCGCGCTGTGGCGCGAACGCGGCTGGCGGCTCACGGCCGATTAACTGGCCGGCAACGGCGGCTTGTTGCGCCACCAGCGCCAGGACCGCTTCAGCGCGCGGGTTTGCGCGCCGAAGCGGCGGTTGACCGCGTTGGCCAGCAGATCGAGCGCCAGGCAGAACACGAAATAGACCAGCGCCACGAACAGGAACACTTCCATCGGGTAGACCATGCTGCGGTTGTTGACCTGGGTCGCCAGAAAGGTCAGTTCGCCAACGCCGACGATATAAGCCAGCGAGGTGTCTTTGATCAGGGAGATCCATTGGTTGATGAACGACGGCACCATCATGCGCAGCGCCTGCGGCAGCACGATCATGCGCAGCGTCTGCCAACGGGTCAGCCCCAGAGAAAGCCCGGCCTGCCACTGGCCGGGACCGATCGCGGCGATGCCGGCCTTCACCGCATGGGCCAGATAGGCCGAAGCGATCAGCGCCAGCGCGCACACCACGGTAGTGATTTCCGGGATCTCGACGCCAAACACCATCGGCAGCAGGAAATAGGTCCAGAAGATCAGCATGATGACCGGAATGGCGCGGAAAAAGCCCAGCACCGCCGCCAGCAATCCGGCAGCGACGCCGCGTGACATCGCCAGCGCCACGCCGAATAACGTGCCGAGCACCGCCGAAGCCACGCCGGCCATCAGGCTGATCGCCAACGTCAGCGCCGCGCCGCCCAGCGGTCCGTCCGGCCAGGTGCCCCACAGCAGGTAGCCCAGGTTATCGTGAATTACCCTGAAATCCATCTCAATGCCCTCCCAGCGGTTTACGCTGTTGGCGCCACATGCCCCAGCCTTCCAGCAGCGCGATGATGGCGATATACAGCACCGTCGCCACGCCGAACGCCTGGAAGGTGCGCAACGTTTCGGTTTCGACCTGACGCGAGGCGTAAGAGAGTTCGGCAACGCCGATCGCCATGGTCAGCGACGAGTTCTTGATCACGTTCATGTATTGCCCGAGCAGCGGCGGCAGCGCGATTTTCAGCGCCTGCGGCAACACCACGTAGCGCATCGCCTGCCAGCCGGTCAGCCCCAG
Source organism: Serratia sp. TSA_105.2 (assembly GCF_052692115.1). Lineage (NCBI taxonomy): Bacteria > Pseudomonadati > Pseudomonadota > Gammaproteobacteria > Enterobacterales > Yersiniaceae > Serratia > Serratia sp. TSA_105.2. The sequence goes on from NZ_JBQZFT010000006.1 coordinate 202,831, forward strand.
CGCCTGGGCGGCATATTTCTGCCCGCCGGCGACGCCGCGAATACCGGAACGGATCTCTTCGGCGATAAAGGCGGTGGAGTAGAGCGTCAGGCCGAAGAAACCGGCGAGAAACTCGAACGACGGCCACTCAAGCGGGCCAACCTGATGTGAACTGTTCAGCCATTGCATGGCGGCGGACGGCAGGATCTGCCCGGCGGCGAAGTACCAGAAGAACAGCTGCACCAGCAGCGGCGTATTGCGAAACAGCGAGCTGTACCCCATCGCCAGCCAGCGCAACGGCCGCAGGCTGCTGTCGCGCATCGCCGCCAGCACAAAGCCCAGCAGCGTGGCCGCCAGGCCCGCGCAGGCGGAAAGCCACAGCGTCAGCAGAAAGCCGTGCCACAGCCAGCTCAGGTATTGCGGCGCCAGCAGCCAGTCCAGGTTCATGTTCAATCCTTGTCTTGCAGAATGCATCAGGGGCGCAGCAAGCTGCGCCCCTCCGTGCCGATCTCACCGCGAGCGGTTAAATCAGGCTTTCGGTTGCTGATCCAAAGGCGCGATTTTGAAATCACCGCGCGGTTGGGCGGATTGGGTTTCCGGCCCGAACCAGCGATCGTAAATCTTAACCGCTTCGCCGTCTTTTTCCAGCTTGATCAACGTCTCGTTCACCGCGGCGGTCAGGCGATCTTCGCCCTTGGGAATGCCGACGCCCTGGTACTCTTTGGTCAGGCTGAACGGCGAAATTTCAAACTCCGCCTTCTGCGCCGCCGGCAGGTTGCCAAGCAGGCCGACCAGCTTGGCGTCGTCCTGAGTGATCGCCTGCACGTTGCCGTTACGCAGCGCCACGAACGCCAGCGGAGTGTCATCGTAAGAGATCACCTTCGCCGTCGGGAAACGCTCGCGCAGGGTGATTTCCTGCACCGTGCCCTTGTCCGCGCCAATGCGCAGCTTCTTGATGTCTTCCGGGGTTTTCAGCACGCCTTTGCGGGCGATGAATTTCTGGCCGGTAGCGAAATATGGCACGCTGAAGTTCACTTCCTTGGCGCGCTCGTCGGTAATGGTGAAGTTGGCGGCGATCAGGTCAACCTTCTTCGACACCAGCAACGGAATGCGGTTGGCCGGGTTGGTGGCGCGCAGCTCCACTTTCACGCCCAGCGCTTTACCGATCGCATCGGCGACGTCCACATCGTAGCCCACCAGCTTCTTGCTCTGCGGGTCGATGTAGCCGAACGGCGGGTTGCTATCGAACACCGCGATACGCACCACGCCGGCTTGCTTGATATCGTCAAGTTTGTCCGCGTGCGCGGCGCCGGCGGCGAGGCCGGTCAGACTGGCTAACAACGTTAAGGCCAAAGCGCGATGTTTCATAGAAAGCTCCTAAGTGGTTGATGTCCTGCTGGCGGATAAGCTAGCAAGCGCCACATAGGTCAGGAAATAATATAAAAAGCTATATTTATAACCTTTTTATCTTTACGCGCTTAAGATGGAATAAAGGCGCGGGAAACCGCGCCTTTGAAGGATATTACCCGGAAAGGGTTAGTCGGCCTTTTCGTCTTTACCGCCCGGAGAGAGTAGCTTTTCCAGGGCATCACCACCCAAATGACGGAAGTCCTGCCCTTTGACGAAATAGAAGATAAATTCGCAGATGTTCTGGCAGCGGTCGCCGATGCGCTCGATAGAACGGGCGCAGAACAGCGCGGTCAGCACGCTGGGAATGGTGCGTGAGTCTTCCATCATGTAGGTCATCAGCTGACGCACGATGCCTTCATACTCCTGGTCGACCTTTTTATCTTCACGGTAGATACGGATCGCCTCGTCCAGATCCATGCGCGCAAACGCGTCCAGCACGTCGTGCAGCATCTGCACGGTGTGGCGCCCCAGCGATTCCAGACTGACCAGCAGCGGCTGGTGCTGGTGCGAGAACTTTTCCAGCGCGGTGCGGCAGATTTTGTCCGCCACGTCGCCAATGCGTTCCAGCTCGGAAATGGTTTTGATGATCGCCATCACCAGGCGCAGATCGCTGGCGGTTGGCTGGCGCTTGGCGATGATGCGCACGCAGGCTTCGTCGATCGCCACTTCCATCATGTTGACCTTGGCGTCGCCTTCGATCACGCGCTTGGCCAGCTCGCCATCCTGATTGTGCATCGCGGTGATGGCGTCGGTCAGCTGCTGCTCCACCAGCCCGCCCATGGTCAGCACCTGGGTGCGGATATGCTCAAGCTCTGCGTTGAACTGGCCGGAAATGTGTTTGTTTAAATTCAGGTTATCCATGATGCTTCCTATCAACCATAACGGCCAGTGATGTAGTCTTCAGTCTGCTTTTTCTGCGGCGCAGTGAACAGGTTATCAGTATCACTGAACTCGATCAGCTCGCCCAGATACATAAATGCGGTAGAGTCGGAGCAGCGCGCCGCCTGCTGCATGTTGTGCGTCACGATCACCACGGTGTAGTCGGCCTTCAGCTCGCTGATCAGCTCTTCAATCTTGCCGGTGGAGATCGGATCCAGCGCCGAGCAAGGCTCATCCAGCAACAGCACTTCCGGACGAATGGCGATGCCGCGGGCGATGCACAGACGCTGCTGCTGGCCACCGGAGAGGCTGTAGCCGCTCTGGTGCAGCTTGTCCTTGGTTTCGTTCCACAGCGCCGCCTTGGTCAGCGCCCACTGCACGCGCTCGTCCATATCGGCGCGCGACAGCTTTTCAAACAGGCGAACGCCGAAGGCGATGTTGTCGTAAATCGACATCGGGAACGGCGTCGGCTTCTGGAACACCATGCCAACCTTGGCGCGCAGCAGCGCGATATCCGAGTTGTCGGTCAGGATGTTCTGGCCGTCCAGCAGGATGCCGCCTTCCGCGCGCTGTTCCGGGTACAGCTGATACATCTTGTTGAAGGTGCGCAGCAGGGTGGATTTGCCGCAGCCGGATGGGCCGATAAACGCGGTGACCTTGTTCTTGGCGATATCCAGCGTGATGTTCTTCAGCGCATGGAATTTGCCGTAGTAGAAGTTCAGATCGCGTACCTGAATTTTGCTGCTGGAAGCGTCAGTAACCATACTCATCAAGACTTCTCTCTTTTCATCAGCGCCGCCAAAGCGGCGCTCAAAATTTTATGAATGCTTTTTCTTGGCGAAAATCACGCGCGCCAGGATATTCAGTAACAGTACGCACAGGGTGATCAACAGCACCCCGGCCCAGGCCAGCTGTTGCCATTCGGCGAACGGGCTCATGGCGAATTTGAAGATGGTCACCGGCAGGTTGGCGATCGGCTGCATCAGGTCGGTGCTCCAGAACTGGTTCGACAGCGAGGTGAACAGCAGCGGTGCGGTTTCCCCCGCGATGCGCGCAATCGCCAGCAGCACGCCGGTGATGATGCCGGACACCGACGCCTTCAGCGTGATGGCAGAAATCATGCGCCATTTCGGCGTACCCAGGGCGTACGCGGCCTCGCGCAGCGTATCCGGTACCAGCTTCAGCATGTTTTCGGTGGTGCGAATGACGATCGGCACCTGCAGCAGCGCCAGCGCCACGATGCCGGCCCAGCCGGAGAAGTGTTCCATCTTCGCCACCACGATGGTGTAAACGAACAGGCCCACCACGATCGACGGTGCGGACAGCAGGATATCGTTGATAAAGCGGATCACTTCCGCCAGCCAGGATTTACGGCCGTATTCCGCCAGGTAGATGCCGGCCATGATGCCCAGCGGCGTACCGAAGATGGTCGCCCACAGGATCAACAGGCCGCTGCCGGCGATGGCGTTGGCCAAGCCGCCGCCCGCGGTATTCGGCGGCGGGGTCATTTCGGTGAACAGCGCCAGCGACATACCGTCGAAGCCTTTGGTGACGGTGGCGATCAGGATCCAGATCAACCAGAACAGCCCGAACGCCATGGTCGCCATCGACAGGAACAGCGCGAGGCGGTTTTTCTGCCGGCGCCAGGCCTGCATTTTGCGGCGGCTTTCCGCCAGAACGACTGCGTTTTGCATATCCATCGTCGCCATGTTAACGCCCCTCATTCTTGGCCAGACGCATGATCATCAGTTTCGACAGCGCCAGCACGATAAAGGTGATAACAAACAGAATCAGACCCAGCTCCATCAACGCGGCGGTGTGCACGCCGGACTCGGCTTCGGCGAATTCGTTGGCCAGCGCCGAGGTGATACTGTTGCCCGGCATGTACAGCGAAGCGCTGTCGAGCTGGTAGGTGTTACCGATGATAAAGGTCACCGCCATGGTTTCCCCCAGCGCGCGGCCCAGGCCCAACATCACGCCGCCGATGACGCCGTTTTTGGTGAACGGCAGCACGATGCGCCAGATGACTTCCCAGGTGGTGCAACCGATGCCGTAGGCCGACTCTTTCATCATCACCGGCGTCTGTTCGAACACGTCGCGCATGACCGCGGCGATGTAAGGAATGATCATGATCGCCAGGATCACCCCGGCGGCCAGAATGCCGATGCCGAAGGCCGGGCCGGAGAACAGCTCGCCGACGATCGGAATGCCCGACAGCACTTCGCCCACCGGCGTCTGGAAGTATTCGGCGAACAGCGGGGCGAACACGAACAGGCCCCACATGCCGTAGACGATGCTCGGGATGGCCGCCAGCAGCTCAATGGCGATGCCCAGCGGCCGCTTCAACCAGTTCGGCGCCAGTTCGGTCAGGAACAGCGCGATGCCGAAACTCACCGGCACGGCGATGATCAGCGCGATAAGCGAGGTGACCACGGTACCGTAGATCGGCACCAGCGCGCCGAACTGCTCCGCCGGCGCATCCCATTCTTTGGTCCACAGGAAGGCGAAGCCGAATTTCTGCATGCTTGGCCAGGAGGCGAAGATCAGCGAAACGATGATGCCGCCCAGCAACAATAGGGTAATCAGCGCAGCCAGTCTCACCAGCGCGCTGAAAATGATGTCACCGTTTTTGCCCGGTGCTTTGATGGTCGGCTTGTACTCAGCCATAGATTACTCTCTGTTTGAACCCTGGCAGCCCCAACCGGGATCGGAGCCTGAAGAACTGTGTGGGGCGCGGCGAACCCGCGCCCCTGCGTTGTTAGTACAGCGCTTTACCTGAACTGTCTTTTACGTTGGTTTTCCAGGCCGCGCGAACTTGCTCAACCACTTCTGTCGGCAGGGTGGCGTAATCCAGCTCGTTCGCCTGCTTGGCGCCGGTTTTGTAAGCCCAGTCGAAGAACTTCAGCACTTCGGCGCCCTGAGCAGGGTTTTTCTGCTCTTTGTGCACCAGGATGAAGGTGGTGGAGGTGATTGGCCACACGTTGTCGCCTTTCTGGTCGGTCAGATCCTGAGCGAAGGTCTTGCTCCAATCCACGCCTTTGGCCGCGTTGCTGAAGCTCTCTTCGGTCGGGCTGACCGGTTTGCCGTCGGCGGAAACCAGCTTGGTGTAAGCCAGGTTGTTCTGCTTGGCGTAAGCGTATTCTACGTAGCCGATAGAGCCAGGCAGACGCTGAACGAAGGCGGCGATGCCGTCGTTGCCTTTGCCGCCCAGACCGGTCGGCCAGTTAACGGTAGAACCGGCGCCAATCTTCTCTTTCCACTGCGCGTTGGCCTTGGACAGGTAGCTGGTGAACACGAACGAGGTGCCGGAACCGTCGGCGCGGCGCACCACGGCGATGTTCTGGTCGGGCAGTTTCACGCCTGGATTCAGCTTGGTGATAGCCGGATCGTTCCATTTTTTGACGTTGCCCAGGTAGATATCGCCCAGGGTTTTACCGTCCAGAGTCAGTTCGCCGGATTTGATGCCCGGGATATTCACGGCCAGCACCACGCCGCCGATCACGGTCGGGAACTGGAACAGGCCGTCGGCCGCCAGCTTGTCGTCAGACAGCGGGGCGTCGGAGGCGCCAAAGTCAACGGTGTTGGCCACGATTTGCTTCACGCCGCCAGAGGAGCCGATGCCCTGATAGTTAACTTTGTTGCCGGTTTCTTTCTGATAAGAATCTGCCCACTTGGCGTAAACCGGAGCGGGGAATGTCGCACCTGCACCGGTCAGGCTGGCAGCAGCGAACGCGGACACGGTGGTCAGGGAGAAGGTCGCTGCCACAATACTGGCGACGGTGGTACGCATCAGTTTCATAATCCCTCCTAATGGGATACTTAAAATCGACTTCGAGTCGTTTTAATCAGAGTAAGTATTGCTGCAGGAGGGAAAATAGGACAGTTTGGTGACAGAAAAATGTACGCAATATGACAGTTATATTACAGTGCGTCTGAGGTGTGTTTGTTTATATTAAAATCAATTTGTTACATCAAAAACAGCGCAATTGCCAAGCAATAAAAAAACCGTTTGGCCACGCCCTATCCGCTTGAATATGACAACGTTTATCCCTGAATCGGCGCCGCAGTCATCTTTCGCGTTGCTCATGAAAAAGCCGGCGCTAAGGCCGGCTTTTGTAGTTTACCTGCGGCAGATTACTCTACGGTGACAGACTTCGCCAGGTTGCGCGGCTGGTCAACGTCGGTGCCTTTGATCAGCGCCACGTGGTAAGACAGCAGCTGCAACGGCACGGTGTAGAAGATCGGCGCCACGATTTCCTCGACGTGCGGCAGAGGAATGATGGTCATGCCTTCGCTGCTGACAAAGCCGGCGTCCTGATCGGCGAACACATACAGCTGGCCGCCGCGCGCGCGCACTTCTTCAATGTTGGACTTCAGCTTTTCCAGCAGTTCGTTGTTCGGTGCAACCACAATCACCGGCATATCGGCGTCGATCAGCGCCAGCGGGCCGTGTTTCAGCTCGCCCGCCGCATAAGCTTCGGCGTGAATATAGGAGATCTCTTTCAGCTTCAGCGCCCCTTCCATGGCGATCGGATACTGATCGCCGCGGCCGAGGAACAGCGCATGGTGCTTGTCGGAGAAGCCTTCCGCCAGCGCTTCGATCTCTTTATCCATCGACAGCATCTGCTCGATGCGCGCCGGCAACGCCTGCAGGCCGTGCACGATCTCCTGCTCCACGCTTTCAGCCATGCCTTTCAGACGGCCCAGACGCGCCACCAGCATCAGCAGCACGGTGAGCTGCGTGGTGAAGGCTTTGGTCGAAGCTACGCCGATTTCCGTGCCGGCCTTGGTCATCAACGCCAGATCGGATTCGCGCACCAGCGAAGAACCCGCAACGTTACAAACGGCCAGCGAACCGAGATAACCCAGCTCTTTGGACAGGCGCAGCGCCGCTAATGTGTCGGCGGTTTCGCCGGACTGCGACAGGGTGATGATCAGGCTGCCTGGACGCACCGCCGATTTGCGGTAACGGAACTCTGACGCGATCTCGACATCGCATGGCACGCCGGCCAACGCTTCAAACCAGTAGCGCGCCACCATGCCGGAGTGGTAAGAAGTGCCACAGGCAATGATCTGTACGTGCTGCACCTTGGCCAGCAGCTCGTCGGCGCGCGGGCCCAGCTCGCTCAGATTGATTTGGCCATGGCTGAAACGCCCTTCCAGGGTATTTTTCAGCGCCAGCGGCTGTTCGTAGATCTCTTTTTGCATGTAGTGACGGTAAGCGCCCTTGTCACCGGCGTCATACTGCACCTGGGATTCGATCTCAGGGCGCTCGATGGCGTTGCCCTGCTTGTCGAAGATGTTGACAGTGCGGCGAGTCACTTCCACCACGTCGCCTTCTTCCAGGAAGATGAAGCGGCGGGTGACCGGCAGCAGCGCCAGCTGGTCGGAAGCAATGAAGTTTTCCCCGACGCCGCGGCCGATAACCAACGGGCTGCCGGAGCGCGCAGCGACCAATACGCTCGGATCGCGGCTGTCCATCACCACGGTGCCGTAAGCGCCGCGCAGCTGTGGGATCACGCGCTGAACCACTTCCAGCAGCGTACCGCCTTGCAGTTGTTCCCAGTGCACCAAGTGCGCAATCACTTCGGTGTCGGTTTCGGAGCTGAAGCGATAACCGCGTTCGATCAGCAGTTCGCGCAGCGGTTCATGGTTTTCGATGATGCCGTTATGCACTACGGTAATGTAGTCGGAAACATGCGGGTGCGCGTTCGCCTCGGTCGGTTCACCGTGCGTTGCCCAACGGGTGTGAGCGATGCCGGTACCGCCGTGCAGATCGGTCTGCTCCGCCGCTTCGGCCAGTTTTTGCACCTTGCCTACGCGGCGCAGGCGGCTGACGTTGCCTTTCTCGTCGACCACCGCCAGACCGGCGGAGTCATAACCGCGGTACTCGAGACGACGTAAACCTTCCAACAGGATTTCTGCGATATCACGTTGCGCTACTGCGCCTACAATTCCACACATCAATTATATTCCTAATGAACGCCCTTCATGGGCGCTTTCGATGCCTTGACCTGATTTTTGCCGGTTTTTACCGTGCGCCCCCCGAGCCTGTAGATGGTGGGGGTTATTATGTTTTGTATTGGGCTCGTGAACGGAGCCCAACGCAAAACACACTATGACTTCTTCTTCACCGGACGTTGCCAGCCCTGAATGTGCACCTGCTTGACGCGGCTCAGCACCAGTTCGTTCTCAGCGATATCGCGCGTCACCGTGGTGCCGGCGGCGATGGTGGAGCCTTTGCCGACCGACACCGGCGCCACCAGCTGAGTATCGGAACCGACGAATACGCCGTCGCCGATTACCGTCTTGTGCTTGTTGGCGCCATCGTAGTTGCAGGTGATGGTGCCGGCGCCGATATTCACGTCATCGCCAATTTCGGCATCGCCCAGGTAGCTGAGGTGGCCGGCCTTGGAGCCTTTGCCCAGGCGCGCCTTTTTCATTTCCACGAAGTTGCCGACGTGAGCCCCTGCCGCCAGCTCCGCGCCTGGGCGCAGGCGGGCGAACGGCCCCACGGTGCAGTCGGCTTCCAGCACGCTGTCTTCCAGCACGCTGTAAGGGCTGATCTCGCAGTCATCGCCAATCACGCAGTTTTTCAGCACGCAGCCGGCGCCGATTTTCACCCGGTCGCCCAGCTTGACGTGACCTTCGATAATCACATTCGCATCAATAGTGATGTCTCGGCCGTGAACAAGTTCCCCGCGCAGATCGAAACGCGCCGGATCCAGCAGCATCACGCCGGCCAACAGCAGCTTTTCAGACTGTTCCGACTGGAATACGCGCTCCAGGGTCGCCAACTGCAGGCGGTTGTTTACGCCTTCCACTTCGCTCAGGCGCGACGGGTGTACAGCCTCGATTTTTTTGCCGTCGGCATGGGCCAAGGCAATGATATCGGTGATGTAAAACTCGCCCTGTGCGTTGTCGTTATTCAACATCCCCAGCCAGCGCTTCAGATCGCGCCCGTTCGCCACCAGGATGCCGGTATTGATTTCGTTAATCTGGCGCTGCGCCTCGCTGGCATCCTTGTGTTCGACGATGCCCACCACGTTGCCCTGCTCGCGCACGATACGGCCGTAACCGCTTGGATCGTCCAGCTTGACCGTCAGCAGACCGATGCCGCCCTGCGGTTTGGCCGCCAGCAGGCGTTGCAACGTATCTACGGAGATCAACGGCACATCGCCGTACAACATCAGCACGTCTTCATCGTCGGCAAAGTGCGGCGCAGCCTGCTGCATTGCATGACCGGTACCCAGTTGCTCGGCCTGCAGCACCCAGTTCAGCGCGCCGTCAGTCAGCGTGCTTTTCAACAAATCGCCGCCGTGGCCGTATACCAGGTGAACATGTTGCGCGCCCAGTTTCATCGCGGCATCAATGACGTGCTGCACCATCGGCTTGCCGGCCAAAGGATGCAACACTTTGGGAAGATCGGAATACATGCGCGTACCCTTGCCTGCGGCGAGGATGACCACGCTCATTGCGCTGTTCGACATAAGCAACCTGATAACTCCATTTTGATAGACGAAAGTAAAACCGTTTAGCGACGATATTACTACATATTTCTCATCACGAACCCGGCGCAGGCCGCGCGGCTCTTGGCCTGTCGCCATCATGGCCGATTCGGCTTCAGGACGAAAAAACTGTCGGCGATCGACGACATTTATTTCCCGATATCAGGGGTTATACACCACACCGCCCGCCGGGCTGAAATGCTTATTTTAAAGTAAAAAAAAAGCGACCCTATAGGCCGCTTTCTTAAAGTTGGGTGCCAGGCACCCAAACATTACATCGCTTTTCTGGTGAGCTCGATAACGCGCAGTTTTGCGATCGCTTTCGCCAGTTCAGCGGATGCCTGAGCATAGTCGACATCGCCATGAGAGCTGCGAATGTGTTCTTCAGCTTTACGCTTAGCTTCCAACGCTCTCGCTTCGTCGAGGTCAGTACCACGGATAGCAGTGTCCGCCAGCACGGTAACCACGCTCGGCTGCACCTCAAGGATGCCGCCGGACAGGTAGATGAACTCTTCTTCACCGTGCTGCTTAACAATACGCACCATGCCAGGCTTGATGGCAGTCAGCAGCGGCGCATGGCCAGGGAAGATCCCCAGTTCACCTTCGCTGCCTGTCACCTGGATCTTCTGCACCAGGCCGGAAAACATCTGTTTTTCCGCGCTGACTACATCCAGATGGTAAGTCATAGCCATATCACCCTCCTCTCAAGGCGTTACAGTTTCTTGGCTTTTTCCACTGCTTCTTCAATGGTGCCAACCATGTAGAACGCCTGCTCCGGCAGGTGGTCATAGTCGCCGTCCATAATGCCTTTGAAACCACGGATGGTGTCTTTCAGCGATACGAACTTGCCCGGAGAACCGGTGAAGACTTCTGCCACGAAGAACGGCTGAGACAGGAAACGTTGGATCTTACGCGCACGGGATACGACCAGTTTGTCTTCTTCAGACAGCTCGTCCATACCCAGGATCGCGATGATATCTTTCAGTTCCTGGTAGCGTTGCAGAATAGACTGCACGCCACGCGCTACGTCGTAGTGCTCCTGGCCAACAACCAGCGGATCCAGCTGACGGCTGGTGGAGTCCAGCGGATCAACGGCCGGGTAGATACCCAGAGAAGCGATGTTACGGCTCAGTACCACAGTTGCGTCCAAGTGCGCAAAGGTGGTGGCTGGTGACGGGTCAGTCAAGTCATCCGCAGGAACGTAAACGGCCTGTACGGAAGTGATGGAACCGGTCTTGGTCGAGGTGATACGTTCTTGCAGAACGCCCATCTCTTCCGCCAGCGTTGGCTGATAACCTACCGCGGATGGCATACGGCCCAGAAGTGCGGACACTTCGGTACCGGCCAGGGTGTAACGGTAGATGTTGTCAACGAACAGCAGAACGTCACGGCCTTCGTCACGGAATTTCTCCGCCATGGTCAGACCGGTCAGCGCAACGCGCAGACGGTTACCCGGTGGCTCGTTCATCTGGCCGTAAACCAGGGATACTTTGTCCAGAACGTTGGAGTCGGTCATTTCGTGGTAGAAGTCGTTACCCTCACGAGTACGCTCGCCCACGCCCGCAAACACGGAATAACCGGAGTGCTCGATCGCGATGTTACGGATCAGCTCCATCATGTTTACGGTTTTACCCACGCCCGCACCGCCGAACAGACCGACTTTACCGCCCTTGGCGAACGGACAAATCAGGTCCATTACCTTGATACCGGTTTCCAGCAGTTCCTGGGAGCTGGACAGCTCTTCGTAGCTTGGCGCCGCGCGGTGAATCGCCCAACGCTCTTCTTCGCCGATGTCGCCTTTCATGTCGATCGGTTGACCCAATACGTTCATGATACGGCCCAGGGTAGCTTTACCCACCGGCACTTCAATCGGGTGGTCCAGGTTGTTCACTTTCAGACCGCGACGCAGACCGTCGGAGGTCCCCATTGCGATACAGCGAACCACGCCACCGCCCAGCTGTTGCTGAACTTCCAACACCAGCTTTTCGGTGCCGTTTTCTACCTCAAGGGCGTCGTACACTTTTGGTACGGCATCCTGAGGGAACTCGACGTCCACCACGGCGCCGATTACCTGGATAATCTTTCCAGTAGCCATCTTGAATCCTCTACGTAATTCGTAAACCTAGCTTAAACCGCGGAGGCTCCCGAAACGATCTCGGTGAGTTCCTGAGTGATGCTGGCCTGACGCGCCTTGTTGTATACCAACTGCAGCTCTTTGATCAGGCTACCGCCGTTATCGGTTGCGGCTTTCATCGCGACCATTCGTGCGGCCTGCTCGCTGGCCAGGTTTTCCACGACGCCCTGATAAACCTGCGACTCCACATAGCGGCGCAGCAAGGTATCAAGCAGCACTTTTGGATCGGGTTCATACAGGTAATCCCAAGGCGTTTTCTTCAGCTCTTCGTCATCGGCTGGCGGTAACGGCAGCAGCTGAAGCACCTGCGGCTCTTGGGACATCGTATTAACAAATTTGTTGCTGACAATGTACAGCTTGTCCAAACGACCTTCGTCGTAGGCCTGCAGCATCACTTTCACCGGCCCGATCAGATCCGACAGGGAAGGTTTGTCCCCCATGCCGGTCACCTGGGCAACCACGTTGCCGCCCACGGAACCAAAGAAAGAGGCCGCTTTAGAGCCAATCAGCGCCAAATCTGTTTCGACGCCTTTTTCGGACCAGGCTTTCATCTCCGCCAGCAGCTTTTTGAACAGGTTGATGTTCAAGCCGCCGCAGAGACCACGGTCAGTAGACACCACCAGATACCCGACGCGCTTAACGTCACGCTCATCCAGGTACGGGTGCTTGTACTCCAGATTCCCTAACGCAAGGTGACCAATCACTTTGCGCATGGTCTCTGCATAAGGACGGCTGGCCGCCATGCGATCCTGCGATTTACGCATTTTGGAGGCGGCGACCATTTCCATCGCTTTAGTGATCTTTTGCGTGTTTTGCACGCTAGCGATCTTACTACGTATCTCTTTTGCGCCGGCCATCTCTGCTTCTCCTCAGTGCCAGACGGCCTGCTGTCTTTCAACAGCAGGACCGTTCGGCGTTACCAGGACTGGGTTTTCTTGAAGGTCTCGAGGATGTCTTTCAACTTGCCCTCGATCTCATCATTGAAGTTGCCAGTTTGGTTGATGTGGTTCAGCAGCTCGGCGTGCTCGCGGTCCGCATAGGCGACCAGCGCGGCTTCGAAGCTCACCACTTTGGCGACTTCGACGTCGTTCAGGTAACCGCGTTCTGCGGCAAACAGCACCAGAGACTGTTGTGCGACCGACATCGGCGCATACTGTTTCTGTTTCAGCAGCTCGGTCACTTTCTGACCGTGGCTCAGCTGTTTGCGGGTCGCGTCGTCCAGATCGGAGGCGAACTGGGAGAACGCAGCCAGTTCACGATACTGCGCCAGCGCGGTACGAATACCACCGGACAGTTTCTTCATGATCTTGGTCTGCGCGGCGCCACCAACACGGGATACGGAGATACCCGGGTTAACTGCCGGACGAATACCGGAGTTGAACAGGTTGGATTCCAGGAAGATCTGACCATCGGTAATCGAGATTACGTTGGTCGGAACGAACGCGGAAACGTCACCCGCCTGGGTTTCAATGATCGGCAGAGCGGTCAGTGAACCGGTTTGGCCTTTAACTTCACCTTTGGTGAAGGCTTCAACGTATTCGGCGTTAACGCGCGCTGCACGCTCCAGCAAGCGGGAGTGCAGGTAGAATACGTCGCCTGGGTAAGCTTCACGACCTGGCGGACGACGAAGCAGCAGGGAAATCTGGCGGTAAGCAACGGCCTGTTTGGACAGGTCATCGTACACGATCAGCGCATCTTCACCGCGGTCACGGAAGTATTCGCCCATTGCGCAACCGGCGTATGGCGCCAGGTATTGCAGTGCAGCGGATTCGGAAGCGGTCGCCACCACCACGATGGTGTTGGCCAGTGCGCCGTGCTCTTCCAGTTTGCGCACCACGTTAGCGATGGTGGACGCTTTCTGACCGATAGCCACGTAAACGCATTTGATGCCGGAGTCGCGTTGGTTGATGATCGCATCGATCGCCAGCGCGGTTTTACCGGTCTGGCGGTCACCGATCACCAGCTCGCGCTGGCCACGGCCGATTGGAATCATGGCGTCAACGGATTTGTAGCCAGTCTGAACCGGCTGATCAACGGACTGACGCTCGATAACGCCAGGCGCGATAGCTTCTACCGGAGAGAAGCCGTCGTTCTCAATCGGACCTTTGCCGTCGATTGGTGCACCCAGAGTGTTAACTACGCGGCCCAGCAGACCACGACCGACGGGAACTTCCAGGATACGGCCGGTGCATTTAACCTTCATGCCTTCGGCCAGATCCGCGTACGGACCCATAACCACGGCACCGACGGAGTCGCGCTCCAGGTTCAATGCGATTGCGTAACGGTTGCCAGGCAGCGCGATCATTTCGCCCTGCATAACTTCGGCCAGGCCGTGTACGCGGATGATCCCGTCGCTGACGGAAACGATAGTACCTTCATTGTGAGCTTCGCTCACTACATTGAACTGAGCAATGCGCTGCTTGATCAGTTCGCTGATTTCGGTGGAATTCAGTTGCATGCTCCAGTCCCCTTAAGACTGCAAGACGTCTGTCAGGCGTTCAAGACGACCGCGAACGCTGCCATCAATCACCATATCGCCGGCGCGAACAACGATGCCGGCCAGTACAGACTTGTCAATTTTGCAATTCAGCTTAACTTTGCGTGACAGACGTTTTTCCATCGCAGCGGCGATTTTCGCCTGCTGTTCTTCGCTCAGCGCGCTCGCAGAGAGCACTTCGACTTCGACGGTGGATTCCAGCGAGGCGCGCAGTTCGATGAACTGCTGCAGCACGGCAGGAAGAACCAGTAAACGTCCATTTTCGGCCATTACACGGATAAAGTTCTGGCCATGTTCGTCGAGCCGATCGCCACAAACCGCGATGAACGTCTTGGACAGCGTTTCTGGCGCAACCGCGCCAGACAGCAGTTCAGAAATCTGTTCATTGCGAGTGACTTCAGCCGCAAACGCCAGCATTTCCTGCCAGCGCTCTACGCTTTGGTGCTCAACGGCAAAGTCAAAAGCTGCTTTGGCGTAGGGGCGAGCTACAGTTACAAATTCAGACATCAGCCCCTCCCTCCTTACAGTTCAGCGACCAGTTTATCAACGATGTCGCTGTTAGCAGCTTCATCCACGGAACGTTCGATGATCTTCTCGGCGCCGGCAATTGCCAGCATCGCGACTTGCTTACGCAACTCTTCACGAGCGCGCTTACGTTCGGCTTCGATCTCAGCCTGAGCCTGCGCCACGATTTTGTTACGTTCCTGCTCGGCTTCGGCTTTCGCTTCATCCATGATCTGAGCTTTGCGTTTGTTCGCTTGCTCGATGATCACCTGAGCTTCTGCTTTAGCAGTTTTCAGCTGGTCGGTCGCATTGGCTTGCGCTAAGTCCAGATCTTTTTTGGCACGCTCTGCAGAAGCGAGGCCGTCAGCGATTTCTTTCTGACGTTTCTCGATGGCAGCCATGATCGGCGGCCATACGTACTTCATGCAGAACCAGACAAACAGAACGAACGCGATGGCCTGGCCGAGGATTGTTGCGTTAAGATTCACAGCACAATGCCTCTTTAAAAGTTAATAGTTTGGTTACGTCGTAGAGGGTTGCTCTACTTACGCGACGGCGAACATCACGTACAGACCCAGACCTACAGCGATCATCGGGATGGCGTCGACCAGACCCATAACGATAAAGAACTGTGTACGCAGCAGAGGAATCAGGTCAGGCTGACGAGCAGCGCCTTCCAAGAATTTACCACCCAGGATGCCGATACCGATCGCAGCACCGATTGCCGCTAAACCCATCATCACAGCGGCAGCCATGTACAGCAGATCCATACTCAGGTTTTCCATGACAGTCTCCAGTTTGTTTCAGTTTAAAAGTGCAAGTGTTTTAAGAAAATCAGTGCTCTTCAGACGCCATCGACAGATAGACGATCGTCAGAACCATGAAAATAAAGGCTTGAAGCGTAATGATCAGGATGTGGAAGATAGCCCAAGGCAAGCTCAGGACCCACTGTGACCACCACGGCAACAGGCCGGCAATCAGGATGAAGATCAACTCACCCGCATACATGTTGCCGAACAGTCGCAGACCCAGTGAAACAGGTTTGGACAGCAGGCTGACACCTTCAAGAATCAGGTTGATAGGAATGAATACAGGGTGGTTGAACGGCTGCATGGTCAACTCTTTAACGAACCCGCCAACGCCTTTCATTTTGATGCTATAGAACAGAATCAGGATAAACACGCCCAGCGCCATAGACAGCGTGACGTTCACGTCAGCGGTAGGCACGACGCGCAGCGCAGGCAGACCGAGAACGTGGGTGCCGAGATAAGGCAGGAAGTCAACCGGGATGAGGTCCATCAGGTTCATCAGGAACACCCAGACGAACACGGTCAGTGCCAACGGCGCAATCACCTTGCTCTTGCCGTGGTACATGTCGCGCACGCTGCTGTCGACGAAACCGACCACCAGCTCCACGGCGGTTTGCAGTTTACCCGGCACGCCGCTGGTGGCGTTTTTGGCCACTTTGCGGAAGATCACCAGGAAGAGCGCCCCGAGGACGACGGAGAAAAACATCGAGTCGAGGTTAATCGACCAAAACCCAGTCCCGACCTGAAGCTGCGTCAGGTGGTGACCGATATACTCCTGTGGAGTCAAGACTTCTCCTGCAGACATGATGCCTCTTACCCTTATTTAGTTAAGTTCGGTAACTGTTAATCACGGCCGGTGCCACTATCTGCACCACTAACACCGCTAAATAGGTCAGGCCAAGCGGTATAAACTCCGCCTTGAACACCCCCAGCGCCACGATCAGCAAAACGATGGTGATCACGACCTTTAGCCCCTCGCCGATGGCGAACGACCAGGCAACCCTACCGGGCGCCGGCGTTTGCGCCTGGTGGCGCAAGGCAAACAGCATAAACATTGCACTCGGCAACCAGGCGGCGAGACCGCCTGCCAGCGCCGAAGCGCTCCATTCCGGGCTTTTCAGCCAGAAAGCAACGCTGATCAGAACAAAAGTCATTAACTGCAAAAACAGCAGTTTGCGTGCGACTTTCCCGCTGTAAAGGGACACAGACATGACGTTTGTTCTCTCCGTACCCCAGAGGGGGTATGCTGAGTGACGTATACAACTGTTTTTGCTGTCCTGAGTCAAGCAGCAAAAAACGAGCAAATTATACGGGGCATACCAACGAATTCAATCGATAAGTAGCGAAAAGGTGAACAATTATTTAAATTTCCCTATTCCAGCCTATTTTCACAAGAAAACGGTCGGAATAATAGGGCGCATTTAATTGTCTGATTATTCCAGCGTTGCGTTTAGAAACGCGAAGCTGATCACAGTAATGTCCCTTCCTGATTTATAGCCGATGGTCAACCAAACCGTCTTTAGCAATTTGAGCGATCAAAAGATTATATAAATCAAAACATTATCAGTTAACTGTTCAAAAACAATCCGTATACCCGATGAAAACCTTTTATTGACAAGCAGCGGGGCAATATTCCAACAGCCAATTAACATTAGCAGCAAAGGCCAATCTTTCGCACATGATTGCTAACGTGACTATTTCTAAATGCAATTACTCTATTGTCGCTAATTAGCCGCGGTTTTTGTGTTAATAGAAAGTAAATTAACTAAAAAAAGCGACCAACTAATTAGCCTGCTTATCTTTCTGCCTGGAACTACCTTTAATTCACGCTTGTTTGATCAAAAGCAAACTCAGTTTGCCTTAAGAATCACCAGATGGCGTTCGCCTTCCAGTTCAGGCACCTGCAGCCGCACGATGGACTCCAGGCTAACGCCTGCCGGCAGCTGCGTCAGCTCTTCATCCGGGCGCACGCCTTTCAACGCGTAAAAACGCCCCTGCCCTTTCGCCGGCAGATGATGGCACCAGGACAGCATATCCTGCAGCGAAGCGAACGCGCGGCTGATCACGCCATCAAACGGTGGCTCGGCCGGAAACGCTTCGACGCGGCTCTGCACCGGCTCGATATTGTTCAGGCCCAGCTCATGCTGCACCTGGCGCAGGAAACGCACGCGTTTGCCCAGGCTGTCGAGCAGCGTGAAATGTGCGTCCGGGCGCACGATCGCCAGCGGAATGCCGGGCAAACCGGGGCCGGTGCCGACATCGATAAAACGCGAGCCCTGCAGATGCGGGTTGACCACGATGCTGTCGAGAATGTGGCGTACCAACATTTGCTGCGGATCGCGCACCGACGTGAGGTTATAAGCCTTGTTCCACTTATCCAGCATGCCGACATAGCCCAGCAGCTGTTGTTTCTGCTGATCGGGCAGCTCAATGCCTGCTGCCGCAAGCAGCGAGTCTAATTTTTTTTGCACAACGGATCCTCTGGCAGGCGCTGAACGACCAGCGGATGGTCAGCTGGCGCAATGAGGCGACTATGATAATTCAGGGCGCAAGTGATGTCAGCGGCCGTTTGGCTACGGGATGAACAAACGGCCGCCTGGATACGAGATTTATGCGCTGCGGCGCAGCAGCCCCTGCTTTTTCAGCCAGATCAGCAAAATCGAGATCGCCGCCGGCGTAATGCCGGAGATACGCGAAGCCTGGCCGATGGAGTTCGGTTTGTGATCGTTCAGCTTGGCGATCACCTCGTTCGACAGCCCTGAAACCTGACGGTAATCGAGATCCAACGGCAGCACGGTATTCTCGTTGCGCTGCTGTTTTTCGATCTCTTCCTGCTGGCGAGCGATGTAGCCTTCGTATTTGACCTGGATCTCGACCTGCTCGGCGGCTTGTACATCGTCCAGCGGCGGCGCGAAGGCGTCGGTGCCGGTCAACTGCGCGTAATCCATCTCAGGGCGGCGCAGCAGCTCTTCGCCATTCGCTTCGCGCGACAATGGCGCTTTCAGCAGCGCATTGACCTGTTCGACGTTCTCGGCGTGCGGGTGCATCCAGATGTCGCGCAGGCGCTGACGTTCGCGTTCGATTCGCTCCAGCTTCTCGCTGTAACGCGCCCAACGCACATCGTCCACCAGGCCCAGTTCACGGCCTTTTTCCGTCAGGCGGAGATCGGCATTGTCTTCGCGCAGCATCAGACGATACTCGGCGCGTGAGGTAAACATCCGGTACGGTTCTTTGGTGCCGAGGGTGCTGAGATCGTCCACCAGCACGCCCAGATAAGCCTGATCGCGACGTGGCGCCCAGCCTTCCTGTTCGTCGGCGAAGCGCCCGGCGTTCAAACCGGCCAGCAGGCCCTGCGCAGCGGCTTCTTCATACCCGGTAGTGCCGTTGATCTGGCCGGCGAAGAACAGCCCCTGAATGAATTTGCTTTCCAGCGTCGGCTTCAAATCGCGCGGATCGAAGAAATCGTACTCAATGGCGTAGCCAGGGCGAATAATACGCGCGTTCTGCATGCCTTCCATCGAACGGACGATCTGCATCTGCACGTCGAACGGCAGGCTGGTGGAAATCCCGTTAGGGTAAATCTCGTTGCTGGTCAGGCCTTCCGGCTCGAGGAAGATCTGGTGCGCATTGCGATCGGCAAAGCGCATGACCTTGTCTTCGATCGACGGGCAATAACGTGGGCCGATCCCTTCGATGATCCCGGCATACATCGGGCTGCGATCGAGGTTATTGCGGATCACGTCATGGGTTTTTTCGTTGGTATGGGTGATGTAGCACGCCATTTGTTCCGGGTGTTGGCTGGCATCGCCCAGGAACGAGAATACCGGCACCGGCGTATCGCCGTGTTGTGGCGCCAGTACGCTGAAATCGATAGTGCGGGCGTCGATGCGTGGTGGTGTACCGGTTTTCAGGCGGTTAACGCGCAGCGGCAGTTCTCGTAAACGCTGCGACAGCGAGATCGAAGGAGGATCCCCGGCGCGGCCTCCGCTGTAATTTTCCAGACCGATATGGATCTTGCCGTCCAGGAAGGTGCCTACGGTCAATACCACCGCCTTGGCGCGGAATTTCAGGCCCATTTGGGTTACAGCGCCGACTACGCGATCGTTTTCGACGATCAGATCCTCAACGGGTTGTTGGAAGATCATCAGGTTGGGCTGGTTCTCCAATGCGGTACGGATCGCCTGGCGATACAGTACGCGATCCGCCTGAGCGCGAGTGGCGCGAACGGCAGGGCCTTTGCTGGCGTTTAGTATCCTAAACTGGATGCCGGCATGGTCGATCGCCGTCGCCATCAGGCCACCGAGTGCATCAATTTCCTTAACCAGATGCCCTTTACCAATACCGCCAATTGCCGGGTTACAGGACATCTGTCCCAGCGTATCGATATTGTGTGTCAATAATAAAGTCTGACGTCCCATGCGCGCCGCGGCCATGGCAGCCTCGGTACCTGCATGGCCACCACCGATGATGATGACGTCAAATTGATCTGGATAAAACATGGAACTGCACCTCGCCGTATTGCGAACGATCGTATTTGCCCTGGGGTGGGGGATTCTACTCAAGTTTAGACGATCGACCAAGTGGTCAGGATCGTCGGTAATTAAAAGAAGATCTTTTTTATTTAAAGATCTCTTTATTAGATCTCTTATTAGGATCGCGATCCTCTGTGGATAAGTGACTATTCACGATGAAGATCAGCAGATTAAGGAGGATCGTTTGCTGTGAATGATCGGTGATCCCGAGGCTGATAAGCTGGGATCTAAAAGGCTTGTTATGCACAGGACAAAAAGCGTACTACGGTTGTTATTGGGATAACTACGGCTTTTACCCTGCTTTTAAGTATAGTTACCCACAATCGTTCGCACGATCTTTAGGCGAATTAGAGTAAATTAATCCAATTTTTTACCCATTCCTCGGCCGGATCCTCAGGAATTTCATGTTCGGTCACGTCGATCTCGAGACGATCGCCGATCCTTTTCGCGCCTCTGGCGATCAACAGATCGTCGATCTGTTTGATCGCACCGCAGAAGGTGTCGTATTCCGAACTGCCCAAACCGACGGCGCCAAACTGCACCTCGGAAAGATCCGGCTGTTGTTCGGCGATCTGTTCCAGCAACGGCTGAAGGTTATCCGGCAGTTCGCCGGCGCCGTGTGTGGAAGAGACCACCAGCCAGCGGCCGGTCAAGGGCAACTCATCCAGTTCAGGGCCGTGCAGCATCTCGGTAGAGAAACCCGCGTCTTCCAGCTTTTCAGCCAAATGTTCAGCCACGTATTCGGCGCTGCCAAGCGTACTGCCACTGATCAGAGTAATGTCTGCCATGAACCAACGATCCCAACCTTCTCACTCAAAGTGGCTGCATTGTACGCTGTGAATCGGCTGGGATCTACCTGTGGATAATGTGGGTATGCAATTTGACGGGTTACGGCACGATGGTGCGCATAATGGGGTTCTGCAGCGAGATCAGCGTTTCGGTAGACTGGATCTCGTCGATGGTCTGGATCTTGTTGATAAGTACCTGTTGCAGCGCGTCGATCGATCGGCACATCACCTTAATAAAGACGCTGTAGTGGCCGGTGGTGTAATAGGCTTCCACCACTTCTTCCAGGCTTTCCAGCTTCTTCAGCGCCGAAGGGTAGTCCTTGGCGCTCTTTAATATGATGCCGATAAAGCAGCACACGTCGTAGCCCAGCTGTTTGGGGCTGACGTCGATGCGCGCGCCGGTGATGATCCCGGCCTGTTTCATCTTCTCTACCCGCACATGAATGGTGCCGGGGCTGACGGCGAAGTTTTTCGCCAGTTCGGCGTACGGCGTGCGCGCGTTGTCCATCAGGGCGTTGAGGATGCCGCGATCGAGATTATCGATCTGATAAATTTCCGCCATTTAATCCCCCATTAATTAACGATTGTTGAATTCTGTCCGGGTAAAAATGAACGATTAAAAGTGAAAAGGCAATATTGATTAATGAATATTGAATTGACGTGTCATTTTGTTGCTTAATCGATGGCAACAGAGACAGGTTTACAAGAGATACGGCAATGAAAAAACAGTTTATCCAAAAACAACAACAAATCAGCCAGGTCAAATCCTTCTTTTCCCGCCAGCTGGAGCAACAGCTCGGCCTGATCGAAGTGCAGGCCCCGATCCTCAGCCGTTTGGGCGACGGCACGCAGGATAACCTCTCCGGCAGCGAGAAAGCGGTGCAGGTTAAGGTCAAAACCCTGCCGGACGCCACCTTCGAAGTGGTGCATTCGCTGGCGAAATGGAAACGCAAAACCCTGGGCAGCTACGATTTCGGCGCCGGCGAAGGCCTGTACACCCATATGAAGGCGCTACGCCCGGATGAAGATCGCCTGACGCCTATCCACTCGGTGTACGTCGATCAGTGGGACTGGGAGCGGGTGATGGGCGACGGTGAGCGTAGCCTGGACTATCTGAAAAGCACCGTGCGCAGCATTTACGCCGCCATCAAGGCGACGGAGACGGAAGTCAGCCGCGAGCATGGCCTGACCCCGTTCCTGCCGGAACAGATCCACTTTGTGCACAGCGAAACCCTGCTGCAGCGTTACCCGGATCTGGACGCCAAAGGGCGCGAGCGGGCGATCGCCAAAGCGCTTGGCGCGGTATTCCTGATCGGCATCGGCGGCAAGCTGTCGCATGGCAAATCGCACGATGTGCGGGCGCCGGATTATGATGACTGGACCACGCCGGCGGCGGATGGCCTGGCGGGCCTGAACGGCGATATCGTGGTGTGGAACCCGGTGCTGCAGGACGCTTTCGAGCTGTCCTCTATGGGGATCCGCGTCGATGCCGCCGCGCTGAAACATCAGTTGGCGCTGACCGGCGATGAAGAGCGCATGAAGCTGGAATGGCACCAGTCGCTGTTGCGCGGCGATATGCCGCAGACCATCGGCGGTGGCATCGGCCAGTCGCGTTTGGTGATGCTGCTGTTGCAACTGTCGCATATCGGCCAGGTGCAGTGCGGCGTGTGGTCGCCGGAAGTGCGTGGGGCGGTCGAAGGCCTGCTCTAACCGCCTAGCGCCGCCAGCGGCGCATCAAACGGCTTTTCAGCCCGGTATCGAAGCGCCAGATATGATCGAAGATGCGCATGATGCCGGGTTTGCCGTAGGCGGACATCGCCACCGCATGGAAACGCTGCTGGTGGCTTTGCTGCTGTTGTTTCACCTTCTTTATTACCTCCTCCGGCAACCGCTGGGCGATAAAATCGGAAATGATCACCGCATCGGCGTCGAACCAGCCGCTTTCCGCCATTTTGGTGACGGTGGCGTTCAGGCAGGCCGCCAGATCGGTGCCGCCGCGAAACTGCTGGCCGAGAAAGCGCACCGCCTGTTCGATGCCGCTGGCGGCGGTGAGTTCGTAATGCACGATCTGGTTGGCGAACAGCATGATGTAGCAACGGCGGTTGTCCGCCAGCGCAATGCGCAGCAGCGCCAGGCAGAACGCCTTGGCGCACTGTTCGTTGAAGCCGCCCATCGATCCTGAGGTGTCCACGCAGACGATAAACGGCCCGCGCGGCTGTTGATCCTGCTGCTGATGGGTGACCTGGCGGATCAGGATCTGTTCCTGCCAGACGTCGCCCTGCAGGCGGTAGCTCAGCAGCCGCTTTTCCAGCAGGCGGCGATAAAACTCGAACTCCAGCTCTTCAATCCCCAGCGTCGCCAGCTCCGGCGGCAGCAGGCGCAGGATGTCGTCGCTTTGATGAATGCCGCTCACTTCTTCCGGCAGCGTGGCCGGCACCTGTACCATGACCCTGAATGGTTCGGGCTGCGCGTCCTGTTGCTGCACCGCCTTGGCCTGATAGCTGCGGCCCAGCTGCTGCGCCAGCTTTTTCAGCTCCGGCTGCTGCTGCAAAAAGTTACCGTACTCCACCAGCCGTTGGTAATCACCGCGCTGCAGCTGGCCTTTGCTCATGTCCCACAGCCTGCCGGCGGCGGTGTCATTTTCCGACAGCAGCGGCTCCAGCGCGCCGCTCAGCGCCAGGCGCTCCTGCAGTTCCGCCATCAGTTGCTCGCGCTCCTGTTCCAGCAGCTGGTGGTGCAGCATGGTGGCCTGCAGCGTCAGGCTGATGCGCCAGCGCTGCAGGAACAGGGTTTGAAAGCTGTCGTCCAGCGGATGGCTGGGCAGATCGGCGGCGTCCACCAGCGCGCGCGCCTGTTCATAAAACGGCGAGACCAGCTGGCGCAGCAGCTCCATCGTGTCGTTGAGGTTGTGATAGAACTGGATGTTGTTCTCCAGCTGGCACTGTTGGTAGCGGTAAAATTCCTGCGCCAGCGCCGGCGGCACCATGGCCTCCTGCAGACGCTCCTTGAGCTGCAGTTTCCAGCGTGGCAGATCGCGATCCAGCGCCCGGCGAAGGGCCGGAAACTTTTTAAAGAACACCGACAGCTGCGGCGCCGCCAGCATGCCGACGATCATCTCCTCGATCATCTCGCCTTCGGTGATCGCCAGCAGCAGATCGAGCGTCTCCAGACTGAGCATGGTTACTGGCCGCGCATTTGCTGCTGTTGCTGTTTAACCTGCTCTGCCACCTGCAGCAGACTGGCTTCGATCTTGGCCAGGCCTGCGGCGGGGGTGAACAGACAAGGCTGATGCTGGCTGAAGGCGCGGCGCTGTTCCGCCAGGCGCTGGGCCAACGCCTCCATTTCATCCAGCAGCGCCTGCGGCGTGGCGGTGGCCTGTTTGCCCGGCAGCGCCAGCAGCGAAGGCTGGCGGCTGACGTCCAGCACCGTCAGGTGCAGTTGGTCGTCGACCTCCAAATCGATCGGCTGCGCGAAGCCGATGCCGTTCAGTTTGGCGCGCACGTCGCCGCCTTTTTGCAGCCAGTTATCCAGCACGCTGCTCTCGATGCTCAGATGGTTGACCTGAATGTCATGCAGCTGCAGCGGTTTTTGCAGCAGTAGAGTGAGCGTGCCGCCGGCGAACGGCGTGGCCGGCGCGTATTGCGGCTTGCGGCTGAACATGCCGCCCTTTTTCACCAGGCTGATGGCCTGCCGATCGCTTTGTTGTTGTTGATCCTGCAGCCAGCGGGTGTGGATTTGTTGCAGTTGGATCAGCATAGACTGCTGCTGATAGGCCGATTCGGTCAGCAGCTGATCGATCTGTTGTTGCAGCAGCTTCAGCGAGGTGAGATCGTGCCACAGGCAGTCTTTCAGCAGCATCAGGTCGAGCGGGGCGATGGCGTCGCGCCCGCTGAAGAAGGCGCAGGCCTGCAGCAGGCGCAGGGCTTTTTTCCAGCGTCGGTCGGAGACGTACGGCGCCTGTTCCAGCGCGTCCAGCCGCTGGCGCAGCTGGAAAATCAACTCAAAGCAGGCTTCCGGCAGCGCCACCTTGTCTATCTGCGGTTGCCACTGCAGAAACTCTTCGTCGCTGATGCTCAGCGCCGCCGGCACCGGGTTTTGGCTCTCGTTTTGGCGGTTGACCAGCAGCGAGCGGAAATTCTGTTTATCCTGCACCTTGTCCAGCCACAGGCGGATCAGCATGCGGTCATACAGGGCTTCGAGGCTGTTGTCCGCTTCGGGCAGTTCGTTGGAGGCGGTGACCAGCAGGCGCAGCGGGATCGGTTCTTCGCTGTTGCCGTTGCGAAAGCGCCGTTCGTTGATCGCCGTCAGCAGGGTGTTGAGGATCGCCGGGCCGGCCTTCCAGATTTCGTCCAGAAACACGATCTCCGCTTCCGGCAGGTAGCCGGCGGTCAGGCGCTGATAACGCCCTTCATCTTTCAGTGCCTGAATAGAGAGCGGGCCGAAGACCTCTTCCGGCGTGGAAAAGCGCGTCATCAGGTATTCAAAGGAGCGGGCGTTGCGGAAGGCAAACTTCAGCCGGCGCGCGATCAGGCTCTTGGCGATGCCGGGCGGGCCGAGCAGGAATACGCTTTCGCCGCTCAGCGCCGCCAGCAGGCACAGGCGGATCGCTTCTTGCCGCTCATAAAGACCGCTCTCCAGCGCGCTGCTGAGGCGGGAAATTCGTTCTGCCAGAAGGGATGATGGCGTCATATAATTGTCGCATTGTCCGAGAGTTAGCCAATCTTGGTCGATAATCCGATGATAAACCACCATTATTTTTAGTGGTATAGCTTATTGATTAGTAATATTTTTCTAAGTTGTGCCGGATATCCGGTTCACATTTTGTTTATTTTTCGGCTCTGATATAAGGGTAGGCAAGCCGTATAAATGGTGCATACTGTGCGGCTTTCTGGTGGGCGTGACGGATCTTTGAGCCCGTATTTTGCCTGATGCGGATGCATCGCTAACGGATGTTCTGATAAAGAAACGAATTATGAGCGCAGAGCATAAGCAGTCCTTATCGGCGGTAACCCTGGCGGCCATCGGCGTGGTCTACGGTGATATCGGCACCAGCCCTCTCTATACGCTGAGAGAGTGTTTCTCCGGCCATTACGGCTTCGATGTTCGTCCAGACGTGGTTTTCGGCTTCCTGTCGCTGATTTTCTGGATGCTGATCGTGATCGTTTCCCTCAAATATCTCACCTACGTGATGCGCGCGGACAACGCCGGCGAGGGCGGCATTCTGACGCTGATGTCGCTGGCCGGGCGCAACACCTCGGCGCGTACCACCGCGGTGCTGGTGATACTGGGCCTGATCGGCGGCAGCTTCTTCTATGGCGAGGTGGTGATCACCCCGGCGATCTCGGTGATGTCGGCGATAGAGGGGCTGGAAATCGCTGCGCCTGCGCTCGACGCCTATATCGTGCCGCTCTCCATTCTGGTGCTGACGCTGCTGTTCATTATCCAAAAGCACGGTACCGGCAGCGTCGGCAAGCTGTTCGCCCCGGTAATGCTGCTGTGGTTCATCGTATTGGCGGTGCTGGGTGCGCGCAGCATCATTTCGAACCCGGAAGTGCTGCAGGCGCTGAACCCCAAATGGGCGCTCAACTTCTTCATGGAATATAAGAAGGTGTCGTTCTTTGCGCTGGGGGCGGTGGTGCTGTCGATCACCGGCGTCGAGGCGCTGTATGCTGATATGGGGCACTTCGGCAAGTTCCCGATCCGCCTGGCCTGGTTCACCGTGGTGTTGCCATCGCTGGTGCTCAACTACTTCGGCCAGGGTGCGCTGCTGCTGAAAAACCCTGAGGCGATCAAAAACCCGTTCTTCCTGCTGGCGCCCGACTGGGCGCTGATCCCGCTGCTGATTCTGGCGACCCTGGCGACGGTTATCGCTTCGCAGGCGGTAATTTCCGGCGTCTTCTCGCTGACTCGCCAGGCGGTGCGTCTGGGCTATCTGTCGCCGATGCGCATCATTCACACCTCGGAAATGGAATCCGGCCAGATCTACATTCCGGTGATCAACTGGACGCTGTACATCTCGGTGGTGCTGGTAATCATCGGCTTTGAGCACTCCAGCAACCTGGCGGCGGCATACGGCATCGCCGTCACCGGCACCATGGTGCTGACCAGCATTCTGGTCACCTCGGTGGCGATCAACAACTGGCACTGGAATCGCTTCCTGGCGATCGGCATCGTGGCCATCTTGCTGATCATCGACGTGCCGATGTTCTCCGCCAACGCCCTGAAGCTGTTCTCCGGCGGCTGGTTACCGCTGACCTTGGCGCTGGTGATGTTCATCATTATGACCACCTGGAAGAGCGAGCGCTTCCGCCTGCTGCGCCGCCTGCATGAACACGGCAACTCGTTGGAGGCGATGATCGCCTCGCTGGAGAAATCGCCGCCGGTGCGAGTGCCGGGTACCGCGGTGTTCCTGTCGCGCGCCACCAACGTCATTCCTTTTGCGCTGCTGCACAACCTGAAGCACAACAAGGTGCTGCATGAACGCGTGGTGCTGCTGACGCTGCGCACCGAGGATGCGCCTTACGTGCACAACGTGCGCCGGGTGACCATCGAACAGCTGTCGCCGACCTTCTGGCGGGTGGTGGCCAGCTACGGCTGGCGTGAAACGCCGAACGTCGAGGAAGTGTTCCACCGCTGCGGGCTGGAAGGATTGCCGTGCCGCATGTCGGAGACCTCGTTCTTCATGTCCCATGAGTCGCTAATCCTCACCAAGCGGCCGTGGTACCTCTACCTGCGCGGCAAGCTGTTCGTCGCCCTGAGCCGCAATGCGCTGCGCGCGCCGGATCAGTTTGAGATCCCGCCGAACCGGGTCATCGAGCTCGGCACGCAGGTCGAGATCTAACCCGCCTGATAAGGGGCTCAGCATGGCTGAGCCCCTTTTGTTTGAGCATTGCCCGGGCGTGAACGAAACGTTTCGATAGCGATCACACTTCTGCATTGTCCCGGTTGCCTTCCCCTGCCGTTTTTTTAAACTCCCTCAGAGAGCGAAACGTTTCGCTGGTGGAGTGAGAGATGAAAAAAGGCGTATTACTGAATTCCGACGTGTCTGCCGTGATTGCCCGGCTGGGGCATACCGACCAGCTTACCCTGTGCGATGCGGGCCTGCCGATACCGGCGGAAGCGCAGCGCATCGATCTGGCGCTGACGCAGGGCGTGCCGACCTTCATGCAGGTGTTCGCGGCGGTCACGCAAGAGATGCGGGTAGAAAGCGCCATCCTGGCGGAAGAGATCGTGAAACAGAATCCGTCGCTCCACGAGGCACTGTTGGCTGAACTGACCGCACTGGGCCAACGCCAAGGTAACACCATCGGCGTGCGCTATATCAGCCATCAGGCGTTTAAAGCGCAAACCGGGCACAGCCGGGCGGTGATCCGCAGCGGGGAGTGTTCGCCTTACGCGAACGTGATCCTGTGCGCCGGCGTAACTTTCTGAGGCGCGTATGCAACCTTTACTGCAACTGAAAGGGATTGATAAAGCCTTTCCCGGCGTGAAGGCGCTTTCCGGCGCCGCCCTCAGCGTCTATCCCGGCAAGGTGATGGCGCTGGTGGGGGAAAACGGCGCCGGGAAGTCCACCATGATGAAAGTGCTGACCGGCATCTACCAGAAAGACGCCGGCAGCCAGTATTTTCTCGGTAACGAGGTGGTGTTCAACGGGCCTAAGGATTCGCAGGAAGCGGGCATCGGTATTATCCATCAGGAGCTGAATCTGATCCCGCAGCTGACGATTGCGGAAAACATCTTCCTCGGCCGCGAGTTCGTCAACCGTTTCGGCCGCATTGACTGGAAGCGCATGTATGCCGAGGCCGATCGCTTGTTGGCGCGTCTCAATCTGCGCTACAGCAGCCACCGGCTGGTGGGCGAGCTGTCGATTGGCGATCAGCAGATGGTGGAGATCGCCAAGGTACTGAGCTTCGAATCGAAAGTGATCATCATGGACGAACCGACCGATGCGCTGACCGACACCGAAACCGCCTCGCTGTTTAAGGTGATCAACGAGTTGAAGGCCGAAGGGCGAGGCATCGTTTATATCTCGCACCGCCTGAAAGAGATTTTTGAAATCTGCGACGACGTGACCGTGTTCCGCGACGGGCAGTTTATCGCCGAGCGGCTGGTGAGCGAGCTGCAGGAAGATTCGCTGATTGAGATGATGGTCGGCCGCAAACTGGAAGAGCAGTACCCGCGCCTGGATTTGCCGCGCGGGGAAAAACGGCTGGACGTCAGCCACCTTTCCGGCCCCGGCGTTGAAGACGTCAGCTTTACGCTGTATCGCGGCGAGATCCTCGGCGTGGCCGGGCTGATGGGCGCCGGGCGCACCGAATTGATGAAAATCTTGTATGGCGCCGCGCCGCGCAAGGCCGGCACCGTCAACCTGGACGGCCGCGATGTGGTCACCCACTCGCCGCAGGACGGGTTGGCGAACGGCATCGTCTATATCTCGGAAGACCGCAAGCGCGACGGCCTGGTGCTGGGCATGTCGGTGAAGGAAAACATGTCGCTGACCGCGCTGCGCTACTTTAGCCGCGCCGACGGCAGCCTGAAACAGGCCGATGAGCGGCAAGCGGTGGGGGATTTCATCCGCCTGTTCAATATTAAAACGCCATCGATGGAGCAGCCGATCGGCCTGCTTTCCGGCGGCAACCAGCAAAAAGTGGCGATCGCCCGCGGCCTGATGACCCGGCCGAAGGTGCTGATCCTCGATGAGCCGACGCGCGGCGTCGACGTCGGCGCCAAAAAAGAGATCTATCAGTTAATCAACCAGTTCAAGCAGGAAGGGCTGAGCATCATTCTGGTGTCTTCGGAAATGCCGGAGGTGATGGGCATGAGCGATCGCATTCTGGTGATGCACGAAGGGCATCTCAGCGGCGAGTTCCCGATTGAACAGGCCACCCAGGAAGCGTTGATGGCGGCAGCCGTCGGCAAGCAATACGGCGTAAAGCAGGAGTAATCAGATATGAGTTCCCAGACTATCGCAGCCAAGCGCTGGTTCAGTAAAGAGTGGCTGTTAGAGCAGAAGTCGTTGATTGCGCTGCTGGTGCTGATCGCCGTGGTCTCTTCCATGAGCCCGAACTTCTTCACCCTGAACAACCTGTTCAATATTCTGCAGCAGACCTCGGTGAACGCCATCATGGCGGTGGGGATGACGCTGGTGATCCTCACCTCCGGCATCGATCTGTCGGTGGGATCGCTGCTGGCGCTGACCGGCGCGGTGGCGGCGTCGATCGTCGGCTTTGAGGTCAACGCGCTGGTGGCGGTGGCGGCGGCATTGGCGCTGGGCGCGGCAGTTGGCGCCTGCACCGGGGTGATCGTCGCCAAAGGCAAGGTGCAGGCCTTTATCGCTACGCTGGTGATGATGCTGCTGCTGCGCGGCGTCACCATGGTGTACACCAACGGCAGCCCGGTCAACACCGGTTTCACTGACGTGGCTGACACCTTCGGCTGGTTCGGCATCGGCCGCCCGCTGGGCGTGCCTACGCCGATCTGGATCATGGCGATCGTGTTCATCGCCGCCTGGTATATGCTGCACCATACGCGCCTGGGCCGCTATATTTATGCCCTGGGCGGCAACGAAGCGGCGACCCGCCTGTCCGGCATCAGCGTCGATAAAGTGAAGATTATCGTCTACTCGCTGTGCGGCCTGCTGGCGGCGCTGGCCGGGGTGATCGAAGTGGCGCGCCTGTCGTCGGCGCAGCCGACCGCCGGCACCGGCTATGAGCTGGACGCCATCGCCGCCGTGGTGCTGGGCGGCACCAGCCTGGCCGGCGGCAAGGGCCGCATCGTCGGTACGCTGATCGGGGCGCTGATCCTCGGCTTCCTGAACAACGGCCTGAATTTACTGGGTGTTTCTTCCTACTACCAAATGATCGTGAAGGCAGTGGTGATACTGCTGGCGGTTCTGGTAGATAACAAAAGCAACAAGTAACCTCCCCCTACAGGAATCACGATGATGAAAATGAAAAAACTGGCAACCTTAGCCTCCGCCATCGCGCTGAGCGCCACCCTGAGCGCCAATGCCATGGCCAAAGACACCATCGCGCTGGTGGTGTCCACCCTCAACAACCCGTTCTTCGTCTCGATGAAGGACGGTGCGCAGCAAGAGGCCAACAAGCTGGGTTACAACCTGGTGGTGCTGGATTCCCAGAACAACCCGGCGAAAGAACTGGCCAACGTGCAGGATCTGATGGTGCGCGCGCCCAAGCTGCTGCTGATCAACCCGACCGACTCCGACGCGGTAGGCAACGCTATCAAGATGGCCAACCAGGCGAAAATCCCGGTCATTACGCTGGACCGCGTGGCGAGTAAGGGCGACGTGGTGAGCCACATCGCTTCGGACAACCGCGTGGGCGGCAAAATGGCCGGTGACTTCATCGCCAAGAAAGTGGGCGCCGATGCCAAGGTGATTCAGCTGGAAGGCATTGCCGGCACTTCCGCCGCGCGTGAACGCGGTGAAGGCTTCAAACAGTCGCTGGATCAGAATAAATTCAAACTGTTGGCCAGCCAGCCGGCCGACTTTGATCGCACCAAGGGCCTGAACGTGATGCAGAACCTGCTGACTGCGCACCCGGATGTGCAGGCGGTGTTCGCTCAGAACGATGAAATGGCGCTGGGTGCGCTGCGCGCGCTGCAAACCGCCGGTAAAACCGACGTGATCGTGGTAGGCTTCGACGGCACCGCCGATGGCGTGAAAGCGGTCGAAGGCGGTAAGCTGGCGGCGACCGTGGCGCAGCGTCCCGATCAGATCGGCGTGATCGGTGTGGAAACCGCCGATAAAGTGCTGAAAGGCGAAAAAGTGCCGGCGACCATTCCGGTCGATTTGAAACTGGTCACTCAGTAAGTCATACCAGCGCCATCGGAACGGGGCGTTTACGATGGCGCGCAATTCAGGAATCAATGCGATGGAAACAGGTAAGCTGGTGGTTCTTGGCAGCATCAATGCCGACCATATCCTCAATATTGAACAGTTCCCCCACCCAGGTGAAACGGTGATCGGGAAACAGTATAAGGTGGCGTTTGGCGGCAAGGGCGCGAATCAGGCGGTGGCGGCCGGGCGCAGCGGGGCGGAGATCGCCTTTATCGCCTGCGTGGGCGCCGACGATATCGGCGAACGTGTCCGCCGGCAGCTGGCGAGCGATCGTATTGATACCCAACCGATTGAAGCCATCGCCGACAGCACCACCGGCGTGGCGCTGATCTTCGTCAACGCCGAAGGCGAGAATGTGATCGGCATCGATGCCGGCGCCAACGCCGCGGTGACGCCGGATTACCTGGTGCGCTACCAACAAAAAGTGATCGATGCCGACGCTTTGCTGATGCAGCTGGAGTCGCCGCTGGAAACGGTGATCGCCGCCGCCCGCCTGGCGAGGCAGCATCACACGCAGGTGATCCTCAACCCGGCTCCGGCGCGCGAGCTGCCGGACGAGCTGCTGGGCATGATCGATATGATCACCCCGAATGAAACCGAAGCCCAGCGCCTGACCGGCATCGCCGTGGACAACGACGCCGATGCGGCGCGTGCGGCGCAGGCGCTGCACGACAAGGGCATCACGACGGTGATCATCACCCTCGGCAGCCGCGGCGTGTGGCTGAGCGAGAACGGCAATGGCAAACTGGTGCCCGGCTTCAAGGTGCAAGCGGTGGATACCATCGCCGCCGGCGATACCTTTAACGGTGCGCTGGTCACTGCCCTGTTGGAGGGCAAGATCATGGCCGACGCGGTGCGTTTCGCCCATGCGGCGGCGGCGATCGCCGTGACCCGCCCTGGGGCGCAGCCTTCGGTGCCGTGGCGTGAAGAGATTGACGCCTTCTTGCAGCAGCAGGGGTGATCCTTTGGCCACCATGAAAGATGTCGCCCGCCTGGCGGGTGTTTCAACCTCTACCGTTTCGCATGTGGTCAACAACAATCGCTTTGTCAGCGATAGCGTGCGCGACAAGGTCATGGCGGCCGTAGAACAGCTGAACTATGCGCCTTCCGCGCTGGCGCGCAGCCTGAAGCTCAACCAGACGCGCACCATCGGCATGCTGGTGACCGCCAGCAACAACCCGTTTTATGCCGAAGTGGTGCGCGGCGTGGAGCGCAGCTGCTATGAACGCGGCTACAGTTTAATCCTGTGCAACACCGAAGAAGACGCCGCGCGCATGAACCGCAGCATGGAGACGCTGCTGCAAAAGCGCGTCGACGGTTTGCTGTTGATGTGCACTGAAAACCACCGGCCGTCGCAGGATGCCCTGAGCCGCTACCCGTCACTGCCGATCGTGATGATGGACTGGGCGCCGTTCGAGGGTGCCAACGACATTATTCAGGATAACTCGCTGCTGGGCGGCGAGATGGCGACCGATCATCTGATCGCCCGCGGCTACCGCAAGATCGCCTGCATCGCCGGCCCGCAGGATAAAACCACCGCCCGTCACCGACTGGAAGGCTATCGCAACGCGATGCGGCGCGCCGGATTGCCGGTTCCGCCAGGGTATGAAGTGCATTGCGACTTTGAGTTTGAGGGCGGCGTGAACGCCATGCACCAACTGCTGGCGCTGGACGAGCCGCCGCATGCGGTGTTTGCCGGCAACGATGCGGTGGCGGTAGGCGTTTATCAGGCGCTGTATCAGGCCGGGCTTTCCGTGCCGCAGGATATGGCGGTGATGGGCTACGATGACATTGAGTTGGCGCGTTATCTGGCGCCGCCGCTGAGTACCATTCATCAGCCGAAGGATTCGCTGGGCGAACTGGCGATCGATGCGCTGATCAACCGCCTGCAAAACCCGGAGCGCGCGCCCCAGGTGCTGGTGCTGACGCCCGAGCTGGTGGAACGCGCCTCGGTGGGCCGCCGTTAACTCGCCGCCTTCGCTTCTTTCTTGCTTTCCTGGCCGCTGATCAAATTGCGGCCATCCTTCCTTCTCAGCAACATAAACACCAGCGCCGATGCCACGGTGACGATCCCCATGGTGATAAAGGTGTAATGGAAGTGGTCGATCATGGTGCCTAACGACAGGGATTCGTAAAAACGCAGCACCGCCGCACTGATTGCCACGCCGAAGCTGATGGACAGCTGCTGGGTGACCGCCAGGACGCTGTTGCCGGCGCTGGCGTTGGCGTCATTCAAATCCGCCAGGCTGATGGTGTTCATGGCGGTGAACTGGGTGGACATCGCCATGCCCAGCACGAACAACGGCAGGATCATCAGCCACAGCGGCATGCCCGGGCTTTGCAGGGAGAATTGGGCGATCAGTATCCCGATGATGACGGTGATGCCGACCAGCGTTTTACGGTAGCCGAACCAGCGCAGCACCTGAGTGACGGTGGATTTCGCCATCAGCGAACCGATGGCGGTCGGCGCCATCATGCAGCCGGCGACGATCGCCGTATAGCCGAATCCCACCTGCAGCATGAGCGGCATTAAAAACGGCACGCAGCCGGTGCCCAGCCTGGAGGCGACGTTGCCGGCGATACCGACCGAGAAGGTGCGGGTTTTGAACAGGTCTAGACCGATCAGCGGCTGAGGATGGCGGCGTGCGTGCGCGATATAGCCGAACAGCATAACGAAGCCGCTGAGCAGAATGCCCAGCGAAACGTAGCTCGCCAGCACCCGCTCGCCAAACAGCTCAAGCCCGGTAGAGATCAGCACCAGGCTCAGGCCGAACAGCATGAAGCCAAGGAAATCGAAGCGGCGCTTGGGCGTGGTGAAGTCCGGCATGTACTTGCGCGCATAGAAGATGCCGAGCAGGCCGATAGGGATATTGATCAGGAAAATCCAGTGCCAAGTGGCGTAGGTGACCAGCCAGCCGCCCAGCAGCGGCCCCAGAATCGGCCCGACCAGGCCGGGCATGGTGACGAAGTTCAGCACCGGCAGCAGTTCGCTGCGCGGGTAGGCGCGCAGCAGCGCCAACCGTGCGACCGGCATCATCATCGCGCCGCCGATGCCCTGCAGCACACGAGAGGCGACCAGCGCGCTCAACGTGGGGGA
Organism: Serratia sp. TSA_105.2; assembly: GCF_052692115.1. Taxonomy (NCBI): domain Bacteria; kingdom Pseudomonadati; phylum Pseudomonadota; class Gammaproteobacteria; order Enterobacterales; family Yersiniaceae; genus Serratia; species Serratia sp. TSA_105.2. The sequence continues at coordinate 237,826 of NZ_JBQZFT010000006.1, forward strand.
GAGGGCGCACAGCAGCGAGCCGAGGGTGAATAACGTGACGGCGAAGATGAACACGCGGCGGGTGCCGAAGCGGTCCGCCAGCCAGCCGCTGACCGGGATCAGCATCGCCACCGTCAGCGTGTAGCTGATGACGGCCGATTGCATCGCCAACGGCGAACGCCCCAGGCTTTGGGCTATCGCCGGCAGCGCGGTGTTTAGGATAGTGGCGTCCAGCGCCTGCATAAAGAACGCCATTGCGGCGATCCACGGTAGTCCAGCCATACTGCGCGCGGATTGGGTCATGGTCGGTCCTGGTTAAATGGTCGTCTGTCCCTCGTCTCTTTCTTCTATATATAAGCGGGGAGCGTGTCTAGTCTTTCTCTTTCAGCAGCACCTGGCAGGCAACGAGCGCGCCTGCGCTGTCCCCGGCGAGTATCGCATCGACGATAGCCTGATGATGGCGCAGCTTGATCACTTCATTGCCGGTGATGGCGCGGAAGTAGCTTTGGTACACCGAACTGAACAGGTTGGCGAACGAGGTCAGGAACGGGTTGCCGCTGGCCTCGTAGATGAGCTGGTGGAATTGGGTATCGACCTGGATCCAACGCTCGCGATCAAACTGGGTATGCAGCGCGCGCATTTCCGCCATCAGCTCCGCCAGCAGCTTGGTTTGCTGCGGGCTGGCGTGGTTTGCCGCCAACGCGCAGGCCTGCGGCTCCAGCGAGGTGCGCAGGATAAGGAAGTGTTGCATTACCTGATCGAAGTTTTCCCGCGTCATCCACCAGGTCAGTAAATCCTGATCGAGAAAATTCCATTGGCTTTGCGGCATCACGCGGGTGCCAATACGTGGGCGTGGCAACAACATGCCTTTGGCGGCTAACATCTTTACCGCTTCGCGTACTGCGGTGCGGCTGACGCCGAATTGCTCGCCCAGTTCCATTTCACCGGGCAGGATGCTGCCGGCCTGATAATCGCCCGCCAGAATTTGTTGGCCGAGTTTCTCTGCAAGCAGATAAGAAAGATTGCGTTGGGCGGCCTGTTGTTGTGCATTTAGCGGCATGGCTGCGGGTCCTTACTGACATCGTTATATCTATTTTACTCCAGTGATCGCCAGCTTTTATGGCTGTTTGCCGGAAAAAGTGACATAAATTCGTCGCTTTTTCGCCCTTTTGTTGAAAAAAAGCGCGCTTGAAAAGTTTTTTGCAATTAGGGGTTGCGGCCCGCCGAGAACTCCC